>JAVBXY010000031.1 GCA_030824275.1 Rhodocyclaceae bacterium | reverse complement strand
CGCAAGCAGGCCGAAGAAGCCCTGCTCAAGGCCGGCGCCCTGCAAAAGGCGATTTTCGACAGCGCCAACTTCTCCAGCATCGCTACCGACGCCAATGGCGTGATCCAGATTTTCAACGTCGGCGCCGAACGCATGCTCGGCTATACCGCTGCCGACGTGATGAACAAGATCACCCCGGCGGAAATTTCCGACCCGCAGGAAGTCATCGAACGCGCCGAAGCCCTCAGCATCGAGCTGGATTCAACCATTGCACCGGGCTTCGAGGCCCTGGTGTTCAAGGCCGCGCGTGGCATCGAGGACATCTACGAGCTGACCTACATCCGCAAGGACGGCAGCCGCTTTCCCGCCGTGGTCTCCGTCACCGCCCTGCGCGATGTGCAAAACGCCATCATCGGCTACCTGCTGATCGGCACCGACAACACGGCGCGCAAACAGATCGAGGCCGAACAAAAGCAACTGGGCCAGCGTCTCCGCGACAACCAGTTCTACACGCGCTCCCTGTTCGAATCCAACATCGACGCCCTGATGACCACCGATCCCGCCGGCATCATCACCGACGTCAACAAGCAGATGGAAGCCCTGACCGGATGCACCCGTGACGAAATGATCGGGGCACCGTTCAAGAACTACTTCACCGACCCGAAGCGCGCCGAGGCCAGCATCAAGCTGGTGCTGAGCAAGAAGACGGTGACCAACTACGAGCTCGTCACCCGCGCCAGGGATGGCCGTGAAACCGTGGTGTCCTTCAACGCCACCACCTTCTACGACCGCGACAGACGCTTGCAGGGCGTATTCGCCGCCGCCCGCGACGTCACCGAACGCAAGCGCCTGGATCAGGTGCTGGAGGAGAACAACGTCGAGCTGGAGAGCGCCCGGGCAGCGGCAGAAAAGGCCAACCTGGCCAAATCGGATTTCCTGTCCAGCATGAGCCACGAGATCCGCACCCCGATGAACGCCATCATCGGCATGGCCTACCTGATGCTGAAAACCGAGATGACGCCGCGCCAGCGCGATCACATCAAGAAGATCCAGGGATCGGGCAGCCATCTGCTCGGCATCATCAACGACATCCTCGACTTCTCGAAGATCGAGGCGGGGAAACTGGAAGTCGAACGCACGGAATTCGAGCTGGAGAAAGTGCTCGACAACGTCGCCAACCTGATCGCCGAGAAGACCACCATCAAGGGACTGGAACTGGTCTTCGACATCGACAAGAATGTCCCGCCCTTCCTGATCGGCGATCCATTGCGTCTGGGACAGATCCTGATCAACTACAGCAACAACGCCGTCAAATTCACCGAACACGGCGAGGTCGGCATCGTCATCCGCCTCAAGGAAGAGACCGACAGCGACGTGCTGCTCTACTGCGCCGTGCACGACACCGGCATCGGCCTGACGCCCGAACAGGCGGGACGCCTGTTCCAGAGCTTTTCCCAGGCGGACACCTCGACTACACGCAAGTTCGGCGGTACCGGCCTCGGCCTGGTGATCGCCAAGAAGCTGGCCGAGTTGATGGGCGGCGAGGTCGGCGTCAGCAGCATACCCGGCAAGGGCAGCACCTTCTGGTTCACGGCCCGTCTCGGCAAGGGCAGCGACCAACAACGGCCGCTGGTATTGTCCGGCGGCCTCCAGGGCAAACGCGTGCTGGTGGTCGATGACAACGAGAATGCCCGCGTGGTGCTGGGCGACATGCTCGGCAGCATGAGCCTCCAGGTCGACCATGTGGATTCCGGCATGGCCGCCATCGCCGCCGTGGAACAGGCCGACCTCCAGGGCACGCCCTATGAAATCGTCTTCCTCGACTGGCACATGCCGGGCATGGATGGCATCGAGACCGCCAGGCGGCTGAAGTCGCGTCCGCTCAAGCACATGCCGCTGCTGATGATGGTCACTGCTTACGGCCGCGAGGAAGTCATCAAGAGCGCGGAAGCGGCCGGCATTGCGAATGTCCTGATCAAGCCGGTCAGCGCATCGGTGCTGTTCGATATCGTGGCCAATACCCTGGGGGTAGTTGTGGCCGGCCCCCGTACTGCCGACATTGTGAAACCCGATGCCCTCGCTCAACTCGCCACCATCAAGGGCGCACGCATCCTGCTGGTGGAGGACAACGACCTCAACCAGGAAGTCGCCACCGAGTTGCTGACCGACGCTGGCTTCGTCGTCGACCTGGCCGAGGATGGACGAATCGCGCTGGACATGCTGAAAACCGAGACTTACGACATCGTGCTGATGGACATGCAGATGCCGGTCATGGATGGACTGACGGCGACGCGGGAAATCCGCAAGGAAGCACGCTTCGCCGAATTGCCGGTAGTGGCCATGACCGCCAACGCCATGCAGGGCGACCGTGACCGCTGCATGGCGGCCGGCATGAACGACCACGTGGCCAAACCCATCGAACCAGACGACCTGTGGAAAGCACTGCTGAAATGGATCAAACCGCGAGGCTCGCCGAGTACGGTCACCGCCACCAAGACCAGCATTGCGACCGATACCCTGTTGCCATACGACATTCAAGGCCTTGACGTGGTCAGCGGTCTGCGTCGCGTACTTGGCAAGAAGCCGCTCTACCTCACCATGCTGAGAAAATTCGTCAGCGGCCAGAAATCAGTGGTGGCCGACATACGCCAGACCCTGGCCGGCGACACCAGGGAGAATGCCGAGCGCCTGGCCCACACGCTCAAGGGCGTGGCCGGCAACATCGGTGCCACCACCTTGCAGCAACTGGCGGAACGTCTCGAAACCTCGATCAAGGAAGATCACTCGCACGACGACATCGAGGCACGGCTTGCCGAGCTGGAAGAGCCCCTGGCATTCTTCATCGAACAACTCGAATCACAGTTGCCGAACGAGCAGATCCCGGCAACGGTCACGGTGGACCGGATGCAACTTGAAGCCGTCTGTGATCGCTTGGCAAACCTGCTGGCCGATGACGATGCCGAGGCGGTGGACGTACTGGATGCGAACACGAACCTGTTGAGCGCGGCATTTCCCGAGTACTACCGGCAGATCGACGAGGGAGTCCGTGCCTGCAAATTCGATGAATCCCTGGCTGCCTTGAGAGCCGCCACCGAAGTGGCCTCCCTGGTCGCAGCTGACATCACCAATGCGATACCCCACTGAGAACCAGCGCCATGGACCCACTTGAACTCGCCACCAAACCCACGATTCTCGTGGTCGACGACACCCCGGACAACCTGCTGCTGATGAGCAGCCTGCTCAAGGACGACTATCAGGTAAAGATCGTCAATAGCGGGGAAAAGGCCTTGAAGATAGCGGCATCCGACACCCCGCCCGACCTGATCCTGCTCGACATCATGATGCCGGAAATGGATGGCTATGAAGTCTGCCAGCGCCTCAAGCACGATCCAAAAACGGAAAACATCCCGGTGATCTTCCTCACCGCGAAGGCGGCGCTGGAAGACGAGACCAAAGGGCTGGAAATGGGTGCCGTGGACTACATCACCAAACCCGTCAGCCCCCCCATCGTCCTGGCTCGCGTCAAAAACCACCTTGCGCTCAAAGGCATGGCCGATTTTCTGCGGGATAAAAACGAAATCCTGGAACTCGAGGTACAAAAGCGCACCGCCGAGATTCTTGCCAGTCGCGAAATAGCGCTAAAGAACCAGCAACTCGAAGAGGCAAGCCGGATGAAATCCGAGTTCCTCGCCAACATGTCCCACGAACTCAGAACACCGCTGAACGCCATCATCGGCTTCTCGGAAGTGCTGCGGGACGGACTGCTGGGCGAGCTGGCCCCGCAACAGAAGGACTACGTCAACGACATTTTCACCAGCGGCACCCATCTGCTGTCCCTGATCAACGACATCCTCGACCTCTCGAAGGTAGAGGCAGGCAAGATGAGCTTGGAACTCGAACCCTTGAACGTGGCCGGCCTGATCCAGGCCAGCATGCAAGTGGTGCGGGAGAAAGCCATGGCGCATCACCTGCACCTGACCACCCGCTTCGCCGAGGATCTCGTCGGCACGGAAGAATCCGACGAAGGCGGCATGATCTGGCTGGACGAACGCAAGGTGAAACAGATCCTCTACAACCTGTTGTCGAACGCCGTCAAGTTCACTCCCGAGGGCGGCGAGGTGCATGTCGCCGCCCGCCGCGTCGGACCGACGAATGTGCCGAATGGCAATTTCGAACAGTACCTGGAGCTGGCCGTGACCGATTCCGGCATCGGCATTTCGGTCGAGGACCAGGCACGTCTGTTCCGTCCATTCACCCAGATCGACAGCAAGCTGGCGCGCCGCTACGAAGGCACCGGGCTTGGCTTGTCGATGGTCAAGCGTCTGGCAGAACTTCATGGCGGCAGCGTGGCGCTGCACAGCATTCCCGACCAGGGCTCGACCTTCACGGTATGGTTGCCCTGGCGCAGCGCGTCCGAGCCGTTGCCCGCCAGCGACACGAGCGAGTCATCCGCCCCTGTCGCGACTTTTCCGGCGCCGACGCTACAGCCCACCACACCGAATACCACCGCACAGCCCAGCGATAGTGGCCATCGCCCCATGGCCCTGATCGTCGAGGACGACGACCAGGGTGCAGAACTCCTGCGGCGGCAACTGGAAAGCTCGGGCTTTCGCGTGGTGCGTGCCATCTCAGCGGAATCGGCCATGGCATTGGCGACGGCGGAATGTCCCGATCTGCTGACCCTCGACATCATGCTGCCCGGCATGAACGGGTGGGAATTTCTCGAACGATTCAAACAGGACTCCAGGTTTGCCATGGTGCCGGTCGTCATCGTCTCCATCGTCGCTGACCGGAAACGGGGACTATCGCTGGGCGCCGCACAGGTTCTGCAAAAACCCGTCGGCCGCGAAGAACTGGCGCGCGCCCTGGCCGTCGGCTTTCCGCTTGGCGACAAGGACGGAAAGACGAAGTCAATCGACAAACCGGACCCGCATCAGGACTGGTTCATCAAGGAAGTGAAACGGGCGATAGCCGGGAAGTACGACTGACATGGCACGCATATTGGTGGTCGAAGACAATCCCACCAACATGAAGCTGGCCGTGCTTCTGCTGGAACGGGACGGCCATGAAGTCATCCAGGCTAGCGACGCCGAGGAAGGCATCCGCCTGGCGCAAACCCGGATGCCGCAATTGATCCTGATGGACGTGCAACTTCCCGGCATGGACGGTCTCTCGGCCTCGCGCCTGCTCAAGGCCGATGCCGCCACACAGGGCATCCGCATCGTGGCGCTGACCGCACTGGCCATGAACGGTGACCGTGAGAAGGTCGATGCCGCCGGCTGCGACGGCTATCTGGCGAAACCAATCCGTTACCAGGAATTCCAGAAACTGGTAGGGGAAATGCTGCGGCCGTGAGGAATGCATTGGCTGTGTGGCTCAACGTACCGACCCGCCGATGTCTGCCGCCTATAAACCAATGCAGCAAGAAAATTGCCGCAATCCCTTCGCGGTTCACTGGAGAAAACAATGACAAGAAATCTGAAACCCCTGGGCACTGCCCTGCTCGGCGCAATCGTGGTCCTGACTGCCGCCTGTAGCAGCCTCAAGACCCCCGCCACCGCCGATGTGGCCGTATCGAAAGCGGCAGTGGATAACGCCGCCAGCGCCGGGGCCGGAGAATTCGCCCCGGTCGAAATGAAATCGGCGCGGGAAAAGATGGCGCTGGCCAACAAGGCCATGGCAGCCAAGGACTACAAGCTGGCCATGGAACTGGCGAATCAGGCCCAGGCAGACGCCAAGCTGGCGCAGGGCAAGGCCAATTCGACCAAGGCCCAGATGGCCTCGGATGCCTTGCAGGACGACATTCGTGTCCTGCGTGAGGAACTCGACCGCGCCAACCGCCAATAAGCATCGCAGCAATCCACCAACACACCCAGGCGTCGCAGCATCGCGGCGTCGTATTTGTCCAGACAAGGAAGCCATCATGAAAAACAATTACCGCATGCCCGCCCTGCTCACCATCGCCGCCCTGATCGGCGCGTGCAGTTCGATGCCGAAGTCCACCACCCTGCTGGATCAGACGCGCAACGACTATGCCGCCGTGCAAGGCAACCCAAAGGTCTCGACCTACGCCGCGCCGGAAATGAAACAGGCCAGCGAAGCCATGGAAAACGCCAACGCATCGGCCCGCGCGAATGACAGCGACACGAATATCGACAAGCTCGCCTATCTGGCCAAGCAGAAGATCGCCCTGACGCAGGAAGTGGTGAAACAGAAATCAGCAGAAGCCGAAGTCGCCAACGCCGGTCAGGAACGCGACCAGATGCGGCTGAATCAACGCACTCTGGAAGCCAACCGCGCCCGCGTCGACACGATGATGGCCGAGGCCGACATGGTGGAAGCCCAGCGCCAGACTCAGATTGCGCGGGCCCGCACAGCAGAACTCGAAGCGCAACTCGCCGACCTGGCAGCAAAGCAGACCGAGCGCGGACTGGTCATCACGCTGGGCGACGTGCTCTTCGGCAGCGATCAGACCCAGTTGACCCAGGACGGCCTGCGCACCGCGCAGAAGCTGGCCATGGTGCTGCAACAGAACCCGCAGCGCACCGTCCTGATCGAAGGCTTTACCGACAGTACGGGTAGCACTGCCCACAATCAGGACTTGTCGGAGCGTCGTGCCGGCGCCGTGCGCAATGCCTTGCAGGACATGGGTGTAGCTCGCGAACGCATCGCCATGCGTGGCTATGGCGAAGCCTATCCGGTAGCGGACAACGACACGAACCAGAACCGACAGTTGAATCGACGCGTCGAGATCGTCATCTCCGACGGCCTGGGCCAGATTTCCCAGCGCTGAGCAAGCCCTGGCGACCGGATGAAGCGAATTTGAACTCGCGAATCACACGGACACGCATGAGGGAGTTCGCGTGCGTCGTGTTGATGAACCGCGTGGCGCGGATCGGCATGACGTGCCGCGCTCGACCTGAAAGTCGGCGCTGGCAGCACGGCGATTTAATGAATCCGATAGCGAAATGACAAATGGCGCGATGGAAATCGCGCCATTTGTAGAGGATTTTGCGGCGGTAAACGGGGGGGGCTACAGCTTCAACGTAGGAAGGTGGCCTGCCAGGTTGGGCTACTCATCAGCTGTGACCAGCTTCGGCATGCAACTTCAGCCCAAGTGCACCGATGACTTTAAGGATGGTGTCAAAGCTAGGGCTACGATCACCGGAAAGCGCTTTGTAAAGACTTTCGCGAGACAGTCCGGCATCGCGCGCGACCTGTGACATGCCCTTGGCGCGAGCAATATCGCCAAGTGCTTTGGCAATGAATGCAGCATCCCCATCGGCTTCTTCAAGGCAGGCTTCGAGATAAGCAGCCATTTCCTCTGGGGTTCTGAGGTGCTCGGCGACGTCATAGCGAGTGGTAACGGTCTGGGTCATGGTTGCTACGACTCCGAAAGATTACGTGCGAGGCGCAATGCCAGCTTGATGTCCTTGGCTTGGGTAGTCTTGTCTCCACCAGCCAGCAGAATAATCACCTCTCGCCCTCGCTTCTTGAAATACACCCGGTAACCGGGACCATAGTTGATTCGCAACTCCGAGACACCTTCGCCAATCGGTTCGACATCTCCGGGGTTTCCAGCGGCGAGCCGTTCGATCCTTGCTTGGACGCGCGCTCTCGCCTGGAGGTCGCGCAAGTCGTCGAGCCACTGAGCGAAGAGGACAGTTTTGCGAATTTCAATCATGGAGCAACTGTATCCCCGTGGCTACATGCTGTCAATGCCATACGCTCCACCTTGAGGTGCCCAGCGTTCAAGGTCAGGGGAGCTGCGCGGCTTTATCGCGCAGATCCCCTGCACCGATGGGTTGGGCGTCATTTTCGAAGCAATCCTTTCTCCGACACTCCTTTCTCTACGTTCGGCAGCCATGCCCGAATGCTGTTAATGGCGTTTTCTAAAAATCCAGACTCAATTTCGATGCCGTCACCGAAAAAACGAAGGTCGGAAACTTTCACTCCCTCTAAAGATTCCACGGCTTGACGTAACTCGGCGCCGCGGTTGTATGAATCAAGCAGGCCTGCCGCGTGGACGATGCAATTGCGAATGTAGATCAGAGTTTCCAAAAACGAAATTTCTTTCTCAACACCAAGCGAAGCCATATCATTGAATACCGAGAGCACATGGATAGCTTCACTGCTACCGCCTGGGCGCTGGGGAAATTTGAAGGAGGTACGTTCTTTTAACGCCAGCAATACCCACTCGACGGTGGTAATCAGCGCCACCAGTGCTGCGTAGCGAACCCGTTGCGTTAGGCTTACCTCAAATCGAAACTTCACGCCTTCCAGCATTTGATCTCGATACTGCCCCTCATCGCGCGGGTCATTGAATTGTGTTTCACTGCATTCTTGCTCTGCGCGCCGAAGCTCCCGACTCTTTTGCCACCCGATGCTGCTCTCTGAGAATTCAATGAAGTCCTCGATATCACTGAGCATAGATAGTGTATCGAGACCAAAAAACGTTTGGTCAAGTAGGGCAGTGAGGTCGAGATGCTTCAAGGCTTATAACGTCCAACGGTAATTGGGTGGCAATACGAAGTCAGTCGAAACCTAGTGGGCTTCTAGAATTTTCGCTTCGCAAGTTCAGATACTGCCAAGCATGTGCCGCTTATCTTGTATCTGTCCGTAGCCCACTTTGAATATTGTTCTCTTGTCTCGTTGTACTTCCCATCGATGCGGCTTACCAGAGTGGTAATCACATTTCGAAAACCACCAGTTTCCGAAGTCAATGTTTGTTTCACCGATGCATCCGTAACTTCAGTAACTCGCCGTGCATTCATCGACTTTACCTCCGCAACATGAGATCCGTTCCGCGGCGGGAACGATAACTCTGAAGATGTCATATGGGTGATGCAATCGGTGGTCATTGATATTTTCGTGCCAACGTCGTAATGCCAGTTCTCACAACGATTTGGGGTACAGGAAAGGCTAATTAGCTGAGTGCCATTTAGTTGCTCGTCAGCGTGCACAGTGAATGCAGCAACAGTCACGCAGGTCGTTAAAGCTAGCATCAATGTTCTCATTTACCCACCTTTTGGTTTCGTAGTTCTTCCATACTCACGGACCTATTGACGCCCAACATGGCGAGGCATCACTAAAAACTCTTTGCAGTCCTAGAGTTGGATCATATACTGTTCTTATAAACAGTATAAACCATACCTCAAACCCTGCGAGGAAGTTCCGAGGCCTCCCTTGGTTTCGGTGCGCTTGCTGGATCAGCTCCGGGAACGCATCCGTTACAAGTACTACAGCATACGCACCGAAGATACTTATTTCCAATGCAACAGTGATGCGGCATAGCGCATCGGGGCCATGAGCGTTACATCTTGCGGGCGGAAGCCTCGGTCGCGACTGGAAGATCGGGCCGTGGCGTGACTTCCTCCAGGCGCAGGCGCGCCCGCACGAAACCGATGTGGCCGCGCAAGCCGTAGAACAGATCGCCGAAGGCGGCCGGAATGACGATGCGGTTCACCGCCGCTTCGATCTGATCCAGTTGCTGTAGCAGTTCCGCGCGTTGCTCCGCGCCCACGTCAGTGTCGAACGCCCTGCGCTCCAGTTCGAGCAGGGCGCGATACCAGCGATAGATGCGCGACTCCACTCGCCAGCGATAAATCGCCGGGGCGATTCTCAGCGCCGGTATCAACAGCAGGATCACCGGCACCAGCACTGCCAGCACCCGTGCCACCAGCGTCGCCAGCCAGAAGGGCAGGCTGCGATAGAGGAAGCTCTTGCCCGACGTGAAATATCGGGCAGCATCCGGGCTGCCGCGAAACTCGCCTTCATGGGGTGCCGGAAACTCGCCACGCTTGCGATAGATGCCGGCGGGGCCATGGACTTCCCGCGCCGCTTCCAGCAACAGGTCCGAGAGCGCAGGATGCAGCGTGTCCCGCGCCACGAGTTGAACAGTCGGGCCGATCAGCTCGATGTCCTGCGGCGGGATGTCCTTGCCGAAATCCAGCGTCCCCCGTGGCAGTTGCAGTTTCGTCAGGGTACTGATGCGGCGGACATAGGCATCGGCCTGGACGAAGCTGAACAGGCGGACACTGCTATCGCGCATCAGGGTACGCGTCACCGTCGTCGCCGTCGAATCGCTCATCAGGAATACGGCATCCACGCGGCCTTCGCGCAGTTCCTTGCCGGGATCGTCTAGATCGGTGCTGTCCAGCGTGGTGTCCTCGCCGGGAACGATGCCGTTGGCCTTGAGCAGCTTCAAAGCCAGCGTGTGGGTGCCGCTGCCATCGACGCCGATGTTCAGGCGCTTGCCCTTGAACTCGGACAGCAGCGTGCGGGGCTCGCCGACGTAGAAAATCATCAGCGGCTGGAAGGCGATGCTGCCCAGGGACATCAGTTTTTCGTACTGCGTCTCCCGCGCCTCACCGCCCAACACGAAGCCGACATCGACGTGCAGCTTGGGCGAGGCGAGTTTCTTGAGATTGTCGGAGGAGCCTTCGGAGGGCAGGATTTTGAGGGTGACGCCTTCCCGCGCGAGGATGGTCTGGTATTTTTCTGCGGTGCGCTGGAAGGAGCTGCCCGGCGGGCCGCTGGCGAGCGTGAGGGTACGCGGCGCAGCCGTGTTGAGGAACAGATAGGCCGCCAGGCCAAGAGTCAGACCAATGAGGAGAATCGCGCTCATGGACAGCACCAGGCCTTCGCCGACCAGTCCGGTGAGTCCGGCCAGAATCCGGCTCAGGTAGCGCTTGAGTAGCTTCATTGCCTTGACCTCCCGTCAGACACTCTGGTCGACACTCTCGCCAAGCAAGCCGGCGCGGCGCCCCCAGCAGGCCGCCACGTCGAGCATGCGATTGGCAAACCCCCATTCATTGTCGAACCATATCAGCAGATTGGCCAGGTGCGGGCCGCTGATGCGCGTCTGGCCGCCATCGACGATGGCGGAATACGGGCTGTGGATGAAGTCCACCGAGGCGTGTGGCTCGTTGCTCCAGCACAGTTGTCCGGCGTAGCGCTCGGCAATCGCGCGGTGCAGCGCCGCGTCGATTTCGGCCACCGACACAGGGCGCTTCAGCGTCGCCACCAGATCGATGGCGGAGACGTTGGTCACCGGCACGCGGATCGACTTGGCCTCGACGCGACCCGCCAGTTGCGGCAGGAGCCGGACGACACCGCGCGCCAGGCCGGTGGCAACGGGAATCAAGGATTGCATCGCCGAACGGGTGCGCCGCAAGTCCGAGTGGTGGTAGCCGTCGATGGGTGGCTGGTCGTTCATCACGGAGTGCAGGGTCGTCAGCAACGCATGGTCGATACCGAAAGCCGCATCCAGCGTCGCCAGCACCGGCACCACCGCGTTGGTGGTGCAGGAGGCGGCCGACACCAGGCGCTCGTCGCCGATCAGCAAATCCTCATTGACGCCGAAGACCACGGTGCGATCCACGTCCTCGGCGCCGTGACCGGGATGGGACAACAGCAGGCGCGGCACGCCGGCTGCGAGGAAGGCATCGAGTTCGTCGCGCCGCGAATAGCGGCCCGATGCCTCGACCAGCAGATCGACGCCCAAGGCTCGCCAGTCCACGCCCTCCGGCGTGGTCGCATGGGATACCGCGACGGCTTGCCCGTCGATCAACAGGCTTTCACCTCGTACCTCGACGACGCCGGGGAAGCGTCCGTGAGTCGAATCGAAGCGCGTCAGGTAAGCCATGCTGGCGATATCCGCCGGTTCGTTGATGGCGACCACGGACAGGGAGTCGCGCAAGGGCGACTCCTTCAAGGCACGAAGAAAACAGCGACCGATACGACCGTAGCCGTTGATGGCAATACGCAGGGACATGGTGCGAGAAACGGATGGGGGAATGCTGGATTTTAGTGGCGAAGTGGTGAAGTGGCGCCGTATCATCATCCGCTACGGCGAAGAGAGCGTTTTTTGCTCGACCGCCTTGTAGCGCAGTTGCTTCATCAGCGCCGACTTTTTGCGCGGATCGACGAACTAGCTTTCGACGCGATTCCGCCCGCCCTGCTTGGCCCGGTACAAGGCCGCATCGGCTTCGGCCAACAGGGCTTCGACGTCGGCGGCATCGCCGCCTTTGCCCTGGGCGATGGAGATACCCAGGCTCACGGTGTAGGCCGGCAGGGTCTTGTCGCGATGTGTCTCGATCTCCCGCCGGATGCGTTCGGCAACCTGTTTGGCTTCGGCCATGCCGGTGTCCGGCAACAGGATCACGAACTCTTCGCCGCCAAAGCGCGCGAGGATGTCCGGCAGGCGCAGCATTTGGGCCGAACGATGGGCGAAATCCTTGATGACGAGATCGCCGATGTGGTGGCCGTAGGTGTCGTTCACCTTCTTGAAAAAATCGATGTCCGAGGTAATCGCCGCCAGCGGCCGACCCGAACGCATGCTGCGCGCCCATTCGATCTCGGCGCGGGTAAAGAAGGCCCGGCGATTGAACACGCCGGTCATCGGGTCACGGGTCGCCATGAATTCCAGCTCGACCCGCAGGCGCTCGTTGGCCAGCAGGATGAAGCCGATGGACAGGCCGAGGACGCCGAGGGAAAACATGCCGAGGTAGGCCTGCTGCACCAGATTGCGGTCGAAGATGTCGTCGGCGACATCGACCCCGACCGACAGCGTGGTGATACGCCAGACGGCGACGGCGACGCCGAGCAGGAATACCGCGCTCAGGAAGCGGCTGCCGAAGCCCGCCGGTGCCGCGCGCCAGGAGAGATAGGCGCCGAAGGAAAAGAAACCGATGTGCGCCAGTGCCATCAGGAAAATCCGCCCCTGATAACTATGCGAGCCATAGGTCAGCCAGACGATCAGGATCAGGATGGCGCCGATGATGTCCAGGGTCGGCCGCCAAACCGGGCGGCGCCCGTTGTAGCGCAGCAGGCCGGTGATCAGCAGCAGTTGACCACCGAGCAGCATGGCGCTGGCGGCGACGACGGCCAGGCTGTCCGGCAGGACACCGCGCATGGAGGCCAGGCCCGAGGCACTGCCGATGAGCACGACCGCCAGCGCCCAGTCGCGCAGTCCCTCGATGTCGGCAGGGAAGCTACGCGCCTGTACCCACAGCACCAGCGCGCAGAGCATGCCGAACAGGGTGGCGACCAGCAGGAAGGTGCGGGGATCGATGAATTCCATGGAGTAGGACGGACAGCGAATGCGGCGCGAAGATCGACCGGATCAGCGCCCCTGTCGCTCAGTTGCGCTTGAAGCGTGCAGCCAGTTGGTCCAGCTTTTCCTGCCGCTGCTTCTGCGCCGCCAATTCCCGCTCCGCATCCTTGCGCAGCTTTTCCTCGGCCTTGCGGCGGTCGGCGGCTTTCTTGAAGCGCTCGCGCAGGGCGGTGTTGGCGACCTCGCGCTGCTCGTCGGTGATTTCGCCCGCCACTTCGCCGTCGAGATTGAAGCGCTCCTTGCCGAGCAGCAGGGTCTTGAGATAGCGCGTCGATGCCGTGTGGGTTCTCATCGCCGTGCGCAATTGGCCCACATCGATCTCCGGCATGCGTTCAAGCAGGGCCTTGTGGATGCCCAGCGCCAGCGGGCGGCAATCGCGGAAGACCTCGAACTTTTCGCCCAGGGTGACGAGCAGTGCATTTCGGGGCGAAGCTTTTGTAGCTTGGGTATCGGTAGCGGCCATCCACGGGGTCCATCGGCAAGAACTGAGGCGCGAAGTTTATCGGACTTGGTCGGCATGCACCATCACTACAACGGCGTGCTCCCGTCGATCATCGACCAGCGCTATCGTTTTGCCATGTTGCAGGCAGTTGTCCAGCGTCACGCTGGCCACCGCGCTGCCCTGCCCTTCCTCGCTGGCCGGAAGTTGCGAGACCTCGATGTGATACACCGTCTCCCGATAGCGGTAGTGAATTTTGAAGCCCGGCCAGTGCGCCGGCAGGCAGGGCGCCAGATGCAGCCGGTTGCCTTCCAGACGCAGGCCAAGCAGCGACTCCAGCAGCAGGCGATACATCCAGCCCGCCGAGCCGGTGTACCAGCTCCAGCCGCCGCGCCCGATGTGGGGCTCGGCGCCATAGACATCCGCCGAAACAACGTAGGGTTCGACCTTGTAGATCGCGACGGCTTCTGCCGAAAGGCCGTGGTTCACCGGATTGATCATGCTCGCCAGCTCCCAGGCCCGCTCCCGTTCGCCAAGGGCTGCAAAGGCCATGGCGGCCCAGATCGCGGCATGGGTGTATTGCCCGCCGTTCTCGCGCACCCCCGGCACATAGCCTCGGATATAGCCTGGGTCCATGTCCGACTGGTTGTCGAAGGGCGGATCGAGCAGTTGTACCAGCCCGGCCTCGCGGCGGACCAGGTGATCGTCCATCGCCTGCATGGCCAGCCGCGAACGGGCCAGGCTGACGCTCTCCTTGGTGTGAATGTCGCCGGCCATGGACAACACGGACCAGCTCTGCGAAATCGAGTCGATGCGGCATTCGGTATTGGCGGCGGAGCCCAGCGGCGTGCCGTCGTCGAAATAGGCCCGTCGATACCAGTCGCCGTCCCAGGCATGCTGTTCGATGCCTTGGCGCAGACGGCCGCCCTCCTCCCGGCAGAATTCGGCGAAGCCCGCATCGCCATAGGCCTGCGCCAGCGGTGCGAACTGCCGCAGCACCTCGCAGAGGAAAAAGCCGAGCCAGACGCTTTCACCCTTGCCCTCGATGCCGACCAGGTTCATGCCGTCGTTCCAGTCGCCGGAACCGATCAGCGGCAGCCCGTGGGCGCCATAGCGCAAGCCGTGGCGGATGGCCCGCGTGCAGTGTTCATAGAGACTGGCCGTGTCAGTGGCGCGGCCCGGCAGGTCGTAGTAGGAATCGTCCTCCGGGTTCACCGGGCGACCGTCGAGGAAGCCGACGTTCACATCGAGCACTCCGGTATCGCCGATGCCGCTTACATACCGGCATACCGCCAACGGCAACCAGAGATAGTCGTCCGAACAATGGGTGCGCACACCCCGGCCCGCCGGTGGATGCCACCAGTGTTGCACATCGCCCTCGACGAACTGGCGTCCGGCACACAACAACAGATGCTCGCGCACCCGCGCCGGCTCGGCGTGGATCAGCGCCATCATGTCCTGCAACTGGTCGCGGAAGCCGTAGGCGCCGCCCGACTGGTAATAGCCGCTGCGCGCCCAGATGCGACAGGCCAGGGTCTGATAGACCAGCCAGCCGTTGGCCAGCACGTTGAGGGCCGGGTCGGGCGTTTCCACCTGTACCGCGCCGAGACTGTGATTCCAGTAACGCCAGACTTCCTCAAGCGCGCCGCGAGCGGCCATGCCACCCTTGAAGCGCTGGACGAGCTGCGCGGCGTCCTCGACATTGCGACCGACACCGAGACGGAACACGATCTCGCGCTCCTCGTCTTCGCCCAGGTCGAAGGCCACCTGTAGCGCACCGCAGGGATCGAGGCCGGCGCCCACCTTGCCGGACAGGCGCGTGCGACTCATGGCGGCCGGATTTTGCAGTGTGCCGTTGCGGCCGAGAAATTCCACCCGGTCGCCGCTCACACTCCTTTTGCGATCATCCACATCGAAGAAGGCCACCCGCTCGGCAAATTCCATGTGATAGGGATTGCGCGCATACAGCGCACCGCTGTGGGTGGCGATTTCGGTGCTCACATGCATGGCCGATTTCGCCCGCAGGTCACCCAGTACCCACTCCACATAGCCGGTAGCGGAGAGTTTGCGCGCCCGGCCCGAGGCGTTGCGAACTTTCAGCACCGAAAACTTGACCGCCGCATCCATGGCCACATAGACCCAGAGTTCCGAGTGAATGCCGCCGCTCTGCGTCTCGAAGACGCTGTAGCCGAAGCCATGACGGATCAGGTGGGACAAGCCGCCGCCCGCCGGCAGTGGCGTCGGCGACCAGTGCTGGCCGGTCTCCTCGTCGCGCAGGTAGATGGCCTCGCCGCTGGCATCGCTGACCGGGTCGTTATGCCAGGGCGTGAGACGGAACTCGTGGGCATTCTCGCTCCAGCTGTAGGCAACGCCGGCCTCGGAGACCACGCTGCCGAAGTGCGGATTGGCCAGCACATTCGCCCAGGGCGCCGGCGTGGTCTGTCCTGGCCCAAGACGGATGACGTATTCGCGGCCGTCGGAAGTAAAACCACCGAGCCCATTGTCCAGGATCAGATACTGGCGGGGCGGCATGGCCGGCACTGCCTCGGCGCGATGGGTCCGGCTGCGCTTGAGGAGCGGTACGCGGGCCTCGACGACGCCGCGCTGATCGAGTTGTTCGGCCAGCGTGCCGCGCGTGTCGCTGATGACGACGCGGGCGACGGAATGGAACAGGATGCGATCCTCGCCGGAGATCTGCTCCACCGGCCGCACGAAGATGCCGCCGGGGCGGTCGATCACGCTGGCCTCGATACCCGAGGCGATCAGGCCGACGATCTGGTCCTGCAAGCGCTGCCGGTAGCCGGCGTGTTCCTCGTTCCAGATCACCAGATCCACCGCCAGGCCCTTCAGGCGCCAATAGGCGTGGGCCTGCACCATCTGGCGCACAAGATCGATGTTGTCGGCATCGCCGATCTGCAACAGCACGATGGGCAGGTCGCCGGAAATTGCATAGCCCCAAAGGCCCGACTGGCCGCGCCGATTTTTCACCAGCACCGCCGCTTCGGCGCGCAGACCGGGATTGGCATGGATCACCGAACCGGCCAGGCGAGCATAGAGTTGCGCGTCGGCCTCGGTGGCATTGAGCTGGCGCAGCACCACCTGGCTATGGGTCCAGGTCAGGTCGAAAACGCGGTCGGCCAGATGCTGGTCCTGATACTTCTCGATCAGGCCCACGGCCATGGCCCGCGTCTCGCAAATGCCGGTCACGCGGTTGATGGTCACCGTCTGGTCCGGGTCAAGCATCACCGCATGGCGGATGGCGACAATAGGGTCGAGCACCGAGCCTTCGCCACCCGACAGCATGCCCGGCTCGCTCATGGCCAGGGGCGCTACGGCGTTGCGGCCGCGCCCGATGAAGCGTGCGCGGTCCGTCTCGTAGGAGGCCTCGCCCGCCTCGGCACCGTGTACCGTCATCAGATGAAACATCCAGGGCGCTTTCTCGCCGACGGAGCGCGGCCGGCGGGTGCACAGGATGGCGTGGCGCGCGGGAATGATTTCGGTCTGCACGAACAGATTGCTGAAGGCCGGATGCATGGCATCGGCGGCCGCCGGCGCGATCACCACCTCGGCATAGCTGGTGACATCGATTTCCCGTCGCTGGCGCGAGCGGTTGGTGATGCGCACCCGGCGCAACTCGATGTCGTCCTCCGGCGAGACGACGATCTCGGTATAGGTCTCGAAGTCGCCATCCTTCAGGCCGTCGCCGTCAGTGACCAGATCGCGGCGGCGGAACTCGGCGCGGCCTTCGGAGAAGATCGCCTCGTGACTCTCCGCCCGGCGCAGCGTCGGCTGATGGGCAGTGGACCAGAACTCGCCGCTGGCGAGGTCGCGCACATAGCAGAAGCTGCCCCGGTTGTCGCAGGTGCCGTCCTCGCGCCAGCGCGTCACGGCCAGATCGTTCCAGCGGCTGTAGCCGCCGCCGGCATTGGTGACCATGACGTGATAGCGGCCGTTGGACAGCAGCTGCACTTCCGGTACCGGTGTGTCGGCGCTGTTGAAAACCCGGATGGGTATCTCGGCAGCGGCCGGCGAGGTGCTGGCATCGGCGAGCTGGGCGATGTGCGAGAACAGCGCCGTGGCCTTGGGTATGCGTTCCTGCAACAGCAGCATCACGGCCTGGAACAGGCGGTCCGATTCGAAGCGCCGCTGCATCGGTCGATCCAGCAGCAGATGGGCCAGGGACAGCAGGCTCATTCCCTGGTGATGGGCCATGAAGGAGCGCACCGTGGCGCTCGATTGCCGACGCCGCTGCCGCGTCGGCGTGTAGTCGATGGCTTCGAGGAAACCATACTTGCCCATGAAGCCCTGACCCGCCAGCGCTTGCAGATTCAGGCAGGCTTCTTCCGGCGCCACGGTCAAGGCCAGCACCGAGGCATAGGGCGCGATGACCAGGTCGTCGGCCAGGCCGCGCTTGAGGCCGAGGCCGGGCACACCGAAGGCGCGGTACTGGTAGTTCAGATGCACATCGACGGTGTTGTAGCCGGATTCCGAAATGCCCCAGGGCACGCCGCGCTGACGGCCGTATTCGATCTGCCGCGCCACGGCGGCCTTGCAGGTCTGATCGAGCAGCGTGTTGTCATAGCTCGGCATCACCAGCAGCGGCATCAGGTATTCGAACATCGAACCGCTCCAGGACAGCAGCACCGGCTCGCCGCCGGCCCGCGTCAGCAGGCGGCCCAGCGCGAACCAGCTGTCCAGCGGCAACTGCCCCTGAGCGATGGCGACGAAGCAGCACAGGCGCGCCTCCGAGGCCAGCAGGTCGTAGTAGCCGGTGTCCGCCCGGCGCTCGTCGAGGTTGTAGCCGATCACCAGCAACTGACGTGTCTTGTCGAAGAGGAAGTCGTATTCCATGTTGGCGAAGGCGAAGGCCCGCGCCGCGAGCACGTCGATGACGGCCATCCGCTCGCGGGCAGTAGCGCTACCGGCATCGGCGAGCGCGCGCAGGGTCGGGATGCCCATGCCGGCGGTCTGAGCATCCAGCAGCAACAGATCCTCGAGTGCCTCGCGACATTGACGGACCAGGGCCTCGGCCCATTCGCCGGCCTCGATCTTTAGTGCGGGGTCGTCGTTGCCATCGAAGCCGCGTGCGATCTGCGCCAGCAGGTCGGCGGCGGCAGATGATAGGTTGCCAAGCACCATGCGGGCAGCGGCCGGTGTCTCCGGCGGCGTGGCGACGGCCAATTCCAGGCGGCGTTGGAAAGCTGCCACCGGCTCGGCCCCGGCGCCATCCGAGGCCTCGGCCAGAACGTCCAGCGTGTCGCGCAGGCCGTCGAACAAGCGTGGCGACAATATCGGTTCGTCCGCCAGCGCCAGCAGGCCGGCGCGCAAGGTCAGCAGGTGGCCGGCCAGATTGCCGCTATCCACCGTCGAGATGTAGCGCGGCGCCAGGGGCTGGAGCGTTTGCGTGTCGTACCAGTTGAAAAAGTGCCCCCGATGCCTTTCCAGTACATCCAGGGTATCGAAGCTGTCTGCCGTGCGTCGGAGCAGCCGCCCAACCGGGATGTAGCCGAAGTCGCAGGCGGCGAGATTGGCCAGCAGGGCCATGCCGATGTTGGTCGGCGAGGTGCGATGGGCAATCGCCGCGACCCGGTATTCCTGGTAGTTGTCCGGCGGCAGCCAGTGGTCCTCGGCGCCGACGAAGTTGTCGAAGAAGGCCCAGGTGCGCCGCGCCAGGGCGCGCAGGAAATGCGTCTGCTCGACGCTCAGGCTGGCCTGGCGACGGGCCAGCGGCAAGCTGATCCACCAGGCGATCAGCGGCGAAACGAACCACAGCAACAGCACAGGCGCGGCCACCGGCAAGGTGCCGGACACATCTGTCGCCAGATGGACGGCCACGGCGGCAGCCAGCAGCGGCGCGAGCCACATCGCCCGCATGCTGCCGGCGAGACCATTGCCGACCGCGCCATCGATATCGCCGGAAGGCTTCCACTCCAGCAGTCGCCGATGCGAAACCGTCATGCGCCACAGCGTGCGGACGATGGCATCGAGGCTGTAGAAAGCCTCATAGGGCAGGCAAGCCAGCTCGAAACCCAACTGTCGAACCCGCAGCGAGGCCGAGCGGCCGACCGCCGCCAGGTGCTGGCGCAGCAGAACCTCGCCGGGCTTGCGAAAGAGTTCGAGCACGGAGGCGAAGAGCGCGGGCAGCAGCAGGATGCCGAGCATCGACAGGGTCCACACACCGGCCGTCGGCAGTGTGACCCAGCCCAGCACCAGCAACAGTGTCAGCGCAGCAGCAACAAGGCTGCGGCGCAGGTTGTCGAACAGCTTCCATTGCGACAGCAGCGAAAGAGGATTTTTTGCCGTACCGCCAGCGCCGACTTTTTCATTCATCACCGTCCTGCGCAAGCAGCCCGCCAGCTGCCAATCACCGCGTATCCAGCGATAGCGGCGGCTGACATCGTCGCGGTAGCGCGCCGGCGTGTCCTCGTACAACTGCACGTCGCTGAGCAAACCGGCGCGAGCGTAGCAGCCTTCAATCAAATCGTGGCTGAGAATGCGGTTGTCGCCAAAGCGCCCACCCAGCGCCAGCTCGAAGGCATCGACGTCGTAGATGCCCTTGCCGATGAAGGAACCTTCGCCGAAGACGTCCTGATAGACGTTGGATACCGCCCGCGTGTAGGGATCGATGCCCGGCTCGCCGCCGTTCAGGCGTGCGTAGCGGGAACGGTTGGTGCCCGGCAGGCTCACGGCCACACAGGGTTGCAGGATGCCGTAGCCCTCGGTGACCCGGCCTTGCGCTGGATCGTAACGGGGGCGATTCAGCGGATGTGCCATGGCACCGACGAATTGCCGCGCCGCATCGCGCGGCAGTGCCGTGTCGGTGTCCAGGGTGATGACGTACTGGACGCCGGAAAGGATCGCGGTGTCGCCAACGACCAGGGCGAAATCATCGCTACCATGACCGCGCAACAAGGCATTCAGCGCCGCCAGTTTGCCGCGCTTGCGCTCCTGGCCCATCCAGATGCCGTCCATCGCATTCCAGCAACGCGGGCGATGGAAGAGAAAGAAAATATCGGCATCGACGGCGTACTTCCGGTTCAGCTCCTTGATGCGCATCCGCGCCTGTTGCACCATGGCTTCATCGCCGGGCAGCGATTCCAGAGCGGCATCGCAGAAATCCGTCAGCAGGCCGAAATGCAGACAGGCATCACGATTCGCCAGAAAGCGGACCTCCAGTGCTTCAGCCAGGTCATCGATGCCGGCGGCGCTGCCGAGCATGGTCGGTACCACCACCAGGGTCCGCGCATCGGCCGGTATCCCTGTCGAGTAATCCATGCGCGGCAGCGGGTCCGGCGCCACCAGCAATGTCGCCAGCCAGTTGGCCAGCGCCACCGCCAGTTGGCTGGCGATCAGCAGCGCCAGCGCAAGGCCGGTCCACAGCAGCCATTCCGGCAATGCGGCTGCGCGCAACTGCGCCACCAGCCCCCAGGCAATCAGCGCCGTCATCAGCGCGATACCGCCCAGATAGACCAGCAGCGGAAAACGTCCGGCCGTCCGGCACAGGGCATCGCAGCGAGATGGCTGCATGCCGGTAGCCTGCTCCAGCGCCGGCAAGCCCTTGCCGATCAGGTAGTAGCCGACGTGGGCCGCCCGATCACCCGTCTCGGCGGCGATATTGGCGACCACGTGGGCATTCGCCAGCGCAACGACATGACGGGCCACCACTTCCTCCGCCAGCCCGCACTTCTTCGCCATGCGCTCCGTCGCGTGGCGATAGCGGTCACGGGTAGCGAAATCCATGCGGCCATACAGGCCGTGCGGGTCTTCCCGCAGCGTCCGCTCGACGATGCTCATGTTCTCGACGAACTCGCGCCAGTCGATGGCCCCCAGCACCCGCAGACTGCCGATGCTGTTGCTGATCGACACCTGACCCGAGGCCTGCTGCTGGTTCTCCGCCTGCACCAGTTGCTCGATGGTCAGCGCCGACTCCGCCAGATGCTGTTCGATCCAGGTCAGCGGCAGCGCCAGCGCCGGGCCGCGTCCCTGCAAGCGGCGGGCGAGTTCGGCGACGAAAGCGCTGACCATTGGCGGCTGGGAGCGCGCCATGTCGCCGATCACCAGGATCAGGTTCTTCGCATCGTTCTCGGCGGTCTCCACCATGGTATCGGCCCACTGGCCGGCCAGATCCCGCTGGCCGGCGCTGGCGGCAATGCGCACACTGACGCGGCGCAGGTTCTCGATCACCGCCAGGCGCAGCATGATCGGGATCGCCCACAGCTCGCCCAGTGTCAGCGCCGTCACCGTCTGGTAAGCGGCGACGAAACGGCCGAGGCTTTCCGCATCCACATGGCCGTCGCCGTGGGCGATGATCTCCAGCGCGATGTCGTAGACCCGTGGCCGTCCCGTTGATTCGCCTTGCGCCAAGCGCGGCAGCTCCAGGCTGTAGCCCTTGGGCAGGTGCTTGCGGGCCGTGCGTATCTGTTCCTCGATCAGGTAGAAATTGTCGAGCAGCCATTCCCCCGCTGGCGTAATGCGACGCTTGTTCGCCGCCGCCGTCGTCAGCAGCTTGCTGACACCGACCAGCACGGATTCATTGGCCGCCAGCCGCGCCAGCAACTGATCCGGTCCGCGCCCGGCGGCCAGACGATGCGACGCAGCCAGCACCTTGCCGTGCTGCTCCATCTGGTCGGCGCTGAACAACTGGGCACGCAGGGGCGACTCCTCCTCGGGAGGCTGTCGCGACCACGCTGCGCTGCGCAGGCCGGCGCGCAATCGCTGCGCTCCCGCTCGAAGATAATCGGTGAGCTGGCTGGCGAAGTTCAATCGGGAATCCTTTTCGGAAAATGTTTGCAAGGACGCCATTGCATCGAACAGGACGCAAGCCGGAAACCTACTCCCCCGCCCTAGCGGTAAGGCCGACACGAACCATAGTCGCCGAGACACGAACGGTCGGTGCGCTGGGCCACATAGGCTGGATGGAGGCAACGATCAAGACCGCAGCCATCGTGCCGGTTCGATCCATGCTTGATCACCAAGGCTTGCGCAGCAATAACATATTTGTTACTTTCCAACACGCTCGTGGGCAAGCGCATCGTCATGCTTCACAGCTTCATCAAGAAATCCGAGCGAACTCCTCCGCGTGAGCGCGAGCTTGCTGAAACCCGAATGAAGGAGATCAAACGTGCAAACACATGACCAGTTGGTAAAGAAGCTCATGCGCCGGCCAGGCGTACGCGCCGAAGTCGAACGTATCGAGCGGGACGAAACCGTTCTGCTGGATGCCTTGCTAAAAGCGCGCCAAGAGGCTGGCCTGACACAAGCACAGGTTGCGGAACTCATGGGTACGCAAGCACCGGCAGTCGCTCGGCTGGAGCGATCCCTCGCCACCGGAAAACATTCGCCCTCAATCACCACCCTAAGAAAGTACGTCAAAGCCTGCGGTAAGCGCCTGGTCTTGCGTGTTGTCTGAGAGGTAGTGAACGCGGTTCACCACGGCGAACACGGCGACACCGCGGAAAATCAAGTGCTGGGCGAAAACAGTTCGCGCAAAAATCCTTGTTGCTTTCGCCGTGTTCGCCGTGTCGCCGTGGTGAGGAATTCAGGATCATAGGGAATCACGATTTCCCCTTCCGCCGTCGCACCAGCGCCGACTTTTCGAGACTTGATGGAATGACGGCTCATCACCGCCCCTCAGCATGGATTTCCGCCTCTACTCCGTGTATATTGGAATGCTAATCCAGCATACACGAAGGCCATGTACCCCCGCACCCTTGCCAAGACTATCCACGCCATCAGCGCCCGCTTTCCTGTCTTGATGGTCACCGGCCCGCGTCAGGTGGGCAAGACGACTTTGCTGGAGATGTGTGCCCAAGACACGCCGAATGCGCCACGCCGCTATGTAACGCTGGACGATCTGGATGCCCGTGCGCTGGCGCAATCCGACCCCGCGCTGTTCCTGCAAACCTGGCCGGCGCCGGTGATCATCGATGAAATCCAGTATGCCCCGCAGTTGTTCACGGCAATCAAGATGCAGGTGGATCGGGAAAAGACCAACGGCCAATTCTGGCTCACCGGTTCGCAAAAATTCCAGTTGATGCGCGGCATCACCGAAAGCCTGGCCGGCCGGGTCGCCATTGTCGATCTGCTGGGCCTGTCCCAAGCGGAGCTGGATGGGCGCGCCGAAACATCCAGACCCTTTGTACCGACAGCCGACTGGATCGCCAATGCCCGGCAGCCGGCGCACCCCAAGTCCCTGATGAGGGTGTTCGAGCGTATCTGGCTGGGCGCCTATCCCCGCCTCAATGCACAAGGCGATCAGGCACCGCTGGCGCGCGATGTGTTCTATCGCTCCTACATCCAGACCTATATCCAGCGCGATGTTCAGGATGTGCTGAAGATATCGGACCAAACCGCCTTCAACCGATTTTTGATCGCAGTGGCTGCGCGCACCGGGCAGTTGCTGAATTTCGCCAGCCTGGCGCGTGCTGTCGATATCGACAACAAAACCGCCAAGGCCTGGCTCTCGGTATTGGAGACATCGGGGCTGGTGTATTTGCTCCAGCCCTACCACTCCAATCTGACCAAACGCCTGGTCAAGGCGCCCAAGCTCTATTTCCTCGATACCGGCCTGGCGGCTTATTTCACCCGCTGGCCGAATGCTGCGTCGCTGGAAGCAGGAGCCATGTCCGGCGCGCTGCTGGAAACCTGGGCGGTGAGCGAAATCCTCAAGAGTTACTGGCACAACGGGCTAGAGGCACCGCTGTATTTCTATCGCGATGCGGACCAGCAGGAAGTCGACCTGATCGTCGAATCAGCCGACACCTTGTACCCGGTCGAGATCAAGAAGACCGCCTCACCCTCCCATAAGGCCAAGCGACACTTCACGGTGCTCGACAAGCTGAACAAACCCGTTGGCCCCGGTGCGGTGATCTGCTTCGTCGAACGGGACGTTCCGCTTTCTCGCGAGGTAACGGCGATTCCGTTGGCGTATTTATGAGTCTGGACGCGAGAAGCCATGAACAATCAGCACCAGCGCCGACTTTTTCAGCAGCCGTGCTAGTTCTCGTCGTCCCGATCTTCCTCACTCACCCGCTGCCCCTGCAAGCTGCCGAACCACAGGGCGTAGTGCCGGGTGAATTCGGCGCCGAGGAAAAATATCTGGGCCGAGTAGTACACCCATAGCAGCAGGGCGATCAGCGATCCGGCGGCGCCGAAGCTGGAAGCGACGCCGCTGTTGCCGAGATACAGGCCGATCAGGTATTTCCCCAGACTGAAAAGCCCGGCCGTGAAGGCGGCGCCGATCCAGACGTCGCGCCAGGACAGGGGGGCATCGGGCAGGGTCTTGTAGATGATGGCGAACATGCAGGCGATGACGCCGTAGGAGATCAGTGAAGACAGCGTGGCGAGAGCCATCGCGGAACTGCCGAGCAGGTAGTAGGCATTGCGTTCGAGGACGGCCAGGGCGGCGCTGACGACCAGCGAGACGAGCAGCAGGAAGGCCAGCACCAGCACCATGCCGAATGACAGCAGCCGCGTGTGCAGAAGCACACTGAAAGCCGAGGCGGAAGACGGACGGATACCCCAAAGTTCGTCGAGACTGCCCTTCAGTTCGGCAAAGACACTGGTGGCACCGACGAGTAGCAATGCACTGGCGGCGAGGGTGGCCCACAGGCCCGCAGCGGGGTTCTGCGCGCCAGCCAGCAGGGCCTGAATGGCCTGGGCGCCGTTGGGCCCGACGAGGCCTTGCATCTGGGCGACGATCTCGCCCTGGGCGGCTTCGGCGCCGAAAACATAACCAGCCACGGCGATGGCGAGCACCAGGATCGGGGCTAGGGAAAACAGGGTGTAGAAGGCAAGGGCTGCGCCTTTGCTGGCGGCCCGCTGATCGATCCACGAAACCAGGGACTGGACCAGAACAATCCGCAGGCGCCCGATCCAGTGGATGGGAACCCGGACGATACGATCAACGACGCCTGGCGGCATGATGGTGGTCGCGGTACTGCTGCAAAAAAATGTCCCCGGGCGAACCCGGGGACACTTGTTGCTGCGTCAGCCGCGAATCGCGCTTACTTGATGCGCGTGTCGTTCTTGACGGACTTGACGCCGGCGACTGAGCGAGCCAGATCGGCCGCCTTGTTCACCGCTGCCTGCGAGCTGACGAAGCCGCTCAGCTGGACGACGCCCTTGAAGGTTTCGACGTTGATTTCGGCGGACTTCAGGGTCGGCTCATTGAAGATGGCAGTTTTCACCTTGGTGGTGATCACGCTGTCGTCAATGTACTCGCCAGTGCCTTCCTGCTTGGAGGTGGACGCACAACCGACAACGGAGACCAGCGTCACGGCCAGGAACAGTGCGGAAACATACTTTTTGAATTGATTCATGGTGGTTTGCCCAATTGTCAGTTAAACGGAAATAAACGGAACTTCGCGGAACTTCGTGATCGGGCTTCGCGCACCACGGCGGGAGCATGCTTCCGGGCGAAAACTCTGTCCGGGAAAGACACGCATTCTGCATATGGTGTCGAAGCCTCAGACTCAGAATAGTCACAGGGGTGAGTGGGGTCGGTGCGGTGGCGTACATAACAGCAGCGCAAAATCCTCGGCGGGCAGGGGATGGCTGAAGAGATAGCCCTGTCCGGCGTCGCATTTCCTCTCCTGCAAAAACACCAGTTGCTCATTGGTCTCCACTCCCTCGGCGACGACGCGCTGCTTGAGGTTGCGGGCCATGCCAATCACGGCGCTGACGATGGTGGCGTCGTCGCTGTCGGTGGCGAGATCACGGACGAAGGATTGATCGATCTTCAGGGTGTCGATGGGAAAGCGCTTCAGATAGCTCAGGCTCGAATAGCCGGTGCCGAAATCATCGATGGCGAGTTGTACGCCCATGTGCTTGAGGGCATGCAGAACGGATGTCGATGCCTCGGCATCGATCATGAGTATGCTTTCGGTCAGTTCCAGTTCCAGATAGCGCGGCTCAAGGCCGGTATCAGCCAGTACACGGGTGACGCCGTCGAGGAAATCCTTGTGCCGGAACTCCACGGCGGAAATATTGACGGCTACCGGCACGATGGGAAGTCCGGCATCCTGCCACGCCTTGGTTTGGCGACAGGCTTCGCGCAGCACCCAGTGTCCGATGGGTACGATCAGGCCTGATTCTTCAGCGATGGAGATGAACTGGACTGGCGTAAGCAGCCCGAAATCGACGTCCCGCCAGCGAATGAGTGCTTCGGCACCAATGATGGCGCTGGAGACAAGATCGACCTGCGGCTGGTAGAACAAGACGAATTCCTCATTCAGCAGCGCGCGCCGCAGATTGCTTTCGACGGACTGCCGGCGTACCGCCTGCGAGTTCATGTCGGCGCGGAAGAATTTGTAGGAATTGCGACCGGCAGTCTTGGCGTGGTACATGGCCGTGTCCGCATTTTGCATTGCCGTATCGCCGCTGCTGGCATCGTCCGGATAGATGCTGATACCGATGCTCAGAGTGACGTACAGTTCGCGACCATCAATAAGATGGGGCCTGGAGAATTCAGCCAGCAGCTTTTCCGCAACATGCGCCGCTTCCTGAGCCTGATCGATATAGGCGAGGAGGATCACGAACTCGTCGCCGCCCTGGCGACACACCGTGTCGGTGTTACGGACACACGCCAACAGGCGCTCCGCCGCTGACAGCAACAACATGTCACCGATGCTGTGGCCGAGCGAATCATTGATGTACTTGAAATGATCCAGGTCGAGGAACAACAGCGCCACCTGCTTGCGCCGCCGTTGCGCCAGGGCGATGGCCAGGGCGATACGTTCCGTCAGCAACACACGATTGGGCAGGTCGGTCAGAAAGTCATGCTTGGCCAGATGGGACATTTTCAACGCCATCGCCCGTGATTGGCTGACGTCGTGAAAAACGGTGACTGCGCCGGCCTGCTGGCCATCCCGGTCGTGGATGGGGGCGGTAGAGTCCTCGATTGCGGATTCGACGCCGTCGCGGCGGATCAGCACGCATGCGGGCGCCAGGCCCACGGTCCGGTTTTCCTTGATTGCCTGTTCGGCGGGATTGGGATCGACATGGCGCGTGATGCCGTCGATGATGTTGAAGACTTCTTCCAGGGGCCGGCCAATCGCCTCGGCGCAAGGCCAGCCGGTCATCGCTTCGGCCACCTGGTTCATGTAGCTCACCCGGCCCTCTTGATCAGAGGTCAGCACGGCGTCGCCGATGGAGTTGAGCGTCACCCGCGCCCGCTCCCGTTCGTCGAAGAGCGCATTCTCGGCGGCTTTCAGGGCCAGTTCCGCCAGCTTTCGCTCGCTGATGTCCTCGGTCGTATTGACCCTGCTGAAAGGGGCTTTGCTATCGGATAGCGGGGCACTGTTGACGCGAGTCCAGACGATGGATTCGTCCTCGCGCAAAAAGCGGAATTCGGTTCGAAACGGCGCGTCGCTGCGCAGGGCAGCACGCCACTCCTCCAGCACGCGCGCACGGTCATCTGGATGGATTGCCGCGCTCCAGTTGGTTCCCAGCGTCTGCTCGGCGGTCAGGCCGGATAGCTGGTGGTAGGCGGCATTGGTATAGACACAGGCCCCCTGCTCGTCGGAAACGAAAATGCCCAAGGGCGACGCGTCGCTCATGGCCCGAAAGCGGTTCTCTCCGCCACATTCCGGCCAGGGAATGCGGAGATCAGCGGGATCGCCGTTCATGGCAAGGCTTCATTGGTATCGTTTGACCGAATGCAGGACTTTCGTCCGCCACCGGAATCGCCGGCTTGGGCTAGCTATGCACCATGGATTGCTGGGTAAACAAATAGGCTTTCATCTGCTTGGAAAAGCTGGGGTCCTTGCGCTGGACCCACTCCATCAGCATGGACGCATGTTCCTTTTCCTCGTCCCGGTTATGTTCGAGGATTTTCTTCAGCTCCGGGTCGTCGCAAGCATCCATGCGCTGGTTGTACCAATCGACGGCTTCCAGCTCTTCCATCAGGGAAACGATGGCTCTGTGCATGTCGCGCGTTTCGGCGGACAACTTCTCCACGGGCTCGTGGTAACCGACACTGGACATGTTCTTCTCCGGTAATCAACGGCGGCTGATGAGCGCAAAAACGACAAGCGCAGCGATAGCCGGAATGCCAAAAGCTTTCCAGGGATTTTCCCGTGCGTAGATCTCGCTCGCATCGGCCGCTTCGTGCACCTTCCTGGTGGCGGCGATGCGGGCGTGGTCGAGGCTGGCACGGGCAGTCCGTAGCCGTTGTTCGATCTTCTCGCGGGCGGCGGCAAACTCCTCGACCGAGGAATTGGCGACTTCCTTCAACAGGTCGTCGGCATCGGTAACGACATCCTTCAAATCGTGGACCAATTTATTCTTCCTCTCTTCGACAGAGATATGGCGGGTGTACAAAAAGCTGCTCATGTGACCTCCAGGTGAGTGCGATGAAAATGGAAATACGGTATTCGCTAGCGGCGCGTCAATCCCGTGATCAGGGTGAGGACGAAGACGATGAGGAATACGAAGAAAAGAATCCGAGCGATTTCGCTGGCGCCGGCGGCGATGCCGCCAAAGCCGAGTACCGCTGAGACAATCGCGATGACGAAAAATGTTGCAGCCCATCTCAGCATGGTGCTCTCCCGTCCCGCAAGGGGATGATTGACTTACGAGTGGCACATGCTGATCTGCTGCGAAATGACGGTCTGTACGCCAGCGCACCCCTGATGATTGCCCAGAGGCAACGGCGTATTTCATTCAGCCAACCCGCCGGGGAATTGCCCTATGTGACGTAGCGCACCGATCAGGCCCGGCAAATGGTGGATAAGACCAACACGTCGCGTTCGGCGCCATGAATGAGCCTGGAAAGGGAAACACAATGAAAGCCTCAATGAATTTCAAACTAATCGGACTGTCGATCCTCCTGCTGGCCGGCCTTGCGGCCTGCGACAAGCCGGGACCCGCCGAGACCGCCGGGAAAAAAATCGACCAGACCGCCAATGACGCCGGGAAATCCATCGCCGAGGCGACCGAAAAGGTCGGTGACAAGATCAGCGCGCAAAGCGAGAAAACCGGCGTCGCCATCGACGATACCGAGATCACGGCCAAGGTGAAGGCATCCATCTTTGCCGAGCCGGGCCTCAAGACGCTGCAAATCGGCGTCGATACCGTGAAGGGCGTCGTCACCCTGAGCGGATCGGTTGATTCAAAATCGAGCAGTGATCGCGCCAAGGCGCTGGCGGCTTCTGTCGCCGGGGTCAAGGACGTCGAGAACAAGCTGGCGATAAAGTCCGCCAACTGAGCAGGAGTCGCCTGGCGCAAGACGTGGATGGCCAAGGCTGTCCACGTTTGCCCATGCCTGAGCCATCATCGGAGGACTCGATCATGAATCTGAAATTGTTGCTGATGCTGACCCTCACGAGCCTGGCGGTATTGTTCATCGCCCAGAACGTCGCTGTGGTGGAAATCGGCTTCCTGTCCTGGCGCACCTCGATGTCCAGCGCCCTGCTGATCTTCTTCAGCCTGATGACCGGGTTCCTCCTCGGCTGGTTCACGCGCAGCTATCTCACACACCGGCGCACCGTGGTCGACAAAAATGAACTGCTCTATCTGCCTCGCATCTAACTTTCATGGCAGCGAGAGTCACCCACTGATGATGAAACACGCGAAAGTCAATTGGCCGCCCGCCCCCCTTACCCCCTCGCGGGGGGGTTCCCAGTTGGCGCGCTGCGCGCGTTCATCACATGGGGCTCTGAACAAGTTGTTTCACGTTAAGGCATGAACTTCAATTCGTAACGCCCGGCGCCACGCTCCACGGCGATCAGGCGCAGCAGTGGCTCCAACTGTTCTGCATGCTGCGGCGGCAGTTGGGCAATGGCGAGAAAATCCGGCGCCTGGCCGATGACCCAGGAGCCCGAACCATCGATCTGCAACGGGCCTTTCAAGGTATGCAGCAAGGCCTGAATTTCTGTGCCCTTGCCTTCCAGCTCCAGGGCGTAGTCCCCCAGCGGCGAGACCGGCGTGAATGTCGATCCGGCATCGATCAGGCGTGCGCTGATCCGACCCCGTGCCTGGCGGCCTTCGATGGCAAGGGCGGAAATGTGCAGCTTGAGATCGCCGCTGAGTCCCAGCGGCGCGAGCTGTGGCACCCCCAACCCCAGGGCCGTGGCCGGTAGATGGATGTCGGCATCGGCGATCTCGACGCCGGATGGCGTCAGGATCATGGGAAACGGGGCGGCCTGATCCAGCCAGATGTCGCCGCTCAAATGCCCACGCAACAGGCTTTCCGGTCGCAGGCGCCAGGCCAGGCTTTTGGCCACCCCGCTGCGTCCGGCAGCATCGCGCAACTCGATACCGGCTGACCCCGACCACAATGTCCCCTGCGCGTCGACCAGACGCAGCCTGCCTTCGCTGACCCGCGCCAGGCCGCCATCGAGCAGGCTCGCCGGCGCCAGGGCGAGGACACCGACGGCGTAGATCGCCAGCCCGGCAGCGAGCAGCGTGCGTCGCTTCATGGCGCCACCCGCTGCAAGCTCGCGGTCACGTTCACCACGCCCGGCATCGCCTGGGCATCGATGCGGCATGCGGCAAGGCGGACTTGCTGCGCGTCCATGTCAGCGACCCATGCCAGCCAATCGGCAAAATCAAGATTCTCGAAGGCCACCGTCACCTGATTGGGGTCCGGCATGTCCAACTTCGTCAGTCCATGGCTCATGCCTGCGACATCGATCTGCGCCCGGACCAGCGCGCCGAGGTCGCTGCGTGACGCAGGAGGCCGAGGCATGGCACGCAGACGCTCCAGTGCCAATGCCTGTTGCTCCATCACGCCGGCTTGCATTCGCAATACCGCCACCCGCCCCTGCAAGCGTTCGCGGGCCGGCGCAACCGACAGCATCAGGCCGCCATACAAAACGGCCAGCAGCATCGTGGCCAGAATCAGGATGACGACGCGCTCGCGAGGCGTTCGCAATTGCCACATCTGCCGTATCTGGCGAAGTAGATTTTTCATAATGGCCGCAGGACCAGAACTCGCCGACTGATGGCGCCCACCGCCGGGCTGACCGGTTCCTCGACGTCGAGGCCGGACTGGCGCAGGCGCGACTTGAGGGCCTGAACCTCGGCCTCGTCCCGGCTGGCAAGATCCAGCGTCATCTGGCCGTGGTCATAGGCCATGCTGCGCAATGCGCCGGGAGGCAGCTCCTTCATGGCAGCCGACACCTGGGTGAGCAATGGCAGGAAATCACCGTTGTCGCCTTCGCCAGCGCCATGCCGCGCCTCGGCAAGCTTGCGGCGCATTTGCAGGGCCGGGGCAGCCACTGCGACGGCATCCGGGAAACTGGCACGGAATCGTGCCTCCATCTGCTGCTGCAACGCCCGTTGTTCATTGACCAGCAGCGCCCAGTCGGCGACCAGGGCGATGGCGTGCAAGGTCAGCGCGGCGGCCAGTATCCAGGCCGCCGGGCGCAGCCGCGTAGACGCGCCGGCAAGCAGACGCCAGCGAGGGCCCTGCTGCACCAGACCGATCCCCGCCTCCGCCGGAGCCGTGCGCCAATCCCATGGGCCGGCAAAGCGCAACGCGATGCCCAGCTCGCGCTGCCAGGCAGCCAGGTCGGGCGTGCAGTCGTGCGGGGAGTCCGCTGTGGCATCCGGTGATGTGTGCGATGTCGTCGTGTACAAGGCGATTGCCGTCGGCATGGCACCCCGCGCGCGCGCCTCATCCAGCATGAGATGCAGGGACAGGGGCGGCTTATCCCGGTCGCCGCTATCCGTCACTGCCCCCTCGAACTCACCGCTGCGCACAAAGCCTTCGCCGCCGTTCCAGGCCATGCTCCATTCACCGGCCAGCCGGGGCAGCAGCAGGGTCTCGCCCTGTACTTCGTCGATGCGGATGCCGGCCGCAGCGAACGCATCACGCCAGCGTGCAAGGGCGGGCTTGTCGACAACGGCGAGCGCATCGCCGTCATCCACCTTGCCCAGCCAACTCACCTGACTGGCAGCAGGATCGCCAACGGTTTTTTCCTCTACCGCGAACGCCAGCACCGATGCGGCATTGCGCCGGGCGCCACGCGGTATCCTGGCTCGGGTCAGCAACACCTGGGCGGCGGGGATCAGCAACTGCACGCGAGCGGCACGTTTCGACACTTTCGGCAAACTCGGTAAGCGCTGCGGCAGATCGGCAATCAGCCCTTCGCCGGCGACGGATTCACCACGTTCGCCGATGAACGACCACTGGCAACGCAAGGCCGGCTCGGACAGTGAGACAAGGATGCGCAGCAAGCTCATGACATTTTCCGCCAGAGGATGACGGGCCAGTCGACATCCCGACGGACAGTCCGGTAGACCTCCGTGCGTGCCAGCAAGGCAGACCCATGCGCCTGGGCCTTGCCGACGCCGACCCGCAAGGACACGATGAAGTAGTCGCTGCCGAAAGCAATGTCCTCGCGGGCAGCCACAGCGCCTTTGGGCAGACGAGACAGGAAATCGGCATGGTCACGCAGGTAGGCGCGACCGCGCTGATCGACCAGGGCGCGGGCCGCATCCAGGCTCAGGCCGTCGACCACGGCGGCCATCACTTCAGGGGCTGCCGTATTGACATTGATGGCGGTGAACACGGGCAAGGCGGACACGAAAGGCGCCAGCCGCAAGCGCACGTCTGCATCGAAACCACGCACCAGCGCCAACTCGGCCACGTCCGCCAAGTGTTGATTGGCGACCAGGCGGGGTGTCGGCAAGCTCAGGTAAAAGGCATCCTCCGCTCCGTCCTGCGACTGCGGCACGCTGTCGGCATCGAGCCAGTCCACCAAGGCATCGCCGAGTTCCGGCGCCAGCCCGAGCAGGGTCAGCAAGGCCTGGAAATGCGCCAGTTGCGCCGGATCAGGATTGCCATTCCTGACCAGGTTATTGAGATTGAAACGGCCCTGCTGATCGTCGATGCGACCGGCCAGACTGCCGTTCTCCAGCGGCACCGGCGGCAGGCGCAAGGCCCACGGCTCGCTCAGGGTGTCCACATTGCTCACGCGGCGATCATCGGCCAGCAACGCCCGCGACCAGTCCACGCCGACCTGCACCAGCACCTGTGCCTGGACATGATCGGCACCGATTTCATTGCGTCGCAGCCAGTTGCTCTGCGTCAGCATCATCGCCGTCGCCGCCGTTGCCGCCAGCGCCACCACGCCCATGGCGAGGACGATGGCGACGCCGCTTTGCGTATCTTTTAGCTGTCGTGTGTTCATGATCGCAGGGAAAACACGCGCACCAACTCCTCGCCGGTGGCGAGCACGATGCGCAAACGTACCGCACGCGGAATGGCGGCGTCGTGATTCGACGCGGACAAGCTTGGCCATGAGGCCACCCAGCCCAGATCGGCATTCAGATAGCGCAGGTCAAGGCTCTCCACGCCGGTCAGTACCGGATAGCGCAGGGGCAGCGCGGTCGATGGCATGTCCAGTCCCGGCCATAGCCACAGCTCGATTTCCCGCTCGCCGTTCAGGCGATAGGCAAGGCGTTGCGGTGCGTCCGTGTTGTCGTCGGCAGCAAAACGGCTGAACTCCAGGCCGGCCGCACCTTCATGCCCCTGCCAAGCCGGCAGCAGATCCGACCCGGTTCGGATCGGCCTTGGCGAGGCCAATTGCGTATCCCGTTCGAAGCGCACAAAAAAATTCGTCACACGTTTCCATTTTTCGCTTTCCTTCTGCACCCGCTCCCGCGTGTCGAGCACCGCATCCAGGCCGCGGAAAGACATCAGCGCTAGCAGCGACAGCACCAGCAATGCGGTCAGCAATTCGATGAGCGTAAACCCGCGCCTCGCTCTGCCGGCATCGATCCTCATGGTGCGGCCACCGGCACATGGATGGCGAAGCCAACCAGATGGGCGAGGACGCGACTCTCTTCCTCGGCCAGGGATACCCGGACATCGACACGGCGGAACTTGTCATTCGGTGTGGCGACCACGTCTTCCCGCCAGAGGAAGTCGATGCCGCCCTGGCGCGCCTGGCCACGCTGCATGCCGACGGGCAGCCAGGTGCCACGGGCACGCTGCTCCGCCAGGACGTTCTCGGCCACCCATCCGGCCAGCAAGCGTGCGCGCAGTTCGCCGACGCTGTTGGCACCGATGCCGGCCACACGCAGCGACGCCATCAGCGCCACGGCGACGATGGCCAGCGCCACCAGCACCTCGATCAGTGTGAAACCGCGATGATCAGCTCGGACTGGATGTGCCATCGGCGTGCTCCATTTCCGGCAGGACGCGAATCTCGCCGATGGGTGAGTTCGCCACCACATGGCGCGCCTTGCCAAAAGCCATCTCGATGCGGAAGGACGGCGCCGCGCCGTGGGCATTGAACTCCACGCGCAAGGGGCCGGTCACCGGCAGGTTCTCGACCTGCATGTGCGACAGGCTCATGCCGTCCGGCAAGCGGCGCGGGCGCAGCACATCGTCGTTCATCGGCACCCAGCCCGAGGCCTCGCTGTAGCGCCAGAATCGATAGCCCTTTGCATCCCCGGTCCAGGCAATCGGGCCGCCACCGAGCCGCGACTCATTGGCGGCGAGATCCATCAACTGGGCCATTCTCTCCACCTCCACGCGCAGCAGCGCCTTGTCGTCCGGTGCCGCCGAAACGCTGACTAGTCCGAGCAGCAGGCCCATGATCATGAGCACCACCAGCATCTCGATGAGCGTGAAGCCGAGTTGCCCGGGCCGGCGCAAAGTCTTCATCGCTAGAGCGACCAGGAGCCGATGTCGGCATCATTGCCATCGCCGCCAATCGCGCGATCCGCGCCCAGGCTGAAGATGTCGATCTCGCCGCGCAGGCCTGGATTCAGGTATTGGTAGGCTTGCCCCCAGGGATCGCGGGGCAGGCGCTCGACATAACCGCCGGCCTTCCAGTTGCTCGCCAGGGGCGCGATGCCCGGCGGCGTGGCCAGGGCCTGCAAGCCCTGCTCGGTCGCCGGGTAGCGCTGGTTGTCGAGGCGGTAGAGCTTGAGCGCCTGCATCAGGCTGGCGATGTCCTGCCGCGCCGCCATCACCCGCGCTTCGTCGGGGCGGCTGATGATTTTCGGCACCACCATCGCGGCGAGTATGCCGAGGATCACCACCACCACCATCACTTCGAGCAGCGTGAATCCGCGCTGCCGGCTCGACACATTCATCTCGGCTCCCGGCACGGTATTGCCCACGTTTCATGCGACATGGCGGCTCATGCAGATGGCGCAAAGTATCCCGTTCCCCTTGCCCGGATTCCGTGCGTTGCCGTACATACGCTCCAACAGGGTGCCGCCTACTATCGTTGCCACATGGGGACATCCTTTCCTTAGCGTCGGCCGCATACCAGACTACGGCCCAAAAACACATGCAACAACTCACCGCCGACAGACACAGCACTGCACAAACCGCCGGCATCAGCTTGCTGACATTGGTCGCCGTACTTTTGCTCGCCTGGGTGGCGGCCTACTGGACCTGGGTCTGGCTGGCACCGTCGCCAATAGCACGGGCGCAGGCCGCGCCCAGTGAAAATCGCCGTACCGCCAGCGCCGACTTTTTGTTCGGCACGGCCAGCATTGGATCGGAACGCAGCCTGTCCGCCAGCATCGGCATCACGCTGCTCGGCATCGTCGCCACCTCGGCAAGCGGCAAAGGCTTTGCACTGCTGCATCTCGATCCGGGTCAGACCATCGCCGTCGAAGAAGGCAATGACATCGTTCCCGGCATCCGCCTGGCCGATATCGGTGTCGATCACGTCGTTCTGGAACGGGGCGCGGAGCGGGAAACCCTGGCCTGGCCAAGCAAGCCGGCGGTCGCTGCATCACCAGTAGCGTTACCTGTATTGCGAACCGGGAAATAGAACGCCATGTCACCAACCCATTCCGTCGGGATGTCGCAATGAAACACCGCTACCTGCGCACGGGCGTGCTGTGGCTGGGTCTGCTGATCACCAGCGGCACCGCGTGGCCTGCCGGCAACGACAAGGCCGGCGATGCCGACGGCACGGTCACCCTCAACCTGGTCAACGCCGACATCGAAGGCGTGGTGAAAGTAGTCAGCCAGATCACCGGCAAGAACTTCGTCCTCGACCCGCGCGTCAAGGGCACGATCAACATCGTCTCGGCCAAGCCCATGCCACGGGCGCAGGTCTATGACGTCTTTGTTTCGGCGCTGCGCTTGCAGGGCTTCGCCGTGATCGAGGACAGGGGCATCGTGAAAATCGTTGCCGAGGCCGACGCCAAGACCAACGCGGGACCAACCTACGGGCCGACCTATGGCCCGGATGAACAGGGCCGCGCGCAGGGGCGTGACACGGGAGATCGCATCCAGACCCGTATCTACACGCTGAAACACGAATCGGCGGCGCAACTGCTTCCCATCCTGCGACCCTTGATCGCGCCCAGCAACAGCATCTCGGTGAGCCCCGGCAGCAACACACTGGTGATCACCGATTACGCCAACAATCTCCAGCGCATCGAAAAGATCATCGCCGCCATCGACCAGCCCAACGGCAGCGACCCGATCATGATCCCGCTCCAATACGCCTCGGCCGTCGACGTGGCCGTCACCGTCAGCCGCCTCTTCGTCGAAGCCCAGGTGCAGGGCGCCGTCGCGGCAGACCCTGGCCAGCGCGTGACGGTGACTGCCGACGGCCGCTCCAACAACCTGATGGTGCGCTCGGACAATCCGGCCCGCCTGGCCCAGGTGCGCAAGTTCGTCGCCCTGATGGATACGCCGACCAATGCCGGCGGCAACATCCATGTGGTGTACCTGAAGAACGCCCAGGCGGTGAAGCTGGCCGAGACCTTGCGCGCCATCTATCAAACCGAATCGACGTCGAACGGCGGCAGCCGTCTGCCAGCCGGGGCCTCGCCGCCCACCACCGCGCTCGGCACCGCCGCCCTGAGCGCCCAGCAGTCGCCGGCTTCGCTCGGCCCCAGCCTATCCACGCCGACGACGACCTCGCCCGGCATCATCCAGGCCGATGCGGCGACCAATTCGATCATCATTACTGCGCCGGATGCGATCTACAACAATCTGCGCGCCGTACTCGATCAACTCGACGTGCGCCGTGCGCAGGTCTATGTGGAAGCGCTGATCGCCGAAATCACCGCCGAAAAGGCGGCCGAGTTCGGCATCCAGTGGCAGAACCTGGGCGGCCTCGGCCAGACCAGCGCCGAGGCCTTCGGCGGCACGAACTTCGGCAACGCCACGCAGAACATCAACGCCATCGCCCGGAACCCGACCAATGCGGGACGCGGGCTCAACATCGGCGTCGTCAAGGGCCAGGTGACGATTCCCGGCATCGGCCAGATCGTCAATCTCGGCCTGCTGATCCGCGCCCTGGAGTCCGACGCCAATGCCAACATCCTGTCCACGCCGACGCTGCTGACCCTGGACAACGAAGAGGCCGCCATCGTCATCGGCCAGAACGTGCCCTTCATCACCGGCCAGTACGCGCTGTCCGGCACGGCCACCACGCCGACGCCCTTCCAGACCGTCGAGCGCCGCGACGTCGGCCTGACGCTGCGGATCAAGCCGCAAATCTCCGAAGGCGGCACCGTGCGCTTGCAGATCTATCAGGAAGTCTCGAGCGTCCAGGATGCGACCAACCAGGCCGGGGTCATCACCAACAAGCGCGCGGTGGCCTCCACCGTGATGGTCAATGACGGCGAGATCATCGTCATCGGCGGCCTGATGCAGAACACCGTCACCGACGGCGACGAGAAGGTGCCGGTGCTCGGCGACATTCCCATCCTCGGCGGCCTGTTCCGCTACAAGAAGCGCTCGCAAAACAAGACCAATCTGATGATCTTCCTGCGCCCGACGCTGGTGCGCGAAAGCCAGAGCGCGAATGCCTATACCGCCGACCGTTATGACTACATCCTCGGCGAACAAGCCAAGGCCAAGCCGTCTCACGACGCCGTGTTGCCGGACATGAATGCGCCCAGCCTGCCGCCACGTTCCGCCGTCCCGCCAGCGCCGACTTTTTCTGAGTCGGGGTCTCCTGTATCGGTGCCCCCCGCAGCAAGCAAGGCTGACGGGGGATAGCCTCGTGCACCGGGCGACCATCCTGATTCCCTACGCCTTCGTCAAAGCCAATGGCGTGGTGGTCACGGCCTTGCGCGATGATCAAGCCGATATCGCCGTGCGCAGCGGCGCCCATTCCGGGGCGCTGGCCGAGTTGCGCCGCGCACTGGGCGTACCGCTGAAGGCCCGCCGGATCGAGGCTGCGGAATTCGACGAGCTGGTCGGTGTCACCTACAACGGCGAACACACGGACAGGCCAATACTGGACGAGGATCTCGCCGGTGACATGGCTCAGGACATGGACCTTTCCCGCCTGTTGCAGGAAATTCCACGGGTCGAGGACCTGCTCGAAAGCCAGGACGATGCGCCGGTGATCCGGCTGATCAATGCGCTATTCACCCAGGCCCTGCGGGCGGGGGCATCGGACATCCATATCGAACCCTTCGAGACCCGGCTGCTGGTACGCATGCGCATCGACGGCACGCTGCGTGACCTGATCGAACCACCGCGCGCCTTGCACGGCGCCATCGTCTCGCGCGTCAAGATCATGGCGCAATTGGACATCGCAGAAAAGCGCCTGCCGCAAGATGGCCGCATCACCCTGCGGGTGGCCGGCAAGCCGGTGGACGTGCGCGTCTCGACCATCCCCACCGGCCATGGCGAGCGGGTAGTGCTGCGCCTGCTCGACAAGCAGGCCGGCCGCCTCGACCTGGGCAAGCTGGGCATGGACGCGGCCACGCTCGCCCACATGGACCGCCTGATCCGCGAGCCCCACGGCATCGTGCTGGTCACCGGCCCCACCGGCTCGGGCAAGACCACCACGCTCTACGCCGCGCTGTCCCGCCTGGATGCCGCCGCGCTGAACATCATGACGGTGGAAGACCCCATCGAATACGACCTCGACGGCATCAGCCAGACGCAGATCAATCCGCGCATCGAGATGAGTTTCGCGCGGGCGCTGCGCACCATCCTGCGCCAGGACCCGGATGTCGTCATGGTCGGCGAGATACGCGACCTGGAGACGGCGCAGATCGCCGTGCAGGCCAGCCTGACCGGACACCTGGTATTCGCCACCCTGCATACCAACGACGCTGTGAGCGCAGTCACCCGCCTGGTGGATATGGGTGTCGAACCTTTCCTGCTGGCATCCAGCCTGATCGGCGTCGGCGCCCAGCGTCTGGTGCGCTGCCTGTGCCTGGAATGCCGACAGGTCATCACCGCCGACGCCGCGCAAGGCATCACCCTCGGCACCGCCCCGAGCAACGGCAAGCTCTACACCGCGCAAGGCTGCCCGGCCTGCAAGTACACCGGCTACCGGGGCCGCACCGGCATTTATGAATTGCTGACGGTGGACGACGACTTGCGCCGCCTGATCCATGATCGATCATCCGAGCAAATCCTGCGCGCCCACGTTCTGGCGCGCGGCATGCGCTCCCTGCGCGAGGACGGCATGCGCCTGGCCGCACGGGGCGTGATCAGTCTCGACGAAGTCCTGCGTGTCACACGTGAATAGCGAATAGCCTTAGTCATGGAAGCCTTCGCGTACACCGCGCTGGATGCCAGCGGGCACGAGGTCACCGGCGTGATTCAGGCCGATACACCGCGTCAGGCCCGCAACCAGTTGCGCACACAGGGTCTGCTGCCGGCCGAACTGGCCCCGGTGGCGGCCCGCGAGCGCGCACGGCAGCTATGGGCGCACGGCGTATCGGCCGCCGAACTCAGCCTGCTGACACGCCAGATGGCGACGCTGCTGGATTCCGGCCTGACGCTGGAGCAGACGCTCGATGCGCTGATCGAAGAAGCCGCCCAGCCGCTGACGCGCGAAGTCCTCACCGGCGTGAAGACCGAAGTGACCGCCGGCCTGTCCCTGGCCAAGGCTCTGGCTGCCTATGAAAAGAGCTTCCCGGATTTCTACCGGGCACTGGTGCATGGCGGCGAAGAGTCGGGGGCCTTGCCGCGCGTGCTGCAACATCTCGCCGACTATCTCGACGCGCGCCAGTCACTGAAACAGAAGACCGCACTGGCCCTGCTCTACCCGATTCTGGTCACGACGGTAGCAATCCTGATCGTCGCCGGCCTGCTGGTGTACGTGGTGCCGCAGGTTGTGCAGGTATTTCAGCAATCGCGGCAGAGCCTGCCCCTGCTGACCCGGGGGCTCATCGCCCTGAGCGACTTCCTGCGCGAGTCCGGAATCTGGCTGCTGCTGCTGATCGGCGGCGGACTGGCGCTCGCGCGCCTGGCCGTCCGCCGCGAAGCACTGCGCCGCCGCTGGCATGGCCTGCTCTTGCGCCTGCCCGGCCTGGGGCCGCTGATACGCGGCATCGATACCTCGCGCTTCGCCAGCACCCTGGCGATCCTGGTCGGCGGCGGCGTGCCACTGTTGGCGGCGCTGGCCTCTGGCGCCCAGGTGATGAGCAACATGGTGCTGCGCGACGCCATCGAACGCGCCACCTTGCGGGTGCGCGAAGGCCTCGGGCTGGCCCGAGCGCTGGGCGAAACCCGCGCCTTTCCGCCGCTGCTGGTGCATCTGATCGCCAGCGGTGAAGTGAGCGGCAAGCTGGAGCAGATGCTGGAACGCGCCGCGCAACTGGAGACCAAGGGCCTGGAGCGACGACTGACGGTCTTCCTCACGCTGCTGGAGCCGATGATGATCCTGCTGATGGGCGGCATCGTGCTGTTGATCGTCCTCGCCATCCTGTTGCCGATCATCGAGATCAACCAGTTGGTGCATTGACGGCCCGCGCTTTGTTTCGCCTTATGTGCAACAGCGCACAGAGTCCCCCGCCGGAAATACGGATAGTCACCGTCAGGACCCCTGAGGGACGCCCAATGCGTTCCTCATGGCAAACGGTCAGGAGAACTCCATGAACAGATTCAACATCCATTCAAAATCGCTGCCCTTGCTGTTGGCCATGCTGGCATCCACCTTCCTGGCTGCATGCGGCGGCGGTGGCGGTGGCGGCTCGTCCGGGGCGGCAGCGCCAACCACCGTCGCGCCCGGCGCCACATGTAGCGTCGCAGGCGCCACCATACCCAAGGTGACGGCATCGGAGCCCAGCAACGGCAACCAGTTCGCCTCAATCAGCACCGGTGCCGGCCCAAGCAAATCGATCACCGCCACCTTCAGTCTGGCGATGGACCCGGCGACCCTCAACTCCGCCCCCGCCGGAACCCTGACCACCATGAGCATCAAGGAGACCGTCAGCGGCGTTAACGTTCCCGGCACGGTGGCCATGAACACCTTTGGCGGCGGGTCGACGCTACCGGCGAATCTGGTAGCGACCTTCTCCACCACGGCGGCGCTGACGGGCAGCACCTCCTACACGGTGACCATCACTCAGGCCGCCAAGAGCAGCACCAGCGTCGCCCTCGGATGCAGCTATCAATGGAGCTTCAAGACAGCGCCCCCGGCGGGCGTGGCCGCGATTGACCTGGGCATCCTCGGGCCCTTCGGCATGGCGTCGGCCGGCGGTCTGACCAACACCGGCGCCACCAAGATCAATGGTGACGTAGTGCTGAATCCGAATGCCACCTGCAATGCCGTCGCAGTCGGCGCGGGCGACGACTTCGGCTTGTGCGGAGGAACACCACCCACCCACAATGCCGGTGACAAGGTCATTACCGTGATCCATCCGGATACCACGACGGCCGACGCGGTGCGAGCCGTCCTGCTGGCGAAGTGGAACAGCATCTCGCCGGCGGGAACTCCGGGGGCTACCGTTCTGGGTTGCGGGGTGATTGGCTCGGCGGGTGGCGGCGGAGCCGGTACCGGTTGCGCAGGCAATGCCACGCTCACTCCCGGCACCTACATCGCCAACATCGCTTCGATCGATATCTCCGGCACGCTCACGCTGAATGGCGGTCCCACCGATGTCTGGATATTCCAGGCACCGTCGTCCACCGTCATCTCCGCCGTCAACAGCACCATTCTGCTGACGGGCGGCGCCAAGGCGTCCAATGTCTGGTGGTTCGTCGGCAGCTCGGCAACGCTCAACGCGGGCTCGACCTTCCAGGGCAACATCCTGGCGTCCGCATCCATTTCCATGGGTAATCTCGCCACCTCTTGCGGTCGCCTGCTGTCGGGCGCCGAAGGTTCGGGTGCCTTCACCTTCCTCGCCAATACGGTGTCGGTTCCCGGGCACACCAATGCGCCTGTGGGCTGCACCTGACTTTCATGATGCGTTTGGCTACGCCCCCGATCATGAAAGTTAGCTGCTTTGGATCGCCCGCCCCCCTTCGCCCCCCTCACGGGGGGTTACCAGTTGGCGCGCTGCGCGCGTCCATCACAGGTGACTCCGAACAGCTTGTCTCACGTTAATGCGGCCGATGAAATCCATCCATACCTATGGACGCCAGCGAACAGAACTCGTGCCCTGCACTCCGTAGTCTGATGATGGGCAGTCGCCAGAAGACGTGGCGCTGCCCATCATCATTCCCATCCACCGTCAGGAGAGCACCATGAACAAGGATCAAACCAAAGGCCGCATTGAGGAAGTCAAAGGCAAGGTGAAGGAAGTGGCCGGCAAGGTCATGGGCAACAAGGAACTGGAGCAAAAGGGTAAGTTCCAGGGTATCAAGGGCCAGGTTCAGGCCGGCCTCGGCGATCTGAAGGAAGAGATCAAGAAAGCCGTCTGAAGCAAGCCGGCGATTTATGCTACCGGCTCTACGAGGCTCACCCCTCGAAAAATCCAGTAGCAAGCCTGGAGCGTCGCAATGAAATACTGGAAGCCTATCGGTGGTGTAGTCGCAGTGCTGCTGGTACTCGCAGCCCTGCTACCGCTGTTCATCTCCCTCAACGACCATATTCCCCGCATCGAAGCGGAAGCATCGGCCAGCCTCCAGCAACCGGTGAAGATCCAGAGCCTCAAATTCGCCCTCCTGCCGGTTCCCCACCTCACGATCGTCGGCATTGCGATTGGCAAGACCGCCGACATATCGCTGGGAAAAGTGGTGCTGACCCCCGACGTCCATTCCCTGCTGGACGCAACCAAGATATTGAAATCCGTCGAGATCGACTCCCTGCTCCTGACGCGCAAGGGCATCGACGGCATGGCCGCCTGGGCCAGGACCAATGCGGCCAAGCCGCCGTCGGGAACGAGCGTCCGGATCGAAAACATCCATCTCGACAAAGTCGTGGTCCGGCTCGAAAAAATGGAATTCGGCCCCTTCGAAGCCCGCGTGCAGCTCGATACGGCGGGGGCGCCCAAGGAGGCATCGCTGGCGACCAAAGACGGCAAGCTCAAGGCGCGAATCACACCCGACAAGGCGGGCTACCTGATCGATGTCGGCGCAACTGCATGGACCTTGCCCGCCGGACCGCCACTGGTCTTCGACGAACTGGTCATGAAGGGCGTGGCGACCGCCAACGACCTCCGGCTCGGCGAGGTGAAGGCGAAGCTCTATGGCGGCACGGTGCTGGGCAAGATGGATATCGATTGGCAAAAGGGACTGAAGATCAGCGGCAATTTCGATATCCGCGAACTCGAAATGCGCCAGCTCGCACCCCTGCTTTCGCCCGGCACGCGCGTCAGCGGCAGGCTCACCGCCAAGCCGAGCTTTTCGGCCACGGCCGCAAGCACCGAGCAACTGGCGCACGCCCTGCGACTGGATACCGCGTTCCAGGTCAGGAATGGTGTACTGCACGGCGTCGATATCCAGCACGCCGCCACCCATCTGATCAAGCAAGGCACCACCGGCGGCGAAACCCGCTTCGACCACCTCTCCGGGCATCTGGTCGTCGCCCAGGGCAGCCAGCACTTCACGCAACTCGAGATCGCCTCGGGCGCACTGGCTGCTGACGGCAAGGTGAGCATCACGCCGAAGAAGGAGCTGTCGGGGCGCATCAACGCGCAGATCAAGGCGGTAGGCACCAGCGCCAAGGTGCCGCTCAACGTCGGCGGCACGATCAGTTCTCCCCTGCTCTACCCCACCGGCGGCACCGTGGCCGGCGCGGCCATCGGCACCGTCATCCTGGGGCCGGGCATGGGTACTTCGGTAGGCGCGAAAGTCGGCGGCTGGGCCGAGCGTCTGTTCGATAAGGACAAACCGAAAGCACCTCAGAAAAAGTAGCAATGCGGCGCCTCGTATGCAGCGACATTGCGCAAGACATTACCCAAGATGTTGAATCCCCCGCTCCCCCAGCTTCTGCCCGAAAAATTGAGGTTCCTCTTCTATCGTCCGCTGTCAACGAAAGTCGGCGCTGGCGAGACGGCGTTTTTTCTTTCGGGGATAGCAATGCGAAGCCAACCCCGTATAACCCCATCGCCGAAGACGCGGCCGGCGTCCAGCGGCACGATCTTGGGTAGCATTGGGGCATGACCACACCTGCTCCCAGCTTCCTCGCCCTTGCCGGCGTACATGAACCTTCCGCGATACAGCAATTGCCGGACGGCCGTTTTCTTGTCGTCGAGGATGAGAAGAACCACCCCTTCAGCCTCGTCACGTTCCACCCGGATGGCACGTCGAGCAGCACCCCGCTCGCGACCACCACCACAGCCGACGGCGATGCCATGAAGCTGGACGATCTGGAGGGTCTCACCACCGGCGCGGCCGGCTGGATTTATGCCATCACCTCTCACTCGCGCAACGGCGACGGCGAAGAGAAGAAGTCGCGCGAGAAGCTGCTGCGCTTCCGGGTCGAGAGCGAGCGTGTCGTGGCGCCCGTGGTGGTCAAGGGCTTGAAGGCCGCGCTGGTCGCGGCCCACCCCGTGCTGGCCCAGGCCGCCGCGATACTCGACGTCAAGGCGGAAGCAGGGCTCAACGTCGAGGCGCTGGAGATGACGCCCGACCGGCAGCGCCTGCTGGTCGGCTTGCGTAGCCCCTTGCTGGACGGGCGCGCCATCGTCGTCGGCATCGAGAATCCTGCCGCCATATTCGAGGCCGGCGCGGCGCCGCGAATTGCGCCCCTGATCGCGCTCGATCTGGACGGCCACGGCCTGCGCGGCATGTCCTATATCCCGGCGCTCGGCGGTTATCTGCTGATCGGCGGCCCGGTCGGCAAGGAGCAAGTCCACTTCAAGCTATGGTTCTGGAGCGGCCGGTCGCAGGATGCGCCACGGCGCGCCGAGCTTCCCGGTCTGCCGGGTTTCGCGAATGCCGAAGGAGTGAGTCCGGCCGTCATCGACGGACGTGAGCGCATCGTCATCGTCAGCGACGACGGCGACCGCGCCGCTGGCCGTCCCGCCAGTTTTCTGCTGCTTGACCCCGCGCAACTGCGGATCGCACCCATCTCGGAGCATTTAGAGGAGCCAGGCTATGAGCCTGGCTCCTTATAACTTTCGCATCCGAACATTTTCTGCGGTCGCCGTATCACCAGCGCCGACTTTTTAGTCAGATCGTCGGCATCCTGTTGCGGCAGGACCATTTCTGCCCATTCCCGGACTGCGCATAACCGTCATGAGTCCTCGCCTCGAAGCTGCCGTTCGCCAAGCGTTATAAACTGATAGGGTCCGTTCCAAGGAAGGTGTTATGCCTATGCTCGATCAAGTCATTGAACTAGCCCAGCGCGGCAAGGCTCTTTCGCCGGAAGAACACTCGCGTCTCGTAGATATTCTGCTTGAGTCGCCCCACGAACCTGCCACTGTGGAGATTGACGCAGCGTGGGAAGTTGAAATTGAGAGCCGCCTAGCTGAATATGATCGCGGAGAAGTCAAGAGCATCGACGCCGAAGAGGTTTTCTCTAAAGCGCGAAACATCGCCCGGTGATTAAGCCGCGTTTCCTACCAGCCGCTGCGCAGCCAGTTCGTGAAGGGCTTTCCGTTTAAGGGGATCGCCATGTATTGGGATGTAAAAACTGTCAAGCCGCTGCCGGACTTCCGAATTTATGTCGAGATCGAGGACGGTCGCAAGGGTATTTTCGACTTGACCCCCTATCTCGACCACGGCGTTTTTCGCGAGCTTCGGGACGTGCATTATTTCAATCGGGTAGGCATTCTATTGGGCGCGGTAACGTGGCCCAACGAGCAGGACATCGCCCCAGAAACCCTGCTGTCTGAAATGATCACTGCGGAATCAGCTGTGTCCAATCGGGACTAATCGGGGACAGACCACAATTTCCGCCGTCCCGCCAGCGCCGACTTTTCCCGATACAGACTCCACTTGGCACGGCATTTACTACATCCGCCACTCCACATAGGAGTAGATGTAGTTCGAGCCGCCATTCACATTGCCGAGCAGGCGGGAGCTACCGAAGATGCCGGAGCGGTGCGACACGCCAAGGCCGACGTAGGTTTCGCTCATGGACTTGACGCCGATCAGGTCACCGAGGCTGAAGTCGATGCTCGGATCGAGGTAGCTCAGCAGGCGGGAGCTGTTGCGTCCCCGCGCCAGTTGATCGCGCATTTCGACATAGGGCACGCGCCCGGCGTAGGAAACACCGACGCCGAAGCCCAGACGGGTGCGGACCCGTTCGCTCCACGGAAAGCCGTAGTAATAGGCTTTCATATAGGCATTGGCCTGCCAGGAGTCCGCCTGCAAACCGCGCTCCTTGTGTTGCAGGAGCCCGACATAGCCGACGAAATCCAGCGGCCAGCCGTTCAGGCCTTCGATGAAGGGGCGACCGAGTTCGACTGCGGCGATCCGCGTCTGGTCCACCGTGTTGGTCGAATAGCACTTGAGCAGCATCACCTGGGCCACGTCGCAATCGGAGGATTTGCCGTACAAGACCTTGACGATCAGCGGCCGGCCTTCGGGCCAGGCTTCATGCGTGGGCGAAAAATCGTAGGCGAGGCCCAACTGCCCGGCGATCTGGGTACGGTTCTCGACGATGGGGCTGGCGCGCACGCCGGAATCCCAGCGCTTGGCGGATAGGCCGGCGATCAGCCGCCAGCGTTCGGAAAGACGATAGGCAGCGGCCAGACCAAGCTCGACATTGACGCCGCCGCCGGGCTCATAGGCCGGACGCGTCGCCGTGGCTTCCGACGCACGCACGCCATAGTAGTAATTGTTCAAGCGGGCATCGCGGGCGGCGAAACTCAATTGGGGTTGCAATTGCAAACCGCCGAGCGTCAGATCGTAGCGATAGCCCAGCCGCAGCTCGCTGCCGCCGGAGCCACTGCCGGCATCGGTCAGCAGTTCGCCGAACAGGGTGCCCCAGGGCTTGCGCTGCTGGTAGCCGATGCCGAGGTCGACGCCCGGATCGCGGCTCGCCATGCCGGCCAGGCTGGTCGGCCTGCGGTCATAGGGGTAGCCCTCGAAACGATAGGCGACAAAGGCATCCAGGCGGGCATCCGGTACCGGCTCGAACTTCAAGCCGATGCGGTAGGCCTCCAGAAAGACGCGCTTGCCTTCGTAGATGTAGAGCGGAACAAAGTCGTGGCGGGTGCCGCCGCCCAGATAGAGGGACTGCTCGGAGCGCATGGCCACGCCCAGTCCAGCCCCTCCTGCCGCCACCGGGACGACGGCCGCGACGATGGGCGTATCCGCTTCGGCGGCCATGCCCGGCCCCGCGATCAGGAGCAGGCAAAGCGCAGCAGATGCGCAGGATTTCTGCGCATATCCGGAAAATGTCTTCATTGCCTGCTTCCTTGATTGAGCGACGCCGGAGGCCCCGGCATCCTTGCCTACATTCCGCCGAGATCCTGAATCGCGTCGACCACCATGCCGGTGCCGATGGCGATCATCAGGATGTCGCCAGCGACTCGCACGTAACGATGGCCGGACGGGGGCGGGCCGATCTTCACCACCAGGGGCGCCGGAACTGTGTAATAGATCACCTCACGCGGCAGTGGCTGTCCCACTTTCCATTTCTTTGCCTGCCCTGGCGGCATGCAGCCATTGTTCTTCTTGGCCAGGCCCGGCGGGCAGCGGCGACCACGGTATTGCTCGCCGTAGTATTCACGCACGACGGTGTATTGCTGCTGCTTGAAGTGGCGGCCATCGCCGTCGGAATTACGCTCGCCGCGCTGGTCGGATTTCCTGTCGTCATCACGTCGGTCACCGCGCTTGTCTTCGCGTTTGTCGTCATGCCGCTCACCGCGCTCGTTCTTGCCACCCTTGTCACTCTTATCGCTGCCGGCCCACGATGGTTTGTCGGCCATCGCCGGTCCCGCCGCAAGAATCCCTCCAAGCAACAAGGCTGTAAAAAATTTTGTCTTCATGTGAACAGGTTTCATGATGGGCTCCCAAAGTAGAAATGCATGGCGCCAAAACGCCACGCAGGGAGCGTAATCCATCGCCTTGGCGCTGTCCGTGCGATATCGCACACTGCCGGCGCTATCGATTCCGGCCAATACATTGCAGGATCAGCGCATGGGTGTCGCGTAGCGCCGCAGCGAAGGGGCCATCGTCAGGTGCCTTCGCGCCGTCGATAATCGCCAGAGCCTCTTCATTGCGCCCCATGTCGGAGAGGGTCTGGGCCAGATTGTTGATCACCGGCACGGAATCCGGATGGAGGGTGAACGCGCGCCGCAACACCGATTCCGCCGAAACAAACTGGCCCATTGCGTGATGCCGGTTGGCCAGTGCAATGCTGGCGGGAACGTTTCCCGGCCAGCGGGCGAGGAATGTCGAATAGGCCGATATCGCCGCAGCGGGCTCGGCGACACGTTCCATGGCCATGATCGCCGCCAGGTAAGCGGACTCGCTGGCGGTAGCCGGCATGCGGTCCGGTGGCAGGATGACCATTGCCCAGTAATTGCTCTTTTTCCAAGTGTATTCGAAGACGGTAAACGGGACGGCCAGCCGGGCGGTTTCCCCAGAGCGCAAGTACAGCTCACCGGCCGGATAGTCGAAGCCGACCACCACGGCGTAGTGCCAGTTGGTGAGGGGGCCAAGCCCCGTGTCTTGCAGGACAAGGACCGGATTGCCTGCAGCGATCTCCCGCAGCAGGTCGTCGAAGCGCGGTGCAAGCAGGTAGGAAACCCGGCCATGGCGACGGGGTGCGGCCAGCATTTCCGATTGCAGACTGCCCTCGCGTCCGGGGAGATAGACCTGCTTGACGAGCTCTTGCGGCGATACCGGCACGCCGGAATGAACCAGCAGGGTCGCCAGCGCGGCGGGGCCGCACTGATATTCCTGCTGGGGGAAGAATGGGGTCTCACGCAACTCAACACGAGGGGCGACTTCCGCTGGCCAGGCATCGCGCAATCCCATGGTTTGCGGCACCAGGGAGGCGCAACCACCCAGGCCGAGCAGGCACAGAAAGACGCCCGCAATCGAGCGGGCGCTTCCAAAACAGGCCAGAAAGTCCGGCATCGACGGCATTTCCAGTCGAACGTTCTTTGCAATCCTGCCTAGCGGCGGAAGGCGAAGTACCAAATGAAGAACACGACCAACACCAGTACGACCAGGCCATCGCCACCGGCGGGAGCCGAACTGATCTTGCCGGCCAGGGTGCCGACTTCAGCATCGGTCATCGCGTCGACACGATCCTTCGCTTCCTGCACGCTCAGGCCCAGGGCCTGGAACTCGCTGACGGTCTGCGAACGACTCAGGTAGTTGGTCACCAGACTGCGGTCTGCCTGGACAGTTGCTGCGGCGGTTACCTGGTCCGTACCGATCATGCTTGCCTGTCCGGTCTGGAAGGGCAATGTGATGAGAGCGACGGCCAGAAAGCGGCAAAGCATTTTCTTGAAAGCGGAATTCATCTCAATCTCCTGTGGTGGGTCGGGTCGGACTCGCTCCCACTTCAAAGGCATGAGAACTTGGTGCCGACTTTGGCGCTGCCCCCGTGCCGTGTCTGTGCGCTGGCGCATACAAGGCTGCCGATCACGCCAGCAGCAATCAGGCTCTGCGGCCGGCATATGTGCGACAGCGAACAGCTTGTCGCGCCGGTCAGGCCAAGAATCGGGATAGGCGTTACGTTGTCCAAGGGGAAGACTCCCATTGCTGCGTAGCAACTACCGAGGTCTTCGCCATGCGTCCCACACTACTTGCCAGTTTCGCCATGCATGTCACCGTCCTTGGACTGGGCAGTGGATTCACAGGCCTTGCGCATGCAGAAGCGCCATCGATCACGGACACCAGTACGGCCAGCCTGTCCTCGCCAGCTCCCGCCATTACAACGACACGGGCGGTCGCGCCCGATGCGCTCCTGAGCGCCGCCACTACGGTCGTGACCACCCGGCTCAAGCAGGAGGGCAAGAGCGCCGGGAAAAGCTCGACCAGCATTGCCGAACTTCTGGAAAAAACCATACTGCCGTTGTTCGACTTCCCTCACATGACGCAACTCGCCATGGCGCGCAACTGGAAGCTCGCCACGCCCGAGCAACAGGCTGCACTCGTCGCCGAGTTCAAGACCTTGCTGGTCCGCACGTATTACGCGGCGCTGGTGAACTATCGCGATGAAATCATCGAGTACAAGCCGTTGGCGCTCGCAGCAGGCGACACCGATGTCACGGTCAAATCGACGGTCAAGAAGCCCGGCGTGGAACGGATGAGCATCGACTACGACATGGAAAAAATGTCCGATGGCTGGAAAGTCTACGACATCCGTATCGCCGGCATCAGCCTGACCACGACCTATCGTTCCTCATTCGCCGAGATCATTCGCGACGGCGGCATCGACGAGTTGATCCGCTTTCTTGCAGCCAAGAACCGGCATGCCGGCGCCGGCATCAGCGCCGATGACAGCGAAACGCGCGGCATTCTGTTCCTGTACGGGGTAGCCCCCAGCATCCTGCGCGGCCACCCATAGACGCTCCCAATAGACGATCCCGGTAGATGTCCCCAATGGCCGCCTCATGTGCGCCACCGCACTGTCGGCAGCGGGGATTCTGCGCATCCTGTCCGACATTAGCGCCCATCCCTTTTCCGGGCGAACGACAGGAAGACTCATGCTGAAGACAAAACCACTCATCATTGCCTTGTTGCTGGCGAGTCCCGGCGTATTTGCCCAGCAGCAACCCGATGCCGGCAGCCAGTTGCAACAGATTCCACCGCCTCCGCTGCCAGAGAGGGAAGAGCCCAAGGTCGAGGTGCCGGCCCCCAGCGAACCGGCAATCGCCGACGCGGCCGGGGAAAAAATCATCGTCAAACGCTTGTCGGTGACCGGCGCTCGCTACTATTCCGAAGCAGAGCTGCTGGCGATCACGGAATTCACGCCCGACAGCGAACTGAGCCTGACCGATCTGCGCGGCATGGCGACAAAGATCGCCAACCACTATCGGCGCAACGGCTTCTTCCTGGCCCAGGCCTATCTGCCGGTGCAGGAAATTCAGGATGGCGCGGTGAGCATCGCCGTGATCGAGGGCCAATACGGCACGATCACGCTGAACAACCAGACCCGGCTCTCCAACGATCTGGCCCAGTCTCATCTGGACGGCCTGAACAGTGGTGACGTGATCCAGTCCGCGCCGCTGGAAAGTCGCTTGCTGCTGCTGTCCGATCTGCCGGGTGTGAAGGTCAAGTCGACCTTGATTCCCGGTGCTTCGGTCGGCGCTTCCGATCTGAACGTCGAACTCACGCCGGGCCCCCTGATCTCGGGAGAAGTCGATTTCGACAACGCGGGCAACCGCTATACCGGTGAATACCGCCTCGGGGCCACCGTCAATATCAACAACCCGACTGGCCATGGTGACGTCGCGTCATTGCGTGTCATGACCACAGGACAGGGACTGAACTACGCCCGTGCCTCCTATCAGATACATGTCGGCAAGGCGATGGTCGGTGCCGCCTACAGCGGCCTGAAATACAAGCTGGGTAGAGAGTTCGAGAGCCTGCGCGCCAACGGCACGGCGGAAATCGCCAGCATCTATGGCAGCTACCCGCTGATCCGTTCGCGCAACAACAACCTCTACGCCGGACTGGCCTACGACGACAAGACCTTCCAGGACAGGGTGGATTCGACCTCGACAGTCACCGACAAGAAGGCCCAGGTCCTGATGGCCAGCCTCCACGGCGACCAGCGCGACCGCTTCGGCGGCGGCGGGGTAAGCACCTATGGACTCACCTGGTCCACCGGCAACATCGACATCGTGACGCCGGCGGCAAGAGTCATCGATGCGGCGACGGCGAAAGCCAATGGACATTTCGACAAACTCGGCTTTCGGGCCATGCGGCTACAGCGCGTGACCGATTCGGTCTCGGTCTCCGCCGCCATCAACGGCCAGGTCGCCTCGAAGAACCTGGATTCGTCGGAAAAGATGGAACTCGGCGGCATGTATGGCGTGCGCGCCTACCCGGAAGGCGAAGCCTATGCGGACAAGGGCTATGTACTGACCCTGGAGGCCCGCTATCTGTTGCCGAAATTCAGCACCACTATGCCCGGACAGATGCACCTGATCGGCTTCGTCGATACCGGCAGCGTTACCACGCACAAACACCCATGGGCCGCCGGGCCGAACACCCGGACCCTGAGCGGCGCCGGCATCGGGCTGAGCTGGGTGGAGGCCAACAACTTTTCGGCAAGGCTCTACTACGCCGTAAAGCTGGGTAATGAAAAAGCGACATCTGCCCCGGATGAATCGGGTCGATTCTGGATACAGCTCGTCAAATATTTCTGAGCGAGTCAAGGCACTCGGCCGCTGGCTCAGGAATATCCAATGAAGAACGGAACACGAAAATGAATGCCACCCAATTGCTCATCAGGAACAGCACTCGTCGCCCTCCCGGCATGAAGCCATCGCCAGTCGGCGATGCCAAGGGGAGCGAACACCTCGCGCTCAAGCGCATGGCCGCCTCCCTGCTGTTGGCGTTTGGAGCGAACGCCCTGGCGCTGCCCACGGGCGGTGTCGTCGCAGAGGGTGGCGCCACTATCGGCAGCACAGCCGGCAGTACGGTCATCACCCAGTCGAGCCAGAACGTGGCGATCAACTGGCAGAGTTTCAGCATCGGTCAGGGCGAGACGGTCCAGTTCATTCAACCCAACAGCAGTTCCGTGGCGCTCAACCGGGTGCTGGGCGCGGACCCCTCGGTGATCCTCGGCAATCTGTCGGCCAACGGCAAGGTCTTCCTGCTTAATCCGAACGGCATCCTGTTTGGCATCGGCGCACAGGTTAACGTCGGCGGCCTGGTTGCATCCACCCTGGCCATGAGCGACAGCGATTTCATGGCCGGCCGCTATCAGCTTGCCGGCGACAGTACCGCCACGATCCTGAATCAGGGAACGATCAATGCCGACGGCGGCTATGTCGCCCTGCTCGGCGCCAATGTCAGCAACGAAGGCATCATCGTCGCCCGCCTGGGCTCCGTGACGCTGGCCGCCGGCAGCGCCGCGACCCTCGACGTGGCCGGCGACGGCCTGCTCAATGTCACGGTAAGCCAGGGCGCGATCAACGCGCTGGCGCAGAACGGCGGGCTGATCCAGGCCGACGGCGGACAAGTATTGCTGAGCGCCAAGGCAGCCGGAAACCTGCTGCTGAGCGCGGTGAACAACACCGGGGTGATCCAGGCGCAAACCATCGTCAATCGCAAAGGCAGCGTCATGCTGCTGGGCGACATGGACATCGGCACGGTCAATGTCAGCGGAACGATCGACGTTTCCGGCCAGGGCACCGGCCTCGCCGGCGGCAGCGCCACGCTGACCGCCCATCACGTGGGGCTCTTCGACGCACACATCAATGCCTCCGGCGACGTTGGTGGCGGTAGCGTTCTGGTCGGCGGCGACTACCAGGGCACGAACCCCGCAGTGGCCAATGCCACAGCGACCTACATGAGCGCGGGCTCCACCATCACTGCTGATGCCATCACCAATGGCAAGGGCGGCAAGGTGATTTTGTGGGGCAACGAATCAACGCGCGCCTACGGCAGCATCACGGCTCGTGGCGGCGCCCTGGGCGGCGACGGTGGCTTGATTGAAACCTCCGCCCACTGGCTGGACGTGGTCGGCATCAGCGTCAGTGCCAGCGCACCGAACGGCAATCACGGACTGTGGCTGCTCGATCCTGCCGACGTGACCATCGGCGCCGGCACCGTCAACGCGACCCTGGCCGGTGGCGTCTTCACACCGAACTCAGGTGTCGGTGCGGCCACGGTGGATGTCGCCGCCCTGCGCGCCGCATTGGAGGCAGGCACCGGCACCAACATCACCATCACCACAACCAACTCCGGTGCGCCGGGCGTTCCCGCCTCGGGCCTGGGCAATATCACCGTCGCCTCGGCGCTCACCTATACACCGACGACCTCGGCAACCCTGACCTTGAACGCCACCGGCGACGTGAACATCAACGCGGCCATCACGACCAACAAGGGCAACCTGGTGGTGTGTTGTGGACAGGACATCAACGTCAATGCCTTGATCACAACCACCAACGGCAGCGTTCTGTTGAGCGCCGGACGCGACGTCAACATACTGAGGATTGCCCCCAACAACACTGCGGGCATTACGACCACCGACGGCAACATCGCCATCTGCGCCGGCCGCGATATCAACCTGAACAACACGGTCAATCCCGGTACGACGCTGATGACGCTGACCCGAGGCAGCGTCACCGCCGGCGAGGATCTCGCCACTCTGGGCGTGGCGCGGGGATTGACGCTGATGGCGGGCTTTGCCGGTACCGGGCCGGGAGCAGCTGGCGGCACGGTCAAGTTCACCAATGGCGGCTTGGCGGGAACCTTCATCACCACCACGGGCCCTGACCCCGTGACGCCGACCAACATCTACTACAACCCGAGCTCCTACGCCACGCCGACGAACTATTCGACTTTCTTCACCGGCACCGGCAGTCCGCTGACGCAATACATGCTGGTGTTCCCCGATGGCGCCAACAAGACCGCCGACGGCACCACCGTGGCGACCTTTACCGGACTGAAGGGCAGCCCCGCTGGCGTCACATTGACCGGCGCCGGTACCGCAAACTTCGATACCGCCGCCGTTGGCGCCAACAAAACGATCAGTTTCACCGGCTTCACGCTGACGCAAGCAGCCATTACAACCGGCGGCGCAGGAATCAACTATGCCTTTGCGTCGACCTGTTGCGCACCTATCGTGCGGCGCACCACCGCCACCATCACTGCGGCGCTCCCCGTCGTGCCGATCCCTGTCGTTTCACTGGCGAATACGCCGGCCGAGGAATTGATGGGCGGGGAAGAGGACGTCACTGCCGACACGACACTGGGCATCTTGCCAAGCTTGATGCCCAGGGTTGACCTCGCCGCCCTGCCGCCCCAGCTCCAGCGCATCACGCCCGTAGTCGAACAGCAGGAACTCGCCGTTCCACCGGAAGCACCGCCGCCGCTCTACGTGCCCCCACTGCGTCTGCGCAAGCAGGATCGCAACTGAGTACGCATTCCCCTGACAGGGGGATGCAACATGCACAAAACACTGCGAAGGACAGCCTCCGCTCCTGGTCTGGCGATCTGTTGCGGGCTGCTGGTGGCATTCATGGGCCCATCGCCCGCCGAGGCGGAAGCCAATGCCTTGCGGACATCGCTGCCACGTCACGCCACCGCCGGCCAGGAGCACATGTCCATCGACGCACGCAGTATCGCCGACTGGGTAGTCGATTCGAATGACAGCCCCGGCATGCCCTTCGCCATTGTCGACAAGAAGGACGCCAGAGTATTCGTCTTCGATAGCGAGGGGCGACTTCTCGGCGCCGCCGCTGCGCTGCTGGGCCTGGCCGTGGGCGATGATGCCGTTCCCGGCATCGGCAACCGGGCGCTATCCGCAATTCGCCCCGAGGAACGCACCACGCCGGCCGGCCGCTTCATTGCCGCCCTCGACCGCAATTTACGCGGCAAGGAAATTCTCTGGGTGGACTATGAGGGCGCCGTATCGCTGCATCCGGTGGTCAGCGCCAGAACCGATGAGCGTCGTCTTCAGCGCCTGGGAACGCCGACACCGCTCGACAACCGGATTTCCTACGGCTGCATCAACGTCTCGGCGAAGTTCTTCGAGACCATCGTGCGCCCGGCCTTTACCGGGACCAATGGCATTGTCTATGTGCTGCCGGAAACACGGTCGTCGCGCACCGTTTTCGGTTCCTACGACGTCGAAGGTGCATCGGCCCGCTAGCGACTGGCGATACCGCCGTGACCTCTTCGGGTCACCTCCGGCCTGACGGCCTCCCCGTAACCTCTTCGGGTCACCTCCAGCCTGACGGCCTCCCCGTACCGCCAGCGCCGACTTTTCTCAGGCCACCTGGGTGGCCCGCATGCCTGGCTATTTCTTGTTGCCCTTGGCGGCGTCCTGGATGTTCTCGCCGGCCTTCTCGATCTGCTGGCCGACTTTCTCCACGGCCTTGTCGGTTTCCTTGCCGGCACGCTCGGCCGGCCCTTCCTGCTTCTGACATGCGGAAAGCGCGAAAAACATCGCGCTGACGACCAGCATTGCGCTGGTGGTTTCGATAAATTTCACGGTGGCTACCTCGGCTGTTGCTTGCTGATGTCCTGCTGAAACGCTGAGGCGACACGCCGACCGGACGGTCGGGCGCATCGCCCCTTGCCTCATCACTTATTGATTTCGTGCCCGATGATGCCGCCAACGGCTGCGCCGCCCACGGTACCGACGGCACTGCCGCCGGTCAGCACGGCACCACCGACGGCGCCGACACCGGCACCGACTGCCGTGTTCTTTTCCTGCTGGGTCATCCCGGCACAGCCGGCCAGGCCGACCAGCGCAAGGATGGCAATGGTGCTGATGGTGGATCGCTGTAGTGTGTTCATGGCATTACCTCTTTCGATTTGGGAACTGCTTTACTTGCCAAAGTTCTTCTTGGCCTGCGCCAGGCAATGATCCTTGGCTTCGCCGGCGTAGGTGTCGCACTTTTCCTTGGCCACGTTGTACTGGGCGTCGTTGGTGCTTTCCGCCGCGTCCTTGCGGGCCTCGTTGCGCTTGCCACTGGCATCGACGTTGGCAGCCGTCACCTTCATCTGCGCCTTGGCGTTGGCCTTGGCGGTGGTCTTGGCCGCCTTGGCTTCCTCGATGCAGACATCCTTGGCCGTGCCGCCCTTGTCGTCGCAGCGCTCCCTGGCTATCGAATAGTCGGCTTCGGCGGCGGCGATGCGGGCCTTGTAGTGATTCTTGGCGCTGGGTTGGTAGTTCGCCTCCAGATCGGCCTTGGCGACTTTCTCGCGGCCCTTGGCTTCGGCGACGCAAATATCCTTGGCATTGTCGGAGAACGAATCGCAAGCCGTCTTGGCTGCCTTGTACTCGGTGGAGAACTTGTCCTTGCTGGCCTTGTAATCATCCTTGGACATGTTTTCCGCCATCGCTCCGGCACTGAAGACGACGCCGACTGCCAGCGCAATCACGCTGAGATTGAGTCTGTTCATTGGGTTTCCTTTAAGAGGTGAAACTGGAAGCGCCACCGGCACCTCCATGGGAATGCTCAAGGGGCCTTGCGGGTACCGATGATTTCGATATCGACGCGGCGATCCGGTTGCAGGCAGGCAATCACCTTGGCGCTCTTCGCACCCAGGCATTCGCCGCTCTTCGTGACCGGCTGGGTTTCACCCCGGCCCTCGGTTTGCACGCGATTCGGCTCGACACCCTTGCTCAACAGATAGGCTTTGACCGTCGCGGCGCGCTGCTCGGAGAGGTGCTGGTTGTAGCTGTCGGAACCGAAGCGATCCGCATGGCCGACGGCCGTGATCACCTCCGGGTTGATGTCCTTGCTCTTGCTGACGAAATCATCCAGCGTGTCCTTGCCGGCCGGACGCAGGGTCGACTTGTTGAAGTCGAACAGCGTATCGGCGCTGAGCTGCACGCGTTTCGCCGCCGGCTTTACCGGCGGTACCACGGCGGCCATCTGTTGCGGCGCCTTGGCAGCGACCGGCGCCTTCTTCACCAGATCGGGATCGCATTCCTCGATGGCGTTCGCCGGAGTCCAGTAGCCGGTATGCCAGCACAGGCCGGTGCCGCTCTTGACGACCTCGGTACGCTGATCGATGAGGTAGCCCTCTTTTGTCGGATTATTGCTTTGCGCCATTGCGCCGCTGGAAACCAGACCCAGGGAGAAGACACAGGAAACAGCCAGGGCCATTTGTTTTTTGCTTATTGCACGAGTCATGATGATTTCCAATCCTTAAGAGGTACATCCATTTCCGCCGTCCGGTACTTTGGTACTTTCGACTGCCGGCAAAGCGGCGAAATGCCGTCAGTCGATGTAATAGCGGCCATCATCGGCCCGATCCGGCAGCTTCTCTGTGCGCTGTCACACACACGCTACGCAGCCTAGGGAATGAGCGTCAGGCTGTTGTTTTCGATCTTGACCTTGGCGCCAACGGCGAAAGCAGGTTGCGCCGCATAGGAGATCATCCGCGAGCCGCCGTTATCGAGGCGCACGATGACTTCGTAATGCTTGGTGGTCTTGATGCGCTTCTCGATTTCGTTACCGACGTAGGCGCCACCCGCACCACCGGCCACCTGGGCGACCGTGGTACCCGCGCCCTGGCCGATCTGGCTGCCGATCAAAACGCCGGCGACACCACCGGCAATAGCGCCCAGATAGCTGCCTTGACCTTTGACTTCGACCACGTTGATCGCCTCGACGACGCCGCAGTCGGCGCACCAGCGGGACGATTGCCGCGCCGCTGACTGGCTCTGCAAGGCGGTGCCGGTCAACAACGACTGACCGAGCACGACATTGGTTTCCCGTTCGCCGAGCCGCAGATGCCCCGTGACGACGGAGTTGGCCATGATGCGGTCGCGATTCTTGATGGTGTAGGTGCCTTCGTACACACCGCTGCGGATTTCATTGAGGACGATCTTGCCCTTGACGCCAACGACCCGCGCGCTGGCCGCGCCGCCGGGGCTGCCGCCCATTGCCAGGACCAGGTCTTCGCCGGCCAGTAGACTGGCGGGCGGTGACATCAGGTCGAAGCGATCAATTTTCGGCACCATGCCGGAAAGCTTTGCGGCAGCAGGCCGTTTGACGCCGGCCTTGCCGATCAATGGCTCGTCGAGGATGACGCTGACCACCTTGTTGCCGACCCGCAGGTTGGCGATGGCGGTACTCGCCGTCGTGATCTTGTCGCGCTTGCGAATGGTGTAGGTGCCTTCGTAGACACCGGCTTCGCTTTCCACCAGCACCACACCGCCGGTGGCACCCTTGATCTGCACCGCCGCCGAACCGCCGGGGCTACCGTACAGGGTGAACACCAACTCATTGCCCGGCGCTGGCTTTGCCACCGGCTCTACGTCGAAGCCATCGATCCGCACGGCTTCTGCGAAAGACGCCGTCCCCTGGGCATGGGCCAGACCGAGCGGAAATGGCAGCGCGGCAAACGTCGCCAGGGCACAGATGGCAAGAACAATTTTTCTGAACATTTTCCGGCTCTCCTGAAAGACTCCGAGCCCCATGCCGGCGCAAAAGCCTTGCATGAGCGACTCGTGGATTGAGCGGAACAGATTGGACGTGGCACAGCGCGCGGTCTGTGCGTCAGCACACCATGGACACCACCATGGACGCCAATTCGGGCCACCTTGCATGGCCCAGGAGAATTTCCTGCGGCTTACTCGCCGCTCTGATCGCTCGATGGGGTGGCGGCAAGTTTCAGCGCCATGTCCAGTGCATCCATGAACTCGGTGATCCGGATGGGCTTGGTGAGATAACGGTAGAAGCCTGCCGCCAGACCCTTCGCCACGTCGTGGGGCATGGCATTGGCACTGACTGCGATGATGGGAATATGGGCGGTCGTCGGGTCCGCACGCAGGACACGCATGGCCTCCAGCCCACTGAAGCCGTCGGGCAGGTTGATATCCATCAGGATCACTTTCGGCTGGTAGACGCGGGCGAACTCGATGCCGAGCTTGCCGTCCGCCGCGCACAGCAGATGCAACTCCGGGCGACGCGAAATCAATTGTTCGACCAGTTCCAGGTTGGCCGGATCGTCTTCCACGTACAGCACGGTGGCCGCCTGCTCATCGTGCTGTGCCTGCGGCGTTGCGTGCGGCGCAAGGCCGGGTCTTTGCGCGGCAGCCAGCGGCGGACTCGCCAGCGGAAAGTCGATCTGGAAGATGCTGCCCACGCCGACGGAACTCTCGACACCGATGCTGCCGCCCATCAATTCGACCAGGCGTTTAGTCACCACCAGCCCGATGCCCGTGCCCTCCTCCGCGCCGGCTTCCCTGCCCAGACGATTGAAGGGCTGGAACAATTGCTCCACCTGCTCTCGGTTCAGGCCCTCACCAGTGTCACGGACCTTGATACGCAGCGAATTCGGCGGCAGGGGAATGCAGTCGATGGATACCTTCCCATTCGGTCGGTTGTATTTGACGGCATTGAACAGCAAGTTGATCAGCACCTGCTTGAGCCGGGTCCGGTCGGCAGTGACAAAACACGGGGTCGTGTCCGCAGGGAATGTCATACCGATGCCGCGCAATGATGCCTGCGGCTCGATCATGACCTGGCACTCCCGCATCACATCATTCAGCGAAACCGGCTCGGTGGAGAGCATCGCCTTGCCCGATTCGATCAAGGTCAGGTCAAGTACTTCGTTGATCAGTTCGAGGAGATACCAGCCCGCCTTGAGTATCCGGTCCAGATCGCCGCGCTGGGTGGGCGTTGGCGGCGGCGTGCTGGTTTCCATGATCTGGGCAAAGCCGAGGATGGCGTTGAGCGGTGTACGCAGCTCATGGCTCATGCTGGAAAGAAAATCCGTCTTGGCCCGGTTGGCTTTTTCGGCCACGGCCATGGCCTCGTTCAAACGGGCGTCGACACCTTTGCGCACGGTGATGTCGGTGAGGGCAATGCTCACCTCCAGAAGGTCGCCATCGGTGCTTGCAGCCGTGTCGCCAGCGCCGACTTTATGGCGCACGCAATCCAGTTGCGCGGGGAATGTCGAGCCATCACCGCGTCGCAGCGTCAGCTCGACGTTGTCCTGTTCATCATGGGTCTGCACGGTGGTGAGAAAGCTGCTCCAGCGCCTCCGATCTTCGGCAACCACCAGGGCGTCGAAGCGCTTTCGGTGCAGGCTGCTGCGGGCCACGCCAAGCAGCGTGGCGCCGGTCAGATTGATCTCCTCGATCAGGCCGTCGGCGGTCATTGTGAGATAGCCGACCGGCGCGAAATCGTAGAGTTCGGTATAGCGGATCAGCGCGGCTTCCCGCTCGGCACGGGCCTCGCGCAACTCCTGGTTCTGCATTTCCAGTTCGATCTGATGCACCTGCAACTCGTGCACCAGACGCAGCAGATCGGCTTCCGTGTTGGCGCTGATCGCCTGACTATTGGCAGCGGCGGATCGCAGGCGTGCTTCGGCGGCATTGCGCAGTCGCTCACCCTCGTCCAGTTCCGCCGCTTTGGTCACGGTGGCTTTTCCTTCTGGCCGACGACAGCCCGCAATTCCGCTTCCAGGCGCTTGGCCGCGCTGATGTCATTGAAGGTGATGACGACACCGTCGATGACATTGTCCATGGTGCGGTAAGGCATGATCTTGACCTGGAACCAGCGCTGGTCACCGGTGGATATTTCACGGTCGGCAAACACCAGGCTGCGCAAGACTTCCTCGGCATCGTGGGACAGGCCGGGATAAACGAGGTCGCAGGCGATATCCGACAGCGGACGCCCGATGTCGCCGGGCAGAAGTTTGAACAGCCGTGTCGCCTGGGTGGTGAAGCGCCGCACGTTCAATGCGCCATCGAGGAAGATGGTCGCCATGTCGGTGCTGTTGAGCAGGTTCTTCATGTCGTTGCTGGCCGACGACAGTTCGTCCACTTTCGATTGCAGCTCGATGTTCACGGTCTGCAATTCCTCGTTCAAGGACTGCATTTCCTCCTTGGAGGTAGTCAGCTCCTCGTTGGTGGACTGAAGTTCCTCGTTGGTCGATTGCATCTCCTCGTTGGAAGACTTGATCTCTTCGTGCGAGCTTTGCATTTCGTCGCGCAGGGACTGCATTTCCTGTCTGGCCTGGGCCAGCGCCAGCTCCAGTTCCATCACCCGCGCGCTGCGGCGAGGGGCGCGCTTGCCGGCGACGACTTCGTCGACGGGCGACGCCGGGACATCGACGAAGACGATCATTGCCATGCCGCGCAAGGCAGCCGGTTCGGCGATGGGCTGTACGGTGAGGTCGACAATCTGGGTGCCGCCATTGGTACCGATACGCAACTGACGGCACTGCACCGGCTCGCCACTACGCACGGCCTTGGGCAGGGCCAGCGCCAGCTCCTGGCGCAGTCCTTCGCGCGCCATGACGTGAATGTTCCAGTTGGCCTTGCCGGCGGCCGGCTCCAGATACTTGCCGGTGCGGCCGCTGGTGTAGAGCACGTCGCCGGCCCCGGTCACCAGTACGGCGGCGGGGGAAAAGGATTGCAACAACAATTGGTCGGCCAGGTTCTGCAAATTGCCGGCGGCCGGCTGGGGGTCGGTGGCCATGAGCGTTTCGGGCTTCCTGGGCAGGTGGTGGGTGGGAAACTCCAGTTCCAGGGTACGTGGCGGTACATTGCCCCGGCGGAAAAGACGTGCCGCACTATCGAAGGGCGAAAACAGGTCGGTGAAATTGCCGATGGATTCGGCGCTGCCCAGCATGAGGATGCCACCCGGCTTGAGGCTGTAGTGAAACAGGGGCAGCAGCTTTTTCTGCAACTCCGGCCCCAGGTAGATCAGCAGGTTGCGGCAGGTGATGATGTCGAGGTTGGTGAAGGGCGGGTCCATGATCGCGTTCTGCGGTGCGAACACCACCATCTCGCGGATTTCCTTGCCTACCCGGTAGCTATCGCCTTCCTCGATGAAATAACGCTTCAGACGTTCTGCCGAGAGATCGGCGACGATGTTGGCGGGATATATCGCCCGTCTTGCCTTGGCAATGGCGTCCGGGTCGAGGTCGGTGGCGAAGATTTGCAGCGAATGGCGTCCAGGCAGCTTCAGCCGTTCCTGCGTTTCGCGGAAGGCGATGGCCAGGGTGTAGGCCTCCTCGCCCGTGGAACAACCGGCCACCCAGGCACGCAAGGGGGCACCCGCAGGGGAAGCCGCGAGCAAGGCCGGCAGGCCTTTCGCTTGCAGGATGTCCCAGGCCGGCGGATCACGAAAGAAGTTGGTGACGCCGATCAGCAGTTCCTTGAACAGCAGATCCACTTCCTGGGGGTTCTCGCGCAGGTAGGACGCATAGTGGGCAATGCGGTCGATCTGGTGCAGCGCCATGCGCCGTTCGACGCGGCGATAGATGGTGCTTTTCTTGTAGAGCGAAAAATCGTTGCCGGTACGCGCCCGCAGCAGGATGCAGATCTTGTCGAAGGCACTCTTCTGTGCCGGGGTTTCTGCGTCCACTGCGACGGCGCTACGCAAACCGCTGGGCACATGACGCAGACAATCGAGGATGCGCGAGGGTAGCTCTTCGGCGATGGTGACCAAGTCGACCAGGCCCGTGTCGATGGCACTGCGCGGCATGCTGTCGAACTTGGCCGACGCCGGCTCCTGCACGGCGACCAGGCCGCCCTTTTCCTTGACCGCGCGCAGGCCCAGCGTGCCATCCGAGCCCATGCCGGAGAGAATCACGCAAATGGCATGTTCCTGTCGGTCATCGGCCAGGGCACGGAAGAAAAAGTCGATGGGCAGATGCAGGCCGCGCGGCGGCACCTGCTCCAGCAGGTAGAGCGTGTCGCGCAGGATCGAGATGTCCCGGTTGGGTGGAATCACATAGACGCAGCCGGGTTTGACCTTCATGCGGCTCCTGGCCTGGGTCACCGGCATGTTCGTAGCCCGCTGCAGCAACTCGGGCATCATGCCCTTGCGCTTGGGATCGAGATGCTGGATGACAACGAAGGCCATGCCGCAGCCTGCCGGTACGCCACCAAGGAAAAGTTCAAGCGCTTCCAGGCCACCGGCCGAAGCGCCGATGGCGACAATGGGGAAGGGAGCGCTTGGCGGATCAATCTTCGGCATGGCCTTGCGACTTCCTGGCGTAGCCGCTGCCACAGGCTTCTTCGCCGAGCGAGGCCTGGGTTCGGGGGATTTGTCTTTTTTTGCTTGCGCCGGTCGGGCCATGGGTTTCCTTGCCAGTCGGGATCAATATGACCGGATAATGTCCGACCCTAGTGCATTTGGGGACGACTTGCAATTGCTGGGGAGACTCGCTGCTCGGTGCCGGTCGACGGGCTGTCCTGACGATACAGAACGTCGGACAACAGGCGACTCAACTCCGTCTTGACCAGTGCGTAGCATTCGCAGGCGCCGGCCTCCAGCCCGGCCCGATCGAGAACGGACACATGACCTCGCCGATAGCTGATATAGCCGGCCCGCTGCAACTTTCCCGCCGCCTCGGTGACCCCTTCGCGGCGCACGCCGAGCATGCCGGCGATCAATTCCTGGGTAATGACCAGCTCCCGAGTGCCCACCCGGTCATGGGTCAGTAACAGCCAGCGACACAACTGCTGTTCCACCGAATGGTGCCGGTTGCAGGCGGCGGTCTGCGCCATCTGCGTCATCAGTGCCTGGGTGTAGCGCAGCAGCAGACGCTGGAACAGGCCGGCACGATTGAACTCCTGCATCAACCAGCGCCGGTCCAGGCGATAGGCGTGACCCGCCGTCTGCACCACGGCCGAACTCGGCGTGGTGTCGCCACCCATGAACAGCGAAATGCCGACCATGCCCTCGTTGCCGACGCCGGCCGACTCGGCCGAGGCACCGGACTCCATGACGTGAAGCAGGGAGACGATGGCGGTGGTAGGGAAATAGGCGTGCTGCAATTGCCGCCCCGGCTCGTAGAGCATGTCGCCGAGCGGCAGGGAGACCAGCTCCAGGTGCGGCGCCAGCAATTCGAATTCCGCCGTTGGCAGAGCGGCGAGCAGGTGGTTTTGACTCGGGTTATGGTTTGGCGACATGGATCACGACCCTGAAGTGAGTTCGATACCGATGCCCCGGTAGCCGACAAACCGGCAGGACTGGCTGAACATGGGCTCACCACTGACCTGGAATTTCTGTTGCGTGCCATTCGGATTGCTACGGCTCAAGACCATGTCCAGAAAGGGTTGCCGGTCGGCAATGGCGGTCTGCAAGACCTTGCGTTCATCCTCGTTCCAACCGTCCGTGCGCACATCCTGCACCGCGCCAAGAAGCGGGCCAACCTGGATGCCCAGCATCTCCAGGACCGGGCCGGATACCTTGGTGAAGTTGCCATGCTCGTCCTGCTCCCAGTACCAGTCGGAAGCAAGCTCGGTCAGGCTGCGAAAGCGGGCTTCGCTTTCACGCAGTTCGGCGGTTCGCTCCAATACCTTCTCTTCGAGGATCTTGCTGTAGTTCTCCAGTTGCTTGTAGAGCAGCCGGACTTCCAGCATGTTGCGGATGCGCATCCTGACTTCGACCAGATCAAAGGGCTTGCTGATGAAGTCCCGTGCCCCCGCTTGCAAGGCACGCAGTTTGTGCCCCGGTTGCGCGGTGATCACCAGCACGGGCAGATAGCCATCCGCAGCATTGGTCTTGAGCCCCTCCATCACCTGAAAGCCGTCCATACCCGGCATTTGCAGATCGAGCAGGATCAGGTCGTAGCGGTTCTGCCGATGCAGGGCGCAAACCTCCTCCGGCTTCATCGTCGACGACACGCGGGTATAGCCCACCTCGCCCAGCAGACGCTCCAGCAGGCTGACGTTGGATTCCTGATCGTCGACGATCAGGATCGCGGCATTGAGGATGTCGTGTTCGGAAAGCTTCATGCGAGCTCCTTGGATAAAGTGCTGCCTGCGTCCGCCGGCATGGCGGCATGGGGAATTGCCAGCGCCACGTCCAGCGTGTCCATGAACAAGCGGACCTTGATGGGTTTGGTGAGATAGCCGAAGAAACCGGCCTGGAGCGCCTTCTCGATGTCATGCGGTACGGCGTTGGCGCTCAGGGCGATGATCGGAATATGCGCCGTTGTCGGGTCGGCGTGCAAAACTTTCATCGCCTCAATGCCGCTGATACCCGGCAGGTTGATGTCCATCAGAATCACCTGTGGTTGATAGACGCGGGCAAACTCGATCCCTAGCTGGCCATCCGCCACGGAGAGCAGACGAAGCTCAGGACGACGGGCGATGAGCTGTTCGACCAGTTCGAGATTGGCCGGATTGTCTTCGACGTGCAATACAGTGCGCTGCGGCATGCCGAGCAAAACCTGCGGCAGCACTTGCAGGGCCTGCTCGGCCTCCTGAATGGCAAGGAGCGGCGTGGCACGTAAGCCCAGTTCGAACCAGAACTCGCTGCCCACCCCGATGGTGCTATTGACGCCGATGAGGCCGTCCATCAGTTCAACCAGGCGTTTGGTGACCACCAGACCGATGCCCGTGCCCTCCTCCGTCCCGGTTTCCTGGCCTAGGCGATTAAAGGGTTGGAATAGCTGGGCTACCTGCTCCGCCGCCAGACCGGCACCGGTATCCCGGATGCAAATTCGGATCGAATTCGGCGGGCGCAGGACATACTCGACGACGACAGCGCCGTCCGTCTTGTTGTACTTGATGGCGTTGAAGAGCAGATTGATCAGCACCTGTTTCAGTCGCATCCGGTCGGCACTGACGAAACAGGGCTGCTCGAAGCGGGGAAAGCTCATGACGATGCCCCGCGTATGTGCCTGCGGCTCGACCATGGCTCGGCATTCGGCCATCAACTCGGTCAGTGATACCGCTTCGAGAGACAGCGTCGCCTTGCCTGATTCGATCAGCGCCAGATCGAGTATTTCGTTGATCAGTTCCAGCAGGTACCAGCCGCCCTTGAGTATCTGATCGAGGTTCTTCTGCTGAGAGGGCGTGGGCGGCGGCGAGCCGGATTCCATCAATTGGGTGAAACCGAGGATGGCATTGAGCGGTGTGCGCAGCTCGTGACTCATGCTGGAGAGAAACTCCGTTTTCGCAAGATTGGCCTTGTCGGCAACTGCCCGTGCACTTTCCAGTTCGACGTTCCGGTCCTGTAGGTCCTGATCGAGCAGGGTCCGTTCCGCTTCGATCTGCTTGCGCGCGGTGATGTCGCGCAGGATCGCGGTGAAATAGCGCTGGCCACCCAGCCACATTTCGCTGACGGCAATCTCCAGCGGAAACGTGCCGCCGTCCTTGCGCCGGCCAAGCACTTCGCGGCCAAGTCCGCCGGCGCGGGCTTCGTCGTTCGGGCTGTAATACTCCAGCGAGCCTTCGCGCTGATCGTGATCGAGTTCGGGGATCAGCAGACTGAAATGTTGTCCGGCGATCTCGGCGGCGGTATAACCGAACATCCGCTCGGCGGACGGATTAGCGGTCTCGACGACGCCACCACGAGCCTGGATGGTGACAATGCCATCCACCACGGTGTTCAGGATCGTCTGGGTCTGTGCGGTGCTGTCGCGCAAGGCCTGCTGCGCGGCATATTCCCGTGTTTCGGTATGCACCAGATTCTTCAGCCGCTGCTGTGTCTCCTGATAGATCAGACGGGCAAAGCCCAAGCCCAGCAGCAGCGCCAGAAACGTCGTCGCGATGACAATGACGAACAGCCGGCGCATGCTCGATTGGAATTCCGCTTCGCGCTGCGCCAGGATGGCCGTCTGTATCCGGTCGAAGCCATCGACCTCGGCGCGAATCGATTCCATCAAACGCTTGCCCTCGCCGCCGCGCTCCAGTGTCAAGGCTGCGGCCAAGTTGCTGCCCTCCCTCCGCGCCATGGCGGTTTTCATGAAGACCAGCTTGGCATCGATCAAGGGCACCAGTACGTCAAGGTATTGCCGGGCCGTCACGACCAGGGTGATCTGGCGCAGGATGTCCAGGGAACTTCGGACTCGTGTGTTGGCCAAGGCATATGGCTCGAGATATGACCTGTCGCCAGTCAATAAATAGCCATGCTGGCTGATTTCAGCATCCTTCAGGGCTGACAGCAATTCATCGGCACCGTCTATCACTGCATAGGTGTGCTGGCGCACGGCGGCGGCTTCATCGACCTGTCGCAAGGTCCACAGCGAAGCACCCACCACCAGCATCGTCATCAGGATCGCGGCTGAAAATCCACCAACGGTGCCATGGATGGGCTTCAAGGAAGGCTGACCCGCTGCCGCTCCTGCATGAATATTGCAAACACAAAATGGGAAATTGTCGCGAGCATGGGCGAACGTGCGTACCTGTGGACTTGCATGGCTTCAAGGCATGCCATCGTTGGCATGCCCTGCCGAGCCCCAAGAATAGTCAGAGTTGGAACTATGTCCTGTGCGCTAGCGCACATAGGGCTGGAGGCCTTGCCTAGCGCGCACGGCGCCGGATGCGCTCACCCCGATAGATGAAAACCATGCCGTCGGGAGTGATCTGTTCCAGCCGGAGATCGGGCGTCAGCTCATCTCCTTCCTTCAGCATCCGACCGTCGATGCTGACCAGCCGGTCCCCTGGCTGCCTCGAATAGGCATGTACCGCAACGCTCATGGGAGGAAGCGCCGGCCGGATGCGGGAAGCACCCCGTCCCTGAGCAGGCAGCTTTGGGCGTGACACCGGGACCACGGCTTCCTGCGGCTCATGAGCTGATGATGCGTGGATTGGCAATGGCACCGGAATCGAGGCAAGCGGCGGTACTGCCGATGCGCGGGGGGCAGGAGCAATCTGCAATGCCACTACTGGTTCAGGCGCCCAGGGCCGTAGCCAAGCGATGGCCGCACCGGAGGACAGCAGAATTGCCACCAGCAGGCCATGAAACAGCATTGAGTGCGGTTCCGACGCCGGTAGCGATGCCGGCATGGACGCGAGGGTCGGCACCAGTCCTCGTTTGCGCTGCTGATCGGACTTCCTGAGAGCATCGAGAATGTAGGACATGCCTATTTACCGGCGACTTCCAGCGTTTCAGGCAAGGCAGTCTTTACTTCCTGGATAGTGGGTACGGCCTGCGCAATTGGCTTCGTGACGGCAGACATGGTCTGGCGCACCAATGCGGCGGATGACGCTGCCTTGCGCCGCTCCTGATACTGTTGAACGACGGTGGCCACGGCAGCGCCAATCAACAGGATCAATACGAACAGGAGCGGATTCAGCCAGGAGCGGCCTTGCGGTGCCGGCCGATATAGCGTCTCGTGTGCGGCCTGGGAAAGAGTGGCACGACTCACCTTTTCCCGTCCCTGAACGAAGGTGCCAAGCAGTGCCCGATCACACAGCATGTTGAGAACACGGGGAACTCCGCCGCTGAGGCGATACAAGCGCCCCATGAGCGATGCAGGAAACAAGGGACGCCTGGCACCCGATACGGCGAGGCGGTGACCGACATAGGCCGCTACCTCAGGTCGGGTAAGCGGCCCCAGGTGGTAGCGTGCGACGATGCGCTGGGCAAGCTGCCGCAGTTCTGGCCGAGCCAGGATCCTGGAAAGTTCCGGCTGGCCTAGCAGAATGATCTGCAAGAGCTTGCGCTGGTTGGTCTCCAGATTTGTAAGCAGGCGCATTTGTTCCAGCACGTCGACGGAAAGGTTTTGCGCTTCGTCGATGATCAGCACGGTATTCCGTCCCCGGGCATGGGCGTCGAGAAGATAGTCATTGATGCAATCGATGAAGACCTTGATGCTGGTGTTGCCGGGCGGGCAAGCAATGTGGAATTCGACGCAGATGGTCGATAGCAGCTCTTCGGCAGTGAGCTTGGGATTGAAAATGTAGGCGACATCGCAAGATGCGGGAATCTGTTCGAGCAGGCAACGACAGATGGTTGTCTTGCCGGCCCCCACCTCGCCCGTCAGCAGGACGAAGCCACCGTCGCTACCAAGACCGAAAAGCAGATGCGCAAGGGCTTCCTGATGACGTTGGCTCATGTAGAGATAGCGGGGGTCCGGAGCAATCGAAAACGGGGCCCCGACAAGACCAAAATAACTCTGGTACATGGCGGTCATGGCGTCTACCGTAACGAAGCAACGGCGTACTTCTGCCTGCGTATCTCGGCCAGGAGACTTTCCGTCGAGTTCTTGAAGTTTCTTGACCAGAGCCCTTCATCGGACTGCAAGGGCGCCGCCCGCAAGGCCAGCGACACATCGCCCAGGCGAAAACCGGACGCCATCAGCAGCTTGAGCGCGATGGCGTCCGCTTCAAGCGCCTGCACATCCTGTTTGCTCTTGGCGGCAATACCGGAACCACCTGCGGATATCGCACTCTTGAGCCAGCCGCTGCCGGGAAGGATGATGTTCAGGATCAGGGAAGTCGTCAAACTGGCCGCCGAATTCTCTTCGTGATGGCGGGCGATCACGTGGCCCATTTCTCGCGCGATGACAAATGCCAGCCATTCGTCGTAAGGTTGAGCTGTCCCAAGGGATGCATTGAGGGCGATGCGGCCATTGGCGCTGGATGCGCTGCCAGGCTCCTCCCCATCGACGACATACACATCGAAGCCCTTGCCGAGCAATCCCGGTACCTGCTGGTCCAGATTCGGGTACAAGGACTGTACCCCCGTTTGCAAAGCTCCGGCCACCCGCTGCACCTGTTGAGCAAAGCGTAGAACCGGCTCGCTATTCGCCAATGCCAGGCAAGCTGCATCCCCGTCACATTTAGCGCTTTGCCGGGAGCCGGTACTGATGCTGAAGGAAAGATCGGCATGGGTGGAAGCCAGCGGCAGATCCACCATCCGTGCGCGCTCATCTGCCGGCACCGTTGCGCAACCCGCCATACCGAAGAGTGCCGTGGCGATCACCAACAAAGGAGCGCTGAAAAAACAGACGGGACGGAAGACGGACATGCTGAGCCCTTTCAAAGTACATTCGTGACGCTGAACACCGTCACAATGCAATGAAATGGGCGCGAAATCCGTTCGCTACCGTACGCTGGGGAAGTCGCCAAAGCGACAAGTAATACCGGGCTGGCGCGTAAGGCAATACTGGCCCGCCCGACAGGACTCGAACCTGTTACCCCCGGCTTAGAAGGCCGGTGCTCTATCCAGATGAGCTACGGGCGGAAAGAAATAAACCGGATGGTCGGGGCGAAAGGATTCGAACCTTCGACATCCTGCTCCCAAAGCAGGCGCGCTACCGGGCTGCGCTACGCCCCGAAGGGGTGGATTCTACCGAAGCCCCATCGCATGGGCAATTGAAGTCGGACAATTCCATGCCGATCATGTCAATAATCCGTGACTTGCCATGCCCCGGTGTTTCGTTTATAAAGCGCGTTTCCTCGAACATGGATGATCGAGATGGCTGAAGATCTGCTGCACAAGAAACATTTCCCTCCCTACACCCCGAAAAAGGGTGAGGAATACATGAGTGCGAAACAACTCGCGCATTTCCGCGACATTCTCAATCTGCTCAAGGAGGAGCTCAGCGAGGACATCGAGCGCACCGTGCATACCATGCAGGACGAGGCTACCGTGTTTGCCGATCCCAACGACCGCGCCAGCCAGGAGTCCGACATTGCCCTGGAACTGCGCAACCGCGACCGGGAGCGCAAGCTGATCAAGAAGGTCGATGAATCAATCGGGCGCATCGAGAACGGCGAATACGGCTACTGCGATTCCTGCGGCGTAGAAATCGGTCTCAAGCGCCTCGAAGCCCGCCCCACGGCGACGATGTGCATCGACTGCAAGACGCTGGAAGAACATCGGGAAAAGCAGGTCGGCAAATAATTCAGCCGACAAGCCAACAAAAAAGGACGCCGAGGCGTCCTTTTTTGTTGGGCAAAAACCGCCTTATTCGGCGGCGGCTGCGGGAGCAGCCTCGGCGGAGATCGCCTTCATGGACAGGCGAACGCGGCCCTTGTCGTCGGTCTCGATGACCTTGACCTTGACGATCTGGCCTTCCTTCAGATAGTCGGAAACGGCGTTGACGCGCTCGTTGGCGATCTGCGAGATGTGCAGCAGACCGTCCTTGCCCGGCAGCAGGCTGACGATGGCACCGAAATCCAGCAAGCGCAGCACCGGGCCTTCGTAGATCTTGCCGACTTCGACTTCAGCAGTGATGTCCTCGATGCGCTTCTTGGCCGTCTGTGCCGCATCGGCATTCACCGACGAGATGGTGATCGAGCCGTCATCCTCGATGTCGATCACGCAACCGGTTTCCTCGGTCAGCGCGCGGATCACTGCGCCGCCCTTGCCGATCACGTCGCGGATCTTCTCCGGGTTGATCTTCATGTGCAGCATGCGCGGCGCGAAGGTGGAGACCTCCTCACGGTGGCCGGACATGGATTCCTTCATCTTGCCGAGGATATGGATGCGGGCTTCCTTGGCCTGGGCCAGCGCGACCTGCATGATTTCCTTGGTGATGCCCTGGATCTTGATGTCCATCTGCAAGGCGGTGATGCCGGTGTCGGTACCCGCAACCTTGAAGTCCATGTCGCCGAGGTGATCTTCGTCGCCAAGGATGTCGGTCAGCACGGCGAAGCGGTTGCCTTCCTTGATCAGGCCCATGGCGATACCCGCCACGTGCGCCTTGAGAGGCACGCCTGCATCCATCAGTGCCAGCGAACCGCCACAGACGGAAGCCATCGACGAGGAACCATTGGACTCGGTAATCTCGGAAACCACGCGCATCGAGTAGCCGAACTCCTCGGGCGAGGGCAGCACGGCAAGCAGGGCACGCTTGGCGAGGCGGCCGTGGCCGATCTCGCGACGCTTGGGGGTACCGACGCGGCCGGTTTCACCGGTGGCGTAGGGAGGCATGTTGTAGTGAAGCATGAAGCGATCACGGTACTCGCCCTGTAGGGCGTCGATGATCTGCTCGTCGCGACCGGTGCCGAGGGTGGCGACCACCAGACCCTGGGTTTCGCCACGGGTGAACAGAGCGGAACCGTGGGTACGCGGCAGCACACCGTTACGGATGGTGATCGGACGCACGGTGCGGGTATCGCGACCGTCGATGCGGGGATCGCCGTTGAGGATCTGGGTGCGAACGATCTTGGCTTCGAGATCGAACAGGGTATTGTTGATGGTGTTGGCGTCCGGGGCATTCTCGCCGGCGCTCAGGGCCTCGACGACACGCTTGGAAATCTCGCGGGTCTTCTGGGTACGGGCCTGCTTGCTGGTGATGCGATAGGCTTCGCGCAGATCGGCTTCGGCCAGTTCATTGACCTTGGCGATCAGGGCTTCGTCCTTCGGTGCGGCCTGCCAGTCCCACTCGGGCTTGCCGGCGACTTCAACGAGTTCGTTGATGGCCTTGATGGCGATCTGCATCTGGTCATGGCCGAAGACGACAGCGCCGAGCATGATCTCTTCGGAAAGTTGCTTGGCTTCCGATTCCACCATCAGCACGGCACCTTCGGTACCGGCGACGACGAGGTCGAGGTCGGTATTTTCAAGCTGGGTCTTGGTCGGGCACAGCACGTACTGGCCATCGATGTAGGCAACGCGGGCGGCACCGATGGGGCCAGCGAAGGGAATGCCGGAGATCGCCAGCGCGGCGGAGGCGCCGATCATGGCGGGGATGTCGGGATCGATCTCGGGGTTGCAGGACATCACGGTACACACGACCTGCACTTCGTTGTAGAAGCCTTCCGGGAACAGCGGACGGATCGGACGGTCGATCAGGCGGCAGGTCAGGGTTTCCTTTTCAGAAGGACGACCTTCGCGCTTGAAGAAGCCACCGGGAATCTTGCCGGCAGCATAGGTCTTCTCCATGTAGTCGACGGTCAGGGGGAAGAAATCCTGGCCCGGCTTGGCGGACTTGGCGCCCACCACGGTGGCCAGCACCACGGTGTCATCCATATTGACCAGCACGGCGCCACCGGATTGGCGGGCAATCTCGCCGGTTTCCAGGGTGACGGTATGGGCACCGTATGCAAAACTCTTCTTGATCGCTGTCAGCACGACATTTCCTTTCATTCAATAAAAAACCGGCACCGACCTTGAGGTCGTGCCGGTATGTTCAGCGAACCCGAGGAACCGGGATCACGCGCATCGCGCGCTCGCAGTACGAAATCAAACTTATGGTGGCGCTTACTTGCGCAGGCCGAGGCGCTCGATCAGAGCACGGTAGCTGTCAGCGTTCTTGCGCTTCAGGTAGTCCAGCATCTTGCGGCGCTGGCTGACCATCTTGAGCAGGCCACGGCGGGAGTGGTGATCCTTGACGTGGGCCTTGAAGTGGCCAGTCAGGTCGTTGATGCGCGCCGTCAGCAGCGCCACTTGTACCTCGGGGGAACCCGTGTCGCCCTGGGCGCGCTGGTAGTCGGTGACGATCTTGGCCTTGTCGGTGGTGGAAATTGCCATTGTGGTTTCCTTGCTAATCCTGTGATGTTGGTCTCTCGGAGAACTGCGAATTATAGCGGGTGAAACTGATTTTCTTCAAGCTGTTACGTGCAAATTGCAATCAAATTATGTTGTCAGCCACCGGCAACCAGCCGCTGCGGCTGCAACCAGCCGTCCGCCGTCATGCGACAGAGGCCAAGAAAGCGCCCGTCCGGAGCATAGGTGCGCAGGCGGACACCCTCGTCCCCGGTCCAGCGCACGGCCTGCCCATGGGACAAGCGGGCGGCGTCGGCAGTATCCAATCGGGCTTCGCCAATCCCTGCCAGCAGGGCATCCGGTGCCAGCAGCAGGGTGTCTCTTGCCGCGCCGTCCATATCTTCCAGCGTCGCCAATGCGATGGCATCGGTAACATCGAGGCGACCGATGCCGGTGCGGCGCAAGGCCGCAAGATGGGCGCCGCAGCCGAGCCGCTCGCCGATATCCGCCGCCAGCGTGCGCACATAGGTGCCCTTGCTGCAAGCAACCTCGAAGACGAAACGCTCACCGCTCCAGTCAAGCATGCGCAGCTCATGAATGCTTACCCGACGCGGCTGGCGTTCGAGTTCGATGCCGGCCCGGGCATATTCGTAGAGCGGCTTGCCGTCCCGCTTGAGCGCGGAATGCATGGGGGGAATCTGGTCGATTTCGCCGAGGAATGCCGTCATGGCGGCTTCGACGTCCTCTTTGCCGCACGTCACCGGCCGCCGTTCGAGCACCACGCCCTCGGCATCGGCGGAATCGGTGGTAACGCCCAACTGCACCGTCGCGACATAGCGCTTGTCGGCATCCAGCAGCTCACCAGCAAACTTGGTGGCTTCGCCGAAACACAAGGGCAGCAGACCAGTGGCCAAGGGATCGAGGGTGCCGGTATGGCCACCCTTCTCCGCATTGAAGAGGCGACGTGCCGCCTGCAAGGCGTGGTTGGAGGTCATGCCGAGGGGTTTGTCGAACAGCAACACGCCGTCCACCCGGCGCCAAACCCGCTTTACCGCCGCAGCCTTCACTCGTTCTCGTCGTTCAGCTTGCGGTCGGACTCGACGGCCTGGTCGATCAGGTGCGACAGGCGCGTGCCATGCTCGACCGAAGCGTCATACACAAAATGCAGTTCCGGCGTCTGGTGGATGCGGATGCGCTTGCCCAGTTCGCGGCGCAGAAAACCGGCGGAGCGCTTGAGTCCCTCGGCGATGGCGACGTTGGCGTCGGCATCGGCCATCGAGGTATAGAAGACCTTGGCGTGGGCGTAATCAGGACTGATTTCGACGTCAGTCACCGTCACCAGCGTGAGCTTGGCGGCAATGCGCGGGTCCTTGAGGTGGAAACGCAGCAGATCCGCCAATTCGCGGCGGATCTGCTCCGAGACACGGTCGGAACGGGAGAATCCGTGACCGGATCGCCGTGTCGCCATGGCCGACTTTTACAGCGTACGGGCGATTTCCTGAATCTCGAACACTTCCAGCTGGTCGCCTTCGGCGATGTCGTTGAAGTTCTTGAGATTCAGACCGCACTCGAAACCCTCGCGGACTTCGCGCACGTCGTCCTTGAAGCGCTTGAGCGATTCCAGTTCGCCGGTATGCACCACCACGTTGTTGCGCAGCACACGCACCGAGGCGTTGCGCTTGACGATGCCGGACAGCACCATACAACCGGCCACGGCACCGATGCGCGAGATACGGAAGACCTGACGAATCTCGACCAGACCGATGATGCTTTCCTTCTTCTCCGGCGCCAGCATGCCCGACATGGCCGCCTTCACCTCATCCACTGCGGCGTAGATGATGTTGTAGTAGCGGATATCGACGCCGAAGCTTTCGGCGGCACGGCGCGCACCGGCATCGGCGCGGGTGTTGAAGCCAATGATGACGGCCTTCGAGGCCGTCGCCAGATTGACGTCGGACTCGCTGATACCGCCGACGCCCGCATGCACCACGACGACCTTGACCTCGTCGGTGGAGAGCTTTTGCAGCGACTGCACCAGGGCCTCCTGGGAACCTTGCACGTCGGCCTTGATGATCAGCGGCAGGGTCTTCACCTCGCCCTCGCCCATCTGCTCAAACATGTTCTCCAGCTTGGCGGCCTGTTGCTTGGCCAGCTTGACGTCGCGGAACTTGCCCTGGCGGAACAGCGCGATTTCGCGCGCCTTGCGCTCATCGGCCAGCACCATGCCTTCATCGCCGGCGGCGGGTACATCGGTGAGACCCTGAATTTCCACCGGAATCGACGGGCCGGCCGAGTCGATGGCCTTGCCGTTCTCATCCAGCATGGCTCGCACACGACCAAACACCGCGCCGACCAGCAGATTGTCGCCACGCTTGAGCGTGCCGGACTGCACCAGGATGGTCGCCACCGGGCCCTTGCCCTTGTCGAGACGGGCTTCGATGACGATGCCCTTGGCCGGAGCATCGACCGCGGCCTTAAGCTCCAGCACTTCGGCCTGGAGCAACACCTGCTCCAGCAGTTCGTCGATACCGGCACCGGTCTTGGCCGACACCGGGATGAAGGGGGAATCGCCGCCGTACTCTTCCGGCACGACACCTTCGGCGACCAGTTCCTGCTTGACCCGCTCGGGATTCGAGTCGGGCTTGTCGGCCTTGGTGATCGCCACGATCAAGGGCACGTTGCCGGCCTTGGCGTGGTGGATGGCTTCCTTGGTTTGCGGCATGACGCCGTCGTCACCGGCAACGACCAGGATGACCAGGTCGGTCGCCTTGGCGCCACGGGCACGCATCGCCGTAAAGGCTTCGTGACCCGGGGTATCGAGGAAGGTGATCATTCCGCGATCAGTTTCGACGTGATAGGCGCCGATATGCTGGGTAATGCCGCCGGCTTCGCCATGGGCAACGCGGCTCTTGCGGATGTAGTCGAGCAACGAGGTCTTGCCGTGATCGACGTGACCCATGACGGTAACCACCGGGGCGCGCGGCAACTGCTCGGCATCCTTGTGCTCGGACTCGTCCACCAGGAAGGCATCGGGATCGTCGAGCTTGGCGGCAAACGCCTTGTGGCCCATTTCCTCGACCAGGATCATCGCGGTTTCCTGATCGATGACCTGATTGATGGTGACCATGGAGCCCATCTTCATCATGGTCTTGATGACTTCGGTGGCCTTCACCGCCATCTTGTGCGCCAGATCGGCAACGGAGATGGTTTCCGGGATATGCACATCGCGAACGATGGCCTCGACGGGCTGTTGCGGTGCGGCGTCTTCGCCGTGGCCATGACGGCCATGACGACCACCACCCTTGGCACCACGCCAGCCGGCAGTACCAGCATCGCCGCGCGTCTTGATGCCGCGTTTTTTTGCCGCATCATCCTTCCAGTTGTCCTTCTTGACCGTCTTGGCCTTGGCATCCTCCGGCTTGGCGGCCGGCTTGTGGATAGTGCCGGAAACGCCGGCAGCAGCCTCTTTGGCCTTCTTCGCTTCGGCGGCAGCCACGGCGGCCTGCTGCGCAGCGAGACGGGCCTCGGCTTCGGCGCGGGCACGGGCTTCGCGCTCGTTCTTTTCCTTGAATTCGGCAGCCTGGATCGCCGCCAGGCGGCCTTGACGCGCGGCCTGGGCATCACGCAAAGCCTGTTCGGCCGGATCGATCACCGAGCGACGCACGGCCTTCACGGTGGGAGATGGTGCCGGGGTTTCGGCAACGGGCGCAGCCGCTTCCACCACCACGGGCGCAGGTTCCGGCTCGGGTTCGGGTTCGGGCTCGGGTTCTGGTTCAGGAATCACTTCAACAACCGGCTCTGGCACAACAACCGGCGGCTCAGGTTCCGGGGCTGGCGCAGGGGCCTCAGCTTCCACGACAGCGACAGCGGCCACTTCCTCAGCAGCGGCTTCAGCAGCCGCCTCGGCCGCCAGCTCCGCCGGATCGCGCTTGACGAAGACACGCTTCTTGCGCACCTCCACCTGAATGGTGCGCGCCTTGCCGGTCGAATCCGCCGCACGGATTTCGCTGGTCTCCTTGCGCGTCAGCGTGATCTTGGCCTTGGGAGCCGTCTCGCCGTGGGACTTGCGCAAGTAGTCAAGCAACCGTGACTTGTCCTGCTCGGACACCGTGTCATTGGCCGCCTGCTTGCTGACGCCGGCCTTGGCCAGCTGCTCCAGCAGGGCCGGTGCCGGCATTTTCAGCTCGGCAGCAAATTGGGAAACCGTCATCAAAGCCATGCCGTACCTCTCATTCTTCCTCGGCGAACCAATGGGCACGCGCGACCGTGATCAGCGCCGTTGCCCGTTCGGCATCGATGCCGGTCATTTCAGTCAACTCGTCAACCGCCAGGTCCGCCAGCGCGTCACGGTCGGTAATACCGTTTTTCGCCAGTTTTGCTGCCAATGACTTGTCCATGCCTTCGAGAGACAACATGTCCTCGGCGACCTTTTCCAGTTGCTCTTCATCCACGATAGCCTCGGTAAGGAGGACATTGCGGGCGCGGTCGCGCAACTCGTTCACCGTTGCCTCGTCGAAGGCGTCGATCTCCAGCATTTCCGCCAGAGGTACATATGCAATTTCCTCGAGGGTGGAGAAACCTTCCTCAATCAGGATGTTCGCCACTTCCTCGTCCACATCCAGCTTCGCGATGAAAAGCGCGCGGATGGTGGAATGCTCGGATTCGGATTTTTGCGCAGACTCCTCGACCGTCATCAGGTTGATGGTCCAGCCGGTGAGTTCCGAAGCCAGGCGCACGTTCTGACCACCGCGACCAATGGCGATAGCGAGGTTGTCCTCGTCCACAACCACATCCATCGCATGCTTTTCCTCGTCAACGACGATGCTCTGCACTTCGGCCGGGGCCAGGGCGCCGATCACGAACTGTGCCGGATCGGCAGACCACAGGATGATGTCCACCCGCTCGCCAGAGAGCTCGTTAGTGACGGCCGTGACACGGGAACCGCGCATGCCGACGCAGGTGCCGATCGGATCGACGCGGGGATCATTCGACTTGACGGCAATCTTGGCGCGCATGCCGGAATCGCGGGCTGCTGCCTTGATCTCAAGCAGGCCGTCCTCGATCTCGGGGACTTCCAGCTCGAACAGCTTCATGATGAAATCGGGGGCCGTGCGCGAGAGGATCAGTTGCGGGCCACGGGCCTGGCGGTCGATCTTCATCAGCCAGGCGCGAACACGATCACCGGGGCGCAGATTTTCCTTCGGGATCATCTGGTCACGAGGCAGCAGAGCCTCGATACGACCGGCCTCGACAATGGCGCTACCGCGTTCCATGCGCTTGATGGTGCCGCTGACGAGGAATTCCTTGCGATCAAGGAAGTCATTCAACACCTGCTCGCGCTCGGCATCGCGAATTTTTTGCAGGATCACCTGCTTCGCCGCCTGGGCACCGATACGACCGAAATCGATGGGCTCCAAGCTCTCCTCGATATAGTCTTCGAGCGCAATGTCGGAAATCTGCTGCTGGGCAGCAGTCAGGCCGATCTGCTGCTCCTCATTCTCGACCATGTCGTCCGGCACCACCAGCCAGCGACGGAAGGACTCGTATTCGCCACTATCGCGATCAATCTCGACGCGAACGTCAGCCTCGTCGTTGACGCGCTTCTTGGTCGCCGACGCGAGGGCCAGTTCCAACGCACCAAAAACGATGTCCCGGGGGACATTCTTCTCGCGGGCCAAGGCATCGACCAGCAGCAGCAATTCACGGCTCATATGCAGTCCTCCAGCAAAATTCAGAACTTCGGCACCAGACGCGCCCGATCCACGTTATCGAGCGGAAACTCGACCACCGCAGCATCTGCACGCAGGCAAACCACTTCCTGGCCAGCGTCGCCCTTCAACCCTTCCAGCACACCGCTGAAGTTGCGCTGGTTACCCAGCGGAACACGCAGCTTGAGCTGGACTTCCTTGCCGGCAAAGCGGCGGTAGTCAGCGGGTTTGACGAGAGGACGATCCAGTCCGGGAGAAGAGACTTCGAGGCGGTCATAATCGACGTTCTCGACCAGGAACACACGGCTCAACTGGTTGCTGACGAGACTGCAATCATCAATGCTGATCCCACTCTTCTCTGCATCGCCACCCCCATCTTCCACAGGCAGGCGGTCGATGAAGACGCGAAGCAGCCGAGCCCGCGGGCTGGTCTCGAAATCGACCAGCTCAAAGCCCAAGCCACTCACAGTCTTATCAATCAGATCAAACAGTTGCATTCACACTCACAAAGTCGTCGCACAAATGAAAAATGGGCCGAAACGCCCATTCTTTCTCTCTCCCGAGAACGGTGCCAACCAAAGCCGCAAGATTATAGCAGAGGCCTCATCTCACTGCAAAATCAATGCTTACCGCTGGATCGTTCAGGCATCGGATTCCTCGTCGAACTCATCGTCGAAATCGTCCGTTTGCGGCTGCGGCGACACCTGCCGCTGCTCTGGCGGCAGCAGTTTCAGCAAGGCCTGGACTTCCTCCGGCTCTAGGTCGCGGCATTGGCCGCGCTTGAGTCGGGGCGGCAGATTAACCGGGCCGTAGCGCACCCGCATCAACCGGCTGACGGTCAGCCCGACAGCCTCGAACATGCGCCGAACCTCCCGGTTGCGACCTTCGGAAAGAGCCACTCGATACCAGTGATTGGCCCCCTCGCCGCCCGAATCCAGCATCCGGGTGAAGTGCGCAGGCCCATCCTCCAGTTGGACGCCGGTACGCAACTGCGCCAGCATCTCCGTCGTCGCCTCGCCCAGCACACGCACGGCGTATTCGCGCTCGATCTCGTAGCGCGGATGCATCATGCGATTGGCCAGGCCGCCGTCATTGGTGAACAACAGCAGGCCGCAGGAATTGAAATCCAGCCGGCCAATGGAAATCCAGCGCCCGCTCTTCAGCCGCGGCAACTTGGAGAACACACTGGGGCGGCCTTCGGGATCGTCCTTGGAGACGATCTCGCCCTCGGGCTTGTGATACATCAGCACGCGCGGCAAGCGGTCTGAGAACTTGAGCTGGACCAGTTTGCCGTTAAGGCGAATCTTGTCGTCCGGACCGACGCGCTGACCAACGTGGGCCGGTTCACCGTTCACGTTGACGCGACCGGCAAGAATCCATTCCTCCAACTCGCGGCGCGAGCCATGACCGGCATCGGCCAGGGCCTTGTGCAGCTTGGGCGGATCGGCGAAAACGACCTCTTCACCCCGGCTGCGACGTCCCTGCGCGGGACTCTTGCGCGGCGCGCTAGGTGCCGGTGCTGCCTTCGGCCCCGTCCGAAACGGCGTCGCCTTGCGCTGGGCGTTCATCTGGCGCTGCGGGCTCGAACGGCCAGGGGGCGAGGCCGGGCTCGCTTCCGACGAGGTCGAGCTGCCCCTCGTCGCGCGGCGCGGGCTGGGGCTCTTGGGGCTGTTCTTCGTATCCCGGGTCTTGAACCGGGACGGTTTCGGGGATTTTGGCTTGTCCAAGGTCCATCACCTTTTCAATTTCGGTCAGGGGCGGCAGCTCGGTAAGGCTGCGCAAACCCAGGTCATCGAGAAACTTTCGCGTGGTCGCATACAGTGCCGGTCGCCCCGGTGCATCGCGGTGACCCACGGCATCGATCCAGCCACGCCCCTCCAGCACCTTCAACACATTCGGCGACACGGCAACACCACGGATATCCTCGATGTCACCACGGGTCACGGGCTGACGGTAGGCGATGATCGCCAGCGTCTCCATTACGGCGCGCGAATACTTCGGCGCTTTTTCGTTCTTCAGTCGGTCCAGGTAGAACTGGTACTCCGGGCGGGTCTGGAAACGCCAGCCGGACGCCAGTTGCACCAGTTCGACACCGCGATTCGACCAGTCCCGACGCAGATCGTCAAGCAGCGTGCGCCAGGTGTCGTCGTCGAACTCCTCGTCAAAGAGCTTCTTCAATTCGGGCAGCGTCACCGGTTCAGCGGCCACCAGTAGCGCGGCTTCCAGCACGCGCTTGTAATCATCGGGTTTATAGAGCTGCATCGGGCAGTTTCACATAAATGGGCGCCAGGGCCTCGTTCTGGGTGATTTCGACCATCGACTCGCGCGCCAACTCAAGCATGGCGAGAAAACTCACCACCAGACCCTGCGCGCCCAGGGTCAGGTCGAAAAGCTCTTCAAACACCACATAGCCGCGTCCCTGGAGCTTGCGCAGCATGATGCTCATGTGTTCGCGCACCGAGAGTTCTCCACGGGAAATCTTGTGGTGCTGACGAACGCTGGCGTGCTTCATCAGCGACAACCAGGCCAGTTGCAGATCATGCAGGCTAACGTCGGGCTGGCGTTCGACCACCTTGTCGGCGATCCAGACCGTGATCCATTCGTAGTCACGTCCAGCGACGGGCAGCTCGTCCAGCTTCGCCGCTGCCGCCTTCATGCGCTCGTATTCGAGCAGGCGACGAACCAGCTCGGCGCGAGGATCCTCCGGCTCGCCGTCGTCGGCCTTGGGCGGACGCGGCAGCAGCATGCGAGCCTTGATCTCGATCAGCATGGCCGCCATCAGGAGATACTCGGCCGCCAGTTCGAGATTGTGGTGACGCATTTCCTCGATGTACTTGAGGTACTGCTTGGTCAGCGGTGCCATCGGAATATCGAGGACGCTGATGTTGGCCTTGCGGATCAGATAGAGCAGCAGGTCCAGCGGCCCCTCGAAGGAGTCGAGGATAATTTCCAGTGCATCCGGTGGAATGTAGAGATCGCGCGGCATCTCGGCCATGATCTCGCCATACACCCTGGGCAGGTGCGGCTCGACGACAAGGGCCGGAACGGGAGAAACGGAGTCGACGACGATCTCGTCCATGCCTAGCCCACCGTGTAGGCGGCAACTGCCGCTGCCACAAGCTCATTGCTGTCGTTGCGTAGCTCGGATCGCACCACGGCGACGCGGGAGCCGGAACGGATCACTTCTGCGCTGGCCTCGAACCACTTGCCAGTGCCGGGACGCAGATAGTCCACGCGCAGGTCGATGGTGCCGATGCGGGAGAAACGCGCCACCTGCTCCTCTACGGATTCGTCGTGCTCCAGATGCTTCTCGATGACGGAGAGCATGGCACCCACACCGCAGGCGACATCGAGTACCGCTGAAATCACCCCACCATGCAGGATGCCGCGCATGAAATTGCCCACCATGTCGGGCTTCATTTCGATACGCAGCTTCGGGGCCGCTGGATCGAGGGAGGTGATCATCATGCCCAGCGCCTTGTTGAAAGGCACGAGGTCCTCGAAGATCGCCCGTAACGCGGCGACGAGTTCAGGCTGATCGGCGATATGCCGCTTCGCCTTCTCAACCATAGTCGAGCCCCATGGCTTCGCGTACATCGCGCATGGTTTCCTGCGCCAGCTTGCGCGCTTTCTCACAACCGTCGGCTATGATGTTCTTTACCAGTTGCGGGTCTTCCTCGTACATGCGGGCCCGCTCACGCATGGGCTCCTGCTCCTTCAGCACGCCATCGATCACCGGTTGCTTGCATTCGATGCAACCAATGCCGGCGGAACGGCAACCGGTCTGCACCCAGCCGCGAACTTCCTCACTGGAATAAATCAGATGGAACTGCCACACCGGGCACTTTTCCGGATCGCCCGGATCGGTACGCCGCACCCGCTGCGGGTCGGTCTGCATGGTGCGGATTTTCTTGCTGATGGAGTCGGCATCCTCGCGCAGGAAGATCGTGTTGCCATAGGACTTGGACATCTTGCCGCCGTCGAGGCCGGGCATGCGCGAGGCCTCGGTGAGCAACGCATCCGGTTCCACAAGAATCATCTTGCGCGCGCCTTCGAGCCAGCCGAAGAGCCGCTCGCGGTCGCCATGGGAAAGACTCTGCGCCTCGTCGAGAAGAGCATGGGCCTGCTCCAGCGCATCGGCTTCGCCCTTTTCCTGATAGCGGGTACGCAGTTCCTCGTACAGCTTGGCGCGCTTGCTGCCGAGCTTCTTGACCGCCTCGCGGGCCTTGTCCTCGAAGCCGGGCTCCTGTCCGTAAAGATGATTGAAGCGACGGGCGATCTCGCGAGTGAACTCGATGTGCGGCACCTGGTCCTCGCCTACCGGTACGCGGTCGGCGCGATAGATCAGGATGTCGGCGGCTTGCAGCAGCGGATAGCCGAGGAAGCCGTAGGTGGTCAGGTCCTTGTGCGACAGCTTTTCCTGCTGGTCCTTGTAGGTCGGCACGCGCTCCAGCCAGCCCTGCGGCGTCATCATCGACAGCAGCAGATGCAGCTCGGCGTGCTCAGGCACCTTGGACTGGATGAAGATGGTCGCCTGCTGCGGATCGACGCCGGCAGCCAGCCAGTCCACGATCATGTCGTAGGCATTCTGGGTGATGGTGCCCGGCTCGTCGTAGGCGGTGGTCAGCGCATGCCAGTCAGCGACGAAGAAGAGGCAGGGAAACTCGTGCTGGAGCTTGATCCAGTTGGCGAGTACGCCGTGATAGTGGCCAAGGTGGAGGCGACCCGTGGGGCGCATGCCGGAAAGAACTTTTTCAGCGTACATGTCAGAAGTTGAACAAGGTCATCATCAAGGTAAAAAACAGGCGCAACAGGGGACGCAAAATCGTATCCAGCACACCGAAAAACAGCAGCGCCAGCAGGATGGGGAAGCCCCAGCGCTCCAGCTGCGCAAATTTCCATGCCGCTCGCGGCGGCAACAGGCTCACCACGATGCGGCCGCCATCCAGCGGCGGCAGGGGCAGCAGGTTGAGGATCATCAACACCCCGTTGATGCTGATGCCCACCCGTGCCATCTCCTTCATCGCATCCGAATAGACATGCTCCGGCATGCCTACCGCGATCTTCAGCACCAGCACCCAGGCCAGCGCCATCAATAAATTCGCCCCCGGTCCGGCGGCAGCCACCCAGAGCATGTCCTGCTTTGGCCGCCGCAGATTGCTGAAGTTAACCGGCACCGGCTTGGCCCAGCCGAACAGCAAACCACCAGCGGAGAGCAACAGGATCACCGCAGGGACAATGATGGTCCCCACCAGATCGACGTGCCGCAGGGGGTTGAGACTGATCCGCCCAAGCTGCCATGCCGTCGGATCGCCGAAGTGGCGCGCCGCATAGCCGTGGGCCGCTTCGTGCAGGGTGATGGCAAAAATCACCGGCAGGGCGGAAATCGCCAGCGTCTGGATAGCATTCATGGGATGCGGGATTCTAACAGATGGCCCTGTTTGACCTTATTCGGGCGCTTCCAGGCCCAGGGCAGCCAGATCGCCCTTGCCGGCGCGCACCAGTTCGGGCTGGCTGCCGACCAGATTGACCACCGTGGTCATGTCGGTGCCGCAATGGCCGGCATCGATCACCAGATCCACCAGTTTTTCCAGTCGTTCGCGGATTTCCTCGGCATCGACCATCGGCAGCTCGTCGCCGGGCAGGATCAGGGTCGAGGTCAACAGCGGTTCATCGAGTTCCTCCAGCAGGGCCAGAGCCAGGGGATGATCGGGGACGCGCAGGCCAATGGTCTTGCGTTTCGGATGCAGCAATCGGCGCGGCAGTTCCTTGGTGCCTTCGAGAATGAAGGTATAGGCCCCCGGCGTGGTGGCCTTGAGCAGGCGGTACTGGACATTGTCCACTCGCGCATAGGTGGCGATCTCGGACAGGTCGCGGACCATCAGCGTGAAATGGTGGCGATCATCGACATCGCGGATGGTGCGGATGCGGTCCAGCAGTGGCGCGTAGCCGGAAACGCCCGCCAGCGAATAGGCGGCGTCGGTGGGCAAGGCGATCAGGCCGCCGCTGCGGGCGATCTCTGCCGCATGTTTGATCAAGCGCGGCTGCGGATGCTCGGGATGGATATGAAATAGCTGGGCCATGGGGAATCAGATGAATTGCGACCAGACCGGGGTCAAGCCCTCGGGCAGGTCGGGCATTTTGCCCAGATCGATCCAGCTTTCGCCGGGACCGTGAAAATCGGAAGCGCGGGAAGCCAGGAAACCGAATTCGCGGCAGACGCGCGAGAACTCGGCCACCTCCTCCGCATTGTGGGAACCGGAGAGCACTTCGACCCCCCGTCCGCCCATATCCTTGAAGGCGGCAAAAAGCGTGTGCCGCTCGGCCTTCGACATCCGGTAACGGCCGGGATGTGCCACCACCGCCGTACCGCCAGCGCCGACTATCCACGACACCGCATCCTCCAGCGAGGCCCAGGCATGCTGGACGTAGCCCGGCTTGCCCTTGGCCAGCCAGTAATCGAACACGGACTTCGTATCCTTCGCCCGTCCCTGCTCGACGATGTAGCGGGCGAAGTGGGCGCGACTGATCAGCGCCGGGTTGCCGGCATGGCGCAGGGCACCTTCATAGGCGCCATGGATGCCGACCTTGTCGAGTTCCGCCGCCATACGCCCGGCGCGGGAATCGCGGCCGCTGCGTACCTGTTGCAGGCCGGCAACCAAGGCCGGATTCGTCGGATCGACACCGAGGGCCACGATATGCACCGTCTGGTCATCGCCCCAGGAAATCGACACCTCGACGCCATCGAGAAAGCGCAGCCCGACCTCGTCGGCGGCAGCCCGCGCCTCGGTCAGTCCGCCAAGTTCATCGTGATCGGTCAGGGCCAACAGTTCGACGCCATTGCCATGAGCGCGACGCACCACCTCGGCCGGCGTCAGCAGTCCGTCGGAAACCGTGGAATGGCAGTGGAGGTCGGCGTTGAGCGGCTTCATCGGGGAAAGAATTCCTCGATCAGGTTCGCCACCGCCTGTGGCTGATCATGGTGAAGGTTGTGGCCGGATTCTTCCAGCATCACCTCTTTCACCGAGGCAAAGCAGGCTATGCGACTGCGATAGTCCTCGGAGTCGGCAGCGAAGAAATCGCGAAAGAGGAAGGAATCACGACCGGTGACCCAGAGCATCGGCGCCGTCATCCGGCGCCAGATGGCCATCGCCTCTTCGACCCGATAAAGAATGGGATTGACCCAGCGGTGGCCGGGATCGGCGGCAAGGCGAATACCATCAGCGCCATCGTCCTCGCCCATGTGACGGGCAAGGAATTGCGCCTTGGCATCGGACAGGCGCAGATTCTCTTTCTGCAAACGCGCAGCGAAGGCGGCCTGGTCCGGATAGGAACGGAAAGCGCTCATACCATCGCGCACCTGACCGAGCCATTTGGCATAGCGGGTCGGCGCCTCGTCGGCATCGTGACGCGGCAAGCCGGTGCCCTCGAGATTCACCAAACCGGCCACACGCTCGGGACGGATACCGGCATACAGGCAGGCGACGTTGCCGCCGAGGCTATGAGCGACCAGGCGAACCGGTGCCTGCGGCGACAGTTGCTCCAGCAACAGATCGAGATCGGCGATGTAGTCGGGGAACCAGTAGGCGTCGCGGTTCCACTGCGACTGGCCGAAACCGCGCCAGTCAGGGGCCACCACATGCCAGTCACGAGCCAGTTCATCGACGATGAACTGCCAGGACGCGGACACGTCGCCCCAGCCGTGGAGCATCACCAGCAAAGGCGAGCCATCCTCGCCCCAATGACGAACATGGGTACGACGGCCACGCAATTGCTGGAATTCGGAACGGGAAAGCTTCATCCATCCATTCTATCGCGAGGGGCCTGATTCCAGCCCATCGGGGTGATTTTGGAGTATCAGAAACCTTTCCCTCGGCATGGCCCGAGCAAGTAGAATCGCACCATGAATCGACTCGACGCGCTCAATACCATCGTCACCCAGGTAGGTCAGGGAGAACTGGCGTTTCCTACCAGTGCCGAGGTTGCCTTACGCGTCCAGCGCGCCCTGGATAATCCGGACTGTCACATCGACACGGCGGCAAAGCTGGTGCAAGCGGAGCCGGTACTGGCAGCCCGCGTCGTCGCCATCGCCAACTCTGCGGTCTATAACCGGGCTGGCCGCGAAATCAGCGATGTGAAGGTCGCCGTTACCCGTTTGGGCTTCCGCACCGTCCGCTCGCTGGCAACAGCAATGGTGACGCGCCAGATGTCCGGCGCCTCGCCCGATCCGGCGCAACAGAAACTGGCGGGCCAGCTCTGGGAACACACGGCCCACGTCGCAGCCCTGGCTCACACTCTCGCCCGCCAGGTCACCCATACCGATCCTGAAACTGCCTTGTTCGCTGGTATCGTGCATGAGGTCGGCAGTTTCTATCTGCTGTCCCGCGCCAAGGACTATCCGTCCCTGCTTGATCCGGTGGCCGCCGATCCGGACGAGGAAGCCGCTGAAATCGCCATCGGCCGCGCCGTGCTGAAGGCGCTGGGCATCCCGGCTCCAGTGGCGGCGGGCATCGAGGCGATGTGGGAAGGTTTTCTCGCCATGCCGCCGACCAGCCTCGGCGATACGCTCTTGCTGGCCAATGAACTCGCTCCGGTGGCCTCGCCCTTCACACCCCCGCCGCCCCAAGGACAGGAAGCCGGCAAGCCCTCGCTGGACATGGTGGTCGGCGAAGACACCCTTACCGCCATCCTCAGCGAATCCGCCAGCGAAGTGGAATCGCTGACCGGCGCCCTGCGCTTCTGATTACCAGCCTGGCGGCGGGATAAGACGGCGCTTGCCGTCCTTGGTCCGCGTCGTGCCCGGTGCATTCAGATCAACGCGATCCCAGAGTTGGCAGGTGACTTCCTTGTGCTTCTGGTCGAGGCCTTCGCAGTAATTCTTGTATTCGCACAGGTGCACCGCGTCGCCGCGACCTTCGCGTAGCTTCTTCCACCATTCCGGATCGGCGATGCTCTGGCGGGCACTGCCAACGATGTCGGCGATGCCGTCGGCCAGTGCTGCTTCGGCCTGACTGAAGTTGTGAATACCGCCGGCGACGACGATGGGTGTGGTGAATCCCGCCGCGCGTACAGCATCGCGCACCGCCTTGGTCGCCGCCAGGTTGCGGCCAAAGGGGCCTTGGGCATCCGACAGATATTGCGGCATGCACTCGTAGCCTGAGATGCCCGTGTAGGGATAGGCGGCCTCGCCCACCTTCGGCTGCTTGGCATCGTCGAACTTGCCACCGCGCGAGAGCGAGAGAAAGTCCATGCCGGCGCGGGCGAACTCGACGCCATAGAACATTGCGTCCTCCACCGTACCGCCACTCTCGATGCATTCCTCGGCGAGGAAACGGCAGCCCACGGAAAAGTCGACGCTGACAGCACGGCGAACGGCGGCGAAAACCTCCAGTGGCAGGCGCACGCGATGTTCACGACTACCGCCATAACCGTCCGTGCGCATGTTTTTCGGCGATAGAAAGGAGGCCATGGTGTAGGCGTGGGCGTAATGCAATTCGATACCGTCGAAGCCCGCGGTCTTGGCGCGAACGGCGGCCGCAGCGAACAGTTCCGGCAACACCTGCGGCAATTCGCGGATGTGCGGTAGCTCGACATCGCCGACCTGCTCGCGGGCACCCTGCTGCAGCGATTCCCACTCGCGCGCGTCGAGCAAGGTGCGCAGCTCCTCGTCGCCCATGCCGATGAGCCGATTGCGGATCGCCTCCTCGTCATTCAGGCCGAGCAGGCTGCGATGCCGCTCGGTGATGCGCAGGAAGCGTTCGAAAAATTTCTGCCGCTCGGGGCGGCGCTTGATGGCAAGGAAATCGATGAGCTGGATGTAAGCCTTCGTTTTCCCGTCACTGCCTTCGTGGATGGCGCGCACGACATCGCGCAGACCATCGATGTAACGATCGTGGCCAGCACGCAGCAGCGGACCGCTGGGCACGTCGCGGATACCGGTCGCCTCGATGACGATGGCGCCGGGCTGGCCCTGGGCCAGACGCCGGTACCAATCACAGACCGCCAGTGTGGCGAAGCCCTCGTCGTCCGCGCGCCAGGGCACCATGGCAGGTACCCAGGTGCGCGACGAGAGTGTGAGCGGTCCATGTTCCAGCGGGCTGAAGAGGCGCGAAGCAGCCGCCTCCTCAGCGCTGGGCACCCGCCCGCGATCCGACAGAAATGCGATGCGTTGCGGTGGGTGCCACATATCGTCTTACTCCGCCAGCAACTTCCAGGCGCCGTCCTTCAGCGTCATCAGCACACGGCCGCGCTTGTCGAAGCCGGAGTGATCCGCCGCCGTCATGTTGAACACGCCCTGGGTACCGACGAGTTCCTTGGTGCCTTCCAGCGCATCACGCAGGGCGGTACGGAACTCGACCGAACCCGGCTTGGCTTTCTTCAGGGCCACGGGCACGGCGCTTTGCAGCAACAGGCCGGCGTCATAGACGTTGGCGCCAAAGGTAGCCGGCTTGCTGCCGTGCATTTTTTCGTAAGCTGCAATGTAGTCAGCGGCGATCTTCTTCGAGGGATGGCTGTTCGGCACCTGATCGAGCACCAGCATCAGGCTGGCCGCCATCACCGCACCCTCGACGTTCTTGCCGCCGAGCTTGACGAAGTCAGGAGCGGCCGCGCCGTGAGTCTGGTAGATAGTGCCCTTGTAGCCCTTCTCCACCAGCGTCGCATGCGGCAGCACGGTGGGACCGCCAGCGGCCGCTATGAGAACAGCATCCGGCTTGGCGCCCATGACCTTGACCGCCTGGCCAATCACGCTCTGGTCGCTACGCTGGTATTTCTCGGTGGCCACTACCTTGATGCCTGCCTTTTCCGCCTTGGGCGTAAACACTTTTGCCCAGTTCTCGCCAAAGGGGTCGGCGACACCAATGAAACCGACAGTCTTGACCCCGGACTTGACCATGCGAGCAATCAGCGCATCGGCGATCAGATCGTCGTTTTGCGTGGTCTTGAACACCCACTTCTTCTTGTCGTCCATGGGCAGAACCACGGCAGCGGTGCCCACCGGCGCCAGCAAGGGTGTCTTTTCCTCGGCAGCGAACTGGATCACGCCCATGGCCGAGGGAGACAGTGAGGGCCCGATGATCGCGTCCACCTTGTGCTCTGAGAGCAGCTTCTTGATCAGCTGGACGGACTGGGTCGGATCGGAGGCATCGTCATAGCTGAAGTACTCGACGTCAAGCCCGCCGATCTTCTTCGGCAGCAGCTGGCCGGTGTTCTTCTGCGAAATGCCGACCACGGCGCCGGGGCCGGTCGCAGAGCTGACCAGGCCGATCTTGAGCTGAGCCAGCGCGGGAATCGCGGTGACCAGCAGGCTGACGAGAACCGAACTGAACAAGACTTGACGTTTCATTGATGCTCTCCTGGGAGGTTGGGGGAAAACTTCGGAACTTAAGAAAATGCCTGGATATCGGTCATGGCCCGGCCAAGAATCAGCGCATGAACGTCGTGCGTACCCTCGTAGGTATTCACGACCTCCAGATTCACCACATGGCGGATCACGCCGTATTCGTCCGAGATGCCGTTGCCGCCATGCATGTCTCTTGCCATGCGGGCGATGTCCAGGGCCTTGCCGCAACTGTTGCGCTTCATGATCGAGGTGATCTCCGGGGCGGCCTTGCCTTCGTC
>JAVBXY010000010.1 GCA_030824275.1 Rhodocyclaceae bacterium | reverse complement strand
CCACTGCCGCTGCCGTCGCTGTCGGCGTTGACGGTGTAGGTCCCGGTGGTGGTGATGTCGGCGTTCGCACCGCTTAAGGTGACGCCGTTGCCGGCGGTGAGGTTGATTGTGCCGCTGCCAGAACTGATGGCGGTGGTACTCGTAATCGAACCGGCCGTGATCGACACGGCGCTATTGGTGGTAGTGATCCCACCCGAAATGCTCAGCGCATTACTGCCGTTGTTTATGGCAAAACCACCCGGTGCAGTGATGGCGCCGAGAGAGGCGATGGTATTGGCGAAGCCCGACAGATCGAGGCTGCCTGAACCCAGGTAGGCGGAGAGCTGGTTGGCGGTGATGGCGCCGCTGGCGGTGACGGTGCCGACCGAATTCGCCCCGGCACCCGTGCCGAGCGCAACCGTGCCGGCGGCACCGACCGTGCCGGTACCGGCCTTGGCGCCGCCAGCGGCAGTGACCGCGCCCAGAGTCACGGCATTGCCGTTGCTGGTGATGGTCAGGGTGCCCGCCGCGCCGCCATCGGCATTGCCCACCGTGCCGGCGCCGCCGGAAAGCGTCAGGGCGCCGGTCTGTACCGTGCCGCTGGCGGTGATGGTGATGTTGCCAGCGGTGGCACCCGCGACGTCACTGCCATCGCTGGCGCCCCCGGTGACATTGATGGCGCCGACGGTGATCGAACTGCCGCTGGCCGTCAGCGCGACGGTGCCACCGGCCTGCCCCGTGCCACCAGCAAGATTGCTGTCCTTGCCGCCGGTGGTGGTGATCGCGCCAAGGGAAATCTGTGTGCCGGAAACGGTGACGGCACCACCGGCATTGCCGTTGTTGGAAATCTCTCCGGTGGTGGTCAGGATTCCCGTGCCCAGCACGCTGCCGCCGCCAGTGCTGTCGTTGTTGGCAGTCAGTGTGATCTGTCCGCCTTTGGTAGTGATGCTATTGGTACCGAGATCGATGTTGTTGTCGGCCTGGACCGTCAAGCCGACGCCGGTGTTGGTCATCGAGACCGAGGTGCTGAAGGTAACGTCGTTGGTGGCTTGCAGGACGACGTCGGAACTGGCGCCTTCGATCAGGCTAGCGTTGATGGAACTGTTGGCCCCGGCGCCGACATCGGCGAACTGGTCCACGTCGGCCAACGCCGCCGTGCCACCCGAGGCGACGATATTGATGTTGGTTGGATCAAGCAGCCAGGTGCCGGTCGCGCCCATGGGCGACCGCGTGTCCACCCGGCCGCTGCCGATGAGCAGGAAATTCTTGCCCGAGGTTTCGACGAAACCACCATTGCCGCCCAGCGCACCGCCCCTGGCGCTGATGGCGCCATCGAAGCGATTGACGTCGTCGGCCCAGACGATGACGCGGCCTCCATCACCCCGCTCGGTAGCATCGGCGCGGATGGAGGCGGTCGACGCGACGAAGGTCCGCCAGGCATTCTTCACATCCGGGTTCTTGCCCTGATAGTCGCCGCCGACCAGCACCGTGCCGCCGCCGCTTGCGCCCGAGACATCGACGAGCGCACCAGCTTCCAGGCCCACCTTGTTGCCAAGCAACTGCACCGTGCCGCCGACACCGGCACTGTTCTTCGCCTCGACCGTACCCGACACCAGGGTGGTATCCACGGCCTTGAAGACAATACGCCCTTGCGCATCGAGCATGGCCGTGTTGGCGCTGGCGATGCCGGAATGGCGGATCGCGCCAGCGTAGATGCCGATATTTTTGCCGACCAGCTGGCCGACGTTGACCGCCGCGTTGTCCGCCGCGTTGAGTTCGACCTGGATCTCGGGACGGGACATATCCACCAGATTGGCGCTTTTGCCAGCAGCCAGAATCACGTCGCCGTTGGGCGACTCGATGACGCCGTGGTTTTCGACGGTGGGTGCGATCAAGGCCACCATGCCGCCGCTGGCGGTACGGATGACTCCCTGGTTGACGATGCCGCCGGCACCCGCCGACTCGGTGAAGTTCAGGCGACCTGCAAGGAAGTCGGCGTTCGAGAACCCCAGGGAGGAAACCACCAAGCCGCCGACATCGACCTGGGCGTTCGGGCCGAAGGCGATGCCGTTCTGGTTGATGATGAAGACGCGGCCGTTGGATTGGAGGGCGCCCAGGATCACGCTGGGATCACCACCGATGACGCGGTTGAGCACCTGGCTGGAGGCGCTGGACTGGACGAAACGGGTGAGTTCGTTTTGATCGATGGAAAAACCTTTCCAGTCGATGATCGCGCCGTCGGAGTTGGTGACGGTCAGCGCACCCTTGCCGCCCTGGAAGGTCGCGCTACCAGACACCACGGTCGGATCGACCGGATTGGCCAAGGCCATGGACGAGAACCCGGCCAGCAGGCTCGCTGCCATCAAGCGCAAGCGCACGCCGCAAAAGTCGGCGCTGGCGGCACGGCGATTCCGGGCCGAACGAGGCAGCTTCAAAGCGCGTCCCCCTTTCCCGGATCAGAAAACATAGGACAAGGCGCCATGCAGGCGCATTCCCCGCGAGGTTTGCGAACCGTCTACAACCCTAGCGTAGTCCACACGCAAGGAAAGATCACGCCCCAAACCGGCGCGAATACCCACACCCGTACTGGCGATACCCGTGGCGTAAACCTCCGCCGCTGCTGGATGAATACGCTTCACCCAGCCCATATCGTAGAACCCAAGCACTCGCAGTTTCAAGTTGCTCGATACCAGACCACCAAACTCGGGCGAATACAGCTCGACCGATCCCCGGTGTCCTTTGTCGTTCGCGTGCTCGCGCTCAAGGAAGCCGCGTACCGAGTCGGCGCCGCCGATGCCGAACATCTCTGAAGTGAGCAGCATCTGATTCGTGTGCTGACCCGAGACGGCTGCCTTGAACAACCAGTCGCCCTTCATGGCTTTTTGCCAGGCCAGGCCATAACGCACGATCAGGAATTCGGAATTGGCGCCGGAGCGCAGGCCAATCTTCTGAAGCTGGGAATCATGGGCGTCGTTGCCGCCAAAAAAATTCGGCAGGTTCTGGACAAGAGACAAGTAGCCCGACAAGTCGTCATCGGCGCGACGGCGATTGAATTGCCAGGTCAGATTCAAGGGACTGATGGTGCTGTCGGGCACCAGCGTCACCGCTCCCCCCAATGTCCTGACATTGTTCTGATAGGCCTTCCAGTCGATACCGATCGACAGCTTGTTGTCCCAATCGCCCCGCTTGGGCAGGTGCTGGGTATAGCGGGCACCGACGATCTTGCCGCTGCCGGCGATATTGAAACTGCCGCCAGCGGTATTGACCAAGCCGGAGTTGACATTGGAATAGCCGAAAAACAGGCTGAATATTCCGTTCAAGCTGTAGATCGGTGCCTGGTAACCCATGCCGTAAATGCGCACCTGCCGCGCCCGCAGCGGCGAAGTGATCGCCTGAAAGCTGAGCACGTGATCCCGGTCGAACAGATTCGCATGCTGAACGGCAAAACCAAGGCGGAACGGCCCGGTCTGGCTATTGCCGGAGTTATCGAAGGTCACCGCATAGCGCACCGGCGGCAGATCGGTCGCCTTGACGACGGCATCCACCTCACCATCATTGGCGCCAGCTCGCATAACCACCGAGGCCTGCTTGGCGGGGTTCTCGTTGATCAGGCGGAGGTTATCCACCATGGCATCGAAGTTCGGCGTGGTCCCGGCTTGCAGGGAAACCAGGGACCGCTGGTAGTTCTCGGTGCTGAAATGGCGGTTGCCTTCCACCTTGATCTGCGCCAGGCGGCTTTCGACGACGAGGAAATGCACCGACCCGCTTTCCAGGGTCTGCTCGGGCAGAATGACCTGAATGGCATTGAAGCCCAGCGCCGCATAGGCTTTTTCGAGGGCTTCCAGTGCCTGCTGGACATTACCAAAATCCTTGCCCTTGCCCCTGTAGCCCCCGAGAACATCCTCTATCTGCTGCTCGTTGAGGATGGTGTTGCCGTGCACCTTGAAATCAAGGATGTCGAAGTGCAAACCGCCACCTCCGTCAGCCTGTCCCCAAGCCGGCGTGACGAGACCTGCCGCTGCAAAAATCAGCAGGGCAAACAGCGTAGCGATATATCGACAGGCGCCAGCGAGCACAGACGTATCCGGTATAAATAATTGAAACTTGCAAAAGCTTGCAAGAATACCATTCCAAGGGAATCTTAATATCATCCATTTGCATGATCCAGCGGGCTTTTTTGCTGCCAAGCATCAGGAATACCCGATCTCTAATCATGGTTGAAACATCCCCATTTCAACCCATCTATATAATTCGCTCTAAGCCAACAACAGGATTCACACCTCACCATGAGCACCCGCCACGTCCGTCTTCTGATCCTCGGTTCCGGCCCCGCCGGATACTCCGCCGCCGTTTATGCCGCGCGTGCCAACCTGAATCCGGTACTCATTACCGGCATGGCGCAAGGTGGACAATTGATGACCACCACCGAAGTGGATAACTGGCCCGCCGACCCGGATGGCGTGCAGGGGCCGGACCTCATGGCGCGCTTTGAAAAGCATGCCGCACGCTTCAACACCGAAATCATCTTCGACCACATCCACACCACCCATCTCGCCGAAAAGCCGATCCGACTGATCGGCGATGCCGGCGAATACACCTGTGATGCCCTGATCATCGCGACCGGCGCCTCGGCCCAGTATCTCGGCCTGCCCTCCGAAGATGCCTTTGCCGGCAAGGGCGTTTCGGCCTGCGCCACCTGCGACGGCTTCTTCTACAAGAACAAACCGGTGGCCGTCATCGGCGGCGGCAACACCGCCGTGGAAGAGGCGCTTTACCTGGCCAACATCGCCAGCCACGTCACCGTGGTGCACCGCCGCGACAAGTTCCGCTCCGAAAAAATCCTTCAGGACAAGCTGTTCGAAAAGGAAAAGGCCGGCAAGGTCACCATCAAGTGGAACCACACCCTGGATGAAGTGCTTGGCGACAAGACCGGTGTCACAGGCATGCGCATCAAGAGCGCCACCACGGGGGCCACCGAGGACATCGAGCTGATGGGAGTCTTCATCGCCATCGGCCACAAGCCCAACACCGACATCTTCGAAGGGCAACTCGAGATGGAAGGTGGCTACATCGTCACCAAGGGTGGCCGCAAGGGCGATGCCACGGCGACCAACTTACCCGGCGTGTTCGCCGCCGGCGACGTGCAGGATCACATCTATCGCCAAGCCGTCACCAGTGCCGGCACCGGCTGCCAGGCCGCGCTTGACGCCGAGCGCTATCTCGACAGCCTGGGCCTCGCCGGCTGAACATGGCGGCCCGGCGTTCCGGGCCGAAGGGCCTCAGCCCCGAGGAAAAGCGCGAATTCAAGGAAGCGGTCGCCGACGTGCGACCGCTGACCTGGGATCGCGTACACCACGAGCCACCATTACCGCTACCGATCCCGCGCCAACATGCACGGGACGAGGCCGCAGCCCTCGACGAATCCTTACGCGGGTCTCCGCTACTCGACCTCTACCTGGAAGGCGGTGACGAGGCCGTCTGGCTACGCGACGGCCTGCCGAAATCAACGCTGCGAGATCTGCGTCGGGGGCGCTGGGTGACTCAGGAAAAGCTCGACCTGCACGGCCTGAACCGGGATGAGGCGAGACAGGCGGTTCTGATCTTCCTCGCCGAATGCCGACAACATGGCTTGCGCTGTGTACGTATTGTGCATGGCAAAGGCTTGAGCTCGCCGGGGCGAGTGCCGGTGCTGAAGCGACTGGTACTGGGCTGGCTCAGCCAGCGTCAGGATGTACTGGCCTTTTGCCAGGCCCGGGCCGCCGAAGGCGGCGCGGGCGCGGTGGTGGTGTTGCTGGCGACCGCATAAACAAACCACGCGCGCAGCGCGCCAAGCAGTCGCCCCTTTCTTATTGGAAAGGGGTTGGGGGATAGGCCCTTAAATTGCAGCTTCGCCGGACTCACCGGTGCGAATGCGCACCACCTGTTCGATGGAGGTGACGAAAATCTTGCCGTCGCCGATCTTGCCGGTACGCGCGGCCTTGACGATGGCTTCGATGGCCGGTTCGACGGTGCCGTCGGCGACGACGATTTCGATCTTGATCTTGGGCAGGAAATCCACCACGTATTCGGCGCCGCGATACAGCTCGGTGTGCCCCTTCTGACGGCCGAAACCCTTGACCTCGGTGACGGTCAGGCCGGTGACGCCGACCTCAGAAAGCGCCTCACGCACCTCGTCGAGTTTGAAGGGTTTGATGACGGCTTCGATCTTCTTCATTGCATGTCTCCCGTGTCAGTATTCGTCTGCGTAGCGCGATGTTATCGGATAGCGCCAGTCCTTGCCGAATCCGCGTTGGGTGACGCGGATGCCGACCGGTGACTGGCGGCGTTTGTATTCGTTCTTCTTCAACATGCCGACGACGCGCCGCACGTCAACCTCCGCATAGCCACGCGCGATGATCTGGCGTGGGGATTCGTCGCGCTCCATGTAGGCTTCGATGATGGCATCGAGCACCTCATAGGGCGGCAAGGTGTCCTGGTCGGTCTGACCAGGTTTCAGCTCCGCCGAGGGCGGGCGCGTAATGATGTTTTCGGGAATTACATTCGACACCGTATTGCGCCAGCGGGCAATATCGTAGACGAAGGTCTTCAGCACATCCTTGATCACCGCAAAACCGCCAGCCATGTCGCCGTAGAGCGTGGCATAGCCCACTGCCATCTCGCTCTTGTTGCCAGTGGTCAGCACGATGCGGCCGCTGCGGTTGGACAATGCCATCAACAGCATGCCGCGAATGCGCGCCTGGAGGTTCTCGTCCGTCGTATCCCACTCGGGCTTCGGCCCCATGGCGGAAAAAGTCGGCGCCAGCAGTACGGCGAATTGTTCCATGGCGCCAGCGATGGGAATCTCGTCATACTGCACGCCGAGGCGCTTCACCATTTCACGCGAATCGTCCAGGCTCATCTGCGCCGTCCACGGCGAAGGCATCATCACCGCGCGCACCTTGTCGGCGCCGAGGGCATCGACGGCGATGGCCAGCGTGATGGCCGAATCGATGCCGCCGGATAGGCCGATGATGACGCCAGGAAAACCGTTCTTGCCAATGTAATCCGCCACGCCCAGCGTCAGCGCTGCGTAGGTTTCGGCCTCGCGACCCGGCGCTTCGCTGACGGTGCCGGGCAGTAAGTGACCATCGGCATAGTCGATGATCTCCAGCGCCTCGACGAAGGCCGGCAGCTGATGGGTCAAACGCCCCTGTCCATCCAGCGCAAACGAGGCACCATCGAACACCAGCTCATCCTGACCGCCGACCAGATTGGCATAGATCATGGGCCGACCGGTGGCCTTGACCCGATCACGCAGCACTTCATAGCGCCGCGCCTGCTTGTTCATGTGGAAGGGCGAGGCGTTGAGCGTCAGCAGCAGCTCGGCGCCGGCAAAGGCGGCCGATTCGGCGGCGCCGTATTCCCAGATGTCGGCGCAGATGGCGAGTCCCACGCGCACGCCCTTGAGCTCGACCAGGCAGGGCTCGCGACCGGGCGCGAACCAGCGCTCCTCGTCGAAGACCTCGTAATTGGGCAGGCGATGTTTGTGATAGGTGGCGACGATCTTGCCGTCGGCCAGCAGCGACGCGGCGTTGTAACGCTTGCCGGCGACGTCCTGCGGATGACCGACGATCATCGGCAGCGGCGCGGCGGCGGCCAGCGCCAGGAGTTCCCGCGCACTGGCGCGATAGAAGTCCGGCCGCAGCAGCAAATCTTCCGGCGGATAGCCGCACAACGCCAACTCCGGCGTCAGCAATACATCGGCGCCCTGCGCCTTGGCGCGGGCGGCAAAGTCGAGTATGCGGGCGGCGTTGCCGGCGAGATCGCCGACGGTGGCATTGAACTGGGCGACAGCGATGCGTAGGCGTGACATGGGCTCAACTATAACGGATGCGAGACAGGAATCGAGACAACAAAAAGCCCGCCACGGCAGCCACCGGGCGGGCTTGATGCGAAGGCAGGATGCTCAGAAGTTGGGCTTTTCCTTGGCCGCGTTGTAGCTGGCCACGCCCTGCATGATCTCCTGCTTGGCCTCGTCGATGCCGACCCAGCCCTGCACCTTGACGAACTTGCCCGGTTCCAGATCCTTGTAGTGCTCGAAGAAGTGGGAAATCTGATCAAGGATCAGTTGCGGCAGATCGCGGGTGCTTTCGACGCTGCGATACATCGGCGTCAGCTTGTCCACCGGCACGGCCAGCAGTTTGGCGTCTTCACCGGCTTCATCCACCATCTTCAGCATGCCAATGGGACGGCAACGCACCACCACGCCAGGGGGCAGGGCAAACTGGGAGACCACCAGCACGTCCACCGGGTCACCATCGCCGGCGATGGTGTGGGGGATGTAGCCGTAGTTGCACGGATAGTGCATGGCGGTGGACATGAAACGGTCCACGAAAATTGCCCCGGAATCCTTATCCACCTCGTACTTGATCGGCTCCGAGTGCATGGAAATCTCGATAACCACATTGAAATCATTGGGCAAATCTTTGCCGGACGGAACGCGATCAAGACCCACGGCGGGCTCCTTGGAGAAAAGAAAAGGATTATACCGCCCCGAAGATTTCGCCTTGCTGACGACGAGAGATTGCGGCGGATTTGCAACATTCGGAAGAGAAAACACCATTACCTTGTTGACTTCACGGTCCAAAGCATTGAGAATCATTCTCATTAAGATTCAACTTAGCGAGTGCCCCGATGAAACCCGTCGCGCCGACCAGCCCAACCCCGGGTCTTACCTCTCCCCAGCCGGAGCCCCAGTTTGCCCCCGTCCCCGGGCGGGCGCTGGACAGTACGGTACTGCTCGGCGCGAAAGGCGAGGTCGAGATCGCTCACGAAGGTGAAACCTACCGCCTGCGGCGTACCCGCCAGGGCAAGCTGATTCTCACGAAATAGGAGTCGTCGAGCAGTAAATCCCCGCAGTAAATCCCAAGGGCGGCCGGGAAAGCCGCCTAGTTGTACCCGTCCAGCCAGCCAGTCCTTTCGGATCAGCCAGCCAGCAATGTCTAGCCAGGAGATCCGGATTCCATGTCTGCCGTCGGGACGCTCGCGCCCTACCACGCCAACTCCCGCCTGTCGGGCCGTGCAATTGCATTGGTCGTCGGCCTGCATCTCGTCGTCCTATGGGGGCTGGCCCGGTATGCACCCTCGGTGTTGCCGGAGCCGCTACAAGTCCTGACCGTCAGCATCCTGCCGCCCACACCGGAAGTGAAACCCGAGCCACGGGTCACGCCGCCCCATCCCAAACCCGTGGAAAGCCGGCCGCGCCCGGTGCAACAGCCCCAGCAGATTGCATCACCGCAGGAATCCCCGGCGCCAAGTCCCGTCGCCGTGCCGCCAGCGCCGACTTTTTCATCACCAACCGCCCCGACCGCAGTCTCGGCGCCGCTGACGCAGCCGCGCTTCGACGCCGAGTATCTGGACAACCCCAAACCGCCCTACCCGTCCCTGTCACGGCGCTTGAACGAACAGGGCCGCGTCGTCCTGCGCGTCCACGTCCTTGCCGGCGGCAGCGTCGACGACGTCCAGCTCCAGACCTCCAGCGGCTTCGCCCGCCTCGACCACTCGGCCCTCGACACCGTGCGCCGCTGGAAATTCGCCCCGGCACGACGCGGCAGCGAGGCCGTCGCCGCCTGGGTGCTGGTTCCGATTGTGTTCACCCTGAAGGAGTCGTAATCATGGAATCCCCACTGGGCTTTGCCCACTTCCTCGCCGCCACCGATGGCGTCGCCCGTTTCATCCTTGCGCTGATGCTCATCATGTCCGTCGGCACCTGGTACCTGATCGTCGCCAAGGGCCTCCAGCTGTTCCGTTCCCAGCAAATGAGCACCGCCTTTCTCAAGGCATTCTGGGAAGCGTCCAGCCTCGATGCCGTCGTCCATCACCTGCGCAAAACCGGCGTGCAGGAACCCTTCTCCCATCTCGTGCATCACGGCTTCACCGCCGTCGAGCAGCACCGGGCCGGTCGCGAAGCCCTCGGCCTGGTCGATGCCGGCTCGCCCGACGAATTCCTCACCCGTACCCTGAAACGCGCCATCGAGCAGGACAAGTCGCGCCTTGAATACGGCCAGACTTTTCTCGCTACCGTCGCCTCCTCGGCGCCTTTCGTTGGCCTTTTCGGCACGGTGTGGGGCATCTACCACGCGCTGATGGCCATCGGCATGAGCGGGCAAGGCACTCTGGACAAGGTCGCCGGTCCGGTGGGCGAGGCCCTGATCATGACCGCCATCGGCCTCGCCGTCGCCATTCCCGCCGCCGTCGCCTATAACGCCTTCGCCCGCGCCAACCGCAACACGCTCTCGGCGCTGAACTCCTTCGCCCATGACGTATTCACCTTCCTCTCCATGGGCCTGAAGAGCGCACCGCAGGCCGCCGACGTGGCCGCCACTTCCGAGCGCATCATCGCCCGCGCCATCGCTCAACAATCGTCGCGCGCTGCGGCCTGAGGAGAACACAATGGCCTTCGCATCCATGGACGGCGGCAGCGATAACGAAGCGCTGGCCGAGATCAACATGGTCCCGCTGATCGACGTCATGCTCGTGCTGCTCGTCATCTTCATCGTCACCGCGCCGCTGCTGACGCACGCGGTCAAGGTGGACCTGCCCAAGGCTTCGTCGAGCGCGAACCTGACCAAGCCGGACAACGTCCAGGTCGCCATCGACAGCGCCGGCCAGGTGTATTGGAACGGCGAGGTGGTGGCCCCCGACGCCCTCACCGACAAGCTGCGCGTCACCGCTGCCATCACGCCGCAACCGGAGTTGCACCTGCGCGCCGAGCGCACCACGCCCTACGAGAAGGTCGCCGAGGTGATGTCCGCCTCGGCCCGTGCCGGACTTACAAGAATTGGCTTCGTCACGGAGCCAAAAAACAACTGACGCATTTCCCCAAGCCTCGCAACCCCCAGCCAGCCAGTCCTCGCACGAGCCAGCCAAACAACCGTCGAAAGGACTGACATGAAACCATCCCCCAAACACCCGCGACTACTCCCCCTGAGCGCCATGATGCTGGCCGGGCTCTCCCTGCCGGCCCTCGCCCAGGAAGCCACCAAGGAACTCCCCACCGTCAACGTTCAGGCCGATGCCGACAAACCCGACGGCTATCGCGCCACCGCCACCCGCGTCGGCAAGGTCCTGCAAGACCCCCACGACATCCCGCAGGCGGTGACCACCATCACCAACACGCTGATGGAAGAGCAGCAGGTGGGCTCGCTGCGCGAGGCCCTGCGCAACGTCTCCGGCCTCAGCTTCAACGCCGCCGAGGGTGGCCGCTCCGGTGACAACATGAACCTGCGCGGCTTCTACACCTTCGGCGACATGTATCTCGACGGCATCCGTGACACCGCCCAGTACAACCGGGAGACCTTCAACTACGAGCAGATCGATGTCCTGCGCGGTGCCGGCGCCATGCTCTTCGGGCGCGGCCAGGCCGGCGGCGTGATCAATCAAGTGAGCAAGACGCCGCTGCGCATCGAGCAGTACAAGCTCAGCGGCAGTGTCGGCACCGAGGGCTATCAGGAAGTCACCGCCGACCTCAACAAGCCGATCAACGCCAACACCGCATTGCGCATCAACCTCATGCAGCGCGACGAAGGCAGCTGGCGCAGCAACCCAGCCACCGGCGCGGAACCCGAGATCCATCGCAAGGGCGTCGGCATCAGTCTCGGCCTCAACCTGCATACCGACAACCAGTTCTGGCTCAACCACTACTGGCTGAAGACCGACGACAACCCGGACTACGGCAACTCCTTCAGCACCGCGACGCGGCGGGTCAACCAGAACTTCGCCACCGACACCTTCTGGGGCACGGATCGCACTTTCGACAAGAGCGACACCCGCATGACCACGCTGGTGAACGAGTACCGGATTTCCCCCGACAGCCAGCTGCGCAGCCAGTTACGCATCGCCGACTACGAGCGCAGCTACTGGGCGCGCACCCCGAGCGACACCCAGGCGCCCAACGCCCAGGCACTGATCCTCAACGGCGCCACCGCCAACGGCGGCCCGACCCGCGTCTCCGACTACGAAACCGTCACCCTGCAATCCGACTACAGCACGCGCTTCAAGGCAGCCGGCATGCAGCACGAAGTCCTCGTCGGCGTCGAATATCTTTACGAAAACGCCTTCCGCCACGGCCTGCGCAACCTCGGCGGGACCACGGCAGGCAACCCGCCCTACTACGCCCCCTACGATGCGGCCACCACCGGCACGGCGACCCGCTTCAAGTCGGACTCCTACGCGGTCTACGCCCAGGACACGGTCGAATTCATCCCTCAGTGGAAAGCCACCCTCGGCCTGCGCCACGACATCATGGACGCCAACTACAGCTCCGCCACCTCGCCCAAGCTCAAGTTCAACGAGAACAGCTATCGCGCCGCGCTGTCCTACCATCCCGGCGGCGAGACCCACTACTACCTCGGCTGGAGCGACTCCTTCAGCCCCACCGCCGATCTCTACCAACTCACCGTCACGCCCCAGCCGGCGGAGCGTAGCGAGGTGGTCGAACTCGGTGCCAAGTGGCTGCTGCTCGACGGCGACCTGGCCTTCCGCGCCGCCCTCTACCAGGCCACCAAGGAATGGGAACGCAACGGCGACCTGGAATCCACCGCCACCATCCTGACCCGCAAACGCCGCACCAAGGGTCTCGAACTCGAACTGGCCGGCCGCATCACCGACCGCTGGGAAGTCTTCTCGGGCATCGCCCTGATGGATGCCCGCATCCTCGCCATCGCCCAGAACATCAACGCCACCACAGGCGTCATCACTGCCGGTGCCGATGGCTTCGTCGGCCAGCGCGCCCGCAACACCCCGGCCTATACGCTCAACCTGTGGACCACCTACAAGCTCGATGAGCGCTGGAAGGTCGGCGGTGGCGTCGAGTCCAAGGGCGAACGCTTCGGCTACGTGCCCACCGGCGCTCTGCCGACCCTGGGCACCGGCACCGCCTTCTCGCCCAACACCATCCCCGGCTATCTGCGCTGGGACGCCATGGTCTCCTACGAGCGCAAGGACTGGTCGCTGCGCCTCAACGTCAAGAACCTCTTCGACAAACTCTACTGGGACCAGCTCTACGACAACGGCTCCTTCGCCGTGCCCGGCACCCGCCGCAGCGCGACGCTGACCGCCGAACTGAAGTTCTGATCCACTGACAGGAAAGGCCGCCATGCTCGTCACCATCGACAACGTTCTCACCCCCGACGAGCTGACGACCGCCCGCGAGTTGCTGTCCCGCTCCCGCTGGGACAGCGGCCTGATCACCGCCGGCCCGCAAGCGGCCACCGCCAAGAATAACCAGCAACTGGCCGAGGACGCCGAGCACCTGCCGGCCCTGCGCCGCATGGTGCTCGACGCCTTGAACCGCGACCCGATCTTCTTCGCCGCCGCCTTGCCGCTGAAGATCCTGCCGCCCTTCTTCAACCGCTACGCCGGCGAGGCCAACACCTACGGTTTCCACACCGACAACGCCATGCGCCTCGTTCCGGGCATGGCCGGCACCTATGTGCGCGCCGACGTCTCCGCCACTCTCTTCCTCTCCGACCCCGAGGACTATGAAGGCGGCGTGCTGACCATCGAAGACACCTTCGGCAGCCACGGCGTCAAGGGCAAGGCCGGCAGCCTCGTCGTCTATCCGTCCTCCTCGATCCACGCCGTCAGCCCCGTCACCCGAGGCGAGCGCGTCGCCTGCTTCATGTTCATGCAGAGCATGGTCCGCGACCCCGGCCAGCGCCGCCTGCTCTACGACATGGACATGGCCTTGCTGCAACTGCGCCAGGACGTCGGCGAAAGCGAGCCCGTGGTGCGCCTCACCGGCACCTATCACAACCTGTTGCGGCGCTGGGCGGAGAACTGATGACAACGACAAGCATCGGCGCCTATCGACCGCTGGCCCAGGCCAAGCTGGAACCGGAAATCTGGCGCTATCTGCGCGACGGCGACGATGGCCAAAACGAACGAGCCTTCGCCGCCCAGCGCATCTACCCACGCCCCCTGTGCGATCTGCGCGGCGGCCACACCCACCTCGACCTCTTCGGCCAGACACTGGCGCATCCGCTGCTGTTGGCCCCCGTCGCCTACCAACGCCTGTTCCACACCGGCGGCGAAGTCGTCAGCGCCATGGCCGCCGCCGCCCAGGGCGGGCAGATGCTGGTCAGCAGCCTCGCCAGCCAGCCCTTCAGCGACATCTTCGCTGCCGGCCGCCTTGACAACGGCACCGCGCCCTGGTTCCAGCTTTACTGGCAGGGCGACCGCGAGCGCAGCCTGCGCCTGCTGCAATACGCCATCGCCGCCGGTTGCTCGGCCGTCGTGCTGACCGTGGACGCACCGATCAAGCTCGCCACCATGCAGTTGCCGGGTGAAGTAACCGCCGTAAACCTCGAAGTCGCCGTCCAACCAGAGCCGACTTTTCAAGGCAGCCAGGTCTTCGACGGCTGGATGGCCCAGGCGCCGACCTGGGACGACGTCACCTGGCTGCGCCAACAGACGACACTGCCGCTGCTGCTCAAGGGCATCCTCCATGCCGACGATGCCGCCCGCGCCGTCGACTGCGGCTGCGACGGCCTCGTCGTCTCCAATCACGGCGGCCGTGTGCTGACTGGCGCACCCGCCGCCATCGATGCTCTGCCGGCCATCCTGCGCCGCATCGAGCAGCGCGTGCCCGTGCTGCTCGACAGCGGCATCCGCAACGGCCGCGACGCCTTCGTCGCCCTCGCTCTCGGTGCAACAGCAGTCCTCGTCGGCCGCCCCGCCATCTGGGGCCTCGCCGCCAACGGCGCCCTCGGCGTCGCCCATGTCATCCGCCTGCTGCGCGACGAACTGGAAATGACCATGGCTCTCGCCGGTTGTGCTCGGCTCGCCGACATCGCCCCCCACTGCCTCGTCGCCGATTGATCGAGCGTCGATAGTCACCCCCTATCGTATAGATGGCAACAATCAATTAGACCGTATCGATTGCGTTCTTTAATCTTCGCTCCGTAGCAACAATCACAACCCACCAAGGAGCGATTCATGAGCCTCATCAACACCCAAGTCCAGCCCTTCAAGGCCAACGCCTACCTGAACGGCAAATTCATCGAGGTCACCGAAGCCAATCTGAAAGGCAAGTGGTCCGTCGTGATCTTCATGCCGGCTGCCTTCACCTTCAACTGCCCGACCGAGATCGAGGACGCCGCCAACAACTACGCCGAGTTCCAGAAGGCCGGCGCCGAGGTGTACATCGTCACGACCGACACGCACTTCTCCCACAAGGTGTGGCATGACACCTCCCCCGCCGTCGGCAAGGCCAAGTTCCCCCTGGTTGGCGACCCGACCCATCAGCTGACCCGCGCCTTCGATGTGCATATCGACGCGGAAGGTCTGGCGCTGCGCGGCACCTTCGTGATCAACCCCGATGGCGTGATCAAGACCGTGGAAATCCACTCCAATGAGATTGCCCGTGACGTGTCCGAAACCCTGCGCAAGCTCAAGGCCGCCCAGTACACCGCCGCCCACCCTGGCGAGGTCTGCCCGGCCAAGTGGAAGGAAGGCGAGAAGACCCTCGCGCCATCCCTGGACCTCGTCGGCAAGATATGACGCCCCCAATGGCTGCCGGCAATGCCGGCAGCCATCCCCTGCATTCAGGAGAAAGCCATGCTCGACACCGCCATCAAGACCCAGCTCAAGACCTATCTCGAACGCCTCGTCCAACCCATCGAACTCGTCGCCTCGCTTGATGACGGCGAGAAGTCCGCCGAGGTTCGCGAACTGCTGCGCGAGATCGGCGAACTGTCGCCCCTGGCTTCCATCCGCGAGGACGGCACGGATGCGCGCAAGCCGTCCTTCGCCGTCGGCCGTCCGGGCGAGGATGCTCGCGTCCGCTTCGCCGGCATCCCCATGGGTCACGAATTCACATCGCTGGTCCTCGCCCTGCTCCAGGTCAGCGGTTACGCGCCCAAGGTCGAGCCGGAAATCATCGAACAGATCAAGAACATTCCCGGCACGTTCCGCTTCGAGACCTACATTTCCCTCTCCTGCCACAACTGCCCGGATGTCGTGCAGGCACTCAACCTGATGGCCGTGCTCAATCCCGGCATCGAGAACGTGATGATCGATGGCGCCCTCTTCCAGGATGAAGTGGACTCCCGCCAGATCATGGCCGTGCCTTCGGTCTGGCTCAACGGCGAAGTCTTCGGCCAGGGCCGCATGACTCTGGAAGAGATCATCGCCAAGATCGACACCGGCGCCGCCACCCGCGATGCCGAGAAATTGAACGCCAAGGACGCCTTCGACGTACTCGTCGTCGGCGGCGGCCCGGCCGGTTCGGCGGCGGCGATTTACGCGGCACGCAAGGGCATTCGCACCGGCGTCGTCGCCGAACGTTTCGGCGGCCAAGTGCTGGATACGCTGTCCATCGAGAACCTGATTTCCGTGCCGCACACTGAAGGCCCCAAGCTCGCTACGGCCCTTGAGCAGCACGTCAAGGAATACGAAGTCGACATCATGAATCTGCAACGCGCCGAGGCTTTGATACCTGCGGGCGAGGATGGCCTGATCCAGGTGCGCACCGTCGGCGGCGCCACGCTCAAGTCGAAGAGCGTGATCCTCGCCACCGGCGCCCGCTGGCGCGAGATGAATGTCCCCGGCGAGAAGGAATACAAAGCCAAGGGCGTGTGCTTCTGCCCGCACTGCGACGGCCCGCTGTTCAAGGGCAAGCGCGTCGCCGTGATCGGCGGCGGTAACTCCGGCGTCGAGGCAGCCATCGATCTCGCCGGCATCGTCAGCCATGTCACCCTGATCGAATTCGACAGCAAGCTGCGCGCCGACGCCGTGCTCCAGGCCAAGCTCACCAGCCTACCGAATGTCACGGTCATCGTCAGCGCCTTGTCGACGGAGGTCACCGGCGACGGCGAGAAGGTGAATGGCCTCATCTACAAGGATCGCGTCAGCGGCGAGAGCAAGCGCGTCGGTCTGGAAGGCATCTTCGTCCAGATCGGCCTGCTGCCAAATACCGATTGGATCAAAGGCACGGTCGCGCTTTCGCCGCGCGGCGAGATCGAAGTGGATGCACGTGGCCAGACTTCCGTGCCCGGCGTCTTCGCCGCCGGCGATGTCACCACCGTGCCCTACAAGCAGATCATCATCGCCATGGGCGAGGGCGCGAAAGCCAGCCTCTCCGCCTTCGACCACCTGATCCGCAGTCCGGCGCCCGCATCCGCTGTCGCAGTGGCAGCGTGACGTGGCAACGCGTGACATGGCAACATAGCGGCATGCCTCTCGCCGCTCGCCTCTTCATCGCCTTTGGTGCCCTTGCCGCCGCCACCGCAGTCGCTCTCGGTGCGGCGGCATCGCATGTGCCTGCGGTGGTGCAGGCGGCAGCGAACCCCAGCTTCGTCACTGCCCTGCAACTCCACCAAGTCCACGCCCTCGGCCTGATCGGTGTCGGCCTCGTCGCCGCGCACCTGCCCACTTCGCGCTGGGTTCTGGTCGCCGGCATCCTGCTCATCGCCGGCCTGTTGCTCTTTTCCGGCAATCTTTATCTGCGCACCCTGGCCGACATCGACAGCTTCCGCCGCTTCGTTCCCTGGGGCGGCAGCGCTTGGATATTCGGCTGGCTGGCGCTGGCCATCGGTGCCATGACCGGCAAATCTGCCCGCTGAATCGCGATATCGCCGTAACCTCGTTGGGTCACCTCCGGCCTGACGGCCTCCCCGTATCACCAGCACCGACTTTTCTCAGGTTTCAAACGCATGACCACCGCCACACATCTCGACCCATCCCGCGAACGCGCCCTGCTGCTGACCCTCGCCGGCATCCAGTTCGCCCACATCCTCGACTTCATGGTGATGATGCCGCTCGGCCCGATCCTGATGCGGTCCCTGAACGTCGGCACCCACGAATTCGGCCTGCTGGTCTCGGCCTACACCTTCACCGCCGCCTTTACTGGCCTGCTGGCAGCCACCTTCGTTGATCGCTTCGAGCGCAAGCGCCTGCTGCTGACCATGTTCGCCCTGTTCGCCGTCGCCACCCTGGCCTGCGGCCTGGCACCGGGTTACTGGACGCTGCTGATCGCGCGCGGCCTGGCCGGTGCCTTCGGCGGTGTGCTCGGCGCCATGGTGCAAACCATGGTCGGCGACCTGATTCCCTTCGAGCGTCGGGGTCGCGCCAGCGGCACCATCATGTCGGCCTTCTCGCTGTCCACCATCGCGGGTGTGCCGCTCTCGCTCTACCTCGCCAACCATTTCGGCTGGCGCTTCCCCTTCATGTTCATCGCCGTGCTGGCGGCCGCCTTCCTGGTGCTCGGCTGGAAAATGCTGCCGACCCTGCGCGGCCACCTGCCCGACGCCACCGTCAGCGATACCGAGCGGGTGCATCCGCTGGCCGCCATGGGCGACGTGCTGCGCGACCCCAATCATCTGCGGGCGCTGCTGTTCATGGCGCTGGTCATGTTCTCCGGCTTCACGGTGATTCCCTACATCACCATCTACGTCACTGCCAACGTCGGCATCCGCCAGGAAGACATCCCGCTGATCTATCTGGTCGGCGGCACCGCGTCCTTCATCACCGCGCGCCTGATCGGGCGTCTCGCCGACCGCTGGGGAAAGGTGCGCACCTATCGCCTGATCGCCCTCCTGTCGCTGATCCCGCTCTTCATCCAGACCCACCTGATCCCCGTGCCGCTGTGGGTGATGATCATCTGCTCGACGATCTTCTTCATCTTCGTGCCGGGCCGCATGGTGCCGGCCATGGCCATCGTCACCTCTTCAGTGCAACCCCGGCTGCGCGGCACCTTCCTGTCCATGAACGGCTCGGTGCAGAGCCTGGCCTCAGGCAGCGCCTCCTGGCTCGGCGGCGCGATGATCGCCATGAATGCCGATGGCAAGGTCACAGGCTACGGTCAGGTCGGCTTTCTCGCCATGGCGGCGACGCTAGTGGCCATGGCTTTCGTCGGCCAGATAAAAATGCATACCAGCTTGCCTACGAAAGCCGCTTGACCGCCGCCCCCGGCGTGACAGAATCGCCGGCATGAGACTACCCACTTCGAGCAATCCCGCCGGCGACTTCTGGGGCGGCATGGCCGCCATGCTGGTCGCCCTGCCCTCCGCCATCGCCTTCGGCGTCACCATCTACGCCGTCCTCGGCGGTGCCCACGCGGCCCACGGCGCCCTGGCCGGCATCCTCGGCGCCACGGCCCTGGGCCTCATCGCACCAGCACTGGGCGGGACCAACCGTCTGATCACGGCGCCTTGCGCGCCAGCGGCAGCCGTGCTTTCGGCCTTCGCCATCGAGGCGATCCGCGGCGGCGCCTCGGTCGACTCCATCCTGCTGATGTTGACCCTGCTCGGCCTCGCTGCCGGTGCGCTGCAAGTTCTCTTCGGCGTGCTGCGCCTGGGCAAGCTGATCGAGTACATGCCCTTCCCGGTGGTCAGCGGCTATCTCTCCGGTGTCGGCCTGATCATCATCGGCAGCCAGGTGCCCAAACTGCTCGGCGTGCCCAAGAGCATGCATTTCTGGGAATCGTTGATCTCGCCGCTGGCCTGGCGCTGGCAGGGCGTGGTGGTCGGTCTCGTCACCATCGTCATCATGGTCGGCGCACCGCTACTGACCCGCGCCGTGCCGGCGGCCATTCTCGGTCTCGGTGCCGGTGTCGCCGCCTATTTCGGCCTCGGCCTGCTCGATCCCGCCCTGCTGGTACTGGAAGGCAACTCGCTGGTGATCGGTGCCCTTGGTGGCAGTGGCGGCGGCGATAGTGGTGGCGGCTTCACCGACGCCATCGTCGCGCGCTGGCAGGCCGCCGCCAACCTCGGTCTCGCCGACCTCGCCATGCTGGCGATGCCAGCGCTGACCCTGGCCGTGCTGCTCTCCATCGACACCCTGAAGACCTGCGTCGTGCTAGACGCCCTGACCCGCTCGCGCCACGACTCGAACCGGGAACTGATCGGCCAGGGCGTGGGCAATATTGTCTCCGGCTCCATCGGCGGCATTCCCGGCGCCGGCACCATGGGCGCCACCCTGGTCAACATTTCCAGCGGCGCCGTCAGTCGTTACTCGGGCATGGTCGAGGGCGTACTGGCCCTGCTTGCCTTCGTGCTGCTGGCCTCGGCGATTTCCTGGATTCCGGTGGCGGCCCTGGCCGGCATCCTGATCGTCGTCGGCGTGCGCATGATCGACCGCAACAGCTTGCATCTGCTGAAATCGCGCAGCACCATGCTCGACTTCACGGTGATCGCTGCCGTGATCACCGTCGCCCTGACCTGGAGCCTGATCGCCGCCTCCGGCGTCGGCGTGCTGCTCGCCATCGCCCTATTCATTCGCGAGCAGGTGGGCAATTCGGTGATCCGCCGCAAGTCACTCGGCAACCAGATTTTCTCCAAGCGCGTGCGCACCCAGGAGGAAATGGAAATCCTCACCGAACATGGCAGCCGCGCCGCCATCGTCGAGCTTCAGGGTAGCCTCTTCTTCGGTACAGCCGCCCAGCTATTCCAGGCACTGGAACCGGAACTCAAGAGCCGCGATTACCTGATCCTCGACATGCGCCGCGTGCAGACAGTGGACGTTACCGCCGTGCACATGCTCGACCAGATCAAGGACATGCTGGCCGAACGCCATGGCTTCCTGATCCTCAGCCAGATCCCGCAGAACCTGCCCAGTGGTCGCGACATCGAAGGCTATTTCGATCAAATCGGCCTGGTCCGCCCCGAGGCACCGATCCGCATCTTCCCGACCCAGGACGAAGCCCTCGAATGGGTGGAAGACCGCGTGCTGCTCGAAGCCGCCCTCGACGTCGGCGAAGAAACGCCGTTGGACCTACATGAAATCGAGATATTCGCCGGGCGCAAGGAAACCACTCTCAGCGCCCTCGAACAGCATTTCGAGAAACGCAGCTACGCCAAAGGTGAACATATCTTCGCCCGTGGCGATACCGGCGACGAACTCTTCCTGATCCGTCGCGGCGCCGTGCGCATCGTGCTGCCCCTGAACGAGAAGCAGAGCCACCACCTCGGCACCTTCGGCCGTGGCGCCTTCTTCGGCGAGATGGCCTTCCTCGATGGCGAACCGCGTTCAGCGGATGCCGTGGCTTTCAGCGATACAGAACTCTACGTGCTGTCGCGCAAAACCTTCGACGCCCTCGCCGAGGAGCACAAGAAGATCGGCCTCAAGCTCATGGAAGGACTGGCCAGCGTGCTGGCGAGCCGCTTGCGTTACACCAATGCGGAATTGCGGGTGCTGGAGAGCTAGCAGGAAACTTAGCTCGCGTCGAAGCCTGCATCCTCGATGGCGGCGGCCAGTTGTTCGCGGCTGACCTGAGCTGCGTCGAACTCGACCACGGCCTGGGCCTGTTCCAGCGACACCTCGGCCTTGCTGACGCCAGGTAATGCACTGAGCACGCCGATGATACTTTTCACGCAGCCACCGCAGGACATGCCGCCGACTTTGAGGGTTGTGGTTTCCATATTCAATCCTTTCCGGGTTTCCAGTTTTTGAGTAGCAGAGAACTTGTGACCACCGACACCGAACTGGCCGCCATGGCGGCGCCGGCGACGACGGGGTTGAGCATGCCGAAGGCGGCCAGCGGAATGCCCAGCACGTTGTAGATGAAGGCGAAGAAGAGATTCTGGCGGATTTTCGAGAGCGTGGCCCGCGACAGCGAAATGGCATCGGCGACGCCATTGAGATCGTCGCGCATCAGGGTCACATCGGCCGCCTGCATGGCGACATCCGACCCGGCGCCCATGGCGAAGCTGACATCGGCCGCCGCCAGGGCCGGCGCATCGTTGATGCCGTCACCGGCCATGCCAACACGGCGACCATCGACCTTCAGTGTGTTGATCGCCGCCGCCTTGTCACCGGGAAGCACCTCGGCTTCATAACGGACGATACCGGCCTCGCGAGCAATCACCGCTGCCGTGCCGGCATTGTCGCCGGTGAGCATGACCACCTCGACGCCCAGCGCCTGCAAGCGTGCCACGGCGCGGCGCGAACTCTCGCGCAGGGGATCGGCGATACCGATCAGGCCCAGCACGTCATCTCCGGCCGCCACCGCCACCACGCTGCGGCCGGCCTGTTGCAAGGCCGTCGCGTCGGGCACGGACATCCCCTCGGCCAGAAACCAGGCCGGCGAGCCGACGCGCACGCGCACGCCCTCCACGTCGCCGACCAGACCACGCCCGGCGACGGACTGCACGTTCTGCGGCGTGACCAGCGCAAGTCCCTGCGCCTTCGCCACGATGGCAGCGGCCAGCGGATGGGTGGAACCCTGTTCCAGGCTCGCCGCCAACCGCAGCATCGCCGTATCGCCGGAGCCGACTTTTGCCAGCACCACATCGGTAACCACCGGCTTGCCTTCGGTCAATGTGCCGGTCTTGTCCACCGCCAGCACTTGCAACTTCTCCGCCAATTCCAGCGCTTCGGCATTGCGGATCAGCACGCCGGCCTTGGCGCCCTGGCCGGTGCCGACCATGATGGCCGTCGGCGTCGCCAGACCCAAGGCGCAAGGGCAGGCGATCACCAGCACGGCGACGGCATTGACCATGGCGATGGTGAAATCGCCGCTATATAGCCACCAGCCGGCGAAAGTAACGAGGGCGATGCCGACCACGACGGGGACGAAAATCGCCGCCACCTGATCCACCAGCCGCTGCACCGGCGCCTTGGAGCCCTGCGCCTCTTCAACGAGACAGATGATGCCAGCCAGCAGCGTGTGCGAGCCGACGCCGGTGGCGCGGCAGCGCAACAGCCCATCGCCGTTGGTCGTCGCAGCGAAGACCTTGCTGCCGGCCGCCTTGGCGACCGGCATGGCTTCACCAGTGAGCATGGCTTCGTTGGCGTTCGACGCGCCATCGATGACGTCGCCATCCACCGGCATGGCCTCGCCAGGACGGACGATGAAGACATCGCCGGGAATCAGCATGGCGACGGGCACGTCGACGAGCTGTCCGTCCCGCTCGACACGAGCCGTCTGTGGTTGCAGCTTGACCAGCGCCTCGATGGCGGCGGAGGTCTTGGCCTTGGCCCGTGCCTCAAGAATCTTGCCCAGCAGCACGAGAGTGATGACCGTGGCCGAGGCTTCGTAATAGACGTGGTGGTGATGCAGGCCAGCCGCCGTCACGACCAGGCTGTAGCCCCAGGCCATGCTGGTGCCCAGCGCAACCAGCACGTCCATGTTGCCGGCACCGGCACGCAAGGCATTCCAGGCGCCGGTGTAGAAACGCCAGCCGATCCAGAACTGCACGGGCGTGGCCAGCAGCAGTTGCGCCCAGCGGGGAATCACATCCGCGTGGGAGTCGGCGCTGAACATGAACAGCATCTGCGCCACCAGCGGCAGGGTCAGCGCGGCCGAAATCCAGAAGCGCTTGAGTTCCTGCTCATAGGCGGCGAGCTTGCGCGCCTTCTCTTCCTCCCGCGTATCGTCGCGAGCGACGCTGGCGGTGAAGCCGGTCTTGACCACGGTGGCCAACAGGCGCTCGGCATCCACGTCGCCGGGCGTGTAGCGGATATGGGCGCGTTCGGCGGCGAAGTTCACCGCCGCCTCGACGCCGGGCAGCTTGTTGAGCTGCTTTTCGATGCGAGCCGCGCAGGCGGCGCAGGTCATGCCGCCGATGGACAGATCGACGACTTCGGGGAGTTTTTCCGGTGCATTCATGACGGTTTCCATTCCTCTGGAGTCCTGATGAAAGGAAGTCTAGACTCTGTACCATGGTACGGAGTCAAGGGGTTTTTATGGAAAACAATCTGACCATTGGCAAATTGGCCAAGGCCGCCGACGTCGGCGTCGAGACCGTGCGTTATTACCAGCGGCGCGGCTTGCTCGAAACCCCGGAGGGCCTTGGAGCCTATCGCCATTATGGCGCCGGGCATCTGGAACGTCTGCGCTTCATCAAGCGCGCCCAGGGCATCGGCTTCACGCTGGAGGAGATCACCGAGCTGCTGTCGCTCAACGACAGCCGCGATCATCGCGTCGCCCGCCAGCTGGCCAGCGAGAAGATTCAGGATATCGAGATGCGCATCGTCCGGCTGGGCAAGATGGCCGACGCGCTGCGCCATCTGGTGCAAACCTGCGAATGCGGAGGACAGGACATGCCCTGCCCGATCATCCGCATGACGCTGGAGTGATCAGCTTTCTTCGCTCGGCGTCAGTTGTGACACCAGCCATTGATCGCACTCGACAATATGCTGCCGAATCCGCATCGGCAATTCGTCGAAGATCACCTGAAGGCCGTACTCCATGTCGGTCGAGGTGGCGGTGACGATCATATCCGAGATATCGGCGTGCCCCTGCAAATGCACCTCAATGGGCCCGGCGGTGGCGCTGGTCAGCGGCAGGGCACGCAAAAGGCGCTCCTCTTCCGCAGTCTCCCGCAGCCAGATGCCGGCGAAGGCCCGGCCAAAGCGGTGCAGATCGTTGCGACACGATAGCTGCACGGAATCGGCACATCGCGAGCAGACCCGCTCCGCCGTGTCCATCCGGCATATTCCACGCAATTGGTCGATTTCATTCAACAGGCGGGAGTGGTGATCGTCGAATTCCCCACGTCCCGTTAAAAGCTCACTATCCAGCATCACTATCTCTATGACATTTCCGCTGCGGATTCTTCTTCAGGCCGCCGACGATGTCAAGTAACCATGCTGAAAACAGGTCTAGAATCGACCGAAATACAGGAGGAGCCATGTTCCAGATCCGCATCCACGGGCGAGGAGGTCAGGGGGTCGTTACCGCCACTGAAATGCTCTCCATCGCCGCCTTCGAAGAAGGCCGCCACGCCCAGGCCTTTCCCAGTTTCGGTTCCGAGCGCACCGGCGCGCCGGTGGTGGCCTTTTGTCGCATCGCCGACAAGGAAATCCGCCTGCGCGAGCCGATCATGGAGCCGGATGCCCTGATCATCCAGGACCCGACACTGCTGCATCAGGTGGACGTCTTCGCCGGCCTCAAGCCCGGCGGCTACATCCTGATCAACACCAACAAGACCTTCGACCAGCTCGGCCTCGGCGACTATGTGCGCGACTGGCCGGCGGAACGGCTGTGTACCGTCGCGGCGACGGAAATCGCCATGAAACATGTCGGCCGGCCAGTGCCTAATGTGCCGCTGCTCGGCGGCTTCGCGGCCATCTCGGGAATCATCAAACTGGAGTCCGTGATCAAGGCGATCAGCGAAAAATTTTCCGGCAAGGTGATGGACGGCAACATCGCGGCCGCGACTGCGGCCTACCAACAGGTGTTGCGCGAAATCGAGGAGGCCAGACAAAGTGCTTAAACAAATGGAAGGCTCCCGCGCCGTCGCTGAAGCCGTGGCCCTGTGCCGGCCGGAGGTGATCTGCGCCTATCCGATCTCGCCGCAGACCCACATCGTCGAGGCCCTCGGCGAACTGGTCAAGGAAGGCGCGCTGACACCCTGTGAGTTCATCAACGTCGAAAGCGAGTTCGCCGCCATGTCGGTGGCCATCGGCTCCTCGGCCGCTGGCGCCCGCACCTACACCGCCACCGCCTCGCAAGGCCTGCTGTTCATGGCCGAGGCGGTGTACAACGCGTCGGGCCTGGGCCTGCCGATCGTCATGACCGTGGCCAACCGGGCCATCGGCGCACCGATCAACATCTGGAACGACCATTCGGACGCCCTCTCGCAGCGTGACTCGGGCTGGATACAGCTTTTCGCCGAAACCAATCAGGAGGCGCTGGACCTGCACATCCAGGCTTTCCGCCTCGGCGAGGAATTGTCGCTGCCGGTGATGGTGTGCATGGACGGCTTCATCCTCACCCACGCCTATGAGCGCGTGGACATGCCGACGCAGGGGCAGGTGGATGCCTACCTGCCGCGCTTCGAGCCGCGCCAGATTCTCGACCCGACAGACCCGGTGTCCATCGGCGCCATGGTCGGCCCAGAGGCCTTCATGGAAGTGCGCTACCTGGCCCACGTCAAGCAGATGCAGGCGCTGGAACTAATCCCCAAATACGCCGCCGAGTTCAAGGAAGTTTTCGGTCGCAATACCGGCGGCCTGCTGCATACCTACCAGGCCGAGGATGCGGACACCATGATCGTCGCCATGGGCTCGGTGCTCGGCACCATCAAGGACACAGTCGATGAATTGCGCGAGGCAGGCCATAGGGTTGGCGTTCTCGGCCTTACCCTCTTCCGCCCCTTCCCCACCGCCGCCGTGGCTGCCGCGCTGGCCGGCGCGAAGCGCGTGGTAGTGGTCGAGAAGAGCCTGGCCGTCGGCCTCGGCGGCATTGTCGCCACCAACGTGCGCATGGCCCTGGCGAATTCGCCGGCCCATGTCTTCACCGTCGTCGCGGGCCTGGGCGGGCGAGCCATCACCATGAAGGCGTTGCGCGAACTCTTCCTCAAGGCCGAGCGCGAGGAGCTGGATGCGCTGAGCTTCCTCGACCTCAATCTCGAACTGGCGGGCAAGGGCCTGGAGCTGGAACTCGTCAAGCGGCGCTCCGGCCCACTGGCGGAAAACCTGCTGCGGGCAGCCGGCCCGGCGCGCAATTACTGAGGAGACGGACATGAGCCATCAACCCGTCAAGTTCTACCAGACCGGCACCTTCACCGTCGGCAACCGCCTGCTCGGCGAAGAGGATCGCAGCGTGCAAGCGCGCGGCGACCGCAGCAATGCGCTGAACTCCGGCCACCGCGCCTGCCAGGGTTGCGGCGAAGCCTTGGGCGCCCGCTATGCCATCGACGCGGCCATGGCCGCAACGCTGGGTCGCATGGTGGCGGCCAATGCCACCGGCTGCCTGGAGGTTTTCTCCACGCCCTATCCGGAAACCTCCTGGCAGATTCCCTGGATACATTCGCTGTTCGGCAACACGGCGGCGGTGGCCACGGGCATTGCGGCGGCCATGAAAGTCAAAGGCAAATCCGACGTGCGTGTCATTGCACAAGGCGGCGACGGCGGCACCACGGACATCGGCTTCGGCTGCCTCTCCGGCATGTTCGAGCGTAATGACGATGTGCTCTACATCTGCTACGACAACGAGGGCTACATGAACACGGGGGTGCAGCGTTCCAGCGCCACGCCGGCGGCGGCGCGCACGGCGACGACGGCGGCGGTGGGGCCGGAACCGGGCAACGTCTTCGGCCAGGGCAAGTTCGTCCCCGCCATCGCCATGGCCCACGAGATTCCCTATGTCGCCACGGCGACGGTGGCCGACCTGCACGATCTCGAAGCCAAGGTGACCAAGGCCATGAGCATTCACGGCGCCCGCTACATCCACATCCTCGTCCCCTGCCCGCTGGGCTGGGGCTCCGCTTCCCACGACACTATTCGCCTCGCGCGCCTGGCCAAGGAGACAGGTTTGTTCCCTGTGTTCGAGGCCGAATACGGCGAACAAAAGTCGGCTCTGGCGATACGGCGGCAAGTGCCCGTCGAAGAGTTTTTGCGACCGCAAAAGCGTTTCGCCCATCTTTTCGGCGCCAAGCCCAACGTGCAGTCGCTGGCGCGCATCCAGGCCCAGGCCAATCGCAACATCCGCAAGTACGGATTACTGCAGGAAGAGGGGATACACGCATGAGCATGCACAAGCCCTTCGCCACCACGCTGGATGTCGGCTCCAGCCTCGCCAACCACACGGGCTCCTGGCGCACGGAACGGCCCGTGTATGTCGATCGCCTGCCGCCCTGCAACCACGCCTGTCCCGCCGGCGAGGATATTCAGGGCTGGCTGTTCCACGCCGAAAGCGGCAACTACGAAAAAGCCTGGCGTGCTCTCACCGAGAACAACCCCCTACCTGCCATCATGGGCCGCGTCTGCTACCACCCCTGTGAGTCCGCCTGCAATCGCGGCCAGCTCGATGCGGCCGTCGGCATCAACTCGGTGGAACGCTTCCTCGGCGACGAGGCCATCAAGCGCGGCTGGGCATTTGCCAAGCCGACCATGAACAGCGGCAAGCGCGTGCTGGTGGTCGGCGCCGGCCCGTCGGGACTGTCGGCGGCCTACCATCTGGCGCGGCTCGGCCACACGGTGGAAATCCAGGAAGCCGGCCCCTTTGCGGGCGGCATGATGCGCTTCGGCATTCCCAAATACCGCCTGCCGCGCGACGTGCTGGACGCGGAAGTGCAGCGCATTCTCGATCTCGGCGTCACGCTGAAACTCAACACCAAGGTCGCCAATATCGAAGACAGCCTGAAGGCCGGCAGTTTCGACGCCGCTTTCCTCGCCGTCGGCGCCCACATCGGCAAGCGTGCTTTCATTCCTGCCGCCGACGCAACGAAAATCGTGGACGCGATTTCCGTACTGCGTTCGATGGAAGGCGAGGAGAAACCCATGCTCGGTCGCCGCGTCGTGGTCTACGGCGGCGGCAACACGGCCATCGACGTTGCGCGTACGGTCAAGCGCCTGGGCGGCGAACCGCTGATCGTCTATCGCCGTACACGCGACAAGGCCCCGGCCCACGATTTCGAGATCGAAGAAGCCTTGCAGGAAGGCGTGATGATCAAGTGGCTGTCCACCATCAAGCAGGCCGGCGAGGGAAACATCACCGTCGAGAAGATGGCCCTGGATGAGAAAGGCTTCCCGCAACCTACCGGCGAATTCGAAACTCTCGAAGCCGACTCGGTGGTTCTGGCCCTCGGTCAGGACGTTGACCTGTCATTGCTCGACGGCGTGCCCGGTCTGGAAATCAAGGACGGCACGGTGCAGGTCGGTCCCAACATGATGACGGGCCGCGCCGGCATCTTCGCCGGCGGCGACATGGTGCCCTCGGAACGCACGGTGACGGTCGGCGTCGGTCACGGCAAGAAGGCGGCGCGACACATCGATGCATGGTTGCGGAGTGAAACCTATGCGCCCGAACCCAAGCATGAGATCGCCGGCTTCGAGCGGCTGAACACCTGGTACTACCACGACGCACCGAAGACCGTGCGGCCCATGCTCGACATCATCCGCCGTCAATCCAGCTTTGACGAAGTGCAGGGCGGGCTGGACGAGACCAACGCCCTGTTCGAAGCCCGGCGCTGCCTGAGTTGCGGCAACTGCTTCGAGTGCGACAACTGCTATGGCGTCTGCCCGGACAACGCGGTGATCAAGCTGGGTCCGGGCAAGCGCTTCCAGTTCAACTACGACTACTGCAAGGGCTGCGGCCTGTGCGTGGCCGAATGCCCCTGCGGTGCAATCCGCATGGAAGCGGAAGAAATATAGTTACTCGAAATTGATCGGCGCGGGCTTCTCGGAGGGGCGGCCTTCGGCGCTCCATGCCTCGAAGCCGCCGACCATAGACACCACATCGGTGTAGCCGATCTTCTGCAACTGCACCGTGGCCAGGGCGGCACGACCGCTGGTGCGGCAATAAATCAGGATGGGCGTGGTCGGCGTCGCCAGCGGCGGCACCATGCCGATTTTGAATTCCAGCACGCCACGCGGCACGTTGATCGCGCCGGGCAGATGACCGGCGGCGAACTCCTCAGGCTCGCGCACGTCAAGCACAGCGCGCTTGCCGAGCAGACCCTGCGCGTCGGCGGTGTTGATTTCCTTGATTTGGGACTTGGCTTCGACGACGAGATCGTGGGGGGTGAGGGCCATGGCGTTCTCCATTGAAATATTAGAAAACGCTAATTCTACCTCAGACGTGACAGACCACGCCTTCCCACAGCTTGCCGCCGAGAGTGGCGGCATTGATCAGCCCCCAGACGCCAAAGCCCAGCACCAGCAGGCCGGATGCCAGACGCAGGGCGCGGCCCTGGATCACATGGCGGAAGCGGGCCAATAGCAGACCCGCCAGCATCAGATTGGGCAATGTGCCGAGGCCGAAGGCCAGCATGGTTCCTGCGCCCCTGGCCGCGCTGCCGGAGAGCAAGGTCATGGCCAACACGCTGTAGACGAGGCCGCAGGGCAGCCAGCCCCAGAGCATGCCCAGCGGCAGCGCCTGGGCCACGCCGCGCACCGGCAGGAAGCGGCGAGTGGCCGGCTGCACACGGCGCCATAGCCAGTGGCCCGCTCGCTCGGTGAAAGCAAGTGCTTGCGTCAGGCCGGTGAGATAGAGGCCGAGGGCGACCATCATCAGATTGGCGGCGACGTAGAGCGTCATTTGCACCGGCAGGGCGCCGTTGAGCAGGAGGCCATAACTGCCGACCGCGCCCATGATGGCGCCGGCCACCGAGTAGCTGGCGATGCGGCCGAGGTTGTAGGCGAGATGGATGGTCCAGGCCGGCTTGGTGCCCGGCATCTGCACGGTCAGCGCGGAGACAATGCCGCCGCACATGCCGGCGCAGTGCACGCCGCCGAGCAGGCCGACGAGGAAGACGGCGAGGAAACCGGTATCAGGCATGGGCCGCCGTCAAAAGTCGGCGCTGGCGATACGGCAGCAAATTGCGCGGCGACGAATCAGATGACCTTGGAGTAACGGGCGCGCTCCCGATCCGAGCGCAGGTAGCGGTCGAAGGCCATGGCGATGCCGCGCACGAGCAAACGCCCGCGCGGCTGAACGCTGATCCACTGATCGTCGATGGTGAGCAGGCCACCTTTTTCCAATTCCCGGAGGTCCGCCAGTTCGGCGGCGAAGTAAGACTTGAAGTCTATCAGGTGGGCGATTTCCACCGACTCGATGGACAACTCGAAATGACACATCAGAGCCTGGATGATGCAGCGACGGAGCAGGTCGTCGGCGGTCAGTTCGATGCCGCGCAGGATCGGCAGTTCGTTCTGATCGAGGCGGTCGTAGTATTCGTCGAGGGTGCGCACGTTCTGCGCGTAGCTCGGTCCCACCTTGCCAATCGACGAAACGCCGAAGGCCATCAGATCGGCTTCGGCATGGGTCGAGTATCCCTGGAAATTGCGGTGCAGGCGGCCCTGACGCTGGGCGATGGCCAGTTCGTCGTCGGGCCTGGCAAAGTGGTCCATGCCGATGAAGACGTAGCCGGCCTCGGTCAGCCGGCGGATCGCCAGTTGCAGAATCTGGAGCCGTGCGTCCGGCGTCGGCAGATCGGCTTCATTGATACGGCGCTGGGGCTTGGCGAGATTGGGCAGGTGAGCGTAGTTATAGATGGACAGCCGGTCCGGGCCCATCTTGATGACCTCGTCCAGCGTGTGGTTGAAACTGATCACGTTCTGCTTGGGCAGGCCGTAGATGAGGTCCACAGATACGGACTTGAAACCGAACTCGCGGGCCGAGTCGATCACCAGCCGGGTTTCATCGATGGTCTGGATACGATTGACGGCCTGCTGCACATCCGGGGAGACATCCTGCACGCCGACGCTCATGCGGTTGAAGCCAAGCTCGCCGAGCAGCTTGACGGTCTCGCGGTCCACCTTGCGCGGGTCCACTTCGATGGAATACTCACCGCCGGGCAACAGACGGAAATGCTGGCGCGTCAGATCCATCAGGCGACGCATCTCGTCGTGCGAGAGAAAGGTCGGCGTACCACCGCCCCAATGCAGTTGCACCACGTCGTGACTGCCGTCCAGCGCCTCCGCCTGTAGCGCCATTTCCTTGCCGAGATACTTGATGTACTTGGCCGAGCGCCCATGATCTTTCGTGATGATTTTGTTGCAGGCGCAGTAGTAGCAGATCGTATTGCAGAAAGGGATGTGGAAGTATAATGAAAGCGGACGACTGATCCCTCCCACCGTCCGCTGACCGAGCCAGCGCTTGTAGTCGTCGGCGCCAAAAGCCTCGACGAACCGGTCGGCAGTCGGATATGAGGTGTATCGTGGCCCGTTTACATCGAAACGGCGAATCACCTGCGGGTCGAAAATCAGTTCCTGGTCGTCCATTTGTAGGGATGTTTCCGGGTCTCCGGAGCAGCAGTCGAGGTCACACTCTCTCGCGAGGTTGCAGGATGCCGCAAGTATCTGGTAACGTGGTTGACACAGATCAAAGGGCTAGCCCAGATCGGGATTTGTAACAGCGTGCATGCCAACGTCAAACAGAATGTAATTCCCCTCAATGTGCCGGGGCTGAAGGTTGCCTGTTCCCAATGCAACCTGCGCGAACTGTGTCTTCCCTTCGGTCTGGCCGAGGAAGAACTGGAGCGGCTTGATACCCTAATTGGCGGGCGCCGCAAGATCAAGCGCGGCCAGCATCTATACCGTTCCGGCGACCCCTTCGAGGCAATCTTCGCCATCAAGGCCGGCTTCTTCAAAACCGACGTGCTCACCGAGGACGGTCGCGACCAGGTCACCGGCTTCCAGATGGCCGGCGAAATCATCGGCATGGACGGCATCAGCACCGAAGCCCACACCTGCAATGCAGTGGCGCTGGAAGACAGTGAGGTTTGCCTGATCCCATTCGCCGAACTGGAGTCCCTTTCCAGCGAGATCCGCGCCCTGCAACACCATTTCCACAAGGTCATGAGCCGGGAGATCGTCCGCGACCATGGCGTGATGATGCTGCTCGGCACCATGCGCGCCGAGGAACGCCTCGCCGCCTTCCTGCTCAATCTGTCGCAGCGTTTCACCGCCCGCGGTTATTCGTCGGCGGAATTCCACTTGCGCATGACGCGGGAAGAAATCGGTTCCTACCTCGGCCTCAAACTCGAAACCGTCAGCCGTGCCTTCTCCCGTTTCCAGGACGAAGGCCTGATCTCCGTGCAGCAGAAGCACATCCGGATTCTCGACATCCCGAATCTCAAGGCCCTGCTCGGCCCGCCCGGCGGCGGCCGTCACTGATAGGCGAAGAACCCGGCCGGGCTCTTCGTCAGCGCCATCGACACGATCCACCCGAACACCAGCAGCGCCGCCCACCAGCAGGCGATGCGCAGTCCACGGGTCGGCGCCCGTTTCAACGCCAGCGATCCAAGGACGATATAGGCGCACAAACCAAGCACCTTGGCTGTCACCCACGGGGCGGCGAAGGGATATTGCGCACTCATCATCGCCAGCGCGATGGCCGTCGCCAGCAGCACACTATCGATTACATGGGGCAGGGTTTTCACCCAGCGCGAATTCAACAGCGGCGAACCGCGCATCATCAGCAGCCCGCGCCAGACGAAACCACCGATGCTGAGCGACACACAGAGCACATGCAGATATTTGAGTGTCGAGTACATACTTATCCCGGCCTGCCGTCGGCACGCGGCCGCCACAGGGCGGGTGCATAGCGCCAGGCCCAGCTGCCAAGAGCGGCCAGCCAGAGAATGCCGGCCACCGCATTCAGCCAAGCCGCAAAGGCCCCGAACTCGCCGGCAACACGCAACACTGCCACCAGCTGCATGACGAGAAAGGCGCGCCACATGGCCTCGTCCGCCGCCACCGGCTTTCCGGAATGGCCAAGCGTCACCCGTGAAACCATACCCAGCAGCATCGAGGCGAAGAATCCCAGCGTCAGCGCGTGCAACGGCGCCAGTCCGGCGAATCCTGGCACCAGCGGCCACCACAAACTTTGCACGGCGAACAGCAGAAAGGCTGGCGCCAGCCAGGCGAAGGTCAGATGCAGGACCGCGATCATCCGGTTGGCAAGCGCCGGTCGCGACCACCAGACTCGGCTCAGATAGCCGGCGGCAGCTGCTGCCGGCAGATCGGCCAGCCATCGCCACTGCGACAGATCGACAAGATCCAGAACTCCATGCGCGAGACTGGCCGCCAGCAACACGCGCATGGCCCATACGGGACGGCGTAACACATAGCCTCGGGTGGCCGATGCGGTGAAGAAAGGCAGCATGCGATGGGCGACAGTAACGAATATCGGCAACAGGAATCCCCATAGCAGGAGGGCGATGCCCAGACGCACCCATATCGCCCGATCATCCAAGGCCATGGTTGCACCAATGAAGGACGCCACGCCGGCCACGCCCAGCCAAAGCGCGACGGCCGCGACCAGGATGTGCTCGCGCTCGATGCCGGGTCGGGCAGCCACCCGCGACAGCGTGACTGCCACGGCAATCCAGCCAGCCAGCACGAGCCCCAATCCCGCAGGTGCCAGCAGTGGCAACAGGAGCGAACTCCATGTCAGCAACCAGCCGCCCGCGAGCAGGAAGAAAGCGGGCAGAAAATGACGTTTGGGCAAATCGCCTGCCCCCTGCCAGCGCGGCCCGGCAGTCAGGATGAAACCAAACACAAAAAAAGGAAATACGCCGCACACCATCAACAAGGCGTGAAACCATGACGTAGGCACGGTCTCCAGCAGCGGCCACGCCGGTACTGGCCAGAGCCCGAGGTAGCGACTGCACAACTCACCCAGCCAGAAGAGCATGGCAGCCACCGCCTGGACGATGCCAGAAAGGAACATGACGCGGTGAGGTGCGGCAAAAAATGCGGGCATAGGTTTCATGATCGTGGCGCTACCGTCGGAGCGTGATATGGTTTCGCCCCATGAGCGAAAATAGACTCGACATCCCTGCCCTGTTGGCGCGCATTCCATTGTTCCAGGAACTGGCACCGGAGCAGTTGGCCCAACTTGTTTCGGCATGTCGCGAGCGCCGACTTTCCAAGGGCGAAATGCTGTTTCAGAAAGGCGATCCGGCAAAGGGCTTTTTCGTGGTCGTCTTCGGTCAGGTCAAGCTGGCCCTGCCTTCGTCCCAAGGCAACGAAAAGGTGATCGAGATTCTCGGTCCGCGTCAGAGTTTTGGCGAGGCCGTGGTGTTCCTGGATCGCCCCTATCCGGTGTTCGCCGAGGCCTTGACCGACAGCCTGGTCCTGCACATCGCCAGCGCCAGCGTGTTCGAGTTGCTCGAGCGTGACACGTCCTTTGCCCGGCGCATGCTGGCCGGGCTTTCCTTCCGCCTTCATTCGCTGGTGCATGACGTCGAAAGCTACTCGCTGCGTTCCTCGGCCCAGCGCGTGATCGGCTATCTGCTTCAGCATTGCCCGCAGACTGGGGAATGCGAGGGTACCCTCGAAATATCCCTGCCGACGACCAAGCATGTGATCGCATCGCGACTGAACCTGACGCCGGAAACCCTGTCTCGAATATTCCACGACCTGGCGGCCAACGGCCTGATCACGGTCCATGGCAAGCAGATCACGATTCACGATATGCGCCGGCTGCGCGAATTCGATCTCTGAACATGGCGTAACGGCGCACGGCACCGATCAGGTTTCCGCCTAGCCAGGCGGATGACGCAGCGAACGCCAGCCCGGCGATCACGGCCAGTGCCGGCAGCCAGGGCAAAAGCACCAACAGGCCGGTGGCCAGGGTATGCAGACGCATCTGCCCTGTCATTGCAGTGGCCGGGATGATGTTTTTCATGTTCGGCATCGCGGTCAGCGGCGCGCCGAGACGCTGCAAATGCAGCCAGGCAATGAAGGGCACGATCTTGTACAACATACCGTTGATCGCCGAGGCGAAGACACCGACGAAGATCAGTATACCGAGCGTCGCCCCCGATCGGCCATCCTCACCCACCACAGGGACAAGGATCATCAACAGTCCGAGACCGGCGACACAAAGCAGGGAGGCCATCGCAAGCCGGAAAAGTAAAAAAGTGGCATCGATCAGGCGTCGCCGGCGTCGGGCCTGAACCGATAGCGTAAGCAGCGCGAATAAGGCCGCCAGCAACAAACCGGCAACACCCACCCCTCGCCGCAAGAACTCCGCTCCGGCAATCAGTTGTACGCCACTCCATGCCAATACCAGCACAAACAGGGCGGGGCCAAACAGCCTCATTGCCCAGGCAGGATAGGGCGGTGTCAATTGAAACATCGGCACCACATAGTAAGACACCCCGGCGAGTAGCATCAGAGCCCACCCGCCCAGTGCCCAAACCAGATGGACATCGGTCAGCGCGGGAAACGGCAGCGACCAGCCACGCGCAATTCCTTCGGCAAGCGTCGCACCCAGTCCACCAGTCACCAACAAACCGATCACGGCCAGACGCAAGGCAAGCATCGTCGAGCCGGTCGCCGGCGTACGCCAGAGGGCCAAGGCCATCACGGCAGAAAAGCCGACGATCCCGAGCAACAAAGCCGTTGCGGCACCAGCCAACAACGCGGGCTTGGCCAGAAAAAACCCGCCCGCCAACATCAGGGCCCCGAACCCCAACAAGGGCTGAACCACGCCAGCCACCATTCGCGGCCGCCATACATTGCCACCGGCGGCCACGGGAACGAACTGCAACAGGGCGCCACACATGGCGTGCAACAGGAACCCGGCACCCAGCAGATGGGTCAGCGCCAGGACCTCACCGGTCCAGCGGGAGGACACGACCTCGCCACCGATGTAAGCCAAGAGCAGACCGGCCACCACGCCAAACCAGGGAGCAGCGACGAAAAACCGCATGGGCACCGAAAACGGCGGAGCCTGCTCGAAAGACAGATTGGGATGCATCGGCGGGCAATGCGGCCGTCAGACGGGCGGCGTTTTGCGGATGCGGATTTCGTGGGTACCGTCGGCCTGCAAGGCCTCGGTCCAGACATAGCCATTCTGGCGCAGGACGCTGAACAGGGGATGGGGTTGGCAGTACAGCAGCAGCGTCAACTCCTCGCCCTCCGCCAGGGTGTCGAGGGCATTCAGGGTCAGTTCCAGGGGCTCCGGCGGCTGAAGCTCCCGGCCATCGATCAAGCGTGACATGGCTCGGCAAGTCGCTGAGCAATCGCATCACCGACATCCGGATCGCGGATCGCGTCGTCACACATTGGGTAGAGGATGTTCTCTTCCTTCATGTTGTGCTGCTGCATCAGAACCAGCAGGATCTCGGCAGCACCAGCGAAGATTTCTGCATCCCGTGCACCCAGGCCACGTTGCATTTCATCCAACAGCTCCCTCATCTGCCCGTGTTCGACACGCATGACCTGGGTAGGCCCGGAGGTCATGCCGGTACGTTGCTCGAAGGCTGGGAAGAGCAGATCTTCCTCACTCTTGAAATGGGTTTCCAACTCAGTCCGCAGGCTGGTGAAGGCCTCTTCGGCATCGACCCAGGCGCCCTCGGAAACGGCCTCCTCGGCACGGGCAAAAATCTCGTCGCAATGCTTGTGATGGCGAAAAAGCGGGTCGGTCATCGACATGGTTCAATCTCCCGGAGTACAGGTCAGAATTATCCAAACCAGACCCCTAACCCGCATTGACCGCCATCAAGAAGATCCTTTGCCGGTCAAGACTTCAGTATCCCCACGTCCAGACGGGAGAACCAGTCGATGAAACGCTTGACGTCGGCCCCCCGATAGATCGAACCGTGTTGCGGGCAGATCATGTCGATCTCGAGGGCCGAGACACGGGCGCACCAGTCGCGCTTGGCTTTGTCCGAGCCCATCCAGCGCCGATGAAACGCCTCGGCATGACGGATATGGCGATCGAAATCCTCGACGAACAGACCGTCCTCGCCGGGGGGCAGCAACGCGGCGCCCACATCTCCGGAGAAAAGGATTTTGGCCTTGGCATCGTAGAGATGGAAATTGCCTGAGGAATGCAGGTAGTGGGCAGGGATGGCCTGAAGGCGCAAGCCGCCGACAACGATATCCATACCGTTGTCGGGAATAGGGATGAAGGTCTCGCCTTGCCCGCCGAAATGGGGAATGAAGCTCTGCCACAGCCAGGAGATGTAGCACTTGACCTGCGGATTGAACTCCAGCCACATGGACAGCGAGGAAATGATGTCCGGGTCCTGATGGGAGGCGAACACCTTGTTGATCCGGCGCGGATCGAAAACGGTGCTGATAGCAGAGAACACTGCGGGGAACACTTCGCTGCCACCCGGATCGAGCAGAATCGCATCGTCGTTGCTGACGACGAGATATTCATTGGTATCGATCAGGTAATCGGGGCGGTCAGGGTCGCGCACGATGGCGAGCCACTTGTGATTGTCGTCCTCGTAGATGGGGCGAGCGGTTTTCATGCGCGAAATTCCTCGGATTGGTGACGGGTCAGGCTTTCAAGGGAACGCTGGATCTCGCCGATGGTGTCCTCGAAATCGCTGGAAACCTGCATCAGCGAAGCAGAGAATCCACCGCCATAGGCGGCTTCGATCTTGGCGGAACGGGCCAGTACACTGCCCAGTTCCACCAGTTGGGTGGTATCGGCGATCATTTGCGATAGTCGGCGATTCAATGCGGAAATCTTGTCGCTGCTGTCGGTCAATGCCGCCTCATGACGGGAACGCAACAGGCGATCAATACCGGCACGGCCTTCGCCACGGGCATCGCTACGGGTCTTTTCCAGCAGGCGGGTGACTCTCGACTGCTTGACCTGTGCGGTTACGGTGGACACGCTGCCGTAGGTGGTTTCACGCAATACCGTCATCTGCTGCTGCAAGTCGGTGGCGAAGCGGCGCAACTCGTTGGACAGTACGCCGAATCCCAGAGCCGACTGCCCCGCCCGCTTGGCGAGAAAAATCGCATTCATGGCCATCAGATTGATCTTGAAGGCGGTAGCCACCACGCTCTTGATCTCCTCGTTGATGCGTACGATGCGACGCAACTCCTGGCCGGCTTCTCCCGGGTTTCGCGAAATATCCATATGTCCCGACATCTTCCTTCAGCCTTATTCAGGGTTCCAGCACATAGGTACCCGGCGCATCGGCCAAGGCGGGATAGTTGCCACCTGCAACTGCCGGTGCCTTGACCAGTTTGCCCGACTGGGGCTTGAGCCAGGCCATCCAGTCCTCCCACCACGACCCGGCATGCTGCTCGGAACGCTCGCGCCAGTCGTCGGGAGTATCAAAGCGTTCCGTGGCGGCGACATGGTACTGCCGCTTGGGCGGATTGACCACCGGATTGACGATGCCCAGGATGTGCCCGGAGCTGGACAACACGTACCGGCAAGGGCCGGCGACAAAATTCGCCAGACGGAAGGTTTGTTTCCAGGGAGCGATATGGTCGTCCTCGGCGGAAACGGCATACACCGGCTGGGTGATGCGACTCAGGTCAATGTTCTCACCTGCGAGATTGAGCGCATCCTTTTTGATCAGTTTGTTCTCGAGATAGAAGTTGCGCAGATACCAGCCGTGCATCGCCGCCGGCATGCGCGTGGCGTCCATGTTCCAGTAGAGCACATCGAAGGGAGGCGGCGCCTCGCCGAAGAGATAGCCGCGCACCACGTAATGCCAAATCAGGCTGTTGGAGCGCAGCAGACGGAAGGCGGACGCCATTTCCTTGCCGTCGAGGTAGCCCTTCTCGGCCATCGACTTCTCGAGCCACTTGATGCTGTTTTCATCAAGAAACACCTCGATGTCACCCGGCTTGTGATAGTCCACCAGCGTGGTGAAGAAGGTCGCGGTTTCCACCGGCACGTCTTTCTTGGCGAAGTGCGCGTTGGCCCAGGCCATCCATGTCGCCAGTGCGGCACCGCCGATGCAGTAGCCGACGGCATGGACTTTAGGCGAGCCGGAAATGGCCTGCGCGGTTTCGATGATTCGTCCGATGCCTTCGGTCAGGTAGTCATCGAAAGCAATGTCACGCATTTCGGCGGAGGGATTCTTCCAACTGGTGATGTAGACATCGAAACCCTGGTCAACGATGAACTTCACCAGACTCTTCTTGGCATTGATGTCCAGGATGTAGAACTTGTTGATCCAGGGCGTAACGATGACGATGGGTTTGGTATAGACCTTCTCTTGCGTCGGCTCGTAGTGCAGGACTTCCAATAGATGATTTCGGAATACCACCTTGCCCGGCGTGGTTGCCAGTGTCTTGCCGACCACGAAGTCGGTCGGCCGCGTCATCTGGATATTGCCTGCCTGAAAGTCGCTGAAGAGATTGTTCATCCCCTTGAGCAAACTCTCACCCTTGGTCTCGATCGCCTTTTGCATGGCCACCGGGTTGGTCAACAGGAAATTGGTCGGAGCCACGGCATTGAGCCATTTGCGCCACCAGAATGCTGCCCGGCGACGGTCACGATTGGACAGTCCGGGCGTGTCGTAGAGCATGTCCTGCACCTGGTGGGTCACCAGCAGATACCATTCCTTCACGATGTCCCAACTTGCGGAATCGGTCCAGACCGGATCGGCAAAGCGCGTGTCATCAGGATTCGGCTGCTCGACATCTCGACTGGCAGTGCCCAGCGCCCGCCGCCACGAATGGGCCTGAAGTTCCCACAAGCGGGCGGAAAATCCGGACAGTGCATCCCCCAACTCCTGCGGGTGCGACAACCAGGCAAGCTGCGCATGCAGCAATGGTGTGGCCATGCCAATCGGATCGATGTTTGCTTCGACCGCATCATTGACCGCCTTCCAGGTCGCCTGAGGGGTCACAGGAACTTTCGTTTGTTTGCCTGCTGTCATTTCCATACTCCGAATAAGGTGACCGGACGCTGCATTCTGCATTGGCCATTGGTGCAATTGTGCATGATGGACGACGCCTTGGTACGTTTGACGGTTGACCTTGATCAAGCAGATCCTTATTGGGTAGTCTAAGCTGCTAGGATAGAAATTCAGCTCAATAAAAAACCACCCAATTTGCAGGGAGTGAGACCATGTTCAAGCATATCCTCGTACCGACGGACGGTTCCGATCTGTCTTCGGACACCGCCAACCGTGCCATAGTTTTCGCCAAGGAAGCTGGCGCAAAGATTACGTTCTATTTTGCCAAGCCGGACTATCCCGTTGCCTTTTACGGCGAAGGTGCACTGATTGATCCGACCACTCCAGAAAAGTTCGCCGAAATGGCCGATCAGCAAGCTGGAGAAATCCTGGCTGCCTGCGAGGCTCGCGCCAAAACTGCCGGCGTGGTCAGCGCGTCGAACAGCTCGGTCAGCGATGTGCCCTACGAGGCCATCATCGCCGCAGCAGAACAGGTTGGTGCCGATCTGATTTTCATGGCATCCCATGGGCGTCGCGGCATTAGCGGCTTGTTGCTTGGCTCGGAGACGCAGAAGGTGCTGACGCACTCGAAAATCCCTGTGCTGGTTTACCGCTAATCCGGTCCAGGAGGATCACTATGCTGAATTCCGCTCTTGCCATCATTCACGACGAACACCGCTCTCTTGCTGCGGTAGTTCATGGATTGAAATACATCGTCCGCGAAGCCCGCGAAAAGAATGTAAAGCCCGACTTCAAACTGCTCTGGGCCATGATTTATTACATCGACGAATTCCCCGAAAAGCTGCACCACCCCAAAGAAAACTCCTACCTTTTCGTCAAGCTTCGCCAGCGCACCAGCGAAGCCAACGAGATCCTTGCCGAATTGGAAAAGCAGCATGAGGAAGGGGGGCAACATGTCCGAGACTTGGAGTCTGCCCTGGGTCACTATGAAGCCGGAAAACCAAACGGCCTTGATGCATTTTCAGCCACCGTAGAAAAGTTCGCCGACGAGACTTGGAAACACATGACTCTTGAGGAAAAGACAGTCATTCCTCTGGCCAAAAAGGTTCTTACGCCTGAAGATTGGGTCGAGATCGGTGCAGCCTTCAACGAGAACGGCGATCCTCGCTTCAATGCCGATTCGGATCACGAATTCCGCGACCTCTTCACACGCATCGTCAACCTGGCGCCGCCTCCCATTGGCGTCGGCCCAGTGATGAGCTGAGGCAATCCACCTTCAAAAAAAATGGCCCGCATTTGCGGGCCATTTTTTTACTGTGCGCCTACACCCTTGTTGACTTCACTCGCGCTGCGCTGAAGAAACCAGGTCAGCAGACTGGATGCCGCACAGACCAGCCAGAAGCCGAAGAATCCTATGGAGTAGGTCGTCATTCTGGAAAGATGCACCGGTTCACCGAAAAGATAGAGTTCCTGTGGATCAATCAGCGTAAAAAACGCCCCCTCTGCAATACCGGCGACCACAAAAGATGGCCACAGCACCCAGAATATTTTCTGCATTTCTGTCTCCTCCGGCTGGATTCGCTCGGTTATTTTGCGTTGCGGGCGTCTTCTTCAGCCTTTTTCTTGTAGAACATCAGCATAACAACCCCGATCACGATCACGAAACCTATGGTAAATAGACTGAGCAGACCGATATCGCTGCCAAACAACAGTTTCCAAGCGTGCATGATGTCTTCTCCTTGCGTTTTTAAATAGCTTACTGACGTTTATCCGCAACCACCGGTGCCACCCCAATCAGAGTCTCTCCATTGGCAGGCAATACCACGTTACCCATCAGGCGCCAGGTCTTGCGCTCATCTTCGAGCAAGACCAGCCAGTGGCCGGAGGCCGGTAAGCGTACTTCACCGGTATAGACTTCCCCGTTGCGAACGAGGACTCGTGACTGGTCGAGGCCAGCGCGAGTGGGATGGGAAATAGTGACGAATATGGCCGCTGGCGTCTCGAACTGCCCCGATTGTGCCTGCATGCGCACCGACAAAATATCTCCCGCAATACGAACGCCGGCCACCAGACCAAGCTTGGTCGCCTGATCGTTGCGTTCGATGGTCTGATTAACAGCCAGCCCCTTCTTGTAGTAGTCGTCGGTCACCAAGCCATCGCTGGTGGTAATCGCCAGCCAGGCTGTATAGATTCCTGCGATCACAACGATAAATGGGCCAGTCATTAGTATCCATGGCCACGGCTCACGGTACCAGGGGCGAACAAGCGCTGTATTCATTGCGGGCTCCTTCATGGCTGGAGGAAGGTGGCTTTTTCATGCACAGCCACCTTTTCGTCAGCCATCGACTTGACATCAAAGTAAATGGTGTTCGATCCCTTCTTGCCCGATTCCGGCGGTACCCGCACTTGCACGGTAAAGGCCTTCGCCGCTGCTGGCGGAACCTCTAGAATCCGCTCGCCGATCATGTCGATCCCGTTCAATCCCGTGACGCTCACGGAGTAGCGATGGGATGTCTCCGAAACATTCATGACATGCAGGCGATATACGTTCTCAATCAGCCCGCCTTCCACCTCCCGCGCCAGGGTCGCCCGATCACGGATCACATCCACGCGCAGCGTCGCCTTGGTTGCGATACCCCAGACAAACGCAACGCAGATGACGGCAAGAATCGACGTATAAAGGATGATGCGCGGACGGACGATGTGGCCGAGAATCTCCTTCCAGCCCCAGTTTGCCTCGATGGCGTGCTCGGTTGAATAACGAATCAATCCCTTCGGGTAGTCCATCTTCTCCATCACCTGGTCGCAGGCGTCAATGCATGCAGCGCAACCAATGCACTCGTATTGCAAGCCGTTGCGAATATCGATGCCGGTTGGGCAAACCTGGACACAAATGCCGCAGTCCACACATTCGCCCTTGCCCTGTGCCTTGTAATCGACGCCCTTTTTGCGGGCACCGCGCGGCTCGCCGCGCTCCTGGTCATAGGTGATGGTCAGGGTGTCAGGGTCAAACATGACCCCCTGAAACCGGGCGTAGGGGCACATGTATTTGCACACCTGCTCCCGCATGTGGCCGGCCATCAGGTAGGTGAAGCCACCATAGAACAGTATCCAGAATACTTCCCAGGATCCCAGCGTAAAGTTCCAGACTGAGCCCCACAGCGTCGTGATCGGTGTGAAGTAACCAACGAGCGTGAATCCCGTCCATATCGAGAGCAGTATCCATGAACCATATTTGGCAGCACGCAACAGCAGCTTGCGACCACTCATTGGCGCGGCATCCAGCTTGAGGCGGGCATTGCGGTCGCCCTCAATCTTGTGCTCCAGCCACATGAAGATTTCTGTGTACACAGTCTGCGGACAGGCATAGCCGCACCATAGGCGACCACCGACTGCGGTAAACAGGAACAGCGAATAGGCCGAGATGATCAGCAGAATGGCAAGGAAGAACACGTCCTGCGGCCAGAAGACAAGTCCGAAAATATAGAACTTGCGCTCGACCAGATCGAACAGCACTGCCTGACGCCCATTCCAAGGCAGCCAGCAAAGGCCGTAGTACAGCAACTGCGTAAACCAGACCAACGCCCAGCGCCATGTAGCGAAAACGCCACTTACAGCACGGGGATGAATTTTTTTATGTACCTCGTAAAGACTTTCCTCAACGAAGGCAACGTTATTGTCCTGCGGTGTCGGGGGGGGATTGGAGGCCATGATTATCGTATTAGTGGATTCTGATAAAGCCAACCGAAAATTCCCCGACGCCGCAATTGCGGGGCCGGGGAATTATTACGAATTACTTCTTCTCTGCGGCAGCAGGTTCGCCAGCAGTTGCGGCAGCAGGAGCAGCCTCAGCAGGTGCCGCAGCCGGAGCAGCGACTGGCGCTTTTTCACCACCGCCCAAACCATACACGTAAGCAGCCAGCAGATGAGCCTTGGCATCGCCGAGGAATTCGCCGAAGGCCGGCATGCGATTAGTGCGGCCCTTGGTGATGGTCTCGATGATCACTTCCTCGGAGCTACCGTACAGCCAGACCTTGTCACTCAGGTTGGGAGCAACGCCCACCATGCCCTTGCCTTCTGGGCCATGACATGCCGCACAGGCCGCGCCGAACAGTTCCTTGCCACGCTGAGCACGGATCGAGTCGGAAGCCAGACCGGACATGGACCGCACATAGTTGGCGAGGTCCTTGATCTGATCGCCGTTCAAATCCGGCTTGACGCCCTTGGCCGGCATCATTGCATCGCGGCCCTTGAGGATCGATTCCTTGATCTGCTCGGGTTGGCCACCGAAGAGCCAGTCACTGTCGGTCAGGTTGGGGAAGCCCTTGGCACCCTTCGCGTCCGAACCATGGCACTGCGCACAGTAGGTCAGGAACAGGCGCTGGCCCATTTCCTTGGCCTCGCTGTTGGCCGCCACTGCACGGATGTCCTGGGACTGGAACTTCTTGAAGATCGGCGCGTACTGCTCTTCGGCCTTCTGCATCTCGCCCTTGTACTGACCGACTGAGGACCATTTGTATTGGCCTTCATAAGTGCCGAGACCGGGGTACATCGCCAGATAGAACAAGGCAAAGAAGATGGTGATGTAGAACATCCAGCGCCACCAGCTGGGCAGAGGGTTGCTGTATTCCTGCAAGTCCTCGTCCCAAACATGGCCAGTAGTCTGGCCGGCGACATGCTTGGCCGAACTCTGGCTCCAGAGAAAAACTGCACAACCGATGATGCTGATGAGCACAAGACCCACCACGTATATGTTCCAGAAGCCGCTCACAAAATCACTCATGATGATTTCCTTTCTTGATTCTCCGAAACCTGCCCGTTCGACACGGCAGGCAAATCATCGTCGAGCGGCATTCTGGCCGCTTCGTCGTAGGTTGCCTTGCGCCGGTCGGAATACGCCCACCAGACGATGCCAGCGAACGCTATGAACGCCAGCACCGTGAAGATGGAACGCAGGTCGTTGATGTCCACGCTCGTACTTACCTGGTTTGCTTGAGCGCAGTGCCCATGCCTTGCAGGTAAGCGATCAGGGCTTCGAGTTCGGTCTTGCCCTCGATGGCCTTCTTGGCACCGGCAATCTCGGCGTCCGTGTAGGGGACACCAACCGCGCGCAGCGCCTTCATCTTGCCGTCGATGGCATCATCCTTGAGCGGACGATTAAGCCAGTAGTAGGCGGGCATGTTCGACTCCGGCACCACGTCACGCGGATTCAGCAGGTGTGTGGCATGCCACTGGTCGGAATAGCGACCACCGACGCGAGCCAGATCCGGACCAGTGCGCTTGGAGCCCCACTGGAACGGATGGTCATACACGAACTCACCCGCCACCGAGTAGTGGCCATAGCGCTCGGTCTCGGCGCGGAATGGACGAATCATCTGCGAATGGCAGTTGTAGCAGCCTTCGCGGATGTAGATGTCGCGGCCCGCGAGTCGAACCGGGTCATACGGCTTGACCAGTTCGTTCACCGGTGTGGTGGTGGACTTCTGGAAGAACAGCGGAACGATCTCCACCAAGCCGCCCACACTGACCGTGAGAATGGCCAGCACGATCAGCAAGCCGACGTTTCGTTCAATCTTGTCATGCGTCAACATGTTCATAGCTCCTTAATCTGCGCTCGGGCTCAATGGGCTGCGGCCGGTTGAAGAACCGGGGCATTCACGGCCTTGCCGCCAGCGATGGTCATGAACATGTTGTACGCCATGATCAGCATGCCGGTGAGGAAGAGCACCCCGCCCAGCAGGCGGATGGTCCAGAAGGGATAGGTCGCCTTGACGGACTCAACGAAGGAGTAGGTCAGGGTGCCATCCGGGTTGGTGGCGCGCCACATCAGGCCCTGCATCACACCGGCGATCCACATCGAAGCGATGTAAAGCACGATGCCGATGGTGGCAATCCAGAAGTGGGCTTCGACCAGCTTCTTCGAGGCCATTTCAGGCTTGCCAAACAGGCGCGGCAACAGGTAGTAGATGCAACCGATGGAGATCATTGCCACCCAGCCAAGAGCACCGGAGTGCACATGGCCGACGGTCCAGTCGGTGTAGTGGGACAGCGCATTCACCGTCTTGATCGACATCATCGGGCCTTCGAACGTGGACATACCGTAGAAGGACAGCGAGGTGATCATGAACTTCAGGATCGGATCATCGCGCAGTTTGTGCCAGGCACCCGACAGGGTCATGATGCCGTTGATCATGCCACCCCAGGAGGGTGCAAGAAGGATCAGCGAGAAGATCATGCCGACCGACTGGGTCCAGTCAGGCAGCGCGGTGTAATGCAAGTGATGCGGACCTGCCCACATGTAGGTGAAGATCAGCGCCCAGAAGTGCACCACCGAAAGACGGTAGGAATACACCGGACGACCAGCCTGCTTCGGCACGAAGTAGTACATCATGCCGAGGAAGCCTGCGGTCAGGAAGAAGCCCACGGCGTTGTGGCCATACCACCACTGAATCATCGCGTCCTGTACGCCGGCATAGGCCGAGTAGGACTTGGTCAGAGTCACGGGGATTTCGGCGCTATTGACCAGATGCAGAACCGCCACGGTCAGGATGAAGCCGCCGAAGAACCAGTTCGCCACATAGATGTGGGAAACGGTCCGCTTGACGATGGTGCCAAAGAAGACGACGGCATAAGAGACCCAGACCAGCGTGATCAGGATGTCTACCGGCCACTCCAGCTCGGCATATTCCTTGCCGCTGGTGATACCCAGAGGCAGGGAAACCGCAGCAAGAACGATGACGAGTTGCCAACCCCAGAAGGTGAAGGCGGCCAAGCCCGGCGCAAACAGCGGCGCATGGCTGGTGCGTTGCACCGCATAGTACGACGTGGCAAACAGTGCACAACCGCCGAAGGCAAAAATGACGGCATTGGTGTGCAGCGGACGCAGTCGGCCGTAGCTCAGAAATTCGACGACGTTCAGTTCGGGCCAGACTAACTGGGCGGCAATAATGACGCCGACCAGCATACCGACGATGCCCCAGATTACGGTCATCACGGCGAACTGGCGCACGACTTTGTAGTTGTAAGTCGCTTGCGATTGCATGACGGATTCACCTCACAGGATCAAAAAAGAAACTATTTGTGCATCGCGCTGTCTATCTGAAACTTGTAGACAGTGTGACACCACGTTCGGGGCGAAGGATACACTCCAGACCGACCCCAAACTTGACCCAAATCAACATTTGTTGGGGAATGCGAAGCTTGGTAGCAATAGCTTTCGCGCAAAAAAAAGGGTGCGCAGCGCGCACCCCCAACCCCAACAGAGAGCCTTCGGGCGGAAGCGTTAACCTCCGCCATAAAACCCGAGGTGGAGTATGGTTACTTGCCTGCCGACTTGCCTTGATCTGGGTCAACTGTCGGCGGTTTTCCGGGATTCCCATTGGCACCTGACTTGTCGTCGTCCATCAGAATGCGATAACCGGGTCCCTCCATGTCCTCGAACTGCCCACTCTTCAGGGACCACCAGAAGATCACGGCGATGATGAAGACCAGCACCACGGAAAGCGGGACCAACAGATAAAGTATTTCCATATCAATCCCTTCCGATACGCAAGGCATTGAGAACCACCAGCAGGGAGCTGGCGGACATGCCGATTCCGGCCATCCAGGGCGTGACCCATCCGGTCATGGCGGCCGGGATCGCCAGGAAATTGTAGGCGAAAGCCCAGACCAGGTTCTGTCGAACGATGCCCAGAGTTCGACGAGCCAAGCTCAGGCCACCATCGAGAGCAGCCAGATCATTTCCCAGCAGCACAATATCCGCATTGGCCCGCGCCAGGTCAGCGCCGCCTCCCATGGCGATGGATACCTGTGCCTGTGCCAGCACAGGCGCATCGTTGACGCCGTCACCGACCATGGCCACTGTCCGCCCCTCCGCTTGCAAGGTTTTCAGCGCGGCATGCTTGTCCTCGGGAGTAAGTCCGCCACGAATATCCAGGATACCGAGAGCGTCACCGATCCGGCGCGCTGCGGCAGGGGAATCGCCGCTGAATATCGACAGACCGATTCCCGCTGCCCTCAAACGTGCCGCCATGGCGGCCGCCTCGGGCCGCAAGGTATCGGTCAGGCGGAAGAATGCCTGCCAACCATCGACGCTGCCCAATGCGATCACCGTATCGCCAGCGCCGACTATTTTCTGAATGCTCTCGGGAATTGGCTGGCCATGCATCTCCGCCACAAAGGTCGGCCGCCCCAGGCGCCAGATGACGCCCTCGATCACCCCAACGATACCGGCCCCGGTCGTGGCCCGCTGATCGCTGACGAGGACGCCATCGGCGGCGACACCAGCCCGCAAGGCCCTCGCCACGGGATGTTCAGACCCCTGTTCCAGCGCAGCTGCGAGGCGACGGGCCTGCGCCTCATCGCCGCGTACGGTAATGACTTCCTCCAGCACCGGATGGCCATGGGTCAGCGTGCCGGTCTTGTCGAAAACGAAATGATCCGCCCGTGCGAGTGCCTCGATGGCATGGCCGCGCGTGACCAGCACACCGCGCCGCGCCAATGCTCCGGTCGCCACCGTCAGCGCCGCCGGCGTGGCCAACGACAAGGCGCAGGGACAACTCACCACCAGAACCGTGACGAAGACCCACAAGGCCCGTGACGGATCGATCCACCACCAGGCCATCGCCGTTGCCACGGCCAGCAATAGCAGGCCGATGATGAAGCGCCCGGCAATGCGGTCTGCCATCTTCACCAGATGCGGTTTCTCCGCCGCCGCCCGTTCCATCAGGCGCTGGATCGCGGCCAGGCGCGTTGCTTCGCCAACCCGCTCGACACGCATCACCAATGGGCTTTCGACGTTAACACTGCCCCCGGTCAACACATCCCCCGCATGCTTCGCCACCGGCCGGCTCTCGCCGGTGAGCAGGGATTCATCGATAGCGCTGACGCCATCCAGCACCGTACCGTCGGCCGGCACGGTCTCGCCGGGCTTGATCTGCACCGCGTCGCCGGCACGCAGCTCGGCCACCGCCACCCGCTCGCTGGCGCTATCCGGCCAGGCGGTAAAGCGCGTGGCAAAGGCCGGAATGGCCCGAGCCAAAGTCTCGACGCTGCGCGCCGCTTTCTGCCGCGCCAGCATTTCCAGATAGCGGCCACCGAGCAGAAAGGCGACGAACATGGTCACCGAATCGAAATACACCTCGCCGCTGGCGGTGAGCGTCGCCCACACGCTGGCACCAAACGCGGCACCGACGCCAAGGGCCACCGGCACATCCATGCCGACCCGCCGCAGACTGATGTCGCGCCAGGCGCTGCGAAAGAACGGCGCTGAGGAATACAGAATGACCGGCAGGGTCAACACCATGCTGGCCCAGCGCAGCAACTGCTCAATGTCCAGCGTCATGTCGCCATCGGCCAGATACACCGGGATGGCGTACATCATCACCTGCATCATGCCGAAGGCGGCGACGAAGAGCCGCCACAGCGCGACCTTGCGCTCCTTCTGCGCCAGCGCCTCGGAACGGGCGATGTCATAGGGATGGGCACGATAGCCGATGGCGGCGATGGCTTCGAGAATGGCCGACAGCCGGGTCACCCGCGCATCCCAACGCACGCGGGCGCGGCGCGTGGCGTAATTGATATCGACGGCGGTGACGCCCGGCTGCTTGCGCACATGGACTTCGTTGAGCCAGACGCAGGCGGCACAGGTGATGCCTTCGAGGATCAGCGCCGCTTCCTGCTCATGCTCGCCCACCGGCTGCACGAAGCTCTTCTGCACGTCGGGGTGATCGAACAGGCCCAGTTCATCCAGCGCTGTCGGCAAGGCCTCGCGCTGGCTTTCCGGCATCGCGTCGCGGTGCCGATAGTAATCGCCGAGACCGTTGGCAACGATGGCCTGGGCCACGGCCTGGCAGCCGGCGCAACACATCTCGCGCGGCTGCTCATCAATCAGGACAGGAAAATCAGTGCCCGCCGGAACCGGCAGGCCACAGTGATAGCAGGAGTGGTCGCTGTCCGCTGTCACTACTTCGGCTGCATGCGGATCGCGCCGTCGAGGCGGATCACTTCGCCGTTGAGCATCTCGTTCTCGACGATGTGACGCACCAGATTTGCGTACTCGACCGGCTTGCCCAGGCGCGAGGGGAAGGGCACCATCTTGCCCAGCGCATCCTGCACTTCCTGCGGCATGCCCAGCAGCATCGGCGTCTCGAAAATGCCCGGCGCGATGGTCATCACGCGAATGCCGAAGCGGGCCAGTTCGCGGGCGATGGGCAGGGTCATGCTGACCACGCCGCCCTTCGACGCCGCATAGGCGGCCTGCCCGATCTGGCCGTCGTAGGCGGCCACGGAGGCCGTATTCACGATCACGCCCCGCTCACCGGCGGCATTGGGATCACCCTTGCTCATGGCCTCGGCGGCCAGGCGGATCATGTTGAAGGTGCCGACCAGATTGACGTTGATGACGCGGGAAAAAACATCGAAGGAATGCGGACCATTCTTGCCCAGCACCTTCTCGGCCGGCGCGATGCCGGCGCAATTGACGAGGCCGTTGAGGCCGCCGAAGGTATCGACTGCCGCCGCGATGCAGGCTTTGGCGCTGTTTTCATCCGCCACGTTGGTGACGACAAAACGGACGCAGTTGCCAAACTCGTTACCCAGCTCCGCCGCCAGCGCCTGGCCTGCCGCTTCGTTGAGGTCGGCGAGAAGCACCTTCGCCCCCTGCGCCGCCAGCATCCGCCCGGTCCCGGCACCCAGGCCCGAAGCCCCGCCAGTGACGATGAATACGCTGTCCTTGACCTGCATTGCACGCTCCCGAATGAGACAGGGCCTGCCGACCGAAGTGGGGGCAGGCCCTGAGATTGGTGCTGTTGGCCGGAATCGAACTGGCGACCTACTGATTACGAATCAGTTGCTCTACCAACTGAGCTACAACAGCGTTGCAACAAGGGGCCGGATTATACCTGCGCACCGCTGGACGTGGCAATCCGGCCGATCATCGGATTGAGAGCATTCATGCCTTGCTGGTATTTGCGGGCAGTTGTTAGACTGGCCGGATGAATTCGCAGATACATCCGGGACTTGCGTTACGCAACCATCGCCATCTGGCCGGTTTCACTCTGGTCGAACTGATCGTCACCATGATCGTGGTCGGCATTCTTGCCGTCGTGGTGCTGCCACGCTTTGACCTGCTGAAAGGTTTCGACGAAATCGGCTATCGCGACAAGGTCAAGGCTACATTGGAGTTCGCCAGAAAGTCGGCGGTGGCGATGCGGCGACAGGTGCGGGTAAGCATTGCTGGCAGTGGCCTTACCGTCGCCGTTCAACAGCAGACACCAGAAGGCGATGGCGCCTCCAACTGGTCTGCACTCAACCTGCCAGGCTCCAGCACGAACACCTTTGTCGCACCCGCCGGTGTCACCCTTGCGCCTGCGGCGGCAACCGTCATCTTCGACGCCCTTGGTCGGCCCGACAATGCCAACTCTTTAGTTTTTGCAGTCTCGGGCGGCGCAGGCACCATCACCGTCGAAGCGGAAACCGGCTATGTGCATTGAGCGCCGACAACGTGGCCTGACGCTGATCGAGCTGATCGTCTTCATCGTCATCGTCGGCGTGGCGCTCGCTGGCGTGCTCACGGTGCTCAACGTCACCACCAAATCGAGCGCCGACCCGATGATCCGCAAGCAGATGCTGGCCATCGCCGAGGCCCTGCTCGAAGAGATCCAGTCCCAGCCATTCACCTGGTGCGACCCGGACGACCGCTCGGCGGCAACAGCGACCAGCGCAACACTGGATGCCACTGCCACCGACGCGACCAAATGCTGGGATGCCGTCGAAGGTCTTGGCGTCGAAACCGTGTCGGGCAACGCAGACAGCCGCAGCAGCGCCACCTCTCCCTTCGACAACGTCAGCGACTACAGCGGCCTTGCCGCTGCCACCAGTGTTTCCGGAACCGCCATGCCGACGGGTTACAGCGCAGCGGTTGCCGTCACTCAAGATGCACTCAACGGCATCGCCGCTGCCGACTCCCTGCGCATCTCCGTCACCGTCAGCCACACCTCCGGCGAGAGCATCGTGCTCGAAGGCTACCGCACCCGCTATTCGCCCAACACGCTGCCATGAGACTCCAGACCACCATCCGTCGCAGCGCTGGCTTCACCCTGATCGAAGCGGTTATGGTGATGGTCATTACCGGCATTCTCGCCGCCATCGTCGCCGTTTTCATCAACAAGCCGGTGGAAGGCTATGTGGATGCGGTGCGCCGCGCCGAGCTAACGGATGCCGCCGATGTCGCCCTGCGCCGCCTGACCCGCGACATCCACCTCGCCCTGCCCAACAGCCTGCGCGTCACCAGCAGCGGCGGTGCGCACTACATCGAATTCATCATCACCAGTGCTGGCGGCCGCTACCGCGACCCCGCCGACGGTTCCACCGGCGGCGACTTCCTCAGCTTCAGTTCGGCCGCCGACACCAGCTTCGACGTGCTCGGCACCATGCCGGCCAACCCGGCCATCGCCGCGAACGACTGGGTCGTGGTGTACAACCTCGGTCCCGGCTACGAACCGGCGAACGGCTACGATTGTTCCGGTGCCTGCAACCGGGCGCAGATCAGTTCGATCTCAGGCAACACCATCACCCTGAGCAGCAACCCCTTCGCCGCCCAATCACCGCCGCTGCCTTCGCCCAGTTCCCGCTTCCAGGTGGTGCCCGACGGCACGCGGGCCGTCACTTTCGCCTGCCCCAGCGGCACCGCCGGCAACCTGACCCGCTACTGGAACTACGGCTTCAACACCAGTCAAGCCACCCCGCCGGCCGGCGGCAGTTCGGCGATCCTCGCTGCCGGCGCCACGTGCAACGTCGAATATGCCGCCAATGCCACCGGCCGCAACGGCCTGCTGTACATCGCCCTGACGCTGAGTTCCGGCGGCGAATCCGCCACCCTGTTCCAGCAGATCCACGTGGATAACGCGCCATGACCATACGACGCCTCCCTGCCCACGGCTTCGCCATCGTCTCGGCGATTTTCATCCTCGTCGTCCTCGCCGCCCTCGGCGCCTTCATCCTCAGCGTCTCCACCAGCCAGCACATCGGCTCGGCCCTCGACGTCCAGGGCGTTCGTGCCTATCAGGCGGCAAGAGCAGGCATTGACTGGGGCCTGTACCGGCAATTGCGTGACAGCTCCTGCCCTGGCAGCAGCACTCCCTCCTCGTTCATCGCCACTGCACCAACCCTTAGCGACCTGACCATCACCGTCAGTTGCCAGGACACACCGGGCGGCAGCGGCGGCCCGACCACCTACGCCATCATTTCCACCGCCTGCAATCAGCCCAGTGGCGGCGCCTGTCCCAACACCACTGCGCCGGGGGCGAACTACATCGAGCGGCGACTGACCGTCACCTTCTGACCGCATTGCCCGCGCCAAGATCGCCGTATCGCCAGCGCCGACTTTTGCCTGAAACTTATTCAAGGAATACATGGAATGACCCGCTCACGCCAACCCCATGTCTTGTCCAGAGCACTACTCGTGGCGTGGATGCTGCTGGCGCCGGCCATTAGCCTTGCCGCAACCTGTACCAGCAAGGCCACCGGGAACTGGAACTCAGCCACAACCTGGACATGCTCGGGGGCGGGGGCGGGAACCATCCCGGCAAACACCGATACCGTCGTACTCGTCGCGCCATGGACTGTCTCACTGAACAACAATGACCGGACGGTCGCCGCGCTGACCATCAATGCAGGCGCCACACTCAACGACGACGGCCAAAATCTGACCGTAAACGGCAATGTCATCAACAACGGAACATTCGGTACCAACGGCGGTGCCTTAATCATGCGCGGCACCAATAGCACCCTCTCGGGTACTGGAGCATTCAACGAAACCGACGTCCAAGCTGACGCCAGTGGCATATCGATACCCGCAGGCTCGACGATGAGTTTCACCAATGGCGCTCAATTGAGGGTCGGGCGCGACAATCCCGGCACGTTCACGCTCAATGGCACCATTGATGGCACAGGCATGACCGCTGGCGACCGTATTCTCCGTGTCTACGAGAACTCCAGCGCGACGATCAACGGCACCATCAATGCGCCGAATGCCTACATCCGCATCGAACAAAATGCCACCCTCACCAACAATGGTTCGGTCACCGTCCAATACCTGGACAGCGACGGCAACAACAGTACCGCCGTCTGGACCCAGGGTGCCAATTCGTCACTGACCCTGTCGCAAACTCCGACCAACACATGGCGCGGAACCCTCAACGCGTCCGCCACGGGGAACACCGTTACTTACACCGCTGATGTGACCCCCCTGACGCCATCGGCCAATACCTACTACAACATCGGTCATCCGGTGTGCGCCAAGGTCAGCGGTTTCACCATTCTGGGCTCGTCTCCCTGCGGCCCCATGGTCAGCTCCATCAATCGCGCCAGCGCCGACCCGACGTCCCCTGGAGTTAGCGTTTCCTGGACGGTCACCTTCAGCGACAGTGTCACCGGCGTCAATACCACCGACTTCGCGCTGGTCCAGGCGGGAAGTGTTTCCGGCGCCACGATCTTGTCCGTTACCGGAAACGGCACCACCTGGACCGTCGCCGCCAACACCGGCAGCGGTTCCGGCACTCTCGGGCTGAATCTGGTGGACGACGATAGTATTGTCAATGCCGGCAATGCAAAACTGGGCGGCGTGGGCAGCGGCAATGGCAACTTCACCGGCCAGGTCTACACGGTGAACGGGCCGGCCGTTTGTACAACGGCGCTGACCGGTGTCGTCAACACCTACTACCCTCCCGCTGCCGCTGGAACGGTGGCGGCGGGCGCCACTGCCATCACACTCGGCACGTCGACCGGCAATGCCACCCCGCTGGCGGCCAATGATTTGGTGCTGATCATCCAGATGCAGGACGCGACGATTGACGCCACCAACACCAACGCCTACGGCGCCACCACCCTCGGCAATTCCGGCCTCTATGAATACAAGGTGGTGCAGTCCTTCAGTGCTGGCGTGGTCACCTTCACCAGTGCACTGGCTAACAGCTATACCAGTGCCGCAGCCACCGCCGCTGCCGGCCAGAAGACCTATCAGGTGATCCGCGTGCCGGTGCTGGCCAGCTACACCCTGAGCACTGCGCCAACCGCCCTGGCCTGGAATGGCAGTGTCGGCGGCGTACTGGCTTTCGATGTCACGGGCGCGCTGAATCTCAACAGCGTCACCGTGGATGTCAGCGGCAAGGGCTTCCGGGGAGGTGCCGGGCGGTCACTGACCGGAACGGGGACAGGCACCAGTGCCGACTACCGAACCCTGGCGACCAATCGTGCGAATGGCTCCAAGGGCGAGGGCAGCGCCGGCACGCCACGCTATGTAAATAACGCCGGGGCGCTGCTTGACACGACGGTCGAAGGCTATCCCAATGGCAGCTATGGCAAAGGTGCACCCGCCAATGCCGGCGGCGGCGGCACAGATGACGACGGCGTCAACAACGATGAAAATACCGGTGGCGGTGGCGGCGCGAATGGCGGCGCGGGCGGCATGGGCGGCTATGGCTGGAGTGCGCCGGCCAGTCCTGGACGAGGCATTGGCGGTGCGACCGTAACTTCATCGGCAAGCCGGTTGGTGCTGGGTGGAGGCGGCGGCGCGGCATCGACCAACAATGGCACCGGCAGCCCCGGTAGTGGTTTCGCCAGCAGTGGCGCGGCGGGTGGTGGCCTCATCATGGTGCGTGCCGGCAGTTTGATTGGAACCGGTACATTCAACGCCAGTGGCAGCGCTGCCAACAATACCGTGACCTACGACGGCGGCGGCGGCGGCGGTGCTGGCGGTACGGTGATGGTATATGCCGGTAGCGGCTTATCCGGCCTGAGCGTGACGGCGAATGGTGGCACCGGCGGCACCAATACCGGCGGCGGTTTTGGTCCTCATGGTCCGGGCGGCGGCGGCGGCGGCGGTTACGTACTCACCACGGCGGCACTAGCCGGCTGCACGGTCTCTGGCGGGAACAACGGCACGACGGAGGGCAGTGTCGCCTACGGCGCGACAGCCGGTAGCCCCGGCACCTGCGCCACTGGGCTGGTTACGGCGAACATGCCGGGCTCGGCTCTTGGTTCGGGACCGGCCTGCGGGGCGACCCTCCACCACTACGAACTCTCCGTGCCTGCCGAAAGCATCACCTGCCTGGGCTCGACGGTGACGGTCACCGCCTGCGCCGACAGCAGCAGCCCCTGCACCAACAAGTCCACCACGCTAGCCAACCAGACGGCGACGCTCGCCACCAATGCGGGCACCCTCGCCAGCACCACTGCCACCTTCGATGCCAACGGCGAGTACAGCACCACGCTCAGCTATCCCGCCGCCGCCAACGACGCGGTCGCCACGATCTCCCTGTCCGGCGAATCGACCACGGCGGCCAACTCTCGCCAGTGCTGCCAGAGCGGTACCTGCACCGTCGCCAACAGTTGCGCCACCACCTTCAAGACTGCGGGATTCATCGTCGCTGCGGCGGCGGATGGTGTCGCAGCGACGGTGGCAGCGCAAACCGCCGGCGTCGGCAGCACCACCTATTACCTGCGCGCCATCAAGACCGACTCCACCACCAAGGCCTGCGAAGCCGCGCTGACCGGAACGACGTCAATCAACGTCGCCCACCAATGCGACAACCCCACCACCTGCGCCAGCAGCGACCTGATGAGCGTCAACGGCGGCAGCGCCACCACCGTCGCCCGCAACGACAGCGCCAGCGTGTCCTCCTATACCGCCGTCAACATGACGTTCGATGCCAACGGCAACGCCCCCTTCACCTTCAACTACGCCGATGTCGGCTTGACCCAACTGCATTTCAGCAAAGTTGCAGGTTCTGCCACGCTGATCGGCAGCAGCACCAGCTTCGTCGTCAAACCTTATGGCTTCCTGGTCTCCGCCACCTGCGCCGATGGCACGGTGAACACCGCCAGCCAAAGTTCACCCGGCACCGGCGATGCCAAGTTCTGCCGTGCCGGCCAGAACTTTGCCGCCACGGTCACCGCCATCACCCAGACCGGCACCACCGCGCCGAACTATGGCCGGGAAACCATCGCCGAAACCGTCGCCCTCTCCTGGGCCAGGCATCTGCCCGCCAGCGGCAGTGACGGTACCCTGCCCTCCGGCACCCCCACCTACGCATCGAACGGCGCCTTCGGCCCGCATACCGTCACCGGCGGCTGGAGCGAAGTGGGCATACTCCAGGCCACTGCCGCCATCGGCGACGGCAACTACCTGGGGGCTGGCAACGCCAGCTCCATCGCCTACCTCGGCCGCTTTTATCCCGACCACTTCGACGTGGCCCTGACGCCCCAATGTGGCGGCTTCGTCTATTCCGGCCAGCCCTCTCCCGCCATACCGGGACAGCCCTTCACCGTCACGGCAACGGCCAAGAGCACCGCCGATGTCACGACCAGCAACTACAACACCACCGGCGGGTTCTCGAAAGCGATAGACCTGACCCTGACCGCTGGCGGCAGCGGCACCGGCAAGCTCTATGTGGACGCCACCGCAGGCGGCAACAGCGCCATCCCTGCCGCCAACTTCGCCGCAGGCGTCGGCACGGTAGCCTTCGATGCGGCATCCGGAAAAATCTCCTACGTCTTCGACACATTCCCCACCGTCGCCACCGACATCACAGTGCATGGCGCCGATGCCGACACAGGTACGCCCATCGGCACCGATGTTACCGACGGCACGACGAATGCCCGCTCCGGCCGCCTGCACCTGCTGAACGCCTACGGCTCCGAACTACTGCCGATCCACGTCCCGGTGCAGGCCGAGTACTTTGCCGGCAGCGGCCGCTGGACGCTCAACACCAGCGACACCTGCACCGCCATTCCAGTGGGGTCGGTGGCCCTGGGCAATCGCTCGCCAGCCAGCCTCGGCTCCAGCCCATCGGCCATTCAGGCACGTGCCGGCAGTCCCGGCATCTGGGACATCATCCTCACCAAACCCGCCAACGCTGGCAGTCTCGATATCACGCTCAACCTGGCTAACTCCACCGCCGCCGCCAACGCCTGCCTGTCCGCCTGGACCAATGGCCCGAGCGCCTCGGCAAACGCTGGTCTCGGCTACCTCGCCAGCAACTGGTGCGGCGGCACCTACAGCAAGCTCCCCTCGGCCAGGGTCCGCTTCGGCACGCCCAAGGCACCCTTCATTTATCTTAGAGAGCGCTACTGACCCAGGCCCAGTCGCCGTCCCGCCAGCGCCGACTTTTCCCCAGCTTGGCCGCTGGGAGTACATTGAGGAAAACAACAAACATCCGTGAGATGTTGGAACAACCCCAAGGAGTCCAATGTGTCACCCCGCATCCGATCCAGTTTCTCCCTCCGCGCCCTTGCCGGCTTCGGGGTTCTTCTTGGCGCAATCGCCCTGTTCCCCCTCGTCGCCTTCGCCCAAGTCGCCTACCGTTCGGCCGCCTCGGCGGCGGTGGCCAACAGCACCATCACAACCCCCACCTACGGCGCCACATCGGAGCTGACCAGTTGCGGCAGTACTTCTCCCGCCATCCCGAGCGGCAGTGTCGGCGACCTGCTCGTCGCCCAGGTGATCGCCCGCAACGATGGCGCCACCGTCACCATGACCGGCTGGAACACCTTGATGTCCGACAGCGTCGCCGGCCAGAGCTACAAGGTTTTCCTCTTCTGGCGCTCCGCCACTGGTTCGGATACCAGCACCGTGACCCAATCCGGCACCTGCAACCACTTGCTGGCCCGGATCACACGCTTCACCAATGTGGATACCGCCCAGCCACTGGAAACCTATCCGCTGACCTCCGCCAATTGGGTCGTCGCCAACGATGGCTTCGTCAAGACAGGCACCCAGGCCATCACGCAGCCCAACTCGATGCTGATGCTCGCCATCTTCGTCGCCAACGACCGCACGACGACGCAGGATGCCGCCTTCACCCAGCTCTATGACACCTCGGACGCCAGTGGCAATGACGCGGCGATTTCCATGAACTACAGCCGCATCGCCACCCCCGCCACCATGGGTCCTTACACCAACATGGACCTGTCCGGCGGCGGCAACAACTACAACCACGGCGTCCTCTTCGCCGTGCGCCCGGCACCGCCCACCTCGCTGACCATCACCAAGCCTACCGGTACCGCAGACGGCGACGTGTTGATCGCCTCCATCGCCGCCAGTTCCAGCGCCGCGACCATCACCCCTCCCTCGGGCTGGACCCTGGTCAATAGCCAGACCCAGTCCAACACCAACACCAGCAAGCTCTCCACCTACTGGCTGGCCGCCGGCGCCAGCGAACCGGCCTCCTACACCTGGACCTTCTCCGGTGGGGCCCGTGATCTGGCCGGCGCCATCTCGGCCTACAGCGGCGTCGACGCCAGCGCCGGCACCATCAATGCCCAGGCCGCCCAGGCCACGGGTAGCAGCACCTCCCATGCGACGCCGACGATCACCACCACCGTCGCCAGCACCATGCTGGTCAGCACCCATGCCTACGCCAGCGCCGGCACCTGGGCACCGCCCGGCAGCATGACCGAGGCCGCCGACGTCGCCTCGCGCACCGTGAGTAACGCCAGCGGCATCTCGCTGGAAATGAACTACATGGCCCAAGCCACCGCCGCCAGCGTGGCCGCGCTCACCGCCACCGCCAGCGCGACGGCCGATTTCGGCGCGACCCAGATACTGGCGCTGCGCCCGGCCGACAACACTTGTTACACGGACAACTTCAATCGCAGCGATGGCGCACCGGGCACCAACTGGTCCGTCGGCAAGCAGACCGGCAGCTATACGCCGGTCATTTCCGGCAATCGCCTGCGCCTGACCGACACCTCTACCGGTGTCGCCACCTGGGCCACCTTGCAACGCACCTTCCCCGGCGCGGGCAACAGCGTCACCGTCGAGTTCGACCACTACGCCAGCGGCGGTACTGGCGGTGACGGCATGGCGGTGATTCTCTCCAACGCGGCCATACCGCCGGTGGCCGGTGCCTTCGGCGGCTCCCTCGGTTACGCCCAGAAAAGCAATCCGGGCTCCGACTGCACCACCACGGGCGGCTGCCCGGGCTTTGCCGGCGGCTGGCTGGGCGTAGCCCTCGACGAATTCGGCAACTATTCGGCAGCCACGGAAGGCCGCTATGGCGGTTCGGCCAGCCGGGTAGCTCAATCCGTCTCCGTGCGCGGCTCCGGCTCCGGCATGTCGGGTTACCGCTTCCTCACCGGTACCAGCACGCTGAGCCCGACGGTGGACGGCACAACCGGCACCCGCCCCCATCGCTACCGGATTTCCCTCGACCACACCGACAGCGTGCATGCCTACGTGGCTGTCGAGCGCGATACCACCGGCGGCGGCGGTACGTCCTACACCACACTGCTCGGCTGCCCCATCGGCGTCACCACTGGCTGTACCGCCTTCGACGTCAAGGACGCGGGAAACAGCCAGGATGCCGTGCCCACCGCCTGGCTGCTCTCGATCACCGGCTCCACCGGCGGCTCGACCAATACCCACGAAATCGACGGCCTCAAGGTCTGCACGACCCAAAACATGGTCGTGCCCTCGCTCCATCACATCCGCATCGAACACGGCGGCAATGCCTGTACTGGCAGCAGCAACCCGGCCGAGGTGACGATCAAGGCCTGTGCTGACACTGGCTGCACTTCACTCTATCTCGGTAGTGTGACGGTGGACCTGACCACCACCGGCGGAACCTGGTCCGCCGACCCGGTCACCTTCAGCGGCGGTGAAACCACGGTGACGCTGACCCGCACATCTACCAGCACAGTCACCCTCGGCGGCAGCGCCACCTCACCGACCACCGCCAACGCCACGCGCTGCTTCAACGGTACGACGGAAATCTGCGACTTGAATTTCGCCACCTGTACCTTCGACGCCGTGGAAACCGGTGCGGCTGCCTACACGCCGATATTCACCAAGCTGTCGGGTACCGCCTTCAATCTGGACATCCGCAATCTCAGCGGCTCCAGCCAGACCGTCAGCAAGGTGGAGATCGTGAACGCCAGCAGCGGCACATGCAGCACCTTCACCTCACTGTCGAATTCCACCACCACAGTGCCCTCCAGCTTCACGGGATCGCAGATCAAAAGCTTCGGCTTCAATTACGCGAATGCCGTGCGCAACGCCCGCATCCGCATCATCTCGGGAGCCGGGACCTCCTGCTCCACCGACAATTTCGCCATCCGCCCCACCGCGTTCACCATTACCTCGACGGCCACCCAGACCACCAGCAGCGGCACCCCCGTGTTCCGCGCCGGCAATGATCCCTTCTCGATCACCGTCACATCTCTCCCCGGCTATGACGGCAGCCCCAAGCTGAACCTCAGCAGCGGCTACGTCACGACCACGCTGGCCAATACCGGCACGGTGGGCGGCACGGCATTCTCAGCGGCACCGTCCGGCACCGGCGTAGTCACCAATTCCTCGCTGACCTATTCCGAGGTCGGCAATTTCAGCTTCGCCCAGTACGCCATCTACGATGACGGCTTCGCCGAGGTCGATTCGAGCAAGAGCAATCCCGAATGCACCTCGGACATCCTCACCCCCAACACGGCCAATGCCAGCGGAAAATACGGCTGCATGTTCGGTGCCCCCGCCATCGGCCCGCTCGGACGTTTCGTCCCCAATCATTTCGTGGTGGTCGGGCAAGTCGCCAACGCTTGCGCAGCCGGCAGCTTCACTTATTTCGGAGAACCGATCTCGATCCGGCGCACCGATGACAGCACCAAGGCCGACGTGGTGGAGGCACGCAACCTGACCGGAGGCGTCACCAAAAACTACAGCGGCACGACCTGGGGCAAGGGCACGGTCACCTTTGGTCTGGAAAATGCCGATGACGGCACCAACCGCACCGGCACCAGCCCGGTGGTGGCCTATAGCGCCGGCAGCTACCCGGCCGTGACCGGCAGTTGGACCAACGGCGTCTATACCCTCGGCGTCGCACCTCCGCTGAACGCAGCCATCCAGCGCCCGGCCACACCGACCGGTACCGCCTGGGGGCCTTTCGCCTCGCTCGACATCGGCCTCACTGTCACCGACACCGACGTCAGCACCAGCCCACGGATACTGTCGGCGGAAATGGAGCCGGCAGCGACCGGCACGTGTACCGGCTGCACCTACAAGAAACTGACCGGCAGCCCGCTGAGTCTGCGCTACGGCCGCCTGCGCCTGCTCAATGCCTACGGCTCCGAACTGCTGCAAATCCGCGTTCCCGTACAGCTCGAATACTTCCTTGGCAGCGACCGCTGGACCGTCAACACCGCCGACAGCTGCACCGCCATTCCAGTCGGGTCGGTCGCCCTGGGGAGTCGCAGCCCGGCGGATATCGGCTCCAGTGTCACCGCCGTCCAGGCACGTTCAGGCAGCACGGGAATCTGGGACATCATTCTCGCCAAGCCCGCCAAGGTCGGCAGTCTCGATATCGCACTCAATCTTTCCGGTGCGACGACCGCCACCGATGCCTGTCTTTCCGGCTGGAGCAACGGCCCCAACGCAACGACCAGTGCCAGCCTGGGCTATCTCGCCAGCAACTGGTGCGGTACGGCCTACGACAAGATTCCCGCCGCAAGGGTCAGATTCGGCTCGCCGAAGTCACCCTTCATCTACCTGCGCGAGCGCTACTGAAAAGTCGGCGCTGGCGGGACGGTGAAGGATCATCGGACATTCATCGCCCCAAAAATGCCACCTGTCGGCTGAAATTCATACATCCTATCCTGAGCATCTATTCTGCGGATCAATCTATTGATCCTCCTCACCCAGATGCGCTCCGCCAATCTCTCTCTTGCTTATGTGCCAGCCAAGGGCTTTACCCTTGTCGAGGTACTAATCGTCTTGGCAATATTGGCAATATTGTTTGGCATCGCACTTCCTTCCTTTTCGGATTTTTTCAATAGCACACGCCGTTCCTCTGCAATTACGTTGCTAACCAGCGACTTGAATCAGGCGCGTGCCGAGGCAATCAAGCGAAATCGCCGGACTCTGGTTTGCGTTAGAAATACCGCAGGCGATGCATGTGGTACTGGTACAAACTGGCAAAACGGTTGGCTGGTATGTGCCGATGAGAATAGCGATGATCTCTGCGATGCCGACGCGATCATCAATAGACGGCCTGCACTTGATAGCAAATTGACGCTGACAGGGACGGCAGCCTTTGTTCGCTTCAATCCAAACGGCAGTGGCGTGGCCTCTACGCTAACGCTGAATGGCACATGGACAGGGGCTGCGCAACGCGTGATCACTATCGCTGCATCAGGACGCGTTTCCAGTCAATGAACACAGCTATGAAAAATATATCCGGTTTGCGTTCATCGCCGCCTCTGAATCAGCAAGGATTCTCGTTGATCGAGGTTCTAGTCGCCATCATCATTATCGCCATTGCACTATTTGGCACAGCCGGCTTACAACTAGCAGCAATGCGGCTGGGGCAGGGTGGAGTTTTTCGTAGTCATGCGGTTTTTTTAGCGCAGGACATTGCCGAGCGAATAGAAGGGAATGCAACTGCCGCCATCGCTGGATCATATGCCGTTGCGTCAACCAACACAGCTCCTGCTCTAGATCAAACCTGTGAAACAGGCGCTTGTACCCAGACCCAACTTGCCGCTTATGACGTATCACAGTGGGCCAATACGGTTGCCTCATCACTACCACAAAGTACATGGTCCATAACCCAGACCGTTACTGGCAATCCAAGCACCTACCGGATCGTTATCAGCTGGATTGATCGCCGTACCAAGACAACCGACGCAAACATTGCGGGGATTGCGGATTCGTATACTTTGACACGGACTGTTCTTCAGTAAATATGACAACCGCCGTTTTCAAAGCTTACGCCGACATGCCAGGCACTACGCAAAATTGTCGTGGCTTTAGCTTGATCGAAGTCATGATTGCCATGACTATCGGGCTTGTGATTATTGTTGCTTTGCTGGGAATGCTAGCAGCCAGTTGGACAGGTGCCAGCAGTAATCGACGAACTTCGGAAATTGAATTCGATGGGCGATACGCTCTTGCCACAATTCAAAATGATCTACGCCAAGCTGGATTTCGCGGAAACAGCTGGGCCGAGCCAATAGCACCGACAACAACGATCACACCAATCACTGGCGAATGCCTTTCCTCCGGCGCAACGGCCGGAAGTTTTGTATCCAATTTGAGACAAGGGATATGGGGATCTAACGACAGCAATCCATTTTCTGGCGTCGGCAATTGCATTCCCGCTGGCAATTATCTGCGGGGCGATATCTTGGTCATTCGCAAAGTTGACAGCATTCCGGTTTCGACACTAGCGGCCAATACTTTGTATTTCCGCTCCACCTACAATGCGGGCGAAATATTTCGTGGAATACCTTCTACTGCTTGCGCATCGCCTATTTCAACCTACGCCGCACCATTCAACAATGTCCCATGCCTTGCCGGCACACCGCGCTCGGGATTAGACGATTTCGCACTCCAGAACTTTGTTTACTACATTGGCCCATCCACCGATGATGCGACACTTCCGGCGTTGTGGCGTGCAACACTGCAAACCAATGGATCAGTGACGTCCGATCTCATAGCCAATGGCATCGAACATTTTCAAGTGCAATACGGGCGCTCCACCACTGACCTGAACACCCGTTACTACAACGCCAACAGCATTGATGGCTCCTCAGTCGATACTGCCGCCACAGAATGGGACGACGTCAGTTCGGTACGGATCTGGATACTTGCGCGGTCCTCCACCGTAGAACCTGGCTACACCAATACAAACACCTACAACATGGGCGACGTGAGCTATGTAGTGAACGATGGCTTCCGTCGAAACTTGCGCTCTGCCCTCATCCATCTTCGCAACTGAGGCCATCCAATAATGGCTCCTATGCCTGCATTCCGCCGTCGCACAGCACAACAGGGATCAGCCCTAATCACCAGCTTGATGATTCTGATTCTGATCATGATCATTGGTGCGACATCGATGAGTATTTCCGACATTCAATTCAAACTCGCCGGAAATCTGCAATTTGAGTCAACGGCAATGAGCAGCTCAGAAACAGCAGTTTCCGAGGCGGAAAATTGGCTAGCGACAAGTACCAACTATAAAAATGATGGCTTCACAACCTATTCAAATGCAACCCCCCATCTATACCCCGTTGGATATTTGAGTGGTTTAACAGCTCCCGCCAATGATGTGCTGACGATGAGTTGGAGCAATAGCAATTCGACGGAAGCCGCTTCTAGCACATCGGGGAATCAACGTTACCTTATCGAGTTACTAGAGCAAAACGTCAAGTTGCTCGGCGACAGCGTCGCAGTGGGTGGTCGGACAAGTACCGGATGCAGCCAAGTAACCAATTTCCGCGTTACCGCACGAGGAATTAGTGCGCGGGGGGCTACCAAGTTTGTACAAACAAATTACAGCGTATTGAGTTGTTAGAAAGGATGGGCACCATGATCAAGCCGACAAAAAAAGTGTACTGGACGGGAGGCCTCTTCTTCCTGGCTCTTATCGTGGTACTCGTCCGTGTTGTGCTGGCTTTGGCTGCATTCAATCCAGCGAACCAACCCACCGGATATATAGCTCAAAACGAGGTCAGCAACTACAACCTGAAATCAGGTAACGAAACGCTTTTCCGTCCGGAATACGAAAAGGAATTTTATAGCGGCAACTTGTACGCCTACCAGATTGACGCAAGCGGAAACTTCTCCCCCGCGGCTGAACTTTGGGGAGGAGGAGCCGCAGCACATATCGATCTCCAGAATTTTGACACCGAGCGTTTCATTGCAACCATGAAAGATACTGGCACGGGGGTTGCATTTAGGTGGAGCGGCGGAAGTGCGTTGTCCGCTGCGCAACAAGCACTGATTGGCGACGCAACCGCTGGCCCAAACATTCTCAACTTTATTCGCGGCGATCGTAGCAACGAGATTCAGAACAATGTGGGCGCCTTTCGTCAGCGCAGTTCTGCCTTGGGCGATATCGTGCATTCACGTCCCTACTACGTTAGCGACAGCACATCCCCCACCATTTTTGTTGGCGCGAACGACGGCATGGTTCACGCCATTGATGCCAGAGCAGTTCAGGGGGGGGGCGAACGCTGGGCATATATTCCGTCGATGTTGCTGAGCAAAATCAAAACCCTTTCAGTCAACCCGTATGTGCGCGACTACTTTGTCGACGGACAAATCAATGTCGCCACTATCCTTTCTGGTACAAAACGCATTCTGGTGGGAGGGCTTGGCGGAGGCGGAAAAGGCTTATATGCGCTGAATATTACTGGCTCCGCCGGTCTCACAGCGACTAGCGAGGCCGATGTGGTCAGCAAAGTACTATGGGAGATCACGCCAAGCACAGTAAATTACGCGGCACCAGCCACCGCAAATGCCTATATCAACCTCGGTTACACCTACGGCACACCTACCATCGCGAAGGTAGGTGGCGTCGACGCAGTAATAATTGGCAACGGCTACAACAACAGCGCCAGTGGAAATTATGCTGCCTATCTCTATGTCATCAACGCTGATACCGGGCAGTTAATCAAATCGATTAAGGCTGGAGCAGATGGGTCGGCCGTGAGCCCGAACGGACTATCCACGCCCACGGCAGTCGATACAAACAATGACGGTTCCGTAGATATTGTGTACGCAGGAGACCTGAACGGTAAGATGTGGAAGTTCACTCTCGCTACGGATACATCCTCCGTCTTACATGACGCAGGCCAAGCGATCACCGTCACACCAGCAGTATCCACCCATCCGAATGGTGGGTACATGGTCAACTTTGCCACCGGGGCAATGTTTACTACGGCAGACACTACGGATACCACGGTTCATTTCGCTTACGGCATCTGGGATGGCGCCGCCGGCTCCACCATCAAAACCCAAACTCTTACCGAACGGACATTTAGCGCTGGCGGGGTTAGCACGCGCATACGCAACGTCACAACCAATGCAATGGACTGGGCGACGGACAAGGGGTGGCAAGTTGCCCTGCCGGCAGGAGAAAAAGTCGTCGGTGAAGGCAGTTATGTTGCCAATCAGCGCTATTACTTTACGTCGCATAATCCAACTATCAGCACTCTGATTACCAACACAACAACAACGGTAAAAGGCGAAAACTGGCTGATGGAGTTGGACTATCTCTCCGGCGGAAATAAGAATCAGCCATTCCTTGATTTGAGTGCGGACCTGCTCCTCAACAACAGCGACCGAATCCTATACATCGCAACGGACACGTACATTGCCACTGACGTGTACACAGCGGACGATATCTTGCCCATGGGTAAAAACATCGGTGACGTTATCGAGGCCGGATTGGTGGGGACTACAGTGGCTGCTGGTCGTGTAGGTAAATACATCCCACATACCGCAGGAATACCGGTTGGGAAATATCTCGATATCGGCGTCATGTCCCAGCCAATCCTCGTTCAACTCGTCACCCTCAACGACACACTGTTCAATCAGAGTCCAGACGTTACCTTCCCCGTCATTACCTCGCTGACTGCCGGCGGACGGGGCGTTAGTGGCGGCCACTTCGACGTCGATAACTATTACAACGGCACTTCGTCGACTAGTGGTGGTTCCAAAGCCACTGCAACCATCACGGTCAGTTCCGCCGGTCAAGCATCGGGAATCCCAGCAACGCTTGGTGTCATTTCGTTGAATGGCGTTACCGTCGTGCCTTCTCTGACAATTAGCGACCTCATCAACGGCACTGACACAACCGCAAATGCCGCCAAAATAAAAAGTAAAGTGACAGGGGGGTTCACCGCAACGGTGTCCGGATCGACCATCACCATCACCGCGCCGGAGGTCGGAAGCTTCTATAACGGTAAGGCTTTCACTATTGAGGCCGGAACTTCGCAAGCGGTCAGCGCAGGCACCCCCGCAGTTAGCACGCTCACCATTGGCGCTCAACCAGGAGGAGTCGCCACTCGTATTGAAAGCGTAACGCTGGATGGTTCGGGAAATCTTCTTGTGACAACCCCGATTACCTTTGCTGCCGGTACTGATGAAAATACGATTGCTGCCACCTTGTCTACCCAGTTGAATAACCCGACAGGCTGGAGCCATTCCGTATCGGGAAACACAATCACATTTACTGCAACAACCGTTGGCGGCACACAAAAGCTAGTAAATGTCACCAGTACTCCCGTTGCAGCGGTTGTGGTTGCAACCCCTGCGGTTCCAGCAGAGCGCCCCACCGGCTTGATTAAGTTCTCAGGAACCACAACGAGTGGTAGTGGATCACCAAGAATCGACGACGATATCAGTATCAGTGGCAACGACCCATCCATTCGACTTGGCTCGATTAGTGTTGAGCTTGATCCCATTTACCCGGGAAATAGCAAGACGCCTGCACAGGTTGCCAATTATGTGGTGACAACTATCGGAACTGCAGGCAGCGTGAAGGCATATGTGGGAGGCAATAGCATTACCTCGTTATGCGCCGCGCAAACCACAAGTACGGTTTGCCTAGTCGATACAACTACCTACACTAATGGCTCGTCGATCCAAGTCGGTAGCAGAAGTAGCTTTAGCGGTGTTTCAGTTGCCACGGTCGCCACAGCAGGAGGCACTGCGGGCTCTCCCGGCACCCCCATATCACCGGCCTACGCAGCACAGCCCACCACCGCCGCCGCCGCCGCAGGCACTCCCGTCGAGGGTTGGACCGACTTCAAGCCCGCGCTAACAGCGCTTACGTTCAGCGGCGGGGTCGATGGCACCACGACGGTAACAGGTTCAGCTGCGTGCACCGGGGCCAGCGGAAGTCTTGACTGTGCGACGAAAAACCATGTGCACGAATATGACGACAAGTATGATCGTACTGGTATCAATTTCCTTGATGGCAGCGCGGGAGTCCATGACCTCATCCGTGCACTGGGAACAGGGTCGACCGCGCAATTCAAGGTACTCATGCAAAACCAGTATCTAAGCCCGGCGGTACGGCTTCACATCGGTGATCCCAGCTATGTGTACAACGTCGACGCGGGCTATATCGATGTCAAGAAATACACAACATCGGCCACTCTATCGCTGGCGTCGCTACCAACCTACACACTGGCGACTATTGGTAGCCTTGCCTTGAATATGCCAACGGACGCTTTTGATCAGAAAGACTGGTGGGGTGGCTGGCTCGGCTTGCCCGCGGACGTACGAGTCGGCCTGCATCCGACACAGGCAAGCTGTGTCATGTCGTCAGCTGGTACAAACGATGGCAACATGATCCAGCCAGTCATTCCCCCTGCAACCGTTACCGCAACGGGCAATGGCACCAAGGGATATAACAGTGGTACAACTCCGGCAACAGCGACTGGTGCACGTTTGAACGGTGCTCTGGGGCTGCAAGTCATCAGCGCCAATACGCTCGATAGCGAAATTGAAATGTCCGTGCCTGGACGTCCAGAATATGGCTGGCGACTCAAGTCTTCGGCGTACCACAGCCGCCTGCTGGCTGAATATGCCATCTACTGGCATAGTGAAACTCCCAGTGCGTGTTATGGGTCTTCTGGCTGGACAAAGCTGGGTGTCACGGATATGCGCCCTTGCGGTGCTTCCGATACAACGACCCCGGCACCCGGTACGCAAAAATGCACAGCCATATCGACAACCAACCTCGGGACCGATCCAAAGATTGAAAACTTTGGTGCGGGCTGTAGCACGACATTTACAAAGACTGGAAATGTGGAGACACGATCAACCACGTGTTCCGATGGAAAAACCCAGACTGTTACCAAAACCTACAACTCTGATGGTTCAATAACCATTCGCACACAATACACACCCCCGACCATTCCAAATGGAACAGATCCTGCGTCTGCTAGCGACGTTACGATTACCATCGCAGCCGACGGTGGCCGAACAACATCCGGTGGAGACGAACGCGGTTTGCAACCACGCACAGGGCGAATTTCATGGCGCGAGTTGGTTCGACCATAAGAAGCACCGTCCCAGCATTCACCTTTGGGCAGCCAGCATCTAGTTAAGAGGTTAATAAAATGAGAAGTTCTACCGTAAATGGGTTTACCCTTATCGAATTGATGATCACCTTGGCCATCATAGGAATCTTGATGGCCATTGCGGTACCAAGCTATCAAGACTACATACGCAAGGCATCGAGGTCTGCCGCGCAGTCTGAATTGCTCGAACTAGCCGCTGCACAGGAAAAAATCTTTCTGAACTCAAGCGCCTATGCCGGAAGCGTTACGGGAGCCTATAACGGCAGTTCAGCCGGTGGATTGGGTCGTACTAGCGGGAAAACCAATGATGGGAAATATGATCTGTCATTGAACCCTGTCGGTTCGACGACGTATACATTGACAGCAACGCCGGTAGTTGGATCATCCCAGGCTACAGACGGAACGATCTCAATCAGTGAAAGCGGACAACGGCTGTGGGGCACAAGTACCTGGTAGAACCTAGTCGCCTGACAGTTCCTTCGGTAGCGGAAAATTGACATTTTCCGCTACCCCGTCAAGAAGTTGCACCTGGCCTGCGCCATGCAACTTCAGGCGCTCCACGACACCACTGACCAACACTTCCGGCGCCGAAGCACCCGCCGTCACGCCAACACGCACATTGTCGCCCAACCATTGCGCGTCAATCTGCCCGGCGCCGTCCACTAAGTAAGCAGGAACGCCGCCGATGGCGGCCACTTCGCGCAAGCGGTTTGAGTTGGAACTGTTCTTCGAACCGACCACGATCATCACATCCACTTTTCCGGCCATGGCCTTGACGGCATCCTGGCGGTTTTGTGTGGCGTAGCAGATGTCGTCCTTCTTCGGGCCGACGATGGTCGGGAAGCGTGCGCGAAGCGCACTGACAATGACTTGGGCGTCGTCCACCGAGAGCGTAGTCTGGGTCACGTAGGCAAGTTTCGCCGTACCACCAGCGCCGACTTTCAGAGCGGCGACATCCTCGACGCTCTCGACCAAGTACATCCCTCCCTCCGCCTGCCCCATGGTGCCCTCGACTTCGGGGTGTCCCTTGTGGCCGATCATGACGATTTCGTAGCCTTGCTTGCGCAGGCGTGAGACTTCAAGGTGGACCTTGGTGACCAGCGGGCAGGTGGCGTCGAAGACTTTCAGGCCGCGTGCATCCGCTTCGCGGCGCACGCTCTGCGGTACGCCGTGGGCACTGAAGATGACGGTGGCGCCATCGGGAACTTCCGCCAGGTCTTCGACGAACACGGCGCCCTTGGCCTTGAGGCCGTCCACCACGTAACGGTTATGCACAACCTCATGGCGCACATAGATCGGCGCGCCGAACTTTTCCAGCGCGCGCTCGACGATGGCGATGGCGCGCTCGACGCCGGCGCAGAATCCACGAGGGTTGGCGAGCAAAATGTCCATCAGAGTATCCCCACGACTTCAACTTCGAAACGGACCGACTTGCCCGCCAGCGGGTGATTGAAATCCACCAGCACGGATTCGTCGTCGAGCTCGCGCACGACGCCGGTGAATTTCGTCCCGGCAGGTGAAGCGAATTCGATCATGCCGTGCAACTCGGGGTTGGCCGTCGGTGGCAGGTCGGACAGGCCGACCCGCTGCACCAGTTGCGGGTTATGACTGCCGAAGGCCTGTTCCGGTTCCAGCAGGAAAACGTGACGCTCGCCGACAGTGACGCCGACCAGACACTGCTCCAGGGTAGGGGCCAGTTCGCCACTACCGAGCTGGATCACCGCCGGCGTGGTGCCGAAGGTGCTGACCAGCTCGACGTCGTCGCCGGTGGCCACGCGATAGTAAAGAGTGATCAGGCTGTCGGGCTGGATGGTAGCCGGGGTGTGGCTCATGGGGCGTCCTTGGGCGTCTTGAACTGATGCCAGAGCATCAGCGCGACGCCAACGGTGATGGCCGAATCGGCCACATTGAAGGCGGGCCAGTGATAGCCCGCGACATGAAAATCGAGAAAATCCACCACCGCGTCGAAACGCAGGCGGTCGATGACGTTGCCCAACGCGCCACCCAGGATCAGCGACAGCGCGGCGGGCCGCAGGCGCTCGCTGGCGTGCTGGCGCAGCATCGTCAGCAACCATGCAGAAATACCGAAGGCGAGGGCGACGAAGAACCATTTCTGCCAGCCGCCGGCACCGGCCAGGAAGCTGAAAGCGGCACCGGAATTGAAGACCAGTACCAGATTGAAAAAGGAGGTGACGGCCACGCTCTCCATCAGGCGGAAGCTGCCAAGCACCCACTGCTTGCTGGCCTGATCAAAAACAATGACCAAACCAGCCAGGGCCAACCAGTGGGGCATGGAAGGCTTCACGCTATGCAAACTCGCGCGTCTCGCCAGCGCCATGCAGATTCGACGCGCAACGGCCGCAAAGCTCGGGATGGTCTGCCGCTTTGTCATGGGTGCCGACATCCTCGCGCCAGTGCCAGCAACGGGCGCACTTGGCGTGGGTACTCGGTGTTGCCGCAATTGCCGCACCCGCCGCCGTATCGCCAGCGCCGACTTTTTCGAGCGTCACCTTCGAACAGATCAGCACGAACTTGAGGTCGTCGCCCAGCGAGGCGAGCAGGTCGTAAATATCCGCCTCGGCACGAATGGCAACTTCCGCTTGCAGCGACGAACCGATGCCGCCAGCGCTGCGCACTTCTTCCAGCACCTTCGACACCTCGCCGCGCACGGTGCGCAATTGTTGCCAGCGGCCAAGCAATACGTCCTCGTCGGCCTGCGCCGGCAGTTCGTGCCAGGTGCTCAGCATGACGCTTTCGCCCTGTTTGGTGCTGGCCCAGATTTCCTCGGCGGTGAAGGAGAGGATGGGCGCCATCAAGCGCGTCACGGTTTGCAGGATGTGCCACAGCGCGCTCTGCGCCGAGCGGCGGGCGCGGGAATTTTCCGCCGTGGTGTAGAGGCGATCCTTGAGGATGTCGAGATAGAAGGCGCCGAGGTCTTCCGAACAGAAGTTCATCAGCGCCTGCACTACCTTATGGAACTCGTAGCGGTCGTAGTCGGCGGCACACTGGGCTTGCAGGCGGTGCGTCAGCGCCAGTGCGTAGCGGTCCACTTCCAGCCATTCGGCGGGCGGCAGGGCTTGCTTGGATGCGTCAAAATCGGCGGTGTTGGCGAGCAGGAAGCGCAGGGTGTTGCGCAGGCGTCGATAGACCTCGACCACCCGCGGCAGGATGGTCTTCTCGTCGATCGACAGCTCGCCCGAGTAGTCGGTGCTAGCTACCCATAGGCGCAGGATTTCGGCACCGAGGGTGTCGGAAATCTTCTGCGGCGCGACCACGTTGCCCTTGGACTTGGACATCTTCATGCCCTTGCCATCGACCACGAAACCGTGGGTCAGCAGCGCGTTGTAGGGCGCGCGGCCATCGATGGCGGCACCCGTCAGCAAGGAGGAATGAAACCAGCCACGATGCTGGTCCGAGCCTTCGAGGTAGAGGTCGGCCGGATAGGCCAGCTCTTCGGCATGCGAGCCGCGCAACACGGTGCGATGAGTGGTGCCGGAATCGAACCAGACGTCGAGCGTGTCCTTCATCTTGTCGTACTGCGAGGCTTCATCGCCGAGCAGTTCCTTGGCGTCGAGGCTGAACCAGCCTTCGATGCCCTGTTGCTCCACGCGCTTGGCCACGGCTTCCAGCAACTCCAGCGTGCGCGGATGCGGTTCGCCGGTTTCCTTGTGCAGGAAGAAGGGGATCGGCACGCCCCAGTTGCGCTGGCGCGAAACGCACCAGTCGGGCCGGTTGGCGATCATCGAATGCAGACGCGCCTTGCCCCAGTCGGGGTAGAAGGTCGTCGCATCGACAGCAACCAGCGCGGCGTCGCGCAGGCTTTGCTTGCCGTCGCCATGGCGCTCCATGCCGACGAACCATTGCGTCGTGGCGCGGTAGATGATCGGCGTCTTGTGGCGCCAGCAGTGCATGTAGCTGTGGGTGATCTCGCTGCTGGCGAACAGGGCGCCAACTTCGGCGAGCTTCTCGATGATGACCGGATTCGCCTTCCATACGAACATGCCGCCGAAGAAGGGCAGCGTGGACGCGAACACGCCGTCGCCCTGCACCGGCGTCAGGATTTCGTCGTTGTGCATGCCATACTTCTTGCAGGAGTCGTAGTCTTCGAGACCGTAGGCCGGCGCGCTGTGCACGATGCCGGTACCCGTATCGAGGGTGACGTACTCGCCGAGATACACCGGCGACTTGCGTTCGTAGAGCGGATGCAGGAAATTTACCTGTGCCAGCGCCGCACCCTGGCAGGCGCCGAGCACCTTGCCGTCAAGCTGGTAGCGCTCCAGTGCCGCACCGCGCAGTTCGGCGGCGAGGATCAGGCAGCCACGTTCCGTCTGCACCAGTTCGTAGGTGAAGTCGGGGTGGATGTTGAGCGCCTGGTTGGACGGAATGGTCCACGGCGTGGTGGTCCAGATCACCGTGTAGCACTCGCCAGCGGGCAGTTCGGTCAAGCCAAACGCGTGAGCAACGCGACCGCGTTCGGCGGCATCGAGGCGGAAGCCAACGTCGATGGCGGGCGATTTCTTGTCCTGATATTCGACTTCCGCCTCAGCCAGCGCCGAGCCGCAGTCGAAGCACCAGTTCACCGGCTTCAGTCCCTTGAACAGATAACCGCGTTTGTACAAATCACCCACCGAGCGAATTTCGTCGGCTTCGTTGCGAAAGGCCATGGTGAGATAGGGATTGTCCCAATCGCCCAGCACGCCAAGACGGATGAAGTCCTTCTTCTGCCGCTCCACCTGCTCGGCGGCAAACGTACGGCAAAGCTCGCGAGCCTTGTCGGCGGGCAGGTGCTTGCCGTGGGCCTTTTCGATCTGGTGCTCAATGGGCAGGCCATGGCAATCCCAGCCGGGCACATAGGGCGCGTCGAAGCCGGCCAGCGTCTTCGAGCGGACGATGATATCCTTGAGAATCTTGTTCACCGCATGGCCGATGTGGATGTCGCCGTTGGCATAGGGCGGGCCATCGTGCAGGACGAAGCGCGGGCGCCCCTCGGCGGCCTTGCGGATTTGTTGATAGAGCTTGCGCTCCTGCCAGTCCTTGATCCAGTTCGGCTCGCGCTTGGCCAGATCGCCCCTCATCGGAAAGGGCGTGTCCGGCATGTTCAGGGTCTTGCGATAGTCGGTCTTGGACTCGGATTTTGGGTCAGCCATGGGTCGAGCTTTCAAAAAAATTCTTGACGTCCGCCACGTCGCGGGCGATCTGCGCGGTCAGCGCTTCGAGGGATTCGAACTTCGCTTCGTTGCGCAGCTTGTGCAGGAAATTCACCGTTACGTGGGCACCGTAAATGTCCCGGTCGAAATCGAGCAAGTGGATTTCCAGCACTGGCTTGAGACCGGCGCCGATGGTGGGGCGCATGCCGAGATTGGCAGCACCGGGGATCGGTTTGGCGTCGATGCCCGACACACTCACCGCGAAGACGCCGGTCAACGGCAGGCGCTTGTGCTTGATGCGAATATTGGCGGTGGGAAAACCCAACTGGCGACCGATCTTGTCGCCATGCACGACGCGGCCGGTGAACACATAGGCCCGGCCCAGCAGCGCCTCGGCCCGTTCGATCTCGCCGGCAGCCAAGGCCTCGCGCACGGCGGAACTGGAAACGCGCAAGCCGCCGAAATCAACCGTGCGCATGGCCTCGACACCAAAACCCTGGGCTTTGCCGACGGCTTGCAGCAGCGCGAAATCGCCACCGCGCCCTTTGCCGAAACGGAAGTCGTCGCCGATGATCAGATGTTTCGTGCCTAGACCCTGGACGAGAATGCGCTCGATGAACTGCTCTGCCGTCAGCCCGGCCAGCGCCCGATTGAAGCGGCAGACATGGACACGATCCACACCGCACTCGGAGAGCAGTTCGAACTTCTCGCGCAGGGACGAGAGTCGTGCCGGCGCCTGATCCGGGGCAAAGAGTTCGCGCGGATGCGGCTCGAAGGTGAGCACCGTCGCCGGCAGGGCGCTTGCGCGCGCCTTGGCCGTGAGCTGTTCGAGCAGGGCACGATGGCCCAGATGCACGCCATCGAAATTGCCGATGGTGAGTACGGAGGACGTCGTCGCCCGCTCGGGGACACCGCGAAAAACCTGCATTACTGAGTGCCGAGGGGAAACGGCGAATTATATCAACCCGATCAGCGGGAAAGCGCTGCCAGCTTGGACTTGGCGAGGGGAGGGTTTTTCGCAAAATAGCGCCGGATGCCGGTGAGGATGGCCTCGGCCATGCGGTCCTGGTAGGCGTCGTCGTTGAGCCGCTTTTCTTCCTCGGGATTGGAGATGAAGGCGGTCTCGATCAGGATCGAGGGAATGTCCGGCGCCTTCAGCACGGCGAAACCGGCCTGTTCTACCTGGCCCTTGTGCAGGGTGTTGATGCGACCCAGCTCACCGAGCACGGCGCCGCCGAGCTTGAGGCTGTCGTTGATGGTGGCGGTCTGCGAGAGATCGAGCAGGGTCCGCGCAAGATAGGGGTCCTTGACGCCGATGTTCACGCCGCCAACCAGATCGGCATCGTTTTCCTTTTTCGCCAGCCAGCGCGCAGCGGACGACGAAGCACCGTTTTCCGACAGGACGAAAACACTGGAGCCCCGCGCCGTCGGTTTGATGAAGGCGTCGGCATGCACTGAGACGAAGAGATCGGCCTGCACCCGACGTGCCTTCTGCACGCGCTGGTGGAGCGGGATGAAGTAATCGCCGTCGCGGGTCAACACCGAGCGCATGTTGGGCGTGGCGTCGATCTTTTCCTTGAGGCGACGGGCCACGGCGAGGGTGACGTTCTTTTCGTGGCTGCCACCGCGCCCCACCGCGCCAGGGTCTTCGCCGCCGTGACCGGGGTCGAGGACGATGGTGACCATGCGCGTGATTTCCGGCTTTTCTGCCGACTTGTCCGTCGGCCGTTCGCGCGACTCGATCTTGCTCTCGGCCTTCAGCGGCGGCTCGCTGCCCTTGTCCAGCAAGGCCATCAGCGGGTCCGCTGGCTCGGCCGCCGGATAGAGGTCGAGCACCAGCCGGTGGCCGTATTCGCCGACTGGCTTGAGCGAAAACACCTGGGGCTTGATCTCGCCCTTCAACTCGATGACCAGCCGCACCACGCCCGGCTTGTTGCGGCCGGCGCGGATCAGCTTGATGTAGGGATCGGAATCGAGAATCTTCGAGGGCAGGGTTTGCAGCACCGAATTGAATTCGACGCCGTCGAGATCGAGCACCAGCCGGTCCGGGTCCTTGACCAGAAGATGCGAAAACTTCAGGTTCTGATCATGTTCCAGCGTTACCCGCGTGTAATCCCTGGCGGGCCAGACGCGGACGGCGAGGATGCTGGTGGTACTTCCCGGTGCCGTGGCGCCAGCGCCGACTTTCGACACCAGCAGCGTCAGGCAGGCGGCGCCGAACTTGAGGACCTCACGGCGGCTAGACATTGCCGGCCCAGTTCACTGTCTGCCGTGAGCCGGGCTTCGCGCCCGTCATCAACAACATGCAACTCGATGCGCAGGTCTGCGGGCGACAGGTAAGGCTCCGCCTTGTCGGGCCATTCGACCAGACAGACGCCGTCCCCAGAGAAATATTCATCCAGCCCCGCATCGAGATATTCTTCCGACTGATTGAACCGATAAAAATCAAAGTGATAGAAGTTTAATCCAGAAACAGCATGAACTTCAACCAATGTATAGGTGGGGCTTTTTACCGGCCCGGTTTCGCCCGCCGCGCGCAACAGGCCACGAACCAGTGTGGTCTTGCCAGCGCCGAGATCGCCTTCCAGCCAGATGACGAGGCCGGGCATGGCGCAACGGGCCAGCTGAACCCCCAGATCCAGGGTGGCGGCTTCGTCGTTTAGCGACAGCGTAAGATGCTCGGCATGCATGGTTTGAAGGAAAAAATCCGGGGCTGGGGGAAGGAACTGGGCTTCGACGCCGTCGGCATTTCGCCTGCCACCACCGGCAATGCGGAAGCAGAATTGGCAGCCTGGCTGGCCGCCGGCTGTCACGGCGAGATGGATTATATGGCGGCCCACGGCAGCAAACGCGCGCGCCCCCCCGAACTGGTGCCGGGTACGCGCAGCGTGATATGTGCACGCATGAATTACCGTACCCCATCCGGGGCATTTCATCCCGCCAGCACCGACTTTTCGGCCGATCCCGAATACGCGGCGATCTCCTGCTACGCACAGGGCCGCGATTATCACAAGCTGCTGCGCAACCGCTTGCAGAAACTGGCCGAACGCATCACCAGCGAGATCGGCGAGTTTGGCTACCGGGTATTTACCGATTCGGCGCCGGTAATGGAAGAGGCGCTGGCGCAACAGGCGGGCCTCGGCTGGCGGGGAAAGCACACCCTACTGCTCGACCGCGATGCGGGCTCGTATTTCTTTCTCGGCGAGATCTACACCGACCTCGACCTGCCGCCGGACGGCCCGGTCACCGACCACTGCGGCACCTGTAGCGCCTGCATCGATGCCTGCCCAACGCAGGCCATCGTCGCGCCGGGAAAACTCGATGCGCGGCGCTGCATTTCCTATCTCACCATCGAACTCAAGGGCAATATGCCAGAGGAATTCCGCGCGCCGCTGGGCAATCGTATCTACGGCTGCGACGACTGCCAGAGCGCCTGCCCATGGAATCGGGAAACACCACTGACGCGGGAGGCGGACTTCGCGCCGCGCCACGGCCTCGACAGCGCGCGACTGGTGGATTTGTTCGCGTGGAGCGAAGAGGAATTCAACGAGAAATTGGCGGGCTCGGCGATCCGTCGCATCGGCGTCGAGCGCTGGCTGCGCAACATCGCCATTGCCCTCGGCAACGCGCGTACCAGCGACGCGGTGATCGGCGCGCTAGAGGCGCGGCGCGATCATCCTTCGGCGCTGGTACGCGAGCATGTAGCCTGGGCGCTAGCCCGTCATCAGGTCGTCGCCACGGGCCGCGATGGATCGGCGCACCACTCGCTCCAAGAACCAGGGTAAAGCGTCGAACCGGACAGACCGGCAATTTCCATCGCCAGCAGATTGTGGCAGGCGGTGACACCCGAACCGCATTGCTGGATCACTTGCTGCGGCGCCTTGCCGGCGAGCAGGGCATCAAACTCGGCACGCAGTTCCGCCACCGGCTTGAAGTAGCAGCCATCGTCGTCGAGGTTGTCAAAATAGAAGCGGTTCACCGCACCGGGGATATGCCCCCCAACCGGATCGAGGGTTTCGCCCTCGCCATGAAAGCGCTCGGGGCTGCGCGCATCGATGATGAGTGCATCGGTATTGGCAATGACCTGCCCGACATCCACCGCGATATCGCGCACTCGCGGCACGAAGGCGCGAGGTGCGAACGCCGGTATCGATTCATCGAGCGACAGGCCGGCGCGCTTCCACCCGGCGAGGCCACCATCGAGTACCGCCACCTTGTCGTGACCCAACCAGCGCAGCAGCCACCACAGACGTGTCGCGAAAATGCCGCCCTCGTTGTCGTAAGCCACCACCTGGGTATCGCTATCGACACCGTATGCCGACAGCTTGCTGGCGAGCGCATCGGCGTCGGGCAGCGGATGACGCCCATTGCTGCCCGTCTTTACCCCCGACAAGTCATCGTCGAGATGCAGATGCAATGCACCTGGAATATGGCCGCGCGCATAGGCCTGCCGACCGTACTCCGTATTCTTCAGATCATGTCGACAATCGAAAACCCGCCACTCGGGATGTGCGGCGAGTGCTTTCGCATCGACGAGCAGGGCACTCATTCGTCGACTTCCACCAGCCAGGCACGAGCGCCGGCTTCGTCCTCGAACACGCGCACGTCGGAACTGGAGAACAACTGCGAGAGCCAGGCGCTCCATGCCACCCACTGATTGTCGGTCAGCACCGCGATACGACTGAAGTCGCCGTCGTGCTCGCGAGAGAAGCGGATTTCCTCCCACACCACGTCGACCGTGAAGTCGGCCATCTGGCGAAGATCGACGAACAGATTCACCGGGCCGGAGAACTGGGTCTTGTAAAGCACGATCTCTTCGAACTCCTTGAAATCGGCCAGAGTGAATTCACCGAAGACAGCGAACTCGACCATGTGTTCCTGATGCTGGATGGTGATCATGATTTTTCTCCCACAAAAAACAACGGGCCCGCGATAGTGGCGCGGGCCCGTGCAGACGTACGAAGAAGAATTACTTCTTGGCGGCCTTCTTGCCTGCGACGGCGGTCTTGAAGCCGGTACCGGCGCTGAACTTCGGCACGGTGGTGGCGGGAATCTTGATGGTGTCGCCGGTCTTCGGGTTCTTGCCAGTGCGCGCTGCACGCTTGGCCGACTTGAAGGTGCCGAAGCCTACGAGAGTAACGGTGTCCCCTTTGGAAACCGCCTTGACAACAGCAGCGATAATACCGTCCAGAGCCTTGCCGGCAGCGGCCTTGCTGATGTCGGCTTCCTTGGCGGCGATTTCAATCAGTTCAGCTTTGTTCATTCGAATAATCCTCCAGAAATTTGCGGGCATCCCGCCCGAAAAACATTCTAACCCCCTTTCTGCGGGCTAGTGCAAGGACTTTATGCAATTCGGGCCAGGCTTTTTGTGATGACGCCACCACCCAGGCACACCCGCGATTCGTAGAGCACGACGGACTGTCCGGGCGTCACCGCCCATTGCGGCGCAGCAAATTCGACCGCGCATGTTTCTTTGGAAATACGCTCAACCTGACAGGCGGCATCCGGCTGGCGATAGCGGGTCTTGGCCGCATAAACCCAGTGGGTGTGCGGTGCCCGCCCGGAAACCCAGGAAAGATCAGTAGCCTCAAGCGCTTCCGACAGCAAGGCGGGATGCTCGTGGCCCTGAACGACGTAGAGGATGTTCTTCTCCAGATCCTTGGCAGCGACGAACCAGGGTTCCTCCGGCGCGCCCTTGACGCCGCCGATGCCCAGGCCCTCGCGCTGGCCCAGCGTGTAATACATCATGCCCTCGTGACGACCGATCACCCGGTCCGTGCCGAAGAGGCGAATCTCGCCGGGCTGCTTGGGCAGATACTTCGAGAGGAATTCACGGAAGGGTCGCTCGCCGATGAAGCAGATGCCTGTCGAATCCTTGCGCGCATGGTTGGGCAGACCGGCTTCCTCGGCGATCTTGCGTACTTCACGCTTGTAGAGATGGCCGATGGGGAAAAGGGTTTTGGACAACTGCGCCTGATTGAGCCGGTGCAGGAAGTAACTCTGATCCTTGGTGCCGTCCTCGCCGCGCAGCAACTGCCACTCCCCCATGAACTCGCGCACCTGGGCGTAATGGCCGGTGGCGATCTTCTCCGCGCCCAACTGCATGGCGTGATCGAGGAAGGCCTTGAACTTGATCTCGGAATTGCACAGCACATCCGGATTGGGCGTGCGGCCCGCCTGGTATTCGCGCAGGAACTCGGCGAACACCCGGTCCTTGTATTCGGTGGCGAAGTTGACCGCCTCGAAGTCGATGCCGATCACATCGGCCACCGAGGCCGCGTCGACCAAATCCTGCCGCGAGGAGCAGTACTCTTCGTTGTCGTCGTCCTCCCAGTTCTTCATGAAGAGGCCGATCACTTCGTAGCCGGCCCGCTTCAGCAGCAATGCCGAGACGGCCGAATCCACGCCGCCGGAAAGTCCGACGACCACTTTGCCCTTAGATGGGATCACTGCCTTCCTTCCATAATTCAAGCGGCATCACCGGCGTCGGCTTGCCGTTATCCACATACCAGCTATCGACGGCATAGCGCCGGACCAGCTCAGTCTCCGCATTCATCAGTTCCGGGGCAACTTCTTCAATCTGCGCGGAGAGGTGCTGGAACATCAAGCCCCGCTGTACCGGCTCCAGCACACGATGAAAATGCAGCGCCTCACGCTTTTCCAGCAGACGCAGGAAAAGCGTGGTGGTGGTCGAGTGGTCGATGCAATCCATGCCGCCATTGACGCCGCCATCCTCATAGTTGCCGGCCCGGTCCGCGCTAACGGGACTTTGCTGACCGGCCCAGCCATAGAGGCGCCCCACCACCAGCGACAACAACATGCGCTCGCGTTCCGCCGAGTCGGCGGCGGCGAGCATTTCCTCGGCCCAGATCAATCGCGACTCGGAAAACGCCACCGTCTGCTCTGCGGTACAGCCGAAGTTGTAGCAAACCGGAACCTGTTCGTCGGCCTGCGCGGCACCGCACAGGATCAAGAGAAAGAGAATCGTCCGGCGCATGTCAGCACACCGGTCAATCGTAATGCCGGATCAGGTCGAGCGGATAGCGTCGCCCGGCCAGCCAGTCCTCGACGCACTGGAGGATCAGGGGGCTCCGATGCCGTTCGCGGGTGGCGGCGATCTCGGCCGGTGTCATCCACACGGCACGCACAATGCCCTCGTCCAGTTTGCGATCAACTTCATGCTCGCCGAGATCGCCGGCAAAGGCGAAGCGCAGGTAGGTAATGTCCCCCTGCGGACGCCGCCATTGATAGACGCCGACGAGGCTGCGCGGCTGGAAGTGCCAGCCGGTTTCCTCCAGCGCCTCGCGGGCGCAGGCAGTGACCAGCGATTCGCCCTCGTCCAGATGGCCGGCGGGCTGGTTGAAGCGCAGGCCGCTCTCGGTCTCTTCCTCCACCAACAGGAATTGTCCATCGCGCTCGATCAGCGCGGCCACGGTGACATTCGGTTTCCAGATGCGATCCATGACTCTATTTTAGCGCCCCTGCTAAAATCGCCACTTTCCTCAACGCAATGCTGGAGACCCACCATGTCCATGGCCGACCGTGACGGCTTCATCTGGTACGACGGCAAGCTCGTGCCCTGGCGCGATGCCACCACCCACGTGCTGACCCACTCGCTGCACTACGGCCTGTCGGTGTTCGAGGGCGTCCGCGCCTACAAGACCGTCTCCGGCACGTCCATCTTCCGCCTCAAGGAGCACACGGATCGCCTGTTCAATTCGGCGCACATCTACATGATGAAAATTCCGTTCGGCAAGGAAGAGGTGATGGACGCGCAGCGCGAAGTGGTGCGTGCCAACCAGCTCGAATCCTGCTATCTGCGCCCGATCGCCTTCTACGGTTCCGAGAAGATGGGCGTCTCGCCCAAGGGTGCGCAAGTGCACGTCGCCATCGCCGCCTGGCCCTGGGGCGCCTACCTGGGTGAAGAAGGTCTGGAGAAGGGTATCCGCGTCAAGACCTCCAGCTTTTCCCGCGCCCACGTCAATTCGATCATGCCGCGCGCCAAGGTGGCCGCCACCTACGCCAACTCCATCCTGGCCAATATGGAAGCGACCAACGAGGGCTATGACGAAGCCTTGCTGCTCGACACCCAGGGCTTCGTTGCCGAAGGCGCTGGCGAGAACCTCTTCATCGTCAAGGACGGCGTGATCTACGAACCGGAAATCGCCGCCGCCCTGACCGGCATCACCCGCGCCTCGGTGCTGGCGCTGGCCAAGGATCTCGGCCTCGAAGTCCGCTCGCGCCGCCTGACCCGCGACGATATCTACATCGCCGACGAAGCCTTCTTCACCGGCACCGCCGCCGAAGTGACGCCGATCCGCGAACTCGACGGTCGCCAGATTGGTATCGGCAGTCGCGGCCCGGTCACGCAACAACTTCAGAGCCTGTTCTTCGACGTGGTCAACGGCAAGGTGCCGGGCCACGCCGACTGGCTCACCGCAGTTTGAGGCCCGCCATGTCCCAGATCGATGAAACCACCAAGGAAGTCGCCGTCACCGCCCACGACCTGCCGCTGGCCTGCCCCCGGCCCGGCGCGCCGCTGTGGGCGCGGCATCCCCGCGTCTTCCTCGACGTGCTGAAGCACGACACCGCCGCCTGCCCCTACTGCGGCACGACGTATCGCTTCACCGGTGAGCGCCCCAAGGGTCATCACTGAGTTGAAGATACTGGTCGTCGCTCCCTCCTGGATCGGCGACACGATCCTCGCCCAGCCGCTGCTGACGCTGCTCAAGCGCCAGCAGCCGGCGGCGCGTATCGACGTGCTGGCGCCCGACTGGTCGGCGCCCCTGCTTTCACGCATGGCGGAAGTCGACGCCGTCATCAGCAATCCCTTCGGTCATGGCGAATTCAATCTCGGCGCCCGGCGTAGCCTCGGCCGCCGTCTCGCCAAAGCCGACTTTCAAACCGCCTACGTACTGCCGAATTCCTGGAAGTCGGCCCTCGTGCCCTTCTTCGCCGGCATTCGGCGTCGCATCGGCTATCAAGGCGAAGCGCGTTACCTGCTGCTCAACGAGCGCCATCGGCTCGACACCACGGCCCATCCGCAACTCGTCCAGCGCTACGCCGCCCTCGCCGGCCCCCTACCCGATCCGCTGCCCCGGCCGCAACTGGCCTCGACGCCGGCACTACAACGGGCCGCCCGCGAGGCCCTGCAACTGCCGCTCGACATTGCTCCGGTGATCTTCTGCCCTGGCGCCGAATACGGTCCGGCCAAACGCTGGCCGATACAACACTTCGCCGCGCTGGCCGAAAAAGTCGGCGCTGACGGTACGGCGGTGTGGCTGGTCGGCTCGGCAAAAGATGCGGCTGTCGGCGATGAAATCGCCCGCCTGTCCGGTGGCGCCGCCCTCAATCTCTGCGGTCACACCTCGCTGGAACAGGTGGTGGACCTGATCGCCTCGGCCCGCCATGTGGTGAGCAACGACTCCGGCCTGATGCACGTCGCCGCTGCGCTTGACCGGCCGCTGACGGCGCTCTACGGTTCCTCGTCGCCGACCTATACGCCGCCCCTGTCGCCGAGTGCGAAAATACTCAGCCGCAAGCTGTCGTGCAGCCCCTGCTTCAAGCGCGAATGCCCCCTCGGACATCTCGACTGCCTGAACGGAATCGCCCCGCAGGACGTGTTTGAAACCATGACGCACTGACCATGTCGCCGCCGAGAATCTTTGCCAGTCCGCAGGATGTCGAAGCCGCCTTCTACGACGCGCTGGAACGCAGCGATCTGGAGGCGATGATGTCCGTCTGGGCGGAAGATGAAGACGTCGTCTGCGTCCATCCGGGCGGTCCGCGCCTGGTCGGCTACGCATTGATCCGCGAAGCCTGGCGCCACATGTTCGCCAACGGCGCCCGGCTCACTGTCCGCGTCGCCCAGCAAACCACGGTCAGCACGCCCTTCGCCGTGGTCATCACCGTACTCGAACACATCGGCAGTCGCGACGACGAAAATCTGCGCGCGCCGGTCGCCGCCACCAACGTCTATGTGCGCGGCGCCCTCGGCTGGCGGATGGTCGCCCACCATGCCTCGGCGGTACCGCCGGGCAGCATCGGCGACGCACCGAAAACCCTGCATTGACCCGCTACCGGTCGCCCCGCTGGCTGCCCGGTGGCCATGCGCAAACCCTCTGGCCCCTGCTGATCCGTGGCCCACTGCCGCGCTACCGCCGCGAACGCTGGGACACGCCGGATGGCGACTTCATCGACCTCGACTGGATCGACGGCGCCCCCGGCAACCCCGATGCGCCCTGTGTCGTCCTGTTCCATGGCCTCGAAGGCAGCTCCCGCAGTCACTACGCCCGTCGTCTGATGCATCACGTCGCAGCGCAGGGCTGGCATGGCGTGGTGGTGCATTTTCGCGGCTGCTCGGGAGAACCCAACCGGCTGGCCCGCGCCTACCACTCCGGCGACTCGGCGGAGATCGACTGGGTCTTGCGCCGTCTGCGTAAACAGCATCGGCCGAACCTGTTTGCCGCTGGCGTGTCACTGGGCGGCAACGCCCTGCTCAAATGGCTGGCGGAGCAGGGCGACTCGGCGGCATCGGTGATCGACGCCGCAGCGGCCGTCAGCGCACCCCTCGACCTGGCCGCCGCCAACCGGGAACTTGCTACCGGCGTCAACCGCCTCTACGCCCACCACTTCCTGCGCACGCTGATCCCGGCGGCGAGGGAAAAGAACCGTCGCTTCCCAGGCCTGATCGACATCGAGCGCGTCGCCCGTGCCCGCACACTGGGCGATTTCGACGATGCCGCCACGGCGCCGCTGCATGGCTTCCGCGATGTCGACGATTACTACGCACAAAGCAGTGCCGGGCCACTGCTCGGAAAGATTCGTCTGCCGACGCTGTTGCTGCATGCCGCCAACGACCCGTTTCTTCCACTCCGCGCCTTGCCCGCGCTGGATCATGCGGGTCCATCGGTAAGGCTGGAGATACTGCGCCACGGCGGCCATGTCGGCTTCGTTCATGGCGCCCTGCCGGGGCGGCTCGACTGGATGCCGCAGCGCCTGCTGGCTCATTTCGCCTGTCATGCCCCACCCGCGCCGGCGTGAGATAATCGCCGGACCGATCCATCAACCTCGCCCGCCGACCATGCAGATTCCCGCTCCCGAAATCTTCAAGGCTTATGACATCCGTGGCATCGTCCGCACCACGCTGACGGCGGACACTGTAAATCTGATCGGCCAGGCCCTTGGCAGCGAAGCCCGCGAGCGCGGCATCAAGGCCATCGCCGTCGGTCGCGATGGCCGGCTCTCCGGCCCCGAACTTTCCGCCGCACTGGCCAACGGTATCACCCATTCAGGAGTGGATGTCATCGACATCGGCCGCGTGCCGACTCCGCTGACCTATTTCGCCGCCCACGAGCTGGGCACCGACAGCTGCGTCTCCGTCACCGGCAGCCACAATCCGCCCGAATACAACGGCCTCAAGATGGTGCTCGGCGGCCAGACGCTCTATGGCGAGATGATCCAGCAGCTGCGTCGCCGTATCACCAGCGCCGACTTTCTCGAAGGCCACGGCGTAGTCCGTCATGCTGACGTGCGCAAGGCCTACCTGGATCGCATCGTCGGCGACGTCAAGCTCAGCCGACCGATGAAGATCGTCATCGATTGCGGCAACGGCGTGGCCGGCGCCATCGCGCCGGAACTGTTCCGCCGCATGGGTTGCGAGGTTGTCGAACTCTTTTGCGAAGTGGATGGCAATTTCCCCAACCACCACCCGGACCCGTCGAAGCCGGAAAACCTCGTCGACGTGCAACGCGCCCTGCGCGAGACCGACGCCGAACTGGGCCTGGCCTTCGACGGCGATGGCGACCGCCTCGGCGTCGTCACCAAGGACGGCGAGATCATCTACCCGGATCGCCAGTTGATGCTGTTCGCTGCCGACGTGCTGACGCGCGTGCCCGGCGGGCAGATCATCTATGACGTGAAGTGCTCGCGCTGGGTCGCCGAGTCGGTCCGTTTCCAGGGTGGCAAGCCGCTGATGTGGAACACCGGCCATGCGCTGATCAAGACCAAGCTCAAGGAAACCGGTGCACCGCTGGCTGGCGAGATGAGCGGCCACATGTTCTTCAAGGAGCGCTGGTACGGCTTCGACGACGGTCTGTATGCCGGCGCCCGCCTGCTCGAAATCGTCTCGCGCTGGAAGGATGCCAACTGGCCCTTGAAGAATCTGCCCAATGCCCTGTCGACACCGGAACTGAACATCAAGATGAATGAAGGCGAACCGCACGCCCTGGTCGCCAAGTTGCAGAAGAACGCGCAGTCCGGCAAGCCGTTTCCCGGCGCCCGCGAACTCAACACCATCGACGGTGTGCGCGCCGAATATGCCGACGGCTTCGGCCTCGTCCGCGCCTCGAACACCACGCCGGTCGTCGTCCTGCGTTTCGAGGCGGATACGCAGGATGCCCTGCGCCGCATCCAGGCCGAATTCCGGGCGGCGCTCACCGCCGCCTGGCCCAGCATCCAGATCAACTTCTGATGGCTGATTCCGACAAGGCTGCCAGCGAAGAGATATTCATCGGGCGGCAGCCGATCCTCGGCCGCAACCAGGAGCTTTTCGCCTACGAACTGCTGTTCCGCAGCGGCCGGCAGAAAAACTCGGCCGATGTTCAGGACGATCTCGCCGCCACCGCCAGCGTGATCCTCCACGCCTTCGCCGACCTGGGTGTCGAGCAGGCGCTGGGGCCGTACAAGGGTTTCATCAACTGCGACACCACCCTGCTGCTCTCGGATCTGCTAGAAGCCTTGCCGGCGGACAAGATCGTGCTGGAAGTGCTGGAAGACGTCGAGGTCACACCCGAGATCGTCGAACGCTGCAAGGCGCTCAAGGCCCATGGCTATACCCTGGCGCTGGACGACTTCGTCAATTACGCCGATAAGTTCAAGCCCCTGCTCGACCTGGTCGAGATCGTCAAGGTGGACCTGCCGCCGCTGGATGCCGCCGGCCTCATCGCCACCACCAACGAACTGAAGAAGTGGCCCCTGCTCAAGCTCCTCGCGGAAAAGGTCGACTCTCGCGAGCAGGCCGACACCTGCATGCAGCTTGGCTATACCTACTTCCAGGGCTACTACTTCGCCAAGCCGGCCATCATCGCCGGCAAGAAGCTCGGCCACTCACAGCTCTCGCTGATGCGCCTGCTCGGTCTGGTGCTGGAGGATGCGGAAACCAACCAGCTCGAAGGCGTCCTCAAGGCCGAGCCGGGGCTGACCATGAACCTGATGCGTCTGACCAACTCGGCCGCCACCGGCCTGCGTACCCGCGTCACCTCGATCCGCCATGCGCTGACCATACTCGGTCGCCGCCAGTTGCAGCGCTGGCTGCAACTGCTGCTCTACACCAACCCGGCCGGCGGTCAGGCCGTCAGTCCCTTGCTACAACTTGCGGCATCGCGGGGCCGGCTGATGGAACTCCTGGCGGGAAAAATGAAACCGGGGCGTGTGGAGTTCGAGGATCACGCCTTCATGACCGGCATCATGTCGCTGATGCCGACGCTGATGGGCGTGTCCTTCGAGGAAATTCTGCGCGGCATTGATCTTTCCCTTCCGGTACGCGAAGCGCTGGAAGCGCGAAGTGGCGAGCTTGGATTGATGCTGCGCCTGACCGAAGCCCTGGAGGCCGGCGATGGCCCCGCCTGTGCCGATCTGACGACCCAGCTTGCCGGACTCGATGCCACGGCCATCAACCTCAGCGTCGCCCAAGCGCTCGCCTGGGCCAACAACATCGGTAAAGAGAACGCCTGAAACGCGGGTACAGCCAAAGCGCGTGAGCGCCTTGCACGCTCAGCGCGTCTTCGGATTCAGACTGCCACGGTTGTAATCGGGATCGCCCGGCATCACCACCCGACCGATGCCGAACCATCCGCCTTGCGCCTCGATGGGCCGAACCTTGTTCTCGGGAAACTGATCGGCAGTCTTTTTGGCTTCCGCCGCCTTGGCCGCGTCGAGAAACTCCCAGCGGCCATTGGGGTGCAGAAGCACCTTCTCGCCACTGCTGGTGCGCGCTTCGATCGGCGTGCGATCCAGGGGCTGCGCGAAGGCAGACATCGAAATCGCCGCACCGGCAATCAATACAAGAGCGCGCTTCACAGCTTCTGTTCCGCCCAACCCGCCACCGATGCCAAGGCCGCCGGCAACGCAGCCGCATCCGTACCACCGGCCTGCGCCATGTCGGGACGACCACCGCCCTTGCCGCCCACTTGCTGGGCGACGAAATTCACCAGTTCGCCGGCTTTGGCCTTGGCCGTGAGATCGGCGGTGATGCCGGCGATCAGGCTGACCTTGCCGTCATTGACGGCCGCCAGCAGGATCACCGCAGATTTGAGTTTGTCTTTCAGCTTGTCCATGGTCTCGCGCAAGGCTGTCGCATCCGCGCCTTCCATCTTGGCCGCGAGGACCTTGGTGCCCTTGACGTCCACCGCCTGCGCGACGATGTCATCGCCTTGCGAGGCCGCCAGCTTGGACTTGAGTCGGGCCAATTCCTTCTCCAGCGTCTTCATGCCGTCCATGAGCTGAGTGACGCGCGCTGCGGCGTCCTGCGGTAGCGACTTGAGCTGGGCAGCAACGGCATCGAGCAAGGCGGCCTGCTCTTGCATCTGCGCCACGGCGACATCGCCGCAGACGGCCTCGATACGCCGCACACCGGCAGCGACGCCGGACTCGGCGGCAATCTTGAACAGGCCGATATCGCCCGTGCGACCAACGTGGGTGCCGCCACAAAGTTCCTTCGAGCTACCGATGCTGAGCACGCGCACCTCGTCGCCATACTTCTCGCCGAACAGCATCATCGCGCCAGTCTTCTGTGCATCGTCCAGCGCCATGACGCTGGCGTCGGTGGCGGCATTGGCGATGATCTCGCCGTTGACGATCTGCTCGATGCGGGTGATCTCCTCCGCCGTCACCGGTTGGGTATGGGCGAAGTCGAAACGGGTCTTGTCCGGATCCACTTGCGAGCCCTTCTGCTGCACATGGGCGCCGAGCACGTCACGCAAAGCCTTGTGCATCAGGTGGGTGGCCGAGTGATGGCGCATGGTGCGTAGGCGGGCGGCCGCATCGACACGGGCATTGACGCCATTGCCGACGGTGAGCTTGCCGGTGCTGACGACGCCGTGGTGACCGAACACGCTGGCCTGGATTTTTTGTGTGTCTTCGACCGCGAAGATGCCGTGAGCGGAACGCAGCTCGCCCCGGTCGCCGACCTGGCCGCCGGACTCGGCATAGAACGGCGTGTCGTCGAGAACGACCACACCCATCTCACCCTCGACCAGTTCATTCACCGGTGCGCCCTCCTTGTACAGGGCCAGCACATTGCCTTTGTGCTCCAGCGCGTCGTAACCATGGAAGGTGGTGGCCGGGCCCTCGTACTCCAGATTGGCGGCCATCTTGAATTTGCCGGCGGCTCGGGCCTGTTCCTTCTGGCGTGCCATCGCCGCATCGAAGGCGGCAGAGTCCACCGTCATCTGGCGCTCGCGGCAGATGTCGGCAGTGAGATCGAGTGGGAAACCGTAGGTGTCGTGGAGCTTGAAGGCCGTCTCGCCGTTAAAAACCGTGACGCCGCCTTTGTCCATCGTGGCTAGCTCGGCCTCCAGAATCGCCATGCCGTGCTCGATGGTGGCGAAGAAGCGATCTTCTTCCTGCTTCAACACGTCCATCACGCGCACCTGGCCAGAGGCCAGTTCGGGATAGGCGGTGCCCATTTCGGCCACCAGGTCCGGCACCATCTTGTGGAAGAAGGCAGTGCGGGCACCGAGCTTGTAACCATGGCGGATGGCACGGCGAATGATGCGGCGCAGGACATAACCGCGGCCTTCGTTGCCGGGAATGACGCCGTCGGCGATGAGGAAGGAACAGGCGCGGATATGATCGGCCAGCACCTTGAGCGAGGGCGAGTTCATGTCCGCATCGCTGGTCTCGCGGGCAGCGGCCTTGATCAGCGTCTGGAACAGATCGATCTCGTAGTTGGCATGCACGTGCTGCAACACGGCCGAGATGCGCTCCAGGCCCATGCCGGTATCCACCGAGGGCTTTGGCAGCGGGTGCATCACGCCGGCCTCGTCGCGGTTGAACTGCATAAAGACGTTGTTCCAGATCTCGATGTAGCGGTCTCCGTCTTCCTCGGGCGATCCGGGCGGGCCACCCCAGATGTGCGCGCCATGGTCGTAGAAAATTTCGGTACAGGGGCCGCAGGGGCCGGTGTCGCCCATCATCCAGAAGTTGTCGGAGGCGTAGCGGGCGCCCTTGTTGTCGCCGATGCGGATCACACGCTCGGCGGGTACGCCGATTTCCTTGGTCCAGATGTCGTAAGCCTCGTCGTCTTCGGCATACACGGTCACCCACAGCTTGTCCTTGGGCAGCTTGAAGACATCGGTCAGCAGTTCCCAGGCGTAGGTGATGGCATCGCGCTTGAAGTAGTCGCCAAAGCTGAAGTTGCCCAACATTTCGAAGAAGGTGTGATGGCGCGCGGTATAGCCAACGTTTTCCAGGTCGTTGTGCTTGCCGCCGGCACGCACACATTTCTGCGAGGTGGTGGCGCGGCTGTAGCTGCGCTTATCGAAGCCGAGGAAGACGTCCTTGAACTGATTCATCCCCGCGTTGGTGAACAGCAGGGTCGGGTCCTCATGGGGCACCAGCGAGCTGGAGGCGACGATCTGATGACCTTTGGAGGCGAAAAAGTCGAGGAACTTCTGGCGGATTTCGGAGCTTTTCATGGTGGCAACGCAGGCGACGACGTAAAACGCGGATTTTACGCGAAGCGGCCTACATTTCCGCCGGCAGCCAGAGGTCGGGGCGGTCGGTGAAGAGGGCCGAAACGCCGGTGGAGAACAGGGCGTCCGCCTCTTCGCAACGGTTCACGGTGTAGCAGGCCAGGCGCAGGCCAGTGCAGGCAATGGCGGCGGCGGTTTCCGGCGACAAGTGGCGGGCGGCGCAATGGATTGCCGTGGCCCCGGCCTGGCGCACCGCCTCGCTCCAGTTGGCGGGCACATGCTCCACCAGCAACGCGCGGGGCAAGGCGGGTTGTGCACTGACGGCAGCAGCCAGTGCGACAGGCGAAAACGATGACAGCATCGCGGCGCCGGCCATGGGCGACGCGGCGAGCTGTTCGGCGACGATGCGCCCGGTGGCGGCTTCGTGTCCGCTGGCCGGCTTGATCTCCACGTTGGCCCACAGCCCGAGGTCCGCACACAATGCCAAGGCCGACTGAAAAGTCGGCACTGGCGAGACGGCAAACGCGGGATGATGACGGCACCCCGCATTGACATTCGACAGCTCGGCGAGGGACAGAACCGCCAGACGCCCTTGTCGATCCGTCGTGCGCGCCAATGTTTCATCATGCATCAAGACCGGCACGCCATCGGCCGTGAGCATCACGTCGAATTCGACGCCACGGCAGCCGATGCGCGCCGCGATGAGCAGCCCGGCCAGGGTATTTTCCGGCGCCAGCGCACCGCCGCAGCGGTGGGCAATGATGCGCGGCAGACTCACCGCTTGCCGGCGGTAGCGGGTTCGTTAACCCGACGAACGGTATTGTCGAGGGCTTCTTTCGCGGCCCGGCCCGAGGTCCACACGAAATTCACTTCCTCGCCGGCAAACTCATGCAGGCGATCCCGGATCGGGCCATGACGCACGCGGGTGCTGTCCTTGCGGCTCACCGATAGACGCTTCTGGGCAGCATCCAGCATTGGCGCGGGAAAGACACCGTCCTCGCGCAGCGCATCGACGGCAGCCTGGGTCATGGGGAGATAGCTGGTCGCCCGCACCCATTCCTTCTGCACATCCGCATGCATCAGGAACGCGACATAGCGTGCGGCCAAGGCATATTCGGCTTTCTTGTGACCCGCCAAGACCCAAAGCGACGCGCCGTCGGGGAGCACATCCAGCGGACGCGCACCACGTACGTCATCGTAATGGGGCAAGGCCATCACGGCGACATCCATTCCTGTACGACGCGCGTCGGCGTAGAGCGAGGATGCCCCGGTGAGCATGGCGCACTCTCCTTCCAGGAAGCGGCGGTTGCCTTCCCGCCCTGGCCCCGAGTAGTGGAAATAGCGGCTCTTTTGCCAACTGGCCAGTAGCGCCAGATGTTTGACGTTGACGAGATTATTGACGGCAACCCTGCCCCCTTGCTTGGCGGCAATCAGCGCTGGCTCGCCGTGCTGGGATGCAATGTTTTCCATATGCACCCAAGCGAAGCGTGAGCTGGTCAGGGGGCAGGCGATTTGTTTGTCGAACAGATCCCCGGCCGTCTTTTGCAGGGCCCACCAGGTTTCGGGCTTCTGATCCGGATTGACCCCCGCTTTGATGAACATCGCCCGATTGATGAACAGCGCGGGCACCGCCATGCCTATCGGCAGCGCCTGCGGTCGACCATTGGCGTCATCCACTGCATCGAGAATCTGCGGGTAGAGCCGGGAAAGGTCGACCTTGGCTCCGCTCTCACGCAATACTTCGTGCAGAGGCCGAAAACGCGGACGCGTTCCAAAGAAATCAATGCTGTCGTCAGGATCGAGAATGGCGAGGTGCGGAAGCACTTTCTTTTCTTCGACGGAACGTGCGTCTTGCAGCACGATCTTGCCTTTCCCTTTCAGGCCATCGTTAAAGCGCAAGGTGAGTGTAGCCAGTGCATCCAGCGCCTTGCCATCCATATCGTGGCGCAATGTTATTTCCTGAGCGGATGCAGCGAGAGTCGCCATTCCGAGAATCACGCCTAGTAGCTTATTGACCATTGGTTCGTGCCCCTTCTTGTCCATTTGCCAGTGTACCGTCTACGCAGGACCGCCCCCAACCGTTGCACAGGAAGCGGTTGTCCTTTACCCTTGTGTGACATCAGTTACGACCCTAGGCAATGAACCGAGCCCAATTGATCGCGTTGAGCATCACAGCCCTGAACATGGTGCTTGTCCTTCTCTTCCCGCCCTATGACTACTTGTCGCTTAGTCACGGCAACATTCCGACCTTCGACGGCTTCTATTTCGTTTTCGGCAATGCTGTGAATCGGGTTATTAATACCAATTTTCTCGCCCTCGAGGCTATCGTCGTACTCATCAATGGCGCCATTGCCTGGTTGCTGTTTCGCACGCCGCCGGCCAGGAAGCTTTCCGTTCCTGGGGGCAACCGCAATCAGAGAGTAGTGCTTGGTCTGGTAGCGCTGAACCTGATCCTGATGCTCTTGTTTCCGCCCTTCGAAAACTTTTCCGCCATTACCAAGGCGGCGCTTCCGACCTTCGAGGGTTTCTATTTTGTTCTCAGTGACAATTCTCACCGCCAGATCGTCACACCCATCCTCTATATCGAGGTAGCACTAGCAATCATCAACGGTGGGCTTTTGTGGTTGCTGTTCAAGGACAAGGGACGCGAAGAACTTTCTGCGGAACAAGTGAGAGCGATGGCCAATCGCATCCGTGCCGCACAAAGAAAATAGACTTCTGGATGCTTGCCAGCTGGCGATTCTTGGGTATAATCATGCCCTCTTAAGCGCCCGTAGCTCATCTGGATAGAGTACTTGGCTACGAACCAAGGGGTAGGGAGTTCGAATCTCTCCGGGCGCACCAAATAAAAGCCGGACATCTAACGATGTCCGGCTTTTTGCTTTCCAGTTTCCAGTTTTCGGAAACAAGTATCCAAGCGGACCTGCAAAGCAAAAACCCCCGCTCAGAGACTGAGCGGGGGTTTTCAATGGGGAGTCTGGCGTTGACCTACTTTCTCGCACGGTGAAGTGCAATATCATTGGCGCGGTCTCGTTTCACGGTCCTG
>JAVBXY010000033.1 GCA_030824275.1 Rhodocyclaceae bacterium | reverse complement strand
AGGGTGAGCAGAGTGGCGACATAGCCTTGCAGGCTGCTGAGGTTGGAGTTGACGAAGCCGATGGGGTTGTTGATTTCATGGGCGACGCCAGCAGCGAGCTGACCAATGGAGGCCAGCTTCTCGGCTTGCATGAGTTGCGCCTGGGCATCGGCCAGCTGCTGGCCCCGTTGCGCGACCATGCTTTCCAGTTGCTTCTGGTGCTCCAGCAACGCGTTTTCCGCCTGGTGGCGTTCCGTCACATCCTGGAGGGTTTCGATGGCGCCGATCACCCGGCCCTTCGCGTCCTTGATCGGTGCTGCGGTGAAGTACAGCCAGCAGCCGCCGTCACCCAGGTTGGGGAAATAGTCTTCGGCCTCGAAGGCTTCGGCAACGACGTGGGAGCGGGTGAGGCGTTTCTCCCTGTAATAGAGCGCGAGATCGTCAGTGGCGCTGCCAGTGACGATGATGTCGGCCATAGTGGGCCGCTCCCGCTCATAGAAGACCTGCTGATGGTGCTTGGTGCCGATCATGTCGGCGGCGCCGCGTTTGGTGATCAATGCGCAGGCACGATTCCAATGGGTGATGCGGTGTTGGTCGTCGATGGCGAACGTGGGGACCGGGTCGCTGTCGATAATCTGCGTCAGCAAAGCGTGGAGCCGTTCCTGTTCAGCTTCGGCATTGCGTCGGGCGCTGATGTCGGTGATTGTGGCAAGGACCGTGGGCAAGCCATCCATGATGACCACTGTCGTCATCATGTCCACCCACAGGAGCACGCCATTGGCGGTGGCGATGGCAGTTTCGTAGCTGCTGGGAGGGTGCTCGCCATGCAGGCGCGCCGTGCCGCGTTCCCGGATCAGCGGCTGCTCCTCGGGGATGAACAATTCCCAGAAGGCGATGGTGCGCAGGTGCTCCGAGCTGTGTCCGGTGAGCAGACTGAGCGCCGGATTGGTATGGAGCAGCCGATTTCCCTGATGCAGCCAAGCACCGCCGGGGAGGGCATCAAGCAGAGCCTTGAGCGTGCCGGTCGGGAAGTTCTGCGCGCTGTCGGAGAATGTCGTCATGGCGGGATCATGGATTGAGGTTGGGCGCTCTCCCCGGACGACGGGTCGATGGGCACGGTGAGCGTGAAGGTGGTGCCGTTGCCGGCTTGACTGGTCACGTCAATGTGGCCCTTGTGCTTGCCGATGATGCCCCAGGCGATGGAGAGCCCAAGGCCGGTGCCCTTGCCGACGGGCTTGGTGGTGAAGAAGGGCTCGAAAATGCGTTTGAGGTTTTCCTCGGGAATGCCTTTGCCGGTATCGCGGAACTCGATCTGGATGGCGTCCTCGCCGAGACGGCGGGTAGTGATGGTGATCTCGCCGAGCTTGCCGTCGATGGGTTCGATGGCGTGGGCGGCATTGACCAGAAGGTTCATGAAGACCTGGTTGAGTTGCGATGGCAGGCAGTGGATCTGCGGCAGGTCCGGGGCGTAGTGCCGGGTGACGGTGCTCTTGTATTTGAGTTCGTTCCAGACCACGTTGAGGGTGGATTCGATACCTTGGTGAATGTCGGCCCACTGCCAGTGGGTGTCGCCGACGCGGGAGAAATCCTTTAGATCCTGAACGATCTTGCGTACGCGCTGGAGACCATCCCTGGATTCGGCCATCAATTGACGGATGTCCGACTTCAGGTAATCGAAGTCTTTTTCCTGTCGCAGCTCGGCGGCCGTCTTCAATTCTGCTAGCGGGCCTCCGGCGGCTTCTGCCGCCTCGTAGGCATCGGTGATGGCGAAGATGTCATCCAGGTAACTTTCCAGGGTGCCGAGGTTGGAGGTGACGAAGCCCACCGGATTGTTGATCTCGTGAGCGACGCCAGCGGCGAGCTGGCCGATGGAGGCCATTTTTTCCGACTGGAGCAACTGGTTGTGGGCTTCCTCCAGTTTGGCGTTGAGTTCGCGCTGCTGATCCAGGCTGATGGCGATCTCTCGTTCGGCGCGGTCGTGGCGAACGATGCGCCAGATGTCGTTACCGATCAGTTGCACGCTTTCGATGTCGGCGTCCAGATAGTCACCGTCCTTGTTGCCGACGCCGATCATCATGCGCACCTGACCATCCTCGATCACCGGGACGCTGATCAGGCGCTGGAGATGGGCGTGGCCTTCTGGCAGACCGTGCTTATCCCGATAGCCCGGATAGTCGTTGAAGACTACCGGACGTTTCTGACGGAAGCAGTCGGCCCAGATACCGGCCTTGCTGATCGGGTAGTGGGTGTCGTGGGCGGCCGTACATCCGCGCAAGGCGCCAGCGGTCCAGACGGCCAGTTCGATGGATTCCTGGTCGTCATTGACGAAGTGCAGGAAGCCGATGGCACTGTCGGTGAGCCGTTCCGCGTGTTCGAGTCCCCGTGTCAGGAATTCCTGCTCCGCAAGACGGCCATCGACGGCGCCGATGTCGAGCAGGGCCTGGGTGCGACGGATGCCGCGCTGGCGCTCGGAGACGTCATGGATGATGGAGTAGAGCATGGGCCGCCCGGCGATCCGGATCGGACCACTGAATACCTCGACGTCGCGAATGGCGCCATCGGCCAGTCGGTGACGGAACAGGAAATAGTCCCGCTTGGCCGCCTTCGCTCTAGTCATTTCGGCGCGGACTTCCTCATTGGAGAGGACGTTGATGTCGGTGATGCGCATGCTGCGCAGGGTTTGCGGCGACCAGCCGTAGTAGCGGCTGGCGGCAGTGTTGGCGTCGACGATGGCGGAGCTGTCCGGATCGATGATCAGCATCACCGTGTGGCTGTTCTCGAACAGGGCCCGGTAGCGCTCCTCGCTGTGACGCAGGGCCTGCTCGGCGGCCAGGCTGTCGGTGATGTCGGTGCCGTGCATGACCACGGTGTCTTCGCTGCCTGGTACCGGATAGATATTGATGCGGAGACGACGTCCCAGTCGTTCGTCCTCGATCTGTTCGGCATGATGGCTGTCCAGCGCGCGGCCGATCACCCGCATCCGGCGCTCGGCAATGGCCGCCGGAACCAGTTCGGTCATGGCGCCGCCGACGAGGGATTCCGGCGTCCGTCCCAGCCGCTCGGCGCCGATCCGGTTGATGGCGAGAATGGTGCCATCGCGGCGGACCATGGCGATGCTTTCCTCGATGCTGTCGAAGAGGGTGTCGAGCAGGCGTTTGCCCTCGGTGATCTGGCGGTCGGCGGACACCTTGACCATGAAGACGAAGCCCACCGTGCTGAGCAGCGGGACGATCAGGGCCAGCACATACGTGATGGTTTGCGTTGCACCCGGGCTGGTCAGGCTCGGTATCTGGATCACACCGGCAGCGACCCCCACGGTGCGGGCATACATGACGACGGTGACGATCAGCAGGGCCAGGATCAGCAGGGCGTGGCCCCGACTACCCTTTTCGCCGGGGCGAGGCCAAGCGGCGTGGATGACGAGCAGTTGCTGGCTGCCGTAGATCAGGCCGGCGAGGATCAGGCGCAGAGGCTGGTTGTCGATGAAGATCAGGAACAGCACGGCGACGGCGGTCGCCGGCACCCAGTACAGCCAGGACGGATAGCGGCGTTGCAGGAAGCCGGCGACGGTGTAGAGAAAGAGGGAGAAGGTGGCCGTCAGCAGCGTGTTGCCGATGACGATGGACACCAGGTCGGGGGCGTGGCCGCGCAGCGACAGGATGAAATAGGCGAGGCCGTGCAGCAGCATGGACAGCGCCCACAGACGCAGGCTGCGCATGCCTTCACCGAGGGAGGCGAAGCTGACGGTGGCGGCCAGGATGAAGCTGACGACGACAATGACCAGCAGCAGGGTGGGGACGTCGGCGCTGATCATGATGGAAAAGTCGGCGCTGGCGACACGGCATCACCCGAAGCGGTGATGGCGTCCGCTTGACCGCCCTGCACCGGCAGGGTGATGGTGAAGGTGGTGCCGACCCCTACGGTGCTTTGCACATCGATGTGGCCCTGGTGGCGGCCGATGATGCCCCAGGTAATGGAGAGGCCGAGGCCGGTACCCTTGCCGACGGGCTTGGTGGTGAAGAAGGGCTCGAAAATGCGTTTGAGGTTTTCTTCGGGAATGCCTTTGCCGGTATCGCGGAACTCGATCTGGATGGCGTCCTCACTGAGACGGCGGGTGGTGATGGTGATCTCGCCGAGCTTGCCTTCGACGGGTTCGATGGCATGGGCGGCGTTGACCAGCAGGTTCATGAAGACCTGATTGAGCTGGGAAGGCAGGCAGTAGATTTGTGGCAGGTCTTGGGCGTAGTGCTTGGTGACGGCGCTCTTGTATTTGAGTTCGTTCCAGACGATGTTGAGCGTGGATTCCAGGCCCTGATGAATATCGGTCCACTGCCAGTGGGTGTCGCCGACGCGGGAGAAATCCTTGAGATCCTGAACGATCTTGCGCACCCGCTGGAGGCCGTCCTTGGACTCCGCCATCAGCTGGTCGATATCCTGGCGCAGGAAGCTGTAATCCTTGTGCTCCTTGAGCGCCCGGATATGGTCGAGCGCGGGGCAGGAGTCGCCCATGGCGGCTTCGGCCGCCTCGTAGGCATCGGCAATCTCGAAGATGTCCCGGAGATAGGTGTCCAGGGTGCCGAGATTGGAATGGACGAAGCCGATGGGATTGTTGAGTTCGTGGGCGACGCCGGCAGCAAGCTGGCCGATGGAGGCCATCTTTTCGGACTGAAGCAACTGGTTGTGGGCCTCCTCCAGTTTCGTGTTGAGTTCCTGCTGGTGGGCAAGGTTCTTTCGGAGTTCGTTCTCGGTGGCCATCAGCGCCGAGATGTCGGTGACCATGCCGACCGAGCCGATGTAGCGATCATTGTCGTCGTAGCGATGCGTTGCCGAGAGCAGGACGACGATGCGATGACCATCGCGATGCAGCAAAGTGTAGCGGGCATCCCGCGTTTCCCGGCGGCGGCCGCTGGCAATCTCCTGGAAGCGTTCGCCGAAATGCGCCTTGTCTTCCGGGGCCAGGAATTCGAGCATGGTGTGCCCGGCCAGATAGCCTTCTGGATAGCCGAGCACATCGTGGAAGCGCCTGTTGACCAGCACCAGAATGCCCTTGTCGTCGATCATGGCAATGCCTTCGGTCGTCAGATCCCAGACTTCCTGGAAGCGATGTTCGGCGGCGCGGCGGCCCGAGATGTCGCGGGTGACGCCGAAGACCTGCAAATGACCCGTTTCCTCGTCCTCGACAATCTGCGTCGCTATTTCGGTCCAGACCGTGCCGCCATCCTTGCAGCGTTGCTCGACTTCGATGGTGCGGGGGCTGTAGTCGCCCCGGTCCCAGGCATTCAGATCCTCTTCGATCAGGCGGGCGACCAGGGCGGTGGATTCCGGGGTGAGGGCATCCTGGATCGACTGTTGCAAGGTTTCGGCGGCGGTATAGCCGCGCAGCTTTTCGACGGAACGGCTGACGTAGGTGAAGCGTTGCGTCTGGAGATCATGCACCCAGATCACGTCGCGGACGTTGTCGGCCAGCAGGCGGTGGCGACGTTCGCTTTGCCTGAGCGCCTCGGCGGCCAGGCGCGCTACGTTGCGCTGGGCGAAGTAGTCGATGGCATGCGAGAGCGTGGTGCTCAATTCAGACAGCAGGCGTGCTAGTTCCTGATCGAAGATGGCTGGTTCGCTACTGTAGAGCAGGAGGGCGCCGATAGGCTTGCCGGCGCGACAGAAAGGCAGCGAGGCATTCGCGGTGATGCCGTGCCGTTGGGCTCGTTCATGCCAGGGCTGGGTCGTGGTGTCCCGGTCGAAATGATTGATGACCACCAGTCGATTCTCGCGCATGGCCCGGCCACCCGGACCGCGCCCCTCGGGAAGGTCGGGGTCGATGCTGACGAAAATGCCATCAATGTAGCCGCTGGCGGGGCCGGCGTGGGCGACCACGCCGAGCTTGCCCGTCGCTGGGTCGAGCAGTCCTACCCAGGCGAGGACGATGCGTTCGTCGAGGCGGGTGGCCAGCGCACAGATGTCGCGATAGAGGCCGTCGGCTTCATCGGCGCGGGCGATGAGGGCGTTGGCCTCGATGAGAAACTCGAAGAAGGCCTGGCTGCGGCGCATGGCCTGAGTGGCCGTGATCAGGTCGGTGATGTCGTGGACCCAGCAGAGGGTGGTGCCGTTGCCGTTGCGTCGGGAGCTGATCTCGACATTGATCCGGCTGCCATCCGGGCGTTGCCAGCGGGCGCGGTAGTTGCCCTCTGCCATGAGCGCCGGTGTGCTGTCGATCAGCGAGAGTTCGGCGAAGGATCGGCCCAGCATGACTTCCTGCGTGCGGCCAGCGAGGGTACAGAAAGCCTCGTTGGCGCCGAGTAGCAGACCTTGTGCATCCACCACGCAAAAGCCGTCCGGCATCTTTGTCAGCGAAGCCAGTTGTTGCTGCCAATCGGGTAGTGGCAAGGTCATGGTCGCGAAGCGGAACGGAGTAGGTCGATTCTAGCCCTGCCGGGAGATGTTTCGCCGTATCGCCAGCGCCGACTATTTTAGTCGGTGGATTCTTTCAGTCTTTCGGTCCAGGCGGCAGCCGGTTCCGGTTTCCCGAACAGGTAGCCTTGCAGTACATCGCAGTGATGAGCGGCCAGGAAATCGCGCTGGGCCACGGTCTCGACGCCTTCGGCGACCACCTGGAGACCGAGGCCGTGGGCCAGCGCCAGAGTGGCGGCGCTGATGGCGGCATCGTTGGGGTCGGTCTCGATGTCGCGGACAAATTCCCGATCCAGTTTCAGCACCTGAATCGGCAGGCGCTTGAGATAGGCCAGCGAGGAATAGCCGGTGCCGAAATCGTCGATGGCGAGGGTGACGCCGAGGCCGCGCAGGGCCTGCAATTTTTCGATGGCACGCTGGGGGTCGCTCATCGCCACGGATTCGGTGATTTCGAGTTCGAGGTCGCCCTCCTTTAGGCCATGGGTGGCGATGGCGGTGCGAACCCGCTCGACCAGGTCGGGGGCGCGCAACTGGTGGGCGGAGAGGTTCACCGCCATGCGCAGATGTTCGATGCCGTCCTGGCGCCAGGCCGCGCGCTGGCGACAGGCTTCGTCGAGCACCCATTGCCCGATGGCTTCGATCAGCCCGGTTTCCTCGGCGATGGGAATGAATCGCAGCGGTGGAATCAGGCCGCGTACGGGATGGCGCCAGCGGATCAGGGCTTCGACACCGCAGGGCCGGTTGTCGCTGGTGCGGACCTGCGGCTGGTAGAACAACTCGAACTGCCGGTCGGCAATGGCGGTACGCAAATCACGCTCGATTTCCATGCGTTCGCCGGCGGTGGCATTCATCGCGGCGGTGAAGTACTGGATGTTGTTGCGGCCCTGTTCCTTGGCGAAGTACATGGCGGTATCGGCATTCTTCATCAGCATTTCCGCCGTGCTGCCGTCCTCGGGGAAGATGGTGATGCCGATGGAGGGGCTGGTGTGCAGGCGGTGCTCTTCGATGTCGTAGGGCAGGGCGAGGGAATGCAGGATCTTGCCGGAGACGGAGGCGGCGTCGGTGGCGTCGTCGAGGCCGGTGAGGACGACGACGAACTCGTCGCCACCCTGGCGGGCGACGATATCGCTCTCGCGCACGCTGGCTTGCAGGCGACGGGCAACCTCTTTCAGCAGGAGGTCGCCGATGTGGTGGCCGAGGGTGTCGTTGATGACCTTGAAACGGTCCAGGTCGATGAACATGACGGCAAGCATTTCGCCATCGCGGCGGGCGGAGAGCAGGGCCTGGTCGAGCCGGCTTTCCAGGTTGTAGCGGTTGAACAGGCCGGTCAGGGTGTCATGGTGGGCCAGGTGCTGGATGCGTTCCTCGGCGGCCTTGCGTTCGCTGATGTCGGTGAAGCTGGCGATGTAGTGGGTGATGTCGCCCTTGGCGTCACGGATGACGGAAATGGCGGCCCACTTCGGATAGATCTCGCCGTCCTTGTGACGATCCCACAGTTCGCCCTGCCAGTAGCCGGTTTCCCGCAGCGCGGCCCAGAGCATCTGATAGGTCTCGGGCGGCGTGCGTCCGGAGGCCAGAAAGCGGGGGTTGCGCCCGATGATGTCGACCAGTGCGTAGCCGGTGAGCTGGCTGAAGGCGGGATTGATGGCGACGATGTTGTTGTCGCGGTCAGTGACCAGGATGGCTTCGCCGCTGTGCTCGAAGATGTTGGCGTAGAGGTGCAGCGCCTGCTCCGCCTGCTTGCGCGCCGTGATGTCCTTGGAGACGGTGAGCAGCTCACCGCCCGGCAGGCGAATGGCGTCGATGTCCACCCAGAGGTCGACCTGTTCGTCCTTGTAGTGGGTGAGCGATCCGGTCTCGGCGACACCACTGCGGTGCACCCGCAGATACATCTCGAAAATGCCGGCCTGGCGAACGCTGGGGAATATCTCGGTCAGTCGGTGGCCAACGACCTGTTCGCGTGGGATGCCGGTGATGCGTTCAGCGGCCTGGTTGTAGTCGACGAAGACGAAATCATTACCGTCGTTTGTTGCGCGGTAGACAGCGACAGCATCGTTCATGCTGCCGAACATGGCGCGGTAGCGGGCTTCCTGCCCGGCGATGATGCTTTCGGTACGGATCAGGCGGCGCCCGATGAGCAGGGCGGCGGTGCCCGACAGCAGGACGAACAGGCCGAAGGCGAGCAGGGTCAGGTGGGCCGCGCTTTTTGCTGGCGCGAAGGCTTCCTCGCTGTCGATCTTGACCACCATGCCCCAGCCCAGGGCCGGCAGGTAGCGCCAGGCGGCGGCGACCTCGATCTTGGCGTAGTCCTGGGTGATGCCGCGACCATGTCCGCCGGACAGCGCCTGCTGCATGGGAGCGGCGACCTGGGGCAGGGGGGTGCGATAGCGGTAGGCGGCGTCGGGAACTCTTGCCAGCGGGGCCGTGTACAGCACCTCGTCGCCGATCCGCCGCGCCACCACTGTCTCGCCACTGGTGCCGAGACCTGTGCCATCCGCCACCACTGGCGTCAGGATGGGCAGATTGATCTGCAACGCCAGGGCGCCGATGGGGCGACCCTTTTCCATCACCGGCGCAACGAGGAAGGCTGCGACCTCGTTGGCCGACGGCGCATAGGGGAAGAAGTGGGTGAGGTCGGTGTGCAGCGACACCATGGCCTGGCGGAAAGCGCGGGCCAGCGGGGTATCGTGGTAGATACCGGTGACCAGGCTGGTGCCGAGGTCACTTTCCTTCCGTAGCGAGAACACCACGTTGCCGCGTTCGTCGATCAGCAACAGGTCATGGTAGTACCTGGTGGAACCGAGTTCGGCGAGCCCGGAACGGTAACGCCGATCATTCGCGGCGGTTGCCGGCATTCCGCCACGACGGAAGTCGTCGCCGATTGCTTTCAGTGCCTCGCGGACCTGGGGCAGCTTGGCGCGGCCACGTGCATCATCCAGACGCTCGGTGATGAAGGTGTCGATCTGGTCTGCCTTCTTGTCGGCGATGGACGATACATTTTGCAATACCGTCGTCGTCAGGGCCTGCTCGAAGGTGGTGACGTAGAACCAGGCCAGGCCGGCCATGGGCAGTACGGCGACCAGCAGGAAGCCGATGGCGAGGCGCAGGCCGAGGCTGAACTGCTTCATTGTGGGGGCTCGCCGGACAGGTTGGCGACGATGCGCAGCCATTCTTCCCGGCTGCGATAGGCGGGGAATGGCACCGGGCGGACCAGGGCATCCGATTGCTGGACGGTGTCGAACTGGCCGTCGGGCCGGGCCTTGCCGATGCGGACCCAGCGCCACAGATGTCGGGTTTCCGCATCCACCGCCACCACGCCGGAGGGACCGGCCACACTGTGGCGGCCAATCACGCGGTTGATCTGCTCGGGGCCGGTGGAACCGGTTTCGCGTACCGCGTTGGCCCACAGGCGCAGGCCGTTGTAGCTGGCTTCGATGGGATCGCTAGTAACGCGATCAACACCGTAGCGCTTCTGGAAGGCGGCAACAAAGCGCGTGTTGGCAGCATTCGGCAGGCTCTGGAAATAGCCCCATACGGCGTAGTGGGCCGGGTGTCGGAGATCTGCACCCATGGCCTGCAACTCGCTTTCCGCGAGGCTGAAGGACATCACCGGCGTAGTGATGCCGCTGGCCTTGAGCGCGCGGAAGAAATGCAGGTTGCTGTCGCCATTGATGGTGTTGAGGATGACATCCGGGGAACGGCGGCGGATGTCGGCGATCAGATCGGAAAAATCGCTGGCACCCAGCGGCAGGTAACGTTCGGCGACTACGTCGCCGTCGGCGGCGGTGACGAGGTCGCGGATCAGGTGGTTGGCGGCGCGGGGAAAGATGTAGTCCGAGCCCAGCAGGTAGACGCGGCGGCCGAGATTGTCGATGGCCCAGCGTGCGCCGGGGATGATCTGCTGGTTGGGGGCGGCACCGGTGTAGATGATATTGGGGGATTGTTCGAGTCCCTCGTACTGCACCGGATAGAACAGCAAGTGACGATGGCTTTCGACAACGGGAGCCACGGCACGTCGGCAGGAGGACGTCCAGCAACCGAAGAGGACGCTGATTTTTTCCTGGGTGATCAGGCGTTCCGCCTCGGCGGCGAAGTGTGCCGGGTCGGATTTGCCGTCGACCACCACCAGTTCAATGGGCCGACCAAGCAGACCGCCATCGGCATTGATTTCCTCGGCGGCGAGACGGACCGCATCCACCAGCGGCCGTTCACTGTCGGCGAGCGTGCCGCTCAGGGAATGCAGCACGCCAATACGGATGGGGGGGTGCGGCAGCGGTCGCAGCCAGATCGCTGCAGCGATGAGCACCAAAACCGATAGCACGGGAAGCAGTAGTTTTTGCAAGGAAATGAGAGGCTGCGAGAGTGTTTACCGGATGTCTGGCATTTGATCACATCCACGCTGAAATCCGGCGGAGACCCATATAATCAAGCCTCAATCTCGACGAGGCAGCCGGTCTGGACCGGTATCCTGAAATGTGGATTTTTCAACATCTACGAGTCCGGTTGTTACTGGTGGTGGCCGTTGCCTCGCTGCCGCTGCTGGTTTATTCCATTGCCGGCTATCGACAGGATCGGGCCGATGCCTACGCGGCCACCGAGCGGAGCATCCGCTCCCTGCTGCAAAGTGCGCTGGTGCCCGAAGCAATGGTGGTCGACAACGTGCGCCAGGTACTGCGCATCATGGCCAATGCCGGTGACTTGCGCAGCGGCAATCGCAGCGATTGCGAGGGGCTGGCGATCCGACTGATGAAGACGCAGGCCAATTTCGCCAATCTGGGCGTGGCCCTGCCCAGCGGCGAATTGTTCTGTAGTGGCGTGCCCAGCAAGGGACCGGTTGATGTTTCCGACCGCGCCTGGTTCAAGGATGCTCTGGCCAGGGGCGATTTGACGGGTGGTTCCTTTGTCGTCGGGCGGGTCACCGGACAGCCCGGTGTCATTTTTGCTTACCCCCTGCTCGACATGAACAACGTGCCGCGTATGGTGCTGTTTGGCAGCCTGCGCCTGGAATGGATCAACAAGCTGGTTGCTGGTGCGCCGATTGCACCCGGCTGGGTCGCGGCAGCCTATGCCGCCGATGGATCGATCATTGCCCGTCATCCCGACACCGAGCGCCTGGTCGGCACCCAGTTGGCCGCCGAAGAGGCGTTGATGCGTCTGGTCCGCTCCCGGCCAGGCGAGACGATTCAGGAACTAAGCGGCCCGGATGGTGTGCGCAGAATTTTCGGTATTGCGCCGATGGCTTCCTCGGGCGGCGATATCTATCTGGTCATCGGCGCTCCGGTTGACGTGGTATTCGGTGCTATCGATTCCCGTTTCAAGCGCTCACTGATGGTGTCGCTACTGGTGGCTCTGGCGTCTTTCCTGCTTGCCTGGGTGACGGTGCATCGAAGTTTTCTACGCTTTTCGGATGCGCTGATACGGGCTGGTGAGCGCGTTACCCAGGGTGACCTGACGGCCCGCGTCGGTGCCGGCAGTTCCGTGATCGAATTGCGCCGCCTGCTGGAGGGGTTTGACCGCATGGCGGAGCAACTGGAAACCCTCGATGCCCGTCATCGGGCGGACCAGTCGAACCTGCTGGTCAATGCCGAGCGTCTGCGCGAGCTGAACGCCACGCTCGACGGTGTGATCAACTCCAGCGATGCGGTGGTGTATATCTTTGACATCGAGGGCCGCTGTCTGCTGGCCAATCGAAGTTTTTCGCGGCTGGTGGGCAGGTCGGTGGATGGACTGCTCGGCCAGCCACGGGAAGCTTTTCTCCCGGCGGAGGTAGCACGCCAGCATCGGGAGAACGATCAGCGGGTTTTGGCCTTGGGACGCAGTATCACCATAGAGGAAACGTCCACTGGCGCGACCGGCGAGCGCATCTATCTGTCGGTCAAGTTTCCGTTACGTGACGGCAACGATGCGATCTATGCCGTCGGCGGCATTTCTACCGACATCACCGAGCACAAGGCGCTGGATGAGAAGGTTCAGCAATTGCTGAATTTCGATGCCCTGACCGGACTGCCCAATCGCACCCTGTTCATGGATCGACTGCAACAGGCCCTGATCGCGGCGCGGCGATCCAAGGGCGGCGTTGCACTGTTCTCCATCGACCTGGTGCGCTTCCGCATATTCAACGATACGCTCGGGCAGGCCACTGGCGACGCAGTGCTGGCGGAAGTTGGCCGCCGCCTGGCGGAAACCGCCCGTGCCGGCGACAGCGTGGCGCGCTTGTCATCGGACGAGTTCGCTCTGGTCATGGCCGACTTCGAGCAGGAGAGCGATATCACCCTGCTGGCCCAGCGTGTACTGGAGGCGATCACGCATCCGCTGCGTGCCGGTGATTCCGATCTGGCGGTGGCGGCGAACATCGGCATCAGCGTGTTCGGCAAGGATGGCGAGAGTGCCGAGGAGCTGCTGAAAGCTGCCGATGCTGCGTTGGCGCGGGCGAAGCAGAGCGGACGCAACCTCTTCCGTTTCTTCGCTGCCGGCATGGATGTCGACGCCGAACGACGCCTGATGCTGGAAGCCGAATTGCGTAGCGCTGTCGGCACGGCACAACTCGAAATGCATTACCAGCCGCAGGTGGACCTTTCCTCCGGTCGCGTTGCCGGGACGGAAGCCCTGATGCGCTGGACCCATCCAGTGATCGGTTCTGTGTCGCCCGTGGAGTTCATCCCGCTGGCGGAGGAAACCGGCTTGATCCTGCCCCTGGGCGCCTGGGCGCTGCGCGAAGCCTGCCAGCAGAACAAGGCCTGGCTCGATGAGGGTTTGCCGGCCGGGCCCGTGGCGGTGAATCTGTCCGCCCGCCAGTTCCACCAGGCCGATCTGGTGGATGTCATCCGCGATACCCTGGCCGAGACCGGCCTGCCGCCGGCCTTGCTGGAACTTGAATTGACCGAGTCCGCCTTCATCGGCGACGCCGCGACGGCCATCGGCATCGTCCATCGCATCAAGGAACTGGGCGTGCTGCTGGCCCTCGACGATTTCGGCACCGGCTACTCCTCCCTTTCCTATCTGTCGGGATTCCCCTTCGACAAGATCAAGATCGATCAGAGCTTCGTTCGCGACATCACCACCAATCCGGTCAACGCGGCAATTGCCACGGCCACCATCGCCATGGCCCGCAGCCTGGATCTGGTGACCCTGGCCGAAGGTGTCGAAACCGAAGCGCAGATGCGCTTCCTGCGCGCGCGCCAGTGCGAGGCCATGCAGGGCTGGCTGTTCAGCAAGGCGCTGCCGGTCGGCGAACTGACGGCTTTGCTGCGTGCCGGCCAGTCGCTAAAAGTCGGCGCTGGCGAGACGGCGACGCCGACCCTGCTGCTGGTGGACGACGAGCCGGGCGTGCTGAACGCGCTGCATCGCCTGCTGCGCCGCGACGGCTACAAGATATTGATGGCGGACGGCCCGGCCCAGGCCTTCGAACTGTTGGCCCAGCACGAGGTGCAGGTGATCGTCTCCGACCAGCGCATGCCGGAAATGAACGGCACTGAATTCCTCTCCCGCGCCAAGCGCCTGTATCCGAACACCGTGCGCATCATCCTCTCCGGCTATACGGACGTGGAGTCGATCACCGATGCCATCAATCGCGGCGCCATCTACCACTTCATGACCAAGCCCTGGGACGACGAAAAGCTGCGCACCGAAATCCACGAGGCTTTCCGCGTCGCGGCGGGGTTTTCGCAGGGGTAGCTGCACGGTTGTAGTGCCGAGGATAGAAGTAGAAGCTCCTCCATCCGCCGTACAGGTAGCTGCTGAAGAGAGAAGGGCTGCTTTGCAGCCCTTCGTGCAACAGGCTAGCCGATAACCTGCGCAATGACCTCATGCAAAGAGTGCAGATCGGCGGTGGAAAGTGTGCCCATGGTGCGCACGATCAGTCCCGGCTCGATGGTCGTAAAAACCGGTTTCAGCAAGGATGGCTTGATCAGCCCGGCCGCCTGCCAGTCGGCGACGAGTGCTTCACCAAAACCGAGCGGCTGCCGCACCTGGCTGGTAATCGCCATGATGATGAGATCGCGTCGACCTGCGTGGTAGCCGCTGCTGGACACGATGACGGCGGGCCGCTTCTTTGCGTCCGACTGGTCGGTGAACGGAAATGGCACCAACACAACATCGCCGAAGGTATGCGCCATCGTCACAGTCGATCGTAAGCGGCGTCTTCGTCGTTGTTCCACACCGCCGCGAAGCTTGGTTCGCTGGCGTGGGTGGCGGTCTGCGTGAGGCGTTGGTTATCTTCGCGCGTGCGCAGGAAATCGATAAAGTCCTCAACCTCCGCCAACCGTTGCGGCGGCAGCTGCCTGATTTTCTCGATCAAGACCTGTTCGGTAGCGCTCATTGATGTTGCTCCTATCGGTTGGGGTTAGCGACTGCCTGCAATTCGCCGAGTAACTCCTCCAGGCTGATCGCCACGACCGTGCGCTCCATTGCAATGATCTAGCGGATGCCTTTGATTTTGGAAACGCAATTGACAATATCACGAAAGATCAACGGGGTCAGCGGAGCTAAACTTTCAAGTTCTCGCGTACTTGTTGTGGCGTGTCGTTGCGGCCCTTCGCCATGAAGTCCTCGGGGAGGCCGCCCAGCTAATCAAATGCGGCTGACAGATTAGTCGGAATCCGGCGCAACACCACCGCGTCACCACGCCGTGGGATCTCGACTTTGCATACATCGAACTGGAAATTCTTCGGCAAGCACCCGGCTTGCGAGTTGCTCGATTTGAATACTTCCGTAGTTTTTATGGTGTATGCCATGAACCTAGCCTTTTCTTAAAGGTAGACGCTTTGAGCATATACATCGAGAGGGCGTGGGGCAACCGAAATGCTTGTAACTGTGTCATGAACGTACTCCAGAGAGCCCTGTGCACGATGCTTTTATCGACAAAAAGGCGGTGGGCTTTGCCGGGTTGATCACGTATTCGTAGTGGCGAGTAGTCCTCACATTGCTGTCGGACCTAGGAACTGACTGAATCCAGCATGGCTAAGTGTATGACTCCGGTTATATGCCTTTGGTCTGGATTGAGAAAAATCCAACATCAGATTATCCTGATCCCATGCATTTTGGATTCGCCGCAAAGGCGAACGTAGATAAAACATAAGGCGCCGGCAGGGACGGCGCTACCTCCAGGAAGAGCCGCAAGCGAATGGACTCTGGATGACTCATATAGGTCATCGGTCTTCTTTTTGGGAGAGTGCGTGTTGACCAGTAGCGATGCAACTCGAATTGATACTGCCCTTCGCAGTGCCAACCTCGCTGGTGTCGAATCAAAGGGCATGGCGCGATGACGCTCCTGCTGCTCTCCATTCTTTATCTCGGCACCTGCCTTCGTTCTATCTCGCTATCGCATCGGGCACCAACGCACCCGCGCAGCGGTCGCATGCTTTCAGTCGCCGATGCCGGCAAACGCCGTCATTCGGCGCAAAAGCCCGAATGGCTCAAGCACGAAATCATCCGCCTCAAAGCGCTGATGCCGCGCGCCGGATGCCGCAGCATCGCCGACCTATGCAACCGTCGCAACCTTCAGTGTGCCGCTAGCCGCAATGTCACCGTCGGCAAGACCTTCGTCCATCAAGCCCTGCAACAGCATGCTTACGAAGTCCAAGATCTGCGCCGCGAGATCAATTACGCCAAACCCAGAAGCGTCCCCTGCAACCTGATCTGGGGCATCGACCTCACCGGCAAGACCGATGCTGCTGGTCGTCTACATGCGCTGCTCGGCATTCTCGATCACGGCAGCCGTGCCGTATTGCGCTTGCAAGCGCTGACAGGCAAGACTTCCCGCAGCTTGCTTGACAGCCTGCGCGCAACGATACGCATACACGGCAAACCCAAGCTCATTCGCACCGACAACGAAGCCATTTTCACCTCGCGCGAGTTCCGTCGCGGATTGCAGAAACTCGGCATCCGCCATCAGCGCACCGACCCCGGTTGCCCCTGGCAGAACGGCAGGGTCGAACGCTTCTTCGGCATGCTGAAACAGACGCTCGACCAATGGCAAGTGCCCGATCTCATGCAACTCAACCGCGACCTCGGCGTGTTTCGCGGTTGGTACACCCACATTCGCCCACATCAGAACCTCGGCGGACGAACGCCGGCCGAGGTTTGGTGCGGTATCGATCCCTACACGAAACCACCGAAACGCGAATGCTGGTTCGAGGCGTGGGACGGATTGCTGACGGGGTATCGCCTGACATGACGAAACATCGGTACTGCGTCGTCGATGCTGCGCTGTCCGCGACTTGGCGCGGATTGACGGAAGAATGACGGATGAAATGAAGATGAATGCGGTGGATTGGGCACTTCAATCGAAGCAACGACACCCGAAAAGGTATTCGGGAAGCAGAAATTGAAAGAGAGTTGAACGAAAATGGCAAAAATGACATTGGGAATGGTGTTGCGGACGCGCGGACGGGACACCGACGCCCCAGCCCTGCAAACCAGCCTGCTGGCACACCTGAACGGTATCGCTGACAAGGAAGATGCGGCATTTGCTGCAGTTGTGCTCTCCAGCCTGAAACGGGATGGAGTAGCGCTGGAGACGGCAGCCCTCAAGCAGGGTCTGGCGAGTGC
>JAVBXY010000015.1 GCA_030824275.1 Rhodocyclaceae bacterium | reverse complement strand
AGCGAATGCAGCGGGTCGGGCGTCAGCGTGGATGCATTATCACGATAGAGCTTCACCAGCGCGCTGACAAGGTTGCCGGCAGTAGTCTGTTTGGCGGCATAGGCGTCGGCCTGGTATTCGTGGCGGCGCGAGAGCCCCGAGGTCAGCGGCGCCAGTGGAAAGAGGAAGACAGGCAGCACCATGGAGAACAGTAATAGCGCCATCGCCGTGTCGCCAGCGCCGACTTTTTGCACACCTAGTCCCAGATAGAACCAGGGATGATCGATGAGTTGGCCGAGCAGCCCGAGGAAAGCCAGTGACAGGACGCCGAGCATGACGATGCGCTGGACGACATGGCGATGGCGGAAGTGTCCCAGTTCGTGGGCCAGCACGGCTTCGATTTCGGGCGGATCGAGGCGGGTCAGCAAGGTGTCGAAAAAGACGATGCGCTTGGCCTTGCCGAAGCCGGTGAAGTAGGCGTTGCCGTGGGCCGAGCGCTTGGAGCCGTCCATGACGAAGAGGCCGGAGACGGCGAAGCCGCAGCGAGCCAGCAGGGCTTCGATGCGGGTTTTGAGGTAGGCGTCGTCCAGCGGCGTGAATTTGTTGAACAGGGGCGCGATCACGGTTGGGTAAAGGAACAGCACCAATAGGTTGAAGCCCAGCCACAGTGCCCAGACGTAGAGCCACCAGCGGGCGCCCATGGCATTCATCAGCCAGAGCACGGCCAGCAGCAAGGGGCCGCCGAGCAGGACAGTGAGTGCGGCGCCCTTGACCAGGTCCACCAGCCACAGGGCCGGCGTCATCTTGTTGAAGCCGAAGCGGACTTCGATGAAGAAGGTGCGATAGAGGCTGGCCGGCAGGCCGACGATGAAGCCGATCAGACCAGCGGCAGCGAAGAGGGCGAGGCCGTGCAGGTAGCCGTCGCCGAAGGCGGTGCGCAGGGTCTGGTCCAGCGCATCGAGCACGCCGCCGAGAGTAAGAGCCAGCAGCAGGAGTACGTCGACCACGATCTCGATCAGGCCGAGGCGTACCTTCGCCATGGTGTAGTCGGCAGCCTTCTGGTGGTCGGCCAGTTCGATGCGCTGGGCGAAGTCGGCGGGCACCTGATTGCGATGGGCATTCACGTGCCGCAGATGACGCAGATCCAGCCACAGGCGCAAGCCGGTAGACAGCGCGAGGGCAAAGAGAAAGACGAGGCTGAATTGGGCGGCGGTCATCGAGGGGAGGGCGATATGCGGGAGTATGGGAAAATACGCGCTTAATACGATCAGGCAGGACAAAAATTATGGCACAGGATCAAAACGCGCTCGTCTGGCTGGACATGGAAATGACCGGCCTCAACCCGGATGGCGACCGCATCATCGAACTGGCGATGGTGGTTACCAATTCCAACCTCGAGGTCATTGCCGAGGCGCCGACCTGGGTGGTGCATCAGCCAGACAGCGTGCTCGACGGCATGGACGAGTGGAATCGCAACACCCATGGCCGCTCCGGCCTGACGCAGAGGGTCAAGGACTCCATCCTCTCCGAGGCCGAGGTCGAGGCTCAGGCCCTGGACTTCCTCAAGCGCCATGTGCCCAAGCAGACCTCGCCGATGTGCGGCAATTCGATTTGCCAGGATCGCCGTTTCATGGCCCGCTACATGCCGACGCTGGAGGACTGGTTCCACTACCGCAACCTCGACGTGTCGACGTTGAAGGAACTGTGCAAGCGCTGGAAGCCCGAGCTGGCCAAGGGGCTGAAGAAGCACGGCAAGCACGAGGCGCTGGCGGACATCCTCGAATCCATCGACGAGCTGAAGTACTACCGGGAACACTTCCTCAAGCTCTGAGCTTTTCATGGGCGACGCAATCCTCGTCGTGGACGACCACCCCTTGTTCCGCGAGGGGCTGGGACAGGTTCTCGTCCAGCTGTTTCCTGCGGTCGAACTGCTGGGGGCCGACGATGCACCTGCCGGGCTGACCATCGCCGAGGCCATGCCCTCGCTGCGCCTGGTGCTGATCGACCGCAAGCTGCCGCGCATGAGCGGCCTGACAGCGATTCCGCTGTTCCTGCAATTGCGTCCCGAGGTGCCGGTGGTGATGATCTCCGCCGACGAACAGGCCGCCGATGTGCGGGCCGCGCTGGCGGCCGGGGCGCAGGGTTTCATTCCCAAGTCGGCGAAGGCGGCGGAAATTCTCCATGCCCTGCGTCTGGTGCTCAATGGCAGTCGCTATGTGCCGCCGCTGCTGGTGGACGCGATGCCGCCGAGTTCGTCGGAAGGTGCTCCATCGGCGGTGGACGAGCATGGATTGACGCAGCGTCAGCGTCAGGTTCTGGTCAAGCTGTGCGAGGGCCTGTCGAACAAGGAGATCGGCCGTGAGCTGGGCCTTGCCGAGAACACGGTGAAAGTCCATATCTCCGCCATTTTCAAGGCCCTGGGAACGATGAGTCGGACCCAGGCGATGCGGGTGGCGAGAGAGCGCGGTATTTCCTAGCCGCTTGCGGCCGGCGGCGATCGCAGCAGGGCGGCCAGCGCGCTCCGCAGCAGGCGCGGCTGAACCGGTTTGTGCAGCAGCGGCAGGCCGCTGGCCAGGGCTTCCTGGAGCCGCTCGCGGCCGGTGTCGGCGGTGATCAACAGGGCCGGAATATCCCGGTTGAATTCCTCGCGAATCAGGCGGATGGCGTCGATGCCGCTATGCCCGTCCCGCAGCCGATAGTCGCAGAGGATGGCGTCCGGCAATGCGTCGTGACCGGCGGCATCGATGGTCGCCAGCAGTTCGGCCGCCGAGGCTGCGGCGATGACCCGCAGCCCCCAGCGCTGGAGCAGATCAGTCATGGCATCGCGAACGCCGGCTTCGTCGTCGATGACGGCTACCCGGTGATTCTTGAATGCGCTCATGTCGCTGTTCGACGGCGTTGGGGGGGCCCCAGGCATCGCCTGTGCCGGGGCTCGCGGCAGGCGGATGCCGAAGCGGGAGCCGCGCCCTTCCGTGGAGCTGAGCATCAATGGCGCATGCAGCAGATCGGCGAGTCGGCGCACGATGGCCAGGCCGAGGCCCAGGCCTTTGCTGCGGTCGCGTTCTGCGTTGCCGAGCTGGACGAATTCCTCGAATATCTCCTGCTGGTTCGGCGCAGCAATACCGATGCCGGTATCCCACACCTCGATGTCGATCTGCTGCCCTCGATGTCGACAGCCGATCACCACGCCGCCGCTGCGGGTGTAGCGCAGGGCGTTCGAGACCAGATTGTGGAGCAGCTGTTCGCACAGGGCCGGGTCGCTGTCGATCCACGCGGTGCTCGGAACTACCGCCAGACGCAGGCCAGCGGCCTGGGCCTGGCCGGCGAAGGCGAGCGTGATGCGGTCGAGCAGTTGCTGGACGGGGAAGGCACGGACGGTCGGCGTGACGGTGCCGGCATCGAGGCGGGAAATGTCGAGCAGCGCGTGGAACAGTCCGTCCATGGCGGCCATGGATTCCTCGATGCGACCGAGCAGGCGATGCTGTTCCGTCGTCTGCAATTCGTTCTTGAGGCTTTCGACGAAGAGGGCAAGGACATGCACCGGTTGGCGCAGGTCGTGGCTGGCGGCGGCGAGGAAACGCGATTTTTCGCGCGTCGCGTTCTCCGCGGTGGCGGTGCGCTGGGCCAGTTGTTCTGCCAGGGCGGCTTTCTCCAGATGCAGGCGTATGGATTGCACCAGACTGCGATGGATGCGCCAGACGAAGGCGAGGAAGATCGGCAGGTAGATCGCCAGCATGGCCCCCGTCAGCAGGCGCAGGCCTTCCGGCTGACTGAACATCAGGTAAAGCAGCGGCAGCATGGCCGGCACGTAGAAGCCGAACAGCGCTGGCCAGTAGCTGGCCGAGGCGACGCCAGCCGTGGTGGCCAGCACGGCCACCACCATGGTCATGAAGAACAGGTATTCAGGTTGCTGGGCGGGCACCAGAACCAGCGCGGCGATGCCCCACATCAGCCCGGACAGGGCCGCGCCCGCCGCACCGGCAAGCCCCCAGCGGCGATGCTCAAAGGGTGCCGGCTGCTTCCGCCGGTAGGCCCGCAGCAACAGCCAGCGGACGCCCACCTGGGCATACATGGCGAACAGCCAGCTGCCCCATATGGCGGCGGGGACGACCTTGGCCACCGCGAACGTAACGAACAGGGCAGCGATGGCGCTGGAATACAGCGCTGCCGGCATGTTGGCGAAGTTCTGCCGGATGGCCTCGGCCTCGACCGCTGTTTCAAGCGTTAATGAAGGAGGGGCCGGATTCATCGCTGCGACGCGCTCGGCTTCTTGCTCAGCGCCGATAGAGGCGCAGATGCTCGGACTTGTCGCCGGGGCGCGAGGTTTCCATGAGCAGATGCCAACCGGCCAGGTCCTTGGCGGCACCGCGGGTCGTCTGCATGATCAGGAAGTGGCAGTCCTTGGCCCGCGCCTGCGGCACGGTGCGGATGCCGTCGAAGTAATCGAGGGAGGCGCGCTGGGCCAGGCCCAGGCCACGGCGGGCGATGCAGTGGGTGTCCTTGGGAATTGCCGCCCGAAAGTCGGCGCTGACGCTACGGTAAGTCTTGCCGTAATCGATCCATGGCAGCCATAGCGCGACGAGCAATATCCAGGCGGTGGTGAAGCCGACACTCCAGCGGGCTGCGGCACGCCAGGTCGAGCGCGGCGTGCGCAGCATGACGGCGATCCAGCCGACCGTCGCCGCGATGGCGAGGAGCATGATGGGCACGGATACGTCGGGAATAAAGCCGGGAACCGGCTTGCTGAAGTTCTTCGCCACACGGGCCGGTTCGCCGGTGAGCATGGCGATGCCGCCGAGCCAGATCAGCGCGGCGAGCAGCGTGAAGGTCATCATGCCGAACCAGTCGAACGCATTGGCGGCACCACGCCGCAGCCGCGATGCTCCGGCGGCGGCAAGCAGGGCCAGCGGCACCAGTGCCGGCAGCAAGGCTTGGGCTTGGGCCGCACCGCTGATGTAGGCGGACAGTGCCACCAGCGTGGCGACCAGTGGCAGCATGGTTTGGGGCTGCATCAGGCGACGGCGTTCCAGCCAGAGATTCCACAAGGCCAGCGGCAGCAGGGGCCAGCTGGCCCAGGCCAGTTGCTCGAAATGGTTGCCGCTGACACTGCCGTAGGGGAAGAGACCCGCCAGTTCGGCCGTCCACCAGATGTCGAACAGGGTTTCGGAATGCTGGCGCAACAGCCAGGGCCAGGGCAGCGCGAGAAGCAGTGCAATGCCGGCGGCAACCGGCCAGGCAAGGAGACTGCCGCGCCGCCAGTCGGGGTGAATGCTCAGCAACAGACCGGTGACGAGCGGCAGGGCGGCGTTGTGTAGGCCGCCCAGCAGGAAACTCAGGCCGATGCCGCTGCCGAAGATCAACCCGCCGGCCAAAGGACGATCACGCCAGATCGCCAGGCCGAGCAGGGCTGTGGCAAAGCCGGCCAGGGCCGCACCAGCGGGAAGCGCATCGTGCAGCGGGACCAGCAGGCCGAAAGTGCCGATGGCGAGCATGGGTGCCGCGAGGGCCGTGCTGGGATCGTGCAGACGACGGGCGGTCTGATGCAGGGCAATCAGCAGGCCCGCCCCGGACAGGACGGAGGCCATGCGTGCGCCGTCATGCCAGGGCAGGAGAAAGCCGAAGAGCTTGCCGGTCAGGGCGGCGAGCCAGTGGTAGAGCGGTGGTGAGACCAGCCAGGGATCGCCAGCGATGCGCGGCACCAGCCAGTTGTCCAGGTCCATGTTCCAGGCGGCGCCAAGGTGCAGGGCGTCGTCCGTCTTCCACGGATCATGGCCGAACGCGCCGGCCAGCAGCCAGACCAGGCAGAGCAGGGCAACGCCAAGGCGGGCCAGGGGCGTCGTCGGGTTGTCTTGGCGGCCGGTTAGAAAATTCACGGAGTTACTGAAGCGAGGACAAAGAAAAAAGGCAGCCCGCAGGCTGCCTTTTCACTCGGCGGAGAAAGCTCAGGCGGCCTTCTTGCCATATTTCTGACGGAAGCGCTCAACGCGGCCGGCGGTATCGACGATCTTTTGCTTGCCGGTGTAGAACGGGTGGCAGGCGGAGCAGACTTCGATATGCAGGGGCTTGCCGGAGGTGGAGCGGGTCTTGAACTGGTTGCCACAGCTACAGGTAACCTCGATCTCGACGTAATTCGGGTGAATGCCTTCTTTCATTTCTCTATCCTTTTAAGCGCGGTCCCCGTCTCGGGCGCACGCGGAAGACGTGCCTTGCCGTTTGGCGAACCGACGAAGCGCGCGATTATCCGTGAATTTCCCGTGATTTGCAATAAATCGCAATCAAGCAACGATTAGCTGCGCGATCAGCTGCGGCGCATGGCGTCGAAGAACTCGCCGTTGTTCTTGGTGGCCTTGACCTTGTCGAGGAGGAATTCCATCGCTTCGAGATCGTCCATGTTGTAGAGCAGCTTGCGCAGCACCCACATTTTTTGCAGCACGTCGGGCTTGAGCAGCAGCTCCTCGCGGCGGGTGCCCGAGCGGTTGACGTTGATGGCAGGGTAGACGCGTTTCTCGGCCATCTTGCGGTCGAGGTGGATTTCCATGTTGCCGGTACCCTTGAACTCTTCGTAGATCACGTCGTCCATGCGCGAACCGGTTTCGATCAGGGCCGTGGCGATGATGGTCAGCGAGCCGCCTTCCTCAATGTTGCGGGCTGCGCCGAAGAAGCGCTTGGGCTTTTGCAGGGCGTTGGCATCCACACCGCCGGTCAGCACTTTCCCGGAAGCCGGTTGCACAGTGTTGTAGGCGCGGGCGAGGCGGGTGATGGAGTCTAGCAGGATGACCACGTCGCGCTTGTGTTCGACCAGGCGCTTGGCCTTCTCGATCACCATCTCGGCGACCTGGACGTGGCGGGTGGCCGGCTCGTCGAAGGTGGAGGCGATGACCTCGCCCTTCACCGTACGCAGCATCTCGGTCACTTCCTCGGGACGCTCGTCGATCAGCAGGACGATGAGCGTGACATCGGGATGGTTGGTGGTGATGGCGCGGGCGATGTGCTGCATCATCACCGTTTTGCCGCTCTTCGGGCTGGCCACCAGCAGGCCGCGCTGGCCCTTGCCGATGGGGGCGATCATGTCGATGACGCGGCTGGTGATGTTCTCGTCGCTGCGGATCTCACGTTCCAGCAGCATGTGCTCGGTCGGGTGCAGTGGCGTCAGGTTTTCGAACAAGATCTTGTGCTTGGTGGCTTCCGGTGACTCGCCGTTGACCTTGTCCACCTTGACCAGGGCGAAGTAGCGCTCGCCTTCCTTGGGGGTGCGGATCTCGCCTTCAATGGTGTCGCCGGAATGCAGGTTGAAGCGGCGGACCTGGCTCGGGCTGATGTAGATGTCGTCGGTGGTCGCCAGGTAGGAGGATTCCGGCGTACGCAGGAAGCCGAAGCCGTCGGGCAGGATCTCGAGGACGCCGTCGCCGAAGATGGTTTCGCCCTTCTTGGCCTGGTTCTTCAGCAGGGCGTAGATCAACTCCTGCTTGCGCAGACGGTTGGCGTTCTCGATGTTGTTGACCGCGGCCATCTCCAGCAATTCGCTGACATGGTGGGCTTTAAGCTCGGATAGGTGCATGGATTGCCTGCGCAATATTCCCGGCGCGAACGGCCGGAAGAGGTGGGAACGAAATGCGGGGGGTGGAGCGGGAAGGGAGTTTTGTTACTGCGGCGGGCGAGGAGATCGCCTGCACGGCCCGGAATCAGGCTCCGGGCCGAAATGTAGCGGTATCAGAGGTTGCTGTCAATGAAGGCGGTAAGCTGGGATTTCGACAGGGCGCCGACCTTCTGTGCTTCGACATTGCCGCCCTTGAACAACAGCAGGGTGGGGATGCCACGGATGCCGAACTCGCCCGGCGTCTTGGGGTTGTCGTCGATGTTGATCTTGGCCACGTTCAGCTTGCCGGCATAGTCGCGGGCGACCTCGTCGAGAATCGGGGCGATCATCTTGCACGGGCCACACCACTCGGCCCAGAAGTCCACCAAGGTTGGGACCGAGGCGTCGATTACTTCGGTTTTGAAAGTCGCGTCGGTGACGTGGTTGATGTGTTCGCTCATGGATTCCTCTGGGGTGGTTTGTCGCAATAGCCTTGGATCAGGTCGGGCGCGGCGACAGTTCGCCGTTTGCTGTCCAGAATCCTAGCAAAAATTTTCCGCCCCGGGGAACCGCCAGCACGACAGGGTGATACATTTCTTTCCAGTCTTTGGACGCAACGGGAGCACTGCCATGACCTACGTCGTTACCGAATCCTGCATCAAGTGCAAATACACCGACTGCGTGGACGTCTGCCCTGTGGATTGTTTCCACGAAGGCCCCAATTTTCTGGTCATCGATCCCGAGGAGTGCATCGACTGCACGCTCTGTGTGGCCGAATGCCCTGCCGAGGCTATTTATGCCGAGGACGACGTGCCGGCTAATCAGCAGCAGTTTGTGGCCCTGAACGCCGAGTTGGCGAAAACCTGGCCGGTGATCATCGAGCGCAAGGAGCCGCCGGCCGATGCCGACGAATGGCTCAAGGTAAAGGACAAGCTCGACAAACTGGAGCGCTGAACCTTGATGGCGACGAGCTTTCTTTCACTGGTCCGTTGGACTACCATGGCATGAACAGCAACTAAAACAAGCAACAGTTGGAGGGAGAACACATGCAAGTCAGGGAAATTCTTGCTATCAAGGGCACCGTGCTCTACACCATTGCGCCAGACCGGCGGCTGGCCGATGCGATTGCCATCATGACGGAGCAGGACGTTGGTTCTCTGGTCTGTTTCGCGCAAGGCAAGATGGTCGGCATGCTGACCTTTCGCGAGGTCTTGCGCGCGGTCGGTGCCAAAGGCGCTACTTGGCAGGAGGCTACCGTATCGGATGTCATGGTGGCCAATCCGATGTGTGCCGAGCCGGAAATGGAAATGGACGAACTGCGTCGCCTGATGATCGATCATCACCAGCGCTACCTTCCGGTCATGGAGGGCGGTACGCTGATGGGCGTGGTGTCCTTCCACGATGTCGCCAAGGCGGTACTGGAAGAGCAGAGTTTCGAGAACAAGATGCTGAAGGCCTACATCCGCGACTGGCCAGAGGACAGCAAGAAGGAAGCCTGAGCCACAGCTGGTCGGGAATGGGGACTGGAGCGGCATGGTAGACTTCGCCGCTTCCGTCGCAAGCCTTTTTCCTCATGTCCGGCAATACCTTCGGCTCCCTGTTCCGCGTCACGTCTTTCGGTGAATCCCATGGGCCAGGCATCGGCTGTGTGGTCGATGGTTGCCCCCCCGGACTGGAAATCTCTGAAGCCGATATCCAGGCCGAGCTGGATCGCCGCAAACCCGGCACCTCCCGTCATGTGACCCAGCGCCGCGAGCCGGATACGGTCGAAATCCTGTCCGGCGTCTTCGAGGGACGTACCACGGGTACCCCCATCGCCCTGTTGATCCGCAACCAGGATCAGCGCAGCAAGGACTACGGCAACATCGCCCAGAGCTTTCGTCCAGGGCATGCTGACTACACCTATTGGCAGAAGTACGGCATCCGCGACTATCGCGGTGGTGGTCGTTCCTCTGCTCGCGAAACGGCGGTGCGCGTCGCTGCCGGCGCAATTGCCCGCAAGTGGCTCAATGAGCGTTATGGCGTCACGGTACGCGGCTGGATGAGCCAGCTGGGGCCCATCGAAATCCCTTTTACCGACGCTGCTGCCATCGACGACAACGCTTTCTTCGTTCCCGATGCCGCCATCGTGCCGCGTCTGGAGGATTACATGGACGAGTTACGCAAGTCCGGTGATTCCGTCGGCGCGAAAATCACTGTGATGGCGGCGAATGTGCCCGTGGGCTGGGGCGATCCGGTGTATGACCGATTGGATGCCGACATCGCCTATGCCATGATGGGCATCAATGCCGTGAAGGGAGTCGAGATCGGTGCCGGCTTCGCCTCGGTGGCCCAAAAAGGCAGCGAGCACGGCGACGAACTGACCCCCGAAGGTTTCCTTTCCAATCACGCCGGTGGTGTGCTGGGAGGGATATCGACGGGGCAGGATATCGTTGCCCATATCGCCATCAAGCCGACCTCCAGCATTCGTCTGCCGCGACGCTCCATCGACCTCGAGGGCAAGCCGGCGGTGGTTGAAACCCATGGCCGCCACGATCCTTGTGTCGGTATTCGTGCGACGCCGATTGCCGAGGCCATGCTGGCCTTGGTGTTGATCGACGCTGCCCTGCATCATCGAGCCCAGTGCGCCGACGTGGTTTGTCCGACGCCGAAAATTCCGGCGCGGCCGAAGTAAAATCCATTCCGTAACCGTATCCAACAGGAAGAATCATGAACGTTGATCACCACGACCTGCATCACGAGTTTCCCGAGTACGCCGAGTCCATCCATGCCCTGAAGGTGAGCAACAAGCATTTCGCCCGCCTTTTTGACGAATACCATGCCATGACGAATCAGATCGAGGTCATTGAGGGCAAGGATTCGCCGGTGGCCGATGAGTCGCTGGAAGAAATGAAAAAGAAGCGCCTCAAGCTCAAGGACGAGCTTTACGGCATGCTCCAGGCGGCCAAGGCCTGATCGGACGCCCAACGCTTGGAACCGCCGCCTTTCGGGGCGGCTTTTTTTATGGCGCAACACCGCCGCCTCGCTGCCTGGTATTTCTGGTACTTCGCTTTCATCGGCGCGTTCCAGCCTTATTTCAGCCTCTATCTCCAGTCCATAGGGTTTGCTGCCGGTCGTATTGCAGTGCTGATGTCCCTCGGGCAGTTCATGCGCCTGCTGGCGCCGCTGTTGTGGAGTTGGCTGGCGGATAGCGGTGGGCGTCGGGTGCGCGTCGTCGTTGGTTCATCGGCAGCGGCTCTGGCGAGTTTCCTGGTGGTATTTGCCCGCCAGGACTTTCTTGCCCTGCTGATCGGCATGGGCGTCATGCACTTTTTTCTCAGCGCTTCCCTGCCCTTGGTGGAGGCGCTGACCCTTGGGCATCTGGGCAAGCATCCCGAAGGCTATGGCCGCATCCGCCTGTGGGGCTCGGTTGGGTTTATTGCGGCAGTGTCCGGCGTTGGCCTGATGCTCGATGTGGCGCCGATGGAGTCGCTGTTGTGGGTGAGCGTGGCCCTGCTGCTGGGTACTTTCCTTTGTGCCACCAGCCTTGCCGAGGCGCCGTTGCCGTCGTCCCATGGTGACGGACCGCTGCTGGCGGTGCTGCGCAGTCGTCGCGTCGTATTCCTTTTCGCTGCCGGCATGTTCATGACGGCAGCCCATGGTCCGCTCTACGTTTTTTACTCCATCCACATGGTGGCGCTGGGCTATGGCAAGGCGGCAGTGGGACTGCTGTGGACCTTGGGCGTGGTAGCTGAGATCGTGGTCTTCCTGTTTATGCCGCGCCTAACGGTGCATGTGTCGAAGCGGGTCATCCTGCTCGCTTGCTTCGCCCTGGCGATGCTGCGTTTCGTGCTGATCGGCTGGCTGGCCGAGGTCGTGGCGATCGCGGTGCTGGCTCAACTGCTTCATGGCGCGAGCTTCGGCGCCCATCACGCGGCGACCATGAGCGCACTCAATCGCTGGTTTGCCCCTGGTCAGCAGGCGCGTGCGCAGGCGCTGTACGGTAGCGTGGCCTACGGTGCCGGCGGACTGGGCGGCGCTCTGCTGGCGGGGGAGCTCTGGCAACGTGGCGGTGCGGCGACCAGCTTCAGCGCCGCGTCCGTGTTGGCATTTGTCGGGCTGTTGCTGGTCTGGCGGGGCGTACCGCCTGATTCGAGCGTGCCGGCTGTGCGATAATTGCCGGTCCCGCAGACGCTTCTGAAATCATGGCAAAAACGCTTTACGACAAACTTTGGGAGAGCCACGTCGTCCACGCCGAAGAGGATGGCACGGCGCTGCTCTACATTGACCGTCATCTGGTGCATGAAGTCACCAGCCCGCAGGCTTTCGAGGGCCTCAAGCTGGCCGGTCGCAAGCCTTGGCGCATCTCCTCCATCGTTGCTACGGCAGACCACAACACGCCGACCAGCCACTGGGAGCGAGGCATCGAGGATCCGATCTCGCGCCAGCAGGTGGAAACCCTGGACGTCAACATCCGCGAAGTTGGTGCACTGGCTTATTTCCCGTTCAAGGACAAGCGCCAGGGCATCGTTCACGTCATCGGTCCAGAGAATGGCGCCACGCTGCCTGGCATGACCGTGGTCTGCGGCGACTCACATACCTCCACGCATGGCGCCTTCGGCTGTCTGGCCCATGGCATCGGCACCTCCGAGGTCGAGCATGTGCTGGCGACCCAGTGTCTGCTGCAGAAGAAATCCAAGGCCATGCTGGTTCGCATCGACGGAAAAGTCGGTGCTGGCGTGACGGCGAAGGACATCGTGCTGGCCTTGATCGGCAAGATCGGCACCGCCGGTGGTACCGGCTACGCCATCGAATTCGGCGGCTCGGCGATCCGCGCGCTGTCCATGGAAGGCCGCATGACGGTCTGCAACATGGCCATCGAGGCCGGTGCCCGGGTCGGTTTCGTCGCTGTCGATGAGACGACGATCGCTTACCTCAAGGACAAGACTTTCGCGCCCAAGGGCGGTGATTGGGACAAGGCCGTGGCTTACTGGCGCACCCTGGTCTCGGATGCCGACGCGAAGTTCGATGCTGTGGTCGAACTGGATGCCGCGAGCATCGTGCCGCAGGTGACTTGGGGTACCTCGCCGGAAATGGTGACGGGCATCAACGGCAGCGTGCCGGCGCCGGAGGACTACAGTGATCCGGTCAAGCGCGAGGGTGTGGAGCGGGCTCTCCAGTACATGGGCCTGACGCCGCGCATGCCGATCAATCAGGTGAAGATCGACAAGGTCTTCATCGGCTCCTGTACCAATTCGCGCATCGAAGACCTGCGTGCCGCCGCCGTCGTCGCCCGTGGCCGCCACGTCGCCGCCAGCGTCAAGCTGGCCCTGGTGGTGCCTGGATCCGGACTGGTCAAGGCGCAGGCCGAGGCCGAGGGGCTGGACAAGATATTCATCGCCGCCGGTTTCGAATGGCGTCAGCCGGGCTGTTCCATGTGTCTGGCCATGAACGACGACCGGCTGGAGCCGGGCGAGCGTTGCGCCTCCACGTCGAATCGCAACTTCGAAGGTCGCCAGGGCAACGGCGGTCGCACCCATCTCGTGAGTCCTGCCATGGCGGCGGCGGCGGCGATTGCCGGCCGCTTTGCCGACGTGCGCGAACTGCTTTAAGGAGAACCATCATGTCCCGCATCCTTACCGCCATTTTCCTGATTGCTGCTCTGGGCGCCTGCAACACTGTGCAGGGCATCGGCAAGGACATCAAGAAGGGTGGCGAAGTCATCGAGAAGACGGCCAAGTAATGGAAAAGTTCATCAAGCACGAAGGTCTCGTGGTGCCGCTGGATCGCGCCAACGTGGACACCGACGCCATCATTCCCAAGCAGTTCCTCAAGTCGATCAAGCGTTCTGGCTTCGGCCCCAATGCCTTCGACGAGTGGCGCTACATGGACCACGGCGAACCGGGGAAGGATTGCGCAGGGCGGCCGAAGAACCCGAACTTCGTCCTCAACCAGGACCGTTATCAGGGCGCCTCCATCCTCCTGACACGGCAGAACTTTGGCTGTGGTTCATCCCGCGAGCATGCGCCCTGGGCGCTACAGGATTTTGGCTTCCGCGCCATCATCGGCGATTCGTTTGCCGACATCTTCTTCAATAACTGCTTCAAGAACGGCTTGCTCCCCATTGTCCTGCCCAAGGCGGAAATGGATGCCTTGTTCGGTCTCACCGAGCATACGCCCGGTTACCGCCTGACCGTTGATCTAGCCGCTCAACTTGTGGTGCGCCCCGATGGCCACGCCATTCCCTTCCAGATCGATGGCTTCCGCAAGGAATGCTTGCTCAACGGCTGGGACGATATCGGCCTGACCCTGCGTCACGCGGAAAAGATCCGCGACTACGAAGACCGCCGCAAGCGCGAGCAGCCTTGGTTATTTGCCTGAAAGAGAAATTATGAAAATTGCAGTCCTGCCGGGTGACGGCATCGGTCCCGAAATCATCGCCGAAGCCGTCCGCGTTCTGAAAGCCATCGGTCTCCAGTTCGAGATGGAAGAGGCTCCCGTTGGTGGCGCCGGTTATCGCGCCAAGGGTCATCCGCTGCCCGAATCAACCTTGGCCTTGTGCAAGGCCTCCGACGCCATTCTCTTCGGCGCCGTCGGCGACTTCAGTCTCGATACGCTGCCCCGTGATTTGCGTCCCGAGCAGGCCATCCTCGGTCTGCGCAAGGAACTCAACCTGTTCGCCAACTTCCGTCCGGCCATCGTCTATCCCGAGTTGGTGCAGGCCTCGTCGCTGAAGCCCGAAGTCGTTGCCGGTCTCGACATCCTGATCATCCGCGAACTGACCGGCGACATCTACTTCGGCAAGCCCCGCGGCATCCAGACCCTGGCCAATGGCGAGCGCGAGGGTTTCGACACCATGCGTTATTCGGAGTCAGAGATCCGCCGTGTCGCCCACGTCGGCTTCGAGGCCGCGCGCAAGCGCAACAAACGCCTATGTTCGGTGGACAAGGCCAACGTGCTGGACACCATGCAGCTTTGGCGCGAGATCGTGATCGAGGTGGGCAAGGAATACCCGGACGTGGCACTGGAGCACATGTATGTGGACAACGCCGCCATGCAGCTGCTGAAGAACCCCAAGCAGTTCGACGTCATCGTTACCGGCAACATGTTCGGCGACATCCTCTCCGACGAAGCCTCGATGCTGACCGGTTCCATCGGCATGCTGCCCTCGGCCTCGCTGAACGAAAAGGGCTTCGGTCTCTACGAGCCCATCCACGGCTCGGCGCCGGACATTGCCGGCAAGGGTATTGCCAATCCCTTGGCGACCATCCTTTCGGCGGCCATGATGCTGCGCTACAGTTTCAATTTGGCGGAACCGGCGGATCGTATCGAGGCAGCGGTAAAAAAGGTGCTGGCGAGCGGCATTCGCACTGGCGATATCGCCGAGCCAGGCCAGAAGAAGGCGAGCACGAAGGAAATGGGCGACGCCGTTTTGGCCGCCCTGTAATTTGAATCTAAGAGAGCAACAATCATGAAAAAGCTGGGATTGGTGGGTTGGCGTGGCATGGTGGGTTCGGTGCTCATGCAGCGCATGCGCGAGGAAAATGATTTCGCTCTGGTCGAGCCGGTGTTCTTCACCACCTCGAACGTCGGCGGCAAGGGGCCGCAGGAAGCCAGTGGTCCGCTCAAGGACGCCAAGTCCATCGCCGACCTCAAGGCCATGGACATCATCGTCACCTGCCAGGGCGGCGACTACACCACCGAGATTTTCCCCAAGCTGCGTGAAGCCGGCTGGAACGGTCACTGGATCGATGCCGCCTCCACGCTGCGCATGAAGGACGACGCAGTGATCGTTCTCGATCCGGTGAACCTCGACGTCATCAAGGACAGCCTGGCCAAGGGCGGCAAGAACTGGATCGGCGGCAACTGTACCGTGAGCCTGATGCTGATGGCCCTGGGCGGCCTGTTCAAGGCCGGCCTCATCGACTGGATGACTTCGATGACCTACCAGGCCGCTTCCGGTGCCGGCGCCCAGAACATGCGCGAACTGCTGACCCAGATGGGCGAGACCCATCGCGTGGTCAAGAACCTGCTCGACGATCCGGCTTCGGCCATTCTCGACATCGACCGCGAGGTTGCCGGCATTCTCCGTGCCGACGATTTTCCCACCTCCAATTTTGGCGTGCCGCTGGCCGGTTCCCTGATCCCTTGGATCGACAAGGATCTGGGCAACGGTCAAAGCCGCGAGGAGTGGAAGGGCCAGGCCGAGACGAACAAAATCCTTGGTCGCGATGGCAACCCGATCCCGGTGGATGGCCTCTGCGTACGCATCGGTGCCATGCGCTGCCATTCCCAGGCGCTGACCATCAAGCTCAAGAAAGACGTCCCGCTGGACGAAATCAACGCCATGCTGGCCGCACACAACGATTGGGTGAAAGTGGTTCCTAACGAACGCGAGATCACCATGAAGGATCTGACGCCGACGGCGACCACCGGCACCCTCACGGTACCGGTTGGCCGTCTGCGCAAGTTGTCCATGGGGCCGGAATACCTTTCTGCCTTCACAGTGGGTGATCAGTTGCTGTGGGGAGCGGCCGAACCCCTGCGTCGGATGCTGCGTATCCTGTTGCATTGATGCTCTTGGCACCATGTCGGCCGAATATGAAGCGAAGGTTGAGCTTGCATGGCTAACATCATGATGTTATTTTGATAACCTGATTAAAAGCCCTTTCGGGAGTTATTCGTGCCCAAAACTGTCAAGCGAAACCGTATCAAGGCCACCGTACTGGCGGCGGCGATTGCTTCCCTGCCGCTGGCGGCTCATGCCGCCGGATTGGGCAAGATCACCGTGCTTTCGGCCCTTGGACAACCGCTCAAGGCTGAGTTGGAGGTCACCGCTACCCGGGATGAAACGCCCTCGATGGCGGCCAAGGTTGCTTCGGCCGATGCTTTCCGTCAGGCCGGTGTCGAATATGCCCCCGCCCTTGCCACTCTGCGTTTTTCCCGCGACATCAAGGAGCGCAATGGTCGCCGCTACATTGAACTGACCACCGACCGGCCTCTCAACGAACCTTTCATCGACATGTTGGTCGAGTTGAGCTGGGCGTCCGGGCGTCTGGTTCGCGAATACACTTTCCTGCTGGATCCGCCTGAACTGATGCCGGCGAAAACGATCCCGGCGCCGGTGAGTGCACCGGAAGTCAAAACCGAAGTCGTCAAGCCGATTGAGAAGGCTCCGGTTTCGGCTGCTGAGGCAAGCTCCGCTGGTGATAGCCGCCCGGCTGCGGCGAGACCTGCAGCAGTCAAGCCTGCCGCCACAATGAAGCCCGCAGCGGCTAAGCCTGCCGCCGCAGTGGAAAAATCCAGCGATGCCACCCGCAAGGTAGTTTCCGGCGACACGTTGGGCAAGATCGCTGCCGAGGCCAAGCCCGAAGGTGTCAGCTTGGACCAGATGCTGGTAGCGCTGTTCCGAAACAACAAGGATGCTTTCGACGGCGAGAACATGAATCGCCTCAAGGCGGGCAAGATTCTCGCCATTCCCGATGCCGAGTCGGCTGGAAAGATTGCCACTGGCGAGGCCCGCAAGGAGGTGGTCGCGCAGGCGGCCGATTTCAACGTTTACCGCAAGAAGCTGGCGGCAGCCGCCGCCGCCGAGCCCGCCCGTGAGCAGGCACCGAAGCAATCGACGAGCGGCAAGATTGCGCCGCGCGTGGAAGACAAGGCGCCTGCTGCCGCGTCTGGCAAGGACAAACTTGAAGTGTCCCGCACGGAAGCCGCCAAGGATGCCAAGGGCAAGCAGCTTCAAGGGCGAGTTGCGACGCTGGAAGAGGACTTGATTGCGCGCGATAAAGCGCTTAAGGAAGCCAGTGGTCGCATTGTCGAGCTCGAAAAGAATCTTAATGACCTGAAGAAGCTCGCCGAGCTCAAGAGCCAGGCGGGTGCCGACCTCCAGAAGCAGTCTGCTGCTGCTAAACCGGCACCGGTTCCCGCTCCGGTCGTTCCGCCAGCAAAGTTGCCGGAACCCGCCAAGGCTGTCGAGCCGGCGAAGTCTGCTGAAGCACCCAAGCCGGTCGAGGCCGCCAAGCCTGCCGAGGATGTCAAACCTGCGGAGGCGCCAAAGCCCCCGCC
>JAVBXY010000008.1 GCA_030824275.1 Rhodocyclaceae bacterium | reverse complement strand
TGCTCGGGTGGAACGGCCCCCAGTGGGGGCGGCAGTGTGTCGGGGGGCAACGTGCAAGGCGGGGGCAGTGCGGGCGGTGGTTTCGTATGCACCAACACCGTGGGCTATGGCAACCCCAGTGGCTACGTCAATGTCACGCTGTCGTGCCAGTCCGGTATGTTTGCCAGTGCCGAAGGCCAGGCGGGCGCCAACGGCGTGGCCGTCTGTGCCGACGCCAGCGTGGGTACTTCGTGCACCACAACGCTGGGCGCCGGTGGCAGCAACAAATACGGCGGTGGTAGCGGCACCGCGGGTGTCAGTGGCGGCAATGCCGAAGGTGCAGGTGCCTGTGGCGGGGTTACCTTCACCAATGAAGCCATTGCCATTTCCATGTGCGGCAGCCTGGCCTTTCAGGTTGGCATTGACGTATGCATCAACGGCACGGTGAATTACAAAAACGTCTACAACAGCGTCGAGCCATTTGCCTCACGCGCCGTTGCCCAGGCGGCGAAATGCGCCAGTACCTCTTCGAACACCAACTGCGCCTTTACCGTCGGCGACCTGTTGGCCAACGCGGCGGCTCCCTTTGTCGGGCGCACCCAGGCGTTTTTTGACACCAACTACCGGTTTCGCACCGATGCCGCCAGAGATGTGTGGAATGAAGCCAAAGCAGGCACCTTCCGTTCCGGCAATTACAGCAAAGCCGTCAATAAATTCATTGGCAATGAGCTGAAGAACACCACCTACAACGCCGTGGGTCAGGTGGTGAACTCCAGCAATCAGGTCATGGATTTGGGCAAATCCAGCGTCAATGCCGCTACCAAGTTCAGCAAGAGCGTCGGCAACGATATCAACAAGGGTTTGGGCAAAATCGGCATTTAGCTCTGACGATGCATGCGGGTGGGAAATGGTACCCGCCCGGTCTTTTCGACGGCTCGGTCGCGCCCGGAAAGCGCAATGGGCTGCCCCGAGGAAACACAGGCGCCCCACCCCGTCTCCGGTAGCTACCGGCTGGTGAGCACGGTGCTGGTGGCTACGGCGCAAAAATAAAAGGCCGCAAACAGCGTTGCGGCCTTTTATCCCAGCACGGTCCTTCAGCCTTTGGCCTTGTTCCGCTTCATATAGCTGCCCATGCAGGCATTGAACTCGGGAACCGAACGGGTCTTGCTACAAGCAGCATTGGCCTTCACCGTAAGCTCGCACTGGGCCTTCTTCTCGGCCGGCGCCTTGCTGCAATCGGGGGCACGGGGAGGAGTAAAGGGGCCGAGCTGCTTGGCCAGGGAATCGCTCATGCATCCACCAAATTCCTGCGCCGATTTGGCGTTGGCACACTCGACATGTGCCTTGGCCACGGCCTCGCATTCGGCCTTCTTCGGTGCCGGCGCCTTGGCGCAACTCGGGGGCGCGGGGGCCTTGTAGGCTTGCTGGGCGAGAACCGGGACACTGAGGAATGCAAAGCTGGCGACGACGAAGCGCAGTACACGGATTGCCGATGTATTCATGAATAATCTCCTTGGAATGGGCTGGCCGCCGGTAGCGGCGACCCATGGAGCATAGAACGTATTCATAAATCTGCCTATCCATTTCCGCCCCGGGGAAAGTCGGCGCTGGCGACACGGCGGGCGCCCTTGGCCTTACGGCCCTCCCGGTATAATCCGCTCCATTCCCTCCCCCGAATTCCCCCATGAATGTCCTGTTTGAAGAGGACGGCGCTTTCCGTGCCGGCACCGTGCTCGCCGATAACGTCAGTTCCCTCCAGATCGAGTTGCCCGGCGGCAAGCGCGTCAAGGTCAAGGCGGCCAATGTGCTGCTGCGTTTCGCTACGCCCTCGCCGGCGGAACTGATGGCGAAGGCCGATGCGGAGGCGGAAGGCATCGAGACGGAGTTCCTCTACGAGGTCTGCGCCGAGGGCGAATTCGGCTTCGAGGAACTGGCGGTCGAGTATCACGGCACCGCCAAGCCCGAGCCGGTGCAGGCCGCCGCCGTGTTGCTGCGCCTGCATTCGGCGCCAATCTACTTTCACCGCAAGGGCAAGGGCCGCTACCGCAAGGCCCCTGCTGAAATCCTGCAAGCGGCACTGGCCGGTGCCGAGAAGAAACGCCAGCAGGCCCTGGCTGTCGAGCGCATGGTCGAGGAACTCAAGGCCGGCACACTGCCCGCCGAGTTCCCGCCGCTGCTCGCGTCGCTGCTCTACAAGCCGGACCGCAATCGCAACGAGACCAAGGCCCTGGGGGCCGCCTGCGCCGAAACCGGCCAATCGGCGCCGCGCCTGTTGCAAACCTGCAGCGCCATCGCCTCGACCCACGACTATCACCTGGGGCGCTTTCTCTTCGAGTTCTTCGCCAAGGGCACGGATTTCCCCGCCTTCGCCCGGCCCGTCGAGCCCGCCGATCTGCCGCTGGCTGCCGTCGCCGCCTTCAGCATCGACGATGCGCATACGACCGAAATCGACGACGCCCTCTCGGTGACGCCCAAGCCCGAAGGCGGCTGGCTCATCGGCGTGCATATCGCCGCGCCGGGTCTGGGCATGAGCGTCGATTCCGACCTCGGCCGCATCGCCCGCGAACGCCTGTCCACGGTCTACATGCCGGGTCGCAAGATCACCATGCTGCCGGAGGACGTGGTCGAGCACTTCACCCTCGCCGCCGGCCACACCGTGCCCGCTGTCTCGCTCTACCTCGACGTCGCCGCCGATTACCGCACCCTTGGCCACGAGACTCGCATCGAACTCGTGCCCATCGTCGCCAATCTGCGCCACCATGACATCGAGCCCGTGTTCAATGCCGAAACCCTGGCCACGGGCCTCGGCGATTTCCCCTACCGGGACGAGCTGAAGCTACTCTGGGAATACGCCCAGGTGCTCGAAGCCGGACGCGGCAAGCCCTCGGACAACAGCAACCGCAAGGACTACAACTTCGTCGTCGATTGGAACGCCGAGGGTGTGGAAGGCAAGGGCGTGGTGCACATCGACGAACGCCAGCGCGGCAGCCCGCTGGACACGCTGGTCGCCGAATTGATGATCGTCGCCAACTCCACCTGGGGCGCACTGCTGCGCGATGCCGGCGTGCCCGCGCTGTACCGGGTACAGACGGCGGGCAAGGTACGCATGAGCACCGTTGCCGCGCCTCACGAGGGCCTCGGCGTCGAGTGCTACGCCTGGTCCTCCTCGCCGCTGCGGCGCTATTGCGATCTGGTGAACCAGTGGCAATTGATCGCCCATCTGCGCGGCGAAGAACCGCCATTCCCGCCCAAGTCCGCCGACCTGCTGGCGGCCATGCGCGATTTCGAGCTGACCTATGCCGCCTACGCCGAATTCCAGCGCGGCATGGAGCGCTACTGGTGCCTGCGCTGGTTGCTTCAGGAAAACATGTCGCAGCCCGTGGCCCGCGTTCTGCGCGAGGCCCTGGTGCGGCTGGAGGATGTGCCGCTGGTACTGCGCCTGCCCTCCATGCCAGCTGAGACGCCGCGCGGCGCGCGGATACGCCTCAACATGGGGGAGATCGATCTGCTGGACGCAGAGGCTCATCCCCGATACCTCGAATTGCTGGCCGAGGCCGGCTCTGATACAGGCTTAGAGGACGAAGGAGAGGCCGGGGCCGGGGAGTAAAATTTACGGCCATGCCCCGCATTTCCCTGCCCGCGCTGCCCATGCCGGGCTTCCTCGCTACGATGGACCCGCCCCAGCGCAATCTGACGCTGGCCGTTGGTGCGTCCGTACTGTTTCACGCGGTGCTGCTGACGGTGCATTTCACGCCGCCGGATTTTCTCGACAAGGCCCGCGAGCGCGCCCTCGACGTCATCCTGGTCAACAGCAAGAGCAAAAGCCGGCCCGACAAGGCCCAGGCCAAGGCACAGACCAATCTCGACGGCGGCGGCAATACGGCAGAGGATCGCCGCGCCAAGACGCCGCTGCCGCCCTCGCTGCAGACCAAGGAAGGCAACGACCTGATCGAGGCCCAGCGCCGCGTCGCCGAACTGGAAGCCCAGCAACAGCAGATGATGACGCGGGCGAAGAGCGAGAAGGCCGTCGCCGCCGACCGCAACCGCAACAACCCGACGCCCTCGCCGGCTCCCTCCGTCTCCGGTGTCGACCTCGCCAGCAGCGCCATGGCCATTGCCCGCATCGAGGGCCAGATCGCGCGCAATCTGGAGGAATACAACCAGCGCCCGCGCAAGAAATTCATCGGCGCCCGCGTCGAGGAATACCGCTTCGCCCAGTACGTCGAGGACTGGCGGCAGAAGATCGAACGCGTCGGCAATCTCAACTATCCCGACGCCGCCAAGGGCAGGCTCTATGGCAGCCTGGTACTGACGGTGATCATCAAGAGCAGTGGCGAACTGATCTCCGTCGAGATCAACCGCTCTTCGGGCAAGAAGCTGCTCGACGACGCCGCCCGCCGAATCGTGCAAATGGCCGCGCCCTACGCCGCCTTCCCCGAGGCGATCCGGCGCGACACCGACGTGCTGGAAATCACCCGCACCTGGACCTTCACCAATGCGGATCGCCTGCATGCCGACTGATCGTTACTGCGTATTTGGCAACCCGGTCGCGCACAGCAAGTCGCCGCGCATCCATGCGCTGTTCGCGGCACAGACGGGGCAGGGCATTTCCTACGAGGCCCTGCTCGCGCCGCTCGATGGTTTCGACGCGGCGGTGCGCGATTTCATCGCCGCCAATGGCCGCGGCGCCAACGTCACCGTTCCGTTCAAGGAAGAAGCCTTCCGCCTCGCCACACAACTGACGCCGCGCGCCCAGGCGGCCGGGGCGGTGAATACGCTGGTCTTCGACCAGGGCGGCATCACCGGCGACAACACCGATGGCGCCGGCCTGGTGCGCGACCTGAAGCACAATCTCGGTTGCGATCCGGCCGGACGCCGCATCCTGCTGCTCGGTGCCGGCGGTGCCTCGCGCGGCGCCATCCTGCCGCTGCTGCTGGAAAATCCGGCGTCCCTGGTCATCGCCAATCGCACCGAGGAAAAAGCTGCGCGACTGGCCCTTGAATTCGCCCGCTTGCCGGGTTGCGCAATGGAGGTAAAACCCGAGGGCATCGGCTTCGGCCAGCTCGCCGGACGCCAGTTCGACCTGATCATCAACGCCACCTCCGCCGGCCTCAGCGACGCCGTGCTGCCAGTGCCGACTTTTTCCTTCGCCCCGCACTGCGTGGCCTACGAAATGCTCTACGGTCGCGAAACCCCGTTCATGGCTCAGGCCCGCGCGGCAGGAGCGCGCGTAGCGGACGGCCTCGGCATGTTGGTAGAACAGGCGGCGGAAGCCTTCTTCGTGTGGCGCGGGGTACGGCCGCGCACCGCCCCCGTACTCGCGGCACTGGCGAGCGAGTCATGATGATTGAGCGAAGCTCACCAATCAGTCACCCCCGCCTGGGCGGGGGCCGGGGGGTGGGGGCGTTCAATTTGTCATGGCGTTGCCAGGTGGCAACGCCATGAGGCCGGCGCCGCGCTGGCTCAAGCTCGGCCTCGGCGGCCTCGTCGTGCTGATCCTGCTCTGGCAGGGCTGGTATCTGGGCTGGGTGGTCTGGTGGAAGTGGGTCAATCCCGGCAGCACCAGCTTCCAGAGCCAGCGCCTCGACGAACTGCGACTGAAGAATCCCAAGGCCGAACTGAAACGCCAGTGGGTGCCCTACGAAAAGATTTCGGCCAACCTGAAACGCGCCGTGATCGCCGCCGAGGATGACAAGTTCGTGGACCATGAAGGCTTCGACTGGGAAGGCATCCAGAAGGCCATGGAGAAGAACCAGAAGAAGGGCAAGGTGGTCGCCGGTGGCTCCACCATCTCCCAGCAACTGGCGAAGAACCTGCTGCTGTCTCCGACCAAGTCCATGCTGCGCAAGGGCGAGGAGGCCATCATCACGGTCTGGATCGAGCTGCTGTGGGACAAGCGGCGCATCCTTGAGGTCTATCTCAATGTGGTCGAATGGGGCGAAGGCATCTTTGGTGCCGAGGCGGCGGCGAAACGCTATTACGGCGTCACGGCGGCGCAACTTTCCGCCGAACAGGCGGCACGGCTGGCGGTCATGCTGCCGGCACCGCGCCGTTACGAACGGAACCCCTATTCGGCCTACATGAGCGGACGCACCCAGTTGATTCTCGGCCGCATGCCGAATGCGGAAGTGCCGTGATGCGCGTTAAAATGGTGCATTGACCGCTGCGGCTTGCCGCAGCTGCCCGCCGCATCGCCCCACATCGGCCCGCCATGACCGCTCCTCTCTCCGACACGCCCGAAACCTCCGAAGAGGAAAGCCAGCACCTGCGGTTCGTGCAGGAATTGCTGTCGCGCCAGCGTCGGGTCGAGAACCTGGTCCATCGCCAGGACATGCCGCGCCATCAACTGGTCGAGAATCTGGTGCACAAGCAGCACCTGTCGGAACTCAAGAATCGCCTCGACCAGTTGCCGCCGGACCAGGTGGCGCGCATCCTCGAAGCCCTGCCTCAGGACGACAGCTTGCTGGTCTGGGAACTGGTGGCCGCCGAACGCGGCGAGGAAATCATCGACGAACTGTCCGACGCCTTGCGCGAGACTTTCTCCGTCACGCCGCAGCCCTCGCCACGCAAGCCGATCATGCTCAACGCCTTCGAGCTGCACAACGGCCGCCTGCGCCAGATCCCGGTCGGCAGCCGCGAGGAACTCGCCGCCACCAAGCCGATCTGGGTGGACATGATCGCGCCCTCCACTGAAGAGCGACGCTGGATCGCGGAAATCTTCGATCTCAAACTGCCGGACACGGACGACCTCTCCGACCTGGAGGAATCCGCCCGCTTCTACATCGAGGAAGCCGGCGAGGTGCATCTGCACTCCGACTTCCTGCTCGACAAGGAAGACGAGTCACGCAACGTCGCCGTGGCCTTCGTCCTGCACCGGAACATCCTGTTCTCGGTGCGCGATGAGGAACTACCGGTATTCCGCCTGCAACGCCTGCGCGCGCGCATCCAGCCCGGCTACGTGTCGGAAGGCAAGGACGTGCTGCTCGACCTTTACGGCGCCGACGTCGAGTATTCCGCCGACGCGCTGGAAGACATCTACGCCGAACTGGAATCCGTCGGCCGCCAGGTGCTCTCGCCCCACGTCAGCGATGATGAAGCCGCCGAAATCCTGTCCGAGATCGCCAAGGGCGAGGACTTGAACGGTCGCATCCGCCGCAATGTGCTGGACACGCGCCGCGCCTTGTCCTTCCTGATGCGCGGCCGCCTGCTCTCGCCGGACCAGCACGACGACGCACGCCAGATCCTGCGCGACATCGAGTCGCTGGACGGCCACACGTCCTTCCTCTTCGGCAAGATCAACTTCCTGATGGACGCCACAGTCGGCTTCATCAACATCAACCAGAACAAGCGGGTGTCCAAGCTGACCACCATCGGCGTGGTGTTCACGCCGATCAACATCATCGCCGGCATCGGCGGCATGTCGGAATTCTCGATGATGACCCAGGGCCTGCCGTGGCCCGTCGCCTATGGCGCCTTCACCGTCGCCATGCTGATTTTCGGCTTCACCACTTATCACGCCCTGCGCTACTTCGAGCAGCGCAAAGCACGGCAGTTGCTGGCGGCCCGCCATCCGGGCAACGCCGGACCGCAGGTCCGGCGTTAATCTTCGCTTAGCGCTTGAGGATGCCGACCACGTCCTGAACCAGATCGGCCTTCTCTCCGATCAGGGCGCTGACCGGGTGACCGCTGCCGCCGAGAGCGATCATCTGCTTCGGTTCATCGGACTTCTCGAAGGCAGCCGGTTGCCAGTTGGCGAAGCGGTCGTACTTGTTGAAGGCGAACAGCTTCTTGGTTTTCGGCAGGGTCAAGCCCTTGTCGTCCACCGAAGAAAACTGGATGAGCGTATTGAAAACGCCGTCGCCTTGCTGGCGGGCGAAGTTGGCCGCCAGTTCGCCGCCACGGCTATGGCCCATCAGGGATATCTTCTTCGCCCCGGTCGCCTTGGCGTGCTGAAGCGCCACATCGGCCTCGGCAATGCCACTGCCCGCCTGACCCGACCAGGTCACGGCGATTACGCGAAAGCCAGCCTTCGCCAGCTCCTGGCCCATCTTGCCGCCATTGTCCGAAAAGAAGAAACGGCGGTCATTGCCACCGGCACCGTGCAGCGCAATCACCACGTGCTCGCCCTCGCCCATGGTCATAGCCGAGACGGCTTTGTCCCCCGCCTTGATGTCCGTTTCCACTTGCGCCAGCACGACGTTCGTCATTGCGGCACCGGCCAGAGCGAAGGTGATGAACCATTTTTTCAGCATACATTCTCCCTATTGATGGATCTCTGCGGATGCAGAGTGAATGCATGCTATTGAAGTTTCACCGACGTAAATTGATCGCCATCAAAAAGTCGGCGCTGGCGGGATGGCGGCAGCGCCGGCTTACTTCGTGACGAGCTTCAGCCCGAGTATTCCGGCGACGATGAGGCCGATGCAAACCAGCCGCGCCACGTCCCGCGATTCATCGAACAGCAGCATGCCGAGCAAGGCGGTGCCGACGGCACCGATACCGGTCCAGACCGCATAGGCGGTGCCCACCGGCAGCACCTTCAGGGACCAGCCCAGCAGTACGACGGAAACGACCATGGCAGAGAGCGTCAGCACGCTGGGAACCAGGCGCGAGAAACCTTCCGTGTATTTCAGACCAATGGCCCAGGCCACTTCGCAAAGACCCGCCACCAGCAGCACGAGCCAAGCCATGCCCGGGGCGAGGGTGGGCATCAGACGCCCCGGGCGAAAATCGCGTCGGCCGCGGCCACCGTCGCAGCGATGTCTGCCGGCGTGTGGGCAGCGGACACGAAGCCGGCCTCGAAGGCCGAGGGCGCGAGATAACAGCCGGCGTCCAGCATGGCGTGGAAGAAGCGGTTGAAGGCTTCCTTGTCGGCGGCCATCACTTCGGCATAGGAGGTCGGCGGCGTGGCAGCGAAGTAGAGGCCGAACATGCCGCCCACGGACTGGGCCGAGAAGCGCACGCCATGCTTGGCCGCCGCAGCGGTGAGGCCATCCACCAGGGATTTGGTCTTTGCCGTCAACGCCTCGTAAAAGCCGGGCGCAGCGATCTTCTTCAGCGTGACCAGCCCCGCCGCCACCGACAGCGGATTGCCGGAGAGCGTGCCGGCCTGATAGACCGGGCCCAGCGGTGCGATCTTCTCCATGATCTCGCGGCGACCGCCAAAAGCGCCCAGCGGCATGCCGCCGCCGACCACCTTGCCGAAGGTGGAGAGGTCCGGCGTGATGCCGTAGAGCCCCTGAGCGGAGCCGGGGCCGACGCGAAAGCCGGTCATCACTTCGTCGAAAATCAGCACCGCGCCATGCCTGGTGCACAGCTCGCGCATGGCAGCAAGGAATTCGGGCTTGGGCGCGATCAGGTTCATGTTGCCGGCGACCGGCTCGACAATAACGCAGGCGATCTTGTCGCCATGCTTGGCGAAGGCATCCGCCAGGCCCTGGGCATCGTTGTAGTCGAGCACCAGTGTGTGCTGGGCGAGGTCGGCCGGGACGCCGCCGGAGGACGGGTTGCCGAAGGTCAACAGGCCCGAGCCAGCCTTGACCAGCAGGCTATCGCCATGGCCGTGGTAGCAACCCTCGAACTTGATGATGGCATCGCGGCCGGTAAAACCACGGGCGAGGCGGATCGCGCTCATGGTGGCTTCAGTGCCGGAGGACACCAGACGCACCATGTCCATGCTCGGCACGCGTTGCACCAGCAGTTCGGCCAGCTCGATCTCGCCTTCCGTCGGCGCGCCGAAGGAGATGCCGCGCGTCGCCGCGTCCTGAATCGCGCGCACGGTGTCCGGGTCGGCGTGACCGAGGATCAACGGGCCCCAGGAACCGACGTAATCGATGTAGCGCTTGCCATCCGCATCCCACACATACGCCCCTTCACCCCGTGCGAAGAAGGGCGGCGTACCACCGACGGAGCGGAAGGCGCGCACCGGCGAATTGACACCGCCGGGGATGGTTTTCTGGGCGCGGGTGAAGAGATCGGCGTTACGACTCATGGCAGTGCGTTTCCATTGGCGAAGAGTTTCCCATAGCCTTCCGCGCGGGCGCGGATGTCCATGGCATCGAAGAGGTCGCTGACCACGGCCAGCATGTCGGCGCCGGCGGCGATCACCTCCGGTGCGTTGTCCAGGGTGATGCCGCCGATGGCGGCCACCGGCAAATCGAAGCGATGCTTGGTCTCGGTCAGCATGTCGAGGGAAGCGCGGGTGGCTTCGGGTTTGGTGGCCGAGGCGAAGACGCTGCCGACGGCCAGATAGTCGGCACCAGCCGCCGCCGCTTCCGCTGCCCGGTCGAGATCGTTGTAACAGGAAACGCCGAGAATGCGCTTGTTGCCCAGGGCCTCGCGGGCCGTCCGGATAGAGCCGCCGGGCGCATCGTCGCGGCCGATGTGGGCGCCATCGGCACCGACTTCCACCGCCAGCCAGACGTCGTCGTTGATGATCAGCTTGGCACCGGCGGCGCGGCAGATGCGCAGCAACTCGGCGGCCTGGGCGCGACGCAGCGGCTTGGGCGCGATCTTGTTGCGGTACTGAACGAGAGGAGCACCGCCATCGAGCGCGGCCTGCACCAGAGCGGACAGGCGCGGCAGCAGCGGGTCGTCGGTGGTGACGGCGTAGAGGCCTTCAAGCTTCATCGCCGCTCTCCATATTCTCGGCATCCTCTTCATCATCGTCCCGCGACCAGAACAGGCGGTCGGGGATGTACTGACCCATGCCAGGACGGAAGCCGGCGGCCAGGGTACGCCAGGTGTATTCCTGCGCGCCCATCACGGCATCGGCGATATCGACACCGCTGGCCAGATGGGCGGCGATGGCTGAAGCCAGCGTGCAGCCGGAGCCGTGGTAGCTGCCAGGCAGGCGCTCCCAGCGGTCGGCGCGAACGACGCCGTGGCTGCCATAGAGCGTGTTAACGACCTGCGGCGTGCCTTCATGGGTTCCCGTCACCAAAACATATTCGCAGCCGGTGCTGACCAGGCGACGGGCGCATTCGGCCAGATCGGGCGTGGCATCGCCCTCATCGTCGTCGCCATTCGCTTCCTGCGCCAGACGGCGGGCTTCGAGGCTGTTCGGCGTGAGCAGCGTGGTTTGCGGCAGCAGCAGACCGATCATGGCTTCGATCATGTCCTCGCCGGCAAACTGGTCGCCGCGCCCGGAAGCCAGCACCGGATCGAGCACCACGGGCACGTTCGGGTAGTCGGAAAGGATTTCGGCGATGGCGGCAATGGCCTCGACGCTGCCCAGCATGCCAAGCTTGAAGGCGGCCACCGGCATGTCTTCAAGCAGCGCGCGGGCCTGGTCGGAGACCCAGTCGGCGTCGATCGGCAGCACGCCTTCGACGCCGGTCGTATCCTGCACGGTGATGGCGGTGATCACCGACAGCGGGTGGCAGCCGAGGCTGGCCAGCGTCAGCAGGTCGGCCTGCACCCCGGCACCGCCCGTCGGGTCGGAGGCGGCGAACGTCAATACAATGGGTGGCGTGGGAACTGTCATGAACGTCGGCGCCCGCTGGCGACCGGCCAAAAACGGCGTGGTTTAAGATTGGCCCGATTCTAACCCACCGCTCCGCCATGACCGCCGACACTCCCTACCGCCGCTGGATGTGCCTGATCTGTGGCTTCATTTATGACGAAGCCGCCGGACTGCCCGAAGAAGGCATCCCTCCCGGCACCCGCTGGGGAGACGTGCCGCCCCATTGGACCTGCCCCGAATGCGGGGCCCGCAAGGAAGATTTCGAGCCGATCGAAGCCTGAACGGAAAAATCTCGTTATCATTCCGCCGATATCGTAGAAGGTTGAGCCGGCGTGAGCGACACCCCACAGACTCCAGACATCAAAGGCATCAAGGTGATGGTGATCGATGATTCGAACACCATCCGCAAGAGCGCCGAGATTTTCCTGCTTCAGGCCGGTGCCCAGGTGGTGCTGGCCGAGGACGGCTTCGACGCCCTGGCCAAGATCAACGACCATCTGCCCGACATCGTCTTCTGCGACATCCTGATGCCGCGCCTCGATGGCTACCAGACCTGCGCCCTGATCAAGAAGAACGCGAAGTTCGCTGCGACACCGGTGGTCATGCTGTCCTCCAAGGATGGCCTCTTCGACCGCGCCCGGGGCCGCATGGTCGGTTCCGACGAATACCTGACCAAGCCCTTCACCAAGGACAGTCTGCTCAAAACCGTGGCCGCCCACGCCAAGAGCGGCACTTGAACACCGAGAACACGCCATGCCCATCAAGACCATCCTGATCGTCGACGATTCCCCCACTGAACGCCACATCCTGACCGAGTTGCTGACTGGCGCCGGCTATGTAACGAGCACTGCCGAAAGCGGCGACGAGGGCGTCGAGCGGGCCAAGCAGCTCATGCCTGACCTCGTTGTCATGGACGTGGTTATGCCCGGCACCAACGGCTATCAGGCCACCCGCGCGCTGTCCAAGGACGATGCCACCAAGGACATCCCGGTCATCATGTGCACCACCAAGAATCAGGAAACCGACAAGATCTGGGGCATGCGTCAGGGTGCCAAGGATTACGTCACCAAGCCGGTGGACGGCCCCACCCTGCTGGCCAAGATCGCGGCGCTGGGCTGATCACAGATGGCCCGACGCATCAGCCTGCGCGAATTCCAGCAAAGCCTCTCCGAGCGGCTGATCTCTGCCCGCAAAGGCGAAGGCGGCAACTCCCTGCTCGGCATCGAGTCCGGCAGCGATGAGCTGCCCGGCGGCAGCCGCTGGCTGGTGGACCTCACCGATTCCGGCGAGGTCGTACCGCTGCCGCCGCTGACGCCGGCGCCGCTGACCAAGCCCTGGTTCGCCGGCGTCGCCAACATTCGTGGCGCGCTGTACAGCGTGGTGGATTTCTCCGCCTGGCGCGGTGGCCCGCCGACGCCGCGCAATGCCGACGCCCGCCTGCTGCTGGTGGGCGCCCGTCACGGCATCAACAGCGCCCTGCTGGTGCGCCGGGCGCTGGGCTTGCGGCCCCGCGACAGCATGCGCGCCGATGGAAAAGTCGGCGCTGGCGGCACGGCGACCAGTGACGCGACGACAGGCAGCACGGCAGCCTGGGCCGGCGGCCTGTTTGCCGACCCCGAGGGCGCTGCCTGGACCCAACTGATCATTCCCGCGCTGCTCACCGATCCCGCATTCCTCGACATCGCGCTCTGACCCCATTCCGGAATCCACGCCATGGCCATCGACCTCAAGTCCCTCTTCAAGAAACGCGCTCCTGGCGCGGCAGCCGCCGACGACGCTCCGCGTCGCCGTGCACTTCCGGTCATCGGCCATCTGACGGTCGAGCTTCAGTTTCGCATCCTCGGCACCGTCTTCCTCGTCAGCCTGCTGGTCACCATCGCCGCGATCTTCACCCAGAGCCAGACAACTTCCCGGGGCGCCGCCTACCTGTCGATCTCCGGCCAGGTCCGCCCGCTGTCGCAGCAGATTCCCCGCGCCGCCCAGAACGCCCTTGAAGGCCAGGCGGAAGGCTTCCGCGAACTGCGCGAAGCGCGCAACCGCTTCGCCCTGCTGGTGGAAAAACTTGCCGAGGGTGGCGATGCCGAAGGCATCACCGTGCCGGCCACCAGCGCCCGGTCGCGTCCGGCCCTGGATAATCTGCGCAACGTGTGGGACGCCCAGGACAGGACCATCACCCTGATTCTCGGCCAGGAAAAATCGCTGACTGCCCTCGGCCGTCTCGCCCAGGAAGCCATCCAGCAGGGACCGGCACTGATTCACGGCGCGGATTCCGCCGGCGGCAAGATGCCCTACCTGACAGAGCGCATCCTGCGTAGTGCCACGCAACTGGCCTGGGCGCCGGGCTTTGACGATAACGTCGCCACCCAGCTGGGCCGCGACCTCGCCACTGCCGTCGAGCTGGCGCCGGCCGGCGGTGATTTCTCGACCAAACTGCGCCTGCTCTCGGAAGCCTTCACCGCCCTGCCCACCGACATCAAGCCGCTGGCCCTGGCCCGTGGCGCCGGCTCGCGGCTGAACCGCAATTCCCGTTCCCTGGCCTCCGCCACCGGTGAGCTGGTTGCTGCCTACGAGGCCGAGATCGCCGAACAGGGCGCTTCGTCACTGGCGATTGCCGTGTTCGGCTCGCTGGCCCTGGCCATGCTGGTGCTGATGGTCAAGGTCTTCAACGACGACGCCGCCAACCGCTCCGCCGAATCCGAGCGCCAGCGGCGCATCGCCGAGGCCGACAAGGACGCCACCCAGGGCGCCATCCTGCGCCTGATGAACGAGATGGGCGACCTCGCCGACGGTGACCTGACCATCCGCGCCACCGTCACCGAAGACATCACCGGCGCCATCGCCGACTCGGTGAACTACACTATCGAAGAACTCTCCGTGCTGGTCCGCCGCATCAACGACGCCGCCGGCCAGGTGGCTCGCGCCTCCAGCGATGCCCGCCAGACCTCGAACGAACTGCTCGCCGCCACCGACGTGCAGTCCACCGAAATTCGCGGTGCCAACGCCTCGGTGCTGGAAATGGCCGAATCGATGAAGATCGTTTCCGCCTCGGCGCTGGAATCCGCCCGCGTCGCCCGCGCCTCGCTGGACGCCGCGCAAAAAGGCTCCGCCGCCGTGTCCAACTCGATCACCGGCATGAACGAAATTCGCGGCCACATCCAGGAGACCGCCAAGCGCATCAAGCGTCTGGGCGAATCCTCCCAGGAGATCGGCGAAATCGTCGAACTGATTTCCGACATTACCGAGCAGACCAACGTGCTGGCGCTCAACGCTGCCATCCAGGCCGCCTCCGCCGGCGAAGCCGGTCGTGGCTTCTCCGTCGTAGCCGAAGAAGTGCAGCGCCTGGCGGAACGCTCCGGCGAGGCCACCAAGCAGATCGCCGCCATCGTCAAGACGATTCAGACCGACACCCACGATGCCGTCGCCGCCATGGAATATTCGACCCAGGGCGTGGTCGAGGGCGCCCGCCTGTCCGACGCCGCCGGCCAGGCCCTGACCGAAATCTCCAGCGTGTCGCAGAACCTGGCACAGTTGATCGAAAGCATCTCCGCCGACACCCAACGCCAGGCCGAAACGGCGACACAGGTGGCCGACTCCATGCAGAGCATCCTGCGCATCACCGACCAGACCACGACGAGCACGCAACAGACCGCCGTCTCCATCGGCGAACTGGCCGAACTCGCCGACGAGCTGAAGGGCTCGGTTTCCGGCTTCAAGGTCTAACAGGTCCAAGCCCCGTCCATGAATTCACCCGCCGAACTCGACATCGGACCGCTCTCCTGGGTCAAGGGCGAGATCGACCTCGCCCTTGAGCGCGCCAGTACCGAACTCGCCGCCGGCCCGGCCGGCGATGCCCTGAAGAAAGCCCGCGCCAGCCTGCACCAGGCCCACGGCGCCTTGGCCATCGTCGGCCTCGACGGTCTGATCGAATTCGCTGAAGCCATCGAACAACTGCTCGCCGCCATGGCCGAGGAGAAAGCCGGGGCGGAAGCCGGCGCCGCCGCCCAGGCAGGCATCGCCGCCCTGCGCGGCTACCTCGACGACCTGATGGCCGGCCACCCCAATCAGCCGCTGAAGCTCTTCCATCCCTACCGGGCGATGGCCGAAGCCCGTGGCCTGCCGGTGCCCAGCCCGGCCGACCTGTTCTTCCCCGACCTCACCCAGCGCCCGCCCAAGCGCGAAAAGGACATCGCGCCGCTGGCTGCCGATGCGCTGGCCGCCCGCCTCAAGGCCGCTCGCCTCGGCTTCGAGCGCGGCCTGCTGAAGTGGATCAAGAGCGATCCCAAGGGCATCGCCGAAATGAAGATTTCGGTGGCCATGATCGAAGCCACCCGGCCGACGCCAACTGCCCGCGCCTACTGGTGGGTCACCCTCGGCGTGCTCGATGCGCTGGCCGCCGGCGGTCTGCCCGACGCGGCGGAAGCCAAGCGCTTCGCCCTGCGCCTGGGTGCCCAGATCAAGAAACTCAGCGAAGGCGAGAACGAGGTGCCCGACCGCGCCCTGCGCGAAGCCCTCTATCTGGCCGCTGGCGCCAGCACCGGCGGCGAACCGCTGGAAACGCTGGAGATTGTGCGCGCCGCCTATCGGCTCAACGGCCTGCTGCCCAGCGACGAGCCCTCCGACGCCGAGCGCCTGCTGCCGCACATCCGCAAGCTGCGCGAGCTGCTGGCCGCCGCCAAGGATGACTGGAACCGCCTCTGCGCCGGCACCGCCGCCGCCCTGCCGCCCTTCCACGAGCGCGCCGCGAAAATCGCCGAAGAGGGTGCTGCCACCGAGCATCCCCACTACGCCCGACTCACCGCCGCGATCCTCGATCAGACCGATCTGCTGCGCCGCGATCCCTCGCGTCACAACGAATCCCTGGCCCTGGAAATGGCCACCGCCCTGCTGCTGGCGGAATCGGCGCTGGAGAACTTCGAAGGCCTCGACCAGACCTTCACCGAATCCGCCGACGCCATCGTCGACCGCCTGGAAGCGCTGGGGCGCGGCGAGGAACTCGGTGCCCTGGAAGTACCCCATCTCGACGCCATGTCGCGGCGGGCGCAGGAACGCCTGCTGCTCGAATCCGTCGCCCGCGAGATCCGCAACAACCTCGGCGCCATTGAGCAGACCCTGGACGCCTTCTTCCGCGACGCCACGCGCCAGCACACCCTCGCCGCCCTGACGACGCCGATCCGCCAGATCGAAGGCGCCCTGGCCGTGCTCGGCCAGGAACGCGCCAACGCCGTGCTCTGGGAATGCGGCCAGGCCATCAAGGACTTCGCCGAACCCGGCTTCACGCCGCGTCCCGGCGACTTCGAGGACGTAGCGAAAAAACTTTCCGCCCTCGGCTTCTTCGTCGAGCAATTGCAGCACGGCGCCCCCGATATCGACGACATCCTCGAACCCGTGGCCCCCAAGGCAAAGGTCGAAGAAGAAAGTCCGGTCCCTGTCGCCGTGCCGCCAGCGCCGACTTTTTCACCCGCCGAGGAAGCATCCGCCGAAGCGGACGAAGAAGCCCTGCCCGAATTCGCCGTGCCGGCACCGGAAGAACTCGCGCCAGCGCTGCCCACCATCGAAGCCCCGGCGCCCTCGGAGCAGGCCAGCCGTCTGGTCAATGCCAGTGCCGAAGAGCTGGATGCCGAAATGCTCGGCATCTTCCTCGAGGAAGCCAACGAGGTGCTGACCACCATCGCCGAGCACCTGCCGCGCCTACACGAAGCACCGGACGACCAATCCAACCTGACCACCCTGCGCCGCAGTTTCCACACCCTCAAGGGCAGCGGTCGCATGGTCAATCTCACCGAGCTCGGCGAAACCGCCTGGGCGGTGGAACAGGTGATGAACCGCTGGCTGCACGAAGCCCGCGCCGCCACCCCGGCCCTGATCGAGATGCTTGATCTGGCCTTCGACACCTTCCGTGCCTGGGTCGTCCAGCTCGAAACCGGTGGCGGCAGCCACTACGCGCAAGCCGACGTGCTGGTTGCCCGCTGCGCGGTGCTCGACAAGGACGGCGAGGAAGAAGCGCCGCTGGTTGAAGAAATCGCCGTCACCGCTTCGGGTGATTTCATACCGCCAGAGCCGACTTTTGAAGAAGCCGCCTCGGCCGACGAGCTTGCCGCCGAGGCCGAACCCGTCATGAAAGCGGTGGAAGAAATCGCGCCGCCGACCACTGCCGATGTCGTCGCCTTCCCCGCACCGCCGCCGGTGCGCGTCGGTGAGGTGGAAGTCGCGCCCACGCTCTACAACCTCTATCTCGACGAAACGCGTGGCCACGTCGCCACGTTGCAAGGCACGCTCGGCCGCGAGGAAGTGCCGGGGCAGGATGCGATCCGCGCCGCCCACACCACCGCCAGCATTTCCGCCGCCACCGGCTTCATGCCCATCCATTTCCTGGCCCATGCGCTGGAAGCCGCCCTGCTGCGCCTGTCCCAGGTCGAGGCCACGCCGACGGAAGCCCAGCGCTTCGTCTTCGCCCGCTGCGCCGGCGCCCTCGAAGGCATGCTCGGCGCCGTTGCCGAACGCCGCATGCCCGGCGAGGAAGCCGATCTCACCGCCGAGTTGGAGGCCATGCAGCCGCCTGCGCCCGAGCCTGCGCCAGCCCATGCCCTGCCCGAGATCAACCTGCGCCCGGTGGAACGCCGCGCCACGCGCATGGAAGATGAAATTGACGAGCAGCTGCTACCGCTCTACCTCGAAGAGAGCGTGGACCTCATGCGCGACATCGGCGAAGCCCTGCGCGCCTGGCGTGCCACGCCCGACGACAACCGCATCGCCAACACGCTCCAGCGCGCCCTGCACACACTCAAGGGCAGCGCCCGCATGGCCGGCGCCATGGGCTGCGGCGAATTGCTACATTCGATGGAATCCCGCGTCGAGCAGGCCGCCCTGATGGCCGCCGTGCAGCCCGCCACCATCGACGGCCTGGAAACCTCCTACGACCGCGCCGCCATGCTGATCGAGCGGCTGCGCAATCCATCGTCCGCGACTCCGGAAGACGAACTCGACACTGAGGAAGCGCCCGCCACCCTCGACGTCACCGTCGAAACCGGACCGGAAGCAGAGAGCGAATCGTCTGAAACGGCAGAGGCGTCATCGACCGAATCGAGCGAAAGCGCGCCCACTGCTGCACCCGCTATTGCGTCAGCCGTCACCGCCGCCTCAGTTGCCGCGCCGGCTACCCCGGCGCAGGTACACCTGCGCGTACGCACCGAACTGGTGGACCAGTTGGTCAATGAAGCCGGCGAAGTGGCCATCGCCCGCGCCCGCATCGAAGGCGAGATGCATGGCCTGAAAACCTCGCTGCTCGACCTCACGGAAAACGTGATCCGCCTGCGCAACCAGTTGCGTGAAATCGAAATCCAGGCCGAGTCGCAGATGCAGTCGCAGCAGGCCATGGCCGCCGAGCACGCGCAGCAGTTCGACCCGCTGGAGTTCGACCGCTTCACCCGCTTCCAGGAAATCACCCGGATGATGGCGGAGAGCGTGAACGACGTCACCACGGTGCAGCACAATCTGCTGAAAAATCTCGACAGCGCCAACGCCGCACTGGTCGCCCAGGCCCGCCTCAACCGCGAACTCTCGCAGCGCCTGATGAGCGTGCGCATGGTGCCCTTCGAGAGCCTCGCCGAGCGCCTGCACCGCGTCGTCCGCCAGGCCGCCAAGGATGCCGGCAAGCGTGCCAACCTGGACATCCGCCAGGGCCAGACCGAGATCGACCGCTCCGTGCTGGACAAGATGGCCGGTCCCCTGGAACACCTGCTGCGCAACAGCGTCGCCCACGGCCTCGAAGATCCGGCCGGCCGTGCCGCCGCAGGCAAGGACGCCATCGGCCAGATCACCGTTTCGTTGGCCCAGGAAGGCAATGAAATCGTCATCGCCATCGCCGACGATGGCGCCGGCCTCGCGCTGGAGCGCATCCGCCAGCGCGCCGTCGAACGCGGCCTGCTGCCGGCCGACGCGCAACCGGACGAGCACGATCTGACGCAGCTGATCTTCCAGGCCGGCTTCTCCACTGCCGAGCAACTGACCCAGCTCGCCGGTCGCGGCATCGGCATGGACGTGGTCAAAAGCGAAGCCGCCAGCCTCGGTGGCCGCATCGAGGTACAGACCACCACCGGCCAGGGCGCCGTGTTCCGCGTCTATCTGCCGCTGACCCTGGCAGTGACGCAGGCCGTGCTGGTGAATGCCGGCAACCGCCACTACGCGATTCCCTCGTCCATGGTCGAACAGGCCAGCGAACTGAAGCCCGAGGCCATCGCGCAGATCCGCGAGGCCGGCGGCATGGAATGGCTGGGCCTGCACTATCCCTGGCGCTATCTGCCGGCCCTGCTCGGCGAACACGGCGCGACACCGTCGGCTCTGCGCCGTCACTGGTTGCTGCTGATCAAGGGCGGCAGCGAGCGCGTCGCCCTGGAAATCGATGGCCTGGTCGGCAACCAGGAAATCGTCGTCAAGGCCATCGGCCCGCAACTCGCCCGCGTCGTCGGCATCGCTGGCGCCACGGTGCTGGGCGACGGCGAGGTGGCCCTGATCCTCAACCCGATCGCGCTGCTTTCCCACGCTGCCGCTCCCGATAGCGGCCCGGCCACGCCGATAGAGGCGCCCGCCGAAACCGTGTCCCGTGTCCCCACCGTGATGATCGTCGACGACTCGCTGACGGTGCGCAAGATCAGCAGTCGCCTGCTGGCCCGCCACGGCTACGAGGTCATCACCGCCAAGGACGGCGTTGATGCGCTGGAGCAACTCGGTGAGGTAATGCCCGACGCCATGCTGGTGGACATCGAAATGCCGCGCATGGACGGCTTCGACCTCGCGCGCAACATCCGCGCCGATGCCCGGCTCAAGCACATCCCGATCATCATGATCACCTCGCGCTCCGCCGACAAGCATCGCAACCACGCGATGGAAATCGGCGTTAACGATTACATGGGCAAGCCCTACGACGAGGACAAGCTCCTCGCCCGGCTGGCCGAATTCACCGGCTTCGACAAAGGCAAGGCATGACCACAACTACGCGCCCCTTCAAGGTTCTCGGCGTCCAGCAGATTGCCATCGGCGGTCCCTCCAAAGATCGTCTGCGCACCCTATGGGTGGACAAGCTCGGCCTCGAAGTCACTGGTAATTTCGTCTCCGAGCGCGAAAACGTGGACGAGGACATCACCGCCATGGGCAAGGGCCCGTTCAAGGTCGAAGTGGATCTGATGCAGCCGCTCGATCCGGATAAGAAACCGGCGGTGCACACCACGCCGCTGAATCACGTCGGCCTGTGGATCGACGATCTGCCCAAGGCCGTGGAATGGCTGACGGCCCAGGGCGTGCGCTTCGCCCCCGGCGGCATTCGCAAGGGCGCTGCCGGCTACGACATCACCTTCCTGCACCCCAAGGCCAGCGACGAATTCCCGATTGCCGGCGAAGGCGTGTTGATCGAGCTGGTGCAGGCGCCGCCCGAAGTGGTCGAGGCATTCGCGCGCCTCGCGGGCTGATCAGGCCTTGAACACCCGGTAGCTTCCCCGGCCGGCGTTCTTCGCCCCGTACATCGCTTCGTCGGCGCGACGCAGTAGTTCCGCCGAACTCAGTTCGCCATTGGCGTTGGCGAACAGGGCGATGCCGACGCAGGCTCCCACTTCCAGCGGCAAGCCCAGCACACGCATCGGCTGTGCCAGGTCGGCGACGATCTTCGCCGCGATCCGTTCCGCGTCCTCGACACTACCCAGGCTTTGCAGAACGATGACGAATTCATCGCCGCCAAGCCGGGCCACGGTATCCACTTCGCGCACTGCATTGCGCAGGCGCTCGGCAACCAGGCGCAGCACCTCGTCGCCGATGGCATGGCCGTAGCGGTCGTTGATCGGCTTGAAGCGATCCAGGTCCACCAGCAACACGGCGATGTTCTCCTTGGTCCGCCGGGCATGCTGCATCGACTGCTGGAGACGGGCTTCCAGCAACAGGCGATTGGCCAGACCGGTGAGCGGATCGGTATGCACCATGGCCTGCAACTGGCGTTCGTTCTCGCGCAGGCGGGCATTGGCCGATTCAAGCTCGCCGGTGCGCTCGGCCACGCGGCGGGCGAGATCGGCCTCGGAACGTTGCAGCGTATCCACCAGATCCTGCTTCGCCGTTAAAGCTTCGGCCAGCGCCAGATCCTTGTCTCGCCGCAAACCAGTGATGCGATCCGCGAGGGCGAAGGACAGCAGCAGCATTTCCAGGGCCGATCCGATCTGCATTGCATAGAAGGTGACCAGGGTGGTCGGCAGCACATTCAGGTTGCGCAGGCCGACTACGGCGACGCCGCATAACAGCAAGGTCCAGGCGATGAGGAAGACCCGTGCACCAGGGTGGCCGAGGCGCCAGCAGCGGACACCGGCAATCACCGCCACCAGCGAGAAGCTGACGCCGGTCAGTGAGGTGACGATGGCTGCCAGACGGTAAGGCGCCGCCAGCGGCAACAGCATGCATGCCGCGAACAACACAGCCAGGCCGCTGACCACAGCATCGAGTCCAGGCACATTGCGCCGGGTGCCGAGAAAGCTGCGGGTGAACAGGGCGCCGAACAGGCCGGTGGCGGCGAAGCCGACGGGGAAGGCGAGATTGCCCCAGCCCGGCCAGTCGGGCCAGAGGAATTCATTGCCGAGGCCGTTGAGCGACAGCTGGCCGATGGCCATGCAGACGGCGAAGAGCACGTAGGTCAGGTAGGTGTGGTCGCGCAGGGAAAACCAGAGCAGCAGGTTGTAGAGCGCCAGTGCCAGCAGCATGCCGTAGTACATCGACAGCACGGCGTAGCCGGTCTGGCTGTCCACGCGGAAGGCCTCGGGCTGCCACAGGCGCAAGGGAACGGTCAGCGTGCCTTCGGAGACGATGCGCAGCCATAGGGTATTGCGTCCTGCCTCGTGCAGGCGCACGGGGAAAACAAAGTTGCGATGCGCCAGCGGCCGGGCGGAAAAGGGCTGGCGGTCGCCTGCCGCCAGGCGTTCGTCGCCGGGGCCGAAGTACTCGACGCTGTCGAGGGTGGGAAACGCCACTTCCAGCAACCAGTCGCGGGGCGTCTCCGGGGCGGCATCGAGATCGATGCGCAACCACCAGGCGGATGCGGAATAGCCGAAGTTGAGGGCGGCATCGCCGCTCACCGGGACGGGGCGGAAATCGCTGCGTTGACGGACATCCGCCAGACTCAATTGGCCGGCCGTATCCTCCAGCACCTGCACCTGCGCCGCCAGGTCGACCGAGCGGGTCGCCGGCATCAGGCGCACGACATGCGCCTCATCCGGCGCCAGGGCCGATACGGCGCCAATGTGCAGCAAGAAAAATAGCAGGGCGAGAAAACGCAACACGGCGATGGGGGCGGCGAGGAGTGAAATCGATTCTAGCCGAGGGCTTGGGTAGAATCGGCGTTTTCGTTCACATCTCAACAATCTGCCATGCTCTTCGACGCCTACGCCAATGCTTCCCTGACGCTCGCCAACCGCATCGCCATGGCGCCGATGACCCGTTGCCGGGCGAATCACCAGGACGCGGTGCCCAACGACCTGATCGTCGAGTACTACCGTCAGCGCGCCGCCGCCGGCCTCATCATCTCCGAAGGTGTGCCGGTCTCCGACCGTGCCCGTGGCTACCTCGACACGCCGGCCCTGTGGAACGAAGACCAGGCCGCCGGCTGGAAGAAAGTCACCGATGCCGTACATGCCGCCGGTGGAAAAATCTTCGCCCAGATCTGGCATTGCGGCCGCATCTCCCACGCCTCGCTACACGCCGACGGCAGTGCGCCGGCAGGTGCCTCGATCAAGCCGGCCGCCGCGCAGGTGCGCATCGCCGGTCCTGACGGCACACCGGTCAGCGTCGACTGCGGCCAGCCCGAAGCGCTGACGCTGAGCGAAATTCGTGGTGTCATCGGCGAGTTCGCCAACGCGGCCCGCCTGTCGAAACTGGCGGGTTTCGACGGTGTCGAAATCCACGGCGCCAACGGCTACCTGCTCGACCAGTTCCGCTGCCCGGCAGTCAACAACCGCAACGATGCCTACGGCGGCTCGCTGGCGAATCGCTATCGCCTGCTGCTGGAAGTGGTGGATGCCGTGGCGGCGGAAGTCGGCCCGGATCGCATCGCCGTGCGCCAGTCGCCCTACGGCGCCGGCAACGGCATGACGCCGGACCCGGAACCGCTGGTGACCTATCCGTGGCTGGCCCGTGAGCTGGAGAAGCGCGGCATCGGCTTCCTCCACATCTACGCGCAGACGGCCGACTGGATTCATGAAGCCGGCCATCCGATGATGCCAGCGCTGCGCGACAGCTATGGTGGCGGGCTGATCGCCTGCGGCGGCTTCAAGTCCGCCGCATCCTGCGAAGCCATCCTGCAACGGGGCCACGCCGACCTGATCGCCATCGGCAAGCCCTTCATCGCCAACCCGGATCTGGTCGAACGCCTGCGGCGCGACGCCGCCCTGAACAACTGGGACCCCAAGAGCTTCTATGGCGGCGACGAGCGGGGCTACCTGGATTACCCGGCACTGAACGCGTAATAGCGAGTAAAGGCGGTGCGTAAAAAGTCGGCGCTGGCGACACGGCGATGCGCCGTGTCTTCGTTTAGCCCCGCTTGAGGAAACTGGCCTCGAACTCCGTGGCCGGTACTGCCTTGCCGTAGTACCAGCCCTGAATGTAGTCGCATCCCACCTCGGCCAAATGGTCGCGCTGGGCCTGGGTTTCGACGCCCTCGGCGATAACCTTGAGGCCCAGTTTCTGCGCCATGACCACAATGGCATCGGCCAGAGCGCGATCCTTCTGGTCGGTGGTCAGGTCGTTGATGAAGCTGCGGTCGATTTTCAGGAAATCGACCGAGAACTTTTGCAGGTAGGACAGGGCCGAGTAGCCGGTACCGAAGTCGTCAATGGCGATCTTTACGCCGGCCTCGCGGAAGGCCAGCAGCTTGCTGGTCACTTCCGAGCGGCCATCCAGCAGCAGGCCTTCGGTGATTTCGATGACCAGGGACTCCGGCGGCACGTCCAGCTCGCGCATGTAATCGATCCACTCCTGCTGGCTGTTGCCGGCGACGAACTGGCGCGGTGACTTGTTGATGGCGATCTGGATCGCATGGCCGGCGGCACGCCAGCGCTTGATCTGCCAGACCACTTCGCGGAAGACCCAATCGCCGATCTCGACGATGACGCCGACCTCCTCGGCCAGCGGGATGAACTGGGCCGGACTGATCATGCCGTGTTCGGGATGGCGCCAACGCAGCAAGGCCTCGGCCTTGGTGACCTGTTCGGTGGCGGTTTCCACCACGGGCTGGAAATGCACTTCGAGCTGGCCGGTGGCCAAGGCGCCGCGCAGGTCGCGGATCAATTGACGGCGCACGCGGGCAGCGGCCTGGAGTTCCGGCATGAACCAGCCGTAATGATTGGTGCCAGATGCTTTGGCGGCGTTGAGCGCCTGATCGACACACTTCATCAGGCTGTCCACATCCGTGGCATCGCTCGGATAAAGCGCGATGCCAATGCTGGCGGAGAGGAAGGCGTGTTCGCTGCCGATGGCGAAGGGTTCAGCGATCCGCTGCAAGACGGTCTGCGCGACACGCTCCACCAGTTCCGGTTCGGTGCTGGGTGGTAGCGGCAGGGCAACGATGAATTCGTCGCCAGAAAAGCGGGACACGGTATCGGTCTCGCGCACGGCACTCAGGATGCGGCGCGCGGCCTCGACCAACAGGCCGTCGCCGATGTCGTGGCCATGGGCTTCGTTCACCTCACGGAAACGGTCGAGGTCGATGAACATGACGGCCAGCGAGCGATGCTCGCGCTGGGCGCGGCGCAACTCCTGGTGCAGGCGATCGCCGAACAGGCGGCGATTGGGCAGGCCGGTGAGCTGATCGTAATTGGTCTGCTGCCAGATCACCTCCTCGGCCTTCTTGCGCTCGGTGAGGTCGGAGAACATGGCGATCCGCCGGATGATCTTCCCACTTTCATCGCGGATGGCGTTGATGGACAGCCATTCGGCATACATCTCGCCGTTCTTGCGCCGGTTCCAGATCTCGCCCTGCCACTGGCCGCTTTCGTTGAGGGCTTGCCACATGGTCTGATAGAAGGACTTGCCCTGGCGCCCGGAAGCGAGGATCTTCGGATCCTGGCCCACCACTTCCTGAGCCGTGTAGCCGGTGACGCGGGTGAAGGCGGGGTTCACCGCAATGATGCGATTGTTCTCGTCGGTGACGGTGATGGCTTCGCTGCTGGATTTAAACACCGATGAGGCGAGACGCAACTGCTCCTCAGCGCGACTTTTCTCGATGGCCAATGCCGCCAGTTGCGCAGCCTGCTGGATCAGCTCCAGATCGGTGGCATCCGGCTCCAGGCTGGTCCTGCTGTAGAGCGCGAAGGTGCCGAGCAGGTGGCCGGCGCTGTCACAGATCGGCTCTGACCAGCAGGCGGCAAAACCTGCTCGGGCCGCCAGTTCCCGGAAGTCCGCCCAGAAAGGATGGCTGGCGATATCCGCCACCACCACGCGCTCACGCCGCGCGGCGGCGGTGCCACAGGAACCGACACCTTCGCCAATGGCGATGCCGTCGATGGCCTGAGTGTAGAAGTCGGGCACGCTAGGCGCCGCACCGTTTCGCAAATGCTTGCCGGCAGGATCACGCAGCTGGATCGAAGCAAACAGCGCCGGACGTTCCTCCTCCACGCCTCGCGCGATGAGCGTGAGGATATCGGCCAAGGGAGCATTGGCGATCAGGCGTTCAAGAACTTCCTGACGGAGAATCAATCGATGTTCAGCGGGATGCCCCATGGCGATGGAGGGAAGATTGAATGAAAAGACACGACACAAAGCTTGCAAAAGCTAACACTGTGTATGACTTTAGCAGTAAATCTTCCCGTCCGGCCATCAGGGAATCCCCATACTTCCATGCTACTTAAAAGCAATGATGGCCTGATCCACCGCCAGACTCTCACCCGGCTTGGCCAGCAGCTTGTCCACCACGCAATCGCGCTCGGCCTTGAGGACGTTTTCCATCTTCATGGCCTCGATTTTGGCCAGAATCTCGCCGGCCTTGACCTCCTGCCCCGGTGCCACAGCGATCTGCGTCAGCAGACCCGGCATCGGCGAGAGCAGGAACTTGCTCATGTCCGGTGCTGCCTTGACCGGCATCAGCGCCTGCAAGGACGCGGCATGAGCGCTCATCACCTGCACGTCGGCCTGCATGCCCCAGTGGAACAGGCGATAGACGAGACCACGCCGCTCCACCTGCATGCAGATCGGCGTGCCATTCAACGTGCCGATATACAGCGGCTCGCCGAACTGCCAGCCGGAGCGCAGCGCATAGGTCTTGCCGGCGAAGGCGACATCCCAGCCACCAGGTTCACCATGGGCTTCGCTCACCTTCACCTCATGCTGGCCGATGCCCATGAGGACGACGAAGTGCTCGCCCGGCGTGAACTCGTGACCCGGCAACTGGCCGGAGATGGTGGCGTTGCGTGCCAGGTACTGGCGATGGATGGCGGCGGCGACGGCCACCAGCATGGTCGGATCATCGTGAGGCACGTCGGCAGCGTCGAAGCCCTTCGGATACTGCTCGGCGATCAGGCCGGTGTTGAAGTTGCCGGAAACGAAACGCGGATGCTGCATCAGCGCTGCCTGGAATGAGATGTTCGAGGCCACGCCGCGAATCACGAACTGATTCAGCGCATCGCGCATCTTGTGGATGGCCTGGTCGCGGCTCGCGCCATGCACGATCAGCTTGGCGATCATCGAGTCGTAGAACATCGAGATCTCGCCGCCCTCGTAGACGCCGGTATCGACGCGCACGCCATGCTGCTCCGGCGGCGGGATGTATTTCACCAGGCGCCCGGTGGAGGGCAGAAAACCACGGAAGGGATCTTCGGCGTTGATGCGGCACTCCATGGCCCAGCCGTTGATCTTGAGATCGGCCTGGGTGAAGGCAAGCTTCTCGCCGGCGGCGACGCGGATCATCTGCTCGACCAGATCGAGGCCAGTGATCAGTTCGGTGACCGGATGCTCCACCTGCAAGCGGGTGTTCATTTCGAGGAAATAGAAGCTCTTGTCCTTGCCGCCAACGACAAACTCGACGGTACCGGCGGACTGGTAGTTCACCGCCTTGGCCAGCGCGACGGCCTGCTCGCCCATGGCCTTGCGGGTCTTCTCGTCGAGGAAGGGCGACGGCGCCTCTTCGATCACCTTCTGGTGCCGACGCTGGATCGAGCACTCGCGCTCATGCAGATACACGGTGTTGCCATGGGCATCGCCGAGCAGCTGAATTTCGATGTGGCGCGGTTCTTCGACGAACTTCTCGATGAAGACGCGATCATCGCCGAAGGCGTTCTTCGCTTCGTTCTTGCAGGAGGCGAAACCCTCAAAGGCTTCCTGGTCGCTGAAGGCCACACGCAGGCCCTTGCCACCACCACCGGCGGAGGCCTTGATCATCACCGGATAGCCGATGCTCTTGGCGATCTCGACCGCTTGCTCCGGCGTGTCGATAGCGTCGTTGTAACCGGGGATGGTGTTGACCTTGGCAGCAATCGCCAGCTTTTTCGACTCGATCTTGTCGCCCATCTTGGCCACCGAGTAGTGCTTGGGGCCGATGAAGATGATGCCTTCCTCTTCCAAGCGACGCGAAAATTCGGCGTTCTCGGAGAGAAATCCGTAGCCCGGATGCACGGCCTCGGCGCCGGTCTGCTTGCAGGCGGCGATGATCTTGTCGATGACGAGATAGCTTTCCTTCGACGGCGGCGGGCCGATGCAGACAGACTCGTCGGCCAGCTCGACATGCATCGCATCCTTGTCGGCTTCGGAATACACGGCGACGGTCTTGATGCCCATCTTGCGGGCAGTCTTGATGACGCGGCAGGCGATTTCGCCACGGTTGGCAATGAGTATTTTCTTGAACATGTTTTAGTCCTCCCCGGCTATCACAGCGGAATGTTGCCGTGCTTGCGCCACGGGTTTTCGATCTTCTTGCCGCGCAGCATGGCGAGGCTGCGACAGATGCGCTTGCGGGTCTCGTTGGGCATGATCACGTCGTCGATGAAACCACGCGCGCCAGCGACGAAGGGATTGGCGAACTTGGCCTTGTACTCGGCCTCGCGTTCGGCGACCTTGACCGGATCGTTCTTCTCTTCGCGGAAGATGATTTCCACCGCGCCCTTCGGTCCCATCACCGCGATCTCGGCGCTGGGCCAGGCGAAGTTCACGTCGCCGCGCAGATGCTTGGAGGCCATCACGTCATAGGCACCGCCGTAGGCCTTGCGGGTGATCACGGTGACTTTCGGCACGGTGCATTCGGCGTAGGCGTAGAGCAGCTTGGCGCCATGCTTGATGATGCCGCCATATTCCTGCGCCGTGCCTGGCATGAAGCCCGGTACGTCGACAAAGGTGATGATCGGGATGTTGAAGGCGTCGCAGAAACGCACGAAGCGACCGGCCTTGATGGAGGACTTGATGTCGAGACAGCCGGCCAGCACCATCGGCTGGTTGGCGACGATGCCGACCGTCTGGCCTTCCATGCGGGCGAAGCCGATCACGATGTTCTTGGCGTGGTCCGGCTGCACCTCGAAGAAGTCGGTATCGTCCACCACCTTGAGGATCAGTTCCTTGATGTCGTAGGGCTTGTTGGCGTTATCCGGCACCAGAGTATCGAGGGAGAAATCGAGGCGATCCGCCGGATCATTGGTCGGCCGCACCGGCGGCTTTTCCTTGTTGTTGAGCGGCAGGTAGTTGAAGAAGCGACGCAGCATCAGCAGCGCGTCCACATCGTTCTCGAAGGCCAGGTCGGCGACGCCGGACTTGCTGGTGTGGGTCACCGCGCCGCCCAGTTCTTCCGCCGTCACTTCCTCGTGAGTCACGGTCTTCACCACTTCGGGGCCGGTGACGAACATGTAGGAGGAATCCTTGACCATGAAAATGAAATCGGTCATGGCCGGCGAATACACAGCACCACCGGCGCAGGGGCCCATGATCATGGAAATCTGCGGGATCACACCGGAGGCCAGCACGTTCTTCTGGAACACGTCGGCATAGCCGCCCAGCGCCGCGACGCCTTCCTGGATGCGGGCGCCGCCCGAGTCGTTGAGGCCGATCACCGGAGCGCCGACCTGCATGGCCTTGTCCATGATCTTGCAGATCTTCTCGGCATGGGTTTCCGACAGCGCACCGCCGAACACCGTGAAGTCCTGAGAGAACACAAAGACCATGCGGCCATTGATCGTTCCATAGCCGGTCACCACGCCGTCACCGGGAATCTTCTCCTGCTCGCCCATGCCGAAATCGACGCAGCGATGTTCCTTGAACATGTCCCACTCTTCGAAGGTGCCTTCGTCAAGCAGCAGTTCGATGCGCTCGCGAGCGGTCAGCTTGCCCTTGCCGTGCTGGGCGTCGATGCGCTTCTGGCCGCCACCGAGGCGGGCCGCTTCGCGCTTCTTGTCCAGTTGATGGATGATGTCATGCATGCGGAGTTCCTCCGTTTCCAGGATTCAAAAGTAACGACTCATCAAGCCCAGCAGACGCTGGGCGGCGGCGGCCGGCGTGGTCGTGCCGTCCTCCACCAGTTTGGATAGTTCAGGCAGTGCAGACTTCACGCCGGGGTGCTCGTGGAAGCGCTGATGCAAACCGGTTTCGATCATCTGCCACATCCAGGCCAGGGCCTGATGGCGACGCCGCGTTGCGAAATCGCCGCTGGCGCTCAGCGTGTCGCGATAACGCTCGATGGTCTGCCAGAACTCGGCGATGCCGCTCTTCTGCATGGCCGAGAGCGTCAGCACCGGTGGTTGCCAGTGGGCGGATGCGGGATGCAACATGGACAGCGCGCCGCGCATTTGCGACGCCGCCATCTGCGCCGCATTCGGATCGATGTCGGCCTTGTTGAAGACCACCAGATCGGCCAGCTCCATGATGCCCTTCTTGATCGCCTGCAGGTCGTCGCCCGCATTGGGCAGTTGCAGCAGGACGAAGCAGTCGGTCATGCCGGCCACCGCCGTTTCCGATTGGCCGACGCCGACGGTCTCGACAATGATCACGTCGTAGCCCGCCGCTTCACACAACAGCAGCGCCTCGCGGGTCTTCTCGGCGACGCCGCCGAGGCTGCCCGAGGACGGCGAGGGGCGGATGAAGGCTTCCTCGCGCTGGGACAGCGACTCCATGCGCGTCTTGTCGCCGAGGATGGAACCGCCATGCACGGACGACGACGGGTCGACGGCGAGCACCGCGACGCGATGCCCGCCTTCGATCAGGTGCATGCCCAGGGCCTCGATGAAGGTGGACTTGCCGACACCGGGCACGCCGGAGATGCCGACGCGGATCGAGCGACCCGTACGGGGCAGCAAGGCCTCCACCAGCTTCTGCGCCCGCGCCTGATGATCGGCGCGGGTGGATTCGATCAGGGTGATCGCCTTGGCGAGCGGACGCCGCCCGCCGGCCAGCAGGCCGTGGACGAGTTCCGCATCCTCGGAAGACAGGCCCGATTCGGGCGCGGGGTTCATGCGGATCAAACGCTGGCCGGCAGATGGGCGGCGCGGATGGCGCGCAGCACTTCGTGGGCGCACTGGGGAATCGGTGTGCCCGGCCCGAAGATGCCGGCGGCGCCCGCCTTGTAGAGGAAGTCATAATCCTGCGCCGGGATCACGCCGCCGACGAAGACCACGATGTCCTTGGCACCTTGATCTTTCAACGCCTGGACCAGTTCCGGCACCAGGGTTTTGTGGCCGGCGGCGAGCGTGGACACGCCAATGGCATGGACGTCGTTTTCCACCGCCTGGCGCGCGGCCTCGGCCGGGGTCTGGAACAGGGGGCCGACATCGACGTCGAAGCCGAGATCGGCGAAGGCGGTGGCGACCACTTTTGCGCCACGATCATGACCGTCCTGGCCCATCTTGGCGATCATGATGCGGGGGCGGCGGCCTTCGGCGGCGGCGAAATTCTCGATCTGCTCGCGGATTTCCTGCATCGGTCCCTCCTCGCCGAAAGCGGCACTATAAACGCCGGAGACAGTCTGGTTGGTGGCGCGATGACGGCCGTAGATTTTCTCCAGCGCGTCCGAGACTTCGCCGACGGTGGCGCGCAGGCGGATAGCCTTGATGGCGAGATCGAGCAGGTTGCCGCTCTTGCTCTCTGCCGCCTGCGTCAGGGCAGCCAGCGCCGCCTGAACCGCCGTGCCGTCACGACCGACTTTTATCTTTTGAAGGCGAGCCACCTGCGATTCGCGCACGGCGTGGTTGTCCACGTCGAGGATGTCGATGGCTGCTTCTTCCTTGAGCTTGTACTTGTTGACGCCAACGATCACGTCCTGGCCCGAGTCGATGCGCGCCTGCTTCTCGGCGGCGCACTTCTCGATCTGCAACTTGGCCCAGCCGCTCTGCACGGCCTGGATCATGCCGCCCATCTTGTCCACTTCCTCGATGATGGACCAGGCCTTGTCGGCGATGTCCTGGGTCAACGACTCCATCATGTAGCTGCCGGCCCAGGGGTCGATAACATTGGTGATGTGGGTCTCTTCCTGGATGATGAGCTGGGTATTACGGGCGATGCGCGAGGAGAACTCGGTGGGCAGCGCGATGGCTTCGTCCAGCGAATTGGTGTGCAGCGACTGGGTGCCGCCGAACACCGCGGCCATCGCTTCGATGGTGGTGCGCACGACGTTGTTGTAGGGGTCCTGCTCGGTCAGCGACCAGCCCGAGGTCTGGCTGTGGGTGCGCAGCATGGAGGACTTGGGATTCTTCGGCTTGAACTCGTCCATGATCCGCCACCAGAGCAGACGCGCGGCGCGCATCTTGGCGATCTCGAGGTAGAAGTTCATGCCCACGGCCCAGAAGAAACTCAGGCGACCGGCGAAGTCATCCACGTCCATGCCGCTGGCCAGCGCCGTCTTCACGTACTCGCGGCCGTCGGCCAGAGTGAAAGCCAGCTCCAGCGCCTGGGTCGCCCCGGCTTCCTGCATGTGGTAGCCGGAGATCGAAATGGAGTTGAACTTCGGCATGTGCTGCGCGGTATAGCCGATGATGTCGGCGATGATGCGCATCGAGGGCTCGGGCGGGTAGATGTAGGTGTTGCGGACCATGAACTCCTTGAGGATGTCGTTCTGGATGGTGCCGCTCAACTTGTCCTGGCTGACGCCCTGCTCTTCGGCGGCCACCACGTAGCCGGCGAGGATGGGCAGCACGGCGCCGTTCATGGTCATGGAGACGGAAATCTTGTCCAAGGGAATGCCGTCAAAAAGGATTTTCATGTCCTCGACGGAATCGATGGCGACACCGGCCTTGCCCACGTCGCCCGTGACGCGCGGATGGTCAGAGTCGTAGCCACGATGGGTGGCCAGATCGAAGGCCACCGACACGCCCTGGCCGCCGGCGGCCAGGGCCTTGCGATAGAAGGCATTGGAGGCTTCGGCGGTGGAGAAGCCGGCGTACTGGCGGATGGTCCAGGGCCGCACCGCGTACATGGTCGCCTGGGGGCCGCGCAGGTAGGGCGCAAAGCCCGGCAGGGTATCGGCGTGGGGCAGCTTTTCGGTATCCGCCTTGGTGTACAGCGGCTTGACGGTCAGGCCTTCCGGCGTCACCCAGTTCAGCTTGCCGACATCCCCTCCGGGGGCGGACTTGGCGGCGGCCTTGGCCCAGACGTCGAGGGAAGGAATACTGGTTTCGGGTGTCTTGCTCATGGAATGGCCCTTTCGCCCTGCGGAAATTTCGCGGCATCTTGACAAGCCGCAGCCGTGCAATAATACTGCATCCATAATTATGAATGCAAGACCAGCCTCCGCAAGCTTGAATGCCCCGGCGCTCTACGAGCAGGTCGCCGAGCGTTTGCGCACGCGTATTTTTTCGCATGACTTGGCACCGGGCAGCTGGATCGATGAGCAAGCACTCGCTCAGGAGTACGGGATCAGCCGCACGCCGCTGCGCGAGGCGCTCAAGGTGCTGGCTTCGGAGGGCCTGGTGATCCTCAAGCCGCGCCGGGGTTGTTACGTCACCGAGCTTTCGGAACAGGACCTGGACGAAGTCTTCCCGGTCATGGCGCTGCTGGAGGGAAGGGTCGCCGAGGAAGCGGCTCGCCGTCTCACCAGCGCCGACTTTTCACGCTTGCAGGCGATTCACGATGAGCTGGAACAGCATGCCGCGACCAATGATGCCGACCGCTTCTTCGACGCCAACCAGCGCTTCCATTCCGCCTTGCAGGAGATCGCCGGCAACCGTTATCTGAGCCAGCTGATCGACGATGCCCGCAAGGTGATCAAGCTAACGCGGCGGGATTCGCTGCGCCTGGACGGCCGCCTGCGGCAATCGCTGGCCGAACACCGGGACATTCTCGATGCCCTGCGCCGGGGAGACTCAGGCCTCGCCGGCCAGCGCATGCACGACCACCTGCTGTCTGGCCGTGAAGCACTTGCCAAGCTGCACGTGGCCAGTCGCGCCTGAATTTCAGACGCCGTTGCGCTTCAGCCACTCCTGAAGCCGCTTCCAGCCGTCCTCGGCCGCATCCTTGCGGAAACTCGGTCGGTAGTCGGCATGGAAGGCATGGGGTGCACCCTCATAAACGTGAAGTTCCGACTTGCCGCCGGCCTTCTTGATCGCATCCTGCATGGCCTTCACATCGTCGAGTGGAATGCCCTGGTCTGCGCCGCCATAGAGGCCAAGCACGGGTGCCTTGACGCTGGCCGCCAGGTCGAGCGGATACTTCGGCGTGCGCTCATTGACCTCGCCGTCGATCCGGCCATACCAAGCCACGCCAGCCTTCAATTTCGGGTTATGGGCGGCGTAGAGCCAGGTGATGCGGCCGCCCCAGCAGAAGCCGGTGATTGCCAGCCGGTCGCCATCGCCACCGTTCTTTGCCGCCCATTCGGCGCTGGCATCGAGGTCCGCCATCACACCGGCGTCGGGAGTCTTCGCAATCACGGTCGAGAGGATTTCCTGTATGCCGGTGAGCTTGCGCGGGTCGCCATAGCGGGCGAAGAGTTCCGGTGCGATGGCCAGATAGCCCAGCTTGGCCAGGCGCCGACAGACATCGGCAATGTACTCATGAACGCCGAAAATCTCGGACACCACCAATATCACCGGCGCCTTGGTCGCACCGGCAGGCATGGCACGGTAAGCCACCATCTCACCATCCTTGACCGGCACCTTCACTTCTCCGGCCACCAAGCCGGTGGCATCGGTCTTGATCGCCGTCTGCGCCATCACCGGCTGGGTCGCCAGCGCAAACCCGGCGCCAAGAGCGGTAACGATGAAGCTGCGGCGGTCGAAACTGCTTGCGGGAACCAGACTGTCGAATTCGGGATTGTTCATGGTCTCTCCTCCTAGGTTGGGTGCGTTACATTGTCACATTTCGCCGCACGATAACCGTTTTCAACGAGGAAATCATGACATCGTCCATCAGCCGCTACCCCGTACCCGAACTCGCCGACCTGCCCGAAGACATGCGTACCCGCATTCTCGAAGTGCAGGAAAAATCCGGCTTCGTGCCCAACGTCTTCCTGGCCTTCGCCCACCGCCCGGCCGAGTGGCGTGCCTTCTTCGCCTATCACGATGCGCTGATGGAAAAGGATAGCGGGCTCACCAAGGCCGAGCGCGAGATGATCGTCGTCGCCACCAGCAACGCCAACGGCTGCCAATACTGCGTGATCGCCCACGGCGCGATCCTGCGCATCCGCGCCAAGAATCCTCTGGTGGCCGATCAGGTGGCCATCAATCATCGCAAGGCAGACATCACGCCGCGCCAGATGGCCATGCTCGACTTCGCCATGAAGGTCGCCCTCGATTCCGCCACCATCGGCGACGCGGATTTCGCTACGTTGCACGGCCACGGCTTCAGCGACGAAGACATCTGGGACATCGGCGCCGTCGCTGCATTCTTTGGTCTCAGCAACCGCATGGCCAACATGGCCGGCATGAAACCGAATGAGGAGTTCTATCTGATGGGGCGGGTGCCGAAGCAGAAATAGATTTCGACCAAACAAAAACGCCGGCTCATGCCGGCGTTTTTGTGATCGGGGACCGAATCAATTTGCGCAATCCGTCTGCCCTGACTTGTTGAAGCCTTTACCCGTGCCCTTGTTCGAGGCAATCGCGGGCGGCATCGTCACCGGCACCCCTTGCTGGGGTGGCACAGCAGCCGGCGGCGTATTTGAATTGGCGGCAAACCCGAACTGGCCCGCATTCAGGAGCACCGTACCGCCCTGGTTGCTCATGGTGATCGCGCCTGTCGTCACATCCACATGCAAGCCGTTCGGCGGTGCCTGACCCGAGGTGGTCGGTACACCGCCGCAATCGTTCTGGCACAGCAGGGCACCAAAGTGCGTACCCCGGATGCCGATGGTGGCGGTTTCCGTCTGGAAGCTCACCTTTTCCCGGTTCCGCTTGCCGAGCAGCCCCGTGACCGCACGCAGACCGCCCTTGAACATGGACATGACAACATTGTCCTTTTCCGGCTGGGCGACGTTGTAGCTGTAATGCTCGATCTTCAATTGGGTGCCGGGACGCAGGACGACTTCCCCGCCGTCGTTGAACTTGATCCGGGCATAGGTTTCGGCTTCCGTGCTGAGGGTATCCCCTTCCAGCACTTCCGATTTGACCGAGAGCAGCTTGCTGCTGCCATCGGCCCTCTTTGCGGCAATGGTGCCGGACAGGTGCGTGATCTGACCGGCCGGCGCGGCCGCAACCTGACCGGCGAACATGCTGCCGGCCAAGATGATCAGAAGGCCGACGCTATGCAGCACCGCACTGGGCAACTTTTTTCTTGCCGGTGTTTTCATCTTTTTTCTCATCCTTGCCGTTAGCGGATTTCTTCTCGTCCTTCTTCTTCTCGTCGTCCTTTTTCTTGTCGCCCTTCGAGTCTTCGCCGTTTCCATTTCCCGAAGTCTGGGAACCATCATCGCTACCAAAGGTGCCACTATCACCACCAGTGGTAGCGCCCAGATTGCCGCCTGGCGTACCGGAACCGCTGCCACTGCCACTTCCGCTGCCGGAGGTATCGATCACAGGAACGTCGTTGTCCGTCGGTGTGCTGCTCGAGTCGACCTTATTGGTCGCGGAACTCAACGAATTCGTCACCGAGTCCGTTTGTGCCGGCGCGGCGTAGGCGAGCTTCAGACCTGAAGCTGCGGTCGCCGGGACGGCCGGATTCAGCACAAAGAAACCGGTACTGCCTGAATTCGTGCTGGTTTCCACTCCGTTGATGAAGATGCCGCCACTGGTGCGGGAGAGAAAGTCGATGGTGATGGTGGCGGGTTGATTGGTGACGTAGTCGGAATGCAAATAGCTTCCATCGGACAGGCTCAGCTTGGATGTAGAACCTGCAAGTACAAGGTCAATGTCGTTCCCCGCAGTGAAACTGCTCCCAGTATTCAGGGTGAGATCTCCCAGCACAAGACCGGAAATATCACCCGTACTCGTGGTTGTGGTCAGCGACCCACCATAGGCGGTGAAATTGGTGGCAATGAATCCGATACCGGTGTAGCTGATGGTGGTTCCGCTGGAGCTGGTAATCGAGGCTGGCGTCGCAGATGTGGCATTGGCGGTGATGCTGCCGTACAGATTCACCGTGGGAGAAATGAAGGATACGTTTCGCCCAGTGATCGCCGAACCGCCGTTGAAGTTGATTGCCGTCCCCGCGACCAAGGAAAGATCCGCACCGGAAAGACCAAAGTTGCCGGAGCCGAAAGTCATCGTTCCGCCCGCATACATTTTGAGGCTGCTGGTGCTGCCTCCGTACGACAGCATGTTGGCGTTCGACAGGTCGCCGCCTACGCCGAAGGACAAGGACCCCGTTCCAGCGTTCATAACAACGACACCTGGATTGCTCAGAGAGCCGCCATAGTAAAAACTGGCCGAAGCTTGGTAGCTGGCATTGTCCGTCAGGTTGATATTGCCGCCCGGCATGTTGTCGATGGCCCAGATACGAATGCCTCCATAGGTTGCGCCACCAAGAACCGTGGCGCCGATGAAGTTGCTGGCCTTCACATCGGAGCTGATGGCCAGATCGCCGACTGTGCCACCATAGCTATATAGGTTTGCAGTAGTCGCGGTGATGTTGGTCACACCGCTGCCGTTGTCGTCGTAGATGCCGCCATACGCATTCACGGTCGTCGTTGTACCGTTCAAGGTACCGAGGTAAATATCGCCGCCGTATGCTGACCCGCCAATGGTCGCGACCTCGACGATAGTCCCGGCATCAGCCTGCGACGATGTCACATGGAAACTCTTGTTGCTGGTGTAATAGATCGGCTGTGCGGAATCGCCCGTCAATTCGACGGACCCCACCATGTTGTAGCCCTTGAGATCGATGCTTGCGCCATCCACCTTGAGACTCGCACCGCCCAAGCGCCCGCCTCCAACACCGGCAGTCTGGCTGATGTAACCGCTTGCGATCAATTCGAGCGTTCCGGCGGTACCAGCACCAATGAGGCCAGCACCGAGGCTCATGGTGGAAGCATCGGACTTCATTTTTACCGAACCGCCGACATGGCTACCGATCCTGTCGGAAAACTGACCACCGCTCAGAGCAATGCTGCCATAGCGAGTACGAATATCGACCGTGGCGGAAGCACCGTGCACACCACCAATGAGCGTTGGCGATCCTCCGTAATAGGTGCCGCTATACCCCATGTTGCCGCCAGTCATCGAAAGGCCACCATAGATATCCATTTTGATATCGACGGTCCCCTGATCCCAGCCTATCCCGGCCGGATTGAAAAATAGGAAACCGGACGGTGTCGGATTTGCGGCGCTTACCCCATTGCTCCAAGCACTAAATCCCCCCAGCATCGTAACGCCGCCAGTAGTGGTCGTGATGTCGATCACCGGCCCACCGATAAAGGCACCTCCGTAACTCGTCGTGGAACCTCTGCCGTCCATATAGATGCCGCCGGCAGTGATCTTGACCTTGGTGTCGGAACTGATGGAGGCGTCGTTGCCGACAGTCCCATCCATACTCGCAACGGCTTGCCCGGCATAGCTGTTGGTCGTCCAGACATTGTTGGTGAACGTGCCGCCGTAATAGGTGCCGGTGTAGCTGCCGCCGCTTATCCCACCGTAGATGTTGATACCACCGGTCGTCGTGATGTCGGAAGCGCCCTTCGACTCGATGTAAGCACCATTTCCGCCGCTGACGCTACCGCCAACCAGCGAAATGGTGGTCGCCTTGATGGTTTGCGAAGTCGACGAAGTGGAATAGCTCTTGATCATGGCTTCGGCACCGGCGCTGCAATCGATGCAAATCACGTTGCCATTCTTGTCGGTGACGTACCACTTGTTCTCGGCCACGGACGGAGAACCACCGGTCAACGCCATCGCAAGCGTCCCGCCTCCCGTGGTGCCGTCAATGGATTGGGTTCCATTCGCGCCAATAACCGCTCTGTGCCCTGTGGAGGCGCCATCGCCAGCCGTCATGGTCAATTGGTGGGCCCCGCTGCCAAAAGTGATCTGTTGGTTGCCGCCCGACATCATCAGCACCGAACCACCCGCTCCCGCAGCAGCGAAATACGCATCCAGCAGAATATCGCTACCAGCATTCCCCATCTGAATGGTCTGGGTACCGGTGGCGGCCAGGGCGACATAGCGGGCCTGCTGTCCGGTGCCGGTCAAGGTTTCCGTGTTGGCATTGGCAAGGATCAGGTCCCCACCCACCACAGCCGTCATGTTGGCGCCGGAGACAAGGCCTGCGCCGCCATAACCACCATTGACATTGGAGATGCCGGACAGGGTCCAGTTCGACGACGCGGTATTAGTGTTGTAGAGAATCTTGAGGTCGCCCTTGACCTTCGCATCCACATCTCCCGCCGCCTTGGCCAGCGCATTGGTGATGGTCAGATTTCCCGTACCGCCAGCGAGTACTGGCGAACTCAACGACGATGTGCCATCCCAGCCAGCGATGAGCGTCAGCTTGCCGGGGACAGTAAGGTCGGAAGTGATATCTAGATTGCCCTGCGCAGCAAAGCCGACATTGCCCGTGTACGTCGCCCCGGTGGGCACGGTCAAATCGCCTTGCGAATTGACAATGTAGGCACCGTTGACCGAGGTGGTACCCGAGAACACGGTCGAAAAGCTGTAGACATCGAGGGCGCCCGGCCCGTTGATGGCCGCGTTGTTGAAGGTACGCACCCCACTGGCATGACTCTCGGACAGACGGAGGTAGGAGCTTGCTGCAATATTCACGACACCGGAAATCGTTCCGGCGTTTTGCATTGATAGCGATTGGCCAGTTGCGATATTCAGTACACCCGACGAGGTCTGGTTGTAGACCGCCTCAATCGAGGTCCCAGAAATCATATTGACCGTTCCAGCATTATTTATAACCTCGGCCTGGTTAGTGGGTTCGCTCTGAATAGCGAATCCTTGGCTGGAATTAAGGTTCAGTGTAGCGCCAGCATTGTTATTGAATGTTGATGTAATTCCAGCATCACGATTCAGATCAATATAGGACTTTCCGTTCAGCGTGATCGTCCCGAAATTTTCCCATGTCTTTCCAGACACCCCTTTAATGGCAGCCCTGATAGGCGATCCCGAATCCGTACCATCAAGTACCAAGGTAGCCCCAGACTGCACCTCCACCTTGCGCCCAGCGCCCGGATCGAACCCAATATCGAGCGGCGAAGTAGATGCAGCAGTGAACGTAGTGGTACCACCGCTGAAAATAATGTCGTTATCAGCAGTCAGAGTCAGGTTTCGGCTTCCCGATCCGTTGGCAATCGTTATCGCCCCCCCTGCACCGGCGGAAGCATCGAACGTGATGTTCCCGGTACCACCACCTCCACCGTTGGTAGTTATAACGATATCGCCGCTTGCGAGGTTTGCATTGATGTCGTAATCGTTAAGCGTGGAAGTTGCACCGCCTCCATTGGCAAAAGTCCCGGTATTGAATGTTGCGCTACCGGTACTGGTGGAATGCACTATGGTGATATCCGTCGGATCGAGCAGCCAAACGCCTCGATTTCCTGAGGCGGCAACGGTACTTACTCGAGCACCTTTGACGTCCAAGTAGCTCTTTCCAGAAGTTTCGACAAACCCACCATTGCCAGACTCCGTACCACCCTTGGCCTCGATCTTCCCGTAAGCCCGCGTCGTGTCATCCGCCCACACGATCACCGTGCCGCCAGCGCCGACTTTTCCTGCATTGGCCTTCAGCTGAGTATTCGACCCCACGTAGGTGATCTGGCTATTCTGGACATCAGGATTCTTGCCCTGATAGTCGCCGCCGACCCGAATCTTGCCGCCGTCGCCGCCATCGCTGATTGCGCTGGCATCCAGGCTGGCGTTGTCCATGACCGCGACCCGGTTGCCAAGGACGTCGATACTGCCACCCTTCGTACCGGTGGTGACGATGCGACCATTGCCATCCACGTATGCATCCTGGCTGGCCTTGAGGAAGACCCGTCCGCCTTCGTTGATGACACTGCTGGCATTGAGCATGCCGCTGTTCCGAACGATGACGCCGGCGATGCCAATCCGGCCTGCGGTGGCGGTGATGGTACCCAGGTTGGTGGCATTGCCATCGCTGCCGGTGATCTCGACCTTGACGCCAGGGGTGGCACTGTCGATGAGTTCGACGGTGCTGCCTGCCGCGAGAATGGTTTCACCCTGCGGAGTGGTGACGATGCCTTCGTTACTGACGTTCTTGCCGATCAGGTAGACGCTGCCGCCGGACGGGGTGACGATTTCTCCCTGATTGATGACGTTGCCGACACCTGCACCACCGTCGAACTTGTGCCGATTGGCCAGGAAGTCGGCATTGGTGACGTTGAGGGTGCTGGCCACGAAGCCGGCGACGTCGACGCGTCCTCCCGCGCCGACCATGATGCCGGCCGGATTGATGAGCCAAACCCGCCCATTCGAACTCAAGGTGCCGTAAATGGCGCTCGGGTCGTTCGACAGTACCCGGTTCAGAACGCTGGAACTGGCGGAGGACTGTGCGAAATGCGTGGTCTCTCCTGCCCCGATGCTGAACTTGTCCCAGTGGATGATCGCGCCGTTGCTGTTCGTCACCGTCATCACGTTGCCGCTCTGGGTGACGGTGGCTGTGCCGCTGACCACCACCGGATTCACCGGATTGGCTTGTGCCACGGTCAGAAAGCACGCGGCAACGGCGGCAGCGATACCGGCTCGCGCCGCTACGGGAACTCGATATGGATTGCTTCGAACGGGGCGTTTCATTTCGCTACTCCTCGGACGCACTGTCCGCATACGGCTTAACTTGTGATCATCGACATCTGCCGAAAGACTTATAGCACTAGCCACTACTCACAAAACAGGAATAATTTCACAAAGCGCTATTGCTACTTTCGTATTCGACCTTGAAAGTATCAGAAACCCACGGCGATGCTGAAATGGCCACGGATATCCCCAGGCTTGGCGGCTTCGGCCGAATTACCCGGCGTCGGCTGATGGCCCTCCAGCACACGCGCCAGATCGAAACGCGCTGAAATGTCCTTCTTAACGTTGTAACGCAGACCCAAGCCCGCCGAAGCGATGTTGGCACGGGAAAACTGAGGGGCAGCAAGTCCGCCAAGGTTGTGACCGCTGGCCCAGTCGTAGAACGCGAGAGCCTTCAGGTTGCCCGGCAAGCCGAAGCGCGGTCCGTAGTCGGGGGAATAGAGTTCGATGTTGGCAAAGTAACCGCGATCACTCGATACCGCGCGCTCCAGGAAGCCACGTACCGCCGAGGAGCCGGCCAGGCCGATCTGCTCGCCGCTGGGCAGCGGATTCTGGGCGTACTGCCCGCTGATTGCGGCACGGACAAGCCAGTCCTCGGGAAGCGCGCGCGTATAGCTGCCGCCCAAGCGCAAGGCGCTGAACGTATCGGTAGTGGCCCGTGTCGTCACAAAGGAATAGCGGTCGATGCCGCCAGCCCCGGTAAAGTGACTTCCCATGGGGAACAGGTGGTGCATCACGCCAACGTTGAAGTCGATGGCCTCCCCTGGCTTCATCCATTGCCCGCTGTAGGTAGCGGAGACCGGACGCAAAGTGTAGGGCGTGCAACCTGCGCTGGTTCCGGGGGCAACAGGAGCGCCGGAGGCCAGGGTGCAGCGCGCGTTAATGTGTTTGTAATCCAGCCCCAGAACCAGGCGTGAGGTGTAAACACCGGCACGGGGAAAGATATGGTTGTAGCGCAAGCCGAAGACCTCGCCCTTGCCACTGATGCCCAGCGGGCTGATATTGGCAATGGTCGCCGGGGTGTTCGTGCTCGAATTGGCGTAGATCAAATCGATGCTGTCGCCTATGGCATAGAGCGGCATGCGATAGCCGATGGAATAGATATCCACCTTCACCCCGCCCGGCGCATCCAGGGCGGTGAGGTAAGCAAGGGTCAATACCTGATCGCTGTTGCCCAGATTGGCGTTCTGGTAGGAAAATCCGATGCGATGCTTGCCGCTGGCCTTGGTGCCGGTGTTATCGAGCGTCAGGTAGTAGCGCTCGGGATCATCTTCCGTCACTTCTATTTTGGCATCGACCTTGCCCTCTTCCTCGGAGATACCGAGTACGAGTTCGACCTGCTTGGCCGGATTTTCGTTGGCCAGTTGCGTGTTCTCGGACAGCTGACGCATGTTGGGCGGCTGCCCTTCCTTCAGTTGCGGCACGCTTGCCCGGATGTTTTCAGCATTGAAACGCTTGTTGCCGGTAATGGTCACTTTGCCGATCACCGCCTCGGTAACCTGCAAACGCACAACCCCGGTCGTCAGTTCCTGCTCCGGCGCATAAACCTGCACCGTGCCATAACCCAATGAACGGTATGCGTTCTCCAGCGCCTCCAAGGCTTTCTGGATGTCGCCATAGACCTTGCGGCGCCCAACGAAGGGCGCCACCAACTCCTGAACCCGAGCCGGTGCGATCAGGGAGTTGCCGTCAACCTGAAACCGGACAATGTCGAAACTCACATCGTCCGACGCCGCATGGGCGAACGGCCCCATCGCCAGGGCGATCGCCGCCAGCAGGCCAACCGTTGTTGCTCTCATGCAAATTCCCCAATAAGATCAATGCTGAAACAAATAAAGCTAAAGTTAATTCACATTACGGCCGAAAACTAACAAAAGTTTAGTCTACCAGCAACGAAATCCCCGATAAAACCTATAACCAATAGGTGACGCGTTGCAATCGAACCACGCCACCAAAGGAAAACCGCTGGAGATGATGATGGCCAATGCAGAACATCCCGCACTGATGGCGGCACCGCCGAAGTCGGCCATCGGTAATCTGGTGGACCTGCGCGCAGATGAAATCCTGTTGCCGAGCTTCATGGTGCGCGCCAATGGCGGCGTCTATCTTGACCCTCGTCAAATGGAGAGTCCGGCGCAACTGGTCCAGTTCATCGACCGGGTATTTTCCAGCGGCGTCTATCTGCCCGGACTCGATCTTCCAGCCCTCGCCCGGCTGATGTACCCGAGAACGCCGGCCGGCGCGACAACGGAACCGCGCGCTGCGGACATCGTGCGGATCGCCGATGATATCCGTCAGTTTCCGCAGGAGCGCCGGGGGCTCTACAAAAGCGTCAAAGCCGTGGATGGAGGCGCCCGCGTCGAATACATGTTCGAACCGGTCGCCATCGAAAGAACCGTCCAGGTTCCCATCTACGGAGGGGGCGACGAAAATGGCCTACCCGTCATCACCGGCTACGAAACAGATACGGAACTGGAGCCGGCCACCCTGGATGTCGACGAATTTATCGCCGCCCTGTGGACCAAAGGCGTGCGCAGTGGCATCGACATCGAGGCAATACGTGCCGCCATCGCGTCAGGCCGTACGGAGCGGCTGACCATCGCCCAACGCATCGATCCTGTCGAAGGTGCCGACGCGACGGTCAACGAACAGACCGACGCCTTGCACCGGGACGACTCGCCAGCCATTCTGCCCAACGGCAAGATCGATCTTCGCCATTTCAAGAACCGTTTTCCGCAGGTAAGTGGGGGCACCCGACTGCTGAAGAAGATTCCGCGCGATTTCGGCAAACTCGGCTTCGACACCAGCGGCAAAGCTCTTGAACCGGCCATACCCAAGGATTTCGAGCTGTCCGCGCTGGCCGGTCCCGGCACGCAGTTGGAGCGCACGGAGCAAGGTGAATTCATTCTCGCGGTCAGCGACGGCTTCCTCAACATCGACACACAGTCTCAGGTGATTTCGGTCACCGAAAAAATCGTCAATCGCAGCGGTGTCAGTCTACGCACGACCGGCAATCTGGCACTGTCCGGCGACGAATACGAGGAGCACGGAGAGGTTCAGGAACGCCGCGTGGTCGACGGCAAACACATGAGCTTTCACGCCAATGTCTACGGCAGCATCAATTCCAGCGGCGGCCGCGTACATCTGCTGGCCAATCTCTCCGGCGGCAATATCCGCAACACCGGCGGCAGCATCCAGGTAGACAAGCGCGCCACCAATGCGGTGCTGGACGCTCGCGGCGGCGAGGTGCATATCGGTCAGGCCGAGGGTGTCACCGTCATCGCAGCGAAGGTCAAGATCGAAAAGGCCGTGGGTTGCGACATCGTCGCCGAGGAAGTCGAGATTGGGGATGCGACCGCCTGTGCCATTACCGCACGCCGGATTCATCTTGCCCGCGCGGGGGATCGCAAGGGCATCGAGACGCTGGTCTCGGTTTGGGTGCCGGATTTCAGCGCCATCGACAAACGCATCGCGGACATCGAGAAATCCATCGCCGAAACGCAGGAACAGATCAAGGCGAAACAGGCCATGCTCGATGACCGCCTGGCCACGCCGGAAGTCACCAAATACATCGCCGTCAACGAGCGCATCCGCTCCGGCGCGCTCAAGCTGTCGCCGGCCCAGGACGCGCAATGGCAGCAGGCAGTGCAAAAACTTGCCCGGCCCTTGCAGGAGATTCGCGCCCTGCGTGGCGATATCGACAAACTAAAGGCCAACATCAGCAGCGAGCAGGAAGATATCGACGGCCTGCTGACCCAGCGCAACGACCCTGGCGAAGGGGTGAACTGCACCATCGATGCCGTGACTGGTGACGTTACGGTGCGTACCCAGGCCGGCCTGCCCGGCGCTGCTGTGCATCCCGGCATCGCGGCTCAGGACATGAAGAAGTTACGCGATCCCAAGGACACCAAGACGCGCCTGTTCAGCGACGACAGCGGCAGCTTCTCCTGGACCTGGACTCAGGACAGCTGATTCAGCGGAATATTTTCCCCGTGCGGTCGCGGGGAATCTGGCGCTGAAGACGTGCGGCAAGCGCATCGACATTGTCATCGAGGCGCAATGGCTGGATGCCATCGCCGCCGGCTCGGGAGTGATCACCACCCAGCCAGAAGCCCAGGCCGATTCCGATCAGCAAGACCCACAGCAGCAGTGCCGGCGAACGCATGAACCAGCGTGGCGTGCCGGGCTCCTGCCGTTTCGGTAGCGCGGAACCCGCCGCAAGCGGCCGGATCTCGGCGGCCAGCGCCTGCTCGGCACCTCGATGCAAATCCGCTGCCCTATTTGCTTCGCGCTCCGCCGCCTCGCGCTCAGCACGGGCAGCAGCAGCCTCCCGTTCCGCTTCCAGCCGGGCCGTCGTGGCCTGGGCGGCTTGCGATTCCTGGTCGGCGCGGCGCAGGGCTTCCCGCGTCGCGTCGTTTTCCGCCGCGATGCGCGACAGCGCAGCGGATTCCGCAACCTGCTCGGCACGGACCTTTTCCTGCGCCAAGTCCGCCGCCCGGCGCTCGGACTCCACGCGCTCGCGAGCCAGGCGGGTGATTTCCTCTTCCTTGCGGGCACGAGCGCTTGCTGCCGTCGCCAGTTCGGAAGCAGCGAACTCACGACGCTGGGCATCTGCCAGCGCCTTTTGCTCTGCCTCTAAACGGGCACGCAGGGCCACTTCGGCCAAGCGCTCGGCATGGGCCTGTTCGGCGGCGGCCGCCTCGGCGGCAACCGCTGCATCAGCGCGACTGCGGGCCTGGGCGGCAGCCAGTTCCTCAGCCTGCTGGCGACGACGGGCAGCAGCGGTCAGGTCAGCGGCAGCCAACTGCCGCTGTTCGGCCTCGGCGCGGGCACGCTCCTCCGCTCCGGCACGCGCCAAGGCATCGGCCTCAGCCCCCCGCTCCGTGGCAATCGCAGCGGCCAGGTCGTCGTCCACGACCTGGCGACGGCGTTCCACTTCCTTCAGTTCCTGCAATAGTTTGCTCAAGGAAATACCCCCAGCCCCGGATCGCCTCAGCCTACCTCAGGCGGGCAGGATGCCGAAGGTAGAATAGGCCGGTGGAAACCCTGCAAACCCCGCAAATCCTGCTCGTCCTGACCAATCTGCCCGACGAGGCAAGCGCCCGCCGCCTGGCCGATGTGCTGGTCGCCGAGCGCTTGGCTGCCTGCGTGAATCTGCTGGCGCCCTGCCGCTCCGTTTATCGTTGGCAGGGCGCGCTGGCGTCCGCCGAGGAAATTCCGCTGCTGATCAAGACCACGACGGCGCGCTACGCGGCACTGGAAACCGCCATCCGTACCCAACACCCCTACGAACTTCCCGAGATCATCGCGGTCCCAGTGGCTCATGGCCTGCCGGACTACCTGGCTTGGGTCGCCACGGAAACCACACCCGACATCACCTCATGCTGAAACGTCTACTTTTTGTTGTCCTCCTCGGCTTGCTGAATCTCGCCTGCGCCGACGAACCTTTGCCGCCGGAACAGGCCTTCCGTTTCTCCGCCCGCGTCGTCGACGCGGCCACTGTCGAAGCGCGCTGGCAGATCGCCGACGGCTATTACATGTATCGCGACAAGTTCAAGTTCGTGGTGGATGGCGCCAAGCTCGGCACGCCGAAATTCCCGCCGGGAAAAATGAAAGAGGATGAACTCTTCGGCAAGGTCGAAACCTATCGCAAGGACGTGAAAATCCTGCTGCCCGTCAGCGGCGGCAGCGCCATCACGCTGAAGGCCGTTTCCCAGGGCTGCTGGGATCAGGGCATCTGCTATCCGCCTCTGAATCAGGAAGCGAAGCTGACTTTACCGGCTGCCGCACCCGCCACACTGGCCACTCCGGCCTCGCCAACCAAGGCCGCAGAGGAAAAAATCGCCGTACCACCAGCGCCGACTTTTTCAGCAGCAACGCCCGCTGCGCCCCCCGCTGCAAACGCCCCCGCCGACGACGAAACCTCGCGCATCGCCCGCCTGCTAAAAGGCGACAACCTGGCCATCGTCCTCATCAGCTTCTTTGGCTTCGGCCTGTTGCTCTCGCTCACTCCCTGCGTCTTCCCGATGATCCCGATTCTCTCCGGCATCATCGTCAACCACGGCCACGCCGTCAGCCACCTGCGCGCCTTCATGCTCTCGCTGGCCTACGTGATCGGCATGGCGCTGACCTACGCACTGGTCGGCATCGCCGCCGGCCTCTCCGGCACATTACTCTCGGCCGCCTTGCAAAGCGCCTGGGTACTCGGCGGCTTCGCCCTGGTCTTCGTCGTACTGTCCTTTTCCATGTTCGGCTTCTACGAACTGCAATTGCCCAACGCCCTGCAAAGCCGCCTATCCGACACCGCCAACAAGCAGGGTGGCTCGCTGTCGGCCATCGCCCTGATGGGCGCGCTGTCGGCCCTGATCGTCGGCCCCTGCGTCGCCGCGCCCCTGGCCGGCGCCCTGCTCTACATCGCCCAGACCGGCAACGCGGCGCTGGGCGGCGCAGCGCTCTTCGTCATGGCGCTGGGCATGGGCGTACCGCTCCTGCTCGTCGGCGCCTTCTCGCGTTCGCTGCTGCCGAAGTCCGGACCGTGGATGGAAGGCGTCAAGAAATTCTTCGGCGTCATCATGCTGGCCACCGCCCTGTGGCTGGTCTCGCCGGTGCTGCCCCTGTGGGTGCAGATGCTGGGCTGGGCACTGCTGCTGATCGTGCCCGCCGTGTATCTCCACGCCCTTGACCCGCTACCGAACAATGCCCACGGCTGGCAGCGCTTCGGCAAGGGCCTCGGCGTCTTCCTGCTGCTCGGCGGCGCGGCCATGCTGATGGGCGTGCTGGGCGGCGCGAAAGATCCACTGCAACCGCTCGGCTTTATGCGCGGTGGTGGCACTACCGCCGTATCACCAGCACCGACTTTTGAGAAAGTGAGATCCGTCGCAGAGCTGGACGCCCGCCTGAGGTCCGCCACCAAGCCAGTAATGCTCGACTTCTACGCCGACTGGTGCGTGAGTTGCAAGGAGATGGAACGCTTCACTTTCGCCGATCCCGCCGTCGCCGCAGCCATGGGCCGCATGACCCTGCTCAAGGCCGACGTCACCGCCAACACCGAGGCCGATGCCGTCCTGCTCAAACGCTTCGGCCTCTTCGGCCCGCCCGGCATCATCTTCTTCGACGCCAAGGGCAAGGAGCTGGCCGACCTGCGCGTCGTCGGCTTCCAGCCGGCGGCTCAATTCCTTCCCACCCTAGAGCGCGCATTGCGCTAACAGGATAGTCAATTTATACAATCAGTTGCAGGTATTCATCGATTATGTTTAACTGTGTGAGTTAATTAACTCACACAGTTAAACATAATGACTGGATTCGAACGCCCCCAAGCCGACATACTGCGCCAGCGCCTCAGGGAACCAGTCCGCTGGCTAAACATCGTGGCCGGTCCTCGTCGGGTCGGAAAAACCACATTGGTTCGTACCGTATTGGGCGAGTTCGCCTCGGCGCGATACATTTCGGCGGACCAAACCGCAACGCCATCTCTGCCGACAGCGCTTGAGCCATCGCTCTACCCTGTTGCAGCAAGCAGTCACACAAGCGCGGGCGGGAAAGCGGATGCCGCCTGGCTGATACGCCAATGGCAGGATGCACGGCTGCTGGCCAGCCGGACGGAATCGCCCGTCGTACTTGCCATCGACGAAGTACAAAAGATTCCGAACTGGTCGGAAACCGTCAAAGGCCTCTGGGACGAAGATCGCGCCAACGATCTCGACATGCATGTGGTCCTGCTGGGGTCGTCACCCTTGCTGGTGCAGCATGGCCTGACCGAAAGCCTGATGGGGCGCTTTGAACCCATACGAATGAGCCATTGGTCCTATCCGGAAATGCATGCGGCGTTTGGCTTCAGTCTCGACGAATACGTCTATTTCGGCGGCTACCCGGAACCCGCCGCGACGGGTCTGTATCGCGACGAAGCGCGCTGGCGTAGCCATGTCGCCGGCAGCCTGATCGAACCCAGCATCGACCAGGATGTACTCGCCATGAGTCGGGTCGACCGGCCCGCCCTGCTCAAGCAGTTGTTCTGGCTCGGCTGCAACTACTCCGGGCAAATTCTAGCCCTCGACCACATCGCCCAGAACCTGAGAGAGCGCAACGAGGGCAGCGAGGCTCACACTGGCACGGTAGCGAAATATCTCGATCTGTTGGGCAAGGCTGGTCTGGTTGCAGGCTTGCAGAAATACTCCGGCAGCATGTTACGACAGCGCACTTCATCACCAAAACTACTGGCGCTCAACAATGCCCTCATGGCCGTGGCTTCGGGTTACGACTTCGTCGCCGCCAAGGCGGACCGGTCTTTTTGGGGGCGCATGGTGGAAACCACGGCGGGCGCACACCTCTACAACAGCGGCGATCCATCCATGCTCAGCTATTGGCGCAAGGGCAAGCTGGAAGTCGACTTCGTGCTTGCACGCGGTCGCCGGATCACAGCCATCGAAATCAAGAGTGGTGGCGCCGGACACGGCATGCCGGGGCTCAATGCATTTGCCACCACCTATTCCGACAGTCGGCGCTTGCTGGTCGGCGAAGGTGGCGTCTCCCTGGTTGAATTTCTTTCGCAGCCGGCTGACCATTGGCTGAATCCGCCGTGACGCTCATCGTTCCACGCACCTGCACGGAAATCGATCCGACCAGGCGACGCATGCCGGGACTATTGCTCGCCGAGCTACGGGAGCGCCCGGCGTATGTTCTGCTCGGCGAACCCGGTGCCGGCAAAACCACCGCCTTTGCAGAAGAAGCCAAAGCCGCCGGCACAGAAGTGATTCCGGCCAGGGATTTTGTCGCCCTGCAACTGCCATCGGCATGGAAGGGCAAGACACTTTTCATCGATGGCCTCGACGAGATGCGCGCGGGAACCACCGACGGTCGTACCCAGATCGATGCCATCCGGCAGAAGTTGGACCTCCTCGGTCGCCCGCCCTTCCGTCTCTCCTGTCGTGAAGCCGATTGGCGGGGTGCCAGCGACCGGGAAGATTTGGCCCGTGTCGCACCCAGTGACACCATTGTCGTACTCCATCTCGACGATCTTTCTGATGAACAGATCGCGCTGCTGCTCAAGGAGAATCATGGCGTCCAAGCGCCGCTAGACTTTATAGAACAGGCAAGGGAACACCGACTCGACGTCCTGCTCGGCAACCCTCAGACCCTGGGCATGCTGGCGGAAGCGGTGCCGCATCGCTGGCCGGACAGCCTGGCGGAAACCTATGCTCTCGCCTGCGCAAAACTTGCCGAGGAGCCCAACAAGCGGCACCGCGATGCGCAACGCCACCAGATCATCGCCACGGACGAAGTACTGAATGCAGCAGGCCACGCCTGTGCCGTGCAGTTGCTCGCCGGCATCGCCGGCTTCGCCCTCGATCAGGAGGCCGTCGATGCGGCTCACCCGAGTTTTGAGAGTATCGGCCTGTCCAGCACCCCCGCTTTGACCAAAGCGCTGAACAGTCGCCTGTTCGATGCTCACGGAAGTGAAGAACGACGCGAACCCACTCACCGCCGCATCGCCGAATATCTGGGCGCGCGCTTCCTTGCCCACCAGATCGAACGCAACGGACTGCCGCTCGGCCGGGTGCTGGCCCTGATGGCTGCCGAGGATGGCGGTATTGTTTCCGATCTGCGCGGACTGCACGCCTGGCTCGCCGTGCACTGCCCCTCTGACCGCCCCAGCCTGATCGACCGTGACCCTTTAGGCATCGTCCTCTACGGTGACCTGCGCAGCTTCAATATCACCGACAAGCGGCGTCTGCTCAACACATTGGGGCGGGAAGCAAAGCGCTATCCCTGGTTCCGCTCCCAGGATTGGGAAGCCTCACCCTTCGGCGCGCTGGCGGGCCAAGATACCGCAGCGGACTTCCGCGAAATCCTTCTTGCCGATGCACGGGACGAAGCACACGAATCCCTGTTGGATTGTGTACTTGAGGCGCTGACTCATGGCGAGCCGCTCCCAGAGTTGGCGGAAAGCTTGTTGGAGATTGTGCGCGATGCCAGTCACTGGCCGAAAAATCGCAAACACGCTATTGATGCCTATCTCCGCACCAGCAGGGATACGACCGAACCCTTGGTGAAGTTGCTCGATGACATCAACTCCGGTCTGGTCGCCGATGGCGATGACGAAATCATGGGGCGACTATTGACGGAGCTTTACCCGACGGGGTTACCCGCCACACAAGTCCTCAACTATTTGCATGCGGCCAAAGCCACCAACCTGATCGGCAACTACACACACTTCTGGGGATATGAACTATTTGAAAAAACCAAGGCCCAGGATTTCCCGGTCTTGCTGGATTATGTTGCCGGCAACTTCGTCGATCTGCAATCCACGCTGGACGACTTCCACTTCAAGCGCTTTGCCGGTGAACTGCTGGCCAGCGGTCTCGAAAATGCGGGTGAATCGGCTTCACCCGCGCAACTCTGGCAATGGCTAGGCATTGGCCTAGACCAATACGCCCACTGCCATTTGGACAAAGAACACGAAGAACGGATGGCCGTGTGGCTGAACAGCCGCCCCGAGACCTATCGGGCATTGCTGGAATTTGCGCTGCGCCGCTACGAAGAAGAGGCCAAGGCCTTTGAATACTTTTATCGCCTCGAACGACGCTTTCACGGCGCCGAAATGCCAGCAGGCGTTGAGGAGTGGTGCTTTGCGGCAGCGCAAGCCACACTGCGTAAAGACGTGCAGCGCCAGTTGTTCGACAAGGGCGCATTTGCCCTGGTGCGCCGCCTGGGCTACACACCGGAACTGCTAAATACCCTGCTTGCGGTAGCAGAACGATATCCGACCCTTGAGACAGAGGTCCGGTCATGGCTGCAATCCGACTGGATCGAATGGCGACGGGATGAGGCTGTTCGGAAGGCCGAACACCGTGAGGAAAGAAGAACGAGGATCGATGTATGGCAACGGCACTTCCGCGCCCATCATGCGGAGATCGAAAGCGGCAACGCCCATCCCAAGTTGATGCACGATCTGGCCATGATGTACTTTGGCCACTACCGGGAGGCCGAAGGAGAACACCCGATAGAGCGGTTACAAGCCTTCTTCGGCAGCGATGCCGGCATCGTGCTAACGACCCTGGTAGGCCTGCGGCGGACGCTCGACCGCAAGGACTTGCCCTCAGTCGCCGAGATCACCAAACTCGCCACGGAAAATCAGGAACCCTACATCAGCCTCGCCTGCCTTGCCGGTGCGGATGAACTGGCGCGAGACGGTGTGGATGCCGTACTGAATCTGGAACCCGACGTTCAGGAACGTCTGATTGCCTTTCGCCTTACCCACGACTACAGCGACACACCGACCTGGTTTCTGGCCCTCGTCAGCCAGCGACCGGAAATCGTTGCGGAGGTTTTGGTGGCTTTTGGCGCAGCCATGTTCAAGGCGCAAAAACCCCATGTGGCCGGTGTTTACGCCCTGGCCCGCGATGAGGCCTGGAACACCGTGGCACGCCATGCCGCCTTGCGCTTGCTTGAGGCTTACCCCTTGCGCGCAAAAAAGGAAATGCTGGGCGAGCTAGGCACCTTGCTCACCGCCGCCATCAAGCATGCCGACCCGAGCGACCTGTTGCCGTTGATCGAAACCAAATTATCCCGTTCCAGCCTCGACGCCGCGCAGCGCAGCCAGTGGCTTTCGGCCGGCTTGTTGCTGGCACCGGACACGTATGAACAAACCTTGGACCGGTATGTCGGCGTGAATCAATCCCGCGCCCTGCTGGTGGCGAAGTTCTTCGACTCGCTCACCAACCGCAGAAAGGACTTCCCGGAACTTTCGGAATCCGCCATGGCCTTGTTGATCCGCCTGCTGGCCCCCCATGTATCGCCGGACCGACCCAGTGGCGCCCACTGGGTCAGCGAGGAAATGAGCGCGGCCGACCTGGTTCGCGCGCTGATTTCCCGGCTTGGCGCCAGCCCGACCGCTACTGCCAGCGAAACCTTCGCCCACCTGCTCGTCCTCAAGGGGCTGGGCGCCTGGAACGCTGCGCTGCGCCATCAGCAGGAAGCTCAGCGCATTGTCAGCCGCGAGGCAAATTTTCAGCGCCCTCGAGCGCCGATGATCGTGAAGACACTGGCCAACGGCTCACCCGCCTGCGCTGCTGATCTCCATGCACTGCTGGTCCAACATCTACGTGACCTGGCAAGCGAGGATCGGGATGGCAACACTACGGGCCAGCTACGGTATTGGAATGTTGACAGACATGACCGGCCTGTCGAACCGAGGCCGGAGAACGATTGTCGCGACCGGTTGCTTGAGTTGTTGCGCGAAAAGCTGCGTCCCACTGGGGTGGATGTACAACCAGAAGGCGAATATCGCGCAAACAAGCGTGCCGATATTCGAGCCTCTTTCGGTGGAGCCAGCGGTTTCAACATCCCTGTTGAAATCAAACGCGACAGTCACGAAGATGTTTGGGGTGCCCTGCGTAACCAGCTAATGGCTCATTACATCCGCGATCCCGGCACTGACGGCCACGGCATCTATCTCGTTTTCTGGTTCGGTCATCAACGGATGCCGACCGCCGCCGACGGCGGCAAGCCACCTGGTAGTGCCGACGAACTTGAAAGTCGCCTGCGTGCCATGCTCAAGCCCGAAGAGCAGCAACAGATCGGGGTTGTCGTCATGGATTGCGCACCGCCTGCGGCCTGATTGGCGCCGTCCCGCCAGCGCCGACTTTTCAAGTGAAGTGATAGCATCGACCCCTCCCGTATTTCCGCTTGAGGGTTTCCTTCCATGTTCACAGGCATCATCGCGGCCGTCGGTCGCATCAGCAAGCGTGAGCCCCTCGCCAAGGGCGTGCGCCTCACCGTCACCGCCCCGGCTCTCGATCTGTCCGACGTCGCCATAGGCGACTCCATCGCCCACAACGGCGTCTGCCTGACCGTCATCACCAAGAAGAAGGCCAGCTACCAGGTGGATGTCTCGGAAGAGACGCTGAACTGCACCGTTGGTCTCAATGACAATAGCAATGCCGGCGAAGTGAATCTGGAAAAGGCCCTGCGCCTGGCCGACCGCCTTGGTGGCCACCTCGTTTCCGGCCATGTGGATGGCGTCGGCGAAGTGGTGAAGTTCGAGCCGGACGGCGAATCCCATGCGCTGGTGATCAAGGCGCCGAAGGAGCTGGCCCGCTACATCGCGCGCAAGGGTTCCATCGCCGTCAATGGCGTGTCGCTGACCACCAACAGCGTGAAGGGCCGCAAGTTCGCCATCAACCTGATCCCGCACACCGTGGCGGTGACCACGCTCAAGCACCTCAAGCCCGGCAGCCCGGTGAATCTGGAAATCGACCTGATCGCCCGCTACATTGAGCGCATGCAGGCAGCGGCGTAGAATGCGCTCCCTTCGTCAGGCCGCCACTTCCCCATCGCCATGAGCATCGCTTCCGTTTCCGAAATCGTCGCCGAGTTCCGCGCCGGCCGCATGGTCATCCTCGTGGACGAGGAAGACCGCGAGAACGAGGGCGATCTCGTCCTCGCCGCCGAACACGTCACCCCCGAAGCCATCAACTTCATGGCCAAGTGGGGCCGGGGTCTGATCTGCCTCACCCTGACCGAGGCCCGCTGCCACCAGCTCGACCTGCCGCTGATGGTGCGCGACAACAAGACGCCCCACGGCACCGCCTTCACCGTCTCCATTGAGGCCGCCGAGGGCGTCACCACCGGTATCTCGGCCCACGACCGCTCGCGCACCGTGCAAGCCGCTGTAGCCAAGAACGCCAAGCCCGCCGACATCGTCCAGCCCGGCCACATCTTCCCGCTGATGGCACAGAACGGCGGCGTGCTGGTGCGCGCCGGCCATACCGAAGCCGGTTGCGACCTGGCCCAGATGGCGGGCCTGACGCCGGCCTCGGTGATCTGCGAAATCCTCAAGGACGACGGCACCATGGCCCGTCTGCCGGACCTGATCGAATTCGCCGCCGAACACAATCTGAAGATCGGCACCATCCGCGACCTGATCCACTACCGCTCGGAGAACGAGAAGCTCATCGAGTGCGTCGCGGACAAGGAAGTGGATTGCGCCCAAGGCAGCTTCCGCCTGCGCGCCTTCGAGGATCGCAGCAGCGGTGACGTACACCTGGCTCTGTCCAAAGGCGAGATCAAGGCCGACGAGGACACGCTGGTGCGCGTGCATGAGTCGATCTCCGTCCTCGACTTTCTCGACCGCAAGAGCCAGCGCCACACCTACAGCGTCGACGCGGCCCTGGCCGCCATCGCTGCCGAGGGCCGTGGGGTGCTGGTGATGTTGCATCGCGCGGAATCCGGCAACGCCCTGCTGACGGCGCTAAAGGACGACAGCGCGACGCGCCCGGCACAGAAGTGGGACCCGCGAATCTACGGCATCGGCGCCCAAATCCTGCGCGAAGTCGGCGTCGGCAAGATGCGCCTGATGGCCAGCCGCCGCAAGATGCCCAGCATGGCCGGCTTCGGCCTCGAAGTCACCGGCTATTTTGAAATGGACAAGTCATGAGCATTCGCGAACTCGAACCCAATCTGGCCGGCAAGGGCCTGCGCATCGGCATCGTTCAGAGCCGCTTCAACGAGAAGGTCGGCGACGGCCTGCGTTCCGGCTGCCTGACGGAACTCGCCCGCCTCGGCGTCGCCGATGCCGACGTAACCTACGCCACCGTGCCCGGCGCGCTGGAGCTACCGCTGACGCTGCAAGCCATGGCGCAGAGCGGCAAGTTCGACGCCCTCGTCGCCCTCGGCGCCGTGATCCGTGGCGAGACCTATCACTTCGAAATCGTCTCCAACGAATCCGCGCGTGGCATCACCGACGTGCAGCTCAACACCGGCGTGCCCATCGCCAATGCGGTGCTGACCACCGAGAACGACGATCAGGCCGAAGTGCGCATGGTGCAAAAAGGTGGCGAAGCTGCTCAGGCCGCCATCGAAATGGCGAATCTGCTCAAGGCGGTGAAGTGAACCCGCCGAACAAATCACCGCGTCGTCGCGCCCGCGAGTTCGTCGTCCAGGGGCTGTACCAGCACATGGTCGGCGGCCAGGACGAAGCCGCGATCCAGGTCCAGGCCGAAGGTGTGGCCGGTTTCGACAAGATCGACACCAAGCTCTACAAAATGCTGCTGGCCGAGGCCCTGAAGCACGCCGAGGAACTGCGTGCCGACATCGCGCCGCACATTGACCGCGTCTGGGAGGAAGTCTCGCCCATCGAGCGCGGCATCCTGTTGCTCGGTGCCTGCGAACTCAAGCTGCACCTGGAAACGCCCTACCGCGTGATCATCAACGAGGCCATCGAACTGGCCAAGACTTACGGCGGCACCGACGGCCACAAGTTCGTCAATGGCGTGCTTGACAAGCTGGCCGCCGACCTGCGGACAACGGAGATCCAGCGGGCCTGATTCCGTGTCCCCGGAATTCGACCTGATCGCCCGCTGCTTCACCCGGGCCACCAAAAACACCCTGCTCGGCGTCGGCGACGATGCCGCCCTGATCCGGCCTTCAGCCGGTCATGAATTGGCCGTGTCCACCGACATGCTGGTGGAAGGCATCCACTTCCTCGCCGACACAGACCCGGAAGACTTGGGCTGGAAGACGCTGGCGGTGAACCTCTCCGACATGGCCGCCATGGGCGCGACGCCGCGCTGGGCGACGCTGGGCGCCGTGCTACCAGAGCCGACTTTTGCGTGGGTGGAGGCTTTCGCCAAAGGCTTCTTCGCCTGTGCCGATGCCCACGGTGTCGATCTCGTCGGTGGCGACACGACACGAGGGCCGCGCGCCTTTTCCGTCACCATCCTCGGCGAAGTGCCCGCCGGACAGGCCCTGCGCCGCGACGGCGCGAAGCTTGGCGATTCCGTTTGGGTGTCCGGTACGCCGGGCCGCGCTGCGCTTGGGCTGGCCCACCTGCAAGGGAAGATCGCCCTCAGCGAACCCCGGCTAAGCGACTGCCTCGCCGCCCTGCACCGTCCCCAGCCCCGCGTCGCCCTCGGTCTCGCCCTGCGCGGCCTCGCCAGCGCCGCCATCGACGTCTCCGACGGCCTGCTGGCCGACCTCGGCCACATCCTCAAACGCTCGCAATGTGGCGCCCGCCTGCACATCCCCAATCTGCCGCCGCCGGGCATGGAGCGCGACGCCCTGCTCGCTGGCGGCGACGATTACGAACTGGTCTTCACCGCACCCGCCAATCGCGACGCTGACATCACCACCCTCGGCCACCCACTCGGCCTGCCCCTCACGCGCATCGGCGAGATCGTGGCGAGCGGTCTGATCCTGTGCGACGATGCCGGCAAAGACATCACGCCCGCCCGTCGCGGCTACGACCACTTTGACCACTGAGTGACCATCTGGCCATGGCCAAACTACCTCCGCCTCCCCTCAAGTTCCTAGTCCATCACCCGGCCCACTTCATTGCCTGCGGCATGGGCAGCGGCCTGTCGAGCTTTGCCCCCGGCACCGTCGGCACCGCCTTCGCCTGGGTCACCTACCCACTGCTGCGCATGTACATGCCCGAGGACATCGGCTTCGCCGTCTTCCTGCTGCTGGCCTTCGCCGTCGGCGTCGCCGCCTGCCAGATCACCGGCCGGGCGCTCGGCGTGGTGGATCACGGCGCCATCGTCTGGGACGAGATCGTGCCCTTCTGGGCCGTGCTGATGATGGTGCCGCAGGAAATCATCTGGCAACTTGGCGCCTTCCTCTGGTTCCGCTTCTACGACATCGTCAAACCGCAGCCGGCGAAATACTTCGACACGAAAGTGAAGAACGGCTTCGGCGTCATGATGGACGACGTCATCGCCGCCGGCTATACGGTGCTGACCATCGCGCTGTTCAAGGCCTTCCTGCCGTTTTGATGGACGCGGACTTCGTCGCCTTATCCGCCGAACTGGGATCGGCCGCATTGGGCAGACCCGACCAGCGCCGACTTTTGATCGCCACCGCCGAATCCTGCACCGGCGGCTGGGCGGCTCAGGTGATCACCCACACGGCCGGCAGCTCGGCCTGGTTCGAGCGCGGTTTCGTCACCTACGCCAACGACGCCAAGGTGGAAATGTTGGGGGTGCGCCCCGAAACCCTGGAAAAACACGGGGCCGTGAGCCTGGAAACCGCCGCCGAAATGGCCGTCGGCGCGCTGAAAAACTCCAACGCACTGATTTCTTTGGCAATTACTGGCATCGCAGGACCGACGGGTGGCTCACCAGGTAAGCCAGTGGGCACCGTATGCTTCGCCTGGTGCATGAAAGATGTCGCGCCGGAAACCGACCGCCAGCACTTCGACGGTGACCGGGAAAGCATCCGCCGTCAGGCAACGCTTCATGCACTCAAAGGCTTGCTTAAGCTCGCATGTAGCGCAAGAAGCATGCCATAATCCGAACAACACTCAGGAAGGAAGACCATGGACGACAACAAGACCAAGGCGCTGCAAGCCGCGCTGGCCCAGATCGAAAAGCAGTTCGGCAAGGGCTCCATCATGAAGATGGGCGAGGGCCTCGCCACCGACGACATCCAGACCGTGTCCACCGGTTCCCTCGGCCTGGATATTGCCTTGGGCATAGGCGGCCTGCCGCGTGGCCGGGTGGTCGAAATCTACGGCCCGGAATCCTCAGGCAAGACTACCCTGTGTCTGCACGTCGTCGCCGAGATCCAGAAGGCCGGCGGTGTCGCCGCCTACATCGACGCGGAAAACGCTCTCGATCCGGGCTATGCCGCCAAGCTGGGCGTGAATGTCCCCGACCTGCTGATTTCGCAGCCCGACACCGGCGAACAAGGCCTCGAAATCACCGACATGCTGGTGCGTTCCGGCGGTGTCGATCTGATCGTCATCGACTCGGTCGCCGCACTGACGCCCAAGGCCGAAATCGAAGGCGAGATGGGCGATCAGTTGCCCGGCCTGCAAGCCCGCCTGATGTCGCAAGCCCTGCGCAAGCTGACCTCCAACATCAAGCGCACCAACACCCTAGTCATCTTCATCAACCAGATCCGCATGAAGATCGGCGTCATGTTCGGCAGCCCGGAAACCACCACCGGCGGCAACGCGCTGAAGTTCTACGCCTCGGTGCGCATGGACATCCGCCGCACCGGCGCGATCAAGAAGGGCGACGAGGTGATCGGCAACGAAACCAAGGTCAAGGTCGTCAAGAACAAGGTGGCGCCGCCATTCCGCGAAGCCCACTTCGACATCCTGTATGGCGAAGGCATTTCCCGCCAGGGCGAAGTGGTCGAACTCGGCGTCGAGCAAAAGATCGTCGAGAAGTCCGGCGCCTGGTATGCCTACAAGGGCGAGAAGATCGGCCAGGGCAAGGACAACGCCCGCGAGTTCCTGCGCGAGCATCCCGAAATCGCCTATGAAATCGAGAACAAAGTGCGCGAAGCCGTTGGCGTCGCCGCGCTGAGTCCGGCTGCTGCTGCCGAGTGAATGAACCGGGCAGCCGGGCGACCCTGAGGGAACTGCGCATGCGCGCAGTCGGCCTTCTCGCCCGGCGCGAGCACACCCGCATCGAACTCGCGCGCAAGCTCGCCGCCCATGGAAACCCCGATGACATCGAGACCGTGATCAACGAACTCCAGACCAGCGGCCTGCAATCGGACGCCCGTTTCGCCGAAAGCTACCTGCGCAGCCATGCCCAGCGTCTCGGCCCGGCGCGTCTGCGTCAGACGCTGCGGACCAAGGGCGTCGCCACCGAACTGGTGGAGACGCAGTTGTCCGGCGCCGACTTGCCGGACGAACTGGAACAGGCCCGCGTCGTCTGGGGCAAGAAATTCGCAGAGGCGCCGCCTGATGCCAAGGAGTGGGCACGGCAGGCCCGTTTCCTCCAGGGCAGGGGCTTCTCTTCCGCCGTGATCCGCCGTCTGCTGAAGAACCCGATGGAAGACGCGGACGACGCGAACGCATGAGCAAGCTATCCGCCCACAACCTGCGCAAGAAATACAAGGCGCGCACCGTCGTTACCGACGTCTCCTTCGAGGTCGGTGCCGGCGAGGTGGTCGGTCTGCTTGGTCCCAACGGCGCCGGCAAGACCACCTGTTTCTACATGATCGTCGGCCTCGTTGCCGCCGACGGTGGCGAGATCCGCATCGAAGATGGCAGCGAAAGCCAGCGCCTGACCCACATGCCCATCCACCAGCGCGCGCGGCTCGGTCTGTCCTATCTGCCGCAGGAAAACTCGGTTTTCCGCAAGCTGACGGTGAGCGAAAACATCCGCGCCGTACTGGAACTGCAAGGCCTGGACGAGCCCGCCATCGAAGACCGGCTGGAAACCCTGCTCGAAGAGCTGCACATCACCCACATCCACAAGAGCCTCGCCGTGTCGCTCTCCGGCGGTGAACGTCGCCGAGTCGAAATCGCCCGCGCCCTGGCCACCAGCCCGCGTTTCATCCTGCTCGATGAACCCTTCGCCGGTGTGGACCCGATTGCCGTGATCGACATCCAGAAGATCATCCGCTTCCTCAAAGAGCGCGGCATCGGCGTGCTGATCACCGACCACAACGTGCGCGAGACGCTGGGCATCTGCGACCGCGCCACCATCATCAACGCTGGCGAAGTGTTGGCCGCTGGACATCCGGCCGAGATCATTGATAATGAAAGTGTGCGTCGGGTCTATCTCGGCGAGCACTTCCGAATGTGATGAAACAGGCGCTTCAGCTCAAGCTCTCGCAACACCTGGCCCTGACGCCCCAATTGCAACAGTCGATCCGGCTGCTGCAATTGTCGACGCTGGAGCTGAACGCCGAGATCGAGCAGGCCTTGCAGGAAAATCCGCTGCTCGAACGCGACGAGCCGGAAGACACTTCCTACACACGCAGCGTCGACACCCAGACACCGCAGAAGGTCGAGGAGACGCCCGCCGCCACCGACAGCGAGGAGCGTTACGACGCGCCCCGCAGCAGCGAAGAGGAAAGCTGGGGCACCGAGTTCTCCAGCGGCGGCAGCACCCGCGACCCCAACGACGACGATGGCGACAGCGGCGAAATCCAGGCCGCCTCCACCTCTCTGCGCGAGCACCTCGGCACCCAATTGGCGATGACCCAGTTGCCGGACCGGGACCGGGCGCTGGTCGGCTTTCTGGTCGAGGCCCTCGACGACGACGGCTACCTGACCCAGTCGCTGGAAGAACTCCTCGACCTGCTCGTGTCGGACTACGCTGCCGACGGTGGCGAAAATGTTGAGGATGGCGAAGCCAACGCGGAACTCCGCGAAGCCCTGCTCGAAGAACTGGGCATTGCCCTGCGCCACCTCCAGAATCTCGACCCGCCCGGCATCGGTGCGCGCAACCCGCGCGAATGCCTGGCGCTGCAACTGCAAGGTCAGGCACCGTCGGCCGAACGCAACCTCGCCCTGCTCATCGTCGACGGTCACCTAGACCACTTGGCTGGCCGCGATTTCGCCCGCATCAAGAAGTCGCTGGCGTGCAACGACGACGAACTGCGCGATGCGCAAACCCTGATCCGTTCACTCAACCCCCGTCCCGGTGCCCAGTACGCGCCCATCGACACCCGCTACGTGACTCCGGACGTAACGGTGCGCAAACTGCGCGGCCAATGGATCGTCAGTCTCAACAACGACGCCATGCCACGCCTGCGCATCAACCGCATGTACGCCGACATTCTCCAGCGGCACCGCAGCGGCAATGGCGCGAACGCCGGACTCGCCAGCCAGTTGCAGGAAGCCAAGTGGCTGATCAAGAACGTGCAGCAGCGCTTCGACACCATCCTGCGCGTCTCCCAGGCCATCGTCGATCGCCAGCGCGCCTTCTTCGACCACGGCGAAGTCGCCATGCGCCCACTGACCCTGCGCGAGATCGCCGAGACGGTGAATCTCCACGAATCGACGATTTCCCGCGTCACTACCCAGAAATATCTGGCCAGTCCGCGCGGCGTCTACGAACTCAAATATTTTTTCGGCAGTCACGTCGCCACCGATACCGGCGGCGCGGCTTCCTCCACCGCGATCCGGGCACTGATCAAGCAATTGGTCAGTGCCGAGGACGGCAAAAAGCCGCTCTCGGATGCCCGTCTCGCGGAAATCCTCGGCGAGCAGGGCATCGTCGTGGCACGTCGCACGGTTGCGAAGTACCGCGAATTGCTCAACATCCCGCCGGTCAACCTCAGAAAGACCCTCTGAGAAACCTCTGTAAAAAGGAGACATCATGAATCTCAACATCACCGGACATCACGTCGAAGTCACGCCGGCCATTCGCGAATACGTCACCAACAAGCTGGATCGCGTCATCCGTCATTTCGACCAGGTGACCAGCACGCACGTCATTCTGTCCGTTGAGAAATTGCAGCAGAAAGCCGAAATCACGCTGCACGTGAAAGGCAAGGACATCTTCGCTGACGCCACCGACGCCGACCTCTATGCCGCCATCGACCTGCTGGTGGACAAGCTCGACCGCCAGGTGGTCAAGCACAAGGAAAAGATTTCCGATCACGCCCACGACAAGCGTCAGGCCATCGAATAACACGATGCCGACAGCCATCGGGGCGGCGCGTTATACTGCGCGCCGCCCAGGTTGCCCCTCTCGCTGGATCGTTCCCACATGAATCAGATCGCCGCCCTGCTGCCACTCGACAACGTGGTGGCCAATCTCGATGCCAGCAGCAAGAAGCGAGTCTTTGAACAGACCGGCCTTCTTTTCGAGAACCGTTACGGCCTTGCCCGCAGCACCGTTTACGACGCCTTGTTCGCCCGCGAGAAGCTGGGCTCTACTGCGCTGGGCCAGTCCATCGCCATTCCCCATGGTCGCATCAAGGGCCTGAAAGCGCCGCTGGGCGCCTTTGTTCGTCTCGAAACACCGGTCCAGTTCGACGCCCCGGACGGCCAGCCCGTCAGCCTGATTTTCGTCCTGCTGGTCCCCGAGGCCGCCAACGAACAACACCTCCAGTTGCTGTCCGAGCTGGCACAAATGTTTTCCGACCGTAGCTTCCGCGAGCAGCTTTCAGCCGCGCCCGACGCCACGGCGCTCCATGGTCTCTTCGCCAATTGGCACGCCAGCTGATCGTCTCCCAGCTGTTTGAAAAGAACCGCGAGCGCCTCCAGCTCTCGTGGGTCAGCGGCACCATGACGCGTGCCATCAGCACCAACGAGGACGTGGTTTCTCCCGCCGACCTGGTGGGGCATCTGAACCTGATGCATCCCGAACGCCTGCAAGTCATCGGCGCGCCCGAGCTGTCCTGGTCCGCGCGACAAACGGCGGAAAAGGTCGTGCACCACATGCAGGAAATCTACAATGCCCGGCCGCCGGCATTGATCGTCGCCGATGGTTGCGAAATCTCCGACGCCATCCGCGAGGGCTGCGAAGCCTCCGACACACCGCTGTTGCAGACGCCCCTTTCCTCAGCCTTCATCATCGATACGCTGCGCCACTTCCTGTCGCGACAGATGGCTGAAACGGTGACCCTGCACGGTGTCTTCATGGACGTCCTCGGCATGGGCGTGCTGATCACCGGCGATTCCGGCGTCGGCAAGAGCGAGCTGGGTCTGGAACTGATTTCCCGTGGCCACGGCCTGGTGGCCGACGACGTGGTCGAAGTTTCCCGCATCGGCCCCGACACCCTGGAAGGTCGCTGCCCGGAGCTGCTCAAGGACTTCCTCGAGGTACGCGGCCTCGGCCTGCTCAACATCCGCACCGTCTTCGGCGAAACCGCCTGCCGGCGCAAGATGCGCCTGAAACTGATCGTGCATCTGCAAAAGCCGATCCCCGGCGTCCCCGAAGCCGCGCGTCTGCCTCTTGACGCGGTCAATGAAACCATCCTCGGCGTGCCCATCCGTCGCGTCACCATTCCCGTCGCTGCCGGTCGCAACCTGGCCGTGCTGCTCGAAGCCGCCGTGCGCGCCACCATCCTTTCACTGCGCGGCATCGACAGCATGCAGGAATTCCTGCAACGCCAGGAAGCCGCCCTGATGGCCGACGGCAACGATTCCATTGTCAACTAATGCCGGCTCACCGGCGTTGATTGCCTACGGCAACTGCCGCACCACACCACCGAGGAGAACCGAATGAACAAACTGATCGCCATTGCCCTGAGCACCCTGTTTGCTTCCAGCGTTGCCCTGGCCCAAGCTCCGGCCAAGGCCGATGCCGCCAAGCCCGCTACCGCCGCCACTCCGGCTACTCCCGCCAAACCCGCCGAGCCGGCAAAGCCCGCTGCGAAGCCCGACGCCGTCAAGCCCGGCCCCGGCCCGGCCAACTGTGACAAGCCGATGAGCAAGGATGGCAAGGAACTGCACGGTGCCGCCAAGGCTGCCGTCATGGCGAAATGCAAACGCGAGAACGCCGGTCCCGCTGGCGGCAAGATGGATCAGAAAAACAAGATGAAGAAGTGCAGCATGGACGCCAAGGGCAAGAAGGGCGCCGAGCACAAGGCCTTCATGAAGGAATGCCTGAGCAAGTAAGCGCTGCGCCGCAATTACCGAACGCCGGTCCCGAACCAGGGCCGGCGTTTTGTTTTTGAAGCTAGAATTGCCCCATGACTACCGAACAGCCCCAATACGAACCCGGCGGCGGCAAGCTGCTGCTGATCGTCGCCCTCATCGTCGGCACGGCTCTCGCCGGCATGGCCTTCAGCTTCCTGTCGCGCCAGCACGCGCCAAAAGAAGCACCGGCGATCAAGACCCGCCACCTGCCACCCTCGGAAAAGCCGGCGGAACCGGCCAAGGCCGCCGTGCCACCAGCGCCGACTTCCGTCCCCGCCAAGTAATTCGCCAACGATCTATGCAACGAGTTGCATTGCAACTCGTTGCATAGTAGTCTTTTCGGCATGGCCCTCGACCATGCCCTGCTCGTCTCCCTGCGCGAAAAACCCAGTTCCGGCTACGAACTGGCGCGCCGCTTCGACCGTTCCATCGGTTACTTCTGGCATGCCACACACCAGCAGATCTACAAGGTGCTCGCCCGCATGGAGGAAGCCGGCTGGGTCGCCGCCGAAGTGCAGGCCGGCGAAACCGCTCCGGACCGCAAGGTATTCAGCGTCACCGCCACTGGCCAGGGCGAGCTGTCGCGCTGGCTGGCCGAACCGCTGACGCCCGAAGCCACCCGCGATGCCCTGATGGTCAAGTTGCGCGGTGCCGCCTTCGACGATCCGGCGCGACTGCTGCCCGAGTTCCAGCGCCATCGGGACGCCCATGCCGAGCGTCTGGCCGGCTATCGGCAGATCGAGGCACGCGATTTTTCCGGCCCCCTGGATCGCCAGCGGGCCCTGCAATACCAGGTGCTGAAAAGCGGACTGCGCTTTGAAACCGCCTGGCTGGAGTGGTGCGAGGAGGCCATGGACCTCCTGCACCGCTTTGACAACAACAAGGAGACCAACCCATGAGCAGCCCCTACCCCCACCTGCTGGCCCCGCTGGACCTGGGCTTCACCACGCTGAAGAACCGCGTCCTCATGGGTTCAATGCACACCGGCCTGGAAGACATCCCCAACGGCTACGACGCAATGGCGGCCTTCTACGCGGCGCGGGCGAAAGGCGGCGTCGGCCTAATCGTCACCGGCGGCTTCGCCCCCAACACCGACAGCATGATCATGCCCGGCGACGGCCTGCTCGACAACGAAACCACGGCAGCCCGCCACCGCGTCATCACCGAGGCCGTGCACCCCTACGGCGCCAAGATCTGCCTGCAAATCCTGCACACCGGCCGCTACGCCTACGTCAAGCAACCGGTGGCCCCGTCAGCACTCAAGGCGCCGATCAATCCCGCCACGCCCCGCGCCATGTCGGAAGATGACATCCGCCGCACCATCGCCGACTACGCCCAGTGTGCCGCCATGGCCCAGTTCGCCGGCTACGACGGCGTCGAGGTGATGGGTTCCGAGGGCTACCTGATCAACGAATTCCTCTCCCCGGTCACCAACCATCGGGACGACCAGTGGGGTGGGAGCTTCGAGAACCGCGCCCGTTTCGGCCTTGAAGTGCTGCGCGCGGTGCGCGAACGTGTCGGGCCGAACTTCATCATCATCTTCCGCCTCTCGCTGATCGATCTGGTGGACGGCGGCCTGGCCTGGGATGAAGTGGTGCAGATGGCCAAGGCCGTCGAACAGGCCGGCGCCACGATCATCAACTCCGGCGTCGGCTGGCACGAGGCACGCATTCCCACCATCGCCACCATGGTGCCGCGCGGCGCCTTCACCGCCTTCACCCGTCGCCTCAAGGATGCGCTGCAAGGTGCGGTGAAGATTCCGCTGATCGCCTCCAACCGCATCAACGACCCGCAACTGGCCGAAGACCTGCTCGCCCGGGGCGATGCCGACATGGTGTCCATGGCCCGCCCCTTCCTCGCCGATGCCGAGTTCGTGAACAAGGCCGCCGCCGGCCGCGCCGATGCGATCAACACCTGCATCGCCTGCAACCAGGCCTGCCTCGATCACATCTTCAGCCGCAAGCTGTGCTCCTGCCTGGTCAATCCCTACGCCTGTCGCGAAGCACAAATCGCCGCGCAGTTTGCCGTGCCACCAGCGCCGACTTTTCGCAAAGTTGCCGTCGTCGGCGCCGGTCCCGCCGGTCTCGCCGCCGCCACGACGCTGGCCGAGCGCGGCCATAAGGTCACGTTGTTCGATGCGGCGAGCGATGTCGGCGGCCAGTTCAACCTGGCCCGTCGCATCCCCGGCAAGGAAGAGTTCGGCGAAACCCTGCGCTATTTCCGCACGCGCCTGAAAGAGTTGAAAGTGGATGTGCAACTCGGCCAGCGGGTCGCCGCCGAAGCGCTCAAGGGCTACGACCACGTCGTCATCGCAACCGGCATCGTGCCGCGCACGCCGGCGATCCCCGGCATCGAGCACGCCAAGGTGACCACTTACATCGACCTCATCGAAGGCCGCAAACAAGCCGGCAAGCGCGTCGCCGTGGTCGGTGCCGGCGGCATCGGCTTCGACGTGGCGGAACTGCTGACCCACGCTCACGATGGCGCCGACCCCATTGCCAGCTATCACAAGGAATGGGGCATCGACACCACCTACACCGAGAATCGCGGCGGCCTCGCCAAACCCGAGATGCCGGCACCGGTGCGCGAAGTATTCCTGCTCCAGCGCAAGACCAGCAAGGTCGGTGACGGTCTGGCCAAGACCACCGGCTGGGCACGGCGCCTGCTGCTGCAAAAGCGCGGCGTGCACATGATGGGCGGCTGCGACTACCTGAAGATCGACGACGCCGGCCTGCACATCGCCATCGAGGGCAAGCCCCGGGTCATCGAAGTCGATACGGTGGTCATCTGCGCCGGCCAGGAACCGCGCCGGGAACTGGTGGCAGGCCTGGAAGCCGCCGGCCTGCCCTACACCCTGGTGGGCGGCGCTGATGTCGCCGCCGAACTGGACGCCAAGCGGGCGATCGCCCAGGCAACGGAATTCGCCCTCGCCTTCTAGGCGCGCATTCCGCATTCAAAAATGTCGGCCCTGGCGCAACGGCGCCAGAGCCGTCACATCAGTGATTCAGCGGACGCGGGTTCCAGGAGAACAGGGGCCGCAGGGCCTGGGACAGACCGAGCAAGCCGCTCTTCACGCTGCCGGCCATCAATCGGCCCACCAGCCACAGGCGTTCGGCGGCAATGCCTTCGAGGCGGCTCATCTCCGCCGCGCGCATTTGCATCGCCTGCTTCTTGATCGCATTGAAATCGATGGAGTCCATGATGTTCATCTCTCGTTTGTTGCGGTGCAACACCGCATGACTTCAATGTAATTCCTTGCAATCCAAAGCACAATATGGATACTTGGAAAATCATTGATGAACAAAATTCACAGATAGAACATGGATCGCGCCGGTGAAATGATGGCTTTCGTCCGCGCCGTCGAGACCGGCGGCTTCTCGGGTGCCGCCCGGGAACTGGGCCTGACACCCTCGGCCGTCTCCAAACTCGTCACCCGCCTGGAAGACCGGCTCAAGGGCCGGCTGTTGCACCGGACCACGCGCCGCCTGCAATTGACGGCGGAAGGCGAAGCTTTCTACCAGCGCGCGCGCAACATCCTGGCCGCCATGGACGAGGCCGAGAGCGAGGTGATGCAGGCCGGCGACACGCCGCGCGGCCGCCTGCGCCTGCATTGCGGCTCGGCCTTCGGCATGCACCAACTGGTGCCGGCGATCCCGCGCTTCCTCGCCCGCCATCCTGGCGTCGAGCTCGACGTGACCATCGCCGACCAGGCCCCGGCCGCACTGGAAGAAGGCATCGACCTCGCCATTCGCATCGGCCCGATCAACGAGCCCTCGCTGGTGGCGCGCCGCATCTGCAATCTGGAACGGGTGATCTGCGCCGCGCCGGCCTACCTCGACCGTCACGGCACGCCGCGCACCCCGGACGACCTGCAACAACACAACTGCCTGTGGATCACCAGCCTGCCGGCCCTGCGACGCTGGCCCTTCGACACCGAAGAAGGCATCCGGGTGGTGAACATCAGCGGCAACGTGGTCGCCAACAATGCCGAAACCGTGCTGCAACTGGCCCTGGCCGGCGTCGGCATCACCCGCCTGACCGACATCATCGTCGGCGAAGCCCTGCGCAAGGGCGAACTGGTGCCGATCCTCGCCGACTGGCACCACGCGGAGCCGGTGGCCCTGTTCGCCACCTATCCGGCCGGCCGCCACCTGTCGCCCAAGGTGCGCGCCATGGTGGATTTTCTGGTCGAGGAATTCGCTGCCGCGCCATGGCGCACGGCAGTAGCGAAGTAAATGCCGTTTGGGCAAAAATCATTGTGGCTTTCGCCGTGTCGCCGGTGCCGACTTTTCGCGCCAGTCGGGCATAGGCCTCGGAGTGCCAGCGATCAACCCTTTACGTTATGATCCTCAAGAATCAGCTTGCTGACCCCCATCACAAGGAGCATGAACGATGAGCGCTCAGGCATTGATCGAAAAGATTCAACAGCTGCCGCCGCAGCGACTGGCGGAAGTGGAGGACTTTGTGGACTTCCTGCGCACGCGCGAGGATCGTGCCGCCGCAGGCATGCGCCTCGGCGAATCGCTGACCAAACTCGATTCATTGAGTCTGCCAACCTTCTCCGATGACGAAATCGCGGCCGAGATTCAGGCCGCGCGCGCGCAGCGCGCCACGCCGCGCGCGTAATCGTGCGGATCGTTCTCGATACCAATACGCTGATTTCAGCGATCCTCTCTCCCCTAGGCCCACCTCGGCGGCTGCTCGACGGCGCCAGAGCCCAAGTCTTCACCTTATGCAGCAGTCCGGTGCTGATGGCAGAGTTGCTGGATGTGCTGTCGCGCGAGAAGTTCGCCCAGCGACTGATGACAGCAGGTTTGACTCCATTCGGAATCATCGGCGAGATTCGGCGTCTGGCCGTGATCGTTGCACCGATGAACGTGCCACGCGTCGTCGCCAACGATGCCGACGACGATCATGTGCTTGCCTGCGCGCTCGCCACCCAGGCCGATCTGATCGTCTCCGGTGACAAGCATCTGCTCACGCTCGGCGGCAGCTATCAGGGCATCGCCATCGTCACGCCGGCTCAGGCGGTGCAACGGATCGGTGAATAGACGAAGGGCTTGGTCAATCCGCCATCGCCTCGCCCATGCGGATCGCACCGCCGGGTGCCCAGGCCGGATTGAAAGCCAGCGGCCCTTCCGGGAAAAGCAACACCACCGTCGAGCCGAGCAGAAAGCGCCCCATCTCGGCACCCGGCGCCAGTTCGATGGGCTTGTCCTCGTAACGCCACTCGCGCACCATGCCCGGCCGCGGCGGGTTGACCACGCCGTGCCACACAGTGGCCATGCTGCCGACGATGGTGGCGCCCACCAGCACCAGCACGAAGGGACCAGCGTCGGACTCGAACACGCAGACCACGCGCTCGTTGCGGGCGAACAGGCCCGGCACGCCGCGCGCCGTGGTCGGGTTCACCGAGAACAGGTCGCCGGGGACGTGGATCATTCGTGCCAGACGCCCGGCGCGGGGCATGTGGATGCGGTGGTAATCGCGGGGACTCAGATACAGCGTGGCGAAGTGGCCGTTCTCGAAGCGCGTCGCCAGCGCTGCATCGCCGCCCACCAGCGCGGTCGTCGAATAGGCGTGGCCCTTGGCCTGGAAAATCTGATCGCCGGCAATGGCGCCGAACTGGCTGATGGCGCCGTCCACCGGGCAGATCAGCGACGCGTCGACCAGGGGCCGGGCGCCGGGCTTCAGGGCACGGGTGAAGAATTCGTTGAAGCTCGGGTAGGCGGCGATGTCCGGCTCGGCAGCTTCGCTCATATTCACACCGTAGCGGCCGACAAACCAGCGGATCACGCCGGTGGTCAAGGCACCGGCCCTGGCACCGGCCAGCGCGCCCGCGAGTTGCGTCAGAGCCCGCTTGGGCAGCAAATACTGCGGTAGGACGGCAAGGCGGTCGGACATGATGCGCACGCTTGAGGAAAGCCCCGGATTCTACCGGCCAGCGGGTAAAATGCCGGGTTCTCCAGCGCCTCCAGGTTTCGCGCCATGCTCGTCGCATCCAACATCACCATCCAGTTCGGGGCCAAACCCCTGTTCGACAACGTCTCCGTCAAATTCGGCGAAGGCAACCGCTACGGCCTGATCGGCGCCAACGGTGCCGGCAAGTCCACCTTCATGAAGATTCTCGCCGGCGTGCTGGAGCCCTCGGCGGGCAACGTCTCCCTCGATCCGGGCGAGCGCATGGCCTTCCTGCGCCAGGACCAGTTTGCCTACGAGGACAAGCGCGTGCTCGACGTGGTGCTGATGGGCCACACCGAGATGTGGGCCTGCATGTCCGAGCGCGACGCCATCTACGCCAACCCGGAGGCGACCGAGGACGACTACATGAAGGCCGCCGAACTCGAGGGCAAGTTCGCCGAGTACGACGGCTACACCGCCGAGGCCCGCGCTGGTGAATTGCTGCTCGGCGCCGGCATCCCCATCGAGAAGCACAACGGCCCCATGAGCGAAGTGGCACCGGGCTGGAAGCTGCGCGTGCTGCTGGTGCAGGCCCTGTTCGCCAACCCGGACATCCTGCTGCTCGACGAGCCAACCAACAACCTGGACATCAACACCATCCGCTGGCTGGAGGACGTGCTGAACCAGCGCGAATCCACCATGATCATCATCAGCCACGATCGCCATTTCCTTAACCAGGTCTGCACCCACATGGCCGACCTGGACTACGGCACCATCAAGGTCTACGGCGGCAACTACGACGACTTCATGGAAGCCAGCACCGTCGCCCGCGAGCGTACCTTGCAGGCCAACGCCAAGGCCAAGGAACGCATCTCCGATTTGCAGGATTTCGTGCGCCGCTTCTCGGCCAATAAATCCAAGGCCCGGCAGGCCACCTCGCGTCTGAAGCTGATCGACAAAATCCGCCCCGAGGACGTCAAGCCTTCCTCGCGCCAGTACCCGTGGATACGCTTCGATTACGACGAGAAGGAAAAGCTGCACCGCGTCGCCGTCGAGATCGAGAACCTGGGCTTCGGTTACGAGCCCAAGACGCCGATCATCAAGAGCTTCTCCACCCACATCGAGGCCGGCGACAAGGTTGCCATCATCGGTGAGAACGGCGTCGGCAAGACCACGCTGCTGCGCCTGCTGGCCGGCCCCGATCTCGGCGGTCTGACGCCGCTGGGCGGCCACATCAAGTGGACCGAAAAAGCCCGTCCCGGCGTATTCGCCCAGGACCACGCCGCCGACTTCGCCTCGAACACACCGCTGACCGAGTGGATCGCCGGCTATGCCCGCGCCGGTGGCTACGACGGCGGCGATCTGGAAACCCTGATTCGCGGCACGCTGGGTCGCCTGCTATTCTCCGGCGACGACGCCAAGAAAGCAGTGAATGTGATCTCCGGCGGCGAGCAGGGACGCATGATGTTCGGTCGCCTGATGCTGCTGCGGAACAACGTGCTGCTGATGGACGAGCCGACCAACCACCTCGACATGGAATCCATCGAGTCGCTCAACACGGCGCTGGAGAAATTCACCGGCACCTTGCTCTTTGTTTCCCATGACCGCGAGTTCGTCTCCTCGCTGGCAACGCGCATCATCGACATCAAGCCGGACCGGACCATCGTCGACTATCGCGGCAACTACGAGGACTACCTCGCCAGCCAGGGCGTGGCGTGAGTCTGCTCTCCCGCGCTGCTCGCCACATCCTTCGACTCAAGGGCTGGACGCTGCTGGAGCTGCCGCAGAAGCCGGCGCGGGCGGTGGTGGTCGCCTATCCGCATACCTCCAACTGGGACTTTCCCTACGCCCTGCTCGGCCTCGCTGCCCTCTCCCTCGACGGTCGCTGGGTGGGCAAGGACAGCCTGTTCCGCTGGCCCCTCGGGCCGATGATGCGCTGGCTCGGCGGCATCCCGGTGAATCGGCGCGAGAGCACCGGCTTCGTCGAGCGCATCGCCGGCGCGATTCGCGGCAGCGAACGCTTCCATCTGCTGATCGCGCCGGAAGGCACGCGGGGTCTGGCGGAGGGCTGGAAGTCTGGCTTCTATCGCATCGCCCATGCGGCCTCGGTGCCGCTGATCATGGCCGTGGTGGACTACCCGCGCCGCGAAATCGGTCTCATCGACAGTTTCGATCTCAGCGGCGACATCGAGGCCGACATGGCACGCGTGGTCGCCTGCTATGCCGGCCGTCAGGGCTGCCGCGCCGAGCTGGCCTCGCCCATCAAATTACTGTGACGACATCGTGATACTTCTGCGTGATCTTGGTTTTTCCCGTAACGGCGAGTCGCTGGTCGAAGGCGCCTCGTTGCAGATGCACCCCGGCTGGAAGGTCGGCCTCACCGGTGCCAACGGCGCCGGCAAATCCTCCTTCATGGCCCTGTTGCGCGGCGAGCTGCATGCCGACCGTGGCGACCTCGAACGCCCGCCGGGCTGGGTCATGGCCCACGTCGCCCAGGACACGCCGGCCCTGCCGGACGCCGCCATCGAATTCGTCCTCGACGGGGACCTCGAACTGCGCCAGATCGAACGCGACCTCGCTGCCGCCGAAGCCCATCATGACGACGCGCATGCTGGCGAACAGATCGGCCTCTTGCACATGCGCCTGGGCGAGATCGACGGCTATGCCGCACCGTCCCGCGCCGCCGCGCTGATGCACGGCCTGGGTTTCAGCGATGCCGATTTCCAGCGCGCCGTGGCCGAGTTCTCCGGCGGCTGGCGCGTGCGCCTGAACCTGGCCCGCGCCCTGATGTGCCGCTCCGACCTGCTGCTGCTCGACGAGCCGACCAACCACCTCGACCTCGACGCCATCCTCTGGCTGGAGACCTGGCTCAAGAGCTATCCCGGCACGCTGGTGCTGATCTCCCACGACCGGGATTTTCTCGACGCCATCACCAGCCACATCCTCGCCATCGAGAACCGCAAGCTGCAACTCTTCACCGGCAACTACTCGGCCTGTGAGCGCGCCCGTGCCGAGCGCCTGGCCAACGATATGGCGCTGGCCGAAAAGCAGCGCCGCCAGGCCGCGCACTTGCAGAAGTACATCGACCGCTTCAGCGCCCAGGCCACCAAGGCGCGCCAAGCGCAAAGCCGGATCAAGATGCTGGCGCGCATCGGTGAAATCGCGGCGGCGCACTCCGACAGCCCCTTCAGCTTTTCCTTTCCCGAACCCGCCGCCTTCTCCGATCCGCTGATGCAGATCGAAAAGGCAAAAGTCGGCTATGGCGACACGGCGCTTGTCGACAACATCAACCTCACCCTGCGCCCCGGCACCCGCATCGGCTTGCTCGGCCGCAACGGCGCCGGCAAGTCCACGGTGATGAAGCTGCTGGCGGGCGTCATCACGCCCAGCTCCGGTCACCGCGAAGAAGGCCGCAACCTGAAGATGGGCTACTTCGCCCAGCACCAGCTCGAACAATTGCGCCCCGACGAATCGCCGCTGTGGCACATGATCAAGCTCGAACCGCGCACCCGCGAGCAGGAATTGCGCAACTACCTCGGCAGCTTCGATTTTCGTGGCGACATGGTGGACGCGCCCTGCGGCCGTTTCTCCGGTGGCGAGAAATCACGCCTTGCCCTGGCGCTGATGATCCGCACTGCACCCAATCTGCTGCTGCTCGACGAGCCGACCAACCACCTCGACCTCGAAATGCGCGAGGCCCTGACCATCGCCCTGCAAGAGACTGAAGCGGGCGTCGTCATCGTCTCCCACGACCGCCATCTGCTGCGCGCCACCTGCGACGAGTTGTGGCTGGTGGCCGACGGCAAGCTGGCGCCCTTCGACGGCGATCTTGACGACTATTCCGACTGGCTGGCCAAGGCGCGTGCTGCCGAGAAGTCGGGTGCTGGCGCGCCAGTAGCGGTACCTGCTCCAGCCGCCAAGCCGGCCGTGGCTGCCCCCATCAGCGCCGAACGCAAGAAGGCGCAGCAGCCCTTGCTCAAGGAAGCCGACAAACTGGAAAAGCAGATCGCCAGCTGGCAGGGCGAGCAGAAACTGCTCGAAACCCGCCTCGCCGATCCGGCCCTCTACGCCGGTGCCGATCCGGCATTGCTGCAAGACCTCCATCGTCGCCAGGCCGAGCTGGTCCGCGACATCGAGACCGCCGAAGCGCGCTGGCTGGAAGTGCAGGAAAAGATGGAGAATCCCGCCTGAGGAGGTTTCGCCATGACATCGAAGCACCATTGGGAGAATGTTTACAGCACTCGCGCCAGCGACGCGGTGAGCTGGTTTCAGCCCCACGCGGCATCCTCGCTGCGGCTGATAGGCAGCAATGACGCAGGCACCCGCGCCCACGTCATCGACGTCGGTGGTGGCGCCTCGATCCTGGTGGACGATCTGCTCGCCGCCGGTTATCCGCGTCCCACGGTGCTCGACCTATCCGCCGCTGCACTCGCCACCGCGCGCCAACGCCTCGGTGGGCAGGCGGAACAAGTGGACTGGATCGAAGGCGACATCACCCGCGTCGACCTGCCCCGGCACAGCTTCGATGTCTGGCACGACCGCGCCGTATTCCACTTCCTCACCAACGCCGCCGACCGCGCCGCCTATGTGCGCGCCGTGCTGCATGCGGTGAAGCCCGGCGGCATGGTCATCGTCGCCACCTTCGCCGAAGACGGGCCGAAACAATGCAGCGGCCTGCCGGTGATGCGTTACCGCGCCAACGATCTGCATGCCGAATTCGGCACGCCCTTTGAACTCCTTGGCCACGAGAAGGAAGCGCACCAGACGCCCGGCGGCGCGGTGCAGCAGTTCGTCTGGTGCTACTGCCGCAAGCAGGGCAACTGAACATGTACCTGCCGGCCCACTTCGCCGAGAACGATGCGGCGGCTTTGCACGAGTTGATCCGCGAGTTTCCGCTGGCGACGCTGATGACGCAGGGCCAGGCCGGTCCCGAGGCCAACTTCATTCCGCTGCATCTGGACACGAGCGACACGACAACGCGCCTCGTCGGCCACGTCGCCCGCGCCAATCCGCTGTGGCGCGAGCATCCTGCCGAGATGCCAGTGCTCGCCGTGTTTCACGGCCCACAAGCCTACGTCACGCCCTCCTGGTATCCGACCAAACACGAACACGGCAAGGCGGTGCCGACCTGGAACTACATCGCCGTGCAGGCCACCGGCCGCTTGCGCGTCATCGACGACGCGAGCTGGCTGCGCGCGCAACTGGAGTCGCTGGTCGGCGAACACGAAGCCGGCTTTGCCCAGCCCTGGCAGATCGCCGATGCACCCGCTGACTACATCGAGAAAATGCTCACCGCCATCGTCGGCATCGAAATCACGGTCACGGCACTGCAAGGCAAGTGGAAGCTGTCGCAGAACCAGCCGACGGCGAACCAGGAAGGAGTAATCGCCGGCCTGCGCGAGCGAGGCGAAACTGCGGTGGCCGCTGCCATGGAGTCCGGACTTGAAAGCTGAACTGCCCGAGCCATCCGCGGACGCACGCGCCGCCAGCGAGGCATTGACCCGCATCATCGCCGCTGAGATCGACGCCACCGGCTGGATGTCCTTCTCCCGCTACATGGAACTGGCGCTCTACGCACCGGGACTGGGCTATTACAGCGGCGGTTCGCGCAAGTTTGGTGCAGAGGGGGATTTCCTTACCGCGCCGGAACTCACGCCGCTCTTCGGCCAGGCCCTGGCGCGGCAGATCGCGCAAGTCATTACGGCCTCGGCGCCGCTGGTGATGGAAGCCGGCGCCGGCAGCGGCCGGCTGGCGGCGGACCTGCTGCCAGCCCTCGACGCCCTCGGTACCTTGCCCGAACGCTATTGCATCCTCGAACTCTCCGGCGAACTGCGTGCCCGCCAGCACGCGACGCTAGCCGAGCATGCACCCGCCTACGCCGGTCGTGTCGAATGGCTGGACGAACTGCCCGAGACCTACTCCGGCTGCCTGATTGGCAATGAAGTGCTCGACGCTATGCCCACCCATGGGCTGCGCTGGACGGAGGGCAGCATCGAGGAGCGCGGCGTCACCATCAAGGGCGACCGATTGGTCGATACCTATCGCCCGGCTGGCGATAGCCTGCGCGCCGCCGCGCAGGCCCTGGACGTGCAGCCACCCTACCGCAATGAAATCAGCCTCGCCGCCCGCGCCTGGGTCAGTGAGCTCGCGCGCCGGCTGGAGCGTGGCGCCATGCTGCTGATCGACTACGGCCTGCCACGCCACGAGCTGTATCACCCGCAGCGCGACGGCGGCACGGTGCGCTGCCACTATCGTCAGCGCGTACACGACGATGCCTACTGGTATCCGGGCCTGTCCGACATCACCTCCCACATCGATTTCACGGCCGTGGCTGACGCCGGCTTCGAGGCCGGCTGCGACGTGCTCGGCTACACCAGCCAGGCCAACTTCCTGATGAACTGCGGCATCGGTGAATTGCTGATGGCGCGAAAAGTCGGCGCTGGCGAGACGGCGACGGAGCAGGACACGCAGTTGCAAATGCGGGCCCAGGGCGCGGTGAACCTGCTGCTCTCGCCCAACGAAATGGGCGAGTTGTTCAAGGTCATCGCCCTGGGCAAGGACATGCCCTCGCCGCTGCTCGGCTTCCAGCGCGGCGACCGCCTGCACGCGCTGTAAGCCGTTTCAGAAGCCCATCTTCGGCTTGCCGCGCGGCACCCGCGCGTTCTCCAGATCCTTCACCGTCAGCTCGTCGCGGCCCGCCAGCTTGGCGTTGCCGAAGGCATCCATCAGGCGCTTGCGCATGTCGCGGGGCGGCACGCCGGCGAGCATTTCCATCACGTCGGCCGGCGGCTGCTCCGGGAAACCCCAGTCGTGATCGGCAAGAATTTCCTGGTACAGGCGGCAAGCGATGCTGAAAGCCTGGCCGGCATCCGGGCGCGGCACGGTATAAACGTTCATGCGGTTGAGGATGGGATCTGGCAGGGTGCGCTCGTCGTTGGCCGTGGACACCCAGAGAATGTGGCTGGCGTCCATGTCCACCTCGACGAACTCGTCCTTGAACTTCTTCGCCGTGTCGCGTTCGAGCAGACCGTAGAGCGGGCCCATCGGGTCGTAGCGGGAATCGCCGCCGGCCTTGTCCACCTCGTCGAGGACAATCAGCGGATTGGCGTACTCGCCGTTGATCAGCGTCGCCGCCACCTTGCCGGCCTTGGCGTTGCTCCACTGACTCGACGCGCCGGAGAGCACCCAGCCGGCGGTCAGCGAACTCATGGGCACGAACTCGTAGCCGGTACCCAGCGCATCGGCCAGCCGGCGGGCGAAGTGGGTCTTGCCGATGCCGGCCTCGCCGAGCAGCAGGATGGGCGTGAAATGCACCGGCTCGTTACCGGAAACGGCGAGGGCCAGGTACTTCTTCAAGTCGTCGATGACCTCGCCGAAATTGGGGCAGTCATCGTAGAGACTGTCCAGCGCATCGGCGGACGAAGGTTTGATCAGGAAGCGCTCGCCACCCAGCTTCTTCATCTTCTCGTAGGTAGCGGCGAGGGATTCGTGGCGGCCCGCATTGGTGTCGTCGATGGCACGTTCCACCTCATTGACGCTGTAGATCTCGCGGATGTCAGCGATGGGAATCCGTACATCGGACTGGTGAGCATCGGTACGCATGGCGAATCCTCCTGAACGATTAACGTCGGAAGGGACGCCTGGGTTGAGTTGCCTGCCACTTTGTAACACCAGCGCCCCTCGCTGAAACTTCTAGCAATTTCGGGGCCAGAAACAGCGGTCAGCGTATCCGTTCCGGCAGTTCCAGCGGCGGGATGGCCTGCCGGGTGGCGTGCTCCAGACTGTGCAGCATGCCCATCTCGGCGGCGGTCACCAGCACCACAGCGGTGGCGCGATGGCCGACGTGGCCGGCGTGGGAAATGCGGAAGGCATGCGATGTGGAATCGCAGGGTATGTCGTAGCTGATGCTGTGGGTGATGCGGTTTAGAAGGATGTCGCGCGTCGCGTGGTCGGTGCCGATGAGCAGGTCGAGTTCGCCCCGCTCCAGTTGCTCGGCCAGAGCCAGGCGCTTCTCCGGTGTTGAATTGCCGTCGAGGGCGGCGGCGGCATAGCCTCGCGCCAGGAGTCGTTCGGCGAGATCGGCGGCGGCGCCGGTGTCGTGCACGAAGACCAATGCCGCGTCGAAATCCGGCTCCACTTCGATCAGGCGCGCCAGGGCATTGAGCTTGGATTGGTCACCGATCTGCCAATGGCGCTGCCGCACCGGGCTGGGCGCCGGCGTCGTCTCTGTGCCCTTCACCATCAGTGGGTCATGGAGGATAGCGTTCGCCAGATACCGCAAAGGCCGGGGCAGGGTGGCGCTGAAGATCGCCCGCTGCCGGATGGCGGGCATCTGCCACAGGACCGCCTGGATATCCTGGCCGAAGCCCTCGCGCAGCATCTCGTCGGCGGCGTCGAAGATCACCTTGGTGACGCTGGCGATGTCCAGCCCGTGCTCCTCGATGAAATGCATGATGCGGCGCGGTGTGCCAACGATGACCTGGGCCCCGCGCCGCATCTGGCGCGACTGGATCGCCGAGCTCTGGTGGTTGATGGGCAGCACATGAAAATCCGTCAGGTAGCGGGCGTAGCGCTGGAATACTTCAGCGACGTGCAGGGACACCTGGTCCGAAGGCGTGAGTACCAGCACCTGCGCCTGGCGATTGTCCAGCGTCAAGGTCTGGAGCAGCGGCAGGACGAAGGCCAGCGTCCGCCCCGTGCCGGCATGGGCCTCCGACAGCAGGTCGCGCCCGGACAGCAGAGGCGGGATGCAGACGCTTTGAATGTGCGACGGCGTGTCGTGCCCGGATTCGTTCAGGCGTCGCAGCAAGGCGCCGGACAATCCGAGCTGGTCAAACCGTTCTATCGGGAAATCCATTGGAACAATAGGGTCGAAGCGCTTGATGCCATTCTGCCAGTAGCGAAGGAGCATGTCTTCCGCATTTCCATCACGTGGCCAGACCTTCCAGCCACTGGCGAAATGCAGTCAAGGCGGGATTCTCCGCCGCCCGACCCGACAACAACAGGTAATAAGACCGGGGATTGGAAAAACGCTGCGGCAAGGGTGCGACCAGGGTGCCGCTTTTCAATAAATCGGCGACCAGACCCTGGGTGGTCAGCGCCACGCCCTGACCGTCGATGGCGGCACGAATCGCCTGCTCGTTCTGGTTGAAGGCGATGCTGCCGGCGGGCCGCAGTTCGGGTACGCCGGCCATTTCCAGCCAGGCCTGCCAGGACAACCAGGGGCGGTGCTGTTGCTCGTCCTCGAAGCTGAGCAGGATGTGATGGACAAGATCAGCCGGCTTCCGCAAGGGTGGGCCCGACTTCAGCAGCGTGGGACTGCACACCGCCAGCACGGTGCCGCCGAACAGGCGCAAGGCGCCGGCAGGGGCGCTGCGATCCGCCAGATAGCGCACGGCAGCGTCGAAGCGGCCACGCTCGATATCGACCAGGCGCGTGTCGGCGGAAATGCGGATGTCGATGCCGGGATAGGCGCGCCGGAAATCGGCCAGACGCGGGATCAGCCAAAAGGTGGCGAAAGCCGGCGTGGTGGCCAGCGTCACCGTCGGTTCCTCGCCGGCACGCAGGTCGGCAACGGCTTCGCGCAGGGTGGCGAAGGCGGACTCGGTAGCGCGCAGCAAACGCTCGCCGGCGGGCGTCAGTGCTAGGGCGCGGGTTTGGCGTTCGAACAGCCGCGTCGCCAGCGCCGACTCCAGGGCGGCGATCTGTTTGCTGATGGCGGACTGGGTAACGAAGAGCGTTTCCGCCGCCTGGGTGAAGGACAGGTGACGGGCGGCGGCCTCGAAGGCGCGCAGGGCATCCAGCGGGGGAAGTTCGTCCTTACGCATTCGCACATCCATTCCTGCTACTCATGAATCGCATGTCCAAATATCGTTAGTCAACCGCGGTGATGAAACCAATAATGCCCTTACCGGAACCCACACGGGAGAACGATCATGAACTCCAGCAATGCACTTGCACCATCCATCCTTTGCAACCAGCGCTCGGAACGTCGTCGGACGATGACGCAGGATACCTCAGCCTATCGTGACGATGGATTCCATCAAGGCATGAAAGATGTCAGTCTGGCCGCCAACCGCCTGCTCGCCTTGCCGCCTGCCGCGCTGACGGTCTTGTGTCTCGAGGGCGAACTGTGGCTGACCCGCGATGGCGATTACGAGGACCACATCCTCGGCGCCGGCCAGCGCTTCATGGTCGGACGTCGCGATCAGGCGACCGTGCAGGCCTTGCGTCCCAGCCGGGTGCGGATCATCAGCGCTAACGTTTGAGGGCCAGCGGCGCCAGCAGGCACCAGATGCCGAGGCTGCCGGTGGCGAGCATCCAGGCCCAGGCCGAGGTGCCGCCACCGCCGGCATCGAGCACGGCACCGGCGACCAGCGGCGAGAGGAAACCGGCACCGAAGCCGGCCATGGAATACACCGCCATGACGGCCCCCCGTCGCGCCGGATCGGCCACGGATACCAGGCCGGCGGTCAGTGCGGCGGAGTCGGCCATCACCACCGCCTGATAGAGCACCAGCAGGAACAGCAGCAGCAGAGGCCAACTGGCGACAAAGCCCACGACCCAGGCCAGCAGGCCGGAGGCAAGCATGATGCCGAGGATGAAGCGCCGACGGTCGCGGGCGCTGGCGAATTCATTGCCGAGAATGCTGGCGGGAATGCCGACCAGGCTAATCAGACTCGCTGCCGTCGCCGGCGCCAGTGGCAGATTGCCCTGGGTGGCGGAAAAGGCCAGCAGGCCGACGATCCATGACCGCAGGCCGAAGAGTTCCCAGCAGTGCGCGGCGTAGCCCAACACGTAGCCGCGCACTGCGCGGTCTTTGAGTGCGGCGAACTGGGCGCCGATGCCGGGCGCGTGGCCTCCCTTGGGCGACACGGGCTGCATGCCGCGCAGCACAAGGACGATGGCGACGAAGGGACCGATGCCGCCAGCGATGAAGGCGATGCGCCAGTCGATCAGCCCGGCCCAACCCGACAGCGCATAGGACAAGGCCGCGCCGATGCCGAAAGTGGACGTGTAGAACGCGATGTAACGCGGCAAGCGCGGCCCTTGCACTCGATCCGTCAGCGCCTTGAGGCCGGGCATGTAAGTGCCGGCGAGACCGGCGCCGCCGATGGCCTGCCACAGACAGGCCGAAACCAGGCCATCCGCCAACAAGGCAAAGCCGAAGTGGCCAAAGGCCGCCAGCAGGCAGGCGCCGATGTAAACCCGACGCGCGTCGATACGGTCGGTAAGACCTGAAAGGAAAGGCACCGCCAGCATGTAGCCAGCGAAATAGCTGCCGCCGATGGCCCCCGATTCCTTGCCGGAAAGCCCCCACAATGCTTGCAGTTCAGGCAGCAGAGCCGGCCAGGTGGAGAAGCCGGCCAGACTGAAGATGCCGGCGACGCAAAGCAGCAGCACCAGACGGCCATCGCTGCGCGCGTCGGCGCTCATCTCAGCCCTTCAGACGTTCAAGACAGGCGCGGATGTTGGCGGGTATCGCCGTTGGCTTGTTCTGTTCGCGATCCACGAAAACATGAACGAAATGCCCAGTGGCGGCCGGCGCGTCCTCACCCTGGCGGAACAGGGCGATCTCGTAACGTACCGAGGAATTGCCCAGATGACCGACCCGCAGCCCGGCCTCGATGGTTTCCGGAAAGGCGATCGGCGCGTGGTACTTGCACTGGGATTCGACGCAGTAGCCGACGATGCTGCCATCGTGGATATCGAGGCCACCGTCGCGGATCAGGTGTTCATTGATGACGGTGTCGAAGTAGCTGTAATAGACGACGTTATTGACGTGGCCGTAGACGTCGTTGTCCATCCAGCGGGTGGGAATGGCGAGGAAGTGCGGGTAGGAAGCGCGAGTGTGAAGGGGTGGCGTTGCGGGCGTGGCAGACGAACTCATCGGACGCTCTCGAAGGGAAAGCGTCCGATGATAGCAGTGGCGACTACTGCTGGTTTCGGTACATCGTCGCCAGGAACGCCTCAGCGTCGACGTCTCGCGCCGACGCTGAGACAGAATGCACTTCCTGCAAACCGAGTTGCAGTTCGGGAGCGGGCGGCGTCCACTCGGCGTTGAGAACCTCGTCCTCGAACTTGCCGAATTCGTCCTCGTAAATTTTGCCTGAGCTCATTTCCATCACCATCAACATGTCGGTCTCCTTGAGGGAACTGCGGTGGAACCGTACGCCTTCAACTGTATAACGACGCGCTTGTGACAAAGGTTGAATCGATTTGAAAAATATCAAGAGGTGTTGCGTTCTTGCCACGGTGCTACTCGCAAAAGCAGTGCCATGCCGGGCACAGCCAAGGCGGCACATAGCAGGAAGAAGCCGAACCAGCCCATGGACTCGACCAGGAAGCCGGTGAATGCGTTCATGAAGGTGCGTGGTACGGCCGCCAGGCTCGTAAACAGTGCGAACTGGGTGGCCGTGTAGAGCGGATGCGTGGCGCGGGCGATGAAAGCGACGAAGGCCGCCGTACCCAGGCCGACGCCGAGGGCCTCGAAGCCGATAACCAAAGCCAATTGCGTCAGTTGCTCAGGGCCGATGGCGGCATTGCGGCCGATGGAGGCCAGCCAGGCGAAGCCGAAAATTGACACAAGTTGTACCAAACCGAACACCCAGAGCGCCCGGTTGATACCCAGCTTCACCATCCACAGGCCGCCGAGCAGGCCGCCGATCACCGCCGGCCACAGGCCCGCATGTTTGGCGACGAGGCCGATGTCGGTCTTGGCGAAACCCATGTCGAGGTAGAAAGGCGTCGCCAGCGCGGTGCACATGGAGTCACCGAGCTTGTAGAGGAAGATGAAGGCAAGGATCAGCACCGCCTCGCGCCAGCCGGCGCGGCCGATGAATTCGTGGAAAGGCTCGACCACGGCCTCGCGCAGGGTCTTCGGCGCGCCGCCGGCCACCGCCGGCTCCTTCACCTTGATGGCCATGAAGAATCCAGGCAGCAGGAACAGCGCAGTGATGGCGAAGACCTGATCCCAGGGCAGGCGATCGGCCAGTATCAGCGACAGGGAGCCCGGCACCAGTCCGGCGATGCGATAGGCGTTCACATGCACCGAGTTGCCCAGGCCCAGTTCTGCCTCGGCAAGGATCTCGCGACGAAAGGCGTCGAGCGCGATGTCGGCCGTCGCGGAAAGAAAAGCCACAGCGGCGGCCAGCCAGAGGATGGGCACGATGTCGTCCTTCGGTGAGTAGAAGCCGAAGGACGCCACCACGACGAGCAGCAGGGATTGGGTCAGAAGTATCCAGCCGCGCCGTCTGCCCAGCGGGGGAACGAAGCGGTCCAGCAGCGGTGCCCAGAGGAATTTCCAGGTGTAGGGAAACTGCACCAGGGTGAACAGGCCGATGGTCTTGAGGTCGATGCCTTCGGAGCGCAGCCAGGCCGGCACCAGATTGAGCAGCAGGTAAAGCGGCAGACCCGAGGCGAAGCCGGTGAAGATGCAGACCAGCATGCGGCGGTTGAGCAGGGCGGAAATAGCATTCATCGGCCCAGTCTATAGAACGACCGCGCGGCCAAAAGGGTAAAATCCGGGCCTATTTTCGTGTTCCGGCGCGGCTTGGCGACCTTGTATCGCCGTGTCACCAGTGCCGACTTTTGGAGAAACTCCCCGTGCAACTTGTCTGTCTCGACCTCGAAGGCGTGCTGGTCCCCGAAATCTGGATCGAATTCGCGCAGCGCACCGGTATCCCCGAACTGCGTCGCACCACCCGCGACGAGCCGGACTACGACAAGCTGATGAAGTTCCGCCTCGACCTACTCAAGCAGCACAAGCTGGGCCTGCCGGACATCCAGAAGGTGATCGGTGAAATGGGGCCGATGGCCGGCGCCAAGGATTTCCTCGACGCCCTGCGCCGCGACTTCCAGGTGATCATCCTTTCCGACACCTTCTACGAATTCGCCATGCCGCTGATGGCGCAACTGGGCATGCCGACCCTGTTCTGCCACAAGCTGGAGGCGGACAAGGAAGGCTTTCTGGTGAACTACCACCTGCGCATGCCGAACCAGAAGAAGGAAGCCGTGCAGCGCTTCAAGGAAATCAACTTCAAGGTCATCGCCGCCGGTGACAGCTACAACGACACCGCCATGCTCGGCGAGGCCCATGCCGGCATCCTGTTCCATCCGCCGCAGAACGTCATCGACGAATTCCCGCAGTTTCCGGTGACTATGAACTACACCGAACTGCGCGCCGAGATCGACAAGGCGTCCAAGCGCATCTGATGCATCGCGACCGGTTCTACACCCTCTCCGCTTCCTGCCCCGACCAGGTCGGCATCATCGCGCGGGTGACCGGCTTCATCGCCGAGCACAAGGGCTGGATACTCGAATCAAGCTTTCATGCCGATGATCTCGACGGCCGCTACTTCATGCGCATCGAGGTCAAGGCCAAGTCCCTGCCCTTCCATCTCGCCGAGTTTCGCGAACGTTTCCGTCCCGTCGCCGAGTCCCTGCAAATGGACTGGCGCATCAGCGATTCCGCCGTGAAGAAACGGGTGGTGATCCTGGTCAGCAAACAGGAGCATTGTTTGTACGACCTGCTGGCTCGCTGGCAGTCCAAGGAGCTGGACATCGAGATTCCCTGCGTGATCTCGAACCACGACAGCTTCAAAGGCTTCGTCGAGTGGCATGGCATTCCCTTCCACCATGTGCCGGTGAATCCCGAGAACAAGCTGGCGGCCTACGCCGAGGTGCAGCGCCTGTTCGACGAGGTGCGCGGCGACACCATGGTGCTGGCGCGCTACATGCAGATCCTCTCCCCCGAGCTGTGCCGCGACTATCCGGGACAGATCATCAACATCCACCATTCCTTCCTGCCCAGCTTCGTCGGCGCCAAGCCCTATCACCAGGCTTACGCACGCGGAGTGAAACTGATTGGCGCCACCTGCCATTACGTGACGAAAGAACTCGATCAAGGCCCGATCATCGAGCAGGATGTGATCCGCATCGACCACTCGGATTCGCCGGAAGACATGGTGCGTTACGGCAAGGACATCGAGAAGACGGTGCTGGCGCGCGGCCTGCGCTACCACCTCGAGGACCGCGTGCTCACCCACGGCAACAAGACCGTGGTTTTCCGCTGATGGTTCGCAGCCGTTTCGTATAAGGCAGAGCCGTTCCTCCATGGTGCTGCGAGGACTACGACTCAGCATAGCCATCCTCGCTACCGCCGCGGCGCTGGCCGCTGGCCTGATCGCATACCTGCTGCATCAACAGAACGAGGCCCTGCAAGCAGCTGACTGGGTCGCCCGCTCCCTCGACAACCGGGCACGTCTGCAACAGTTGAAGGCGGCCATCGAGGATGGTCCGCAGCATTACAGCGAAGCCCGGGTGATGGCCGAAGCCCTGTCCCAACGCCTGGCACACCGATCAGATACATCGGCTGCGCTGGACAGCGTCGTGCACTCCCTGGCGACGAAAAGTACCACTGTCGTCATCAATCAATTGATCGATCAGGAAACCCGGCTGCTGCGGGAGCGTCGCCAGAACCTGGACGAGGAATCGCGCCTGGCAAGGTTGGCCTTGCTGGTGGGCGGACTGGTCATCACCGTGCTGCTGGCCACGGCCTTTGCCATCGTCATTCGCGACAACCGGCGACGCCTGACGGCCGAAGCAGAACTGCGGGCGACCAACGAGGACCTCGAAGCACGGGTCGCGGCGCGCACGGCGGAACAGCATCTGGCGGAGAGCCGATTGCGCGAGCTATCCCGGCGTCTGCTGAGTGTGCAGGAAGAAGAGCGGCGCGCCCTGGCGCGCGAGCTCCACGACGAAGTCGGCCAGCAACTCGGTGCCCTCAAGCTCAATCTGAAGGCCCTGGCCCGCAACTGCGACGGCGCCCAGGCCGAGCGTGTCGCCGATGGGCTTGGCATCGTCGAGCTGACCATCACCCACATCCGCGACCGGGCGCTGGATTTGCGGCCGGCCCTGCTCGACGACCTCGGGCTGGCCGCCGCCCTCGACTGGCTGTGCCGACAGCAGGCCGAACGCAGCGGCATCGGCATCCAGCTCGCCGTCTCGCCACTGCCGACTTTTTCGACCGAGCTGGCCACCGCCGTCTATCGCGTCGTCCAGGAAGCCATCACCAACGCGCTCAAGCACGCCAGCGCCCACCGCATCGACGTCGCGCTGACGCTGGAGAATGATCGCCTCGATCTACTCGTCGCCGACGATGGTTGCGGTTTCGATAGCAATGACATCGCCGTCGGCGTCGGCCTGCCGGGCATGCGCGAGCGGGTCGAAACCCTGGGCGGCGGCTTCGACCAGGACAGCCAGCCCGGTGCCGGAACGCGTATCCTCGCCACATTTCCGCTGCCCGACCATGAGCCATCGAACCCGCCTGCTGCTGGCTGACGACCACGCCCTGATGCGTGCCGGGCTGCGCGCCCTGCTGGGCGAGATTGCCAGTTGCGAAGTGATCGCCGAAGCGGCCGACGGCATCGAGGCGGCGCGCCTGATCCGCCAACTCGAACCGGACGTGGCCCTGATCGATCTGACCATGCCCGGTCTCTCCGGCCTCGATGTGATCGCCCGTGCGGCGCGGGAAGCGCCGGCCACCCGCTGCCTGGCGCTGTCCATGCACACGGCGGAAAACTATGTCCTCGAGGCCCTGCGCGCCGGTGCAGCAGGCTATGTGGTGAAGGACACGGCCCCCGAAGAACTGGCCCAGGCCATCCGCGTCGTCGCCGCCGGCAGCCAATATCTGTCGCCCTCTTTGCTTGGCCACCTGATGGGCGATGACCTGCGACTGGCGCGGGGCGAGGCCGGGGGAGCCCGAAATCCGCTGGACTCATTGACTCCCCGCCAGCGACAGATTCTGAAACTAGTGGCTGAAGGACATTCCACACGCGGCATCGCCGAGCGGCTCTCGATCAGCATCAAGACTGTGGAAACCCATCGGGCCCAGTTGATGGAGCGCCTCGGCATCCGCGATGTCGCCGGCCTCACCCGCTTCGCCGTGCGCAATGGTCTGATCGCTGCTGATTGAGCCTTCCCTGAGGTCGATCTCAGGGATTCCCCGATAGCGGTCTCCCCGGTCCGACGCCAAACTCATTCCACAGTTCTATCGGTCGCGTTGGGGACGGACAGGCCCGGCGCGGACCATCGATCAAAGCTGTTTGGGCCATGGCGACGTACCGCACGAAAGTCGCCACCGGATGCCGGCTACCGTACTTCTCCTCCTCCCCGCCGGCATCCGGAGTGCCCGCTTTCTTCTCTCTCGCCGATCAGGCCACCTGAGCCAGGACGCTCTCCGCAATCGCCAGGCTGGACGTCAGCCCCGGCGACTCGATACCGAAAAGATTGACCAGTCCCGCCACACCATGGCTCGCCGGGCCCTGAATCAGGAAGTCCGCCGCCGTCTCGCCAGCGCCGACTATTTTCGGCCGCACGCCCGCATAGGCCGGCACCAGCGCATCGTCTGGCAGCCCCGGCCAATAACGCCGCACCTCGGCGTAAAAGCCATCGGCGCGGCGCGGATCGACGGCGTAATTCGGCGCATCCACCCATTCCACATCCGGCCCGAAACGCGCCTGACCGCCGAGATCGAGGGTGAGGTGCACACCGAGACCACCGGGTTCCGGCAACGGATAGACCAGACGCGTGAATGGCGCGCGGCCCTGCAAGGCATAGTAGTTGCCCTTGGCATAGAAGGCGGGTGGCACATGCGCGCTCGGCAGGCCGTCGATCCGCCCGGCCAGCGTGGGTGCCGACAGCCCCGCCGCATTGATCAGGATGCCCGCCCTGAGACTCAGCGGCTCGTCGCCGCCGATGTCGAGTACGAAACCGTCGCGGTCGACTCGGGCCGCAAGCAAGGGACTGCGCAACGCCAGCGACGCACCGTCGCGCTGCGCATCACCGAGCAGCGCCAGCATCAATCCGTGGCTGTCGATGATGCCGGTGGATGGCGACAGCAGGGCCGCCGTGCAATGCAGTTGCGGCTCCAGCGCCATGGCCTGCGCGGCAGTGAGCATTTGCAGATCGCCGACGCCATTGCTCTCACCCTGACGCCGCAGTGCAGCGAGCTTTTCCTCCTGTGCCGGCGAGGTAGCGACGATGAGCTTGCCGCAAGCCCGATGAGCCACGCCATGCGATGTGCAAAAGTCGTAGAGCAGGCGATTGCCGGCCACGCACAGCGCCGCCTTCAGCGAGCCGCTGGCGTAATACAAACCGGCGTGGATGACCTCGCTGTTGCGGGCACTGGTTTCGGTGCCAAAGGCCGCGTGCCGCTCCAGGATCAAGCAATCCAAGCCGCGCGCCGCTAGAGCCCGCGCACAGGCCAGGCCGACGACACCGGCACCAACCACGACTGCATCGACGCGATCCATACTCAAGCAGCGCCCTTGTCCTTGCGCAGCACCAGCCAGAGTCCCGCCAGCACCATCGGCAGCGACAGCCATTGGCCCATGCTGACTACATAGGAGACGCCGAAAATGCCGTGATCCGGTTCGCGGAAAAACTCGGCGAGGAAACGCAACACGCCGTAGCCGATCAGGAACATGCCGGAGACCGCACCCGTGCCGCGCTGCCGCGAGGAAAACCACCAGAGCAGGATGAACAGCAACAGGCCCTCGCCTGCAGCCTGATACAGCGGCGAAGGATGGCGCGGCAGATTATCCACGCGGGGGAAAACCATGGCCCAGGGCAGTGCCGGATCGGCCACCCGGCCCCAGAGTTCGCCGTTAATGAAATTGCCGATGCGCCCGGCCATCAGGCCCAGCGGCACCAGTGGCGCAATGAAATCGGTGACGGCGAAGAAGCTCTTACCCCGCTTGTGCCCCCACAGGGCCATCGCCGCCAACACACCGAGAAAGCCGCCATGGAAACTCATACCGCCCTTCCAGACGGCGAGGATTTCCAGCGGGTGTTGAAGGTAGTAGCCCGGCTCGTAAAAGATGACCTGCCCGAGCCGGCCACCGAAGACGACACCGAGCACGCCATAGAACAACAGGTCGTCCACGTCCGCCACACTCATGCCATACCAGGGCTGCGTTTCTGCACGCCGCTTGCCGAGCCAGATGAAGGCGAGAAAACCGGCCAGATACATCAGGCCGTACCAGCGCACGGCCAGGGGGCCCAGTTGCAGGGCGACGGGATCGAAATCGGGATGGACGAGCATCAGCGCCCCATGAGTGTTCTTGGATTCATGGGGCGATTATCGCCCAGGGCAAGCCTGGGCGACCCGGATCAGCCAGCGATCACGTCGCTCCAGTCGGGAATCAGATCGCCCCAGGTGGCATTGCGCGGAGCGCCGGGGCAGGGAAAGGTCTTCATATGGCCGCCCTCACCGTTGAAAACCTTGATGAGGAACTTCGGGTTGTTGGACGCCGGTTCTTTACTTGAGTTGAACTTTGGATTCGGTTCGGCCACCACCCAGCCACCCGCCGTGAACTTGACGGCCATGTTTTCCCTGTCGTCCAACTGACCACAGGTATAGCCCTCGCCGCCCGTGGTGCCTAACCCGATGTTGGTGCCCTGCTTCACCTGGACACGAAGCATCAGACTGACCGCCGAAGACTTGGAGCCACCACTGCAATCCGTGTTCGTCACATTGCAGCAGGCTTTGGTGGGCTCGGCCTTGGCGTTGGGATCGACGGGGATGTTTTTGTTCCATTGCTGGGCCAGATGGCCGGGCTTTTGCATGCCGGACATATCCTTCCTCATGCCCTTGGTACGGTAGAGCTGATTGACCATCAACCGGCTCTCGGTGGCGTTGTACACACAGAAGGCGTTGGCTTCCTGTACCGCTGCGCCGGCGACCAGCAACAGCGTGGCCAGCAGGGTTCTGAATTTTCCTCGCATGGGGACTCCTTTCATGACGAACAGTTCGGTCCGGACAATATCCCGAAGCGGCATGCCGAATCAATAACTCGGAAGTATTAGCGGCTCCCGGCCCCCAGGGCGAGGCTGGGCTAAAATCTGCGGTTCGTTTCAGGCATCGACGCCCCAGGAGAATACCCATGCCCGCCTATCGTTCCCGCACCTCCACCCACGGCCGCAACATGGCCGGTGCCCGCGCCCTCTGGCGCGCCACCGGTATGAAGGATGGCGACTTCGGCAAGCCCATCATCGCCGTGGTGAATTCCTTCACCCAGTTCGTGCCCGGCCATGTGCACCTGAAAGACCTCGGCCAGCTGGTGGCGCGCGAGATCGAGGCGGCCGGCGGCATCGCCAAGGAATTCAACACTATCGCCGTGGACGACGGCATCGCCATGGGCCACGGCGGCATGCTGTATTCGTTGCCCAGCCGCGAGCTGATCGCCGACTCGGTGGAGTACATGGCCAACGCCCACTGCGCCGACGCCCTGGTCTGTATTTCCAACTGCGACAAGATCACTCCGGGCATGCTGATGGCCGCGCTGCGCCTCAACATCCCCGCCGTCTTCGTCTCCGGCGGCCCGATGGAAGCCGGCAAGGTCAAGTGGCACGGCGAATACCGAATGGTGGACCTGATCGACGCCATGATCGAAGCCGCCGACGACCACAACTCGGACAAGGAAGTGGCGGCCATGGAACGCTCGGCCTGCCCGACCTGCGGTTCCTGTTCCGGCATGTTCACCGCCAACTCCATGAACTGCCTGACCGAGGCATTGGGCCTCTCGCTGCCGGGCAACGGCTCGCTCCTCGCCACCCACGCCGACCGCGAAATGCTGTTCCGCAAGGCCGGCCGCGTCGCCGTCGATCTGTGCAAGCGCTGGTACGAGCAGGACGACGCCTCGGCGCTGCCGCGTTCCATCGCCAGCTTCGCCGCTTTCGAGAACGCCATCGCGCTGGACATCGCCATGGGCGGCTCGACCAATACCGTGCTGCACCTGCTGGCCGCTGCCCAGGAAGGTGGCGTGAAGTTCACCGTCGCCGACATCGACCGCATGTCGCGCAAGGTGCCCTGTCTAGCCAAGGTGGCGCCGGCAACGCAGAAGTACCACATGGAAGACGTGCATCGTGCCGGCGGCATCATGGCCATCCTTGGCGAGCTGGATCGCGCCGGGCTGATCAACCGCGACTGTCCGACGGTGCTCTACCCGAGCATGGGCGAAGCCCTCGACTGCTGCGACGTCAAGCGCAACGGCGACAAGAAGGTGCACGAGTTCTACCGCGCCGCACCGGGCGGCGTGCCGACGCAGACCGCCTTCTCGCAGAGCCGCCGCTTTCCGACCCTCGACCTTGACCGCGCCAATGGCTGCATCCGCGACCAGGCCCACGCCTACTCCAAAGACGGCGGTCTTGCCGTGCTCTTCGGCAACATTGCCGAAAAGGGTTGCGTGGTGAAGACCGCCGGTGTCGACGACTCCAACCTCGTCTTCACCGGCCGCGCCCGCGTCTGCGAATCGCAGGAAGAAGCCGTGGGAAAGATCCTCGCCGACCAGATCGTCGCCGGTGACATCGTCATCGTCTGTTATGAAGGCCCCAAGGGCGGCCCCGGCATGCAGGAAATGCTCTACCCGACTTCGTACCTGAAATCCAAGGGCCTGGGCAAGGTCTGCGCCCTGCTCACCGACGGCCGCTTCTCCGGCGGCACATCCGGCTTGAGCATTGGCCACGCCTCGCCGGAGGCGGCAGCGGGCGGCGCCATCGGCTTGGTCGAAGAGGGCGACACGGTCGAGATCGACATCCCCAATCGTCGCATCCATCTGGCGATCACGGACCAGGAACTCGCCCGTCGCCGCGCCTATATGGACGCCAAGGGCGACGCGGGCTGGAAGCCGGTCAATCGGCAGCGCGAAGTCTCCACCGCGCTCAAGGTCTATGCGGCGATGACCACCTCGGCCGACACCGGCGCCGTGCGCGACATCAAGCAGCTCGGATGAGCGCCCCGGCCGTCGCCAATAGCGAGTTCCAACGCCTCTACACCGGCCGCCTCTGGTCGGTGATGAGTTGGGACCAGCTCGCCGCCTTCTGGCAACGCATCGATCCAGCGGCCGGTTGGTATTTGTATTCGGTCGGCGTCTCACCAGCGCCGACTTTTGCCAGCACCGAGCAAGTCAGCGCCTTCATCACCGAAGTCGATGCTCTGTTGCGGGCCGATCACCGGGAATCCTATTGCGGCATCGTCTACACCGACGACCTGGAGTCCCCCCGGCTGGTCAAGATCTACGACCCCAACAACCTCGGATCCTCCTGCGGTTCCTCGAAGAACCAGCCCCTGCCGGGCTGGATCATGAGTCGCATGCCGCCGGAAAACATCGGCCCGGCCCGGCCCGCCCCCGAGGGTCGCCGCCGCTGGTGGCAGACTCTGATGGGGGTGAGAGAAAAGGATAGCTAGGCACTTCCGGCCCGTATTCCGGGTTTTAGCCGGCTCTTACCTCGGGCATAGTGCGAGCCATTCGTAATCTGCACGGACAAAGCCATGGCCGATCGCACCTCTCTTAAATTTCTGGTTGTCGATGATTTCTCGACCATGCGTCGCATCGTCCGCAATCTGCTCAAGGAACTCGGATTCACCAACGTCGAAGAGGCAGAGGACGGCGCCGTGGCGCTGGGCAAGCTGCGCGAAGGCAACTTCGAGTTCGTCGTCTCTGACTGGAACATGCCCAACATGGACGGCCTCACGCTGTTGCAGAACGTGCGTGCCGAGCCCAAACTCAAGGCCCTGCCTTTCCTGATGATCACGGCCGAAGCGAAGAAGGAAAACATCATCGCCGCTGCCCAAGCCGGTGCCTCCGGCTATATCGTCAAGCCCTTCACGGCAGCGACGCTGCAAGAGAAGCTGGACAAAATCTTCGAACGCATGGGAATCTGACGATGGCCACGAAAAAGACCTCCGCAACGCGCAAACCCGCTGTCAAGACAGCAGCCAAGAGCACAACCAAGCCGGTCAAGACCGTCACCAAGCCCGCCGCGCGCAAGCCCGTGGCCAAGGCGCCCGCCAAACCCGTTGCCCGCAAAAAGGCCTCGCCGGTCAGTGGCGAGGTGCTCAAGCAACTCAAGACCCTGGCGAAAGACCTCAACAAGGCCGCCAAGGATTTGAACAAGGGTCGCGGCGGCAATCCCAAGGCCGTCTCCACCATCCTCGGCAACGTCGAGCGCATGACCGCCGAAGCCGCCAACAAGTCCCTGCTGGAAGCCGAAAGCGCCAAGACCATCGTCGTCAAGCTGACGGAAAGCCTGGGCAAGGACTGGTCGCGACGCGACATCGAGGCCTCGCTCAAGTTGGTTGGCGGCCACCTCACCAACATTATCGTCGCCCAGGAATTCCAGGACCTGGCCGGCCAGTCCATCCGCCAGGCCATGAAGGCTCTGGTCGGCGCCATCATCGTCACCGAGAGCGGCGGCCCGACCGAAGAAGGCCGTCTGTCACAGAACGAAGTGGATAGCCTGCTGAAAGACCTGATGCCGTAATGGAAATATCCGAGTAATTTCATCGGGTATAGTAAGGGCCTCCGGGGTTATCCCCTCGTGAGGCCCTTTTCATGACCACCGCCATCAACCGGCTCGCCGCCGAAACCTCCCCCTATCTCCAGCAGCACGCCCACAACCCGGTCGCCTGGCAGCCCTGGGACGAGCAGGCGCTGAACGCGGCCCGTGCGGCGAACAAGCCAATCCTGCTTTCCATCGGCTACTCGGCCTGTCACTGGTGCCACGTCATGGCCCACGAGTCCTTCGAGGACGAGGACGTGGCGGCAGTGATGAACCGGCTCTTCGTCACCATCAAGGTGGACCGGGAAGAGCGTCCGGACCTCGACCAGATCTACCAGACTGCCCACCAGATGCTGACCCAGCGGGCCGGCGGCTGGCCGCTGACCATGTTCCTGACACCGGACGGTACGCCCTTCTTCGGCGGCACCTATTTCCCCAAGTCGCCACGCTATGGCCTGCCGGGTTTCGCCGGGCTGTGCGAACAGGTAGCCGATGCATTCGAAAAACGACGCACCGACATCGATGCCCAAAACGCCGATCTGCGCCGGGCGCTGGCCGACGCCGTCCCGCCAGCGCCGACTTTTTCCGGCGAATTCGATGCCCGGCCGCTTACGCTCGCCGGTGAGCAGTTGATGAAGAGCTTCGACCGCATCAACGGCGGTTTCGGCGGCGCACCGAAATTTCCCCACCCCACGGACCTCGCCTTCCTGCTCGGTCGCAGGGGAGAAGCCCTGCGCGAACCCGCCCTGTTTACCCTTGCCCGTATGGCCGAAGGCGGCATCTACGACCAGCTCGGTGGCGGCTTCAGTCGCTACAGCGTGGACGAGCGCTGGGAGATTCCCCACTTCGAAAAGATGCTCTACGACAACGGCCCCTTGCTGGGCTTGTGTGCCGATGCCTGGACGCAGACCGGCGATCCCCTGTTCCGTCGCGTCGCCGAAGAAACCGCCGAGTGGGTGATACGTGAGATGCAATCCACCGAGGGAGGCTACTACTCCGCGCTCGATGCCGACTCCGAAGGCGAAGAAGGCAAGTACTACGTCTGGGATCGCAAGGAAGTCCGCGCCCTGATCAGCCCGGAGCAATGGCAAGTCGCCGCACCGCACTGGGGCCTGGAGAGCACGCCCAACTTCGAGGGCCATTGGCACCTGAAGGTCGAGCAGCCGCTGAATGAATCCGACCGGCACTTGATTGCCGCTGCCCGTAACACCCTCTTTGCCGTCCGCGAAAAGCGCATCCGCCCCGGTCGTGACGACAAGGTGCTGACCAGCTGGAACGCCCTGATGATCGAAGGCATGGCCCACGCCGGCCGCGTCCTCGGCCACAGCGACTGGATCGAATCCGCTGAACGGGCGCTCACCTTCATCCAGCACACCTTGTGGCATGACGGCACCCTGCTGGCCACCTTCAAGGACGGCCGCGCCCACCTCAATGCCTATCTCGACGACCACGCCTTCCTGCTCGCCGCCCTGCTGGAAATGATGCAGGCGCGCTTTCGTCGCGAGGATCTCGATTTCGCCACGGCACTGGCGGAGGCCCTGCTCGACCGCTTCGAGGACAAGGAAAACGGCGGCTTCTTCTTCACTGCCCACGACCACGAAGCCCTGATCCACCGCCCCAAGACCGGCCACGACAACGCCACGCCGGCCGGCAATGGCGTCGCCGCCTTTGCTCTGCAACGACTCGGCCATCTGCTCGGCGAGCCCCGCTACCTGGATGCTGCCGAGCGCTGCCTGCGCCTGTTCTGGCCGCAGATGTCGCGCTCACCGGCCGGATTCAGCAGCCTGCTGCTGGCCCTGGAAGAAGCGCTCACTCCGCCAAACATCGTTATCCTGCGAGGACCAAGCGAAGAACTCGGGGAATGGCAAGGGCAACTCGGCGCTGATCCGCGTCGTCTTGTTCTGGCCCTGCCCAAGGAAATCGCCGGTTTGCCGGCAGCGCTGGCCAAGCCGGAAAGTGATCACGTCAACGCCTGGGTATGTTGCGGCGTTACTTGCCTTGCCCCGACGGCAAGTCTTGCAGAGTTGCGCCAGATTCTCAGCAATGCCTGAATCCGGTAACATCACGTCGGTTTTGCACGATTTTGCTTAATCCACTCACACCAAAGAGGACTAGAACATGAAATCTGTCGTGATCTCCGCGCTGGTTGCTGCCGGCGTCATGGTTTCCGCCCCGGCCTTCGCCAACAAGGATCTGGCCACCAAGAGCGGTTGCATGGCCTGCCACGCCGTCGACAAGAAGCTGGTCGGCCCGGCCTATCAGGACGTCGCCAAGAAGTACAAGGCCGCCGACGAGGCCAAGCTGGTCGCCAAGGTCAAGGCCGGCGGTTCCGGTGTCTGGGGTGCTGTGCCCATGCCCCCGAACGCTGCCGTCAAGGACGAGGACCTCAAGACCCTGGTCAAGTGGATTCTCGCCGGCGCCAAGTAATTCAGGTCGCCGCATCCCAAAAGCCAGCCCCGCAACGGGCTGGCTTTTTTACGCCCCTGTTCTCCGTTGACAAGCATCGTCACGAAGACAAGAATCACAGGGTTTTATTTCCCTGACATCCCGGAGATCCGCAGATGAACGTTCCGATGAAAGTAGTGAGCCTTTCCGTCCTCGCCGCCCTTGCCCTGATGGGCTGTAGCAAGGAAGAACCGCCTCCTCCCGCTCCGGTGGCTCCGCCGCCCCCGCCCCCTCTGGTGATCAAGCTCGGCCACGTCTCGCCACTGACCGGTCCGCAATCCCACCTCGGCAAGGACAACGAAAACGGCGCCCGTCTCGCCGTCGAGGATGCCAACGCCGCCAAGATCAAATTTGGCGCCCAGGAAGTGAAATTCGAACTGATCGGTGAAGACGATCAGGCCGACCCCAAGCAGGGCAATCTCGTCGCCCAGAAATTCGTCGATGCCAAGGTGAACGCCGTCATCGGTCACCTCAATTCCGGCACCACCATCCCGGCCTCCAAGCTGTATTCCGACGCCGGCATCCCGCAGGTCTCGCCCTCCGCTACCAACCCGACCTACACCGATCAAGGCTTCAAGACCGCTTTCCGCGTCATGGCCAACGACGTGCAGCAGGGCAAGGTGCTCGGCGACTACGCCGTCGGCAACCTGAAGGCCAAGACCATCGCCATCATCGACGACAAGACCGCTTACGGTGAAGGTCTCGCCGCCGAGTTCAAGAAGGCCGCCGTCGCCGGCGGCGCCAAGGTCGTCGCCGAAGAGCACACCGACGACAAGGCGGTGGACTTCAAGGCCATCCTGACCAAGGTCAAGGGCAAGCGTCCCGACCTGATCTTCTTCGGGGGCATGGACCCGCAAGCCGCACCGATGGCCAAGCAGCTCAAGCAGCTCGGCATCAAGTCCAAGTTCCTGCTGGGCGACGGCGGTTGCACCACCGACTTCATCAAGAACGCCGCCGAAGCCGCCGAGAACCACTACTGCTCGCTGCCGGGTGTACCCCTGGAAAAGATGCCGGGCGGGGCCAAGTTCGTCGAACGCTACAAGGCCAAGTTCAACACCGACATCCAGCTCTATGCACCTTACGCTTACGATGCCGTCGCGGTCGTGGTCGAAGCCATCAAGCGCGCCAAGTCCGGCGACCCGGCCAAGATTCTCGCCGAGCTGCCGAAGACCAACCACAAGGGCGTGACCACCACCATCACCTTCGATGAGAAGGGCGATCTGAAGGACGGCGCGATCACCCTGTACCAGGCCAAGGGCGGCAAGTGGGAAGCTCTGGATACCATCGGTGGCGCACCGGCGGCACCTGAGCCCGCTCCGGCGGCGCCTGTAACTCCCGCAGCCCCGGCGACTGGCGCGGCTCCTGCTGCCGCCGCAGGTACTCCGGCAGCCCCGGCTGCCGCTCCCGCAGCAGCACCTGCTACACCGGCCCCGGCACCCGCAGCGCCGGCGGCAGCTCCCGCTCCCGCGAAGAAGTAATTCGCCAGCGCCAGCAGAGGGCGTCTCCGGCAACGGAGACGCCCTCTTTTTTTTGTCAGCCCGCGACAGGCAGGCGCTTGTATCATCCGGGCCGTGGATATCTTTCTCCAGCAGATCGTCAACGGCCTGACCCTCGGCAGCATCTATGCTCTCGTAGCGCTGGGCTACACCATGGTCTACGGCATTCTCGGCCTGATCAATTTTGCCCATGGCGAAGTGGTGATGGTCGGCGCCATGGTGGCGCTAATGGTCATGAAAGCACTCGCCGCCTCTGGCCTGCCGGCGCCGATCATTTTCCTCATCGCCCTGTTCGCCGCCGCCATCGCCTGCATGGCCCTGGGCTTCACCATCGAGCGCATCGCCTACCGGCCCCTGCGCAATGCGCCGCGTCTCGCACCACTGATCACCGCCATCGGCGTCTCCATCGTGTTGCAGCAAATGGCGATGATCATCTGGGGCCGCAGCTACCACTCGGTGCCGCAACTCCTGCCGTCCGAGAACCACGAATTCTTCGGCGCCCAGATCACCGAACTGCAAGTCATCATCCTCATCGTCGCCGCCCTCACCATGGCCGGCCTGATGTTGCTGGTGAACCGCACCCGGCTCGGCCGCGCCATGCGTGCCACGGCAGAAAATCCCGCCATCGCCGGCCTCATGGGGGTGGACGCCAACCGCATCATCGCCATGACCTTCCTCATCGGCTCGGCCCTCGGTGCCCTGGCCGGTGTACTGGTTTCCGCCAACTACGGCATTGCCCATCACCACATGGGCTTCATCCTCGGTCTCAAGGCCTTCACCGCCGCCGTGCTGGGCGGCATCGGCAATCTCGGCGGCGCCATGGTCGGCGGCGTATTGCTGGGCCTGATCGAAGCCCTGGGCGCCGGCTACATCGGCGACCTCACCGGCGGCATCCTCGGCAGCCACTACCAGGACGTGTTCGCCTTCTTCGTGCTGATCGTCGTACTGGTCTTCCGCCCCTCGGGCCTGATGGGCGAAAAGGTGTCCGAGCGTGCCTGACATCCGGCGCAAAGTCTGGCTCATTTCGATGGCGCTATTTCTGGCGGTGACCCCCTTCGTCGTCGGTGCAGCCCTGGGCAATGCCTGGTTGCGGGTGCTCGATTTCGCCCTGCTCTACATCATGCTGGCTCTGGGCCTCAACATCGTGGTCGGCTTCGCCGGCCTGCTCGACCTCGGCTACATAGCCTTCTATGCCGTCGGTGCCTACACCTACGCGCTGCTGGCCTCGCCCCACTTCGGTCTGCATTGGCCAGCCTGGGCCATCCTGCCCATCGGCGCGCTGGTGGCCGGCATTTTCGGTGTGCTGCTGGGCGCGCCGACGCTGCGCCTGCGCGGCGACTACCTGGCCATCGTCACACTGGGCTTCGGCGAGATCATCCGCATTTTCATGAACAACCTGAACGCGCCGATCAACATCACCAACGGCCCCAAGGGCATCGCCCGCATCGATCCGATCAGCATCGGCGGCCACTCCCTATCGAAGTCCATCGATGTCTTCGGCATCACCGTGCCCGGACTCACGCTCTACTACTACCTCTTCCTGGTGTTGACAGTGCTTATCGTGATCGTCGGCATCCGCTTGCAGAATTCGCGCATCGGCCGCGCCTGGGTGGCGATCCGCGAAGACGAGGTGGCAGCCAAGGCCTGCGGCATCGACACACGCAACGTCAAGCTGCTGGCCTTCGCCATGGGTGCCAGCTTCGGCGGCGTCGCCGGCGGGCTCTTCGCCGGCTTTCAGGAATTCGTCTCGCCGGAAAGCTTCGGTCTCATGGAATCCATCATGGTCCTGTGCATGGTGGTGCTCGGCGGCATGGGCCACATCCCCGGCGTGATTCTCGGCGGCCTGTTGCTGGCGGTACTGCCCGAAGCCTTCCGCCATGGCGCGGTGCCCATGCAGAACTGGGCCTTCGGCAAGGTACTGATCGATCCGGAAAACCTGCGCATGCTGCTCTTCGGTCTGGCCCTGATCCTCGTCATGCTCTACAAACCTGCCGGCCTCTGGCCCGAGAAACAGCATCGGCTGGAGATGCGCAAGTGAGCTTGCTGGAAGCAAAAAACATCGGCAAGCGCTTCGGCGGCGTGCAGGCGCTGAAGGATGTTTCGCTGTCCATCAACAGCGGCGAAATCTACGGCCTCATCGGCCCCAATGGTGCCGGCAAGACCACCTTCTTCAACGTGCTGACGGGCCTTTATCCTCGCGACGATGGTGAAGTGATCTTCGACGGCAAACCGCTTGAACTGGGCAGCCCGCACAAGGTGACGCAGGCCGGCATCGCCCGCACCTTCCAGAACATCCGCCTCTTCGCCCACATGACGGCGCGCGAGAACGTGATGGTCGGTCGCCACGCCCGAACAAAAGTCGGCGTGGTCGGAGCAGTGTTCCGCAGCCGCGCCCAGCGCGAGGAAGAAGCCGCCATCGAACGCCGCGCACTGGAACTGCTGCACTACGTCGGCATTGCCGACCGGGCCAGTGGGCTGGCGAAGAATCTCTCCTACGGCGACCAGCGCCGCCTGGAAATCGCCCGCGCCCTAGCCACCGAACCCAAGCTGCTGGCCCTGGACGAACCCGCCGCCGGCATGAACGCCACCGAAACCGCCGGCCTGCGCACCCTGATCGAAGGCCTGCGTCGTGACGGCCTCACAGTGCTGCTGATCGAGCACGACGTGAAATTGGTGATGGGGCTTTGCGACCGCGTCGCCGTGCTTGATTACGGTGAGAAGATCGCCGAGGACGTGCCAGATGCGGTGAGGAACAATCCGAAAGTGATCGAGGCCTATCTTGGCACAAGCACTTCTTGAGGCGCTGAATCTGGAAGTCCACTACGGCGGGATATCAGCCGTAAAAGGGATTTCCTTCGTCGTCGAACAGGGCGAGATGGTCTGCCTGATCGGCGCCAACGGTGCCGGCAAAACCTCGACGCTGAAGGCACTGGCGCGCATGCTGCCCTGTCGCGGCGAGATCCACTATGGCGCGGAGCGCATCGACGCACTACCGTCCCACGCCCTGATCTCGCGAGGGCTGGCGCTGGTGCCCGAAGGACGCGGCGTCTTTGCCCGTCTGTCGGTGGCAGAGAACCTGGCCATGGGCGCGTATCACCGCACCAGCGACAGGGCCGGCACTGCCGACATCGGCAAGGACATGGACCGCATCTACGGCCTGCTGCCGCGCCTCGCCGAGCGTCGCGAACAACTCGCCGGCACCCTCTCTGGCGGCGAACAGCAGATGCTGGCCATTGGCCGCGCCCTGATGGGACGACCAAAGCTGCTGCTGCTGGATGAGCCCTCCATGGGTCTCGCACCTATCGTGGTGCAGAAGGTTTTCGAAGTGATCCGCTCGGTGGCGGCGGACGGCGTGACCATCCTGCTGGTCGAACAGAATGCGCGGCTGGCGCTGGAGACCTGTGCCCGTGGCTACGTGATGGAGAGCGGGAAAATCACCCTGGCCGACAGCGCCGCCGCCCTGCTCGCCGATCCCCGCGTACGTGCCGCCTATCTCGGCGAGTAGCCCGAAAATCAGCTCTCGGTTTCCACGCTGCGCATGATGGCGCGCTCGGCGAGGCTGCTATTGAGAATGGCGCGGCCATCGCCCTTGAAGGTTTCAAAGTGGATGCCGATCCGAAACTGGCCGTGGTCCGACGAATGCACGGTATAGCGCATGCGCCCGCGCGCCTCGACGATGGTCTTGCGCTGGCCGTGATGTAAAGGCGGAATCGCTATCAGCACGGTCACCGGGTCGGATGAATAGACATTGGTGTCCGTCAGAACAGAAGTGCCCTCGATGGAAATTTCGTGGGTCCGCCCCTGAAATTTGGGACGCTCATCCCCTTCGTCGAACACCACCACCACATCCCAGTGCATCGGATAACGGCGGTGCTGCCGGTGTTCCTTGGTTTTCTTGATCACAGCGAATGGTGGCGGAAAGCCATTGAAACGACCCCAGGATTATAGCGGTGGCGATCCGGCTGGTTGTGACGCGAAGGTGAATGCGTCAGCAAAAAATTCTTCCGTCGGCAATCCGCGTGCGATGAACTCGGCCCGCGCCGCATCAACCATTGCCGGCGCACCGCAGGCGTAGACCTGATGGCCGGAAAGATCGGCGTGATCTTCCAATACGGCCTTGTGCACCAAGCCGGTGCGGCCGGTCCATGTCTCGTCCGACAACACCGGCACATAGCGAATGTGTGCATGCTCGGCAGCCCATTGCTCCGGCAGTTGCGACAGGTACAAACCGGCACGGTTGCGGGCTCCCCAGTAGATCGTGATCGGTCGCTGGATGTGGCTGTGGATGGCATGCTCGACCATACTCTTGATGGGCGCAAAGCCAGTACCGCCGGCCAGCAGGATGATCGGCTTGGTCGACTCCTCGCGCAGGAAGAAGCTGCCGTAGGGGCCCTGGAAACGCAGGATGTCCTTCTCCTTCATTGCGCCGAAAACATGGCCGGTAAACTCGCCGCCAGCGATCCGGCGGATGTGGAGTTGCAGGTGTTCGTCGTCGTGGGGAGCATTGGCGATGGAAAAAGCCCGGCGCTGACCGCCCTTGAGCATGAACTCGATGTATTGCCCGGCGAGGAATTGCAGGCGCTCGTTGGCCGGCAGCTTGAGCGACATCACGATGACATCGTCGGCGACGCGCTCAAGTTTCTGCACCCGGCAGGGCAGAATCTTGATCGGCACATCCTTGGCGGTGCCGACTTCACGGCACTCCAGCACCACGTCGGACAGGGGCTTGGCACAACAGAACAAGGCATAGCCGGCGGAGCGGTCAGCGATGGACAGGGCATGGTCCTGTACCGGGCCGTGGTCCACCAGTCCCGAACTGATCTTGCCCTTGCAGGCGCCGCAGGCACCGTTGCGGCAGCCGTAGGGCAAGGTGTAACCAGCATCAAGGGCAGCCTGCAACAACGTGTCGCTGCCATCGGTGCTGAATTCGTGGCCGCTGGGGGCAATGGTGATGCGGAAGTTGTCGGAAGACGCCATGCGATAATCCTCAGGTGCGAAATTGTGTGCGTAAATCGGTGATGCGTAGATTGCTCATTGTGGGTTGCGGCGATGTCATGCGCCGGGTGTTGCCGCGCCTGGTGAAGCATTGGCGCGTGCTGGCGCTGGTGCGCCAGCGTGACCCGCAACTGGCGGCCATGGGAGTGTTGCAGATCGAAGGCGACCTCGACCGTCCGGCCACCTTGCGCCGCCTGACGGGCATTGCCGACGCCGTCATCCACAGCGCACCGCCACCCGCCGAGGGCACCGGCGATCCACGCACCAAGCGCCTGATCGCCGTTCTGCAGCGGGGGAAAAGTCTAGCACGCCACCTCGTCTACATCAGCACCAGCGGCGTCTATGGCGACTGCGGCGGCGAATGGGTGGACGAAACCCGCAGCCCGGCAGCAAAGTCGGCGCGGGCGACACGGCGCATTGATGCCGAACACCGTCTGCGGCGCTTCGGCAAACATGGCCCCCGCGTCAGCATCCTGCGCGCACCCGGCATCTACGCCGAAGATCGCCTGCCGCTGGAGCGGCTGCGCAAGGGTTTGCCGCTGATCACCGCCAGCGAAGACAGCCACACCAACCACATCCACGCTGAAGACCTAGGCCGTGCCTGCATCGCCGCCCTGCGTCATGGCGCGGCGAACCGCATCTACAACATCAGCGACGACTCGACGCTGGCCATGGGCGAGTGGTTCGACAAGCTCGCCGACGCCACCGGCCTGCCCCGCGCACCGCGCCTGTCGCGCGCCGAAGTACGACAGGCCGTACCGCCCATGCAGTGGTCCTTCATGAACGAGTCGCGCCGCCTCGACAATCGGCGCATGAAACACGAACTCGGCCTCACCCTCGCCTACCCGACGGTCGATGCCGTACTGGAGGAACTCCCGTGCTCTGGATAAAAACCTTTCACATCGTCTTCGTGGTGAGCTGGTTCGCCGGCCTCTTCTACCTGCCACGGATTTTCGTGAACCTCGCCATGGTGCCCGCCGACAGCACGGCCGAACGCGACCGCCTGCTATTGATGGCACGCAAGCTCTACCGCTTCGTCACGCCCATCGGTGTACTGGCGGTGGCCTTCGGTCTCTGGCTGTGGTTCGGTTACGACTTCAAGGGTGGCTGGCTGCACGCGAAGACCACACTGGTCATCGGCCTCGCCGCCTATCACGCCTGGTGCGGCATGCTGCTGGCCGAATTCGCCAGCGGCACCTCCATCAAGAGTCATCTCTGGTTCCGTTTTTTTAACGAGGTGCCTGTCATCGCCTTGCTGATCATTACCATTCTTGTCGTGGTGAAACCGTTTTGAATACCTACTTTGCCAGTTGCCCGCGCGGCCTCGAAGCGCTGCTTGCCGAAGACCTGAGCGCTGCCGGCGGCACCGACGTGAAGCCAGTCCCCGGTGGCGTCGGCTGTCGTGGCGACTGGCGCGTGGCCTATCGCGCGAACCTCGAATCACACATCGCCACGCGCGTGCTTTGCCGTGTCGCCAGCGCCGACTATCGCAACGAGGCCGACGTCTACAAGCTGGCCTATGACGTGGACTGGGCCAAGCTATTCTCGGTGGACCGCTCGATCCGGGTTTACGTCACGGCAATCCGCTCGCCGCTGAAAAGCATCGAGTTCATCACCCTGAAAGTGAAGGACGCCGTCTGCGACCGCTTCCGCGTCGACACTGAACGCCGCCCCAGCGTGAATACGAAAAACCCGGAAGTCCGCATCCATCTCTTCCTCACTGACAAGTCCGCCACGCTCTACCTCGACACCTCCGGCGAGCCGCTCTACATGCGCGGCCACAAGGTCGCCAAGGTCGGCGCGCCGCTGAAGGAAAACCTCGCCGCCGGCATCCTCCGGCTGTCTGGCTGGAAGCCCGGCACGCCCCTGCTCGACCCCATGTGCGGCAGCGGCACCTTCCTGCTCGAAGCGGCGCAGATGGCGGTGGACGACGCACCGGGCCTGTCCCGCGACGAAGGCGGCTTCGGTTTCGAACATCTGAAATCCTTCGACGCCGGACTCTGGCGCTCGCTTCAGCGCGAAGCCGCTGAACGCCGCCGGGCGATTTCCGGTCCGCAAAACATTTTCGGCAGCGACATCGATGCCGACGCAGTGGCGCGCACCCGACAGAATCTGGCCCACGCCGGACTCGACGATCTGGTTACATTGGAAAAAGCCGACTTGCTGACGCGCAGCGCACCCGCCGCTGGCGGCGTCCTCGTCGCCAATCCGCCCTATGGCGAGCGCCTGGCCAGCGAGGAGGAAATGGCAGCCTTCTATCCGCGCCTCGGCGACGCCCTCAAGCAACGCTTCGCCGGCTGGAGCTGCTGGTTCCTCTCTGCCGACACCCAGCTACCCAAAGGCATCCGCCTCAAGGTCGGGCGGAAGATTCCGCTCTACAACGGCGCCCTGGAATGCCGCTTGTACAACATCGACGTCATCGCCGGCAGCCATCGCCGCGAGCGGGCGCCGTAAGGCGCTTAGAGCGAAGCGAGCCAAATAGTCGCCTCCCCGCGAGAGGAGGATGGGAGGGGCGGGCGTTTCTTGTTTGTTTGAACTTCGCGATTGCGAAGTTCAAACAATATCGAGATGCTGGATGCCCGACTGGCGGTCGGCGTTCTGGGCGTCCTTGGAGTGCAGCTTGATCATCAGGCGCACTTCGTTCATCGAGTCGGCGAAGCGCAGAGCGTCGTCGTAACTGATGCGGCCCTCTTCAAACAGGTCGAACAGCGCCTGGTCGAAGGTCTGCATGCCCAGTTCCTTCGACTTCTTCATGATTTCCTTGATCTCGGAAATCTCGCCCTTGGCGATCAGGTCGGAAATCAGCGGTGAATTCAGCAAGACCTCCACCGCTGCTGCGCGGCCCTTGCCTTCCTTGACCGGAATCAGGCGCTGGGAAACGATGGCCTTGAGGTTCAGCGACAGGTCCATGAACAACTGCTGGTGACGTTCTTCAGGGAAGAAGTTGATGATCCGCGTCATCGCCTGGTTGGAGTTGTTGGCGTGCAGCGTGCCCATGGCGAGGTGGCCGGTTTCGGCAAAGGCCATGGCGTGTTCCATGGTTTCCATGTCGCGGATTTCGCCGATCAGGATCACGTCCGGCGCCTGGCGCAGGGTGTTCTTCAGTGCGATGTGCCAGGAGTCCGTATCGACGCCGACTTCGCGCTGGGTGATGACGCAGTTGATGTGGTCATGCACGTACTCGACCGGATCTTCAATGGTGATGATGTGGCCGTAGGAGTTCTTGTTGCGGTAGCCGATCATGGCCGCCAGCGAGGTGGACTTGCCGGAACCTGTGCCGCCGACGAAGAGCACCAGGCCGCGCTTGGTCATCATCACATCCTTCAGCACCGGCGGCAGCTTCAGCTCATCGAAATCGGGAATCTGGACGTTGATCACGCGCAGGACCATGCCCACGTTACCGCGCTGGACGAAGGCATTGACGCGAAAGCGGCCGATGCTGGCTGGCGAGATGGCGAAGTTGCATTCCTTGCTCGCCTCAAACTCGGCAGCCTGCTTGTCGTTCATGATGGCGCGGGCAAGTTCCTGCGTGTGCTGGGCGGAGAGCGCCTGCGTCGTGGCCGGCGTCATCTTGCCGTCGATCTTCATGGCCGGCGGGAAACCAGCGGTGATGAACAAGTCGGAACCCTTCTTCTGCATCATCATCGTCAGAAGCTGGTACATGAACTTCAGGCCTTCATCGCGTTCCATGGTAATCCTCGAAATCTAAAAGTCGGTGCTGGCGGCACGGCGTTAGCCGGGGAAATTGTCTTTATTAGCAGCTTTACTGCGCGCTTCCGCCGGCGAAATGATCTTCTTCTTCACCAGATCCTGAAGATTCTGGTCCAGGGTCTGCATGCCGAATTGCTGGCCGGTCTGGATCGCCGAATACATCTGCGCCACCTTGGCTTCACGGATCAGGTTGCGGATGGCGGGCGTGCCGACCATGATCTCGTGCGCCGCAACGCGGCCCTTGCCATCCATGGTCTTGCACAGAGTCTGCGAAATTACCGCCTTGAGCGATTCCGACAACATGGCGCGGATCATTTCTTTTTCCGCCGCCGGGAAGACGTCGATGATCCGGTCGATGGTCTTCGCCGCCGAGGAGGTGTGCAACGTACCGAACACCAGGTGGCCGGTTTCGGCGCCGGACATGGCCAGGCGAATGGTTTCCAGGTCGCGCATTTCGCCGACCAGAATCACGTCCGGGTCCTCACGCAGGGCCGAGCGCAGCGCGTTGTTGAAGGACAGGGTATGCGGGCCGACCTCGCGCTGGTTGATCAGGCACTTCTTCGACTCGTGCACAAATTCGATCGGGTCCTCGACGGTCAGGATGTGGCCGTATTCTTCCTCGTTCTTGTGGTTAACCATCGCCGCCAGCGTGGTCGATTTGCCGGAACCCGTTGGCCCCGTCACCAGCACCAGGCCGCGCGGCTGGTCGGCCAGCTCCTTGAAAATCATCGGCGCCTTCAAGTCTTCGAGGGACAGGATCTTCGACGGAATGGTCCGCATCACAGCGGCGGCACCCCGGTTCTGGACGAAGGCGTTGACGCGGAAGCGAGCCAGGTTGGGCACCGCGAAGGAGAAGTCGCACTCGAGGTTTTCCTCGTAGATCTTGCGCTGGCCGTCGTTCATGATGTCATAGATCATGGCGTGCACTTCCTTGTGCTCCATGGGCGGCAGATTGATCTTGCGCACGTCGCCATGGACGCGGATCATCGGTGGCAAGCCGGAGGACAGGTGCAAATCGGAGGCGCCATTTTTGACGACGAAGGTGAGCAGTTCGGTGATGTCCATGCGCGCGGTCCTTAGTTGGGGTGCGATATACTTTGAAGCCGCTATATGACAACAATCGCCGCCAACTTGCAAGCCGTGCGTGATCGCATCCGCGCCGCCTGCATCGCCGCCAGGCGACCGCCGGACTCTGTCCGCCTCCTCGCCGTATCCAAGACCTGGCCGGCCGCCGCCGTACGCGAGGCCGCCGCTGCCGGGCAGCAGGCCTTCGGCGAAAACTACGTGCAGGAAGGCATCGACAAGATCGCCGCCCTCGCCGACCCCGCTCTCGAATGGCATTTCATCGGCCCCCTCCAGAGCAACAAGACGCGCGCCGTCGCCGAGCAGTTCGCCTGGGTGCATTCCATTGATCGACTGAAGATCGCCGAGCGGCTCTCGGCACAGCGACCGGATAATCTGCCGCCGCTCCAGGTCTGCGTCCAGGTCAATGTTTCCGGCGAAGCATCTAAAAGCGGCTGCCTGCCGGAAGAGGCAACCGCCCTGTTGCACGCCATCGCCGCCCTGCCCCGGCTACAACTGCGCGGCCTGATGGCCATCCCCGAGCCGACCGACGATCCGGCCCGGCAGCGTGAACAATTCGCGGTCCTGCGTCGCTTGCGAGACAATCTCGACCTGGAACTCGATACCCTGTCGATGGGCATGTCCCACGACCTCGAAGCAGCAATTGCCGAAGGCGCGACACTGGTGCGCATCGGCACGGCAATTTTTGGCGAAAGGCAATACACGTGAAAATCACCTTCATCGGCGGCGGCAACATGGCGATCGCCCTCATCGGCGGCCTGCGCAAGCAGGGCTTCTCGGCAGCAGCCATCCAGGTCGTCGAGCCCTTCGAGGAATCGCGCACGCGACTGACCGAAGCCTTCGGCGTCCGCTGCGCCCCCGCCATCGATTCCGCCGCACTGAACTGCGAGGTGCTGGTGCTGGCCGTGAAGCCGCAGAGCATGCGCGAAGCGGTCGCCCCCATGGCCGGCAAACTAAACCACCAGATCGTCGTCAGCATCGCCGCCGGCCTGCGCCTGGATGACATCTCGCGCTGGCTGGGCGGCTACCGCAAGCTGGTACGCACCATGCCCAATACGCCGGCCCTGATCGGCGCCGGCATCACTGGCCTCTACGCCGACCCGAGCGTCGACCTGGAAGGCCGCAGCAACGCCGAGAAAATCCTCAATGCCGTCGGCAGCACGGTCTGGATCGATGACGAATCCCGCATGGACGCCGTCACCGCCATCTCCGGCAGCGGCCCCGCCTATGTCTTCTACTTCATCGAAGCCATGGAAGCTGCCGCGCTGAATCTCGGCTTCGATCATGCGGCAGCACGACGCCTCACCGTCGAAACCTTCATCGGCGCGGCCCGTCTCGCCGAGCAAAGCAGCGAATCCATCTCGACCCTGCGCGAGCGCGTCACCTCCAAGGGCGGCACCACCGAAGCGGCCCTGCTCTCCTTCGGCGCCCACAGCGTCGCCGGCGCCATCGAACAGGGTGTGATGGCCGCCCACCAGCGCGGTCGCGAGCTGGGCGAACAACTCGGCAAAGACTGATGCTGGCACAAATCGTTTTCTTCCTGGTCGACACCGTCTGCGGCTTCCTGTCCTTTGCGCTGCTGACCCGTTTCGTCATGCAATGGGCGCGGGCACCTTTCCGCAATCCGCTCGGCCAGTTCGTCGTCGCCGTCACCGACTGGATGGTGCGGCCCGTGCGCCGGTTGATCCCCGGCCTGTTCGGCCTCGATATCGCCAGCCTGCTGCTGGCCTGGGGCTGGCAGGCGATCTACCTCGCGCTCACACTGGGGCTCAGCGGCGTCTTCGTCGCCGTCTCGCCAGCGCCGACTTTTGCCGTGGCCCTGCTGGCCGTACTGGAAACCCTGAAGATCCTCGTCTACGTCGGCATGGGCGCCGTGCTGATCTCGGCCATCATCTCCTGGGTCAATCCCCATGCGCCGCTGGCCGATGTCGTCGACACCATCAGCCGGCCGCTGCTGCGACCCTTCCGCCGCTTCATCCCGCCAGTCGGCGGCATGGACCTCTCGCCACTGGCCCTGCTGGTGGTTCTGCAAATCGCGCTGTTCGTCATCACCGGGTTGCGTGTCGAGCTGATGCCGCTGTTGCGCGGATGACTCAGCGGGCCTGTGCTTTTTCCAGCAAGGCCAGGCCCCGCGCTTCCTTCCCCGCACCACGCGCGGCCCGAATGCGAAACCGCGTTTCAGCGTCGAACTCAGCCAGCATCGCCGTCGTCATCTCGTCGATCAAGCGGCGTGCCACGACTCTTGGCCAGCGCCTTGAGCCGCGCATGTTTGTCGTCAGGCAAACGAACCGTCAGTGCAGCCATATCAAACCTCCTTCAAAAAGTCCTCTGGCGAAAGAATCCGCAACCTGGGAAAGCGCAACTCCATGGTCTCGGACGCGCTCCTGCCCGTGCATTTTCAAGAAATATAGCCGGAGTCACCCGGTGAACAAAACTTTCATCGTTTGGAAGGGAATCCGATGAGTTGGCTGAGAGCCGACGGCGATGGCGTGATCCTCACGCTGCACATCCAGCCCGGCGCGAAGAAAACCGAAGTCGTCGGCCTCCATGGCGAGGCCCTGAAAATCCGTCTCGCCGCACCACCGGTGGACGGCAAGGCCAATGCAGCATTGCTGGCCTTCGTCGCCGAACGACTCGGCGTGTCCAAGAGTGCAGTGGAACTGATCAGTGGGCAGACCTCGCGGGCCAAGCGGGTGCGGGTCAGCGGGATGACCCCGGAGCAGGCAGCGGCGATATACCAGCTCATTTGATCGCGGGCACTGCCTAACCGGCGGAGCAAAAGTCGGCTCTGGCAGTACGGCGTCGGCTACTCCGCAGCCAACCAATCCTCCAGCGCCAGCCCCGGCACCCGCGCGAACTCACGCTGATTTGCCGTCACCAGCGTCGCGCCGAGAGAGCGGCAGTGGGCAGCGATCAGGAGATCGTTGCCGCCGATGGGTTGCCCCGCGCGCTCCAGCAGGGCGCGGATTTCCGCGTAATGCCGATCCGCATCGGCGTCGAAAGGCAACACCGGCAAGCTATCGAGCAAATCCTCGACCCGTTGCGTCAACACCGGCGCAGCGCGTTTCGCCGCGCCGTAACGCAACTCACAGGCCACCACGATGCTGGTGCAGATCACCCCGGCACCCACCAGCTCCACTCGGCGAGCAACCGGGCCGTGCGGATCGCGGATCAACGGCGAAAGGATGTTGGTGTCGAGCAGATAGCGCACCACCGTCAAAACACATCCTCCGGCACCAACGACGGATCGGCGATCTCCGGAAAGTCCACCTCAAGCGGTGCCCACCCCGCCAGCAGCGACAACAGGCGGTTTTGCGGCAGCGGCTCGATGATCAGGCGCTCTCCTTCCTTGCGGACGATGGCCTCGGTCCCCGGCAACTCGAAGTCACGCGGAATCCGGATGGCCTGATTGCGCCCGTTGCGGAACAACGAAACATGGCGTTCTTCGATCATCGGAATGGGCCTCCATGGATAAGCATATGCCTAGCATATGGCTATCACTCCCCAAGGTCAATAGACGGGCAGCAAATCGTCGCCTACCCCTGATATATCACCGCGTCAATAGCTCGACTGAATCGCCCCGGCTTCAGTAGACACTGTGAAGCCTGTTGAAATGCTGCTGTTCGAACTGTACCGGAGAAACGTTGTTGGCATAGCTGTGACGACGTTTCGGGTTGTAGAACATCTCGATGTATTCAAAGATGTCACGGCGCGCCGCCTCACGGTCCGCATAGACTTTTCGACGGATGCGCTCGCGCTTGAGTAACTGGAAGAAACTCTCGGCAACCGCGTTGTCGTAGCAGTTCCCTCGCCGACTTTTCTGAGCCGCCAGCCCCCCGCAACGACTCCCCGCTAAACCTCCACCACCCGCTTCGTCACCCGTCGCCGCAACCAGCTGATGCCGTCATCGACGTAGGTATAGACGACGGGGATCACCAGCAGGCTGAGGAAGGTGGAGGTGATCAGGCCGCCGATGACGACGATGGCCATCGGGGCGCGGAAGCTGGGGTCGGTGCCGAGGCCGATGGCGATGGGCAGCATGCCGGCGCCCATGGCGACGGTGGTCATGACGATGGGGCGGGCGCGCTTGCGGCAGGCGTCAAGCAGGGCATCCCAGCGGTCGAGGCCGTGTTCGCGGCGGGCGAGGACCACGTAGTCGATGAGCAGGATGGAGTTTTTGGTCGCGATGCCCATCAGCATGATCAGGCCGATCATCGAGGGCATGGACACTGCCGTGTGGGTGACGAATAGAGCGAGAAAGGCGCCGGGGATGGACAGCACCAGCGCGGCGAGGATGGTCGCCGGCTGGATGAAATCCTTGAACAGCAGCACCAGCACGATGTAGATGCAGAGCACACCGGTGAGCATGGCGAGGCCGAAGCTGGCGAAAAGTTCGTTCATGGCTTCGGCGTCGCCCACCGTGGTCTGGATCACGCCGGGGGGCAGCTTGCTCAGGCTGGGCAGGGCCATGGCCTGGCTTTCGACGAGGCCAAGAGGTTGCTGGTTGAGCTCGATCTCGAAGTTCACGTTGCGCAGGCGGTCGTAGCGGTCGATTTCCGCCGGGCCGCTATCCACCGACAGATGCGCGACGTTGGCGAGCATTACCGGGCCGTTGCGGCCGGGCACAGTCAGGCGTTCGAGCAGGGCCAGGTCCTGCCGCGCCGCGGCCGGCAGCTTGACCACGATGGGCACCTGGCGCTGGGCGAGATTGAGCTTGGCCAGGGCCTGGCTGTAGTCGCCGGCGGTGGCGATGCGCAGGGTGTCGGCCATGGCCGTCGAGGTGACGCCGAGGTCGGCGGCGGCGGCGAAGTCGGGGCGGATCACCAGTTCCGGCCGCACCAGACTGGCCGTGGTGTTCACGTTGCCGATGCCGGGAATGGTGCGCAGCTCGCGCTCCACCAGGCGCGCATGCTCGGCCAGCACTTCGCCGTTCTCGCTGGCGAGGACGAGGATGTATTTTTCCGAGGAACCGCCGAAACCGACAGTCACGCGCACGCCGGGCAGCGCCGTCAGTGCCGCCCGCAGCTCGCGCTCGACATCCTGCTTTTTCACGCCGCCGCGCTCGCCACGCGGGGTAAGGTTGATGGTCAGCGTCGCCTTGCGCGCTTCGGCAGCGCCGCGCGGGGCAAAGGGATCACTGCCGGCAGCGCCGCCGCCGATGGCGGTGTAGATCAGCTTCACATGCGGATTCTTTTCGACGATGGCGCGGGCCCGTTCCGCCGTGGCCAGGGTCTGGTCGAAGGTGCTGCCCGGCGGCAGAGTCAGATAGACCTGCGTCTGCGACAGATCGTCGGGCGGGATGAAACCGGTGGGCAGCAGCGGCACGAGGGCGAAGGAACCGACGAAGAAGCCGGCTGCGGCCAGCGTGGTGAGAAAGCGATGACGGATGCACCAGGCCGTCCAGTCCATGACCACGCGCAGCCAGCGCTGGGTACGCGGCTCGCCTTTCGGCGGACGCAGGATGTAGGCCGCCATCATGGGGGTGAGCATGCGCGCCACCACCAACGAGAAGAACACGGCGATGGCCGCCGTCCAGCCGAACTGGACGAAGAACTTGCCCGGCACGCCGCTCATGAAGGCGGTGGGCAGAAAGACTGCGATCAGGGTGAAGGTGGTGGCGATCACCGCCAGGCCGATTTCGTCCGCCGCCTCCATGGCCGCGTCCCAGGGCGACTTGCCCATGGCCAGGTGGCGCATGATGTTCTCGATCTCGACGATGGCGTCGTCCACCAGGATGCCGACCACCAGCGAGAGCGACAGCAGGGTCACCACGTTGAGGGTGAAGCCCATGAAGTACATGACGGCAAAGGCCGGGATGATGGACAGCGGCAGGGCCGCCGCCGAGACCAGCGTGGCCCGCCAGTCGCGCAGGAAGAACCAGACTACGATGACGGCGAGCACGGCGCCTTCGATCAGCAGGGCCATGGAACCGCTGAAGTTCTCCTCCACCGGGTCCACGAAATTGAAGGCCTCGACCACCTGCACGTCCGGATGGTCGGCCTTGAGATGCTGCAACTGTTCGCGCACACCATTGGCGACCTCGACCTCGCTGGCACCACGACTGCGCGTGATCTCGAAGCCGACCACGCGCTTGCCGTTGAGTAGCGCGGCGGAGCGGATCTCGGCCACGGTATCGGCCACGGAGGCGACCTGATCCAGCCGTACGCGGCGACCGCTGCCAGCAAGGGGAATTTCGATGGCACCCAACTCTTCCGCCGAACTCGCGGTAGAGATGGTGCGCACCGACTGCTCGGCGCCACCGATGTCGACACGGCCACCGGAGGCCTCGCCCTGCACCTGGCGCAGCTGGCGCGAGATGTCGGCGGCGGTGACGCCGAGGGCCAGCATGCGCAGCGGATCGGGTTCGATGCGGATCTCGCGATCCACGCCGCCCACCCGCGCCACGGCACCGACGCCGCGCACCGCCAGCATGCGCCGCGTCACCGTGTTGTCCACGAACCAGGACAGGGCTTCGTCGTCCATGCGCGAGGAGGCGACGGTGTAGGTGAGGATGGGCGAACCGGCCAGATTCATACGCGACACCACCGGGTCGCGCAGATCGCCGGGCAGGTCGGCGCGGATGCGCGAGACGGCATCACGGACGTCGTCCACCGCTTCCTGCGTCGGCTTCTCGAGGCGGAACTCGACGGTCACCGTGGCGGTGCCGTCCTGCACCTTGGTGTAAATGTGCTTGATGCCCTGCAAGGTGGCGACGGAATTCTCGATCTTGCGCGCCACCTCGGTTTCCATCTGCGCCGGCGCGGCGCCGGGCAGTGAAGCCACCACCGACACCGTGGGCAGGTCGATGTCGGGGAACTGCTGAATCTTCATCCAGCGGAAGGACATCACGCCCACCAGGGTGAGCATGACGAAGAGCATCACGGCCGGAATCGGATTCCGGATCGACCAGGCGGAGACGTTCATCGGGCGGGCGACGCGACGACGCGGACCAGATCGCCGTCGGCGAGGAAGCCGACGCCCTCGGCCACCACACGGGTCGCCGGATCGAGGCCGGCAACGATCTCGATGCGTCCGCCCAGCCGGCGGCCGATGCCGACCTTGACCTGGGCCACGCGATTATCAGCAGCCACCCGATAGACGTAGCTGAAGCCGTCGCGCAACAGCACGGCGGTCTGCGGCAGGGTCAATGCGGCGGCACGGCCCGCGTCGAACTCGCCGCGCGCGAACATGCCGGCGCGGGCCGGCGAAGCGGCGGGCAGGTCCACGTAGACCAATGCGTTGCGGGTCTGCGCGTCGATGGTCGGTGCCACCGCCCGCACCTTGCCTTCGACGCGCGCCTGATCCTGCCCCGGCAAGGCCAGGCTCACGTGCATGCCCGGCTGGATGCGGCCGATCTCGGCGGCGGTGACTTCGGCCCGCCACTCGAGACGGTTGCCACGTACGAGACGGAAGAGTTCCTGTCCCGGCTGGGCCAGCGAACCCACGGTCGCCAGGCGCGTCGAAATCGTGCCGCTGTCCGGTGCCAGCACCCGGGTCTGGGCCAGGCGTAGTTCCTCGGTGCCCATGCGGGCGCGGGCCGAGGCCAGACGCGCCAGCGCGGTCTGCTCGGCGGTCAAAATCTGGCTGGCCTGCTGCGCGCTGTAGAAGCCTTGGTCCTTGAGGTGGCGGGCCCGCGTCGCGTTGGCGGCGGCCTCGGCGGCATTGGCTTCGGCTTCGGCCAGGGCGCCCCGCGCCTGCTCCAGATCGGCGGCCACGTTCTCGCTGGCGATGCGGGCCAGCAACTGGCCCTTCTTCACCGCGTCGCCGACATTGACCAGCACCTCGGCGATACGCTGCCCACCGATCTCGGGACCGATCTGCACTTCCTGCCAGGCGGCCACGTTACCGTTGGCGCTGACGCTGCGTGGCCAGTCCTCCTGTTGCGGCGTAATCAGCGCAACGCTGAGGGCCGGGCGGGCGGCGGGCTTGGCAGCGTTCTGGGCGGCGGTATCCTTGCTGCCGCCCCGTGTCGCTATGAAACTGATGCCGGCGATGAGGCCGACAGCGACAAGGAGAAGGACAAGTTTGCGCCAGCCAAGGCGGCGCAAAAAGGATGACAACGGGGACGGCTCGCTGTTCACTGGGGGCTCCAACTTGTTTTCGTTATGCCCCGATGGTACCGCAGCGCAACAATTCCGTCAGGGGTCAATGCCGTTGGCAATCCGGCAGCGACGAATATCGCAGGCCGTCGGCAGCACGTGGCGATACTCGACGAAGGCCTTGCGCCCCGCCGGGTTGCGCGTGCGGCATTGCTCGCCCTGGTCGCCGCGACCGTCGTGATAGTAGGAGGTGACGTCGATGCAGCGGCGGGAATGGGCCATGAGGCCGTAGAAGTGGCCCATCTCGTGGGACAGCGCCATCTGCATGGTCTGCCGGTAGTCGTGTTTGGGATTGCGCTCCCGCAGCAGGCGGAAGGTAGCCGGGCTCAGGGCCAGGCGGCGCTGGGTCAGATTGGCGAGGCCGAAGTTGCCCCGGCTTTCGGCCTCGGACCAAAGTACGACCACCACGTCGCGGCGTTCCTCGATGCCCGGCTGCCAGGGCAGGAGTTCGCCGCCGATGCCACAACCGGACCAGGCGCGCAGGGCTTGCTGGAGCAGTTGCGTGACCAGGGTTTCGCCCATCTCGACGGGTGCGCCGAGGGACTTGTAGGCGAAGCGCGGGGGACGCAGCGGCGCGGTCTGATCGCGGCCGTCGGGCCAGGTGGCGAGATCGCCGTCACGGCAGACGGCGATCTCTTCGTCGCGGATACGCTCGGCCTCCGGCGGCGCTGCCAGGGCGGGCAGCGCCAGGGAGAAAATCAGCGCAAGAAGGAGTTCAGCCCCACGCGCCATCGTGGGCCAGATGCCCGTCGATCAGCGTGTAGCGGACGCGGCCCGGCAGTTCGAGGCCGAGGAAGGGCGTGTTCTTGCCCTGGCTGCGCAGGGCGTCGCGGGTGACGACGAAGCCGGCGCGGGGATCGAAGACGCAGATGTCGGCGGCGGCGCCGATGGCCAGTTGTCCCGCATCCAGCCCCAGCACGCGGGCCGGATCGGAGGTGACGCGGGCCAGTGCGGTGACCAGCGGCAGCTTCATTTCCTGCGCCCATTTCAGGGTCAGCGGCAGCAGCAGCTCAAGGCCGGTGGCGCCCGGTTCGGCTTCGTCGAAGGGCGTCTGCTTGGCGTCATCGTCCACCGGCGTGTGATCCGAACACAGCGCATTGATGGCGCCACTGGCGAGGCCCGCACGCAGCGCGTCGCGGTCGCGCTGGCTGCGCAGCGGTGGGTCGAGGCGGGCGTGGGCGTTGAAGAAGCCGATGTCCATTTCCGACAGGTGCAGATGATGGGCGGAGATGTCGCAGGTGACGGCGATGCCGGCGGCGCGGGCGGCGACGATCATCTCCAGGCCGGCGGCCGAGGAGATGCGCGTCAGATGCACGCGGGCGCCGGTCTCGCGGGCCAGGTGCAGGATGGTGGCCAGGGCGATGGTCTCGGCGGCGACGGGGATGCCGACGAGGCCGAGACGGGCAGCGACTTCGCCGTCGTGGGCGACGCCCTTCTTGGCGAGGAAGGGGTCCTGGGCCTGGAGCCAGACCGGGAAATCGAAAGTGGCGGCGTACTGCATGGCGCGCAGCAGCACCTGGGTGTCGACGATGGCCCGATTGGCCTGGCCGAAGGCGATGCAGCCGGCCTCGTGCAGTTCAGCCATCTCGGTCAGGGCCTTGCCTTCAAGCTGCACCGTCAGGGCGCCGACCGGATGGACGTGGGCGAACTCGGGCAGACGCGCGCGATGGGTCAGCATCTCGACCAGGCCGGGTTCGTCGAGCACCGGGTCGGTGTCCGGCGGGCAGGCCAGACGGGTGACGCCGCCGGCGGCGGCGGCGGCCATTTCGGACTCCAGCGTGGCCTTGTATTCGTAGCCCGGTTCGCGCAGGCGGGCGGAGAGATCGACGAGGCCGGGGCAGACGATGCAGCCGGTCGCATCGAGAATGCTGTTGCTTTCGAAGCCCGCCGGTGCCGTATCGCCAACGCCGACTATTTTGCCGTTGGCGATGAAAAGATCGGCCTCGCGGTCGGTGTTGCTGGCCGGGTCGATGACGCGGCCGCCCTTGATGTGGATGCGCATGTTCATGCGTTTGCTCCTCCCAGCATGGCCATCACGGCCATGCGCACGGCGATGCCGAAAGTGACCTGGGGCAGGATCACCGCCTGCTTGCCGTCGGCCACCGAGGAATCGATTTCGACGCCCCGGTTCATCGGTCCCGGATGCATGACGATGGCGTCGGGCTTGGCCAGGGCCAGCTTGTCCGGCGTCAGGCCGTAGGACTTGAAGTATTCCTGCGGGCTGGGCAACAAGGCGCCTTGCATGCGCTCGTTCTGTAGCCGCAGCATCATCACCACATCGACGCCGCGCAGGCCTTCCTTCATGTCGTTGAAGACGCGCACGCCCATGCGTTCGACGCCGGTGGGCAGCAGGGTCTTCGGTGCGATGACGCGCACTTCCGGTACGCCGAGGGTGGTCAATGCATGGATCTGCGAGCGGGCGACGCGGGAGTGCAGCACATCGCCGACGATGGCGATGGTGAGGTTGCTGAAGTCCTTCTTGTAGTGCCGGATGGTGTACATGTCCAGCAGGCCTTGGGTCGGGTGGGCATGGCGACCGTCGCCGGCGTTGACGACGTGGATGTGGTCGCGGCCGGTGGCGGCCAGGTGTTGCGCGATCAGGTAGGGCGCGCCGCTGGAGGCGTGGCGGACGACGAACATGTCGGCCTGCATGGCGGCGAGATTGTCGGCGGTGTCGAGCAGGCTCTCGCCCTTGGCCGCCGACGAGGTGTTGATATTGAGATTGATGACGTCGGCAGAAAGGCGCTTGGCGGCGATCTCGAAGGTGGTGCGGGTGCGCGTGGAGTTCTCGAAGAACAGATTGAATACGCTCTTGCCGCGCAGCAGCGGCACCTTCTTCACCTCGCGCTCGGCCACTTCGGTGAAGGGCGCGGCGGTGTCGAGGATGCGCGTCAGCACATCGCGGGGCAGGCCCTCGATGGTGAGCAGATGTTGCAGCTCGCCATGGGCATTGAGTTGCGGATTGGCGGTGTTTCGCACGGGGCTCATTTCTCGATCAGCCGGAAGGAAAGTTTTCCATCCTCCGCCTTTTCCAGCGCCAGCATCTGCGCCACGGGCAGGGAGAGGACATGGGGACAATAGGTCGGCGCGATGGGCAGCTCGCGGCCACCGCGGTCGGCCAGCACGGCGAGTTCCACCTTGGCCGGGCGTCCGTAATCAAAGAGTTCGTTCATCGCTGCGCGGATGGTGCGGCCGGTGTAGAGCACGTCGTCGACGATGACGATGTGGGCGCCGTCGACATCGAAGGGAATCTGCGAGGACTTGGCGCCGGCATGCAGGCCGCGCTGGCTGTAGTCGTCGCGATAGAAGGAGACGTCGATGGCGCCGGATGCCGTCTTCAGGCCGAGGGCGGCTTGCAGGCGCTGGGCAATCCAGACGCCGCCGGTGTGGATGCCGACCAGGGCGGTGCGCGCCGGGTCGACGTGGGGCCGCATGGCATCGGCCAGGGCGGTGATCAGGGCTTCGGCATCAGGTATGGGCATGGGCGATTTTCTGTTGTTCGAACCAGCTTTCGAGAATGATGCGGGCAGCCTCGGCGTCGACCTTGGTCTTGCTCTGCTGCCAGGAAAGTCGGCTCTGGCGCAACGCCGATTCGGCCTCGACGGACGTGAAACGTTCATCCACCGATTCCACCGGCAGGCTGAAGCGGCCGCGCAATTGATTGGTGAAGCGTTCGGCGCGGGCGGTCATGTCGTGGGATGTGCCATCCTCGTTGAGTGGCCGGCCGACGATCAGCCGGGCGGGCTGCCATTCGGCAATCAGCTTGCCGATGGCGGCGAAGCGCGCATCGTTCGCCTCGGCATCGATGGTGGCCAGGGGGCGTGCGCTGCCGAGGCGGACCTCGCCGACCGCCACGCCGATGCGCTTCACGCCGAAATCGAAAGCCAGCAGCGTTTCATCACGCATGCCCGGCGACTTCGGAGAGATTGGCAAAATCGACGCCGAGCAACTGCATGGCGGCGGCCAGGCGCTCTTCGGGTGGCAGCTCGAACATGATGGCAGGATCGGCCTCGACCGTCAGCCAGGCGTTCTGCGCCAGCTCCCATTCCAGTTGCCCCGCCGTCCAGCCGGCATAGCCGAGAGTGACCAGCACCTCGGCCGGCTCGCCGGTGCTGCCCATGGCCTGGAGGATGTCGCGGGAACTGGTCAGCGCCAGTTCTTCATTGACGTTGAGCGAGGACTGCCAGTGGCCCGCCGGACGATGCAGGACGAAGCCGCGATCCGTCTGCACCGGGCCGCCGAAATACACCGGCAGGTTGGCATAGCGGATTTGCGCGTCACCCTCGTCGAGTTCGATGCTGACCCGGTCGAAAAGACCGGCGAGGTTCATGTCGATGGGCCGATTGACGATGATGCCCAGGGCGCCGTCGGCGTTGTGCTCGCAGATGTAGGTCAGCGTGCGGGAAAAATTCGGGTCGGCCATGGCGGGCATGGCGATCAGGAAGTGGTTGGCGAGGCTGACGGTATTCACGGGCATCATTGTAATCTGTCGCTCCCTTCCCGTGCTTGCCACCATGTCCGCTGCCTCCTCTGCCCTGGTGTGGTTCCGCCGCGATCTGCGCCTCGACGATCACGCCGCCCTGCACCATGCGCTGGCCCGTCACGAGCGCGTGTATTGCGCCTTCGTCTTCGACACCACCATCCTCGACGCCCTGCCGCGCCGGGACCGCCGCGTCGAATTCATCCTGCGGGCGCTCGAAGAACTGGATACCGTCCTGCGTGCCCATGGCGGCGCTCTGATCGTGCGCCACGGTGATCCGGTGGTCGATATTCCCCGTCTCGCCGCCGAACTTGGCGTCACCGCCGTCTACGCCAACCGGGACTACGAACCGAGCGCGATTGCCCGCGACGGGGAAGTAAAACGCCGTCTAACCAGAGCCGACTTTTTCGATTTCAAGGATCAGGTCGTCTTCGAGCGCAATGAAGTGCTGACCCAGGGCGGCACGCCCTTCGCCGTATTCACGCCCTACAAGCGCGCCTGGCTGGCGAAACTCGATGGGACTTGCCTGAACTCCTGGCCCATCGAGCCGTATCTGCATCACCTCGCCGCGCCGGAAAAATCCGCGTCGCTGCCGACGCTGGAACAACTGGGCTTCGCGCCCACCGACCTTGCCGCCCTGAAACTGCCCACCGGCATGAGCGGCGCGCAGGCCCTGTTCCGCGACTTCATCGAGCGCATCGACGCCTACGCCGATACCCGCGACTACCCGGCGGTGAAGGGGCCGTCCTACCTGTCGGCCCATCTGCGCTTCGGCACGATTTCCATCCGTCAGCTCGCCGCCCATGCCCATGGCACCGGTGGCCGGGGTGCGGAAACCTGGCTGTCGGAACTGATCTGGCGCGAGTTCTACCAGATGATCCTCTGGCAACGGCCGGACGTCGTCAGTCATTGCTACAAGCCGGCCCTCGACGGACTACGCTGGGATGATGCCCCCGAACTATTGGCGGCCTGGCAAGCGGGGCGCACCGGCTATCCGTTGGTCGATTCGGCGATGCGTCAGTTGCTGGCCTCGGGCTGGATGCACAACCGCCTGCGCATGGTGGTGGCGAGTTTTCTGACCAAGGATTTGGGTATCGACTGGCGCCGGGGCGAGGCCTGGTTCGCCGGAAAACTGCTCGACTATGACCTGGCCGCCAACAACGGCGGCTGGCAGTGGGCGGCCTCTACAGGCTGCGATGCGCAACCCTGGTTCCGCATTTTCAATCCGGTGACGCAGTCGGAGAAATTCGATCCGGCGGGTACCTTCATCCGCCGCTATGTGCCCGAGCTGGCCCACTTGCCGGACAAGCTCATCCACGCACCCTGGAAGACAGGCGGCGCGAAAAACTATCCGCCGCCCATCATCGACCATGCCCTGGCGCGGGAACGCACGCTGGCGCGCTTCAAGGCCGTCAGCCCGGCCAGGGATCAGGCGAAGGACTTGATGTAGAGGTTGCTGCCGTTGGGCACCGACAGCAATTGCACGTTGGTGTAGGTGCGCTCATCGACACCGGGTGCCGAGCACATGCGCAGCAGGGACTGCGCCGCGTCGCGGGACAGCGTGGCCTGCCATGCATCGTCGTCGATGCCGATGCGGGTTGGGTCCACGGATTCTTTGGGGTCCATGATCAGTCCTCTTCCGTTTTGTTGTTCATGGACGCCGCTCTGCAAGCCCTGTGCCCAGAGGCTCCTGAATCATCGTCAAAACGGAAATGCGGCCGACATCCATCGCTGTTCACCGGATTGACCCACATCGCGGCGCTCGGCGAGACGAAATGCGAGGCCCTTGCGAGCACCATGCGGCAAGTCCTGCCGCCCGCGTTTACCCGCTGCCGGTAGTTTGCGTTACGAAGCGGCGACCACCCGGTCGCGGCCGCCATGCTTGGCGGCATACAAGGCCCGGTCGGCCTTGACGATCAGCGCGGCCGGATCGGCCGTGTCGTCGGCCCGGACAGCGACGCCTATGCTCATGGTCAGCGCAAAGCGATCCTCGGCCAGACCGTAGCGGCCCTCACGTATGGTTGCCGCGATGCGCTCCGCGAGCTGGAAGGCTTCAGTCATGCCGGTGTTGGGGCAGATGCAGCAGAACTCTTCGCCGCCGTAACGAAAGACGATGTCGCTGCGCCGGCAGTCCCGGCCGATGACCGCCGCCACCTGTTGCAACACCAGGTCGCCAACATCGTGGCCGCGCTCGTCGTTGACCCGCTTGAAATGGTCGATGTCGAACATCATGCAACTGAGCGGAAGCTCGTTGCTCGACGCGACCGACCATTCTTGGGCGAAGCGATCCAAGCCGTAGCGCCGGTTCGCCAACTGGGTCAGGGGATCGGTCAAGGCCTCATGCAGCAATCGACGATTGGCCCGTGCCCAGTCGCCGGAAGAACTCACCGCCAGCTCGCGTTCCGCCCGCACGGCACCGCGCAGGGACACCAGTTGCTGGGCATTGGACAGGCGCGCCACCAGCGCCGCCTCGGTATGCTCGTAGAGCAGGTAGTCGGACACGCCGGCTTGCAGCAGGCGGGCAACATCGGATTCGGCGCTTGCCGGTATCAGCGCGATGACGTGCAGCGCATTGCCGGCGGCGGCACGCAAGGCCCGCACACGATCCATGGCGTCCGTGCCGGCGGTTTCCAGATCGATGATCGCCACGTCCGGCGGGTTGCTGTCATCCATGCGCACGGCGTCCGCCGGATTTTCCGCCTGCTCCACTAAGGCACCCAGCGCACTCAGGGTCGTCGCCAATGCCGCCTGCCGTTCGGATGACGCCATTACCTGCATCACGCGCAAGGGGATGAAACTCGCTCCTGTGCCATCGCCCTCGCCGGCTTGGGCCGGCGGCGAGGCGAGCAGGGATTGCACGTCCACATGGCTGCGCGCCGGCAGATTGAGTTCCCGCGCCCAGCCCTGCCAGCCGACGACGACGTCTGCCACCAGCGACGGCACCTCGGCGGCCTCCATGCCAAGCCGGGCCGCCGCGTGATACAGGGAGGGAATCTTTTCCCAGCGACGCGCCTCGTCGAGATTGAGCAGTTCGCCGATGCGGGCAGCCAGATGCAGCGCGGCGGTCAGCGCTTGGGCGCGGGTGCCCGGCGGAAACGGCGCGTCCGCCGGCTCCTCGTGATAGCGCACCGCATCGGTGAAGATTTCCGGCAAGCCCCAGCCGAGCAGCATTTCGGCGGAAAGGTTCGCATGGTCGATGCCGAAGTGTTCGCGCTCGGCGTCCATCAATATCTGCCCGGCCAGATTGGCTTGAAGAACCACGCCATATTGTTTCGGATAGCTGGTGGCCAGGGCCAGGCGCCCGATGCCCGAGAGCAGGCCGCAGGTAAAGCTTTCGTCGGGCGGGCTCTGCGCCTCGACGGCCAGGCGTTGCGCGGCGATGGCGGTAGCCAGCGACTCCGTCCAGTAGGCCGTGTAATCGAAGGCCCGGCACACGCCCGAGCGATAGCGATCCATCAGCGAAAACCCGAGGGCGATCTGCCGCACGCGGAACAGGCCGAGAAAGGTGATGGCGTGTTGCAGGGAAACGATGTGGCGCAGGGCACCGCCCTGAGCAGCATTGGCATAGCGCAGGATGCGCCCCGCCATGGCCGGGTCCACCTGCACCAGGCGCGTGATGTCGTGGATGCTGGCGTTGGGTCGTCCGGTCATGTCCAGCACGGTCAGCGCCACGCCCTTGGGCGAGGGCAGCAGGCCGCCGGCTTTCAGTTCTTCGAAACGACGCCGGGTCGAATCGGGCATTGCCATCTCCTTCCCGCCATTCGCGCGGAGGACAGCAAAGGGCAGGAATCCTGCCTGACGATTCCGGTGGAAAGAACCCGGAAGCGGCAACCCGGCTGGCATATGGACATCTGCATCCGCGCAGTTCCTTTAAGCCCCGTGGCTTTGCGTCCCCGCCTTTCGACGGGTTTGCCTGTCAATCAGCGCAGGATAGCGGGCGGAACCAGCGGGTCAAGGAAGAATGTCACGGCCGCTCAGGCCACATCCACCGTCGGCGCATCCCAGGCATCGTGCACGATGCCCTTTCGCTCGGCGGAGCGCAGGGTGTTCTCGATCAGCATGGTCACCGTCATCGGCCCGACGCCGCCGGGGACCGGGGTGATCCAGGAGGCGACCTGCTTCACGCCCTCGAAATCCACATCGCCGACGATGCGGTTGTCGGGCAGGCGGTTGATGCCGACATCAATGACGATGGCACCGCGCTTGACCATCTGCGGCACGATCAGGCCCGGCTTGCCGGCAGCGACGATGAGGATGTCGGCCAGGATGGTGTGCTGGGCCAGGTCGCGGGTTCTGGCATGGCAGATGGTGACCGTGGCTTCCTTCTGCAACAGCATCAGGGCCATGGGTTTGCCGACGATGTTGCTGGCGCCGACCACCACGGCGTTCTTGCCGGCGACATCGATGCCCGTGGTTTCCAGCAGCAGTTGCACGCCGTAGGGCGTGCAGGGCGGGAAGATGGTGTTGCCGACGACGAGGCCGCCGACGTTGTAGAGGTGGAAGCCGTCCACGTCCTTGTGCACATCGATGGCCTCGAGCACGCGGCGCACGTCGATCTGCGGCGGCAGCGGCAGTTGAATCAGAATGCCATGCACCGTCGGATCGACGTTGAGTTGCCCGATGCAGGCCAGTACCTCAGCCTCGCCGACATCGGCGGGCAGGGCGTGGTGGAAGGAGGCGACGCCGCAGTCTGCGCAAGCCTTGATCTTGTTGCCGACGTAAACCTTCGAGGCCGGGTTGTCGCCAACCAGGATCACGGCAAGGCCGGGTGTTACGCCGCGCTCGCGCAGCACGGCGACGCGCTCCCTGAAACCGACGCGCAGGCGCTGCGAGAGCGCCTTGCCGTCGATGATCTGCGCAGTCATCAGATGTTGCCGACTCCAGGAATCCAGCTCGTGCCGGCCAGCGGCACTTTCGCCATGGCTGCCGCTTCCAGCGTCAGCGCCACCAAGTCCTCGCGCTCCAGGTGATGCACGTTCTGCTTGCCGCAGGCGCGGGCGATGGTGGTCAGTTCCATGTTCAGCGTCTTCAGATAATTCTTCAGATGCTTGGCGCCAAACTCGGGCGTCAGGCGCTGTTCGAGCATCGCGTCCTGCGTCGTGATGCCGACGGGGCACTTGCCGGTGTGGCAGTGATGGCAGAAACCGGGCGCGGTGCCGAGGGCCGAATAGTCGGCGCTGGCGGGACGGTGTTCGCCGTTCTGGAAATAGCTGTCGTGGTTGCAGCCCAGCGCGATCAGCACACCCTGGCCGATGGCTACGGCATCGGCGCCCATGGCCAGGGCCTTGGCCACATCGGGGCCGGTACGGATGCCGCCGGAGACGATGAGCTGGACCTTGCCCTTCATGTCGAGATCTTCCAGTGCGTCCACCGCCTGACGCACGGCCGCCAGCGTCGGGATGCCGATGTGCTCGATGAAGCAGGTCTGGGTCGCGGCGGTGCCGCCCTGCATGCCGTCCACCACCACCACGTCGGCACCGGCGTGCACCGCCAGCTTGACGTCGTTGAAGGTGCGGGTGGCGCCGACCTTGACGTAGATAGGCTTCTCCCAGTCGGTCATCTCGCGCAGTTCCTGGATCTTGATGGCGAGGTCGTCGGGGCCGGTCCAGTCCGGGTGGCGGCAGGCCGAGCGCTGGTCGATGCCCTCGGGCAGGGTGCGCATGCCGGCGACGCGGGCGGAAACTTTCTGCCCCAGCAGCATGCCGCCGCCGCCGGGCTTAGCGCCCTGGCCGATCACCACTTCGATGGCGTCGGCGCGGCGCACGTCGTCCGGGTTGAAGCCGTAGCGGGAGGGCAGGCACTGATAGACGAGAGTCTTGGAGGACTGGCGCTCCTCCGGCGTCATGCCGCCGTCGCCGGTGGTGGTCGAGGTGCCGACTTCCGTGGCGGCGCGACCCAATGCTTCCTTCACATTGGCCGAGAGCGAACCGAAGCTCATGCCGGCGATGGTGATGGGGATGTCCAGCTCGATGGGCTTCTTGGCGTAGCGCGTGCCAAGGATGGTCTTGGTGCTGCACTTCTCGCGGTAGCCTTCGAGGGCGTAGCGCGAGAGCGAAGCACCGAGGAAGACGAGGTCGTCGAAGTTGGGCAGCTTGCGCTTGGCGCCCATGCCGCGAATCTCGTAGAGGCCATGGGCGGCGGCGTTGCGGATGTAGTCGATGGTCTTGCGGTCGTAGCCGAAGGACTCTTCGCGGGAAATCGGTTTTTCAGACATGGTCAATGCTCCTGCTCAGTATTCCTGATTGGCGTCAGCGTTCCAGTGATAGAGGCTGCGGGCCGAGGCCACGCGCTTGAAGTCTTTCGGGTCGTGATCCATGCCGGCAGCAGCGAGCAGTTCCTTGACGGTAGCAAGGTCGGCCGCGCTCATCGGCTCGATCTGCGCATCGGCGCCGAGGGACTTGATGTTGCCCTTGACGTAGAGCACCGCTTCGTAGAGCGAGTCGCCCAGCGCGTCGCCGGCATCGCCGCAGATCACCATACGGCCGGCCTGGGCCATGAAGGCGGAGAAGCTGCCGACCGAGCCGCCGACGACGATGTCGCCGCCCTTGAGCGAGATACCGCAGCGCAGGCCGGCATCGCCGTCGATCACCAGCAGGCCGCCGTGGGCCGAGGCGCCGGCGCCGTTGGAGGCGAAGCCCTTCACATGGACGCGACCCGACATCATGTTCTCGGCGACGCCGGTGCCGGCGCTGCCGGTGACGGTGATGCTGGCCGTCTTGTTCATGCCACCGGCGTAGTAGCCGGCATGGCCGACCACTTCGATGTCCACCGGGAAATCGAGGCCGACGGCGATGTTGTGGGCACCGTCCGGGTTGGTGATGACGACTTTCTTCACGCTCTGGCCGGGCGCTTCCTTGTGCAGAAAGGTGTTCACGGTGCGCAGAGGAATCTCCGCGAGATCAAAGTTCAGGCTGTCCATACGTACATCTCCTCGGGCGCCGGTTCGAAGACCCTGGCGTTCTTGATGTCCGGCAAATGCGCCAGCGAGCGGAACTCGGAGGCGATGGCCACGTAGTCGTCATTCTCCGCCACCACGGCGGGCTTGCAAGCGAAGGGGTCGCGGATCAGGGCCAGCTTGTCGGCCGTGCCCATGAGGAAGGTATAGAAGCCGTCCAGTTCCTCGAAGCCTTTTTGCAACGCGGTTTCCAAGTCGTCGCCCTCGCGCAGCCGCCATTCGAGGAAGCGGCAGGCGGCCTCGGTGTCGTTGTCGGTCTCGAACTTGATGCCGCGCGGCTCCAGCATGCGGCGCACGCCGTAGGGGTTCGAAAGGGAGCCGTTGTGCACCAGGCAGAAATCCTCGCCGGCGGTGAAGGGGTGGGCGCGATCCGGCGTCACGGCGGACTCGGTGGCCATGCGGGTGTGACCGACGAGGTGGCTGCCGGTCAGATGCTTGAAGTCGTAGCGGTTCGACACTTCGGAGGGCGTGCCAATGTCCTTGTAGAGGTCGATGGCGCGGCCGGTGGACAGGATGTGCAGCTTGGGGTGATGCTCCTTGATCCAGCGCTTCACCGGTTCTGGCGCGATGCTCACGGTGAGAACGGCATGGTTGCCCTGCACCACCATCTTCGTCTCGATGCCCAGATGTTCCTTAAGCTCATGGCCGAGCCCGAGCCAGTTGAAATCTGCGCCCTCATCCGTCAGTCCCGAGTAGAGGCTGATCTTGCGCTCGCCCTCGGCCAGGGGCTCGGTGAACACGGCGAGGCCGGCCGAATCGGGGCCGCGCTCGGTCATGCCGATCAGCATCGGCACCATCAGTTCGCCGAGCCGGGCCTTGAGCGCCGGGCTTTTCACCAGCAGTCCGACAATTCCACACATTGCGATCGTCCTTTCAGAAAAATTCGAGGTAGCTGTCCATCTCCCACTCGGAGACGTGACGCATGTATTCGACCCACTCCATGTGCTTGAGCCGGAGGAACTCGTCGGCGACGGGATTCAATGCGTCGCGGATCACCTTGTCCTTCTCCAGCGCGGTGAGCGCCTCGTGCAGGTTCTGCGGCAGGATGGAAATCTTCTCCTTCTTCAGCTGCGCATCGGAAAGCTCGTAGAGATTCATGTTGTGCGGCTCGCCCGGATCGAGCTTGTTCTCGATGCCGTCGAGGCCGGCGGCGATCACCGCCGCCGTCGCCAGATAGGGATTGCAGGCGCCGTCGGGCAGGCGCAGCTCGAGGCGGCCACCGGGGATGCGCACCATGGAGGAGCGGTTGTTGTCGCCGTAGCTGATGTAGGCCGGCGCCCAGGTGGCGCCCGTCAGCGAACGGCCGACGACGAGGCGCTTGTAGGAATTCACCGTCGGCGCGCAGATCGCCGCCAGGGCCGGGCCGTGCTTGAGCAGGCCGGCAGTGAACTGGTAGGCCAGGGGAGAGAGGTCGAGGCCACGCTTGTCCTTCTTGTCGAGGAAAAGGTTGCGCTTTCCATCCGACAAACTCATGTGCATGTGCATGCCATTGCCCGGCCGGTTGGCGAAGGGCTTGGGCATGAAGGAACAAATCAGGCCCATCTCGTTGGCGATCTCGGCGGCGGCCATCTTGAAGAAGATGTAGTGGTCGCAGGAGGTCAGGCAGTCGGCGTAGGTGTAGTTGATCTCGAACTGGCCGTTGGCGTCCTCGTGGTCCACCTGATAGACGTCGATACCGACGGCGACCAGGCTGTCCACCAGCTTGTCGAGGAAGGCCCGCGAGCGCGACAGGCCCTTGTAGTCGTAACAGGGCTTGGCCAGCGTGTCGCTGTCTTCGCAGGGCACGATCTTGCCGGTCATGCTGCGCTTGAGCAGGGAGAACTCGGGTTCGAGGCCGGTCATCAGCGTCATGCCCAGCTTGTCGAGGCGAGCGATCTGCTTTTTCAGCGCGACGCGGGCGTCGTAGTCCCAGGGCTTGCCGTGCACGTGGCCGTCGCAGACGATGCGCGCATAGCCCGGTTGCCAGGGCACCAGCGACAGGGTGGTCAGGTCGCCGACGGCCATGTAGTCGGGGCCGTGGGGCTCAATGCCTAGGCCCCAGACGGCGAAGCCGGCAAAACCTGCGCCTGCCTTGAGGATGTCCTCGAAATGCGAGGCCGGCACCGACTTGGCCTTGGCCGTGCCGTGGATGTCCACGAACTGGGCCAGGACCGACTTCACGTTGTTCTTGGCGAGAAACTTCTTGGCTTCGGCAAGGTTCATGGGGGTCTCCAGGTTGTTATGCAAGTTCGGCTGCGATGGTGCGCAGAGTGTCGAGAAACCATTCGCCATAGGTGCTGTCGCACCACAGGCGCAGTTCATCGCCATCGGGAATCGCCGTCACGCCAACGCCGACTATTGAGGTCAGCAGCGCGGGGCGCGTCGTGCGGTTGATGGCGAGGAAATTCACGCTGCATGTTTCCAGCAGCAGGTCATTGAGGCGTGCGCCTTTGAGCACCAGTGCGGTGTCCTGGCGCAGCACCGGGTAGACGCCGTGACTGATTGGTGCCGCCAGCTTGACTGACTCCGGCCCTTCGACGAGGAACTCGGTATTGCCGAGGCGGGCGATGAGGCCGCCGCCCAACGCGCCCCCCAAGGGCAGCCAGGTGTTGGGCACATCCGGCACCGGCAGGCCGAGTTGTTTTAGCCACTCGGCAGCGCCCGGCCCCTTGACGCCAGCGCGCGGGGTGGTCGACAGGTCTTGGAATTGGACGCTCATGCCGACTCCTTCTGCCGCAGGTTTTCGGGATCGTAGAAAGGCGTCTTCGCCACCCGCGCTGCGACCAGCGTGCCGCCGGTGAGGCGGATGTGGAACTTGCGGTCTGCGGTCGCCATGTCGCTGCGGACGTAGGCCAGGCCGATGTAACGCGACAGACTCGGCGACCAGGCGATGCTGGTAACGCGACCGGCAATCTCGCCGTCCTCGATCACGAGGTGACATTCTTTCGGCGCTTCAGCGGTGTGCTCTGCCGGCAGCATGAAGCCCACCAGTTGCTGGCGACGCGGCTTGCGTGCGATGGCTTGCAGGCTGCGCTGGCCGACGAAGAAGGGCTTGTCCAGTTTTACGGCCCAGTCCAGCGCCGCCTCGCCCGGCGTAGTGAGACCGTCGGTGTCTTGGCCGATGATGATGTGGCCCTTCTCCAGGCGCAGCAGACGCTGGGCCTCGACGCCGAAAGGGCGGATGCCGGCCGACTTGCCGGCGGCCATCAGCGCATCCCAGACCGCCGCACCGTGTTCAAAGGGGACGTGGATTTCGACGCCCCATTCGCCGACGAAACCGACGCGCATTAGTCGCGCAGAGACTCCGCAGACCATGCCCTCGCGCACGGCGAGATAAGGCAGTGAGAGATCGACGTCCGTGAGTCCGGCGAGCACCGCCTTGGCCTTGGGGCCGGCGAGGTTCATCGCCGCCATGGCGCCGGTGAGATTGACGATGCCGCAGTCCAGCTTCCAGATCGTGTTCCAGCGCGACAGCTCGCGGTAGATCAGCGCGGCGCCGGAGGTGGTGGTGGTGAAGTAGAAATGATCCTCGGCCAGCCGCGCCACGACACCGTCGTCGATGACCACGCCGGATTCGTCGCACATCACGGCATAGCGCGTCATGCCGACTTTCAGACCGGCGTATTTGGAGATGTAGACGCGCTCCAAAAATTCCGCCGCCTGCGGGCCGCGTATTTCCAGCTTGCCCAGAGTGCCGACGTCGATGAGGCCGACGCCATTGCGCACGGCATCGGCTTCGCCACGGATGCAGTCCAGGCGCGATTGACCAGACACGGCGTAGTACTCGGGCCGCTGCCAGACGCCGGCACTCATCCACACCGCGCCGGCGGCTTCGTGGCGCGCGTGCATGGGCGTGCGCCGCTCGGGGGCGAAACCGCGACCGGCCAAATGGGACATGGGCACGGGATGGAAGAAGGGCCGCGCCGTGGTGGTGCCCACTTCGCCCGGCGTGCTGCCGGTGCAGCGGGCCAGCACGCGCAGGGCGTTCATGTTCGAGTGCTTGCCCTGGCTGGGGCCCATGCCGACGGTGGAATACCGCTTCATCAACTCGATGTTGTCGAAGCCTTCCTGGATGGCGTTTTCGAGGTCGGCGACTTGCAGGTCTTCGTCGAAGTCGAGGAAGTTCTTGCCCTGCGGGTGGGCGACGATGGGCCAGGGGTGGGTGGGGGATTCGGTCTCGGCGGGGACGAAGATGGCCCGGTCCACACCGAAGCCGCAGTGGGCCGCGGCGGCGCTGCCGGCCCGCTCGCCGTCGAGGCTGCGCGCCGTGTGGATGCCATTGACGCGACCGCAGGCGAAGGCGCCGTCTGGAAGTTTCTCGGGGACGAACTGGTGCACGCTGTCGTCGTAGCGCATCTTCGTTCCGGCCTGGTACAGCAGCGGCGCGGCAGGCGCCCAGCCAACGCTGACGAAGACGCCGTCGCAGGTAATCTCGCCAGACTTGGTCCGCACGCTGGCAACGCTATTGCCATCGGCGGTCGGGATGGCTTCGAGGATGCAGTCGCCCGCATGCACTGGAATTCGCCGTGCCGCCAGCGCCGACTTTTGGGCCTCCGGTACGACATCGCGCAAATCGACCACGGCGGCGATCTCGATCCCGGCAGCGAGGAAATCCTCCGCTGCCAGATAGGCGTCGGCATTGGCCGCCAGCAGCACGATGCGCTGGGCCGGCTTTACCGACCAGCGGCGGATCAGCCGCTGGGCGCCCGAGGCCAGCATGATTCCGGGCAGGTCATTGTTGCGGAACACGGCCGGTTGTTCGTAGCCGCCGCTGGCGACCACCACGGCCCTGGCTCGCATCTTGGTCATGCGGCCGCGCTCGATCAGCGGTACCCAGTGGTCGGTGTAATAGCCGGCGGCGTAGGTGTCGGTGATGACGCGAACCCTCGGATGAGCGACGACGCGGGCCACCAACTCGCTCGCTCCGTGCGTGCTACCGCCGGGCTTGGCGTTCTCATCAACGATCGCCACGTCGGCGCCCTGCTCCGCCGCCGCCAGTGCGGCAGACAGGCCGGAGGTTCCGGCGCCGATCACCAGCACGTCGCAGAAGCCGTAACGCTTGGGTGTGCGCAGATGGGGCGTGGCGAAATCCACCTTGCCCAGGCCCGTGGTCATGCGGAACATCTTTTCCCACAGCGGAAACAGGCGCTTGCTGTGGAATGCCTTGTAGTAGAAGCCGACGGGCAGGAAGCGGGAGAACCAACCGAGGATGCGGGCCTTGTCCTTATCCACGCCACCAAAGGTGTTCACCGCCGTGAGATCCATGCCGGCCACCAGGGGAGTGGCATCGGCGCGCACATTGGGCATGCCGCCCCATTGCATGACGGCATTCACGTCGTGGTTGGCCACCGACATCAGACCGCGCGGACGGTGATACTTGAAGGAGCGGCCGAGCACCTTGACGCCGTTGGCGGCCAGGGCGCTGGCGATGGTGTCGCCGGCACAGCCGTCGTAATCGCGACCCTCGAAGCGGAAGCGCAGGGGGTGGTTACGGTCGATCCACTCGCCCTGTTTGGGAGGCAAACGCATCAGGCTTCTCCCGTGTAGAGGTAGGTGCGCAAAATCGCATCACGCTCCGTATCGCGCTCGGCGACGAACCAGGTGTTGGAGGGCGTGTGGCACCACCACTCCTGCTTCACGCCGGGGGCGCCATTGCGATTGAAGACATAGTCGGCCCATTGGTCGTCACTCGCCGCAGCGGGATCGGGCATGGGGCGGATCTCGCCGCCGTAGGCAAATTCGGTAATGGCGCGGGGGCCGTTGATGGGGCAGGTCATGATCTTCATGGCTAGTGGCCCACGGAGGCGGCGCCCTTTTCGCCCGTCAGCGCGTAGTCGCGGAAACGGTCGAGGGTGAAGCCGGTGATGAGTTCGTGGTTGCGGTCGTTTGCGACGGTCCAGGACATGGTCTTGCCGCAGACCGGCGTCGCCTTGAAACCCCAGGTGCCCCAACCGGCGTCGAGGTAGAAACCCTCGACCGGGGTCTTGCCCATGATGGGTGCGAAGTCCGGTGTCATGTCGGCCATGCCGGCCCACTGGCGCATGACTTTCACGTTGGACAGGAAGGGGAACATGTCCAGCATGTGAGCGGAAAGGCCTTCGGGGAAATCAAGAGTGGAGCGTGTGCTGTGGACCTCGTAGGGATCAAGCGACGCGCCCATCACCAACTCGCCACGGGAGGACTGGGAGATGTAGATGTGCAGGCTGCCGGAGACCAGGATGGGATCAAGCCAGGGCTTGACCGGCTCGCTGACCATGGCTTGCAGCGGATGGATGTAGAGCGGCGTGCGCACATCGATCATCTTCAGGATACGCGGCGTCGAGCCGGCGACGGCGCAGAGCACTTTGTTGGTGGCGATGCGTCCGCGTGAGGTCTGTACGCCGGTGACCTTGCCGCCGACCACGTCGATGCCGGTGACTTCGGTGCGCTGGTGGATTTCCACGCCGCGCATGTCGGCGCCCCGGCCGTAACCCCAGGCCACGGCATCGTGACGGGCGACAGCGCCGGGCGCGTGATACAGGCCACCCATAATGGGCGCGTGACCACCGCAGGAGAGGTCGATCATCGGCGCCGCCTTCTTGACGAAGTCGGGGCCGACGACTTCGGACTCGATGCCGTAATGTTTATTCACCTCGGCGCGCCAGCGGCTGGTGCGCATGGCGGCATCCGTGTGGGCAAGGGTGAAGTGGCCGCGATTCGAGTAGAAGAGATTGAGGTCGAAGTCCTGCGACAGGTCTTGCCACAGACGTACCGACTCGTCGTAGAACTTGACGCCCTCGGGAGTCAGATAGTTGGAACGGATGATGGTGGTGTTGCGCCCAGTGTTGCCGCCGCCGATATAGCCCTTCTCCAGCACGCAGACATTGGTGATGCCATGGTCGCGGGCCAGATAGTAGGCAGCAGCGAGGCCGTGGCCGCCGGCACCGATGATGACCACGTCGTAGGCGGATTTAAGTTCATCGTGGCGGGTGAACATCCGGGGTTCCGGATGTTTCTGGGCCAGCGCAAAGCGGAGCAGTCGCCAAGGCATGATTGCTTACCGGAAAACCACGGTCTTGTTGCCGTGGGTGAGCACGCGGTCTTCGAGGTGGTAACGCAGGCCGCGAGCCAGTACCATCTTCTCGATGTCCTTGCCGTAGCGCACCATGTCCTCGGGCGAATCCGAATGGTCGATGCGGATCACGTCCTGCTCAATGATCGGGCCTTGGTCGAGTTCTTCGGTGACGTAATGGCAGGTGGCACCGATCAGCTTCACGCCCCGGGCATAGGCCTGATGATAGGGCTTGGCACCGACGAAGCTGGGCAGGAAGCTGTGATGGATGTTGATGATCCGCCCCGGATAGTCGCGGCACAGCTCGGGGGAGAGAATCTGCATGTAGCGCGCCAGCACCATGGAGTCGCCGTGGGACTCGTCAAACAAACGCTGCACCTCGGCGTAGGCCGCCGGCTTGTTCTCGGGATTGACCGGCACATGGTGGAAGGGAATGCCGTGCCACTCGACGAAGCCCTTGAAGGTGTCGTGGTTCGAGATCACGCAGGGTATCTCGATGTCCAGCTCCTTGGACTGCCAGCGGGCCAGCAGGTCGTACAAACAATGCTCCTGTTTGCTGACCAGGATCACCACCCGTTTCTTCACGGCGGAATCGCTGATGCGCCAGTCCATGTTGAATTCGGCGGCGATGGGGGCGAACTTGGCACGCAATTCATCGACGCCAAAGGACAGTGAATCGGCGAGGATTTCCTGGCGCATGAAGAAGTGCTGGGTCAGCTCGTCGGCGTGGTGGTTGGCCTCGACAATCCAGCCCTTGTGACCGGCGACGAAACTGGCCACGGCGGCAACAATGCCGACCCGGTCGGGACAGGAAAGACTGAGGGTGTAGCGGCGGGCGGAAGCCATGAAGCGATTTCTCTCAATGAAACATTTGTGAATACTATGCACCATCAAGCGAACTTAAGTCAACTATTTTTCCTCACAGGAAACATTTTCGCCGTGCCATAATTCCGCCATGGACACCACATCGGAATCTCAGGACGCCGAAACCACGGAAGCCCAGTCGGGGGCGCTGGAGCGTTATCTCGGCAATGCGATCCGCGAGCTGCGCCTGCGCCATGGCCTGACCATCGCCGAGGTAGCGGACCGGGCCGCCATCAGCCGCGGCATGCTGTCGAAGATCGAGAACGCGCAGACGGCCACCAGCCTCGATACCCTGACCCGCCTGGCCCAGGCTTTGGGCGTGTCGCTCTCCACCCTGTTCCGCAATTACGACGTGCCCGATGGCAGCGCCCAGCTGGTGAAGAAGGGCGAGGGCATGGAGGTGGTGCGGCGCGGCACCAAACGCGGCCACACTTACCATCTGCTGGCTTACGACCAGGGGCCGACCAAGGTCTTCGAGCCCTTCCTGATCACCATCGATTCGGAAGCGGCGACCTTTCCGGTCTTCGAGCATCCGGGCACCGAATTCATCCACATGCTGGAAGGCCGCATGGAATATCGCCACGGCCAGCACACCTATCCGCTCGGCCCCGGCGACTCGCTGACCTTTCGCGGCGAGGTGCCCCACGGGCCGGAGAAACTGATCGAACTGCCGATCCGCTTCCTCGCCACCATCGTTTATCCGACGCCCATCGAATCGTGACGGCCCCCGCCATTACCACGGCCACGGTCGGCGACATTCCAGAGCTGATCGAACTGCTCGGCGTACTGTTTTCCATTGAACAGGATTTCACGCCGGACACGGAGAAGCAGCAGCGCGGCCTTGCCACCCTGCTGGCCTCGCCGCAAGGCCATGTCGCCATCGCCCGCGACGATGTGGGCCGCGCCATTGGCATGGTCACGGCGCAACTGGTGATTTCGACGGCCGAGGGCGCACCCTCGGCCTGGATCGAGGACGTGGTGATCCGCGAGGAATGGCGCGGCAAAGGTTTAGGCCGCCTGCTGCTCGATACGGCCTTGAATTGGGCGCGAGCACAGGGTGCTACCCGTGCACAACTGCTGGCCGACCTCGACAACACGCCGGCTCTGGCTTTCTACAACCGCCTGGGCTGGCAGCCGACGCGGCTCGGCGCGCGGCGCTTGATGCTTTAAAAAGTCGGCGCTGGCGCTATGGAATCACCCGTAGGGGTGACGGCGCCCGATACACCAGTGTCGCCAGCCGCAGCATGTCCTCGCGTCCGGTGGTGCCCGACAGGGCGTAGCCAAAGCGGCCATCGACCCAATAGAACACATCGACGCCGTTCTCCCGCGCGTAGCGGAAACCGGTGCTGCCGACCGTCGCCGTATCGGGCCGGACATACAGCGTCAGCCGCGATTTGGCGGCATTTTCGTACATGAACTGGGCCACGCCCTGACTGTCGCCGGGCAGGAGGCGACCGCCCACCAATTGATAGCCGACGCTGTCGAGAACGGGCGGCTTGAGTTCGCTGCCCAGGCGCTTGGACAGCCAGGTGACGAGATGGGCCTGCTGATCGGCGCCGACCTCGACGGGATGACGGACTTCCGGCACATACACCGCATGGGCCACGGCAGCTTGCCTGGGCAGAGATGCCATCGCCGGCGCCATCGTCGCTTGGCCACGCAGAAGATAGCCGGCCAGCACGCCGACCATTACACCGCCGAGGGCAGCGGCGATGCGCGCATCGAACCAGGGCCGGGCGGATGGTACGGCCAGGGCCGTGAAGCGCGCCGGTATGGGTTCGTCGAGCACCTGATCAAACTGGCGATGCAACAAGGCACCCTGGGCCCGCCATGCATCCACTTCGGCGCGGCGTTCGGGATGCGCGGACAGCCAGGCCTCCACCTCGGCTTGCCGCGCGGCATCGAGCCGGCCATCGGCATGGGCATGCAGTTCGTCTTCCGTAATCGGCGTATTCATTTCACCACCTTCAGCAAAGCCGTTCGCTCCCCGTTCAAAATCTGTTGCAGTCGTGTCCGCGCCCGGGCCAGGCGCGACATCACTGTGCCCTGGGGAATGCCGAGGGCAATCGCCACGTCGGCATAGGACAATTCTTCCAGCGCCACCAGCAGCAACACTTCGCGCTGCTCCAGCGGCAGTAGATCCAGAGCCCGGTCCAGATCGCGCAGTTCGAGGCCATCCTGCTGCTCGGCGCGCTGCACTACCTCCGGCAGTTCGTCATCGGGCCGGTACTCGATGCGCTCCATCCGGCACTGATCCACGTGCAGGTTGTGCATGATGGCGAACAGCCAGGGGCGCAGATTCCGTTCGCGCTGCCAGAAGCGCCATTTGGCGAGGGCGCGCTCCAGCGTGTCCTGCACCAGATCGTCGGCGCGCGCCGCCTGCCCCGTCAATGCCCGCGCGTAGCGGCGCAGGCGGGGGATTTCAGCGAGCAGGGCGTCGCGCGCGTTCACGAAGGATCAGGGCGTGACGACGTGCCAGATCTTGTTGAAGCCATCGCCGGTCTTGTCACCCGGCTTCTGGTCCTTGGCCCAGAAGTAGAGCGGCTTGCCCTTGAGGGCCCACTGCTTTTTGCCGTCGTCGCGGACGACGATGCTGTAGTCGCCGGAGGGCATGTCGCCGTCCATGGCGAAAAGCGGCGGCCAGTTGGTGGCACAGGGGCCGTTGCAGGCACTCTTGCCGGCCATGTCCTTGTCGAAAGTGTAGAGCGTCATGCCATTGCTGCCGACGAGCACGCCATCGGCCATGCGGGCAGGTGCCGCAGGACGGGTGTCGTAAGCAGAACATGCTGCCAGCGGTAAGAGGGCGGCAATGGTGAGGCTGAGGGCGAGCTTGCGGATTTTCATGGGAGTCTCCGTTCAGGTTAGGGGCCTTGCACCTGGTATACGGATCGGCTCTTGAGTTTATTCCGCTCGCACAAAAAAAGAGGGCGTTCTCTTGGTGAGAACGCCCGAACCACAGTGAGGAGGAAACAAACTGCTACAGCATGGCCCCCGCCGCAGCGGGGGCCGGGTACATCAATGGTGGTAAGCGGATTCGCCGTGGGCCGTAACGTCGAGGCCCTCGCGCTCTTCCTCTTCCGGCACACGCAGGCCGATGAAGATGTCGACCAGCTTGTAGCAGATGAAGGAAACCACGCCCGACCAGATCACGGCAACAGCAACACCCCAGACCTGGCTGGTGACTTGCGTCATCATGTCGAAGTCGCCGACCTTGTTGGCCACGTAGTCATACACACCCGTACCGCCCAGATCCGGCGAGACAAACACGCCGGTCAGGATGGCGCCGAGAATGCCGCCCACGCCATGGACACCAAACACGTCCAGGGAGTCGTCCATGCCCAGCATCTTCTTCAGGCCATTCACCGCCCACAGACAGATCACGCCAGCCAGCAGGCCGATCACGATCGCGCCCACCGGGCCCACCCAGCCGCAAGCCGGAGTGATGGCCACCAGACCGGCAACGGCACCGGAAGCGGCGCCCAGCATCGAGGGCTTGCCCTTGAGCATCCACTCGGCGAAGGTCCAGGAGACAGTTGCAGCACCGGCAGCGATCATGGTGTTGAGCATCACCAGGGCGGTCAGGCCGTTGGCTTCCAGGTTGGAGCCGGCGTTGAAGCCGAACCAGCCGAACCACAGCATCGAGGCACCGATCATGGTCATGGTCAGGCTGTGCGGGGCCATGGATTCCTTGCCGTAGCCGATGCGCTTGCCAACCATGAAGGCACCAACGATGCCGGCCATGGCGGCGTTGATATGCACCACGGTACCGCCGGCGAAGTCGAGAGCACCCTTCTGGAACAGGAAGCCAGCAGTGGCACCCAGCTTCTCAGCCGCTTCAGCACTCGTGTAGCCGTCCGGACCCGCCCAGTACCACACCATGTGGGCCATCGGCAGGTAGCTGAAGGTGAACCACAGCACCATGAACAGCAGCACAGCGGAGAACTTCATGCGCTCGGCGAAGGCGCCGATGATCAGGGCGGGGGTGATCGCAGCAAACGTCAGCTGGAAAATCACGTAGACGAACTCGGGAATCGCCACACCCTTGCTGAAGGTGGCCGCCAGCGTATCGACGGTGACGCCCTTGAGGAAGAGCTTGTCGAGACTGCCGAAGAAGGCGTTGCCCTCGGTGAAGGCGACGGAGTAGCCATAAACCACCCACAGCACGCCCAGCAACGAGAAGATCACGAAGACCTGCATCAGCACCGACAACATGTTCTTGGTGCGCACCAGGCCACCGTAGAACAGCGCCAGGCCGGGAATGGTCATCAGCGTGACCATGGCGGTGGCGACCAACATCCAGGCGGTATCGCCCTTGTTGACCGTCGGTGCCGGTGCGGCGGCAGCGGGTGCCGCAGCGGCAGCGGCCGGAGCGGCAGCCGGGGCAGCAGCTTCAGCAGGCTTGGCAGCCTCAGCGGCGGGAGCAGCCGCAGCGGCAGGCGCAGCCGCCGGCTTGTCCTCGGCGAAGGCGCCGCCCGTCAGGCCGATGGCGCAGGCCGCGAGCAGGATCGAAAGGTATTTTTTCATTTTCGGCTCTCCCTTACAGGGCTTCCTCACCGGTCTCGCCGGTGCGGATGCGGATGACTTGTTCGACATCGAAGACGAAAATCTTGCCATCGCCGATCTTGCCGGTGCTGGCGGATTTTTCAATGGCTTCGATAACCTGGTCCAGCAGATCGTCGCGCACGGCGGCTTCCACTTTGACCTTGGGCAGAAAATCGACGACGTATTCAGCGCCGCGATAGAGTTCGGTATGGCCTTTTTGCCGGCCGAATCCCTTGACCTCGGTGACGGTGATCCCTTGCACGCCGACGGCGGCTAGGGCCTCGCGCACCTCGTCAAGCTTGAATGGCTTGATGATGGCGGTTACGAGCTTCATGGCTGTTTCCTTTTAGCAATGAGGAGGTTTTTTGGGTGAATCCCGCCGACGCCGGCCGGGTCGGCGGCGGGATTTGTTTCAAAGTTTGCTTAGAACGACTTGTTGAAGCTGAGCACGGCGGCGGACTTGCCAGCGCTGTAGGCGGTCTTGCCGGAACCGGCGACGGCACCCCAGCAATAGACGTCGTTGGCGGTCGTGCCGGCATTGGCCGTGCAGCTGTCATTGGCATTCGAGCTGGTGGCAGCAAGGCCGACGACACCAAAACCGACATCCTTGGTCACGCCGATCTTGTAATCGGTGTAAGACGCCGGGCCGTTGCCCTTGATCGTCTGGTGACCGGCATGACCGGTAACGCCCCAGCCATTGCCCAGATCAAAGGCACCATTGAATTCCAGGTAGCCGCTGCCATTGGTCTTGTCATTCACCGTGCCGCCAAACTTGTTCCAGCCGAACAGGGAAGTGGTGGACTGGGAGTACTTGACGGTCAGCCACTTGTAGGTCAGGGCGCCATACACTTCCGTGCTGTCGGGCTTGATGAAAGTGCCGCCAACGCTGGTGTTGCTGCCCGGGTAGACGTAGCTGATGAGGCCGACATCGAAGCCCAGATCGCCACTGATCGTGCCCTTGTAGCCGCCGTACAGGTCGAGCTCAAGGCTGTTGGAGGCAGCACTGGTGGCGGACCAGTTGTTGTCGGCCACCCAGCTCACGTTCGAGGCCCAGGTACCAGCATAGAAGCCGCTCGAATGCGCATAGTCGAAGCCACCCTGAATCGCCGGCTTGGCAGCGGATTGGGTGATACCGCGGAACACGTAGTTGGACACAAGGCCAACGTTGCCCGTGAAGGTATGGGGCGAGGCCGGGGCGGCATCAGCGGCCATCACGACGGACGGAAGGGAAAGGACTCCAGCTACTGCGGCGGCGATGAGGGTCTTGCGCATGGTTGTTCTCCTGTTTGGGTAAAGATTGCAGGACGGTTAATGCAGAGACCGTGCCAACAACAAAAGTCCATATATTTCAAACATATGGATATTTACAGGCAATGCAAAGCTTTAGCCCTGCACTACAGCGGGTAGCACGCGGGGACGAATCGCACCATGCTGGTGCAATGGGAATTCGGCCCGGATCGCTGTGCTAGACTGCCTCGGCCCTTCAAGGAAATGCCGCCATGCTCAATCCCAAGCTGCTCGACGAACTTTCCGCCCGCGCTGCCTCGCTGCTGGCGGCGACTCCCGCCGGCGACATCGAAAAGAATCTGCGTGCCGTAATGGCCAGCCTGTTCGCCAAGCTCGACCTCGTCACCCGCGAGGAGTTCGACGTACAACGGGAAGTCCTCGCCCGCACCCGCGAAAAACTCACCCAGCTCGAGGCCCGCGTCGCCGAACTGGAAGCGCGCGGCAAATAAGTCCCATGGCCCTTGCCGTCCTCCGCTCACGGGCGCTGGCCGGCCTGACGGCACCGGAAGTCACGGTGGAAGTGCATCTCGCCGCCGGCCTGCCCTCCTTCACTCTCGTCGGCCTGCCCGATACCGAAGTCAAGGAAGCCCGTGACCGCGTGCGGGCGGCGATCCAGAATTGTGGTTTTGAATTTCCTCAGCGTCGGATCACGGTAAACCTCGCGCCAGCGGATCTGCCCAAGGAATCCGGTCGCTTCGACCTGCCGATTGCGCTGGGCATTCTGATCGCCTCCGGCCAGCTCAAGGCGCCGGAACTCGACGCCCATGAATTCGCTGGCGAACTGGCGCTCTCCGGCGAGCTGCGGGCTGTGCGTGGCGCCCTGGCCATGTGCGCCGCCATGCGCCGCGACGGTCGGAAAGACGACAAAGCCCGCCGGGCCTTCGTCCTGCCGCTGGATTCCGCCCCCGAAGCCGCGCTGATCGGCGACATCGCCATCCTGCCGGCGCAGAGCCTGCTCCAGGTCTGCGCTCATCTCGCCGGCCGCGACACCATCGCCCCTTTCGCCGTCTCGCCAGCGCCGACTTTTGTGCACTATCCCGACCTCGCCGAAGTCAAAGGCCAGGCCCAGGCCAAGCGCGCATTGGAAGTGGCGGCCGCCGGCGGTCACAGCCTGCTGATGAGCGGCCCGCCGGGCGCCGGCAAATCCATGCTGGCGCAACGCCTGCCCGGCCTGTTGCCGCCGCTGAACCATGAAGAAGCCCTGGAAGCCGCCGCCGTGCAATCGCTGGCCGGCAGCTTCAAACTGGAACGCTTCGGCGTCCGGGAAACGCGCTCGCCGCACCACACGTCCTCGGCGCCGGCCCTGGTCGGCGGCGGCAATCCGCCACGCCCTGGCGAAATCTCGCTGGCCCATTGCGGCGTGCTGTTCCTCGACGAACTCCCCGAGTTTCCGCGCAATGCCCTCGAAGCCCTGCGCGAGCCACTGGAAACCGGCCACATCCACATCGCCCGCGCCGCCAAGCGGGCCGAATTTCCCGCCCGCTTCCAGCTCGTCGCGGCGATGAACCCCTGCCCCTGCGGCTGGCTCAGCCATGCCAGCGGCAAATGCCGCTGCACGCCCGACCAGATTTCGCGCTACCGGGGAAAACTCTCCGGCCCGCTGCTTGATCGCATCGACCTGATGCTCGACGTGCCGGCCGTCAGCGAAAGCGAACTTTCCACGCGCGGCGACGGCGAAACTTCCGCCGTGGTGCGCGAGCGCGTGATCGCCGCCCGCCAGCGGCAAGTCGCACGCCAGGGCAAGACCAACGCCCGGCTGACACCAGACGAAATCGACCTCCATGCCCGCCCCGACGAGGCCGGCGCGCAACTGCTGAAGCAGGCCATGGAGCGACTCTCGCTCTCGGCGCGGGCTTATCATCGCATCCTGCGCGTCGCCCGCAGCATTGCCGATCTCGCCGCCAGCGAGCAGGTCGCCACCGCCCACATTGCCGAAGCCATTCACTACCGGCGCGGCATCAACAATTGACCGCGCAGAGATCAAGGACACGCCATGGACTACCGCATCATTCCCGTCACCCCCTTCGAACAGAACTGCACCCTGCTCTGGTGCACCGAAACCATGAAGGGCGCCTTCGTCGATCCGGGTGGTGACCTCGAACAACTGCTGGCCGCCGCCGCCCAGTTCGGCGTGACGATTGAAAAGCTGCTGCTGACCCACGGCCACATCGATCACGCCGGTGGCGCTGGCGAGTTGGCCATGCGCCTGGGTGTACCCATCGAAGGCCCGCAGCGCGAGGAAGCCTTCTGGCTCGACCAACTGGCCGCTCAAAGCCAGCGCTTCGGCTTCGCCCCGGCCCAGCCCTTCACGCCGGATCGCTGGCTCAACGATGGCGACACGGTGACGGTCGGCAATGAAACTCTGCAAGTCATTTTCACGCCGGGCCACACCCCCGGCCATGTCTGCTTCTTCCACGCTCCCTCGAAACTCGCCATCGTCGGCGACGTACTCTTCGCCGGCAGCATCGGCCGCACCGACTTCCCGCGCGGCAACCACCAGACCCTGATCGACTCGATCAAGAACAAGCTCTGGCCGCTGGGCAACGACGTCGAATTCATCCCCGGTCACGGCCCCATGTCCACCTTCGGCGAGGAGCGCAACAACAATCCCTTCGTCGGAGATCACGCATGAGCCACACCTGGAAATTCTTCCGTGCCGGCGGCTTCGACCAGGTGCGCATCGACACCGCCGCCGATCTGCTGAACCTGAAGGACCTCGACCAGAAACTGTGGGTCGCACTCTCCTGCCCGACCAAGGGCATCGAGTTCGACGCCCGCAGCCTGGCCCTGCTCGATACCGATAATGACGGCCACATCCGCGCGCCGGAACTGCTCGCCGCCATCGCCTGGGCGGCGGCGCGCCTGTCCGACAGCGGCGTGCTGGAGCAAAAACTCGCCGGCGTGCCCTTAGGTGCCATCGCCGACGAGGCGGTCGCAACCGTTGCGCGCGGTTTGCTGAAGGACGGCGAGACGCTGGTCAGCGTCGACGTCGCCAGCGCCGCAGAAGTCGACTACAGCGCCCGCGCCCTGGCCGCCTGGGAAGCCTCCGGCGCCGATGTGCGCCCGCTGGGCGATGCTACCGAAGCCGCCTGTGCCGCCGTCGCCGCCGTCAAGGAAAAGGTGGATGACTTCTTCGTCCGCTGCCGCCTGGCCGCCTTCGATGGCCGCGCCAGTGAGGCCATGAATGCCTCCGACGACGTCCTGAAAGCGCTCGGCGCCGTCACGCTGACCACCGATGCCGAGGCCCTTGCCGCGCTGCCGCTGGCAAAAGTCGGCGCTGGCGGGACGGCGATTCCGCTGACTTCCGGCCTCAATCCCGCCTGGGCCGCGCGCATGACGACGTTGCGTGACGACGCCCTAACGCCGCTGCTCGGCACCATCGACTCCCTGTCGGAAGCCGACTGGCAAGCAGTGCAGGACAAACTAGTGCCCTACACCGCCTGGCAGGCCGCCAAGCCCGAAGGCCTACCCGCCGAGGCCGAAGCCGTGCGTGATCTCGAGCGTCTCGCCCGCTACGTGCGCGACTTGCTGCCGCTGGCCAATAACTTCGTCGCCTTCCGCGATTTCTATACCCATCAGGGCAAGGCCATCTTCCAGATCGGCACGCTGTATCTGGACGGCCGCTCGGCCGAGCTGGTCGTCGCCGTCCCCGACGACGCCAAGCATGCGGCGCTGGCCGCGCTCTCGCGCATCTGTCTGGTCTATTGCGATTGCGCACGCAACGGCGAAAAAATCTCCATTGCCGCCGCCTTCACATCCGGTGACTCGGACCAGTTGATGGTCGGCCGCAACGGCGTCTTCTACGACCGCCAGGGCCGCGACTGGAACGCCACCATCACCAAGATCGTCGATCATCCGATCAGCCTGCGCCAGGCCTTCTGGTCGCCCTACAAGAAACTGGCGCGCATGGTCGGTGAACAGTTGCAGAAGCTCGCTGCCAGCAAGGCCACCGGCGTCGAAACCAAGCTCGCGGAGGCTGCCGTCGATACGGCGAAGAAGGTAGATGCGCCCGCCAAGCCGCCCGCTCAACAAGCCTTCGATGTCGGCAAGTTCGCCGGCATCTTCGCCGCCATCGGTCTCGCCCTCGGCGCCATCGGCGGCGCCCTGGCCTCGGTGGCCACCGGCCTGTTCGCCCTCAAATGGTGGCAATTGCCGCTGGCCTTTGCCGGCCTGCTGCTGCTGATCTCCGGTCCCGCCGTGATCCTGGCCTGGTTCAAGCTGCGCAGCCGCAATCTCGGCCCGATCCTCGACGCCAACGGCTGGGCGGTGAATGCGAGGGCGCGCATCAACATTCCCTTCGGTACCTCGCTGACGCAACTCGCCCAGCTTCCCGCCGGCGCCGAGCGCGCGCTGACCGACCCCTACGCGGAAAAAGAGCGCCCCTGGGCGCTGTATGCCGTTATCGCGGTGATCATCTTCACCGTCGCGGTCTGGTGGACGTTGAGGTAAACATAATGAAAAAAACACTGCGCATCCTTGGTCTTGCCATCGGCATTCTTCTGGCCATTCTCGCTGTCGCCGCCGCTGCCCTTTACACCCTCTTCGACGGCGCGAAAATCAAGAGCGAAATCACTCGCGCAGTGCAGGAAAAAACCCAGCGCAAGCTCGACATCAGCGGCGAACTTTCGCTTTCCCTGTGGCCCGACGTCGGCATCAAGCTCGGCCGGCTGACGCTCTCCGAACCGAACAGCAACACCGAATTCCTCGCCCTCGATTCCGCCCGCGTCGCCGTCGCCGTGATGCCGCTGCTGTCCAAGCAGGTGGAGGTGCGAGCAGTGGACGTGCAAGGCCTGAAGGCCACGCTGATCAAGAAGAAGGACGGCAGCCTCAACATTGCCAACCTGGTCGGTAGTGGCGACGAGAAAAAAGTCGGCGCTGGCAAGACGGTGAATGAAAGCGCGCCCCTGCACATCGACGTCGCCGGCATCAAGCTGGCCAACGCCCAGCTCACCTGGCGCGACGAAAAGAGCGGCAGCAGCACGGCCCTGTCCAATCTCGACTTCAGCACCGGCCATGTCGAGGCCGACACCGGCAAGCGCAGCCTCGCGGCCAATGCCGTCACCTTCAAGGCCAAGGGCAAGAGCGGCAGCGACAATTTCGAACTGAGTATCGATGCGCCCAAACTCGCCATCACACCCGACAAGGCCACGGGCGAATCCATTCGCCTCGCTGCCTCGCTCACCGGCACCGGCCGCAAGGCAACGGCCACTGCGAGCTTGAGCGGCGTCGAAGGCAATGCGGAAAAACTCTCGGTGGCGAAATTCGTCCTCGACATTGACGCACAGTCTGGCGACAGCACAGTGAAGGGCCGCCTCGAATCGCCGCTGGCGGTGAATGTCGCCGCCCAGACCATGGCCCTCGACAAGCTCGCCGGCAGCCTCGACATCGCTCATCCGGCGATGCCGATGAAGCAGGTGAAACTGCCGCTGGCCGGCGCCCTGCACGCCGACATGGCGAAGCAATCCGCCGACCTGCGCCTCGATACCCAATTCGACGAATCGAAAATCGGCCTCAAGCTCGGCGTGCCGAAATTCGCCCCCCTGGCCTTGGTCATCGACCTCGCCATCGACCGCCTCAACCTGGACAAGTATCTGCCGCCGCCGGTGCCGGACGCCAAGCCCGCCGCCGAAGGCAAGCTCGACTTCTCCGCGCTCAAGGCACTCAATGCCAGCGGCAATGTCCGCATCGGCGCCCTACAAATCAGCAAGATGAAGATCGCCAACCTCAACGCGAAGATCAACGCCGCCGGTGGCCGCCTCGATGTCGCTCCGCTGACGCTGAACCTCTACGAAGGCTCGGCCAACGGCAGCCTGTCGCTGAACGCCAACGGCAATGCCGTGAGCGTGAAGCAGAACCTGGCCGGCATCAACATCAATCCGCTGATGAAGGATCTGGCTGACAAGGATCTGATCGAAGGCAAGGGCAGCGTCGCTCTCGACGTGACGACTCGCGGCGACACCGTCACCGCCATGAAGAAAGCACTCGGCGGTGCCGCCTCCCTCAGCCTCAAGGACGGCGCGCTGAAGGGCATCAACCTCGCCCAGTCCTTCCGTGATCTGAAGGGCAAGCTCGGCGCCAAGCAGGACTCGACACAACAAGCCAAGGCCGGCGACAAGACCGACTTCTCCGAACTCACCGCCTCACTCAAGATCGCCAACGGCGTCGCCCACAACGAGGATCTGGCGATGAAGTCGCCCTTCCTGCGCATGGCCGGTGCCGGCGACATCGACATCGGCAACGGCCAGATGAACTACCTGGCCAAGGCCAGCGTGGTCAGCACCACCGCCGGCCAGGGCGGCAAGGATCTCGACCACCTGAAGGGCCTGACGGTGCCGGTACGCATCACCGGCCCCTTCGACAAGCTCTCCTACAAAATCGAACTCGGCAATCTCGTCGCCGACGCGGCCAAGGCCAAGGTGGAAGAAAAGAAACAGGAAGTGAAGCAGAAGGCCGAGGAAAAAGTGAAGGACAAACTCAAGGGGCTGTTCAAAAAATGAGCAAGGACATTTCCCGGCTGTTCGCCGCCAACCGCGACTGGGCCGAGCGCATTCGGGCCGAAGACCCGAGCTTTTTCGACAAGCTGGCCCATCTGCAAAACCCGGAATATCTGTGGATCGGCTGCTCCGACTCGCGGGTGCCGGCCAACCAGATCACCGGCCTGCTGCCCGGCGAGGTCTTCGTCCATCGCAACGTCGCCAACGTCGTCGTGCATACCGATCTCAACTGTCTGTCGGTGGTCCAGTTCGCCATCGACGTGCTCAAGGTGCGGCACATCATGGTGGTCGGCCACTACGGCTGCGGCGGCGTGCGCGCGGCGCTGGAGAACATGCGCCTGGGCCTGGTGGACAACTGGCTGCGACATATCCAGGACGTGCGTGACAAGCATCGCAACTTCCTCGACGGCGCGCCGGATGCAGAAGCCCGCTGGGACCGGCTCTGCGAACTCAATGTGGTGGAGCAGACGGTGAATCTCTGCCAGACCACGCTGGTGCGCGACGCCTGGGCGCGCGGTCAGGAACTCACGGTGCATGGCTGGATCTACGGCCTCAGCGACGGCCTGCTGCGCGACACGGGCTTGGCGGCCTCCGCCACCACTGATGTCGAGCCGGCCTACTGGAAGGCGCTGTCCACCATCAGTGGCGCATGATTGCCGTGATATCAAGTGTCGTACCGAACCCAAATCATGGCCCTTGAAGATCAGCACACTGATCGCAAGTCCCTTCGCGTTGTCACAGGCAAGAGTGCCGACTGGGATGCGCTAGCAAAGGACTGCGTCTGTTTTGCCAATGGTGCAGGTGGACATTTGCTGATCGGCATAGAGGATGGAGAACTCTTGCCGCCTGCTGAACAGAGAATTTTTGCGGATTTACTGGACAGTTTGCGCAAACGCATCGGTGAACTGACTATCAATGTACAGGTTTTACCAAGTTTGCAGCGCGCAACCAATGGTGGCGAGTTCATCGATCTCGCCATTGACCGATCAGCTGGCGTGGCATCGACATGTGATGGGCGATATTTTCTCCGTGTAAGTGATACTTGCCAGCCAGTCACTGGTGATGATGTGCTGCGCTTGGCCAACGAACGGCCAGGGCGCCCGTGGGAGGCGATGAATAGCGAAGTTCCGCGCAATTCCGCTGCCTCAGACAAGCTTGCACGTTTCGTTCAAGAGATCGGCGCCTCCGACCGGGTGAAAGATTCGGTCAAAGAGAAAAGTTCTGATGAGTTGCTGACCCATTACGGCTTGGCCGCAGGTACCTCGCTGACCCGCTTAGGCGTGCTCCTTCTCGGCACAGCCACCGACCGGCGGGCACTTGGCACAGCGCCTCTGGTACAGGCGATCAAGTACGACGAACAGGGCAAAAAGGTTAACAAGTGGGTTTGGGACGATTGCTCGCTCTCCCCTGTCGAATTGGTGGATGCGATCTGGCGGGAGGTGCCGGATTTTCGCGAAAGCTACGAGATTGCCGAAGGTTTGTATCGGCGCAGCGTGCCGGCCTATGACGAAAAGGTTGTGCGCGAGCTGTTAGTCAATGCCTTGGTGCATAGGCCCTACACCCAACAAGGCGACATTTATCTCAACCTATACCCTGATCGCTTAGTGGTGGTTAACCCTGGCCGCTTGCCTCTCGGGGTCACGCCACGGAATATCCTGCATGCCAGCCGTCGTCGCAACGATGGTTTGGCACGCGTATTTCACGACCTCGGTCTCATGGAGCGCGAGGGCAGCGGATTTGACCTGATCTACGACCGTTTGTTGTCGCAGGGCCGTCCGGCGCCCGTGCCAGAAGAGGGCACTGACTGGGTCAGGGTCACGATTCAGCGTCGTATAGCCAAACCCGAGGTAATGCACCTGCTGACGGAAGCGGACGAGCGATTCCAACTAACTCAACGGGAACGCATCACCCTCGGTGTGTTGGCGCAGACGGAAGGCATGACCGCACGGGAATTAGGCATGGCGCTGGAGACCGAGGGAGCACAGGAACTGGCAGTTTGGTTGGGGCGATTGCAAATGCTGGCACTGGTGAAAAGTGTTGGACGTACCCAAGCAACCCGCTACTTTGTCGATCCAGATTTACTGCGTGGTGCAAATTTGAAACTTCCCACCACCTTGTTGCGAATAGAGCCACACCGGTTGATGGAACTGATACGAGAGGATTTGCGGCGCTACCCGCATTCAAAAATTGGCGAGATCAGCAGCCGTATCGGCCCCGAAGTAAAACGTTCTCAGCTTAAGCGGGCATTGACGGAACTGGTAGCCCTTTCCGTAGTACGCATGGAAGGCAAGTTGAATGGGGCTCGCTACCAGTTGCTACTTGGGAAATGATGCATTTTCATTTGGCTCAAAACTTCTCGAATCCCCTTCTATTGCATGATCAAAATGAGCCAAACAAGCAGGTACAAATTTCTCGGATCCTATTTTTCAAGTAGTTACACATTAACTGCGCAAGAGGAATGAGCCAAACTTGGACCAATGAATGAGCTAATGGATGCGCATCGGAATTGACCTCGGCGGCACCAAGATCGAAGTCATCGCCCTCGGCGACGAAGGCGCGGTCTTGCTGCGAGAGCGTGTCGCCACGCCGCGTGACGACTATCCGGCGACGGTGGCAGCAATTGCAAATCTGGTCGCAGCGACAGAACGAAAAGTCGGCTCTGGTGGGACGGCGGCCAGTGTTGGCGTCGGCATTCCCGGCGCCGAATCCCTCGCCACCGGCCTGATCAAGAACGCCAACTCCACCTGGCTGATCGGTAAGCCCTTGCGCGCCGATCTCGAAGCGGCCCTCGGCCGCCCGGTGCGCCTGACCAACGACGCCAACTGCTTCGCCCTGTCCGAAGCGGCCGATGGCGCGGCGGCAGGTGCCCGCGTGGTCTTCGGCGTCATTCTCGGCACCGGTGTCGGTGGCGGCATCGTCATCGACGGCAGGCCACTCACCGGCGCCAATGCCATCGCCGGTGAATGGGGCCATAACCCGCTCCCGGGCGAACATCACAAGACGCTCTGCTACTGCGGGCGCAAGGGCTGCATCGAGACCTATCTCTCGGGCCCGGCGCTGGCGGCGGACGGTGGCGCCGAATCGGAGGATGCCATGCAACGCTACGAAACGCGCCTGGCGAGATCGCTCGCCGGCGTCATCAACCTGCTCGACCCGGACGTGATCGTCCTTGGCGGCGGCGTCTCCAACATCGACCGCTTGTACGAAAACGTGCCACGTCTGTGGGGCCAGCATGTGTTCTCCGACACGGTGGCGACGAAGCTGGTGAAGCACCGCCATGGCGATTCCTCCGGCGTGCGCGGCGCCGCCTGGCTATGGCCCCTGTCGCCATGAGCACGCTCATCGACGCCGTCTTCGTTGGCGCCATCGCGCGGCTGGCCAATGACAGTCGCAGCAGTGCCATCGTCAAATCACCGGTCACCGGCCTCTGCCATCTCGGCATCAAGGGCCTGAGCGGCGACGCCCACGCCGACCCCGACGTCCATGGCGGCGCAGAGAAGGCGCTGCACCTCTACCCGGCCGAGCATTACGCGCGCCTCGCCGCTGCCTTTCCCGATGCGCAGAATCTGTTTCCCGGCGGCCTCGGCGAAAACATTTCGACGCGGGGAATGGTCGAGGATGCGGTCTGCCTCGGCGACCGCTACGCCATCGGCAACGCCCTCGTCGAAGTCTCGCAACCCCGCGCGCCCTGCTGGAAGATCGACCATCGCACCGGCGTCGATGGCGTCGCCTCCTACGTCGCGCTGCATGGGCTCACCGGCTGGTATTTCCGCGTCATTACGCCCGGCGACATTGCTGCCGGCGATGCGCTGCGCCTCGTGCATCGCCCCGAAGGAGCGGTAACGCTGGCCGATTACTGGAGTCTGAAGAACGAGGCACGCCCGTCCCCGGAACGCCTCGCCCGCATCATCGCCGCACCCGGCCTCGCGCCCGACAAGCGGCGCAAGCTCGAAGAGCGCGCCGACTGGCTGCGCAGGAATCCGCTGTCCAATCCACCGAGCTGAACCGATGAATCTCTGGCTGCGCATCTTCCTGCCCTTCGCGGCGGGCTACTACTTCTCGTATTTCCTGCGCAACGTGAATGCGGTGATCGCACCCGAACTCACGCGCGAACTCGGCGTCGGCGCCGCCGATCTCGGCCTGCTCACCAGCGCCTACCTGCTGGCCTTCGGCGCCGTGCAACTGCCGCTCGGCATCGCGCTGGACCGCTACGGCCCACGCCGCGTTGAAGCCGTATTGCTGCTGATCGCCGCCGCCGGCTGCGGCAGCTTCGCTGTCGGTACCTCGCTGACCGAGCTCGTCATCGGCCGCGCCCTCATCGGCCTTGGCGTCTCGGCCTGCCTGATGGCCGCCTTCAAGGCCTTCGGCCAGTGGTTCGGCGTCGCCCGCCAGGCCTCGCTCAATGCCGCGATCATGGCCGCTGGCGGCCTCGGCGCGCTGACCGCTTCGACACCCTTGGCCTGGGCGATTCCCCAGTTCGGCTGGCGCGCGGTCTTCATCGTTCTCGCCGTGGCCGGCGTGGCCGCCGCCGTAGCGGTATTCACGACGCCGGAAAAACCCGGCAGCGCCCAAGTGGAACCCTTGGCACAGCAACTCGCCGGCCTCGTCGGCGTGCTCAAGAGCCGCGCCTTCTGGCGCTACGCGCCGCAATCGACGCTGGTGATCGGCGGCTTTGTCGCCCTGCAAGGGCTTTGGGCCGTGCCTTGGCTGATCAATTTCTCGGGACTGGACCGGGCCGCCGCTGCCCACCATCTCTTGCTGATGGGCGGCGGCATGCTGATCGGCTTCATCACCCTCGCCATCGGCGTGGCGCCGCTGGCCCGACGCGGCATTTCCGCCGAACGCCTGCTCCAGGTCGGCATGGGCCTGGGACTCGCCGCCACCTTCTGCATCGTCGCCGGCATCGGCCCCAGCGAGCCCCTGTGGTGTTTCTACGGCTTCGTCTTCTCGGTTGGCAATCTCGCCTATGCCCTGCTTCAAGCCCACTACACGGGCAGCCTCGCCGGACGGGTGAACACGGCGCTGAACCTGATGGTCTTCGTCGGCGCCTTCGGCATCCAGTGGGGTTTCGGTGCCGCCGTCGATGCCTTGCAGGCCGCCGGCCATGATGCCCGCAGCGCCTACCAAATCACTTTCGGCGGCCTGCTGATGGCGCAAGTGGCAAGCTGGCTGTGGTATCTGCGGGATAGGGATCGACCACTCGTTTAGGATGGCGGAATGAACTCGCTAGTGATACTCGTCCTGCTGATCCTGACGTGTGGCTTTTTTGCCCTGGCCGAAATGGCCCTGGCTTCGTCGCGCCGCTCACGCCTGCAAGTGCTGGTGGATGCCGGCAACCAATCCGCCAGCCGGGCGCTGCGGATCAAGGCGATGCCCTCGCGCTTCATCGCCGCCACGCAAACCGGCTTGACGGCGGCCAGCCTGCTCGCCGGCATCTTCGGCGAAAGCGCCCTGGCCGGCCATATCGAGCAATTCATCGAGGTCTCGCTGCCGCTGCTGGCACCGATCCGCGCCGAGGTGGCGATCACGACGACAGTAGTGGTGGTGACCGCCTTCGCCATCGTTTTCGGTGAAATCGTGCCCAAGCGCATCGCCCTGGCCTACCCGGAACAGGTGGCCAGTCTGGTCGCGCCCTTCATGGAAGGCTTCATCCGCGTGCTGGCGCCGGCGATCCGCCTGCTGTCCTGGTCGGCGGACATGGTGCTCAAGCTGCTGCCCTTCCGCTCGGCGCCGGAAGTCACTGGCATCGAGGACATTCTGGCGGTGGTCGGCGAGGGCGAGCGCTCGGGCGCCATCGCGCCCGAGGAGAGCCACCTGCTCGGCAACATATTCCTGCTGGAGGACCGACACATCGCCGCCGTGATGACTCCGCTGAAGGATGTCGCCTTCATCGATATCGATCGCTCCCACAACGAAAACCTGCACGTCCTGCGCGAACGGCCCCACGGTCGCTATCCGATCTGCCGGGGCAACCTGCAACAAGTGGTCGGTCTGGCCGAAAGTCGCAGCCTGCTGCGCGCGGCGCTGGCCGGCGAACTGAGCTTCGTCGATCTGCCGACGACGCTTCCGCTGTATGTGCCCGAGTCGCTGACTCTGATGGAATTGCTGCGGACCTTTCGCGAGCACAGCACCGACTTTGCGCTGGTGGTCAACGAATTCGGCGTGACCGATGGCGTGGTGACCATGAGCGACCTGTTCCAGACCATGGCCGGCAGCATGATGCCGGGGGCCGACGACCCGGCCCTGGCGCTGGCGGTGCAACGCGACGATGGCTCCTGGCTACTGGACGGCCTGCTGCCCATCGACGAACTGGCGGAAAAACTCGGACTCGCCAGCCTGGCCGGGGAGACGCAGGCGCTGTACCACACGGTAGGCGGCTTCGTGGTCGCCCACATGGGCAAGATTCCCAAGCGCGCCGAGAAATTCCGCTATGGCGAATGGGAGTTCGAGGTAGTGGACATGGACCACAACCGGGTCGATGAAGTACTCGCCACCCGTACGGATACGGCGACTTAAAACTCCAGCGGGTCCACGTCCAGATGCCAGCGCAGGCCGGCGGGCATCTTCAAACTGTAAATCTGATCCATCCACGCCGCGAGGAAACCCTGTAGCGCCGGGCGGCTCTGCGATTCCACCAGCAACTGGCCACGCTCCAGGGTCATCAGGCGCTGCATGCGCATGGGCACAGGGTCGTAGAGCATCACGCGCTCGTCGGCCGCAGTTTTCAACATGGCTTCGGCCAGCGTACGGGCGGCGGCGAGAAACTCCAGGGACTGGCTCATCTCCCGCGCTTCGGCGCGCAGCATGGCCTGGAAGCTGAAGGGCGGGAAGCCGGCGATGCGGCGCTCGTCAAGCTGGCTGCGAGCAAAACCGGAATAGTCGTGGTCCACCAGGGCGCGATACAGCGGGTGATCCGGGTACTCGGTCTGGATCAGCACCTCGCCGGGCAGCTCGGCGCGGCCGCTGCGGCCGCCGACCTGCATGAGCTGGGCAAAGAGCCGCTCCGGGGCGCGGAAGTCGGCAGCGAACAGTGCGGCATCGGCACCGACCACGCCGACCAGGGTGAGCATCGGGAAGTCATGGCCCTTGGAGAGCATCTGGGTGCCGACAAGGATGTCGGCCTCGCCCTTGTGGATGGTGTCGAGCAGGGCCTGCCACTTGCCCGGCGTGCTGGCGGAATCGCGATCCACGCGCAGGATGCGGGCCTCGGGAAAGCGCTCGGTCAGCGTCGCTTCCAGGCGCTGGGTGCCACGGCCAAAGGGCTGGAGGTCGATGTTGCCGCAATCAGGACAGGCACGTGGAATCGGCGTCTCGAAGCCGCAGTGATGGCAGCGCAGGCGGCGGTCGGCGAGATGGACGACGAGGTTGGCGGCGCAGCGCTGGCAATGGGAAATCCAGCCGCAGGGCGGGCAGGCCAGCACCGGGGCGTAGCCGCGCCGGTTGAGGAAGACCAGGCTCTGCTCGCCGCGTTCCAGGCGCTGGCCGAGGGCAGCAAGCAAGCCGGCACTCATGCCGTCCTGGAGTTTTTCACGTCGGGTGTCGATCACGCGCACCACGGGCGGTGCCTCGGCGACCGCCCGTTCGGTCAGTTCGAGCAGGCCATAGCGGCCGCTGGCGGCGTGGTGGAAAGTCTCCAGCGAGGGTGTGGCGGAACCGAGCACGATGGGCACATCGTTCTGATGGGCGCGCCAGATGGCGACGTCGCGGGCGGAATAACGCAGGCCGTCCTGCTGCTTGAAGGAGGCATCGTGCTCCTCGTCCACTACGATCAGGCGCAGGCGCGGTAGCGGCAGGAAGACCGACAGGCGGGTGCCGAGCACGATGTCGGCACGGCCCTCCATGGCGTCGAGGAAGCCCCGGGCGCGGGCGGCGTCGGCGATGCCGCTGTGGGCGGAGACGATGCGCGTGCCAGGAAAGCGTGCGGCGACACGGCCTTCGAGTTGCGGCGTCAGCGCGATCTCGGGCACCAGCATCAGGGCCTGGCCGCCTTGTTCGAGGACGGCGGCAATGGCGCGCAGATAGACCTCGGTCTTGCCGCTGCCGGTGATGCCGTGGAGCAGGAAAGTGTGGAAGCCCTGGGCGCCGGTGATGGCGGCGACGGCGGCGGCCTGTTCGGGCAGCAAATCGGGCAAGGTCGGAAAAGTCGGCGCTGGCGAGACGGCGACGGCCTTGCTCCGGCGCGGCAACTTGCCGCGTCGCAACATCGGCGGCAGGGCGAAGGAGGTCACCTCGCCCAGCGGCGTCTGGTAATAGCGCGCGCAGAACTCGCACAGGGCCAGCCACTCGGGCGGCAATGGCGGCATGTCGCGGAGGATTTCCGTCACCGCCTTGAGCTTGTCCACCGGCTGCTCGCTGCTGACAAGACAGGCGACGATGACCCCCACCTTGGAACCCCTGCCGAATGGCACGGTCACCCGCAGACCGATATCACTTTCGGTGGAATCCGGCGCCAGATAGTCAAAAAGCCTCGGCAGCGGGATATCGAGGGCAACGCGGACAATGCTCATGCTGCGTCAGTCGCTTGCCGGCACAAGCTCAATGCTTTCTTGACATTCAGCGCCAAGCCATTGCCGCAAAAGAGAAAATAGATTACTCACAATTTCTGTGGATAACTTTGTGAATAAGGCTTGCTGGATAGGCCTAAGTGACCGTGCGGCAAGGTGATTTTCATCTTTGCGCAATATTTGACCAGAAAAAAACTGTTTATAAACAACAGAGTGCAAGGCCGACATGAAAATACCCCTTCTAAGCTAAGGACTTGCGCTGTCCTACGGATTTCTGTGAATAAGTCAACACCGGAAGGGGTTTTTTCGCATCTGCGGCAAGCCTTGCGGGACGGCCTTTTCCGGGCATAGGTGGCGCGCGTGCCGCGCCCCTGCTGCCCGGAAGAAATCAGCTCCGCGCCGACCCGCGCCGGCTGTGGCTGTGCACGGTGTCAACCAGAACTTCGACGTTTTCCGGCGGGGTAAATTGATTGATGCCGTGACCCAGATTGAAGACATGGCCGCTGCCGGTTCCATAGTTGTCCAGCACGCGGCGGGCTTCCGCCGCCACCGCTTCCGGCGAAGCGAAAAGCGCCATCGGATCGAAGTTGCCTTGCAATGCAACACGGTCGCCGACCTTGCGCCGGGCCTCGCCCAGATCCGTGGTCCAGTCGAGGCCGATGGCATCGCAACCGATATCGGCAATGGATTCGATCCACTGCCCGCCGCCCTTGGTGAACACAATGCAGGGCACACGCTCGCCGTCGTGCTCACGCTTCAAGCCGGCGACGATGCGTTGCATGTAGGCCAGCGAGAATTCCTTGTAGGCCGCGTGGGACAGGGCGCCGCCCCAGGAGTCGAAGATCATCACGGCCTGGGCGCCGGATTCGATCTGGGCGTTGAGATAGCTGGTCACCGACTGGGCGGTGACATCGAGGATGCGGTGCATCAGGTCGGGGCGGTCGTAGAGCATGGTCTTGACCGTGCGGTAGTCGTCCGAGGAACCGCCCTCGACCATGTAGCAGGCCAGCGTCCAGGGGCTGCCGGAGAAGCCGATCAGGGGCACGGAGTTGTCCAGGGCGCGGCGGATCTCGGCCACGGCGTCCATGACGTAGCGCAGGTGCTGGTAGGGATCGGGCGCGGTGAGGTCGCGGATTTCCCACTCGTCGCGCAAGGGCCGCTCGAACTTCGGCCCCTCGCCCTCGGCGAAATACAGGCCCAGGCCCATGGCGTCCGGCACGGTGAGGATGTCGGAGAACAGAATGGCAGCGTCCAGTTCGTAGCGCGCCAGGGGTTGCAGGGTGACCTCGCAGGCCAGCTGCGGGTTCTTGCACAGATTGAGGAAGCTGCCGGCGCGGCGGCGGGTCTCGCAGTATTCCGGCAGGTAGCGACCGGCCTGGCGCATCAGCCAGACGGGGGTGTAGTCCACGGGCTCGCGCAGCAGGGCGCGAAGGAAGGTGTCGTTCTTGGGGCGGGCCATGGGGCGCTCCGTTGCGGAAAACCTCGATTATCGCACCGGCGGCCGGCTCATCTGCGCCAGAAGGCCGGTGTAAACAGCACGAACACCGACAGCACCTCCAGACGCCCGAGCAGCATGGCGAAGGTGCACACCCAGGTCTGGAAGTCCGTCAGCGGCGCGTAATTCTGCGCCGGGCCGACGACGTTGAGGCCCGGGCCGGCGTTGTTGATGCAGGCGACGATGGCGGTGATCGAGGAGGTGAAATCCAGCCCCGAGGCGATGAGGAAGAAACTCAGCTCGCCCACGGCCAGTATGTAGAGAAAGATGAAACCGAGCACGGCGCCGGCGATCTGCCGCGAAATTGCCGTGCGCCCCACACGCAGCGGAGCGGCGAGTTGGGGATGGACCAGACGCTTCAATTCGAGCAGCCCCTGCTGGGCGAGGATCAGGGTACGGATCATCTTGATGCCGCCGCCGGTGGAACCGGAGCTGACCGAGATGCAGGACAGGAAGAGCATCCACAGCGGAACGAAAATCGGCCACTTGTCGTAGTCCTGACTGGCAAAACCGCTGTCGGTGGCAATCGACACCAGGTTGAAGGAGACATGACGGAGGGTGGTCGGGAAGTCGGGGTAGGTGCCCTTCGCATATAGATAAACGGTGCAGATCAGGGTACTGCTGGCGATCAGGGCGACGAAGGCCTTGGCTTCGGTGTCGCTCCAGTAGGTCCGCAGTGAGCGGCCGCGCCAGGCCACGAAGTGGGTGGCAAAGTTGATGCCAGCCACCATCATGAAGAAGATCAGCACGGCCTCAATGGCCGGCGAATTGAACTGGCCGACGCTCGAATCGTAGGTGGAAAATCCACCCAGGGACAGGGTGGCGAAGGCATGGCAGATGGCGTCGAACCAGTTCATGCCAACCGCGCGCAGGGCCAGGATGCAGGCCACGGTGATGGCGAAATACACCAGCCAGAGAGCCTTGGCGGTGTCGGCGATGCGTGCCGTCAGCTTCGCGTCCTTCATCGGCCCGGGCGTCTCGGCCTTGTAAAGCTGCATGCCGCCGACACCGAGCAGGGGCAGGATGGCCACGGCCAGCACGATGATGCCCATGCCACCCAGCCAGTTCAGTTCGTGGCGCCAGAGATTGATCGAGGGCGGCAGTTTTTCCAGGCCGCTCAGGGTGGTCGCGCCGGTCGTGGTCAAGCCGGACATGGTCTCGAAGAAGGCGTCGGTGAAAGATAGCCCGTCGATGACCAGCAGCAGCGGCACCGTGGCGATGGCGGCCATCAATATCCAGGCCAGCGTCACCAGCAGGAAGCCGTCGCGCGGCTTGAGTTCCCGCTTGTGGCGGCGGGTGCCGAACCAGAGGATGAACCCGCTGCCCAGTGCAATCAGCATCGCGTCAACGAAGTCGACCAGGGTGCCGTCGTCGAAGATCAGGGCGCCAGCGATGGGCATCAGGTAAGTGATGCTAAAGAACATCAGCATGGCGCCGAGGACGTGGCTGACCGGGAGCAGGCGATAGAACATCAGAAAAATCCGGCGCTGACCTGGAACAGTTTTTCCACCTGTGGCACTTGCGACTTGCGGGTGCAGAAGATGATGACGTGGTCGCCCTCTTCCACCACCGTATCGTGGTGGGGAATGATCACATGGTGCCCCGAGGTATTGGTCGGCAGACCGTCCTGATAACGTACAGCCGGTGCTCCCTGACGGACGATGGCAGCGATGCGGGCACCCTTGATCGTCGGCAGTTCGTTGATGCGGCGGCCGGTCACCTTGGAAGTGTCGCGGTCGCCATGCACGATCAGCTCCAGCGCCTCGGCCGCACCCCGGCGCAGGCTGTGCACCCGCACCACATCGCCACGGCGGACAAAAGCCAGCAGCGAACCGATGGAGACCTGGGCCGGCGACAGGCCGATATCGATGGGACCGCCCTGCACCATGTCGGCATAGGCGCGGCGATTGATCAACGCCAGCACGCGCTTGCAGCCCAGGCGTTTGGCCAGCGACGCGGCCATGATGTTGTCTTCGTCGTCATTGGTCAGGGCGAGGAACATGTCCATCTCGTCGATGTTCTCCTGGGCCAGCAGGGTCTCGTCCGTGGCCTCGCCGTGCAGTACCAGCGTGCTGCTCAGGCGCCCGGCCACCAGTTCCGCGCGGGCGCCGTCGCGTTCGAGGATCTTGACCTGATAGTCGCTCTCCAAGGCACCAGCCACCCGCGAACCGATGTTGCCGCCGCCGGCGATCATGATCCGCTTCACCGGCTTCAGCATGCGACGCAATTCGCACATGACCGAGCGGATATGTTCGCTGGCGGCGAGCAGAAAGACTTCGTCGCCGGCCTCGATGATGGTGCCACCCTCCGGCTCCAGTGGCTGATGGTCGCGAAAGACGGCGGCGATGCGGGCATCGACACCAGATGGCAGGTGTTCGCGCATGGCACGTATCGGTTTGCCGACGAGCAGCCCGCCTTCATAGGCACGCACGCACACCAGGGTGACACGCCCCTCGGCGAACTCCAGTACCTGGAGCGCCTCGGGAAACTCGATCAGACGCTGGATGTAGTCGGTGATCTCCTGCTCTGGGCAGATGGCGTGACTGACCGCGAAATTTTCCTCGGCCAGCAGGCGCTCGTCCTCAAGAAAGTCCGCCGAACGCAGGCGGGCAATGCGGGTCGGTGTGTTGAACAGGCTGCGCGCGATACGGCAGGCGACCAGATTGGTCTGATCCGATTGCGTTACCGCCACCAGCATGTCGGCATCGTCGAGACCGGCGGTGGCCAATACCGATGGCAGGGCCGCATTGCCGGTCACCGTGCGCACGTCGAGGCGGTCGGCGAGCTGGGACAGATAGGCGCCGTTCTGGTCCACGATGGTGATGTCGTTGGCTTCCGACGCCAGCGCTTCCGCCACGGAAGCGCCGACCTGGCCGGCGCCGAGGATGACGATTTTCATCCCTTTATCCCCTTAGCCCCAGGTCCTTGAGCTTGCGATAGAGATGGGTACGTTCCAGCCCGGTCTTCTCCGCCAGTCGCGTCATGTTGCCGCCGTCTTTTTTCAGGTGATAGTCGAAGTACATGCGTTCGAAGGCTTCGCGAGCTTCGCGCAAAGGCAGGTCAATGACCTCGGGAGCGAGTCCGGCGGGCAGTAATTCGGTCTCACCGGCCGGGGCCAGCAGACGATGCACGTCATCCTCACCGATCTCCTCGCCCAGCGCTGCCAGAGCCAGCGACTTGACGGCACCACGCAACTCGCCGAAGCCGCCGGGCCAGGCATGCTGGCGCAGGGCATTGAGCGCCGCACTGGAGAAACGGCGCAAGGACACCTCCTCGCTCTCTGCCAGTTGGGTCAGCAGATGGGCGGCAATGTCGGGCACCTCGTCCTTGAGATCGGCGAGGCCCGGCACGCCGAGAGCCGTGTCGAATAGACGGGTGAGACCGACTTCATCCCAGCCCAGAGCCACCAGTTCGGCACCGGAATGGGTGGTGGCGGCAAGCAGGCGCAAATTGAACTTGTCGAGACGCTCGGCGGCGAACAGAAGATTCTTCTGTTGCAGACGGGTCAGGCGCGCCAGCTCCTCGCACCAGAGCACGCCGCCGCTGGCACGTTCGAGCACTTCCAGGCTCAGCGGGTTCGGATCGTGGGCCAGGTCGAGCCAGGGTTTGCCCGCCACCTGGGCGCTGCGCGCCACCAGTTCGACGATGCCGCCGGGGGCGGAGCGCAGCAGCAGCAGGCGGCTCTTGGCCAGCATCTGGTCGAGACGCTTCTTGATGTCACGCAGGGGGCCGGGGCGGGCGAAGGCCGCCAATGAAAGACCGCCTTCGCCAGGGCGAACACCGCGCTCCAGCGCCTTCTTCACCGCCGACAGCAGCTTCTGCATGCCGATGGGCTTTTCGAGGAAATCCAGGGCGCCGATCTTGGTCGCCTCGACCGCCGTGTCGATGGTGGCGTGGCCGGACATCATCACCACCGGCATGTTGAGCTGGCCGTTGCCGGCCCACTCCTTGAGCAGGGTGATGCCGTCGGTGTCGGGCATCCAGATGTCGAGCAACACCAGATCGGGACGGGCGGCCTCGCGGGCGGCTCGGGCGGCGGCGGCATGCTCGGCCAGTTCGACGTCGTGACCTTCGTCGCGGAGGATTTCCGAGAGCAGCTCGCGGATACCCATTTCATCGTCGACGACCAGAATTTTCGGCATGTCTATGCTCCTGTTGATGCGCCGGGCTTGGCGAGGGGCAGCCACAGGCTGATCTCGCCACCGGGGTTGTTGGCCAGGCGGATTTCGCCGCCGTGGTCATCCATGATTTTCTTGACGATGGCCAGGCCCAGGCCGGTGCCCTTGGCCTTGGTCGTGACGTAGGGCTCGAAGGCCCGCGACAGGATCTGCGGCGGAAAGCCGGGGCCGTTGTCGCTCAGGGTCAGCCGGGCACGTTGGTCGTCGAAGGCAGTGGTCAGCGTGATGCGGGCATCGGCGACCTCGGCCAGCGCGTCCTGGGCGTTGGCCAGCAGGTTGTGCAGCACCTGACGCAACTGGTTGGGATCGGCCTTGACCGGCGGCAAAGTCGGCGCTGGCGAGACGGCGACCGGCGCCTTGGCATTCTCGTACAGGGCCAGCACGTCGGCAACGAGGGCATCGAGATCAACCGACACCAGCTGCGGCGGCGGCGTACGGGCGTAGTCGCGGAAATCATTGACCATGTTTTTCATGGCCTCGACCTGGTTCACGATCGTATTGGTGGAGCGCAGCAGCAGTTCGCGACCGGCGTCGTCGAGGCGGTCGGCGAGCTTCATCTGCAAGCGCTCGGCGGAAAGCTGGATCGGTGTCAGCGGGTTCTTGATCTCATGGGCGAGGCGCCGCGCCACTTCGCCCCAGGCAGCGGAGCGCTGGGCGGCAATGAGCTGGGTGATGTCGTCGAAGACCACCACATAGCCGCCGCCGCCGGCCGCCGGCAGCGCCGTGCCGCGCACCAGCAGGGCCTGCGGGATACCGTCGGGACGGGGGATCTCAAGCTGCTCCTGCCATTCGCCGCCGCGCCGGGCGAAGCCTTCGAGTATCGAGCCGGCCAGGGTTTCATGGCGGGGCCAATCCTGCACGGCGAGTTTTTCAAAACCGTCGAGTTCATCGCGCAGGATGTTCAAGGCTCCTCGATTAGCGGCGCGCAGGCGAAAGCGCAGATCGAAGGCGAGCACGCCGGCGGAGAGGTTGGCCAGCACGCTTTCCAGGTAGGCCTGCGCCGCTTCCACCTCGGCGCGGTGGTGTTCGGTCTGGGCGCGGGCCTCGCCGAGCTGCTGGGTCATGCTGTTGAAGGAATGGGTCAGCACACCGAGTTCGTCATTGCCTTCCACGGTGGCGCGCGGTGTGAAATCGCCGGCAGCCACCGCCTGCGTGCCCTCGGCCAGGATCAGCAGCGGCCGCGCCAGGCGCTCGGCGAGGAAGAAGGCCAGGGCCACAGCGGCGAACAGTGCCAGCAGCAGCGCCAGCGTCAATGTCATGGTGTAGATGCGCTTGAGACCGATACGGCCCAGTTGCAGCTCCTGGTAATCGCGATGCGCAGCCTCGACACTCTCGGCACTTTTCGCGATCTGCGTCGGTACCGCCTGGGTGAATTGCAGGATGCGCGGCTCCAGCGACAGGCCGCCAGAAACCGGGACCAGGGCGCGCAACAGCAGGCCGCCGCCTTCCGCATCGCCCACCGCAGCCATGCCGCGACCGCCCCGCGCCGTGCGCAACAGGCCAGGACTTGGCAGCGGCGGCAGCAGATTGCCCATCTCGCCGGAACTGCTGGCCAACACCTGGCCGGAGGTGGTCAACAGCGCTGCCGTCTGGGCGCCGGCCAGCTCACGCAGGCGATTGAGGCGGGAGCCGCTGACGAAACTGCCATCACCGAGTTCGAGGGCCGCGCCGCGCGCCTTGTCGAGCAGTTCGGCCTGGAGCGTGTCGAGCACGCTGCGGCCGAGATTGAGTCCGCCTTCGAGGGCCGTATCGACGCGCACATCGAACCACGAATCGATGCTCTTCACCGCGAACTGCATCGACACGCCATACACCAGCGCACCGGGCAGAACGGCCATCAGCGCCAGCGTCAGCAGCAGACGCGACTTCAGTCGCGAGCCGAAAACACCGCTGCGATAGTCGCGGCGCAGGCGCATCAACTGCATGCCGACGAGGACCAGCAAGGCCAGCGCAGCAAGTCCATTGATGGCCAGCAGCCAGGGATAGTGCTGGGCGAAAAGCGCCGTATTGGCGGAAGCGGAAGCCAGCAGGAAGAGCAGGATGGCGCCGAGCGCCGCCGCGACCGCTAAGGCAATCCTCATGGTGCCGGCGCGACGAACTGCCAGCGCAGGGCTTTCGTCTCCACGTGCCAATCCCGGTCGGTCATCGCGTCGACCTGGAAGGGCTTGGGCAACTGGCTGCGATCCAGCGACAGACGCACAACGGCCTCGTAGGCCTCGCCGGATTTCAGCAGGCCCTTGTCGACCACCGGCAGGGCGGAGATGCGACCGATCACGCGCAAGGCTTCGGCCAGGCTGCCAAAGTTCTGATGCAGGCTGCCGGTGGAAAGACGGTACTGCCGCATGAGGCTGCTGTAGGCCAGGCGGTAATTGAGGGTACGGGTGGCGATGTGTTCGTTCACCCAGTATTTGCGACCGCGTTCGAGGACGAATTCGAGGTTGAAGTAGAGCGGGACCCCCCGGGTCACGGCATCTTCGAGGCGGTTGCCGAGCTCGACGCTGAATTCGGCGGAGAGCGTGTAGCCGTCGTCGCCAGGAGTCAGCGCGGCACGCTTCGGCTCGATGCTGCCAGCATGGGCCAGCGTTGCCAGCAGCAGCACGGCCGCCAGCAGCAGATGCTCAAGTCTTTTGCAGCAGCGCGTAATAAAAGCCGTCGTGGTCGGCATCGGGGAGCAGGGTCAGGGTGGTGAGCAACCGGGCGTCGGGGTGGCGCGCGGCAAAGGCGTCGATCTGGTTTTCGTTTTCCTCGCGGAATACCGAACAAGTGGCATAAAGCATTTTGCCACCGGGCGCGAGGGTGCGCCACAGGGCATCGACAATCTCCCGCTGGCTGGCGGCGAAGCCGGCGATGTCGGTTTCGCGGCGCAGCCACTTGGCATCGGGATGGCGACGGACGACACCGGAGGCGGAACAGGGCACGTCGGCAAGGATGCGCTCAAAAGGACGACCGTCCCACCAGGCATCGACGTGGCGCGCGTCGGCCACCTGGATGGTGGCGGCGAGGCCGAGGCGATCGAGGTTCTCGCGAATGCGCGCAGTCCGCGATGCCTCGGCGTCCAGCGCTAGCAAATCGAGCGCCGCCGTCTCCAGGATGTGCGCGGCCTTGCCGCCGGGGGCGGCGCAGGCGTCGAGCACGCGCTGCCTCTCGCGCAGGTCGAGCAGGCCGGCGGCGGCTTGCGCGCCGGCATCCTGCACCGAACACAGGCCTTCGCGAAAACCGGGGATGCGCTCGACCGGCAGCGGCTTGTCGAGACGCAGGGCGCCGCTGTCCAATGGCCGGGCGGCGATCTCGGCGACGGCGAGTTGCGCAAGAAAGTCGGCGCTGGTGACACGGCGATGATTCACCCGCAGACTCATCGGCGGATGCTGATTGCCGGCGGCGAGAATGGCCTCCCATTCCTGCGGATGATCCTTGCGCAAGCGGGCGATCCACCAGGCCGGATGCTGCCATCGGGCGACCCCGTCGAGGCCGGTCAGCAATTCCTCACGCTGACGCAGGAAGCTGCGCAGTACGCCGTTGACCACGCCCTTGTAGCGCCCGCCGGCAATCCGCGCGGCGGCGGTGACGGCCTGATCGACGGTGGTGTGGGCGTCTTCCGGCCTCGCTTCGAGCCGGGCCAGGGCCGTCAGCAGCAGGCCGCGCGCCGTCTCATCCTTGAGCGGTTTCGCCATCAGGCGCGAGAGGATGAAATCGCCACGACTAAAGGCGCGCAGGGTTGTCCAGGCCAGGTCCATGACGGCAGCACGGGTGACGCCGGTGTAGCCGGCATTGGCTAGGGAGACGTCGAGATTGCGGCCGGCGATCACGGCGGCGACGAGTTGTGCAGCGCCGAGAAAGGCATCGGCCAGCGGAGCGGAACGGGAGAATTGGGCAGTCATCGCCCCGCAGTGTACTGGTCCCGCCCGGAGAGGGCGCGGTATAGTTTCTCCATTCCCCGACCCATCGCTCTGGAGACCTCCGATGATCACCCCTCTGCGTACCCGCGTCGCCCTCGGCGCCCTGCTGTTGACTCCGTCCCTCCTGCTCGCGGCAGACCGCAGCGGCAAGGAAGTGGTCGAGACCGTCTGTATCGCCTGCCACGGCACCGGCAAGGATGGCGCACCGCGCATTGGCAACACGGCGGAATGGGCTCCGCGTGCGGCCAAGGGCCTGGACAAGCTGTCGCAGAACGCCATCACCGGCGTGCGCAAGATGCCGGCCCACGGTGGACAGGCCAAGCTCAGCGACCTGGAGATGAGTCGTGCCACCGCCTACATGCTCAGCGGCGGCAAGACGCCGGATACCGCCAAGCCCTACGCCACGACCAGTCAGGGCAGCGGCGAGCAGATCGTGGACAAGGCCTGCGGCGGCTGCCACAAGGAAGGCAAGGGCGGCGCGCCGAAGATCGGCGATCTCGACGCCTGGACACCGCGCCTGCAAAAGGGTGTCGAAGGCCTGGTGGCCTCGGCGACCAAGGGCCACACCAGCATGCCCGCCCGCGGCGGCTTCGCCGACATGAGCGACACGGACATTCGCGCCGCCGTGTCCTTCATGGTGTCTAAGGTATCGACGCCGAAAAAGCCCTGACGCGGGCTTTTTAGCCCTTAGCTCCGCGCCAGCGCGTGCAGGCGCGCGATGCGTTCCTCGGTGGCCGGGTGAGTGGAGAACAAGCCCCGCAGCCCGCCGCCGGAAAGCGGATTCATGATCATCATCTGCGCCGTCTCGGGATGGGCCTCGGCGGTCTGCATGGGAATGCCACGGGCGTAGGCGTCGATCTTGGCCAGGGCATTGGCCAGCGATACCGGATCACCAGAGATTTCAGCGCCGCCGCGGTCTGCCTCGAATTCGCGGGAACGGGAAATCGCCATCTGGATCAGCGAAGCGGCCAACGGCGCCAGGATCATCATCGCAATCGAGGCGATAGGATTGGCCGGTCGACCTTCCGAATCGCGGCCGCCAAAGAACATGGCGAAGTTGGCGAGCATGGAAATCGCGCCGGCCATGGTGGCGGAAATCGTCGAAATCAAAATGTCGCGGTGCTTGACGTGGGCCAGCTCGTGGGCCATGACGCCGCGCAGTTCGCGCGCCGAGAGCATTTGCAGGATGCCGGTGGTGGCCGCCACGGCGGCGTGGTCCGGGTTGCGGCCGGTAGCGAAGGCATTAGGCTGGGCCTCGTCGATGATGTAGACGCGCGGCATGGGCATGTCGGCCCGCTGCGCCAGCTCCGCCACCATGTTGTAGAGGTAGGGTGAGCTGGCCCCATCGACTTCCTGCGCGTTGTACATGCGCAGCACCATCTGGTCGGAGAACCAGTAGGAAAACACGTTCATGGCGCCACCAAGCAGCAGCGCCAGCAGCATGCCGGTTGCGCCGCCGATGTAGGCGCCGATGGCACCGAACAGCGCCATGATGCCGGCCATGAGGATGGAAGTTTTCAGCCAGTTGCCGAACATTGTCTTGCTCCGTCTCGTATAAGCCCGCGATTGGGCAGGCGTTTAGATGGGGACGAGGGAGAAAGATTCAATCCACGCGAAGTGGGGTGCCGCGCAGAAAGTCGGCGCTGGCGAGACGGCGACCACCGGGCTTTTGCAGCTCGGTGAGACGCAGGGCGCCTTCGCTGGCAGCGACAACGATGCCGTCGGCGTTGGCCGCCAACACCTGGCCGGGCTTGCCCGAGCCGGCCACGGCTTCGGCGCGCCAGATCTTCACCGTCTCGCCCGCCAGCGGCAAGGTGGCGCCGGGGAACGGATTGAAAGCGCGGATCTTTCTTGCCAGCAACTCGGCGGGCGCATTCCAGTCGAGGCGCGCTTCGGCCTTGTCGATCTTGGCGGCGTAGGTGACGCCGGCCTCGGGTTGGGGCACGGCCTGTAATTGGTCGAGCCGGGCCAGTGCGTCGACGATCAGTCGCGCACCCTGCGCGGCGAGGCGATCATGAAGTTCACCCGCCGTCTCGCCAGCGCCGACTTTCAAGGCTTCGGCCAGCAGCATGGGGCCGGTATCGAGGCCGGCTTCCATCTGCATGATGGTGACGCCGGTTTCGTCGTCGCCGGCTTCGATGGCGCGCTGGATCGGCGCCGCGCCGCGCCAGCGAGGCAGCAGCGAGCCGTGGATGTTGATGCAGCCGCCCGGTCTACGCTTCGGAATATCGAGCACGGCCTGCGGCAGGATCAGGCCGTAAGCGGCCACCACCATGATGTCGGCGCCCGCGTTGCGGATCGGTTCATGGGTCGCCGGGTCGCGCAGTTTTTCCGGCTGGAAGACGGAGATGCCGTGGGCCAGCGCGACCTTCTTCACGGCCGAGGGCTGCAACTGCATGCCACGTCCGGCGGGGCGGTCAGGCTGGGTCAGCACCAGCGGAATGTCGTGGCCGGCGGCGATCAGGGCTTCCAGCGCCAGCGCGGCGAATTCGGGGGTTCCGGCAAAGATCAGCCGCATCACATGGCTCGCGACTGCTTGACGAGCTTGGCCTTGATGCGGGTCTGCTTGAGTTGCGACAGGTACTGGACGAAGACCTTGCCTTCGAGGTGATCCATCTCGTGCTGGATGCACACGGCCAGCAGGCCTTCTGCGTCCAGCTCGAAGGGCTTGCCGTCGAGACCCAGCGCCCGCACGCGAACCTGCTCGGCGCGCTTCACCGGCTCGTAGATGCCGGGCACCGACAGGCAGCCTTCATCGCCTTCGCATTCGCCGGATTTGGTGATGAGTTCGGGGTTGATCAGGGTCAGCAGTTCCGAGCGGTCTTCGCTGGTGTCGATCACGATCAGGCGGATGTGCTGATCCACCTGCGTGGCGGCAAGTCCGATGCCCGGCGCGCCGTACATGGTTTCGGCCATGTCGGCGGCCAGCTTGCGGATGCGCGCGTCCACTTCGGTCACGGGAGCGGCCTTCTTGTGCAGCCGGGGATCGGGGTATCGCAAAATCTGCAATAAAGCCATGAAAGCGCTCTTGAAAGGATTTGATGCCGGGGGGATTGTGGGGCAGAATCGGGCGGACACTAAAGTAGCAAATTCAGGAATTCGGGAGATCACGCCATGCGTCGCATTATATCTGCGCTGCTCATCAGCATTTCAAGCTCACTCGTGCTGGCACCGGCGCTCGCGCAAGGCAGCAAGCCGCTGGAACTGGCCGAGGGCGCGCCAGCACGGCACATCGTGGTTCCCGGCGACACGCTCTGGGGCATTTCTGCCAAGTTCCTCAAGGACCCCTATCGCTGGGGCGAGCTGTGGAAACTGAACCCCGAGGAAATCAAGAACCCGCATCGCATCTATCCCGGCCAGGTGGTCGTGCTCGACAAGAGCAGCGGCGAACCGCGCTTGAAACTGGAAACCGTCCGCGAGCAGCGCCGCGAGTACGTCGAGCCGCTGAAAAAGGGCATCCCGACCATCCCGGCCCAGGACATCGAGCCCTTCCTCAGCGAACCCCGCGTGATCGACATGGTCAGCCTGGAAGCCGCCACCCGCGTGGTTGCCCTCCAAGACGACCGGGTCATCGCCGGTGCCGGCGACACCGTCTACACCACCGTGCCCAAGGAAACCGCCAAGACCTGGCAGGTCTTCCGCCCCGGCCGGCCGCTGCTGGACCCGGACACCAAGGAAGTGCTCGGCCACGAGGCCCGCTACCTCGGCACCGCTCGCCTCGCCCGCAAGGGCGAGCCGACCAGCTTCGTCCTCACCACGACGAAGGAAGAGATCGTTCGCGACGACCGCCTGCTGCCCTCGCCGCGCCAGGACGTCATCAACTACGTGCCGCGCGCACCGGAGAAGATGATCCAGGCCAAAGTGCTGGCGATCTACAGCGGCGTCAATTTCACCGGCCCGCAATCCGTGCTCACCATCAACAAGGGAAAGGTCGACGGCCTCGAACTCGGTCATGTGCTCAGCACCGACACCGCCGGCGCGTCCGTGGATAACCGCTATAAGGGCGAGAAAACCACCTACAAGCTGCCCGACCAGCGTAATGGCCTGCTCTTCGTCTTCCGTGTCTTCGACCGGGTGTCCTACGCCCTGGTGATGAACGCGAACAAGCCCATCGCCGTCGGCGATACGGTCCATACGCCCTGATTCCATCGTGAGGCCGGGCAGCGACGATCTCGCCGCCACGGTCGGCGGTGATGCCGGCCTTGCTGCCTGGCTGCGCCTGACGCTGGTTCCCGGCGTCGGCGGCGAAACCCGCCGCACCCTGCTCAAGGCCTTCGGCCTGCCGGAAGCGATCTTCGCCGCCAGTCGTTCGTCCATCGCCGGCGTGATCGGCAGCGAAACAGCCGACCGCCTGCTTGGCCACGACTGCGCAGCCGCTGTCGACGCGGCGCTGGCCTGGGCCAGCGAGCCCGGCAACCATCTGCTGACCCTGGCCGATCCGGCCTATCCGCAAAGCCTGCTGAGCAGCGACGATCCGCCGGTGCTGCTCTACGCCAAGGGCCGCATCGAGATCCTGCAACGCCCCATGCTGGCCGTGGTCGGCAGCCGCAACGCCACCGCCCAGGGCGAACGGGATGCGGAAGCCTTTTCGCAGGCCCTGGGCAAGGCCGGCCTGACGGTAGTCAGCGGCCTCGCGCTGGGCATCGATGCTGCCGCCCATCGCGGCGCCCTGGCCGGCAGCGCAGGCACCGTAGCGATCATCGGCACCGGCGCCGACCGGCTCTACCCGGCGCGCAACGAAGCCCTGGCCCGCGAGATCGTCGCCGACGGCGTGATCCTCAGCGAATTCCCCTTGGGCACCCCGGCCCTGGCCGCCAACTTTCCGCGCCGCAACCGCATCATCGCCGGCCTTGGCCTCGGCTGCCTGGTGGTCGAAGCGGCACCGCGCAGTGGCTCGCTGATCACGGCACGGCTGGCGGCGGAGGCCGGACGCGAGGTCTTCGCCATTCCCGGTTCCATCCATTCACCGCTGTCGCGCGGCTGCCACCAATTGATCCGCCAGGGCGCCAAGCTGGTGGAGTCGGCCCAGGACATTCTCGAAGAACTGCGCTGGACGCCGCCCAAGGCCTCTGCACCAACATCGAAAAAAGTCGGTGATGGTGATACGGCGATGGCGCAAGACCCGCAAGAGGAGCGTGTGCTCACGGCGTTAGGTGCCGCCCCTTGCGATCTTGACACCCTCGCCCAACGTAGCGGCTTGACGCCCGCCGCCCTTCTTGCCATGCTGTTGCCCATGGAACTTGCCGGCCGCGTTGCCACCCTCCCGGGTGGCCTCTATCAAAGGCTCCATTCATGATCGACATACTGGTTTACCTCTTCGAAAACTACCTGCCGGACGCCTGTCCCGAACCCGCCGTGCTGGCCAAGAAACTCTCGGCCGCCGGTTTCGAGAGCGACGACATCACGGCTGCCCTGTCCTGGCTCGACGGCCTCGCCGGCGATAGCCGCACGCCCTGCCGTGCGCCGGGCAGTGCCGCCATCCGCATCTACGACGAGGAGGAAATGGATCGCCTGCCCGCCGAGGCGCGCGGTTTCATCGCCTTCCTCGAACAGCACGAAGCCATCGACGCACCCCTGCGCGAGGCCATCATCGAGCGCGCCCTGGCCCTGCCGGATGCGGTGGTCAGCGTGGATCGCCTGAAGGTGATCGTGCTGGCCGTGATCTGGCGCTTTCGCCACGAAGTCGATGCGCTGATCCTCGAAGAACTCCTCGCCGAGGAGATGGACGACGAGGATTTCGGTGTCGGCGACGACATCACCCGCGTCCTGCTCAATTAAGCACTCCAAAATACCCCGGCTTGCCTAATTCATAAGGGCGCGCTTATGATGCGCCGCTCTTAGTACGTCCCCGCACGCCAATTCGCCGGTCTCGCCCATTAAATATGTCCAAGCAGCTCATCATCGCCGAGAAGCCCTCCGTCGCCCAGGATATTGCCAAGGCCCTCGGCGGATTCACCCGTGAGGGCGATTACTTCGAGAGCGAGGATTACGTCCTGTCTTCCGCCATCGGCCACCTGCTCGAACTGGCGGTGCCCGAGGAATACGACGTCAAGCGCGGCAAGTGGAGCTTCACCCACCTGCCCATGATCCCGCCGCGCTTCGCCCTGAACCCGATCGAGCGTACCGCCGACCGCCTGAAACTGTTGACGCGACTGATCAAGCGCAAGGATGTCACCGGCCTGGTGAACGCCTGTGACGCGGGCCGCGAAGGCGAGCTGATTTTCCGCTACGTGGCGCAACATGCCCTCGGCGACAAGCAAAAACCCGTGCGCCGCCTGTGGCTGCAATCCATGACCGCCACCGCGATCAAGGAAGGCTTCGCCCACCTGCGCACCGACGATGAAATGCGCCCCCTGGCCGACGCCGCCCGCTGCCGTTCCGAAGCCGACTGGCTGATCGGCATCAACGGCACCCGCGCCATGACCGCCTTCAACTCGAAGGAAAGCGGTTTCTACAAGACTCCCGTCGGCCGCGTGCAAACGCCGACCCTGGCCATCCTGGTCGAGCGCGAGCGGCGCATCAAGGACTTCAACTCCCGCGACTACTGGGAAGTCGAGGCCGAATTCCAGTGCGTCGCCGGCACTTACAAGGGTCGCTGGTTCGACGAGAAGTTCAAGAAGGCCGAAGATGAGCATGCCCGCGCCGAGCGCCTGTGGGACAAGGCCAAAGCCGAAGCCATCCGCAAGACCTGCCTCGGCCAGCACGGTATCGTCGAAGAGGAAAGCAAGCCCAAGACCGAGGCCTGCCCGATGCTCTACGACCTCACGTCGCTCCAGCGCGAGGCCAACGGCCGCTTCGGTTTCAGCGCCAAGAACACCCTCGGCCTGGCCCAGGCCCTGTACGAAAAGCACAAGGCCCTGACCTATCCGCGTACCGATTCCCGGCACCTGCCCGAGGACTACATCGCCACCGTCAAAGAGACGCTGGAGTCCTTCTCGGGCACGCCTTACGCGCCCCACGCCGGCAACATCCTGAAGAGTGGCTGGGTGCATCCGAACAAGCGCATTTTCAACAACGCCAAAGTCAGCGACCACTTCGCCATCATCCCCACGGGCACGACGCCGAAGAATCTCTCGGAACCCGAGCAGAAGATCTACGACCTGGTCACCAAGCGCTTCCTCGGCATCTTCTTCCCCGCCGCCGAATACAACATCACCACCCGCATCACGCGGGTGGAGAAGGAAGCCTTCAAGACCGAGGGCAAGGTGCTGGTGTCGCCGGGCTGGCTGGCCGTGTATGGCAAGGAAGCGGTGAGTGAGGACGAAGAAAATCCCAACCTGCCGCTGCTGCAAAAGGACGAGCGCGTCTGGGCCAAGGACGTCGAGGTCAAATCCAAGGCCACCCAGCCACCGCCGCGCTTCTCGGAAGCCACGCTGCTGACCGCCATGGAAGGCGCCGGCAAGCTGATCGAGGACGAGGAACTGCGCGAGGCCATGTCCGAACGCGGCCTCGGCACGCCAGCGACGCGCGCCGCCACCATCGAAGGCCTGATCGCCGAAGAATACGTGCACCGCAACGGCCGCGAACTGCAACCGACGGCCAAGGCCTTCTCGCTGCTGTTCGCGCTGGAGAATCTCGGCGTCGATGAAATCCGTTCGCCGGAACTCACCGGCAACTGGGAATTCAAGCTCAGGGAAATGGAACACGGGCGTCTCGGCCGCGACGAGTTCATGAATCACATCGTGAGCAAGACGCAGGAGATGGTCGAGCGCATCAAGACCGGCGAACTGCCCGAAACCGCCTTCTCGAACCTGAAGACGCCCTGCCCGAAATGCGGCGGCATCATCCAGGAGGGCTATCGCAAGTTCGAGTGCAAGTCCTGCGACTACAGCCTGTGGAAAGTCGTCGCCAGCCGGCAGTGGGAACCGGAGGAAATGGAAGAACTGCTGACCAAGGGCGTCGTCGGCCCGCTACAGGGCTTCCGCAGCAAGATGGGCCGCGCCTTCGCGGCGATGATCAAGCTCAATGCCGAGAAGAAACCCGAGTTCGACTTTGGCAACGCCGACGGCGACGATGCCGAAGAAGTGGACTTCAGCGGCCAGGAACCCCTGGGCGCTTGTCCCAAATGCGGCAGCAAGGTCTTCGAACAGGGCATGGCCTATACCTGCGAGAAAGCGGTCGGCCCGGCCAAGAGTTGCGACTTCCGTTCCGGCAAGGTAATCCTGCAACAGGAAATCGCCCGGGCCGAAATGCAGAAGCTGCTGGAAACCGGCAAGACCAGCCTGATGCGGGGCTTCATCTCCAACCGCACCAAGCGCAAGTTCTCGGCTTATCTTGTGCGCGACGCCGCCACCGGCAAGGTCGGCTTCGAGTTCGAGGAACGCAAGGCCGCGCCGAAGAAGGCTGCTGCACCGAAGGCTGAAAAAGTCGGCGCTGGCGACACGGCGGCAACGGCAGAAGAAGCACCGAAGAAGGCCGCGAAGAAACCGGCGGCCAAGGCAGCCAAAGCGCCCGCCAAGAAGGCACCGGCCAAAAAGGCCGCTGCCAAGAAAGCCGGGTAGCCCGGATCAGACGCAGCAAAACAAAACGCCCCTTGCGGGGCGTTTTGTTTTTCAGGCGATCAACAGAAGCTTAGCGATGCCGCTGGCCGCTGTGATGGCTGGCCGGCTTGGCGCCGCCCGTGCCCGTGCGGGCACCATCACCACGACCGCCGCCGCCACTGCGCTGACCGTTACGCTGGCCTTCGCCGCTGCGACCGCTGCTGGCACGAGCCGCTGCCGGCTTGCGCGAGGGATGCGGCGCGGCGCGCGGCACGCTTTCGCGGGCGTTGGTCGGCTCGAAGCCAGGCAATACCGAGGAGCTGATGTCGCGTTTGATCAGGCGCTCGATGTCGCGCAGTTGAATGCGCTCGTCGCTGCTGACCAGGGACAGGGCTTCGCCGCTGGAACCGGCGCGGCCGGTGCGGCCGATGCGGTGCACGTAGTCTTCCGGCACGTTGGGCAGCTCGAAGTTCACCACGCGGGGCAGGGAATCGATGTCGATGCCACGGGCGGCGATGTCGGTCGCCACCAGCGCGGCGAGCTTGCCCGACTTGAAGTCGGCCAGGGCGCGGGTACGGGCGTTCTGCGACTTGTTGCCGTGCAGGGCTGCGGAGCGGATGCCGGACTGGTCGAGGCGCTTGGACAGTGCATCGGCACCATGCTTGGTGCGGCAGAACACCAGCACCTGATGCCAGCCGTGGGCCTGGAACAGGTGCAGCAGGGCTTCCTTCTTCTGCGACTGATCGACGCGGATCACCGACTGCGCCACCAGCTCGGCCGGCGTGCCGCGACGGGCGACTTCGACCAGGGCTGGGTTCTTCAGAATGGTGTGGGCCAGTTCGCGCACTTCGGGGGCGAAGGTGGCGGAGAACAGCAGGTTCTGGCGTTCCTTGGGGCAGCGCTCGACGATCTTGCGGATGTCGCGGATGAAGCCCATGTCGAACATGCGGTCGGCTTCGTCGAGGACCAGGGTCTGGATCTTCGACAGGTCGACGGTGCGTTGCTGCATGTGGTCGAGCAGGCGACCCGGCGTGGCGACGAGGATGTCGATGCCACGGCGCAGGGCCTGGAGCTGCGGGTTGATGCCGACGCCGCCGAAGACGGCGAGGCTGCGCAGGCCCGTGTGCTTGCCATAGGCGCGGACGCTTTCCAGCACTTGCGCGGCGAGTTCGCGGGTGGGCACCAGCACCAGCACGCGGGGCGCCGTGTGGGTAATGCGTTGCAGGGGGCTGGTGGTGTCGGTAAGGCGATGCAGCAGGGGCAGCACGAAAGCCGCCGTCTTGCCGGTGCCGGTTTGCGCCAGAGCTTCAAGGTCGCGGCCGGCGAGGACGTGGGGAATCGCCTGTTGCTGGATGGGGGTGGGGGTGTCGTAACCCTGCTCGCCAATGGCGCGCAGAATCGCGGCCGAAAGGCCGAGTTCGGTGAACAGCATGTGAATTACCTCTGAAGCCGACCGCCTGAAGAAATCAGGTCAGTCCGGACGAAACTTCGTGGGGTGTAAAACCTTCGAGCAGGCTTGCTCGCGAGGCACGGCCAAGGGACTGAATCGGGGCCGGTTGAATTGCTGCATTGCAGCGGGGCGGACTGTAACACAGCCCGCCCCAGGAATGGAAACTACCGCGCGAAGGGAATTACTCTTCGAGCAGACTGCGCAACATCCAGGCCGTCTTCTCGTGTACGTCGAGGCGCTGGGTCAGCAGATCCATGGTCGGCTGGTCATTGGCCTTGTCGGCGACAGGCAGCAGGGCGCGGGCAGTGCGGGCCACGGCTTCCTGGGCGGCGACGAGGTGGGCGACCATCTCCCTGGCCTTGGGCTGGCCTTCGACTTCCTTGATCGAGGCAAGGCGGACAAATTCCTTGTAGGTACCCGGCGCCGGGAAACCGAGGGCACGGATGCGCTCGGCGATCAGGTCCAGCGCGTTCCACTGTTCGGTGTACTGGCCCATGAACATCAGATGCAGGGTGTTGAACATCGGCCCCGTGACGTTCCAGTGGAAGTTGTGGGTCATGAGGTAGAGGGTGTAGCTGTCGGCGAGCAGGCCGGACAGGCCCTCGGCGATTTTCTGACGGTCCTTCTTGCTGATGCCGATGTCCATGACGATCTCCTAGTGGTTGATGTTTATCATCGTAGGGATCGATGGCGATTAGGTCCAATGACTTGTCGCCATATCGGCAATAGCCTTTCGCTATAGATGCAAATCAGCGACCAGGGAGGCCCGCACGGCGGCGGACAGGGGATCGACGGCGGCCGTGTAGTGGGGATGATCCACGCCGGCCGCCAGCGCTGCACCAGCGTTTGCTGCAGTGGCCATCAGCGCGCTCAACTCGAAACGCAGAAAATGCACCGAGGACGTCTTCTCCGCATTCTCGCGCACGAGGTCTTCGTCGGGAATGGCGAAGACCGGCTCGAAGCCGGCCACGCGGACCCAGGTACGGTCCTCGACGCCCTTGAGCAGGGCCAGCATGCGCTTGCGCTCGGTTTCGTCGGCGTACTCGATCTGCATGGTGGCCTTGAGGTTGCTGCCGTCGGGTACCAGCGGCGCGTAGGTTTCCAGTTCATGAAGGATGCCGTCCTCCTCGAAGATCTTTTCCACGCGCAGCATTTCCTGGATCTGGTAGCGGATCAGCAGTTCGTTCTCGAAGATCAGCAGGATGTTGTTGCCCAAGGCGACGCGGCGCAGCTTCTTGGCCGCCATCACCTGCTCGCGCATGGTTACGCGAGCCTTGGCATAGGCTTCGAGGGTCAGTAGGGATTCACGGGTGATGACCATCTTTACTCCAGACCGTAGGCGATGCGCAGCAGGCTCAGCGGATGCTGCTTTTCCTTCCTGCCCAGAGCCTCCGCTTCGTTCATGCCTTGCAGGATATGCCGCCCGGCGATGGCGCAGTCGGAACTCACGTAGTCCGGTTCGTCTTTCGCCATGGCACGGAAGACCGGTTTGCCGATCTTCATCGACAGCGCGTAGTACTCCTCCTTGACGCCCCAGGTGCCGTCGTGGCCGGCGCAACGCTCGACGGTGTTCACCGTAGCGCCCGTCAGCTTGAGCATTTCCTCGGTCTTGCGGCCGACGTTCTGCACACGGGAATGGCAGGGAATGTGGTACGAGACCTTGCCCAGGTCCTGTTTGAAGTCGGTCTTCAGCAGGCCATCCTTGTGGCGCAGGACGAAATACTCGAAGGGGTCGACCATGGCCTCGGACACCACCTTGCAGCGCGGGTCGTCGGCGAAGAGCAGGGGCAGTTCGGCTTTGAACATCAGGGTGCAGGAGGGCACCGGGGTCATGATCGCGTAGCCCTGCTGCGCGAGTTCGTGCAACAGCGGGATGTTGCGTTCCTTGTACTTCTCGACGGTGTCGAGGTCGCCCAGTTCCAGCTTGGGCATGCCGCAGCAGGTCTCGCCCTGGACGAGGACATAGGGAAGCTCGTTGTGATCGAGCAGCTTGAGCAGGTCGTGGCCGATGCCCGGCTCGTTGTAATTGACGTAGCAGGTGGAGAACACCGCCACTTTGCCAATGCTCTTGGCGCCGTCGCGGACCGGATGGTCCTTGCTAGCCACCGCGTGGGCGCGAAAATGCGCACTGTCGAATTCCGGCAGCTGCCGCTCCTTCTGCACGCCGAGCACTTTTTGCAGCACGGCCCGCGCTGGGCCATTTTTATTGGCGGCATTCACCACATGGACGACGACGGGAATCGAGGACAGGGTGCCGACCAGTTCGGTAGAGGTCAGCAGCTTGTCCCTGAATTTCATCTTCCCGGTCTTGTACTGGATGGCCTTGGCCCGCAGCATGGTGTGGGGGAAATCCAGGTTCCACTGATGCGGCGGCACGTAGGGGCACTTGGTCATGTAGCAGACGTCGCACAGATAGCACTGGTCCACCACCTTCCAGTAGTCCTTGCGGTCGACGCCGGCGATTTCGAAATCGCCCGCCGCGTCGATCAGGTCGAACAGGGTCGGGAAGGCATTGCACAGGGAAACGCAGCGGCGGCAGCCGTGACAGATTTCGTAGATGCGATGGAGCTCATCCTCGCAGGCCGTCTGATCGTAGAACTCCGGCTTTTTCCATTCAATGGGATGGCGTGTCGGCGCCTCGAGATTGCCTTCTCGCATTCTTGTTCTCCTCCGCTGTGAAAAGTCGGTGCCGGCGACACGGCGACTGGCCGTGTCGCCATGCCGGGATCAACTGTTCAGGGAGTCCAGCGTCTTCTGGTACTTGTTAGCGTGGGAGCGCTCGGCCTTGGCCAGGGTTTCGAACCAGTCGGCGACTTCGTCGAAGCCCTCGTCGCGAGCGGTCTTGGCCATGCCCGGATACATGTCCGTGTATTCGTGGGTCTCACCGGCGATGGCGGCCTTCAGGTTGTCGGCGGTGGCGCCGAAGGGCAAACCGGTGGCCGGATCGCCGCAGGTTTCGAGGTATTCCAGATGGCCATGGGCGTGGCCGGTTTCGCCTTCGGCGGTGTTGCGAAAGACGCCGGCCACATCGGCATATCCTTCCACGTCGGCCTTGTTGGCGAAGTACAGGTAGCGGCGGTTGGCCTGGGATTCGCCGGCGAAGGCGGCCTTCAGGTTTTCCTCGGTTTTCGAGCCTTTGAGCTGCATGATGTGTCTCCTCTTGTTCTGGTCTGGGTGGGACGAGCCGGCGGCATGCCAGCTGATTTCACCCTAAACCCGGGAGACGGCGAAGGCCAATTGATTTTGGCGACCGCCACGATAGGCGACAGCTATCGAACGCGGCGCGTGCCCGCCAGCTTGCAGTCGAGCAGGGCCTGGCGCATCAGGTCGATGGCCTTGTGGCGCGGGAAGCTGGCGCGCCAGACCAGGCCGATGCGGCGCGAGGGCTCGGGCTCGGCGAAGGGCCGCACGCGCAGCAGGGGATCGTTCTTCGGAATGTTGTCCACGCTGCTGGCCGGCATGACGGTGACGCCGACGCCGGAGGCCACCATGTAGCGGATGGTTTCCAGCGAGCTGCCTTCGAGGATTTGCGGCGACTCCCCACTGCCGACGAAACTGCACAGGTCCAGCACCTGGTCGCGGAAGCAGTTGCCGGGGCCGAGCATCAGCAGCGGTTCGTCCGCCAGCTGCTCGGGCTTCAGCGTCTTGAGTTTCGTCCATGGATGCCCGGCGGGCACCAGGGCACGGAAGGCCTCGTCATAGACCGCCTGGGCGACGATGCCCGGCTCGTCGATGGGCAGGGCCAGCACGAGCACGTCGAGTTCCGAGGCCTTGAGCCGTTCCAGCAATACCTCCGTGTAACCCTCGGCGATGATCAGCGGCATCTGCGGCGCCCGCGCCCGCAACAGCGGTACGAGGGCCGGCAGCAGCCAGGGGGCGATGGTGTAGATGACGCCGATGCGGATCGGTCCGGCCAGCGGGTCCTTGCCGGCGGCGGCGATCTCGGTGACGCGGGCGGCTTCCGCCAGCACGCGTTCGGCCTGGCCGACCACCTGGGTACCGATGGGCGTCGGCCGCACCTCGCCGGTGCCGCGTTCGAAGAGGGCGACGCCGAGACTTTCCTCCAGTTTCTTCACCGCCACCGAGAGGGTGGGCTGAGAGACATTGCACTTGTCGGCGGCGCGGCCGAAATGCCGTTCGCGGGCGAGGGCGACGATGTAGCGCAGTTCGGTCAGGGTCATGCGGTCATTCTAGATGAGTGCCGCCGGACATGTACGGATCGGCAGTCATTGGCCCCAATGTTCAACGACCAGTATTTCCTCCCCACCTTTTCTCCGTGCAACTTTGGACAGCACTACTCCACCTCTGCTGGCCCTCAGAATCCCAAACCGGCGGCGCCCTGCCAGGAGGCGTATCTTTCCGGCACTGATCCTCCACGCACCTATAGACTTCGTTTCCCCACCTCAGCTTATTCGCGGGAGGGGTATTTTTCTCGCACTGGACAAGCACCGGATCCCTTGTGGGCACTGGGGGCTTGTATTGGATCGGTGGCGGAGGCGCCGAGCCTTCCATGCACTTCTTGTGCTCCGCTTGCCCTTGCGCGCCCAGCAAATAAAAAGCTGGTTTTCCTGCTTTCACCTTCTGCGAGCATTCGCGGGTCCTGTTGTTTAGTTCGAGACCCTCGTTTAAGTCATCGAGGCCCTTGGGCCACGCAGACAGCGGCACCAATCCTGCAGCAGCGATTGATGCCGAGAAAATCGATATCCATTTCCTTGTCATGTTCACTCCTTCAAAGTGAGTTGATGTCGTTTCCACGCGCCTGGCAGCGTTTGATAGATAAAATCTTGTTGCTGAATCTGTTTGAGTTTCGTATCTGGTAGTGAATATAGCTAAACGCAGCAAGAGCGGGAACGATTAGCTCTGTAAGGCTTGTGTCACCATCAGGACCGACGGCTCCTCGCTGGCCTCGCAAGCGAAACCGACCGCTTGCGCCAGATACAGCATCGCCGTATTGCCGGCCTGGATCTGGCCGTGCATCTTCGCATAACCTGCCGCGCTCGCCTCTCGGGCCAGTTCGTCCAGCATGGCGCGGGCGATGCCGCGGCCACGCCAGGCCGGCAGAACCATCAGCGCAAACTCGACACCGGCGCCGTCCGGCGCGTACTCACCATGGCCGACAAGGCGGCCATCGGGCCCCTGGGCCACGACCACCATCCGGTCCCGGCCGTCGACCTCGTCGAGACGTTTCAGCAAGGCCGCATTCGGCGCGTCGCCATGGGCGAAGTGGCGATGGTAGAGACCGTCGCGGTCCATGCCGGAGAGCATGCGGGCGACGTCGCGTCGATCCGCCGGCCCGGCGCGACGGATGCGGATCGGCAGGGCCAGCTCGGGCAGACGGGCGCTCATGGCTGCGGCACCGCGATGAAATCGACGGCGGCGGCGATCACTCCAGGATCGGCCAGCAGGCGCCGATGACCGAGGCCCGTGGTGCGCAGCAAGCGTGCCTCCGGCCAGGCAGCGATGTAGCGCTGCCCTTGGCGCAGCGGCACTTCCCGGTCGCCTTCGTCATGGATCACCAGCAGGGCCTGGCGACCGGCACTGCGCTCGGGCTCGAACTCGTCCCAGCCGATGCCGAAGCGATGCTGGATCTTGCGCTGCATTTCCACCCGCAGGGCTTCGGGCAGGCCGACGGCCGCAGCGAAACGGCGCGAGGCCTCAGTCACGCTGGCGGGCGGTGCCACCAGGACCACGCGGGATGCCTCGGCGCCGGCGGCCAGCACGCAGGCCGTCGCCGCGCCGCCCATGGAGTGGCCGAGCACCGCATGCACCGGCCCCAGCTTGGCCAACACCGCCTTCAGGGCGGCGATGAAATGCACCATCGAGGATTCGCCGTCGCCGCTCATGCCATGTCCCGGCGCGTCGAAGGCAACGACGGAAAAACCGCGTGCCAGCAGCGGTTCGACGAAAGGATGCAGCTGGACACCGCGTCCGCCCCAGCCATGCACCAGCACCACGCAGGGGGCGCTCGGCTTGCCCCAGCGCCAGCCGACCAGGCGGCCCGTCACCAGGGGCACGGGCAACAGACTGGCCTCTTCCAGGATCGCCAGTTCGGCATCGGACAAAGCCTGACGGGGTGGCGTCATGAACAGACGCACCGCCGCAGTCACGGCCCGATTCGGCGCAATCGCTCCCAATACGCGGAAGCGGGTGCGAATGGCGGCGAGGCTGGCAGACTGCTTAAGAGAACGAACGGTCGTGCTATTTATTGGCCAAAAAAAAGGCGCAATGAGGCGTTGGGTCAAGCGCAGTTCCATGATCTCACTCCTTGGCAAGGTGATCGCGAACCAGTCGTTCGAAGGCAATATGCGCCCGGTGGTCCGCATCCGGGTCGTTCAACAGGCGATGGGTCTGGTGGCAAGCCATGGAAATACCATCGATCTCGAAAGCGAACTGCTCGGCATCGGTGTCCTGCCGCAGTTCGCCGGTTTCCATGGCTTTGCGCACGGCATCGGCCAGAGAGCGCCGCCAGGTGGTACGGCTGGCGGCCACGACGTCACGCACGGGGCCCGGCTTGTCGTCGAATTCGTGAGCCGCCGCCTCGATGGGGCAACCGCCGGGCAGCTCGGACTTCTCGGTCCAGGTGATCATGTTGGCGAACAGTGCCCGCAATCGGCCCAGACCCTTCGGCGCCCGCAGGGCCGGGCGGAAGACGACACCCAGAAAACGCTCTTCAGCCTCTCGCAGGACGGCGAGCTGCATTTCCTCCTTGGAACCGAAATGGGCGAAGAGGCCGCTCTTGGACATGCCGGTCCGCTCGGCCAGGGCACCGATGGACAAGGCAGCGACGCCGATGGTGCTCGCCAGCATCAGGGCCTCGTCGAGAATTGCCTGCCGGGTTTCTTCGCCTTTGCTCATGGCTAAATTAAAGAACGATCGTTCTTTTTTGTCAAGGGCTTTGAAAAGTCGGCGCTGACGATACGGCAGCGGAGCGATCAGCGGGCCGGCGGCAGATAGTCTGTGAGATTCTCCCAGCGCCCGTTCCTGAGCTGGGCAACGCGCACCCGGCGCAGGGCCAGGTGTTCGTTCGGCGTCAGGACAAACTCGGGGTTGCCGAAGAAATCGCGGCTGCTGCGGGTCTGCTCCAGAGCTTTGGAGACGTCAGCAGCGCTCGCCCTCGGCCCGGCCCGGTGCAGGGCCTTGATGAAGAGGTCGGCGCCGGCGTAGGCGAAGACGCTCCAGGTGTTGGGTTCGATGGCGTAGCGCTTTTTGTAGTCGGCGATCCAGGCGGCCAGCCGGCTGTTGGCGCCTTCGGCATAGGGGTGCGGCACCAGCACCACGGCGTACAGGCCGTCCATTTCGCGACCGCCCAACTGGTGGATCTGCGCGGTGTAGCCCGAGGCGGTGACCAGCATCGGCACCTGCCAGCCGATGCGGCGGGCTTCCTTCCAGGCGCCGATGGTTTCGCGCACCACCGTGCCGAGGACGACGAAGTCGCAGTTGGCCGCCTTCAGCCGCGCGATCTGCGAGGAGAAATCGGTGGCGCCACGCTTGTAGGACGTCTTCTCGCACCAGTCGAGCTTGAGTTCGCCGAGCAGGCCGTCGATGCCGCGCAGCACTTCCTGGCCCATGTCGTCATCCTGATAGAGGATGCCGACACGCTTATGGCCATTGGCCAGAATCAGGTGGCGCGCGGCCGGCGGCACCGACAGCATGTAGGACGGGCTCATGGCGAACTTGAGCGGGTGCAGCGGTTCGTAAACCTCCTTCAGCGGCGCTGCGGGAAACAGATGCAGCACGCCGGCATCGAGAAACATGGGCATGGTGCCCATCACCACCGGCGAGCCCAGGTTGTGGATGACGGCGAAAACATGGTCGCGCTGGATCAGCTTTTGCGCCGCGAGTACGGCTTTTTTCGGATCGTAGGCGGTGTCCTCGACGATCAGCTTGAGGGCGCGACCATGGACGCCGCCCCTGGCGTTCTCTTCGTCAAAACGCATCTGGGTGCCGTTTCTGAAATGCGTACCCAGGGCGGCGATGGGACCGGACAGGTCTTGCAGGCTGCCAACAACGATATCGGCGGCGCGGGCAGTGACGGCAGCGCCGAGGACGAGCAGGGCAAGGAAAAGATGCTTCAGCATGAAACGACTCCCGGAAATGAAGCGGGCGCCCCTGTTGCCAGGGGCGCCCGCAGGCAGGAGCAGATTATGCCCCGAGGACCGCTGTCAGGACTACTGTTCGAGGTAATCCGTGACGGCGACCCAGCGACCATTCTGGATCTGGCCGATACGCGACTTGCTGTTGCCCAGGCGCTGCGTGGCGCTGAACTTGTACTCCGGGCTGCCGAACATGTCGCGGCTGAAGCTCATGGTCTCCAGCGTCTTGACGAAGCTGTCCGTGGTCAGGTTCGGTCCGACCTTCTTCGCCGTCTGGTAGAACAGGTCAGCGATCACGTAGCCATAGGCGGAGAACAGGCTCGGGTCTTCGTTGAACTTGCCTTTGTAGCGGACCGCCCAGTCGCGGACATTCTTCGAGGCATCGTCGGTGTAGGGCACGCCGACCTGATGGGCCGCGTAGACACCGTCCATGGCCTTGCCGCCGAGCTTGTGGATCAGATCGGTGTAGGCGGCGGAAGAGCCGATGAAGGTCGGGTTCCAGCCCATCTTGCGCGCGGTGCCGATGGTGCCGATGGTCTCGCGGATGATGGTGCCGAGGACCACGGTGTCGCAGCCGGCGCTCTGCATCTTCGCCACCTGGGCAGAGAAGTCGGTGGCGCCGCGCTTGAAGGTGGTCTTCTCGGCCAGGCTCATCTTGATGTCCTTGAGGCCGTCTTCCGCGCCCTTGAGAATCTCTGTGCCGAAGTCGTCATCCTGATAGACGATGCAGAACTTCTTGGCACCCTTCTCCTTGGCCAGCCACTTCACGCCGGTACGCATCTGGTTGTAATAGGGCGCGGCGAAGGAGAACTTGAGCTTGTGGAAGGGCTCATACATTTCGCGGGCCGCCGTCAGCGGGAAGAGATGCGGCACATTCTTCTCGAACAGGGTCGGGAAGGTGGCCATCGCCGCCGCCGTGCCGATGGTACCGGCCATGGCGAAAATCTTGTCCTGCTGCACCATCTTCTGCGCCGCGAGCAAAGCCTTCTTCGGATCGTAGCCGCTGTCCTCGACCACCAGCTTGAGCTTGCGCCCGTTGATGCCGCCGGTCTCGTTGATCTCGTCCACGCGCAACTGCATGCCGTTGCGCGCCGCCTTGCCGAAGCCGGCCAGGGGACCGGACAAGTCCTGGATGCTGCCGATGGTGATCTGGTCCTTGGTCACACCCATCTGCTGAGCATGGGCCGCGCTTGTGACGCCGGTGCCGACGCCCGCAACTGCCGCGACGATCAGCGCATATTTTCTGGCGATGGATTTCATGGGTCTCCTCCTCGTTATATGTAACTACCGGTACATCGATTCGATCAACTCCGCATACTTCTGACTCACCAGCTTACGCTTGAGTTTCATGGTCGGCGTGAGTTCTTCGTCTTCCGCCGAGAGCCGCTGCTCGATCAGGCGGAATTCCTTGATCTGTTCGACCCGGGCAAATTTCTTGTTCACCCGCGCCACTTCCTCGCCGATCAGCTTCACCACTTCAGGCGCGCGGGTCAGGCTGGTGTAGTTGGAGAAAGGGATGTCGTGGTCCTGGGCGTACTTCTCGACGTTGTCCTGATCGATCATGATCAGGCAGACCAGATAGGGCTTCTTGTCGCCGATGACCACCGCATCGGTGACGTAGGGCGAGAACTTGATCTGGTTCTCCAGCTCGGTCGGCGTGATGTTCTTGCCGCCGGCGGTGATGATGATGTCCTTGAGGCGGTCGAGGATGCGGAAGTAACCGTCCGCGTCCACCGCACCGACGTCGCCCGTGTGCAGCCAGCCCTCGGCATCGATGGTCTCGGCGGTCTTGTCCGGCTGATTGAGGTAACCCATGAAGACGTTGGGGCCGCGAATCAGGATTTCGTTTTCGGCGGAGAGCTTCACCTCGTTGTAGGGCGGCGCAGTACCGATGGAGCCGGGCTTGATGCGCTCGATGGGCATGGCCGTCGAGCCGCCGCCGGATTCGGTCTGGCCCCAGACCTCCAGCATGGGCACGCCAAGGGCCATGTACCAGCGCACCAGGTCCGGCGAAATCGGCGCGGCGCCGGTAACGAGGAAGCGGCAGCGATGGATGCCGATGAGCTTGCGGACATTGTCCAGCACCAGAGCGCGCGCGATGCGATGGGCCAGGCGCAGGCCGAAGCCGATCTCCTCGCCGGCCTCGTGGCGACGCACGCAGGCCATGCCGATGCCGACCGCCAACTTGTAGGCGCGGCGGGAAAAACCATGGGACTCGGAGAGCGCGATGGTGACGCCGGAATAGAATTTTTCCCAGACCCGGGGCACGGCGACGAAGACCGTCGGCGCGATTTCGCGCACGTTTTCGGGAATGGTTTCCGGGTTCTCGACGAAGTTGAGCACGCAACCCGTGTAGAGACCGAAGTAGGCGCCACCCAGCCGTTCGGCGACGTGGCAAAGCGGCAGGAAACACATGCGTTCGTCGTGCTCGTCCTGGGCGATCACCTGGTTGTAGCCACGCACCGCATAGACAACATTGTGGTGCGAAAGCATCGCGCCCTTGGGTCGGCCGGTGGTGCCCGAGGTGTAGATCAGGATGGCGAGGTCCTCGGCGCGGCGGCCGTCGATGCGCGCCGTCCATTCGGCCTCGGCCGCCGCCGGATCGCGGGCGATGCGCTCGCGACCGAGGGCACGCAGGGCATCGAGGCTCATCACCATCGGGTCGTCGAGACCGCGCAGGCCCTCCATGTCCCAGACCACGATCTGGCGCAACAGCGGCAGGCGCTCGCGCACCTCCAGCACCTTGTCGAGCTGCTCCTCGTCCTCGACGAAGAGCACGACAGAAGATGAGTCGGTCATCAGGTACTCGACCTGACTCGCCGCGTCGGTCGGATAGATGCCGGAACTGACGCCGCCGGCGCAGAGCACGGCGAGATCCGAGAGCAGCCATTCGCGCTTGGTGTTGCCGAGGATGGACGCCGTCTCGCCAGGGCCGACTTTTAGTTCAATGAGACCCATGCCCACTTCGCGCACGGCCTCGGCCATGGCGCGCCAGCTCGTGCTCTGCCACAGGCCATGGCTCTTCTGCCGGCACATGACCTGCTCGCCGCGCTGTTGCGCCGCGTTCCAGAACAGGCGCGACAAGGTCTCGCCAGGAACCACGATGGCTTCGCTGCGCCAGAAACGCTTGTCGTCCTTAGCCCACACGCTGATTCATCTCCAGGTCTTCTTCTTTTTCCAGCGCCGCTCGCCGCGCACGCCGGCGTCCTTCTTGCCGAGGTAGAACTCCTTGATGTCGTCCTTCTCGCGCAGCACGGCGCAGGTGTCCTCCATGACGATGCGGCCCACCTCCAACACGTAGCCGTAGTCGGCGTACTTCAGCGCGATATGGGCGTTCTGCTCCACCACCAGCAGGGTCACGCCGCGCTCGCGGTTGATGCGGACGATGATCTCGAAGATTTCCTTGGTCAGCTTGGGCGACAGGCCCAGGCTGGGTTCGTCGAGCAGGATCAGTTTCGGGTTGGCCAGCAGCGCACGGCTGATTGCCAGCATCTGCTGCTGGCCGCCAGAGAGTTGCCCCGCCGGCTGATTGGCGCGCTCCCTGAGGATCGGGAAGTAGGCGAAGACGCCCTCGATGTCCTCGGCGACCGCCTCGCGCTGCGCCAGGGGCCGCGTGTAGGCGCCCATCAGCAGGTTCTCGCGCACGGTCAGCAGCGGGAAGATTTCCCGGCCCTCGGGCACATGCACCAGGCCCTTGCGCACGATCAGCGCCGGGTCTTTTTTCTGGATCGCCTCGCCCTCAAAACTGATGCTGCCCTTCTGCGGATCGAGGATGCCGGAGATGGTCTTGAGGATAGTGGTCTTGCCGGCACCGTTGGAACCCAGCACGGTGACGATGGACCCCGGCTCCACCTTGAGCGACACGCCACGGATGGCCTTCACCGCGCCATAGGACGCTTCGACGTTGTTCAGCTGGAGAATCGGATTACTCATCGACGCCTCCGAGGTAGGCTTCGATCACCTCGGGATGCGCCTGCACTTCCGCCGCCGTACCGAGAGCCAGCACCTGGCCCTGGTTCAGTGCCAGCACGCGGTCGGAAACGCGGGAGACCAGGCCCATGTCGTGCTCGACCATGATCACGGTGATACCGAGGTCGGCCTTGATGTCCTCGATCCAGAAACCCATTTCCTCGGTTTCTTCGGTGTTGAGGCCGGAGGACGGTTCGTCGAGCAGCAACAGACGCGGTCGCATGGACAGGGCGCGGGCCAGTTCGACCACTTTGCGCACGCCGTAGGGCAGGCCGGCAACCATGGTGTCTCGGTAGTGCTGGAGGCCGAGGAATTCGATCACTTCTTCCACCTGCCGGCGGAACTCCAGCTCGGTGCGACGGGCGCGGGCGGTGAACAGCAGATCCTGCCACCAGCCGGTGTGACGATGACAATGGCGACCGACGAGCAGGTTCTGCAAGACCGTGGCGTGCTCGAAGAGCTCGATGTTCTGGAAAGTGCGGGCGATGCCCAGACGGGCCACCAGATGCGGCGGCATGCGCGAAATGCGCTCGTCCTCGAAGCGCACCTCGCCGGCGGTAGGACGGTAGAGGCCGGAGATCAGGTTGAAGATCGTGGTCTTGCCGGCGCCGTTAGGGCCGATCAGCGAGAACACTTCGCCGGGCCAGACCTCGAAGGAGACGTCGTTCACGGCCTTGAGGCCGCCGAACTGCACCGACAGGTTTTTGGCTTCGAGCAGCGCCGCCGTCATTTCATGCGCTCCGACTTCATGTAGCTCTTCTGCCGCTTGAACATGCCCTTGCGATAGAAGGGGAAGAGCTCGAAGAAGACACGGATCTTCAGCCAGCGGCCATACAGGCCCAGGGGCTCGAAGAGCACGAAGGCGACCAGGATGATGCCGAAGATGGTCGGCTGCAATCCCGTCTGCTGGCCGATGCCCGGCGGCAGCCAGTCCTTGGCGAGGACGATGGCCTGCTGCATGCCGATCCAGAAGGCGGCGCCGAAGATGGCGCCATGCACCGAGCCAAGGCCGCCGATCACCACCATCATCAGCAGCTCGATGGATTGCAGGAAGGTGAACTGGTCCGGCGAGAGGAAGCGCAGCTTGTGCGCGTAGAGCGCGCCGGCGATGCCAGCCAGCGCGGCCGACAAGGCGAAGGCCGTGGTCTTGTAGCGGGCCAGATTGATGCCCATGCTCTGCGCCGAGACTTCCGAATCACGGATGGCAACGAAGGCGCGACCGGTGGGGCTGCGCATGAGATTGAGGACACCGATCACGCACAAAGTGAGCAGGCCGAAGATCAGGTAGTGGTAGTTGTTGCCGTCGTTGAAATTGATGCCGAGGATCACCAGCTCGCCGACCTGCTTGCCGGCATTGCCGCCAGTGATGGGGTCGGCGCGGGCAATCAGCTCCTCGACGATGAAGCCGAAGGCCAGGGTGGCGATGGACAAATACATGCCCTTTACGCGCAGGGCCGGCAGGCCGACGATGACGCCGGTGAAGGCGGCCACCAGCGCCGAGGCCGGCAGCGAGAGGAAGAAGGGCCAGCCCATGCCGTGCAGCCAGGCCTCGGTGTAGGCACCCATGCCGAGGAATGCGGCATGGCCCAGCGACACCTGGCCGGTGAAACCGCTCAGCAGCATGAGGCCCAGCGCCGCGATGGAATAGATGCCGATGAAGGCCAGTTGCGACAGGTAATACTCGTCGATCCAGAAGGGCGCGGTGAGCAGGCCCAACGCCAGCACCGCGTACCAGAAGCGCTGGCCGTTGTGCTTGAACAGGTTGATGTCCTGCCGATAGTCGGTCTTGAACAGGAAACGCATCAGACCTTCTTCCTTGTGTTGTCGCCGAAGAGGCCGTTGGGTTTGACCGCCAGCATGACCAGCACGACGACATAGGCAGCGATGTCCTTGAAGCCTTCGGGCAGGTAGAAGCCGGCCAGGGATTCGACGATGCCGATGATCAGACCACCGACCAGCGCACCCGGAATGCTGCCGAAGCCACCGACCACGGCTGCCGGGAAAGCCTTGAGGCCGACGAAGCCCATGTTGGCGTGCACGAAGGTAATCGGCGCCAGCAGCAGGCCGGCCAGCCCCGACACCGCCGCCGAGATGCCCCAGATCAGCATGTTGATGCGCCGCACCGGGATGCCCATGTAGAAGGCGGCGAGCTGGTTCTGCGAAGTCGCCTGCATGGCGATGCCCAGCCGCGTGAAGCGGAAGAAGAGGAACAGCACGCCGACCAGCAGGGCCGTGGCGATGATGATGGCCACATGGTCCATCGAGATGACGAGACCACCGGCGCGGATGACGTCATCCTTCCAGGGTACAGGCAGAGTATGGGTTTCGGTGCCCCACTCGGGAATCATGGTGACGAGGCCGCGCGCCAGATAGCCGATGCCGATGGTCAGCATGACCACGGTGAAGGCAGGCTGGCCGAGCAGGGGACGCAGCACGATGCGTTCGGTGAGCATGCCCAGCACCATCATTGCCGCGATGGTAACGATGAAAGCCGCCCAGAAGGGCAGGCCCATGACCGAGGTGGCCGTCAGGGCGATGAAGCCGCCGACCATCATCAGATCGCCCTGGGCGAAATTGACGGTTTCCGTCGCCTTGTAGATCAGCACGAAGCCGAGGGCGATCAGGGCATAGACGCAGCCGATGGCAACGCCGCTGACGACGAGTTGCAAGAATTGCGCGATCAAGGCGCGGTGTCTCCTCTGGTTTTGTGCTGCTGCCCTTTGCGGGTCTGCGGACGATTATGCAACAGGAAATGCACTGGCGAGTGGCATATCCGGTTCCTTACATCATTCATTCATCGGCTCGCCCGGCTGTCACATCCGACAACCGTTAAACTTCGCGACATGAACCCCGCCAAGGACTATTACCAGATACTCGGCATCCTGCCCACGGCGGAAGACGTGGTGGTCCGCGCCGCCTTCCGCGCCCTGGCCCAGCGCTATCACCCTGATCGGTTCAAGGGTGACAGCGAGGAAGCCAATGCCCGCATGCGCGACATCATCGAAGCCCACACCACGCTCTGTGATCCGACGCGGCGCAAGGCCTACGACCAGTCGCGCAGCAGCGGCAGCTCACGCGCCGCTGGCGAACCACTGGACGATTCCTTCGAGGTCGAACATTTCCGGCTTTTCGCCGAAAAGCTCCAGAGCTGGGGCTACGATCAGGCCAGCATCGTCGCCGCGCTGCGCGGGCGCGGCGCCAGCCCTCCGGCAGCGGAGAAACTGGCGCAGCTCGTCGCGCCGAATCTTTAGCCGGGGTAGTAAGCCTCGCCCTTGGCTGCCATGGCCTTGAGTCTGGCCGGCGGCGTGAAGCGCTCGCCGTACTTCGCCGCCAGACGCTCCAGCGATGTAACGGACTCTTTCGCGCCCAGGGTGTGCAGCCAGCCGATGGGGCCGCCGCGGAAGGGCGGATAGCCCCAGCCGAGGATGGCGCCGATATCGGCATCGATGGGGGCACGCAGCACACCCTCTTCCAGACAGCGTGCCGTTTCGACGGACTGGATCAGGATCAGGCGTTCAACAATCTCGTCGAGTCCAATCATCGCCGTACCGTCAGCGCCGACTTTTTGCGGGAACTGATCAGCCAGCCCCGACCACAGGTGCTTGGGGCCATCGCTCGGGTAGTCGTAGAAACCGCCACCGGATTTGCGGCCCAAACGACCCAGCGCGCCCACCATCTTCGCCGCGACCCGATCCGCCGGCCGCTCGCCATAGGCGGCACCGAGATCGGCCTTGGTTTGCAGCGCGATCTTGTGCACCAACTCGATGGAAACTTCATCGGCCAGGGCCAGCGGACCGACGGGCATGCCCGCCATGAGACCGGCCTTGTCGATCAGCGCCGGCGGCACGCCTTCCTCCAGCAGCGCCATGCCTTCGGAGACATAGGTGCCGAAGACGCGGCTGGTGTAGAAGCCGCGCGAGTCGTTCACCACGATGGGCGTCTTGCCGATGGCGCGCACGTAGTCCATGGAACGGGCCAGGGTTTCGTCCGAGGTCTGCTTGCCGACGATGATTTCCACTAGCGGCATTTTCTCGGCTGGCGAGAAGAAATGCAGGCCGATGAAATTGGCCGGGCGCTTGCTCGCTTCGGCCAGGCCGGTGATGGGCAGGGTCGAGGTGTTGGAGGCGAAAATAGCGGTCGGTGCAATCGCCGATTCCGTCTTGCCCGTCACTTCGGCCTTGATGCTGCGGCTCTCGAACACCGCCTCGATCACCAACTCGCAGGCGGCGAGGTCGGCGTAGTCGGCGGTGGGCTGGATGCGGGCGAGCAGGGTGTCCATGGCCTCCTGCGTCAGCCGTCCCTTCTCCACCTGCTTGCCCCACTGCTTGGCAGCGTAGGCCTTGCCCTTTTCGGCGGCCTCCTTGGTCGTGTCGAGCAGCACCACGGCAATGCCGGCGGCGGCCGTGCTCATGGCGATCCCCGCGCCCATCATGCCGGCGCCGAGCATGCCGATCTTCGTGTACTTCTGTTCGGCGACACCGGCCGGACGGCTGGCCAGCTTGTTGGCTTCCTGCATGCCGAAGAAGAGGCTGCGGATCATGTTCTTCGACACCGGCGACATCACCAGGTTGGTGAAGTAGCGGTTCTCGATGGCGAGCCCCGTGTCGAGGTTGGTGGCCAGGCCCTCATAGACGCAGGAGAGGATGTGGCGCGGCGCCGGGTAGTTGTCGTAGGTCTTCTCGCGCAGCATGGCGTTGGCCGCCATCAGCATCTGCATGCCGGCCGGCGTCGCCGGGCCGCCGCCGGGAATCTTGAAGCCTTTCGCATCCCAGGGTTGCAGCGGCTTGGCACCGGAGGCGATGGCCTCCGCCACCCACTTGCGCGCCGCCTGGCGTTCCTGGCCGGCCGGCACGACGGCGTGGATCATGCCGATCTTCTGCGCTTCGGCCACCTTGATGCGCTTGCCTTCCATCAGCAAGGGTGCGGCGGCCTGCATGCCGACCAGGCGCGGCAGGCGTTGCGTGCCGCCAGCACCGGGCAGCAGGCCCAGGGTCACTTCGGGGAAACCGAAACGGGCCTTGGGATTGTCGGCGGCGATGCGCTGATGGCAGCCCAGCGCGATCTCCATGCCGCCGCCGAGGGCGCTGCCGCCCAGCGCCGCCGCCACCGGCTTGCCGCCCAGTTCGATGCCGCGCATCAACTTGTGCCAGTCGGCGATGCTCTGGTGGAAGGCCGCCGCGTCGGTGGCGGCGCCCAGCTCGGCGAGGTCGCCGCCGGCGATGAAGTCCTTCTTCGCCGAGGCCAGCACGATGCCCTTCACCGAGGGATCGGCGAGCAGCTTCTGCATCTGGGTGGCGTAGGCGCCCATGGAGGCCGCGTTGAGGATGTTCTGCGACTTGTTCGGGTAGTCGAACTCGACGGTGGCGATGCCGTCGCTATCTACGTTGATGTTCAGCATGTCAGACTCGCTCGATGATGGTTGCAGTACCCATGCCGGCGCCGACGCACAGCGTGGCGAGGCCGGTGGACAAATCGCGACGTTCCAGTTCGTCGAGCAGGGTGCCGAGGATCATGGCCCCGGTAGCGCCCAGCGGATGGCCCATGGCGATGGCACCGCCATTCACGTTCATCCGGTCGTGCCCCACGTTCAGCACCTGCATGAAGCGCAGCACCACGGCGGCGAAGGCTTCGTTGAGCTCGAAGAGGTCGATGTCTTTCACCGACATGCCGGCGCGCTTCAATGCCTTCTCGGCGGAGTAGCTGGGGCCGGTAAGCATGATCGAAGGCTCGGAGCCGATGGAAGCGAAGCTGCGGATGCGGGCTCGCGCTTTAAGTCCTAAAGCTTCGCCCATTTCCTTGCTGCCGAACAACACGGCGGCGGCACCATCGACGATGCCCGAGCTGTTGCCGGCGTGATGGACGTGGGTGATCTTTTCCACTTCCGGGTAACGCTGGAGGATCACGCTGTTGAAGCCGTACTTCTCGCCCTGCTCCTGGAAGGAGGGCTTAAGTTGGCCGAGGGATTCGAGGGTGGTTTCCGGGCGCAGGAATTCGTCGCGATCGAGCATGACCAGTCCGTTGATGTCCTTCACCGGCACCACGGACTTGCCAAAGTAGCCCTTGTCCCAGGCCGCCTTGGCGCGGCGCTGCGATTCGACGGCGTAACTATCCACATCCTGGCGCGAGAAGCCCCACTTGGTGGCGATCAGGTCGGCAGAAATTCCCTGCGGCACGAAGGCGGTCTTGGCCGCCACCTGCGGGTCCGTCGGCCAGGCGCCGCCGGAGGCGAACATGGGCACGCGGGACATGGACTCGACGCCGCCGCCGACCACCAGATCGGCCTGACCCGCCATGATCTGGGCAGCGGCCTGGTTGCAGGCCTCCAGGCCCGAGGCGCAGAAGCGGCTGACGGTGACGCCTGGTGCGGTGACCGCGTAGTCGGCGTAGAGCGCAGCAACGCGGGCGATGTCGGCGCCCTGCTCGCCGATGGGCTCGACGCAGCCGAGGACCACGTCGTCCACCTTCGAGGTGTCGAGATGGTTGCGGTCGCGCAGCGCGCGCAGGGCCGTGGCAGCCAGATAGATAGGCGTGGTCTGGTTCAGGGCGCCGCCCTGCTTGCCCTTGCCGCGCGGCGTGCGCACGGCATCGAAAATGTAGGCTTCCGTCATCACAGGCTCCGGCCGATAAGTTCTTTCATGATCTCGTTGGTGCCGCCGTAGATACGCTGGACGCGGGCGTCGGCCCAGGCGCGGGTCACCGGGTATTCCCACATGTAGCCGTAGCCGCCGTGGAGTTGCACGCACTCATCCATGACCTTGAATTGCAGGTCCGAGCACCAGTACTTGGCCATGGAGGCGGTGACCGGGTCGAGCTTCTCTTCCAGCAGCATCTCGATGCAGCGGTCCACGAAGACGCGGCCGATCTGGATTTCGGTCTTCAGTTCCGCCAGCTTGAAGCGGGTGTTCTGGAACTTCAGCACTTCCTGACCGAAGGCCTTGCGCTCGCTGGTGTACTGGATGGTCCAGTCGAGCGCCGCTTCCGCCGAGGCCATGCTGATCACGGCGATCTGCATGCGCTCCCAGGACAGTTCCTGCATCAGGTAGACGAAGCCGCTGTTCTCTTCGCCGAGCAGATTTTTTGCCGGTACGCGGACATTGTCGAAATACAGCTCGCAGGTGTCCTGCGCTTTCATGCCCGCCTTCTTCAGCGGCTTGGCCTTGGTGAAGCCGGCCATGGAGGTGTCGACGACGAACAGGCTGGTGCCTTTGGCGCCCTTCTCCGGCGCGGTCTTGGCGACCACGATGACCAGGTCGGCCAGGTAGCCGTTGGTGATGAAAATCTTCGAACCGTTGAGGATGTAATCGTCGCCATCCTTCACGGCCGTGGTGCGCACGCCTTGCAGGTCGGAGCCGGCGGCCGGCTCGGTCATAGCGATGGCGCCGATCATCTCGCCGCTGGCCATCTTCGGCAGATAGGTTTCCTTCAGGTAGTCGCTGCCGTAATGCAGGATGTAGGGCGCGACGATCTCGGAGTGCAGACCCCAGCCCAGACCGGTGGCATTCACACGGGCAGCCTCTTCCATCACCACCACCGAGAAGCGCTTGTCCACACCGGCGCCGCCGTACTGTTCGGGCATGGTCGGACAGAGGAAGCCCTGCTCGCCGGCCTTGGTCCAGATATCCCGATCCACGTGCTGCTGTTCTTCCCAGCGGGCGTGGTGAGGCATGACTTCGTTCTCCATGAAGCGACGCGCGGTATCGCGGAAGGCTTCGTGGTCTTCGTCGAAGAGGGTGCGAGGGACGGTGAGGGACATGGCGAATCTCCGGGCAGCGAAAATGGAAAGGCAGCATCCTATCACCAAGCAAGTGCTTGGTTGACTGTCCGCCGGGCGACGGCAACAATGGCGGCACAAAATTCAGAAATCCGAGGAGACCTGCATGAATCCCGCCCCGCCACCGCTCAGTGCCACCCATGAGGTTTTCAACCAGGTGCCGCCCCTGGCGGACTACAACCTCTATGCCGGCAACGCCGCCCTGCGCGAGGCCGTCGCCCGCGAGGGCGCGGCCTGGGCCGACGGCTGGCTGCACGAACGGGGCGGCGAACTGGGCACGGCGGAGATGATCGAACTCGGTGCGGTGGCCAACAAGTACCCGCCCACCCTCAAGCTCTTCGACTCGACCGGCCATCGCCGCGACGAGGTGGAATTCCATCCGGCCTATCACCAGCTCATGGCCTACCTGAAGCGCCACGGTGGTTCCGGCGGACCATGGGTAAACAGCGGGGCCGACCCCAAGGCCGGCGCTCACGTCGCCCGCGCCGCCTTCTACATGCTCTTCGCCGAGATCGAGGACGGTACCCTCTGCCCGACCACCATGACCTACGCCGTGGTGCCGGCCCTGCGCCGGGAGCCGGGCCTCGCCAAGTGGCTGGATAAGGTGCTGTCCACCGCCTACGATCAACGCTTCATCCCCGGCCTGCAAAAGCGCGGCGTCACCATGGGCATGGGCATGACCGAGAAGCAGGGCGGTTCGGACGTGCGCGCCAACACCACGCGGGCCGAGTACGTCGGCGAATCCACCTGGGGCACCGAGTACCGCATCACCGGCCACAAGTGGTTCTTCTCCGCGCCCATGTGCGACGCCTTCCTGATCCTGGCCCAGACCAAGCCCGGCGGCTCGGAAGGCCTCTCCTGCTTCTTCCTTCCCCGCTTCGATCCGGAAGGCCGCCAGAACGACATCCGCATCCAGCGCCTGAAGGACAAGATGGGCGACAAGTCCAATGCCGGCTCCGAAGTCGAGTTCTGGGGCGCCCGCGCCTGGCGCGTCGGCGCCGAGGGGCGCGGCGTGCCGACCATCCTCGAGATGGGCACCTACACGCGGCTCGACTGCGTGCTCGGCACCGCCGGCCTGATGCGCCAGGCCGTGAGCCAAGCCATGCACCACGCCTGCCATCGCAGCGCCTTCGGCAAGCGCCTCGTCGACCAGCCCATGATGCGCAACGTGCTGGCCGATCTGGCCCTTGAATCGGAAGCCGCCACCGCCCTGGCTCTGCGCCTGGCCCGCGCCTTCGATCAACAGGACAACGAACAGGAAGCCCTGCTTGCCCGCGTGCTGACGCCGGCCTCGAAATACTGGGTCTGCAAGCGCGGCCCGGCGCTGGGTGCCGAGGCCATGGAAGTCTGGGGCGGCAACGGCTACGTCGAGGACGGCCCCATGGCGCGCATCTACCGCCAGATGCCGCTCAACTCGATCTGGGAAGGCTCGGGCAATGTCATGGGTCTGGACGTGCTGCGCGCCCTGGCCAAGCAGCCCCGCGTCGGCGAGGCGCTGGTGGCGGAGATCGCGCCGGCCCTCGGCAAAAACCCGCACTTCGACGCCTACGCCACCGCGTTGAAGAAGAATCTCGCTGATCCGCAAGGTATTGAGCTGCGCGCCCGCGAACTCACGCAAGGCATCGCGCTGACGGTGCAGGCCGCCCTGCTGCTGCAACACGCGCCGCAGCCCGTGGCCGAGGCCTTCTGCGCCTCGCGCCTAGCGCCCAACTACTGGGGGGCGGCCTTCGGTACACTGCCCGCCCTTACGGACTTTTCCGCCATTCTCCAGCGTAGCTGGCCCCAGGCTTCATGACCTCTGCAATCAACCCCGCGTGGCTCGCCGCCACGGAATTCCTCGACTACCACCACCCCGCCATGCAGGCCTTCGTCGCCGATGCCATCGGTGACGCGACCGAGCCGACCACCAAAGCCGTGCGGCTCTACTACGCCGTGCGCGACAAGATCCGCTACGACCCCTACCGCTTCCGCATGGCGCCGGAGGCGATGCGCGCCAGCACCTGCGTGATCGACATGGCCGGCTACTGCGTGCCCAAGGCCGTGCTCTACGCCGCCTGCCTGCGCGCCGTCGGCATCCCTGCCCGGCCCGGCTTCGCCGACGTGAAGAACCATCTCTCCACCGAGAAACTGACGCGCCTGATGGGCACCGACATCTTCGCCTGGCACGGCTACGTCTCGGTGCTGCTGAACGGCAAATGGGTCAAGGCCACGCCGGCCTTCAACATCGAGATGTGCGAGCGCTTCGGCGTCCTGCCGCTGGAGTTCGACGGCAGCACCGACTCCCTGATGCACAGCTACAACGCCGCCGACCAGCGCCACATGGAATACGTCAAGCAGCGCGGCGAATTCGACGACCTGCCCTACGACGAACTGGTCGCCGAAATGAAACGCCTGTACCCGGCGATGGTGGCGATGAACGCATCACAAACCGGCGCCCACGGCGACTTCGCCAGCGAAGCCGTACTGAAAGTCGATTGATGGCGACAGCCAAGGGCAAGGCCAAGTCAGCCGCCGTCGCGCCAGCGCCGACTATTTCCGAAGAGGGCAACCGTCGCGGCGACATCGTGCGCGCCGCCGGCCGTCTCTTCCGCGAAAAGGGCTATTCCGCCACGACCATCCGCGACATCGCCGGCGCCGTCGGCATGCGCTCCGGCTCGCCCTTCTACCACTTCAAGACCAAGCACGACATGCTGCTGGCCGTGGTGCTCGAAGGCATCCGCGACATCCACGCCGCCGTCGAAGTGGAAGCCCGCAAGGACAGCCCGCCCCGCGCCCGCTTCGAAGCCATGCTGCGCGCCCACCTGCGCCAGTTGCTCGGCGAGGAAGGCCGCGACTTCGCCGCCGCCCTGCTGCACGAAAGCCGCCACCTCGAAGCCGCCGAACTGGCCGAGATCACCGCCCTCAAGGACCGCTACGAGGCCATGTGGCAGGCGCTGCTCAAGGAACTCAAGAAGACCGGCGAGATCGCCGACGACAGCCGCACCGCCCGCCTCTTCCTCATGGGCGCGATGAACTGGACCGTGCAGTGGTACCGTCCGGAAGGCCCGAAAGGCATCGACGCGCTGGCGAAACAGTTGGCGGCCTTCGTGCTGCGCTGATTACTTCCTTGGCGACCTCGTCGACAAACCGATGGCGTCGGCGGGAGAGATTATGCGTACGCCGAGCGGCAATACGCTTTCTGCCAGCACCAGCAAATCCTGATCGCCGGTGATCAGCCAGGCAGACTCTGCGGCCAAGGCCGCATGGATGAACTTGTCGTCATCCGCATCGCGACTGAAACTTCTCGCGGCAATCGTGGGCGGCACATCGATCCAAAACGCAATGGACTCAAGATCCGCCAGAAAGGCTTTTCGCAACTCCATGCTGACGTAGCGGTCGAACTTGGGGCGCCACAAACGTTCCTTCAGTTCCGCGAAGGTCGCCACGGAAAACACCGGCTGACCGTCGCGAATCACCTGCCGCGTCAATTGACCAGGATAGCCGCCCCTGCTCAGCAAGCCACTGATCCAGACATTGGTATCGATGACCACCCCCGGCCCGCGCGGACTCACCGGACGATCAACTCTCGTCGGCCAGCAGTGCGTCCAGCTTCTCGGGCGACAGGCCCGCACGCTCGGCAGCGCCGGACGCCTCGTCCATGGTCTTCAGCAAACGATCCGCGTAAAAGGCCCGCATTGCTTCGTAGTCCTCGGCGCTCACCATCACACCGACCACACGATCATGGCGCATCACGCGTACCGGCTCACGCTGCACGCGATCCAGGAATTCGCCAAAACGGGTTTTGGCTTCATTGGCGGTATAGGTTTGCATGGTGGCCTCCAAGCTTGGAGACTTAAATTTAACCGAATCGTTCGATTTGATCAAATCGACTGAAATATACAAGACGCCCGTGTTGCACTGGCAAGCCTACTGAATCGCCGTCACGCCAGCGCCGACTTTTCTTGAATGGCTCACGAATGAATCGGGGACGCGGAGAGCTTTACGCCAAGCGCATGGATCAGCTTGAGCATCGTGTCGTAGCGTGGCTTGGCGCCAGGGGTAAGCGCCTTGTAAAGACTCTCGCGGCCAAGGCCGGCATCTTTTGCGAGTTGTGCCATGCCACGAGCGCGAGCCACATCCCGCACTGCGGTTAGAAATACATCGGGGTTGGGGTCTTCCAGTGCCGCGCTTATGTATTCCGCGATGGTTTCTTCGTCGTCGAGGTAATCAGCGGCATCGAAGGGGGCAAATTTGGCCATGGTTCACTCCTTATCCAAAGCCCGCGCCATCTCAACGGCGCGTTTGATATCACGCTTCTGCGACGACTTGTCGCCGCCCAACAGAAGCAAATAGAACACCTCGCCGCGCCGGGTGAAATAAACCCGGTAACCGGGACCGAAATGAATGCGCATTTCGGTCCCCTCCGTCCACCGGCTCGCAGTCCCCGAAATTGCCATGCTCGGCAGACCGAATACGGTGAGCAATGCGGCCTCGGCCCACCTTGTCTTTCAGCGCCGCAAGCCAAGAATCGAATTCATCGGAGCGGTGAAAGGTGTTCATGCTGCCCAGCGTATCCGACCGGATACTTTGATGCAACCATAGATCGCTGAACTACTGCGACTTCTTCCATTCGTCCGTCAGAAGACCGGCGAACCCCCAGTCCTCCTCGGCGATTTCCTGGATGACCACGTGGGTGTGCTCCGGCTTCTTGCCCAGCACCCGCACGAGCGAATCGGTAACGTCCTTGACCACCTGAGCCTTCTGCTCGCGGGTGGCGCCTTTGGTGATCTGGATATTTACGTAGGGCATGGTCTGAGGTCGATCAAATGGTGTGACAAGGACCGGTGGAATGACCGGGCTTCAATTGGTGGCGGCGAGCACCGCCTGAAGACGATTCAGGTTCTGCTCGTTCGCCGGGATGATGATGTGGGCCAGGCTCTCCGCCACGCGCGGATCATCGAGCGCCTGCTGCCAATCGAGCATCGTTTGCCCGTTTTCCTCAGTGAGCGTGATGGTCAGCGTGAAGTTCGGCTGCGACAGATGACGGATGACGACGCGCTGCGGCGACGCATCGAGGAAAACGCAGTCGTTCTGGTAGTCCTTTCCATCCGGCCCATGCATCACGAACTTCCAGCGACCTTGCGGCTTGAACTCGAAGACCTCGAAGGTGTTACTGAAACCATCCGGCCCCCACCAGGTCGCGAGCCGGTCGGCATTTGCAAACGCGGCGAAGATTTGCGCAGGAGAGAACGGGAAAAGGCGATGGGTTGAACAAACGCCGTCTTTACTGAGTTGGGCAGTCATCGATATTTCCTCCGTGGGTGATGAAGCAAACGGGGTCGGCTGCCTGACTCTACGCAGCCAGTTCTTGCAAAATCTCGGGATGACGCTCGGCGACCCGGAAAAGGGTTTTTGCCGCACCAGACGGCTCGCGGCGACCTTGCTCCCAGTCCTGGAGCGTGCGCACTGAAACACCGAGCAGCGCTGCGAAGGCGGTCTGAGAAAGCCCGGAGACCAGCCGGGCGTGAGCAATTGCCGATATCTCGGGACGATGAACACGCGCACGGATACCGGCCTTCATTTCGCGCACCGACGTTAGCAGTTCAGCACCGATATCAACTTTCGGCTGACGGCCGACGGGCTTTTGTTTGGCTTTAGGCATTCTCGATCTCCTCTTTGATCTGGCGAAATGACTCTGACCCCTTTAAGTTCAATCGCCGTCACGCCAGCACCGACTTTCTCGGAGAAAGTCGGCGCACATCGTTGCTTATGTCGAAATGGATTTGAAGCTGACCCTTTATCGCTGTTCAGCAGCACCGCAATGTTAGCCGTCCTTTCCGACGGGTTCTACACGGCCAAATCTCTTGATCGCTTGGAAGAAAACACCTAATCCCATCCCACAAACCAAGAGAAAGAGTGGGAAAAGATTTGTGAAATCACGCTCTACGCCCGCAAGCTCGAAAGCTCGACGAATTGCAAGCGCAGAAAACACACCAAGTAAGAGCATTGTGCTTACGGATAGCGACTTAGTTAAACGGGCAGTCGACGAGCGTGCAATTGCCGCGCCATAAATAAAGTACAAAACCAAAGCGATGATAGCAAGCACGGCATTCACGGCCAGCGGCTTCCATGATTGTTCGGGCACGAACTTGTTCTCAAATCTTACGGTTGAGACTCCGGCGATTCGGGCTTTCGTTATGAAAGCAGGAGGAGACCCAGACGTCAGCACTGCAATCGTGATCTTGTCGTTCTGATTGAGAAGGAGTGGCATTAATTTGATGCCCTGTGCATTCGTTTCCAATACAGCTCTCAAATCATCAGGCTCTGACTTTGAAATACGGGCTTTCACAACTTTGGCCGGTGACGTAACAGCCAGCTCTAATGCGCTATCGAAATCCGCTACCAATATTGGTTTTGCTCCGTCGTTAATGAGTTCTAATGTTGATAACACAGGAGACTCAATCTTCACCCCTTCTACCGTGAGTTGGAGGTCGGGAATCGATGTTGCTTCTGGCGATTGAAGTGGAACGGACGAGGCAAGCCGGACAACTAGAGATTTCGCGCGGAGATCAAATTGCCATAACCAGATTGGCGCCACGATGCCTGCAATAGCAGCCAGAACGGTGATAGTGTATTTCCAGTCAATTCTCATATACAAGGTGGTCCAGCTGATGACGGCTAACGAATAGCGTTTATCCGCCGCAGCAGGCGAACGACGAGAGAGGAGGAGAACATGGTGGCAGATAAACCTCGTTGTACTGAACCGGCGCAAGGGCGACGGTCAAGGGGATTGTATGCTTGGCGAAGTGGAATTCAAACACATGGCATACGCGCCTGAGCCAGTGCTGGGTGGACAATGCGCCTGAAGCGCCGTCCCGCCAGCGCCGACTTTCGCTGGTGACGGCCTGGCCCAATGAGCATTGCCAAGTCGGCCCTCGCTGCACGGAATCCTGGCATAGCCCCGTGGTGCTACATTGGCTACACACTCTCACCCAGAGCGTCCGCCATGACGACCACCCCCATTAGCCTGCCCAACAACTCGAAGACCTCCACAGCGGGAGAAGCACAACGGGCCGAGTTCGATGCGGTCGCCGAGACGCGCTACGCAAACATCATCGCATCCGGTACGGCCATCCCCTGGCAAGAAATGTGCAGCTACCTCGAATCGCGCATTCGTCGGCAAGAGGCTAGCCAGCCAATCGCACGAAAACTTGCGCGCTGACCGTAACGCCGATCAATCGAAGTAGGTTCGCGCTTCCTCAAAACGCGCAGCGAACCAGCCCTCGCGCAAACTCTCGGTGCGCACCTTGCCCTTCGACGAGGGCGCGTGCACGAAACGACCGCCGCCGATGTAGATGCCGACGTGGGAGTAGGACTTGTTGCGGGTGTTGAAGAACACCAGATCGCCGGGCCGCAATTGCTCCAGCGTTACCGGCTTCCCTTGCCGCGCCAGATCGGCGGCGGAGCCTTTGAGGCGCATCTCGGCGGCCTTGTCGTACACGAAGCTGACCATGCCGCTGCAATCGAGGCCGGCCTCGGGGTTCTTGCCGCCGAAGCGGTAGCCGGTTTCGAGCAGGCTGAGGGCGAAGAAGACCACTTCCTGGGCTTTTTCGGGAATCGCCGCCGTATCGCCAGCGCCGACTTTTGCGACTTCGGGGGTCGGTGTGGAACGCGTCCACGAGGGCAGCGCGCCGCAGGCGGCGAGGACGAGGACGGAGCTGGCAAGGAGGAGACCGAGGCGGGGCGACATGGCGAAAATGTAATCGGCTAGACTCGCCCGGATAAGACCAAGCACTGGAGGAAAGCTCATGCAAATCCGCGCCGCCGTTCTCGACCGCATGGAAACCCCGCGCCCCTACGCGCAGACCCGCCCGATCTCGGTGGAGACGGTCAGCCTCGACGAGCCGGGGCCGCAGGAGGTGCGGGTGCGCATGACGGCCGCCGGCCTGTGCCACTCGGATCTGTCGGTAATCAACGGCGACCGGCCGCGGCCGATGCCCATGGCGCTGGGCCACGAAGCGGCCGGCATCGTCGATGCGGTGGGGCCGGGGGTGCTGGACCTGAAGCGCGGCGACACGGTGGCGCTGATCTTCGTGCCCATCTGCGGCCATTGCAATCCTTGCGTCGAGGGCCGGCCGGCGCTGTGCGAGACCGGCGCGGCGGCCAATGGCGCCGGCACGCTGGTGGGCGGCGAGCGCCGCCTGCACCGGCCCGATGGCTCGACGCTGAACCATCAGCTCGGCGTGTCCTGTTTCGCCGAGTATGCGGTGGTGAACCGCGGTTCGCTGGTGAAGATCGATCCCGACCTCTCGCCGGACATCGCCGCCGTTTTCGGTTGCGCGGTGCTCACGGGCGTCGGCGCGGCGCTGAACGCGGCGGGCATCCGCCTCGGCCAGAGCGTGGCGGTCTTCGGCATGGGCGGCGTTGGCCTCTCGGCGGTGATGGGGGCGAAAGCGGCCGGCGCCGGCAAGATCATCGCCATCGACACGGTGGCGGCGAAGCGGGAGATGGCCCTGGCCTGCGGCGCGACTCACGTCTTCGATGCGGCGGACCCGGAGTTGGTGAATCAGCTCAAGGCGGCGGCCAATGGCGGCGTGGATGTCGCCATCGAGGCGGTGGGCGCGGCGGCGGTGCTGGAGATCGCCTACCAGGCCACGCGGCGCGGCGGCATGACCGTCACCTGCGGCCTGCCCAATCCGAAGCAGATTTTCAGCATCCCCGCCGTGTCGCTGGTGGCGGAGGAGCGCACGCTGAAAGGCAGCTACCTCGGCTCTGCCGTGCCGGCGCGGGACATTCCGCGTTACATCGAGTTGTACAAGGCGGGCCGCCTGCCGGTGGACAAGCTGATCACCCATCGGCTGACGCTGGACCAGATCAACGAGGGCTTCGACCGCCTCGCCGCCGGGGAGGCGGTGCGGCAGGTGATTCTGTTCTAGTCGGTGTACTTCTTGCCTGCGTAGCGGGTGACGCCGACGAGAAAGCGCACCGCGCCGTAGGCCATCCGGCTGAAGATGCGAATCGGCCACGCCCGCTTGTGCAGGTCGGCATGACTGTACTCGAAGGCGCCGTCGGCCATGGCCGTTTCCAGGCTGGCGCGCAGGGTGGTGGCGAAGCCGGCATCGCGCACGACGACGTTGGCTTCCCGCGCCAGCAGCAGGCTAAAAGGATCGATGTTGGAGGAGCCAACGGTGGCCCATTCGCCATCGATCACCGCCACCTTGGCGTGGAGAAAGCTCTTGCGGTATTCGAAAATGCGCACGCCAGCGAGCAGCAGGCGTTCGTACAGGGCCTGCGTCGCATAGTGCAACAGCACGTATTCGACGCGCCCCTGGAGCATCAGGGTGACCTTGACGCCCCGCTGCACCGCGTCGAGCAGGGCGCGGCGAAACAGCCGGCCCGGCAGGAAGTAGGCGTTGGCGATGATGATCTCGGTCTGCGCGGCGGCGATGGCAGCGAGATAGGCGTTCTCGATGTCGCGCCGATGACGCACGTTGTCGCGGATCAGCAGGGTGGCGGCAACCTCTCCGCGCGGCGTGGTGTCGGGTGGCAGCGCGGCCGGGCGTGGTGGCCGATGGCCAAGGCGCGCCCAGCGCACCAGCCGCCAGACGTGGCGCATGGTGGCGTGGATACGCGCCACCAGCGGCCCTTCGATGCGCACCGCATAGTCGAAACGCGGCGAGCTGTCGCCCGGCGCATCCATATCGTCGATGATGTTGATGCCACCGGCGAAGGCGATACTGCCGTCCACCACTGCCAGCTTGCGATGCAGGCGGCGCAGGCGATGGCGGCGAAAGCGCACGCGGGCCGCCTCGGGGCGATAACTCATGACCTCGACGCCATCGCGGATCAGCGATGCGCCCAGGCCGGCGAGAAAATCGCGGGCACCGAAGCCGTCGGCCAGCACCCGCACCGCGACGCCGCGATGGGCCGCGCGGGCCAGCGCCGCCGCCACGATGCGGCCGGTGGCGTCGTCCTCGAAGATGTAGGTTTCCAGATGCACTTCGCGCGCCGCACCGTCGATGGCGGCGATCAGGGCGGGGAAGTACTCGGTGCCGGAATGCAGCAACTCGATCTGGTTGCCCGGCAAAAAGTCGGCGTGACCGAAGGAAATCCCCATGGGACTCACGGTACGGCGACGGGCGTATGCAGGCGGGCTGAAAGGGCCGCGTGGTCGGAGATGGCCGACCACGGTGGGCCGGCGAGCACTTCGGTGGCGGCCACCGTCAGGCCGCGCAGATAGATGCGGTCGAGACGGAACAGGGGCATGGCCGCCGGATAGCTGCGGCAGGGGCGTTTCTCGCGGGTGGCACCATCGCCACCGAAAACTTCGACCAGGCCGAGGCGATCCGCCAGCAGGCCGTGGGCGCGGTTGCGCCAGTCGTTGAAGTCGCCGGCGATGAGCAGCGGTGCGTCCTTCGGTACCAGGGCTTCGATGCGGGTGGACAGCGCGTCCATCTGCCGCCGCCGCGAAGCGCTGAAGAGGGACAGATGCACACAGACGCAGTGCAGCGGTTGCGCCAGTCCCGGCACCGCGAGGGCGCAATGCAGCAGGCCGCGCTTTTCGAAACGGAAGTGGGTGACGTCCTGATTGTGCTCGTGAATGATGGGGAAGCGCGAGAGGATGGCGTTGCCGTGGTGGCCGTGGTCGTAAATCATGTTGCGACCGTAGGCGTGGTTGTCCCAGGTGCCTTCGGCGAGAAACTCGTGCTGTGGCTGGGACGGCCAGTTGGCGTGGCTTTCCGCATGGCCCAGGTGCAGGCCCTGCACCTCCTGGAGGAAGACGATGTCGGCGTCGAGTTGGCGCAGGCGATCCCGCAGATCATGGACCACCATGCGGCGGTTGAACTGGGAGAAGCCCTTGTGGATATTCCAGGTGGCGACGTGCAGGGGGGAAGGGAGCATCCGAAGACTCAGATTGCGATGAAGCTAGGCCGCTTGCCAGGCAGCAAATGTGTCGAGCGCCGCTGGCTGTGCTTTTCCGGTGATTACATCAGCCAGCATCGCTAGCAGATCGGGCTCCGGGTGCCCTTCTCGTTTGGCGCGGGAAATATTGCGAGAAAAATCCCAACCCTTGGAGCGAACACCCACGCCAACGAGTTGCTTGATTTGCCGTAACGCATCAGCGCGATCAGGGGGACAATGCGCAAAGCGATAGAAATGTAGTTCCACCAGAAGCGGCTTATTCGATGCTCCAGTATCCAAAGCGGTACGCAACGCATTGATTGCGGGGCCGTCTTCTCCCATTTCGAAGAGCACTTGGGCGTAGTTGCCTAGGTTGTTGGCATGCCGAGGGTCTGTAACGATAGCACGCTTGTAGAACGTCTCCGCCTCGTCAAAGCGTTCGTGTTCCTTGAGGAAAAGCGCGTAGCTGCCAAGGGCGTCGGCATGCTTGGGGTCTGCCTCGAGAGCCCGCTTGTAGAGCGTCTCCGCCTCGTCAAAGCGCTCGCGCCGTTTGAGGAAAAGCGCGTAGCTGCCAAGGGCGTTGACATGCTTTGGGTCTGCCTCGATGGCCCGCTTGTAGAGCGTCTCCGCCTCGTCAAAGCGCTCGCGCTGATCGAGGAAAACCGCATAGTTGCCAAGGGTGTTGGCATGCTTGGGGTCTGTATCGATGGCCCGCTTGTAGAACGTCTCCGCCTCGTCAAAGCGCTCGCGCTGATCGAGGAAAAGCGCGTAGTTGCCAAGGGCATTGGCATGCTTGAGGTCTGCCTCAATGGCCCGCTTGTAGAACGTCTCCGCCTCGTCAAAGCGCTCGCGCTGATCGAGGAAAAGCGCGTAATTGCCAAGGGCTTTGGCATGCTTGGGGTCTGCCTCGATGGCCCGCTTGTAGAACGTCTCCGCCTCGTCAAAGCGCTCGCGCTGATCGAGGAAAAGCGCGTAGTTGCCAAGGGTGTTGGCATCCTTGGGGCCTGCCTCGATGGCCCGCTTGTAGAGCATCTCCGTCTCGTCAAAGCGCTCGCGCTGCTTGAGAAAAAGCGCATAGTTGCCAAGGGTGTTGGCATCCTTGGGGTCTGCCTCGATGGCCCGCTTGTAGAACGTCTCCGCCTCGTCAAAGCGCTCGCGCTGATCGAGGAAAAGCGCGTAGTTGCCAAGGTTGTTGGCATGCTTGGGGTCTGTCTCGATAGCATGTTTGTAAAGTGATTCGGCATCATCTATTCGCCCCTGCTTGTGGGCTAAAAATGCCAAATTGCCAATTACTGGCGCAGCATTGGGACGTTGTTTAAGAGCTTCTTCCCAAGCATTCTTCGCCTCCTCCAGACGGCCCGCTTTGTAACTGGTCAGACCCAAAGCAAACCAGTCCGAATATGTCCGTTGGCCTTTCTGTTTTGCCTGAGCACTTTGTGATACCTCAACAAGTGCCGCATCTTGCTCGGGCGTTGAGTTTTCATTTCCCGATGTTGGCAGACGTTTCAGTGTTTCGAGATCGGACTCAACGCCTTTGATACGCTCATCGAAGCTCTCGACAAACTTTTTGATGGCCTCTTCTCCGCGGGAATGTACAAGGCGAGTAATGAAGTCGGTGGTCACAACATCATCAACTCGTTCCTTTAACCATTTTTTTATGACACGAAGACCGATAAATGTCAGGGCCGCTACTGCTGCCGAGATGACCACTAATCCAATCTGCAATAAATTGACTAACTTATTAAAGGCCTCGCTTTGTCTATCAACATTTTTGGATGCCTCCCCAATTAATTTTTCCTGGATAGCTGCGCGATCCTGTACCGCTTGTCGAATCGCTTCGTCTTGCTTGTCTTGCAGGCGGTCAATTTTGTCCTGCAGCCGCTCATTTTCCCGTTGTAATTGGTTTATCTGCGCTTCAATCGGGGTGACGGCAAGCACGCCGCAGGAATGCGAAAGCACGGCAAACACCACAACGATACGGGATAGGGCAAGACACATGGTGTTCTCGGAAAGATTGGACTGTGCCCATTCTCTCGGAATATTCAGCGCAGGGAAAGGGTGCCTGAGGCGAGGCAGATACTAGACGCGGACGTGGAAAGGATTGAAGTTGGTGTTGCGATCGTACCAGTCCTCGTGCTCGGCACGCTTGAGGAAGGCGACGATGCGGTAGGTGACGGGCGTCATCAGCACTTCCCAGGAGGTCTTGAGCAGGTACTGGGCGAGAGCGATCTTGGCCACCTGGGCGTCGGGCCAGATGCCGTAGAAGGCGATGAAGACGAAGAGGCCGGAATCGACGGCTTCGCCCACCATGGTGGAGCCGATGGTGCGCATCCACAGATGGCGGCCTTCCATGCGCACCTTCATCTTGGCCATGACGAAACTATTGGCGAAACTGCCGCACCAGAAGGCGATCATGGAGCCGGCGACGATGCGCCAAGTGTTGCCGAAGACACCTTCCATGTGTGTCTGGTAGGCGAGGTTGAAGTCGCCCGGTGCCGGCGGCAGGGACAACGCCACCCAGGCCATGAAGCTGGCGAAGGCCAGGGCGGCGAAGCCGGCCCAGACGACGCGGCGGTCGCGGCCATAGCCGTACACCTCGGTGAGGATGTCGCCGAAGATGTAGGAGATGGGGAAGAACAACACGCCGGCGGAGAAAGTGACTTCGCCGATCAGCGGCAGCGTGACCACGGCCGCCTTGGCGGCGCCGATGAGATTGGAGCAGAGCAGGACGCAGACGAAGGCCGCCATCACGAAGTCGTAATAGCGGTAGGTCCGCGTCGGCGAGTTCATGAAACCGCCAGCATCCGTTCCAGCGAAATCTTGGCCAGCTTCGCTTCGTGCTCGGGCACGCTGATCTGGTTCACCACCTTGCCCTCGACCAGGTTCTCCAGCGTCCAGGCCAGGTGTTGCGGATCAATGCGCTGCATGGTCGAGCACATGCAGATGGTGCTGGCCATGAACTGGACGATCTTGCCTTCGTGGGCCACTTCCTTGGCCAGACGTTCGACGAGGTTGAGTTCGGTGCCCACCAGCCAGCGCGTATTGGGCGGTGCGGCCTTCACCGTGTTGAGGATGTACTCGGTGCTGCCGATGTAGTCGGACTGCTTGCAGACCTCGAAGCTGCACTCGGGGTGCGAAATGACGATGCCATCCGGGTGCTGATTGCGGAACTTGAGGATGTCCTTGGGCTGGAACATCTGATGTACGGAACAGTAGCCGTGCCAGAGGATGATCTTGGCCTTTTCGATCTGCTCGCGGGTGAGCCCGCCCTGTTCCAGATCGGGATTCCAGATCACCATCTCGTCCAGCGGTATGCCCATCTGGTGACCGCTCCAGCGGCCCAGGTGCTGGTCGGGGAAGAACAGCACTTTCTCGCGCTGCTTGAAAGCCCAGTCGAGAATCTTTGGTGCATTGGACGAGGTGCAGACGATGCCGCCATGCTCGCCGCAGAAGGCTTTCAAATCGGCGGCGGAGTTGATGTAGGTGACGGGGGTGATCTTCTCGTCCGGGTTCAGCACGGCGGAGAGTTCGCGCCAGGCCCGCTCGACCTTGGCGAGATTGGCCATGTCGGCCATGGAACAACCGGCGGCGAGATCGGGGAGGATGGCGATCTGCTCGGGACGCGAGAGGATGTCGGCCACTTCGGCCATGAAATGCACGCCGCAGAAGACGATGTGCTTGGCCTCGGCCTGCGAGGCGAGGCGCGAGAGCTTGAGTGAATCGCCGGTGATGTCGGCGTGCTGGAAGACGTCGGCGCGCTGGTAGTGGTGGCAGAGCAGGACGACGTCTTTGCCGAGCTTGGCCTTGGCGGCGCGGATGCGCTCGGCGGCGTCGTTGTCGGCGAGGCTGTTGAAGCGATCGAATGAAATGGTGGCGGTTTGCATGGTGAAATCCGTTCAGCTTTGATGCCAGGGCAGGCCGGCGGCACGCCAGCCGCCGACGCGGTTGCGCTGGCCGTTGGCGTCCTTGTCGCCCTCGAAGCCTTCGAGGATGTTGTAGCAGTCGGGGAAGCCCGCTTCGGTGGCGGCCTTGGCTGCCGCGTTGGAACGTCCGCCGGAACGACACAGGAACATCAGCAGGGCCTCGGTGGGTTCCGCATGTTTCAGGGTCTGGATGAAATGCGTGTTGGGCTGATTGCCCGGATAGGTCTGCCATTCGATTTCGATGGCGCCCGGCACACGGCCGACCCAGTCCCACTCGGCTTTGGTCCGCACGTCGATAAGCCGGGCGCGAGGGGCAAGTTGCAGCAGTTCGTGGGCCTCCTTCGGCGTCAGCGCACCTTCGTAGGCCAGCTTCATTTCGCGGGCACGGGACTGTGCCAGCGTGAGGATTTCGTTCAGACGTCCCATGGGTTGGCCCTGAGCGGGCGGACTAGAATGCGAGGGCTTCGAGTATAGCTTTCCGCCATGGCCCGCGAAACCCACATTCATCCGCACGATCCCCACGCCCATTCCCACCATGAGGATGGCGCGCGCCTGCGCGAGGGGCAGCGGATTACCTGGGTCAGTGTCGGGGTCAACCTCGTGTTGACCACCGTGCAGATCGTCGTCGGTCTGATCGCGCACTCCCAGAGCCTGATCGCCGATGCGATGCATACACTCTCCGACATCGTCGCCGATGCCTTCGTGCTCTTCGCCAACCGCAAGAGCGCGGAAGGCGCCGATGCCAACCATCCCTACGGCCACGGCCGCTACGAGACCGCCGCCTCGCTGGTGCTGGGCCTGCTGCTGGCCGGCACCGGCAGCGGCATCCTGATCGCCGCCGCCGGCCGCCTGCAGGACCTGGGCAGCGCGCCGCCGGTGGGCGTAGCGGCGATGTGGGCGGCGCTGTTCACGCTGGCAGCCAAGGAAGGCCTGTTCCGCTACATGCTGAAAACTGCCGAGCGCCTGCGTTCGCCCATGCTGGTGGCCAACGCCTGGCATGCGCGGGCCGATGCGCTGTCCTCGCTGGTGGTGGCCGCCGGAATCGGTGGCGCGCTGCTCGGCTTCAATTTCGCCGACGCGGTGGCGGCCATCGTCGTCGGCGCCATGATCGTGCGCGCCGGCCTGCGCTTCGCCTGGGAGGCGATCCGCGAGCTGATCGACACGGGGCTCTCCGCCGAGGAAGTCATGGCCATCCGCCGCACCATCGCTGCCACCCCCGGCGTGCTCGGCCTGCATGATCTGCGCACGCGGCGCATGGCCCATCAGGTATTGGTGGATGCCCACGTGCAGGTGAAGCCGCGCATCAGTGTCTCCGAAGGTCATCGCGTGGCCGAGCGGGCGCGCCAGCGGGTGCTCGATGGACACCCGGAAGTGCTCGACGTGCTGGTGCATGTGGACGCCGAGAACGATGTCCTCGGCAATAACGCCGTGCGCTTGCCGGATCGCCCGGAGCTGCTGGCCCGTCTGCGCGAGTTGCTCGATTGCGAACTGCCTGACAGCGAACGCATCGTGTTCCACTATCTGGGCAGCCGGGTCGAAGCCGACGTCGGCTTGCCCGAGGAGCTGGCCGCCAACGACGCCCGCCTGGCGGCCATGCGGCAGCGGATAGAACAGGGGCTGCGCGACGACCCCTGGTTCGTCGCCATACACCTGAATCGACGGATTGCACCACAATAGTGCTATCCACCTTCGCTATAGCACCATTCAAGTGCATCGATAAAGCGTGCGGCGTTGAAAAGCGCCTTGTGGCACAATCCCTTTCCCGTTCCAAGTCCGTGGCACGCTAACTGCTAAAGCCTTGCGGCCAGGAAATACCTGCTTTCGCGAACACACTCTCAGGAGAGTAGCTCATGACCCCCCAAGACGTTCTCAAATTGGTTGAAGAGAAGGAAGTCCGCTTCGTCGATTTCCGTTTCACCGACACCCGCGGCAAGGAACAACACGTTGGCGTGCCGATTTCCGCCTTCAGCATGGACAAGTTCGAAGACGGCCACGCCTTCGACGGTTCCTCCATCGCCGGCTGGAAGGGCATTCAAGCCTCCGACATGCTGCTGATGCCCGATGCCAGCTCCGCCTACATCGACCCCTTCTTCGATGAGACCACCCTGGTTCTGACCTGTGACGTCGTCGAGCCGTCCGACGGCAAGGGCTACGACCGTGACCCGCGCTCCATCGCCAAGCGAGCCGAGGCTTACCTCAAGTCCTCCGGCATCGGCGACACCGCCTACTTCGGCCCCGAGCCCGAGTTCTTCATTTTCGACAGCGTCGAGTGGAAGGTGGACATGTCCGGCGCCTCCGTGAAGATTTTCTCCGAAGAGGCCGCCTGGTCCTCCGCCGAGAAGTTCGAAGGCGGCAACACCGGCCACCGTCCCACCGTCAAGGGCGGCTACTTCCCCGTTCCCCCGGTCGACTCCTTCAACGACATCCGTGCCCAGATGTGCCTGGCGCTGGAAGCCTGCGGCGTTCCGGTCGAAGTGCATCACCACGAAGTCGCCACCGCCGGCCAGAACGAAATCGGTACCGTGTTCAACACCCTGGTTCGCCGTGCCGACCAGACCCAGGTGCTGAAGTACATCGTCCATAACGTCGCCCACAGCTACGGCAAGACCGCCACCTTCATGCCCAAGCCCATCGTTGGCGACAACGGTTCCGGCATGCACGTGCATCAGTCCGTGTGGAAGGACGGCAAGAACCTGTTCGCCGGCAACGGCTACGCCGGCCTGTCCGAGTTCGCGCTGTACTACATCGGCGGCATCATCAAGCACGCCCGCGCGCTGAACGCCATCACCAACCCGCTGACCAACTCCTACAAGCGTCTGGTTCCCGGCTACGAAGCTCCGGTCAAGCTGGCCTACTCGGCCCGCAACCGTTCCGCCTCGATCCGCGTGCCCTACGTGCAGTCGGATAAGGCCCGTCGTATCGAGACCCGTTTCCCGGATCCGGGTGCCAACCCCTACCTGTGCTTCGCCGCCTTGCTGATGGCCGGCCTCGACGGCGTGCAGAACAAGATTCACCCGGGCGATCCCGCCGACAAGAACCTGTACGACCTGCCCCCGGAAGAGGATGCAAAGATCCCGACCGTCTGCCACAGCCTCGAAATGGCGCTGGAGTACCTGGACAAGGACCGCGAGTTCCTGACCCGTGGCGGTGTGTTCAGCAACGAGATGATCGATGCCTACATCGATCTGAAGATGGAGGAAGTGCAGCGTTTCCGCATGACCACCCATCCGATCGAATTCGACATGTACTACTCGATCTGATTCTGATCTCGACACAAGTCGTTACAAAAGGACGGGCTTGCCCGTCCTTTTTTTGTGCCTGCGTTTGGCATACACTCAAACCCATGAAGATACCCCTGCTCACCGCTTTCCTGCTGCTATCGATGACGGCCGGCAGCAGCATGGCCAGCACGCTCTACCGATGCACCGATGATTCCGGCGTCGTGCTCTATACCAACCAGAAGACCAGCAAGAAAGGCTGTACGGTACTCTCGCACCAGGCCTCGCCAGCGGCATCCGGTGGCAGCACTGCGGGCTCCCGGCCGAAGGCAGCATCGAATCCGACCCCCTCGGATTTTCCGCGCGTCTCGAACAATGAGCAGCGCACCCGCGACGGCGACCGCAAGGCCATTCTCGACAAGGAGCTCGCCAGCGAGCAACAGAACATGGACAAGGCCAAGAAGGCCCTGACCGATGCAGGCAACCAGCCCGCCGACAAGCTCCAGCCTCTTCGCGACACCCTCGCCCTGCACGAGCGCAATGTCGAAGCGCTGAAAAAAGAGCTCGCCAACCTGCGGTGAAGCAGCGGCGGCGCGCTGGTGTGCTTCTTGCAAAGCCAAGCACGATGACTGCGCCCACCCAACTCCATCCCTTCAGCGGGCTGGACCTTCTTTCCTCCGCCATTCTGCTGGTCGACGCGAAACTGGTGATCCGCCATGCCAACCCGGCGGCGGAAAACCTGTTCGCCACCAGTGCACGACAACTGGTCGGACGCTCGCTGAAAAAACTCGTCGGCGAACCACCGGGGCTTTCGGCAGCGCTGGACAACGCGCTGAAGAACAACTGGAGCTACACCGGCCACAACATCCAGATCAGCTTCGGTGAAGACAGTCAGCTCAACATCGACTGCACCGTGACGCCGGTGGATGCGGACGGCGCCCGCCTGCTGCTGGAAGTACGCCCCATCGATCAGCAGTTGAAAGCCGCCCGCGAGGAACAACTGGCCCAGCAACAGCAGGCCAACCGGGAACTGGTGCGCAACCTCGCCCACGAGATCAAAAATCCGCTGGGCGGCATTCGCGGCTCGGCCCAGTTGCTCGAGCGCGAACTGGCCAGCGAGCATCTCAAGGAATACACCCAGGTCATTATCAAGGAGGCCGACCGCTTACAGGACCTGATGCAGCGGCTGCTCTCCTCCCACCGCACCATGCAGCCGGCGCTGGTGAACATTCACGAGATCCTCGAACGGGTACGCCGCCTGATCCACGCCGAGTACCACGGCGTGCGCGTGCGACGCGACTACGACACCTCGCTGCCCGACATCACCGGCGACCGCGAGCAATTGATTCAGGCCATTCTCAACATTTCGCGCAATGCCGCCCAGGCCATGCAGGGCAGCGGCGAAATCATTTTCCGCACCCGCGCTGCGCGGCAGGTGACGCTGGCCAAAAAGCACTACCGGCTGGCACTCGAATTGCAAGTGATCGACAACGGCCCCGGCATTGCTGAAAACATCCGCGACAAGATTTTCTATCCGCTGGTATCGGGTCGGGAAAACGGCAGCGGCCTGGGGCTCACGATTTCACAGAGTTTCGTACAGCAGCATGGCGGCACCATCGAAGTCCAGTCCCGCCCCGGCTACACATGTTTTTCGCTGATGCTGCCGCTGGCGCGAAAGAACAAACCGAAGGAAGAATCATGAATCCCGTCTGGCTCATCGACGACGACCGCTCCATCCGCTGGGTGCTGGAAAAGGCCCTCGGCCGCGAGAACATTCCCGTCAAGAGCTTCGGCTCCGCCGACGAGGCCCTCGCCGCCCTCGAATCCGGCCCGCCGCCGCAAGTACTGGTGTCCGACATCCGCATGCCCGGCAGCAGCGGTCTCGATCTGCTGAAACACGTCAAGGCCGCCTATCCCGATCTGCCGGTCATCATCATGACCGCCTACTCGGACCTGGATTCCGCCGTCGCCGCCTTCCAGGGCGGCGCCTTCGAATACCTGCCCAAGCCCTTTGACGTAGACCAGGCCGTGGAGCTGGTGCGTCGAGCCATCGCGCAGGCCTCGCACCAGAACGGTGCGACCGAGGAGACCAGCACCGTACCGGAGATCCTCGGCCAGGGCACGGCCATGCAAGAAGTCTTTCGCGCCATCGGCCGCCTGTCAACCTCCCACGCCACGGTGCTGATCAACGGCGAATCCGGCACCGGCAAGGAACTCGTGGCCCGCGCCCTGCATCGCCACAGCCCGCGCAAGGACATGCCCTTCATCGCCATCAACACGGCGGCGATTCCTCGCGACCTGCTGGAATCGGAACTCTTCGGCCACGAGAAGGGCGCCTTCACCGGCGCCACCACCCAGCGTCGCGGTCGCTTCGAGCAGGCCGAGAACGGCACGCTCTTCCTCGACGAAATCGGCGACATGCCGGCGGAGTTGCAAACCCGTCTGCTGCGCGTGCTGTCCGACGGTCACTTCTATCGCGTCGGCGGCCACCAGCCGGTGAAAGCCAACGTCCGCGTCATCGCCGCCACCCACCAGCATCTGGAAGATCGGGTCAAGGACGGCCTCTTCCGCGAAGACCTGTTCCACCGCCTCAACGTCATCCGTCTGCGTCTGCCGCCGCTGCGCGAACGCCGCGACGACATCCCGCTGCTGGCGAAACACTTTCTGCAAAAGAGCGCCCAGGAACTCGGCGGCGAGCCCAAGCGGCTCACCGACACGGCCCTCAAATATCTGCAAGGTCTAGAGTTTCCGGGCAATGTGCGGCAACTGGAAAACCTTTGCCATTGGCTCACCGTCATGGCACCGGGGCAAAGCGTGGATGTGCCCGACCTGCCGGCCGAACTGCGTGACGAACCCAAAAGCAGCGGCCCCGCCGACTGGCTGTCGGCCCTGGCGCAAGAGGCCGATCATCTGCTCGCCGCCGCACCCGGCCAGGTCTTCGAACAGCTCACGCGCCAGTTCGAAGGCGTACTGATCCGTCAGGCGCTCAACACCACCGGCGGTCGCCGCATCGAAGCCGCGCAACTGCTCGGCATCGGTCGCAACACCATCACGCGCAAGATTCAGGAACTGGGCCTGGACGAGGACAAGGCGGACAACGGCGCCGGCTGAACCGGCATACCGCCCGTATAATCAACCCCATGGAAAAAGTCATCCATCGCCACTCGCTGCATCAGGCTCCGCGCGACACGGAATATTGGCTTGCGCGCTCGCCTGGCGAGCGTCTGGATGCAGTCGAACTGCTACGCCAGGATTGGCTGGCCTCCCACCCCGATGCTGTCCAGGGACTTCAAAGAGTTTGTCGGATTATTGAACGCCCACGGGGTTGAATACCTCGTGGTTGGCGGCTATGCCATGGCCTTCCATGGCCGGCCGCGCCAGACTGGCGACCTCGATGTCTGGCTGCGCCGCACGCCGGAAAATGCCCACCGCCTGTTGGCAGCCCTGAAGGACTTCGGCTTTGGCGACTTGGGTTTGAGTTTGGCTGATTTCACACAGCCAGACCATGTTGTGCAACTCGGCTATCCGCCGTTTCGCATCGATCTTCTGACGGCCATCGACGGAGTTGAGTTCGATAGTGCGTGGCCCGAGCGCCAGACATTCACCCACGACGGCCTTCCTCTACCGTTCATTGGTCTCGATGCGCTCAAAGCAAACAAGCTGGCGTCCGGCCGCCCACGCGACATCGACGACCTGGAACAACTGCCGTAGTGCTGAAAAGTCGGCGCTGGTGATATGAAATCCCCCGCATGGGGGACGGCGAGAAAACCTCAGCCCTCGCTGAGCACTCGCCGCAACAGGCTCTTCACCATCTCCGGTTCGAAGGGTTTGTCGCAGATGCCGGAGACGCCGGCTTCCTCGATGGCGGCGAGACGGCCCATGTCCTGCTCGCTGGTTACCATCAGGATGGGCACCGAGTTTTGCCAGCTCTGGGTGCGGATGTAATCCACCAGCGCCTTGCCGTCCATCTCCGGCATGTTGTAGTCGGTGACCACCAGGCCGACCATCGCCTCGCTCAGAATGGCGACCGCCTCGCGGCCGTTCTCGGCTTCGATGAAATGCCGGATGCCGAGGTTTTCCAGCACGCGGCGAATGAATTTGCGGGCGCTGGCGCTATCGTCCACCACCAGCACGCGCAGGTTGTCGAGATCGAGGTCGCCGTCGTCGAGGGTGGCGTCGGTATCGAGATAATCCAGCGTCGCGCGCAGCGCCGTTTTCAACTGCGCTTCGGAGAAGGGTTTGGGGAGGATGCCGCAGACGCCGCTCTGGCGCACCGGATCGAGCACCTGGGGGCGGGTTTCCGAGGAGACCAGAACGAAGGGCACGTGTTCGAGATTGGCATCGTTGCGCATGGCCTGGACCAGTTCGGTGCCCGACATGTCCGGCAGATAGAGGGCGCTGATCACCACGTTCGGCAAGGCCTCGCGCATGGACGCCAACGCGTCGCTCGCCGATTCGAAACGATGCACGTTGCGCACATCCAGTTGGCCGAGCAGGGCGGTGATGATTTTGCTCTGGGTTGCCGAGGGTTCGACCAGGTAAACGATCAGATCGGAAAAGCCGATGAACATACGCGATGGGCCGGGCAGGCTGCAAAACAGGCGGGCATGCAGTATAGTCGGTCGGGCCCCATTCCCGCGTCTGCCAACGGGTTTCTCCCCATGACCCCAGCCTCGCTCCCTGCCATTGTTGCCGCCCTCGGAGCCGCTGCCCGCCGCTTCGACATCGACGTGCTGGAACGCTGCGATTCCACCAATGCGGTGCTGCTGGCCCGCGCTGAAGCCGGTGCGGCCTCGGGCAGCGTGGTGCTCACCGGCGAGCAGACCGCCGGGCGCGGCCGGCGCGGCCGGACCTGGATTTCTGCTCCCGGTGACAGCCTCACTTTCTCGCTGCTGTGGCGCTTCGCACCCGGCACCGCACCGGCCGGCCTGTCGCTGGCCGTCGGCGTCGGCGTGGCCCGCGCGCTGGAAAAAGTCGGCGCTGGTGGTATGCAACGGCCCGTAGGGGCTGCGGCGGCACAAGACCTGATCCGCCTCAAATGGCCCAATGACATCCATCGGGCCGGCAAGAAACTCGGCGGCATCCTCGTTGAACTGGTCCCCGGTGCTTCCCACGCTGCCGTCATCGGCATCGGCCTCAACCTGCGTCTGCCGGACGCGATGCCCGAGGACGTGCGCGCCACCGCCGCCGAACTCGGCGCCATGGATGTGAATCGCCTGCTCGCCGTCGTACTTGGCGAGTTGCTGACCGTGCTCGAAATCTTTGCCGTCGCCGGCTTCGCCGCCCTGCGCGACGACTGGCAGATCCGCCATGCCCACGCCGATCTGCCGGTGCGCCTGTCCTCCGATTTCGGTCCGCCGCAGGACGGCATCTGTCGCGGTGTGGACGCGGACGGTGCGCTGCTGCTGGAAACCGCTCCCGGTCGCATCGAACGCATTCTCTCCGGCGAAGTCTCATTGCGGTCGCGCCCATGATCCTCTGCCTCGACGCCGGCAACTCCCGTCTCAAATGTGGTCTGCACGATGGCCAGGGCTGGCTCATGCAAGGCACACTGGTCTATGACCAGGCAGAAGCCTTCGACGATCTCGCCGCCGCGCTGCCCGAGAAGCCGGATCGCATCGTCGCCTGCAATGTCGCTGGCGATCTCGCCATGCAGCGCATCGACGCCCTCGCCCGCGTCCTTCTGGTGCCGCTAACTTGGTTCTCCAGCAGCGCCGCCGCCTGCGGCGTGCGCAACGGTTACGAGCAGCCGGAACAACTCGGTGCCGACCGCTGGGCGGCGCTGATCGGCGCCCGCGCCCTCGACCCCGGACCCGCCATCGTCGTCATGGCCGGCACCGCGACCACCATCGATGCGCTGGATGGCGAAGGCAATTTTCGCGGCGGCCTGATCCTGCCCGGCCTCAAGCTCATGCACGATGCATTGGCGCGCAACACTGCCCGCCTGCCGGAAGCCAGTGGCCGCTACCAGTTGTTTCCCACCAACACCGACGACGCCATCGCCAGCGGTGCCATCCACGCCACCCTCGGCGCCATCGAGCGCCTGCGCCATGCCCTGCTGCCCCTCGACAGCGAACCCCTGTGCCTGCTTTCCGGCGGCGCGGCGGGACAACTCGCGCCGCATATTCCCTTTCCCTTCCGTCCGGTGGACAATCTCGTGCTGGAAGGTCTCGCGCGCCAGGCGCGAGAGACCTGAGCCACCGCGCCATCAAGGAGTATTGCCATGCCCAACCATTTCCTCACCATGCTGCCCAACTTCCTCGCCTACTTCGGCGTCGCGGTAGTATTGCTGGCGGTCTTCCTGCTGATCTACCTGAACCTCACGCCCTACAAAGAGATCACCCTGATCCGTGCCGGCAACACGGCGGCGGCGATCTCGCTTTCGGGCACCCTGCTCGGCTTCGCCATGCCGGTGGCCAATGTCATCGCCCACAGCGACACCCTGCTCGATCTCGCGGTCTGGGGCCTGGTCGCCGGTGCGGTGCAGATCCTGGCCTACGGCGTCGCCCGCCTGGCGCTGCCGCAGCTGACCGCAGACATCCCCGCCGGGCGCGTGGCACCGGCCACCTTTCTCGCCGCACTGTCGCTGACCGTCGGCCTCATCAACGCTGCCTGCATGACTTACTGACAAGGAGACGCACATGGCTCTCATGGACTTCATCAAGAAACAGTTCATCGACATCATCCAATGGACGGAGGATGACACCGACACCATGGCCTGGCGCTTCCCCATGGCCGAGATGGAAATCCAGAACGGCGCCAGCCTCACGGTGCGCGAATCGCAAATGGCGGTGTTCGTCAACGAAGGCCAGATCGCCGACGTCTTCGGCCCCGGCATGTACAAGCTGACGACGCAGACCCTGCCGGTGCTGACCTACCTGAAGAACTGGGACAAGCTCTTCGAGTCGCCCTTCAAATCCGACGTGTACTTCTTCAGCACGCGGCAGAAGCTCGACCGCAAGTGGGGCACGCCGAATCCGGTGACCATCCGCGACAAGGATTTCGGCATGGTGCGGCTGCGCGCTTTCGGCATCTACGCCTTCCACTTGACCGATCCGAAAGCCTTCCACACCACCATCTCGGGCACGCTGGAGAACTACAGCAGCGAGCAGCTCGAAGGCCAGTTGCGCAACACCATCGTCGGCCACATCGCCGACATCTTTGGCGAATCCGGCGTGCCATTCATCGACATGGCCGGCAACCAGCTGGAATTCGGCAACGCGCTGAAGGCCAAGATGGAGCCGATGTTTCAGCAGTACGGCCTGACGCTGGACAGCCTCAACGTGCAGAACGTGTCCCTGCCCGAGGAATTGCAGGCCATGCTCGACAAGCGCATCGGCGTCAACATGATGGGCGGCATGAGCGAATACACCCGCTTCCAGACCGCCGAAGCAATTCCGCTGGCGGCGCAGAACGAGGGCGGCCTCGCCGGTCTCGGCGCCGGCATGGGCGTCGGCTTCGGCATGGGCCAGCAGATTGCCGGCGCCATGAGCGGGGCACTGAATCCTGCGGCCGGCGCCGGCGCCGTATCACCAGCGCCGACTATTCCAGCCGCAGCCCCGGTTTCCGCCGACGAAGTCGTCGCCACGCTGGAAAAGCTGCACGGCCTCGTCGGCAAGGGCATCCTGTCCCAGGCCGAGTTCGAGGCGAAGAAAGCGGAGTTGCTGAAAAAACTCGCCTGACGCCCCGCCATGGCATTCAGCGCCGCCTGCCCCTCCTGCGGAGCGCCCGTCGAATTCAAATCGACGGCGTCCTTCCACGCGGTCTGCGAATTCTGTCGCAGCACGCTGGTACGTCATGGCGGCGACCTGGAAAATCTCGGCCGCATGGCCGATCTGGTCGAAGATGCTTCGCCGATCCGGCTCGGCACCGAGGGCGTCTACGGCGGCGTGCATTTCGCCGTCATCGGCCGCATCCAGTTGCGCTACGCGGCGGGCGTGTGGAACGAGTGGCACATCCTGTTCGACAACCAGCGCTCGGGCTGGCTCGCCGACGCCGGCGGCGAATACGTGGTCAGCTTTCTCACGCCGCCCGGCGATGCCTTGCCAACCTACGCATCGCTGAGCATCGACGGCCGCCTGGCGCAGGCCAAGCGCGAATGGGTGGTGGCCAACAAGGAAGAAGCCATGTGCGTCGCCGGCGAAGGCGAGCTGCCCTTCGCCTTCGGCGCCGGCTATCCGGCGCAGCTGGCCGACCTGCGGGCGACGGACGAATCCGGCGCCTTCGCCAGCATCGACTACTCGGAAACGCCGCCCCTGTTCTTCGTCGGCCAGTCGCAGCCCTTCGCCAGTTTCAAGTTCGCCAATCTGCGCGAGGGGCCGTCCGCGTCCAAACCCGCCGGTGCGGTGAAATCCCTGCAATGTCCCTCCTGCGGCGGCCCGATCGCGCTGCACGACAAGGCAGTATTGAGCGTCGCCTGCCCGTCCTGCCTCACCATCCTCGACGCCGAAAACGAGAGCCTGCGCATTTTGCAGAAGGTGCGCGAGACCCTGACGATGGAGCCACGCCTTGCGCTTGGCAGCGTCGGTCGCTTCGGTGGCAAATTCGGCAACAAGGACTGGACGGTGATCGGTTTTCAGCAGCGGTCCATCAAGCCGGTGGGCTTCTATCCGCCCTGGGACGAATACCTGCTGCACCATCCGACCGAGGGTTTCCGCTGGCTAGTGGACAGCGAAGGCCACTGGAGCTGGGTCAGCCCCCTGGCTGCGCCGCCGAGGTATGCCGAGAGCCAGCCGGCCGCAGTGCTTCAGGGCGAAGAATTCCGCCGCTATTCCGGCGGCACGGCGGTAACGCGCTACGTGATCGGCGAATTCACCTGGAAGGTGCAACTCAACGAAGAATGGGAAACCCTCGACTTCGTCGCGCCGCCGCGCATGCTTTCCCGCGAGATGAGCGGCAGCGAACTCACCTGGTCCCTCGGCGAATACCTGACGCCCGAAGAGGTCGCCACCGCCTTCGGCCTCAAGACACCGCTGCGCAAGCCCAAGGGCGTTGGCGCCTGTCAGCCCAATCCGCGTACCGAGAGCCATCGCCGCGTCTGCCGCCGTTTCTGGCAGTTCGCCCTGCTGGCGACGGTGATGCAAATCCTCTGGGCCTTCTTCGGCGGCAGCACCCTGGTCGAGCAGCGCGTGGTCTATTCGCCGCACAAGGACGAAGCCGTGGTGACGCCCAGCTTCCGCCTCGATAAACCAGCCCGCAGCGTCGCCCTGCGCCACAACACCGACCTCGACAACAACTGGGTGGGCCTGAATCTCACTCTGGTGGAAAAGCAGAGCGGCCGCGCCTGGATCGCCGGCACCGAACTGTCCTACTGGCACGGCAGTGACGATGGCGAAAGCTGGAGTGAAGGCGACCGCGACCGCGAGCTGGTGTTCCGCGACCTGCCCGCCGGCGAATACTATTTCGTCATCGATCCCGAACTCTCTGACGAGAACCCCCGCGCCGTCGCCGACACCCTGCGCGTGGTGCGCGACCCGGCGGCCTGGAGCAACTATTTCTTCGCCCTGATCTTTCTCATGCTCTTCCCCTTGTTCTCCCGTCACCGCAGCGCCTCCTTCGAAGCCGCGCGCTGGGAGGACGCCGACTATCTGTCCAACGGCGCCGAGCGCGGATCGGACAGCAGCGATGACAGCGACTCCGGGAGCGACGACTGATGCCACGCTTCTTCCTCGTCGCCGCCATTGCCACTATGGGCCTCTTCAACTACGCGCAGTACCAGGGCTGGAGCCTGTTCGCCGACGATGCCGGCGCGCAGCAGGTGCGCAGCCCCAACGCCGCCCGCGCCCTGCACAAGTAAGCAGCGATGCAACGCCCGCTGCTGGTTTCCGTTTTCATCGTCGCTTCCTGCGGCCTCGCCTACGAGCTGATCGCCGGCGCCCTGGCCAGCTATCTGCTCGGCGATTCGGTGATGCAGTTCTCCACCGTGATCGGCGTCTATCTCTTTGCCATGGGCATCGGCTCCTGGCTGTCGAAATACGTCAAGGGCAATCTGCTCTTGCGCTTCATCCAGATCGAACTGCTGGTGGGCCTGCTCGGCGGCCTCTCGGCGGGCCTGCTGTTCCTGTTGTTCACCCTGCACAACGGCCCCTTCCGCTTCACCCTCTACGGCCTGGTGCTGCTGATCGGCATTCTCGTCGGCCTGGAGATTCCGCTGATCATGCGCATCCTCAAGCGCGAAGTGAAGTTCGACGATCTCGTCGCCAAGGTGCTCTCCTTCGACTACATCGGCGCGCTGGCGGTCTCGGTGCTGTTCCCCTTGCTGCTGGCACCGCATCTGGGCCTGGTGCGCAGCGCCCTGCTCTTCGGCCTGATGAACGCAGCGGTGGCGGCATGGGCCCTGTGGCTGTTCCGCGACCGCATCGGTCCGCTCGCCGCCCTGCGCACGCAATGCATTGCGGTGATCGCGCTGCTGATTGCAGCCTTCGGTTTCGCTGGGCAATTCGTCTCCCTGGCCGAGGCCAACCTCTATGCCGAAGACATCGTCCATGCGGAGTCCAGCCCCTACCAGCGCATCGTCGTCACCAAGGTCCGCGACGAGACGCGGCTCTATCTCAACCACAACCTCCAGTTCAGTTCCCGCGACGAATACCGCTATCACGAGGCCTTGGTGCATCCGGGTCTCGCCACCCTGCCCGGCGCCCGCAACATTCTGGTGCTGGGCGGCGGCGACGGCATGGCGGTGCGCGAGATCCTCAAGTACCCGCAGGTGGAGCACATCACCCTCGTCGACCTCGACCCGCGCATGACGGACCTCTTCTCCCGCTCGCCCCTGCTGAAGACCCTCAACGCCGACGCGCTGAATTCGCCCAAGTTGAAGATCGTCAACGCCGACGCGCTGCAATGGCTGGAGGCCAGCGATGCGATGTTCGATTTCGTCGTCGTCGATTTCCCCGATCCGTCCAATCACGCACTGGGCAAACTTTACTCCACGGCCTTCTACCGCCTGCTGAAACAGCACGTCGCCGAAACCGGCCGCGTCGTCGTCCAGGCCACCTCGCCGATGTACGCACGCGAAGCCTACTGGACCATAGTGACGACACTGGAAGCCGCCGGCTGGCAGACCGCGCCCTATCACGCGCTGGTGCCCAGCTTCGGCGAATGGGGCTACATCCTCGCCGGCAAGCGGCCCTACACAGCGCCGGCGACAATCCGGGTGGCGACCCGATTCATCACCCCGGATGCCCTGCCCGCCCTGTTCCATTTCCCTGCCGACATGGCCCGCGTCGCCACCGAAGCAAATCGCCTCGACAACCAGAATCTGGTGCGCGTCTTCGAGCGCGAGTGGGGTCGGGTGCAATCCCACTGATGCAGCGACGGGAATTCCTCGCCGCCGGCGCGGCCACCATGGCCGCCGTGACGCTCGCCGCCTGCGGCGGCAAGACCAAACCACCGTTGCCACCCGGCATCATGACCGGCGCCAACGACACTCTCGGCCACCGCCTGCGGCAACGGGATTTCCCGCCGCCGACGGAGACCCGGCGCATCGGCGTGGCGATTGCCGGTGGTGGCATCGGCGGCCTGTCTGCCGGTTGGCGGCTGGCCCGTTCGGGCATGGACGATTTCCTGTTGCTCGACCTCGAAAGCGAAACCGGCGGCAACTCGCGGGCTGGTCGCAACGAAGTTTCTGCCTATCCGCTGGGCGCCCACTACCTGCCGCTGCCGCCGCGCGAGGCGCGGGCGGTGAAAGTCCTGCTGCGCGAATTGGGGGCGCTGAAAGGCGAGCATGAGTACGAGGAAAAATACCTCTGCCACGCGCCGCAGGAACGGCTCTACCGCAATGGCTACTGGCAGGACGGCCTGCTGCCCACGCTCGGCGTGCCGGCGGCGGAACGCGCGCAGTACGCGCGCTTCCAGGAGTTCATCGCCGGCCTGCGCGAGCGGCGGGCCTTCACCGTGCCGCTCGCTTTTTCGTCCCGCGACCCGGCGCTGCTGGCCCTGGACAAGATCGGTTTCAGCGACTGGTTGCGCAGCGAGGGCTATACCGCGCCGGGCCTGCACTGGCTCACCGACTACGCCTGCCGCGACGACTACGGCACCCGCGCCTTTGATACCTCGGCCTGGGCCGGGCTGCACTACTTCGCCTGCCGTGAAAGCGAGGGGCAAGTCTTGACCGCTCCCGAGGGTAATGCCTGGCTGGCGCGGGGTTTGGTACAGCCGCTGACCGGCCGTGTCCTGCCCTCGGCCTTGGTCTGGCGCGTCGAAGAAACGAAGCGCGAAGTCGCCATCGATGTCTACCTCGCCGCCGAGAACCGCAGCATCCGCCTGCTGGCCCGCGAGCTGGTCTGGGCCGCGCCGCTGTTCCTCTTGCCCCATGTCTTCACCGCGCCCCGCCCCGAGTGGCTGGCGGCATTGAAGGGCAGCGACTATGCGCCCTGGGTTGTTGCCAACCTCACACTCTCGGCGCCACCTGGCACGCGCGCCGGTGCCGGCCTGGCCTGGGACAACGTGATCGCCGACAGCGAATCCCTGGGCTATGTTGTGTCCACGCACCAGGCCATGCGCTACGCGCCGGGGCCGACAGTGCTGACCTGGTATCGGGCGCTGCACGATGAATCGGCCCATCGGTCGCCGTCCCGCCAGCGCCGACTTTTGCAAAGCCGCGAAGCCTGGGCCGAGGAAATCCTCGCCGACCTCGAACGCCCACACCCCGAAATCCGCGAACTGGTCACCCGCATCGACGTCCATCGCCATGCCCATGCGATGATCCGCCCGCACCCCGGCCGGCTGTGGAGCGGGGCGCGCGCCGCCTTCGAGCGGAACCAGGGCCGCATCCGTTTCGCCCATGCCGATGTCTCCGGCCTGTCGCTGTTCGAGGAGGCCAACCATCGCGGCGTGAAGGCCGCCGAAGACACGCTGGGCCGGCTTGGCGTATCCTATTCGTCCATCCTATGAACGGCCTCCACATCCTCGCTGAATTCCACGCCTGCGCTGGCGAACGGCGCCTGCTGGACAACGCCGACGCCCTTGCCGCGCTATGCCGCGACGCCTGTGCTGGCGCCGGGCTGACGCCAGTGGCGGAAACCTTCCACCAGTTCGACGGCGCCGGGGCCACCGGCGCCGTGGTGCTGGCCGAATCCCACCTGGCGATCCACACCTGGCCGGAGTTGGAATCCGTGACGCTGGATCTTTACGTCTGCAATTTCAGCCAGGACAATCGGGCCGCTGCCGAGCGGGCCTACGAGACCCTGCATGCCGCGCTGCTGCCGGCGCGGGTGACGCGCCGCGACATCCAGCGCGGCAGCGTGGACTGAGTTCGTTTCAAACATATAAGGGAGGAGACACCATGGAAAACCTGCGCATTACCCTCGACGAATCCGAGATTCCGACCCACTGGTACAACGTCGCCGCCGACCTGCCCAACCCGCCCGCGCCGCCGCTGGCCCCGGACGGCAGCGTGGTCAGCCCCGAGCAGATGCTGGCCATCTTCCCCGGCAACCTGCTGGAGCAGGAAATGTCCGCCGAGCGCTGGATCGCGATTCCCGAGCCGGTGCGTGATGCCTATCGCCTGTGGCGCCCGGCGCCGATGATGCGCGCCCGTCGCCTGGAGCAGATGCTCGGCACGCCGGCCAAGATCTATTACAAGTACGAGGGCGTTTCGCCCGCCGGTTCGCACAAGCCCAACACCGCGATTCCGCAGGCCTATTACAACAAGCAGGCCGGCATCAACCGCCTGACCACCGAGACCGGCGCCGGCCAGTGGGGTTCGTCCATCGCCTTCGCCGGCCAGATGTTCGGCGTCGATGTGCGCGTCTATATGGTGAAGGTCAGTTACGACCAGAAGCCTTTCCGCCGCTCCATGATGAAGACCTGGGGCGCCGAAGTCTTCGCCAGCCCGAGCAACCTGACCCAGGCCGGCCGCGATCTGCTCGCAAAGGACCCGGACAATCAGGGCAGCCTCGGCATCGCCATCTCGGAAGCCGTTGAGGAAGCCGCGTCGCGCAAGGACACCAACTACGCGCTGGGCTCGGTGCTCAACCACGTCTGCCTGCACCAGACCATCATCGGCCTCGAAGCGCAGAAGCAGTTCGCCAAAATCGGTGAATACCCGGACATGATCTTCGCGGCCTGCGGCGGCGGCTCGAACTTCGCCGGCGTCGCCTTCCCCTTCCTCGCCGACAAGGCCAGCGGCGACACCAAGGCCAAGAACCTGCGTCTGGTGGCCGTCGAGCCGACCTCCTGCCCGACGCTCACCCACGGCGTCTATGCCTACGACTATGGCGATGCCAGTGGCTACACGCCGATCATGAAGATGTACACCCTCGGTCACGACTTCATGCCGCCGGGCATCCATGCCGGTGGCCTGCGTTACCACGGCGATTCGCCCCTGGTTTCGCAACTGCTGCATGAGGGCCTGATCGAAGCGGTGGCCGTGCCGCAGATCGCCACCTTCGACGCCGGCGTGATGTTCTCCAAGGCCGAGGGCATCATTCCGGCCCCCGAGTCCTGCCACGCCATCCGTGCCTGCATGGACGAGGCGCTGCGCTGCAAGGAAAGCGGCGAGCCGAAGACCCTGTTCTTCAACCTCTCCGGCCACGGCCATTTCGACATGGCCTCCTATGACCGCTATTTCGCCGGGCAACTGGAGGACTACGTCTATCCGAAGGAAGCAGTGGCCGCGTCCCTCGCCCATCTGCCCAAGGTCGGCTGACACGCATGGTCTGGCGCACGCTCTTCTTCCTGCTGGTCTTCGTCAACCTGCTCGTTTATGTCTGGACCCAGGGTTATCTGGGCGGCAACACCGAGGGCCGGGAACCGCAGCGACTGACGCAGCAGTTCAACGCGGACAAGATAGGCATCGTCCGCGCACCGACGACAGCCGAAGCGCCGCCCGCGAAAAAGGAAGACGCTGCGTGTCGCAGCATTGCCGGGCTTTCCACCGCCGACGCTGCCACGCTGGTCAAGGCGGTGACCGCCGCCGGCTGGCAGGGTACGACGGTGGCTGAAACGCCACCGGCCCGGCATCTGGTGGTGATCGCCGATCTGGCCAACAAAGCGGCAGCCGACAAGAAAGCCACCGAATTGCGCCAGCTCGGCGTCGCGGATTTCCAGATCGTCGGCCTCGACAGCGGCAAGCAGGAAATCGTCCTTGGTAGCTTCGATGCCGATGCGGCGGCGAAAGATTTCCTCGCCGGCCTCACCAAAAAAGGCATCAAGTCGGCCCGCGCCGAGGCCCGCGAACAAGCGGCTACCAGGGCCCGCGTCGACATCCACGCCCCGGCAGAGGTACTGGCGAAACGATTGCCGGAACTCACCAGCGCGTATGTGATCGGTGGCGGCGCCAGCGTCGGCGATTGCCCGGCGCAGTGACCTACATTGTCGGCCTGACCGGCGGCATCGGCAGCGGCAAGAGCGCCGTCGGCCGCCTGTTCGAGGAACGCGGCATCGTCGTGGTGGATACCGACGCCATCGCCCACGAACTCACTACGCCCGGCGGCACGGCGATTCCGGCGATCCGCGCCGAATTCGGCGACAGCGTCATCACCGCCGAGGGCGCCCTCGATCGGGCCGCCATGCGCGGCATCGTCTTCGCCGATCCGGCGGCGCGCAAGCGCCTCGAAGCCATCCTGCATCCCATGATCCGCGCCGAGAGTGATCGCCGTGTCGCGGCGGCCGACTCTCCCTACGTCATTCTCATGGTGCCGCTGCTCGTCGAATCAGGCATCTACCGGGAACGCTGCAAGCGCATCGCCGTGGTGGATTGCGCCGTGGATACCCAGATTGCCCGCGTCATGGCGCGAAACGGCCTCTCCCGTACCGAAGTCGAGCGCATCATCGCCGCCCAGGCCAGTCGCGAGCAGCGTCGCACGGCAGCCGACGACCTCATCGACAACGACGGCGACATCGCCGCGCTGGCGCCGCAAATCGATCAATTGCATCGGGAGTATCTCAAAAGCTCGCCTTCTCTCGGTTGAGATTTGCACCGACTTGGGTCACAATCGGTCGAACTTTCCACCTTCGGGCGCCGCGTGATCACCTACGAATATCCTCTCAGCGAGCGCGTTCGCACCCTGCTGCGGCTCGAGGACCTGTTCGACAAGATCGCGCATTTCTCCGCCGCCGAGGGTCCGCAGGAACACCACGTCGCCCTCACCACGCTGTTCGAGATCCTCGAAGTCGCCGGTCGTGCCGACCTGAAATTCGACCTGGTGCAGGAGCTGGAGCGGCAACGTCAGATCCTGCTCTCCTTCCGCAACAATCCGCAAATCTCCGAGGACGCCCTCTCCGGCGCCTTGTACGAAATCGAGCAAGCCAGCGCCCAGTTGCTGGCCATGCAAGGCAAGATCGGCCACTACCTGCGCGAAAACGAGTGGCTGATGAGCATCAAGAACCGCGCCGCGATCCCCGGCGGCGTCTGCGAGTTTGACCTGCCCGGCTATCACCACTGGCTGCATCGCGATACCGTGCTGCGTCAGCAGGACATCGAGGGCTGGATCATGCCCATGCTGCCGATCCGCGATGGTCTCGCCATTGTCCTGCGTCTGTTGCGCGCCTCGGGCCGGCCGGAAGCCCAAACCGCCCAGCGCGGTGCCTACCAGTTGATGCTCAGCGGTCGCAGCGCCCAACTGATCCGCGTGCGCCTCGGCGAAAATGCCGCCTGCATCCCGGAAATCTCCGCCGGCAAGTTCGCCATCAATCTCCGCTTCCTCGCACCGGACATGCAGCAACGGCCCAAGCAGGTGGACAGCTCGGTCGACTTCGAACTGACGCTTTGTAATCTGTAGGCACGGTTCAGGACGTCGCAGAACAGCTCACAAAGCCCTGCCATTGCGGGGCTTTGTGTTTCTGGGCGTTGCACGCCGTCAGATGTCGTCCCGGCAGCGCAAATTCTCACTGCTGCCCCACCCCGCGCGCGGCGAGAAATGCAACCGCGATGCACCTGCAAATCTTGCTATCCGTAACGCAACGCTATACACTTAATTCGTGATCAAGACATTTCGCCACAAGGGACTGCAAACCTTTTTCGAAACGGGCAGCAAAGCCGGAATCCAGCCGCATCATGCAGCGCGCTTGAAGCGGCAACTGACGCGCCTTGATCTGGCCACCAGTACTGACGATATGAACCTGCCGGGCTGGAGGTTGCACCCGCTCTCGAATGGGCAGTGGTCGGTTTGGGTGAATGGAAATTGGCGGCTGACTTTCGTTTTCGAAGGCACGGATGCCGTGTTGGTCGATTATCAGGACTACCACTAGGAGCAAGGAACATGACCCGAATCCACAATCCTCCGCACCCCGGCGAAACCCTGCGGGACGACGTATTGCCCGCGCTTGGCCTGACCGTGACCGATGCTGCCGCGCAGCTTGGCGTGACTCGTGCCGCTCTGTCCCGTGTGCTGAATGGCCGGGCTGCCATTTCGCCGGAAATGTCACTGCGGCTGGAGGGCTGGCTAGGGGTCGAGAACGGCGGCCGAGCCGATCTATGGGTTTCGCAGCAAGCCGCCTATGACCTGTGGCAAGCGCGCAAAGCCGGCGCGCCCAAGGTGCGCCGCGCCGTGATGGTAGCCACCTGAGTCATGGGCAAAACATCACCCCGCATCGTCCTTTGCCCCAAGTGCGGCGCCGCTGTGCGCTGGGAGGCCGAGAGCCGTTTCCGGCCTTTCTGTTCGGCCCGTTGCAAGGGCATGGACCTGGGCGCGTGGGCCAATGACGAATACCGCGTGGCGGCCGAGGCACCGCCGGAACTGCCGGACCATATCTCGCCGCCTTACGACGAGTAGGGCTCCCAGGCGCCGCGTATCGCGGCGATGCCGTGAGCACCGGCACGACGGGCGGTATCCAGATCGGTTCGCTGCAAACCTCCAAGGGCAAAAGTCGGCGTTGGTGGCACGGCGAGCAGGGCCGCCAATCCTTCCCAACCCAGCACCGGCGCACCGGGATGGCTTTGCGTCGGCAGCACCGGGCCGCAGACCGTGAAGTCGCAGCCCAGCCGTCCGGCCTGCTCCAGTTCCTCGGCCGTGTGACAGGAGGCCGCCACCAGCGGAAACTCGGGCCGCAACTCCGTCTTGGCCAATTGCGCCGCCGATAGATGCACGCCGTCGGCACCGCACTCGCGGGCCAGAACTTCGTCGCCATTGACCAGCACGCGGGCGCCGAACTGATGACACAGGTCGACAGCAGCATGAGCGAAGGCTGCCCGCCGCGCCGGGTCGAGCATGGGTTCGCGGATCTGCACCAGCTTCAGCCCATCCTCCAGCGCGCGAGCCAGGGCCAGCAGTTGCGCGTCGATGCCGATCTCCCCGGCCTGGGTGATGGCGTAGAAATCGGGCAGGGCCAGCGCCGCCAGCACCGGCGCATTGGCCGGCAGCATGGGTGAGACGGTGGTCGCACCGGGCTGCTGCCAGTCGAGGGCGCTGTGTACATGGTCGTGCAACTCGCCGCGCCATTCGCGGACGCGGAAGAAATGCAGCTTCACATGGGCGTGTTCATAGACGTGCTCGCGGCGCAGCCAGGGATCGGCGCGCAGCACCTCGATGCCCAGCTCTTCCTGGAGTTCGCGCACCAGCGCGTCGTGCGGCGTTTCGCCGGCCTCCACCTTGCCGCCAGGAAATTCCCAATAGCCGGGGTAGAAGGTGTCCGGTGCGCGCTGGCCGAGCAGGAAACTGCCATCCGGCCGTTCGATGACGGCGGCGGCGACCAGGGTGATTTTCTTCACTTGCGGGACTTGGGCACGCGGCCGGCGTAGTCGCGGGCGAACTGCCAGGCGACGCGGCCCGAGCGGGCGCCGCGCGACAGCGACCACAACAGGGCCTCGCTGCGCGCCGCTTCGATCTGCTTTTCGGCCAGGCCGAATTCCGCCAGCCAGTGGCCGCAGATGCTCAGGTAATGGTCCTGGTCGAAGGGATAGAAGGACAGCCACAGGCCGAAACGCTCGGAGAGGGACACCTTCTCCTCGGTGGTCTCGCCGGGATGGATTTCGCCATCGTCGGTATGCACCGTCTCCAGGTTCTCGGCCATTTTCTCCGGCATCAGGTGGCGGCGGTTGGAGGTGGCATAGACCAGCAAGTTTTCCGGCATGCCGGAAATCGAGCCGTCGAGGATGCTCTTCATGGCCTTGTAGCCCGGCTCGCCGGATTCGAAGGAGAGGTCGTCGCAGAAGATGATGAACTTTTCCTTGCGCTCGGCGATCAGGTCCTCGATCTCCGGCAGATGCACCAGATCGCTCTTGTCCACCTCGATCAGGCGCAGGCCGCGGGCGGCGAATTTGTTCAGCACCGCCTTGACCAGCGAACTCTTGCCCGTGCCGCGGGCGCCGGTGAGCAGCACGTTGTTGGCGCTCTTGCCGAGGACGAACTGGCGCGTGTTCTGCTCGATGCGCTGCTTCTGGTCGTCCACGCCGTGCAGGTCGTCGAGACGGATGCGGTGGGGATGTTGTACGGCTTCCAGCCAGCCACGGTTGTTGCCACCATGGCGAGTACGCCAGCGAAAGGCTGGCGCCGACCAATCCACCACGGGCGGCGGTGGCGGCAGGGTGGCTTCGAGGCGGTCGATCAGGGCTTCGGCACGGGCCAGAAAGCGGCCTAGTTCGGTGGGGGCAGCAGACATGGACGGGGTAGACTTGGCGGTTCCGGAAGCAAACGACTTTAGCAGATTCATGACCCGCCTTTTCCCGCTCCTCGCCTTGTCCTTCGTGCTCGCTGGCTGCGTCACCGTGCCGGCCCAGTCTCCGCGTTCCGATGCCTGCCCGGCCCCGGCTACCTGTCCCGCCTGCCCGGTCTGTCCCGGCGCGGAACCCGTCAAGCCGCCGGAAAAACCCATGCAGCCCGCCGAATGGTCCGAGCTTCCCGGCTGGACCGGCGACAACCCGGCACCGACCTTCGCCGCCTTCCTCGGCGGCTGCCGCAACCAGGAACGTCAGGCCCTGTGGAAGCCGGTCTGCGAATCCGCCCGCAGTGTCGAGGACAAATCCCCCGCCGCCTTGCGCGCCTGGTTCGAAACCCAGTTCCGCCCCTGGGCGCTGACCAATCCTGACGGCTCGCGCAGCGGTCTGATCACCGGCTATTACGAACCCATCCTTAAAGGCAGCCGGCAAAAAGCCAGGGGCTACGCCCATCCGGTCTTCGGCCCGCCGGAAGATATGGTCGTCGTCGACCTGGCCGAGCTGTACCCGGAACTCAAGCGCATGCGCCTGCGCGGCCGCCTTGAAGGCCGCAAGCTGGTGCCTTATTACTCTCGCAGCGAATGGGAAAAGCAGGAAAGCAAGCGCTCACATGAGGCCCTGCTCTGGATCGACGATGCCATCGATCTCTTCTTCATGCAGATCCAGGGTTCGGGCCAGATCCAGCTCACCGACGGCAGTAAAGTGCGCCTCAACTACGCCGACCAGAACGGCCATCCCTATCGCTCCATCGGCAAATGGCTGATCGACCAGGGCGAAATGAAGGCCGAGCAGGCCTCCATGCAAGGCATCAAGGCCTGGGCCAAGGCCAACCCGAAACGCCTGTCGGAAATGCTCGGCGCCAATCCGAGTCTGGTCTTCTTCCGCGAACTGCCGGTGGAGGGCAGCGGCCCGGCCGGGGCGCTGGGCTTGCCGCTGACGCCGGAACGCAGCATCGCCGTGGACCCGCGCCATGTCCCTCTCGGGGCACCGGTCTGGCTTGCCACAACAAGGCCGAACAGCGAGCAAGCGCTCACCCGGCTGATGTTGGCCCAGGACACCGGCGGCGCGATTCGTGGCGTGGTACGGGCCGATTTCTACTGGGGCAGCGGCACCGAGGCCGGCAATCAGGCAGGCAAGATGCGCCAGCAGGGCCGCATGTGGGTGCTGATGCCCCGTGCTTTCCAGCCCGCCACCGCACCCAGCGCACCAAACTGAATCACACCGGAAAATCGCCGTCCCGCCAGCGCCGACTTTCCCCGTAATGGTGCGAAATAGCCCCGGTAGCGCACCATGATGGCGCCACCATAAACGCAATAACGATCTATCTTGTTGATTTATAGATAATCAATAGCAGGAACAGTCATTGCTTTTACGCTCCCCATTCGTGCCTAAGGCCACCAGGGAGCCCCAAAATGGAGAATTTCAAGACATCCGCCGACGTGCTGTTCATTTTGCTCGGCGCCATCATGATTCTGGCCATGCACGCCGGATTCGCGTTTCTCGAACTCGGCACCGTGCGCCGGAAGAACCAGGTCAATGCGCTGGTCAAGATCCTCGCCGACTTCTGCGTCTCGACCCTGGCCTATTTCTTCATCGGCTACCAGATTGCCTACGGCATCAATTTCTTCGCCGGCGCCGAAACCCTGGCGGCCAAGAGCGGCTACGACCTGACCAAGTTCTTCTTCCTGCTGACCTTCGCCGCCGCCATCCCGGCCATCGTCTCCGGCGGCATCGCCGAGCGCGCCCGCTTCAATCCGCAGCTCGCCGCCACCTTTCTATTGGTCGGCTTCATCTATCCCTTCTTCGAAGGCATCGCCTGGAACCAGGCCTTCGGCATCCAGGCCGCGCTGAAATCTACCTTCGGTGAAGAGTTCCACGACTTCGCCGGCTCCGTCGTGGTGCATGCCGTCGGCGGCTGGATCGGTCTCGCCGCCGTGCTGCTGCTCGGCGCCCGTCGCGGCCGCTATCACAAGGACGGCGGCATCGCCGGTGGCCATCCGCCCTCGTCGATTCCCTTCCTCGCCCTGGGCGCCTGGATACTCATCGTCGGCTGGTTCGGCTTCAACGTCATGAGCGCACAAACCCTGGAAAAAGTCTCCGGCCTCGTCGCCATGAACTCGCTGATGGCCATGGTCGGCGGCACCCTGGTCGCGCTGGTGGTCGGCAAGAACGACCCCGGCTTCGTGCATAACGGCCCCCTGGCTGGACTGGTCGCCGTCTGTGCCGGCTCCGACCTGATGCACCCTCTGGGTGCGCTGGTCACCGGCGGCATCGCTGGCGGACTCTTCGTCATCATGTTTACCCTGACCCAGAACCGCTGGAAGATCGACGACGTGCTCGGCGTCTGGCCCCTGCACGGCCTGTGCGGCGCCTGGGGCGGCATCGCCGCCGGCATCTTCGGCGCCAAGAGCCTCGGCGGCCTCGGCGGTGTGGCCTTCATGAGCCAACTCGCCGGCACCGCCATGGGCATCGCCATCGCCTTCGGCGGCGGCCTGATCGTCTATGGCACGCTCAAGGCAGTCATTGGCATCCGTCTCGATGCGGAAGAGGAATTCAATGGCGCCGACTTGAGCGTGCACCAAATCACTTCCGGCCCGGAACGGGAAACGCTCTGGTGATCCGGCAATAAGGTTGTCGGATGGCAAACTGAAAGGCCGGGGAAATTACCCGGCCTTTTTGTTTTCATCGGCAGTAAGCCGAGACCAAGATTACCTCTGCACTCCGCAGCACCTAAAAGAATGGCTGAAATTTGCAGATCACTTCGGAATGAATGATTTGAATTAGCTCCTGCAACAGTTCAGTTGCAACGAAGCGGGTCGCCGGACCATCTTCCGGAAACAATAGATGAATATCTAATAGTTCAACTGTTGCACCTTCTGGAATGCCATTCTTTGGTACGGTGCCATACCCCACAACCAACCCATTCTGAATATAAAGACCAGCACTTAGGCTAGCAGGCTGCTGAAGCCCAAAGGTCTGCCGTATCCCCCTACCAGCACCGCCCATTAGAGCTGGCGATTTGTGTTTGTCATCATTCCATAGCTTGTGCAATACACCAATCCGATGGGATAACGGAGTTCCATTAAAAGGTTGCAGACTCTCAATGAGGTCTTGAGCACCTTGTGGGAAGCATTTAATTGCAATCAAATCCTTGCGATTCAAGGCATCATCGTATTCTCTTTGAGTTTGATGAACCGGGAAAAATAGTTTTTCAGGCTTTGCGTTCAATTCTCCTGAAGGGCGAGCCTGGCCCAACCCCCAAACAAGGTTATCCATAACTGCACGCAAGTTGTGAATGCAATCACCAGCAATAACCCCAAGATGTAAAGGCGGATTCTGATGAACTACGTAAACAAACCGAATGCATTCAGCTCCGTTGTTCACATATTTTTCAGTAACCACATCGAAGGGCTTGTTGGCGAGGAATTTTCCGGATTCGACAGTCAATTCATTCCAATGCTGAATTGCCCTATTCAATCTGGCTTTTGCAAGGTCCAAGTGATTCATGCGCTGTTTTCACTCTCGTGTTTTTCGTAGTCAGCTACGCAAAGAAAGAATTGCTACGTCACTAGCACTGCGCATATTGCAAGCATTACCGGTGGAGCACTTCCGCATACTTATACGCCGGCTTGGCCGAGTGGTTGTGTAGCGTCTGGCGAGCCTGTCCGAAATTTTGTGTGTGAGGCATACCATGTTGAAAAGGAGCATGTATGCCAAGCAAGACCCGCAAAAAGAAGCCGGCAGTGACGCTGCCGAGTATCCCGAAAGAAATCAT
>JAVBXY010000003.1 GCA_030824275.1 Rhodocyclaceae bacterium | reverse complement strand
ATCTCCTTGAAGATGGCCGGGTCGGTGGTTTCATTGCGGAAGGCGAGCTGGATGCGCGGGGCCAGTTGGCCCTGGCAGTAGTCCCGGGCCGCGTCGCGGATCATGCGTTCGTCTTCGCTGAGCTGCTCTTCCAGCAACAGGGGGTCTTCCCATACAAACTTCGGTTGGCTACTCATGTTCTGACTCCGGAAATCAATCGGGGATAACAGCGGTGGCTTCGATCTCGACGCGGGCAGCGTCCTCGATCAGCGCAGCCACCTGCACGGCGGTCATGGCGGGAAAATTGCGGCCCATCACTTCACGATAGGCTTTGCCCAGCTGCGGATAGGAAGCGACGTACTCGCGCTTGTCCACCACATACCAGGTCATGCGGGTGATGTGTTCCGGCTTGCCGCCGGCCTCGGCGAGAATGTCGACGATATTTTGCAGGGCCTGTTGCGCCTGGGGCACAAAGTCGGCGCTGGCGAAACGGCACTGACCGTCCCAGCCGATCTGGCCGCCGATGAACACCGTGCGCCCGCGAGCAGCGATGCCGTTCGAATAGCCTTTCGGTGCCGCCCAGCCTTCCGGCTGTAGCACCTGTCGATCCGGCGCTTTACCGCCCGGTTTGCCAATTTCTTCCTGGCTCATTTTCAAGTGACTCTCCTGTGGTTCAACGAGTGGGTTACTGCTGTTATTTCGCCACGTCTTTCAACAACTCGCGGGCGATGATTAATTTCTGTACTTCGGTGGCGCCTTCGTAGATGCGCAGGGCGCGGATGTCGCGATAGAGCGCTTCCACCGGCACGTCGCAGACCACGCCCATGCCGCCGAAAATCTGCACGGCGTCGTCGATCACTTTCTGCGCCGACTCGGTGGCGATCATCTTGGCCATGGCCGCTTCCTTGGTAACGCTCTTTCCCTGGTCACGCAGCCAGGCGGCGCGATAGATCAGCAGGGCCGAAGTATCAATGGCGGCGGCCATGTCGGCCAGCTTGGCCTGGGTCAATTGGAAGTCCGCCAGCGTCTGGTTGAACATCTTGCGCGTGGTGGCACGGGTGATGGCTTCGTCCAGCGCGCGGCGGGCAAAGCCCAGCGCGGCGCCCGCCACCGATGTACGGAAGATATCCAGAGTGCGCATCGCCACCTTGAAGCCTTCCGCCGGCGCACCGACACGCTGGCTGACGGGGATGCGGCAATTGGTGAAGCGCAAACGCGCCAGCGGATGAGGCGCGATGACCTCGATTCGCTCGGCGATCTCGAAACCCGGAATGCCCGCATCGACGATGAAGGCCGTGATGCCGCGGGCGCCGGCGGCTTCGCCGGTACGGGCAAAGACGACATAGAAGTCGGCAATGCCGCCGTTGGAAATCCAGGTCTTTTCGCCGTTCAGCACATAGTGATCGCCGTCCAGCTTGGCCGAGCACTGCATGGCCGCCACGTCGGAGCCGGCGTCGGGCTCGGACAGGGCGAAGGCGGCGATGGCAGTACCGGCGGCCACCTTGGTCAGGTAGCGCTGCTTCTGTTCCTCGGTGCCGTGCAGGGTGATGGCGCCGCTGCCCAGTCCCTGCATGGCGAAGGCGAAGTCGGCCAGGCCCGAGTGGCGGGCCAGGGTCTCGCGAATGATGCAGATGCCACGCGTGTCGATGGTCTCGTCGCTGCCGCCGTAGGCCTTGCCACCGACGGCATAGCGGATCCAGTTGCCATTGCCCAGGGACTTGACCAGAGCGCGACAGGCGTCGTCGGTGGCATCGCCACGCGCCGGGTGGTCGTGGGGAATGTTCTTCTGCGCCCAGTCATCCAGCGTCAGCGCCAGTTGCTTGTGGTGCGGCTCGAAGAAGGGCCAGTCGAGGTATTGAGTATCCGCCATCTCAGTCGCCTTCGAAGACCGGCTTCTGCTTCGCCACGAAGGCGTGATAGGCACGGTGGAAATCGTTGGTGGCCATGCAAATGGCCTGGGCCTGGGCTTCGGCCTCGATGGCCTCGTCCACGCCCATGTTCCATTCCTGCTGGAGCATCTTCTTGGTCATGGCGTGAGCGAAGGTGGGGCCGTCCGCCAGGTCCTTGGCCAGCTTGAGGGCTTCCGTTTGCAGGGCATCGGGCTCACACAGGCGATTGAAGAAGCCCCAGCGCTCGCCCTCCTCGCCAGGCATGGCTCTGCCCGTCATCAGCAGCTCGGTAGCGCGACCCTGGCCGATCATGCGCGGCAACAGAGCACAGGCGCCCATGTCGCAACCGGCGAGGCCGACGCGGGTGAACAGAAAAGCAGTCTTGGAGCGGACCGTGCCCAGGCGCATGTCCGAGCCCAGCGCCAGCAGCGAACCAGCACCGGCGCAAATACCGTCGATGGCCGCGATGATGGGCTGCGGGCAGGCGCGCATGGCCTTGACCACGTCGCCGGTCATGCGCGTGAAGGTCAGCAGGCCCGGCATGTCGAGTTCGGTCAGCGGGCCGATGATGTCGTGCACATCGCCGCCGGAGCAGAAGTTGCCGCCCTCGCCGGTGAGCACCACGGCCTTGATGTCTTCCGCATAGACGAAGTTGCGGAACAGGTCACGCAATTCAGCGTAGGAATCGAAGGTCAGCGGGTTCTTGCGCTCGGGCCGGTTGAGGCTGATCACGGCCACATTGCCTTCCATCTGGAAACGGAAGTGCCTGGCCTGATAGGCCGCCAGCGGCTTGCGATTGCCCGGCAGTTCGTGGGGCTTGCCCGGAAGATGTTTCATATCCCTGTCCTTACGCGTTACATGACTTCGCCGCCGGCCACGGCGATGGATTGGCCGGTAATGCTCGAAGCGCCCTCCCCCGCCAGCCAGAGCACGGCGTCGGCCACTTCCTGCGGTTGCACGAGGCGTCGCATGGGGTTGCCCTTGGCCAGTTCGGCCCGCGCCTCCTCTTCGGAACGTCCCGTCTTCGCCATGATATTGGCAACCGCGTCCTTGACGATATCGGTTTCGGTGTAGCCGGGGCAGACCGCATTGACGGTGATGCCCTTCGATGCAAGTTCCAGCGCTAGGGAACGGGTCAAACCGATGACGCCATGCTTGGCCACGACATAGGCCGAAACATAGGCATAGCCGACGAGGCCGGCGGTGCTGGCGATGTTGATGATGCGCCCCATCTTAGCCGCCAGCATGTCCGGCAGCGCCGCCTGGGTGCAGTGGAATACGCCCATCAGATTGACGCTAATCATGCGCTCGAACAGCGCCGCATCCATCTTGTGGAAGGGCGCGCTCTCGGCCTGGCCGGCGTTGTTCACCAGCACGTCGATGGGGCCGAAGGCGGCTCGCGCCGCCGCCATGCCCGCCTCGATGGAGGCGCGGTCGCCGACGTCCATGCCCACAGCCCGGCAATGCTCGCCGAGGGAGTTGGCGAAGGCGGCCAGCTTGCCGGCATCGCGGCCCGTGATGGACACACGATAGCCGGCGGCGACCAGCGCCGTCGCGATGGCGGCGCCGATGCCCCGGCCGCCGCCCGTCACCAGTGCATGGCGACGATCACTCATCAGGCATTCATCGCCAGTTGTGCGGCACGCTCGAGATTGCGCTCGAGCTGTACCTTGGCGCCGATGTACTGCTTGGGCCAATTCACATCCGCATAGCCCTGCTCGGCGGCCGCGTGCAGCGTCCAGGCCGGGTCGGACAGGTGCGGACGAGCAATGGCGCAGAGGTCGGCACGGCCGGCGGCGATGATGGTGTTGACGTGGTCGGCCTCGTAGATGTTGCCCACAGCGATGGTCGGCACGTGCAATTCATTGCGGATCTTGTCCGAGAACGGCACCTGGAACATGCGGCCGTAGACCGGCTGCTCGTCCTTGCTGACCTGACCGGAGGAAACGTGCACGATGTCGGCGCCGGCATCCTTGAACAGCTTGGCCACCTGGGCCGCGTCGTTGGGCGTGATGCCGCCGGGCACCCAGTCGTGGGCAGAAATGCGCACGGACATGGGCTTGTCGGCCGGCAGCACCTCGCGCATGGCCTTGAAGACCTCGAGCGGGTACTTGCAGCGGTTCTCCAGGCTGCCGCCGTAGTCGTCGCTGCGCTGGTTGGTCAGCGGCGAGATGAACTCGGAGATCAGGTAGCCGTGGGCGGCATGAAATTCGACCATGTCGAAACCGGCAGCGTCGGCGCGTTTGGTGGCGGCGACGAAATCGGCTTTGACCTTGTCCATGTCGGCGCGGGTCATTTCACGCGGCACCTGCGACACGCCCTTGATGTAGGGCAGCGGCGACGGCGCGATCAACGGCCAGTTGCCGGAATCCAGGGGCTGGTCGATGCCATCCCAGGCCAGCTTGGTCGAGCCCTTGCGACCGGCATGGCCGATCTGCATGGCCATCTTGGCGCCGCTGTTGGCATGGACGAAATCAACAATGCGCTTCCAGCCGGCTTGCTGGGCGTCATTCCAGATGCCCGTGCATCCCGGAGTGATGCGGGCGTCCGGGGCAATGCAGGTCATCTCGGTCATCACCAGCGCCGCGCCGCCGAGGCCGCGGGCCGTGTAGTGCTGGAAGTGAAAGTCGCCGGGCAGGCCGTCGGTGGCCGAATAGGTACACATCGGCGAGACCACGACGCGGTTTTGCAAAGTCATGCCGCGCAGCTTGAAGGGCGTGAACATCGGCGGCACCGGGGGCTTGTCCAATGCGGCCGGCAAGCCGGATTTCTGGGCAAACCAGCGATCCACGCTCTCGACGTACTTCGGGTCGCGCAGCTTCTGGTTCGCGTGGCCAACGCGCTGGCTGGCGGTGAGCAGGGAGAAGGCCAGTTGCTCCGGCTCCATGGACACGTAGCGATCGATATCCTCGAACCAGGTCATGCGGTTGCGTGCCGCGCTTTGCAGCTTGAGCGCCTCGACTTCACGCTCGGCCTGATAACGGGCCAGACGCTCCGGCACGGTGCCCTCGGTGCTGTTGAGCACCTTGACCAGCGAGATCGCATCTTCCATCGCCAGCTTGGTGCCGGAACCGATGGCGAAGTGGGCGGTATGGGCCGCGTCGCCGATCAGCACGATGTTGTCCTTGTACCAGCGCTCGCAGAGCACGCGGTTGAACTTCAACCAGACGGCGGAGCCACGCAGGTGGCGGGCGTTGGAGATCAGCGAATGGCCGTCGAGCAGATCCGCGAAGAGCTTTTCGCAGAAAGCGATGGCTTCGGCCGGCTCCATCTTGTCGAGACCAGCGCGCTCCCAGGTCGGTTCCGGCGTTTCGACGATGAAAGTCGACATCTCTTCATTGAAACGGTAGGCGTGCAGGTTAAACCAGCCCCACTCCGTTTCCTTGAAGGCGAAGGTGAAGGCGTCCAGCTTCTTCTTGGTGCCCAGCCAGATGAAACGGCAGGTGCGCAGATCGATGCGCGGATTGAAGTGGGCTTCATGCTTGCCGCGCACGGTGGAGAAGACGCCGTCGGCGCCGATGACCAGATCGTAGTCCTTGGCATAGACATCGGGATCGGTGATCTCGGTCTTCCAGACCATCTTGACGCCGAGCTCGGCACAGCGCTTCTGGAAGATTTCCTGCAACTTCAGGCGGGCGATGCCGCAGAAGCCGTGGCCGCCGGAGGTGATCTTGCGGCCCTTGAAGTGGACGTCGATGTCGTCCCAGTGATGGAAGTTGGCCTCGATCTCGTTGACCACTTTCTCGTCGGCTTCGCGGAAGCCGTCCATGGTCTTATCGGAGAAGACGATGCCCCAACCAAAGGTGTTGTCGGCCTCGTTGCGGTCGAAAGTAGTGATGTCGTGGGCCGGATTGGCCTTCTTCATCAGAAGCGCGAAATACAAGCCGGCGGGACCTCCGCCCAAGACTGCGATACGCATGCTGTTCTCCTTTACCAGTCGATTAGTATTATCTGTGTAAATATTTTAAATCTAAACTATTAGGTCGTGTCAACTCTCTGTTGGAGCATCTTGCATTTATTTGATCGGGGTCAAATGCTCAGGCTGCCCACGCTGGCGCCGCCGCAGACATACAGCACCTGGCCGGTGATGAAACTGCTGGCCGGGTCCGTGAAAAACAGGGTGGCACGGGCCACATCGTCGGGATGGCCGAGGCGCTTGACGGGAATGCGCTCCGCCAATTGCTTCTCGCGCTCGCTGCCGGCCTCGACGATGCTGTTGAAGACTTCCGTGTCGGCGATCGGTCCCGGCGCCACTACGTTGACCGTGATGCCGTCGGCCGCTAGCTCCAGGGCCCAGGTGCGGGCCATGCCGATCATGCCGGCCTTGGTCGCGGCGTAGGCGGTGCGGGTCGCCAGGCCCAGGGCGCCGCGCGAACCCATCAGCACGATGCGGCCAAAGTGTTCCTGGCGCATGGTCGGCAGGCAGGCCTGGACCAGGGTGATGGCGGCGGACAGGTGCAGGTGGGTAACGAAGTCGAGGTCGGCCACGTCTACCTCGCCGATCAGCGCCGGACGGATCACGCCGGCGTTGTGGATCAGCGTGGTCGGCGCGTATTTCTCGGCGACTTCGCGGCTGGCCTGCCTGGTGGCCTCGATGTCGGCCAGATCCACCTGGACGGTGGACAGGCGCGGATGCTTGAACTCGGGCGCGCGGCGGGCCATGGAGACCACCTCATAGCCGGCATCGAGCAGATGCTGGCAGATGGCGAGGCCGATGCCCGTGCTGCCGCCCGTGACGGCGGCGATCTTTGCTGTGCTCATGCTTCTTCCACCAAGGCGAATACTCTCAACGGACTACCACTGCCTTGCCGCAGCTTCAGCGGCGCGGCGACGATCATGGCGCCGGTGGTCGGTAGCTGATCCAGATTGGTCAGGCACTGCAGGCCATACTTGCCGGCGCCGTGCATGTAGTAGTGGCACGGATAGGGCGGCTTCAGGTGGAAGCCCTGGCCCGCGTCGGTGCCGATGGTCTCGGTGCCGAAGCCGATCACGTCGCGCTCCTTGACCAGGAACAGCACGGCTTCGGTATCCGGTCCCGGCGTGTGCTGGCCGGTGGCGTCCATGTTCTGATAGGCCACGGCGTCGTTGCGGTCGGTCAGATGCTTGGACCAGCCGGTGCGCATCAGCACCCAGGCGCCCTTGGGAATCTGGCCGTGCTTGGCTTCCCAGGCCTTGATCCACTCGGCGGTGAGCAGGAAGTCGGGATTCTCGGCGGACTCCTTGGTGCAATCGAGCACGCAGGCCGGCGCCATGAAGTGGGCGGCAGGCATGGTGTCCACGGCGTTGTTCGGCAAATCGCGGCCCGAGACCCAGTGGATGGGTGCGTCGAAGTGCGTGCCCGTGTGTTCGCCGAGGGTGAAGTTGTTCCAGTACCAGCCGGGACCGCGATCGTCGTACTTCGAGATCGCCTCCTGACGGAAGGGCTGGCTCTGGCCCATTTCCGGGGGCAGGACGATGGCGGGAAAATCCGGCGACAGGGTTTGCGTCAGGTCGACGATGCGAACGTTTCCACCCGACAACGCAGTCGCCAGCGTATTCAGCAGCGCGCTCACATCCCACCTCCGCGCAATTCGAGTTCGAGCACTTTCGGGTTCTCCCGGTATTTGGTCAGCCACTCCTGGGCCACGTCGCCCGGATAGACGTCTTCGACGCCGTCCTTGAGCGCCTTGACGATGGCCGAGGCAACCACCGAAGCGCCCAGCTTGGGCGGCGGCAACAACTGGTTCCACTCGTCGTCGATGGGACCGGGGAAGACATTGATCACCCGAACGCCGGCGGCGCCGAGTTCCGTGCGCAGGCATTGCGACAGGGACAGGGCGGCGGCCTTGGAGGCCGAGTAGGTGCCGTGGGGCGCGAAGTTGGACAGGGCGTAGATGGACAACAGGTTCACCCAGGCCACGGCCGAGGACTGGCCATCGGCGGCGCGGAACTTCATCGCCCCGCCGAAGCTCTGGCCCAGGCGCAGCAGGCCGAAGTAATTCACGTCCATCTCTCGCCGCGCCGTGTCGGTGTTGTCCCGATCACCGATGCCGCCGCTGCGATGCAGTTCGGCGGTATTGACGACGATATCCACCTTGCCGCCGATCTCGGCGGCCAGCTTGTTCACCGAATCGGCGTCGGTGACGTCAAGGGGCACGATGGCGACTTGCGGAAATTCCCTGAGCTTGTCCAGGCCCGGCGACATTTTCCACGGCTCGGCCTGACCGACCCAGATCAGGTCTGCACCGGCGGCAGCCAGGGCCTTGACCACGGCCTGGCCGAGGGCAGTTTTGCCATCGGTGACCAGCACCTTGCGGAACTTCGGGTCGCAGGTGGTCTCGCGGTATTGCGGGTCATCCGCCATGTTGGGAGTCTCCTTTTCGGGCAGGGCGTAGATCACGGCCTGGCCGGATCGATCAAGTCGTGCGGTGAGGCGGACGCGACTGGGGGCTTCGCCGACATCGCCGTGCAGATGGGCCACTACACTCGGGCCTTTGTCATTTGCAGCGTCAAGGCGAACCATGCCGATGCGCCAGGGCATGCGGTCGCGGTAGAACAAATCGTTGCTGTGGTGAAGCACGGTCGTCGCAATCAACTCACCGGCACCGCTTTGCGGCGTCCATTTGAGTTCCACCGACAGGCACTGATTGCAGGCTTCGCGGGGCGGATACTGCACGGCGCCACAGTCGGCGCAGACCTGCAATTCAAAGCGGCCTTCAGTGGCGGCGGCAGTCAAGCCGAGCGCAAAGCGGCCGCGCGTAGTCGGCGGCAGGGTCGGCAGCCGGGTCTTGACGATGGGATTCTTGCGGCTTGGGCGATTGAGCGGATTGGCCATCTCAGTCCCCCTTTGCCAGAATCGCCGCGCCGGTACAGATGCCGCGGTCGTAGTTGATCATGCCGAAGCCGGAGACAAGCCCGATCTCCGCATCGGGCACCGGGTTGCCCAGGGCCTGGCCGGTGAGCTGGCGGATGGTTTCGACCATGCCGATGTAGCCGCCGGCGGCACCGGCCTGGCCCACCGAGAGCTGGCCGCCCGAGGTGTTGGCCGGCAGCGTGCCGTCAAGGGTAAAGCTATTGCTCTGAACGAAGGCCGAGCCCTCGCCCTTGGCGCAAAAGCCGAGGTCCTCCATCTGCATCAGCGCGATCACCGGGTAGTCGTCGTAGGTCTGGATGAAGTCGATGTCCTTGGTCGTCACACCGGCCATGCCATAGAACTCATCGCGGTCCAGCACCCAGCCGCCGGTGAGCTGCATGGGATCGTCGGGCATGGCGTTGTGGCGCTCGATGGTGGAGAGGATGCGGGCCGATTTGAGGCCGAGCTCCGCGGCCTTTTCCGCCGACATGACGAGATAACCCTCGGCGCCGGCGCAAGGCATGACGCAATCGAACAGGTGCAGCGGATCGGCGATGGGCCGCGCGTTCATGTATTCCTCGATGGTGAGCGGCTTCTTGAATAGGGCATGGGGAAACTTCAGCGCGTTGTCGCGTTGTGCCACGCAGAGCTTGGCGAAGTCCTCACGCTTGACGTTGTAACGCCGCATGTAGGCGTCGGTGATCATGGCAAAACTGCCATTGGGGCCGCCGGCACCGTAGGGGAAGGTGGCGTCGCGGGCGAAGGCCGAGAAGCCGCCCAGCATCAGACGGAAGGAGGCGACGTGGTTGGTGTCGCCAGCGATACACGCCACGATGCTGGCATCGCCCGCCTGCACGGCCCGCGCGGCGCGGCGCATGGCGACGACACCGGAGGCGCCGCCCATGGGAATGTGGTCCAGCCAGCGCGGGCTCATGCCCAGATGCTGCATCAGGCCCACGGCCGTGTCGGGCACCAAGCTGAAGCTGGAGACGCAGAGGCCGTCGATGTCGCTTTTCTTGATGCCGGCACCCTGGATCAGTTCGCGCAGGACGCGGGCCAGCCACCAGTGGGCCTCGTGGGTCGAGTAGCGCACATAGGGGATGGTCACCGGGACGGCGACGGCGATGCCGGAATAGTCTTTGCGCTTCATCCCTGGCGCTTCTTCATGCCGCGCGTATCGACACACTCCGCCGTCCCGGCCAGGGAATGGGCAAGTTGCTTGAGTTCAGCACGCTGGATCTTGTTGGTCACGGTGAGGGGCAGTTTATCGACAAAGGCAACGTAGCCGGGGGCTTTGTAATAGGCCAATTGGGTAAGACACCAGTTCACGATGTCTGCCGACAGTTCCTCTCGCCGTGTCGTCAGCGCCGACTTTTCCGCATCATGCAGCACGACGCAGGCCAGCACTTCGTCGCCGCGCACCGGATCGGGCGCGGCGGCGACGCCGACGCTCTTGATCGCCGGATGCTGCAAGAGCACGCTCTCCACTTCCACGGCGGCGATGTTCTCGCCACTGCGACGGATCACGTTCTTCTTGCGGTCCACGAAATGGAAGTCGCCATCGGCATCGCGGCGCACCACGTCGCCCGTATGGAACCAGCCGCAGGCCCAGGCTTCCGCCGAAGCCTCGGCATCCTTGAAATAGCCCTTGAAGAAACCGAAGGTCGGATCGGCACCCTGATGGCGCACCAGCAGTTCGCCGGGCTGATCGACGCCGACGTCCTTGCCTTCATCATCGACGATGCGCCATTCGACCTCGGCTTCGGCCTTGCCGAAGCAGGCGGTGCCGATCTTGCGCGGCTCGTGATTGGCGATGATGACGGCACCGGCGCCGGTCTCGGTCATGGCCCAGGCTTCCAGCAGCGGGAAGCCGAAGCGTTGCTCGAAGGCATCGTGATGCTGGGGCGCGACGCCGGCGCCGAAGCCGAAACGCACGTCATGCTTGCGATCCTGCGCGGAAGGCGCCGCCGACATCAGCATGGCCGGCATGACGCCAAGGTAATGAACGACGGTGGCGCCGGAATCGCGCACGGCATCCCACCAGCTTTTCGGGTGGAAACGGTCCAGCGGAATGCAGGCGCCGCCGGTCATGATCATGGCCATGGTCGAGTAGGCCATGGCGTTCATATGCACCATGGGCAGCGGCGTGATCAGCCGCTCCTGGCCGGGGCGCAGAGCGCACAGGCCACCGATATCCGCATACCAGCGGCCAGCGGCAAGGAAGTATTCATTGGGCAGGATGCAGCCCTTGGGCCGCCCCGTGGTGCCCGAGGTGTAGAGCAGCGCGCATTCGCTGGCCTCGTCCGGCTTGCCCGACTTCGGCGCCCCTTCGGCGGCCGGCGTCAGCGCATCCATGTGGTCGGGATCGACCACGACGAAGCCGGCGCGCTGGACCCGCTGCGCGGCGGCGGCGAGATCGCCGGCCCGCCCCGGCAGCGCCACGGCGAAGAGCATCTCGCTGTGGCTGATCAGGTAATCGAGTTCCGCCGCGCGCATCTCGGCATTGATGGGTACCACCGAGATGCCGAGGCTGTTCAGGGCCAGCCAGTGCAGGAAGAAGGACGGCCGATTCTCCAGCAGCAGCCCGGCGCGATGGCCATGGCCGTAACCAGCCTTTGCGTAGCGCCCGGCCAGGGCCTCGACTTCGGCCAGGGCCACGCCGTAGCTGGTGTCGCCGCGCGGAATGCCATAGGCCTCCGCGGTGTCGGCGACGATGTGCAGGAAGGTCTGCGCCGCATACTTCTCCGCGCTGGCGCGGAAGGACTCGAATACCGTAGTCATTTACTGGAAGAGTTGGATGGAGGGCAGCGGTGCTTCGCAGTCGAGCATATCCACGCGCTTGAGGACGATCTTCAGTGCGCCATCGACGACTCGCAGGTCGTAGTACATGGTGCCGGCCGTGACGAACTTGTCGTCAGCACGGATCTCGGTGTACATGTATTCGGTACGCACGCGATAGGCATTGGCCCCGTGATCCATGGACTCCACTTCCGGTGTTTGCAGGACGTGGTGGCAGAAGGATTCCGGATGCTGGGAGAAGGCGCGTGGCTTCTTCAGGCGCTCGACACGGAGCTTGAGCAGCAGCTTGTCCTCGTGCATCAGCGAGGTGTGGGTCCAGCGGTCGGTCTGGCCGCGCTTCAGGGGCACCCAGTAGTAACCATCCTCGGCAAACATCTCCCACCAGTCGTCGTAGCGCTTCTCGTCGAGGGTGCGGGCTTCGCGGACGACGAATTTGATCAGGTCCTGCTCGGTCGGCTGCCAGCTCATTTCTTGTCTCCCTGCATACTCATGGTCATGAATTTCGCCCAGGTGCGGTACTGGTGCCGCATCGAGCCTTCGCTGGTGCCGTTGAGTACCACCGGGCCCTTGGCCACGGCCTCGGCTTCGCCCTCCTGATGCAGACGGTGCAGGCTGACCCAGTCGTTGGCTTGCGATTCCAGACCTTCCTGGATGTTGCGATACATGTAGAGGTCGTCATGGCCGACGACGGCGGTCGGCGCGTTGATCAGCCTGGTGTACATGCAGGTGCGCTCCAGCAGCTTGTCCGGCGCGCCCTTGAGGCGGAAGGTCCAGGATTCGATGACGGTCTTGTCCACCGAGATCGGCCGCGCTACGCGCATGGCCTGGATGGCGCCCTTGATGGTCATGTTCGGGTAGTAGGCGGTATTGTGGCGAGCCTCCTTGAGGATGGCCTCGGCGCGCTCCTTGCCGTAGGCCTTTTCCATGGCTTCGGTGTATTCCGGGATGTCGGAATAGGCCGAGTGGATGGAGAAGTTTACGCCGGTGTAGGAATGGCCGTTCTCATAGAGCTTGATGCCCATGCCGTCGAACCATTCGTAACCGTTCATGAAGGGCCAGACCAGCTCCACGGCCATGGGCTTGACGGCGTCCTCGGGCTGACCGGCCCACAGTTCGCGGGCGGTGCCGGCGGCGGATTCGTGGGTCACCATGGGATGGCAGGTGTCGTGGAGATTGTCCACGAACTGCTTCCAGTTGGTGTTGTGCAGGTAGCGCAGCGTACCGCCGGCCACTTCCACTTCGCCTACCGGCGAGCGGTCGCACATGTTGTCGATGGAGGACAGGCTATCGCCGAAATATTCCTCGAAACCGGGGCCATGGTCGCTCATCTTGACGAAGACGAAGCCGCGATAGACCTTGACGTTCTTCACCGGAACCAAGCCCTTGCCGGCCTCGCACTCGTGGAAATCGGTCTTCTCGTAGCCCTGCTTGAAGGGCACGGCGAGCATGGTGCCGTCGGTCTTGAAGGTCCAAGCATGGTAGGGGCAGCGGAAGAACTTGCCGGTGTTGCCGAGTTCGTCGGTGACGACCTTGGCGCCCTTGTGCGGGCAGCGGTTGTGCATCACCTTGACAGTGCCGTCGGTGTGGCGCGACATGATCACGGGTTCGCCGCCGATGTTGGCGGTGTAGTAGTCGCCGGGATTGGGAATCTGGCTGTCGTGGCCAAGGAACATCCACACGTTGCGGAAGAAATGCTCCATCTCCAGATCGAAGATTTCCGGATCGATGTAGATGTCGCGATGCACCTTGTCGTCCCGGACCAGGGCCTTCACGGCGTCCGGATTGTTGCGGTACTTGTCCATGCCTGCGTCTCCTTTTATGGTCTTACCGGTTCTTACATATCGATGACCAGACGCGCGCATTTCGCCCGCGAGATACACGTCTGGATGGTCTTGTTGCTGGCCTTCTCGGCATCCGAGAGGCAGTAGTCGCGGTGATCCACTTCGCCTTCGATCACGCCGCAGGCACAGACACCACACTCGCCACGCTTGCAGTCGAACATGGGATCAAGGCCGGCATCGACCAGCACGTCGAGGATGGTCTTGTCGGCGGAGACGGTCAATTCACGGCCGCTTTGGGCCAGCACCAGGGTGAAGGGCTGGTCGCCGGACTGGGCGGCGGCCTCGGTGAATAGCTCGAAGTGCAGATGGTCGTCGGTCCAGCCGGCCTTCCTGGCAGCGGCCAGCAGCGCGTCAATCAGGCCCTTGGGGCCGCAGACATAGATGTGCTGGGTCGGCTTGTAGGCAGCCAGCAGGGTGGCGATGTTGAGGGCGCTGGTAGCGTCGTCGTCGGCATGCAGGCTCAGGCTATTTCCGGCCAGGGCCTTGAATTCTTCGACGAAGGCCAGTTGCGATGCGCTGCGGCCACTGTAGTGGGCGTTGTAGCGTTTGCCCAGCCGGGTCAGCGCGGCGGCCATCGACAGGATGGGCGTGATGCCGATGCCGCCGGCCACCAGCACGATGTCGTCGGTGGGCGTCAGCGGGAACTCGTTCTTCGGCGCCGCGGCAACCAACACGTCGCCGGCCTTGACCGTGGCATGCAGGTAACGTGAGCCGCCACGCCCTTCGTCCTCGCGGCGCACGGCGATGCGGTATTCGGCGACACCGGCTGCCGGATCGGCGGCCGCATCGGTGTTCATCAGCGAGTAGGCGCGTTGTGCGCTGCCGCCTTCCAGCGGCAGGCTCAGCTTGATGTGGGCGCCCGGCGCCCAACCGGGAAGGCGGCCTCCATCGGCGGCAACCAGACGGAAGGCAGTGATCAGGTCGTTGGCCCGCTCGACGGCGGCCACTTTCAAGCTGATGCTCATGCCGGAATTCCTTTCAGTGCGGCGCCCAGGGCCTTGCCGTCCTCGTCGGCCAGAGCGGCGGCGATCAATGCGTTCAGCGTCCCCGCCGGCGCCGACAGTTTACGCACACGGGGCAAGGCCTCGATCACGGCGGTCAGATTATGGTGACCGCGTACATGCGTATCGCCATAGCCCTTGATCAGGCGCGGCACGGCGGCGAAAACCACCGCCAGATCGTAGTCCTCGGCCGCCAATTTCTCCAGCCGCGCCAGCCATTCCTTGATCTGCGCATCCTCGCGCTGGAAGCGCAGCGAACCGCGCCGCATGGGCCGCAGACTGGCCACGATCCAAAGTGAAAAAAACCCGCGCAACGAAGTCGTCGTGACGATCTTGGGCTTGCCGAAAAAGGCCTTGGCGACTGACGAAGTCAGCAGCCAACGGCCGAATCCGGCCGGCAGGATGTCGGCGACTTCCTCGATGCGCGGGTGGAGGAACTCGCGGATGTCCAGCAACTGATCCTGACCAAGACGCACGTCCTTGGCCACGCCGTCGAAGCGGGCCGACTTGATTTTTTCCTGTGCCACCTTGATGCCGTCGTCGTAGGCCATCCACACCGCCAGATAACGAGCGGCCTCGGCCAGCAGGCGGCCGTCGCCACGGGCGACGAAGGGCTTCAGGCGGTCGAGGTAGTCGGCGGCGTAGGCCAGGTCCTGGAACTCGGCGAGGCGGACGATGGCCTCGAAAAGAATGCCATGGGCAGGCACCGGGAACTCGCGCCGCACGCGCTCGGCCAACGGCGCAAGCTGGCCGGCCGGAGCGCGAACCGGGGTGTCGGTCGCAGCGACGTCCACCTTCTCACCCTGCGCAGCCGCGAAACCGGCGGCGAAGGCCTTGAGGCTGGACTCGACACCAATGCCCCCACGACGAATCGCTTCCTCGAAGCGATCGCGGCCGAAGGGCAGCGCGCCGCTGCCAGCAGCGGCACCGAACAGGGCCGAGCTGATGACGCTGCGCGCCGCTTCCGCCAGCTTGGAAAAGTCGGCGCTGACGAGACGGCGAGCAGCGGCCTGGCCTGCCTTGATGAACTCGGCGGCATCGACGCGGCCATCGCCCATGGCCGTCTTCTCGGTCATGGAATAGACGCGATGGGTCGACGTCACCAGGGTCGTGCGCTCGGGCGTCACCAGCCCGCGCTGCATGGCACGGCCGGCCTCCATGAGTTCGGAGGCGATCACCAGATCCACGTCGCCGGGCGTCGGCATCATTGCCAGCACGGGCATTCGTTCGGAAGCCGGGAACATCTCGACGTAGTAGATGGTGGCGCCGGTGCGCTGGGCGACGCCGGGCACCGAAGTGGTCTGCGCCGTCCAGCCTTCATGCTCGGCCATGTCCACCAGCCAGTCGGCGAGGACGCCGCCCCCCTCGCCGCCCATGGCGAGGATGGCGATACGGATAGCTTTCGGCGCCGTTGTCATGTTGCTCATGCCGCGCTCCCGATCAAAGCCACGCGACGCCGTTCGAGCCGGGCCTGGAAGAAGCCGATCACGGCGCGAGTGACTTTGTTCATGAAGCGTTCCCAGCCGCTCGGGTTGAAGACGATGTCGGCACGATAAAAGGAAGGACAGAGCACGGCCGCGTGGGCCAGCTCGCCACAGAGGCCGCAGCCGAGACAGGAGTCGAGCACCTTGGCCACCGGGTCGCCCTTCAGCGGATTCGGGTTGTCGCCGATGGACAGCGAAGGACAGCCATTCAGGCGGATGCAGGAATGGTCGCCGCTACAGACTTCGGCATCGACGCCGAAACGCTCGCGCACGACGCGCTCGCCGGCCTTGATGGATTTCTGCGTCGCCGGCTTGACCCGGCGCTGCTTGTTGAGCATGCACTCGCTCTGGGCGATGACGACCTTCGGCCCTTTTTCTTTCGAGGTCAGCGCATCGCGCAGGGCACCGCGCATGTCGGCGATGCTGTAGGTGTGCGTGACCGTCTTCACCCACTTCACGCCGACGCCCTGCACCGCTGTAGCGATGGGGTTGTTGGTGGAACGGATGGGATTCTCGGCGCGGGAAGAGAGGATGTCCTGGCCACCGGTGGCGGAGGTGTAAGAGTTGTCCACCACCACCAGCAGGTTGTCGCTCTTGTTGAACACGGCATTGCCGACGCCGCTGGTGAGACCGTTGTGCCAGAAGCCGCCATCGCCCATGATGGAGATGGTGCGCTTGTCGGTGGTCGTCGTGTTCAGCGCCGCCGCGCCGGCCCAGCCGAGGCCGTAGCCCATGGTGGTGGCGCCGAGGTTGAAGGGCGGCAGGATGGAGAACAGGTGACAGCCGATGTCGCAGCTCATGTGGTGCTGGCCGAGTTCCTTTTCCACCAGCTTGATGGAGGCGAACAGCGGCCGCTCGGGACAGCCGGTACAGAAGGACGGCGGACGCGGATGAACTTGCGCGTTGACGGCTGGCGGCAGCGCCGCAGCGGTTCTTGGCAGCGACGAGGTGTTCAGCAAATCGACGCGATAGCTGCCGATGAAGGCCGAGATGCCTTTCAGCATCACCGCCGAGGTGTATTCGCCAGCCATGGGCAGGACGTCCTTGCCATGCAGCCTGGTCTGCATGTCGGCGCGGCGCAGGATGGTGGCAATGTTCTGCTCGATGAACTCGGGCTGACCTTCTTCCAACACCAGCACCGCCGACTTGCCTGCGCAGAAATTCTTCACCTCCTCATCCACCACCGGATAGGCGACGTTCATGACGTAGAGCGGGATGCGCGAATTGCCGTAGGCGTCGGCCAGGCCCATCAGTTCGAGGGCGCGCAGGGCCGTGTTGTAGAGGCCGCCCTGGACAATGATGCCCAGCTCGTTCACATCGCCGGCGAAGAATTCGTTGAGGCCCTGCTCGCGGATGTACTTCACCGCCGCCGGCCAGCGGTTCTCCACCTTCTCCTTCTCGTGCAGGAAGGAAGCCGGCGGCAGCACGATGCGGCTGACGTCGCGCTGAGGATTCTCGATAGCGTCCTTGAGGGTGAAGCTGGGCCGGATGTTGTCCTTGCAGTCGAAATGCCCATGCACGTGACAGGCGCGGATGCGCATTTGCAGCATCACGGGTGTGGACGAGGCCTCGGAGAGTTCGAAGCCCTTCTCCACCATATGGACGATGGAGGACAGATTCGGGCGTGGATCGAGCAGCCAGACCTGCGACTTCATGGCGAAGGCGTGGGAGCGCTCCTGCATGATCGAGGAGCCCTCGCCGTAGTCCTCGCCGACGATCAACATGGCGCCGCCGGTGACGCCACCGGAGGCCAGATTGGCCAGCGCATCGGAGGCGACGTTGGTGCCGACGGTGGATTTGAAGGTCACCGCACCGCGCAGGGGATAGTTCACCGAGGCAGCCAAGGTGGCACAGGCGGTGGCTTCGGAGGCCGAATGCTCGAAATGGACGCCCAGCTCTTCGAGGATGTCGTAGGCGTCGGTCAGCACGTCCATCAGGTGCGAGATCGGCGAGCCCTGATACCCGGCCACATAGGAGACGCCCGACTGCAACAGGGCCTTGGTGACAGCCAGGATGCCTTCGCCACGGAAGGTCTCGCCCTGGCCCAGCCGCAGCTTCTTGACCTCTTCCTTGAACGAGCGTTCCGCCATTCCAGCCTCCGGGTTATTGTATGCGTTTGTATGGAATATATTTCACATCTAAAGCTTTTCCAAGTCAACGGGTAAACCGTCTTTCCGGCGAAAAATTTTGATCGAATACAATACCGCGCTCTCCGCCATCCTGCCATGACCGCCTCCCCGCCCCCCTCCTCCTCTGACGCCCTGTTCATCGACAGCTACCTCGCCTACCTGCTGGCGCGGGCCAGCCAGTTGATTTCCGGGGAATTCCACGCCACGCTCAAGGCCGAAGGCATCCCCGTGGCCGAGTGGCGGGTGCTGGCGGCGCTGATCGACGGCCCGAAATCGGTCACCGAACTGGCCGGCATCATCCTTGAACAGCAACCCACCGCCAGCCGCATCGTCAGCCGCATGGAAAAGTCGGCGCTGGTGACACGGCAACTCGACCCGGCCGACCGCCGAGTGATGCGCATCCATCTGACCGACGCCGCCCGTGCCCGCGCCACGCCGCTGATCGCCCTGGCTCGCCGGCATCAGGCCGAGGCCCTGGCGCCCTTCGGCACGCAACGCGCAGAGGATTTCCTCGCCATCCTCCAGGAACTGATCAAGCTCCACGAAAAGCAGCCATGAAAACCGTCTTCATTTCCGGCGGCGCCGGCTTCATCGGCTCGGCGCTGATCCGCATGCTGATCGCCGAAAGCGATTGGCGCATCGTCAATATCGACAAGCTGACTTACGCCGGCAATCTCGAATCCTTGGCCGCCGTCGCCAACAACCCGCGCCACGTCTTCCGCCACGTGGACATCGGCGACCGCGCCGCCCTCGATGCGCTGTTCGCCGAATTCAAACCCGAGGGCGTGATTCACCTCGCCGCCGAGTCCCACGTCGACCGCTCCATCCATGGCCCCGGCGACTTCATCCAGACCAACATCGGCGGCACCTTCAGCCTGCTCGAAGCCACGCGCGGCTATTGGCTGTCGCTCGACGACACCCGCAAAGCCGCCTTCCGCTTCCATCACGTTTCCACCGATGAGGTCTATGGCTCCCTGGGCGACACTGGACAGTTCGTCGAAACCACCGCCTACGCCCCCAACTCGCCCTACTCGGCTTCGAAAGCCGCCTCCGACCACTTGGTCCGCGCCTGGCATCACACCTACGGCCTGCCGGTCGTCACCACCAACTGCTCGAACAACTACGGCCCCTGCCAGTTCCCGGAAAAGCTGATCCCGCTGATGATCCACAATGCGGTTTCCGGCAAGCCGCTGCCGATCTACGGCAAGGGCGACAACGTGCGCGACTGGCTCTACGTGGACGACCACGCCAGCGCCCTGCGCCTGGTCTTTGAAAAAGGTGTGGTCGGCGAGGTGTACAACATCGGCGGCCACAACGAGAAAACCAATCTCGACGTGGTCGACACGCTCTGCGCCCTGCTCGACGAACTGAAGCCCGGCAGCGTTCCCTACGCGAACCTCAAGACCTACGTCGCCGACCGTCCTGGCCACGACAAGCGCTACGCCATCGATGCCGGCAAGATCGGCCGCGAGTTGGGCTGGCGACCGCTGGAAACCTTCGAGACCGGAATGAGAAAAACGGTGCAGTGGTATCTCGACAATAGCGAATGGGTCGCCCACGTCGTCAGCGGCGAATACCGCAATTGGCTGGACAAGAACTACGGAGCGCGGACATGAGCATGAACAGAAAAGGCATCATCCTCGCCGGCGGCTCCGGCACGCGCCTGCACCCGGTGACCCTGGCTGTCTCCAAGCAATTGCTGCCGGTCTACGACAAGCCGATGATCTACTACCCGCTGACGACGCTGATGCTGGCCGGAATCCGGGAGGTCTTGCTGATCTCGACGCCGCTGGACACGCCGCGCTTCGAGCAACTGCTCGGCGACGGCTCACAGTGGGGCATGAACATCCGCTACGCCGTCCAGCCTAGCCCGGACGGCCTCGCCCAGGCCTTCATCATCGGCCGCGACTTTGTCGGCAATGATCCCTCGGCCTTGGTCCTCGGCGACAACCTTTTCTACGGCCACGACTTCGCCGAGCAGTTGAAAAGCGCGGCGAAAGTCGGCGCTGACGGCACGGCGCGGGAAGCGGGAGCGACAGTGTTCGCTTATGCCGTGCGCGATCCGGAACGCTACGGCGTGGTCGAATTCGACGCCACCGGCCGCGCCATCAGCATCGAGGAAAAGCCCAAGGCGCCCAAGTCGCGCTATGCCGTCACCGGGCTGTATTTCTACGACAGCCAGGTCTGCGACATCGCTGCCACGCTGAAGCCGTCGCCGCGCGGCGAACTCGAGATCACCGATGTCAATCGCATCTACCTGGAACGTGATCGGTTGAGTGTCGAAATCATGGGCCGCGGCATGGCCTGGCTCGACACCGGCACCCACGAATCCCTGCTCGACGCCGGCCAGTTCATCCAGACCATCGAAACCCGCCAGGGCCTGAAGGTCGCCTGCCCTGAAGAAGTGGCCTGGCGTCAGGGTTGGATCGACGATGTCCAACTCGAAAAACTCGCCGCGCCGCTGGCGAAAAGCAGCTACGGCCAGTACCTGCTGGGCCTGCTCAACGACCGGGTGTACGGATGAAGGCCATTCCGACCGCCATTCCCGAGGTGCTGATCCTCGAACCGAATGTCTTCGGCGACGCGCGCGGCTTTTTCTACGAAAGCTGGAACCGGCGCACCTTGGCCGCCCTTGGCATTGATGCCAATTTCGTCCAGGACAATCACTCGAAATCCCAGCGCAATGTGCTGCGCGGCCTGCACTACCAGTTGCAATATCCGCAGGGCAAGCTAGTGCGCGTGATTGCCGGCGAGGTCTATGACGTTGCGGTGGATCTGCGTCGGTCCTCGCCCAGCTTTGGCAAGGCGGTCGGCTTCACACTCTCGGCCGAGAACAAGCGCATGGCCTGGATTCCACCGGGCTTCGCCCATGGCTTCTGCGTCACCTCCGAATCCGCCGAGTTCCTCTACAAAACCACCGACTACTGGCACCCGGAAGATGAAAACGCCCTGCTCTGGAATGACCCGGTGCTCGGCATTGAATGGCCGCTGACGGGCGACCCCATCCTCGCCGCCAAGGACCTCGCCGGCAAGCCGCTGGCCGCCTGCGCCACCTATTCATGAAAATCCTGCTCACCGGCGCTGGCGGTCAACTGGGCCGCGAACTCAAGCGTTCGCTGGCACCACTGGGCGAGGTGATTGCCCGCGACCGGGCCGGGCTGGACCTCGCCAATCCCGACGCACTGCGCGCCGCCGCGCGCGACCTTGCGCCGAACCTGATCGTCAACGCCGCCGCCTGGACCGCCGTGGACCAGGCCGAGACCGAGGAAACCGCCGCCCACGCCATCAACGGCATCGCCCCCGGCCTCCTCGCCGAGGAAGCCAAACGTCTCGGTGCACAACTCATCCACTACTCCACCGACTACGTCTTTGATGGCAGCGGCAACGCACCGTGGACGGAAGCCGACGTCGCCGGCCCGCTCTCCGCCTATGGCCGCAGCAAACTGGCCGGCGAGCAAGCAATCACCGCCGTCGGTGGTCGCCACCTGATCCTGCGCACCAGTTGGGTTTTCGGCCTGCACGGCGCCAACTTCATGAAGACCATGCTGCGCCTGGCGACCGAGCGGGATGAGCTTCGGGTCATCGGCGACCAGTTCGGTGCCCCAACCTGGACCCGCCATCTGGCCGACGCCACAGCCGTAGTTGCGTCACGGGTCGCCGGACGAAAGGATTCCCCCTCCGGCCTGTATCATCTCGCCGCCGCCGGGGAGACGAGCTGGCATGGCTATGCCGAAACGATTTTCGACCAGGCCGTGAAACTTGGCCTGCTGGCGAAAGCGCCGACGGTGCGCCGTATCACCAGCGCCGACTTTCCACTGCCGGCGCCGCGCCCGGCCAACTCGCGACTCGATTGTTCCCGTTTCACGGCCGACTTCGGCATCACCCTGCCCGACTGGCGGGTGGGCCTGGCCGACTGTCTCGCCGACGCAATTCACTGAAAACTAGACACGCATGGCATCAAAAACCTACGACGAATCCTCCTTCCGCGTCCTCAAGGGCCTGGAGCCCGTGCGCGAGCGGCCGGGCATGTACACCCGTACCGACTCGCCGGCCCACATCATCCAGGAGGTCATCGACAACGCCGCCGACGAAGCCCTCGGCGGCTTTGCGAAAAACATCCATGTGATGCTGCATCTCGACGGCTCGACCACGGTCACCGACGACGGTCGCGGCATCCCCGTCGGCCTTCATCCCGAGGAACAGATTCCAGTCGTGGTGCTGGCCTACACGCGCCTGCATGCCGGTGGCAAGTTCGACAAGAAGGCCGGCAATTCCGCCTACGCCTTCTCCGGTGGCCTGCACGGCGTCGGCGTCGCGGTGACCAATGCGCTGTCCACCCGCGTCACGGTGGAAGTCCGGCGCGAAGGAAAAATCTGGGGCATCGAGTTCGCCGCCGGCGGCGAAGTCATCGGCAACCTCAACGAACTCGGCAGTTGCGGCCGGCAGACCGGCACCCGCGTCCGCGTCTGGCCCGACCCGAAATACTTCGATTCACCCAAGGTGCCGCAGGCCGAACTGGAACGCCTGCTACGTTCCAAGGCCGTGCTGCTGCCTGGCGTCAAGGTCAGCCTCGACATCGAGCAGGCCGACGGCAGCAGCGCGTCGAAGACCTGGACCTACCCCGGCGGCCTCGCCCAGTACATCAATGAAATGGCCGCCACCGATCCCGTGGCGCCCATCTACGCCGCCGAGAAATACGCCGATGCCGATCACGCGGATTTCGCTCCCGGTGAAGGCGCCGCCTGGGCCTTCGGCTGGTACGCCGAATCCACCGCCTCCGAGTCCTATGTGAACCTGATCCCGACGGTGAACGGCGGCACCCACGAATCCGGCCTGCGTGCCGGTGTGTTCGAGGCGGTGAAGGCCTTCATCGAACACCGTGCCCTGCTGCCGCGCGGCGTCAAGCTGCAACAGGAAGATGTCTGCGGCCGCATGGCCTTTGTCCTTTCGGCGCGCCTGCTCGATCCACAGTTCCAGGGCCAGGTGAAGGAAAAGCTGAATTCCCGCGAGGCGGTGAAGCTGGTCTCGAGCATGGTCCGCGACCCCTTTGAAATCTGGCTGGCCCAGCACGTCGAAGCCGGCAAGGCGATTGCCGAGCTGTCGATCAAGCAGGCCATGGCGCGGCAGAAGAATTCGCAGAAAGTCGAGAAGCGCAAGCAGTCCGGCGTCGCCGTGCTGCCGGGCAAACTCACCGATTGCGAATCCACCGACATCGCCGAGAACGAACTCTTCCTGGTCGAGGGCGATTCCGCCGGCGGCAGCGCCAAGATGGCGCGCAACAAGGAAACCCAGGCCATCCTGCCCCTGCGCGGCAAGGTGCAGAACTCCTGGGAAATCGAGGCCGGCCGACTGTTCGCCAACAATGAAATCCATGACATCGCCGTCGCCCTGGGCATCGACCCGCATGGCCCCGACGACACACCGGACCTCGCCAACCTGCGCTACGGCAAGGTAGTGATCATGTCCGACGCCGACGTGGACGGCGCCCATATCCAGACCTTGTTATTGACCTTGTTCTATCGCCACTTCCCTGCGCTGATTGCGCGCGGCCACATCTACATCGCCCAGCCACCGCTGTACCGCGTGGATGTCCCGGCCAGTGGCAAGAAGCGCCCGGCACGACGCTTGTATGCGCTGGATGACGGCGAACTCGCCGCGATCAAGGACCGCATCGAGAAGGAAGGCATCCCCGCCGACAAGGCCGAGGTCGGCCGCTTCAAGGGCCTCGGCGAAATGAACCCCGAGCAGTTGCGCGAAACGGCGATGGACCCGGCCACGCGCCGCGTGCTGCCGATCACGGCCGATCCGGCGGCGCGGGAACTGACCCTGAAACTCTTCAACTTGCTGATGGGCAAGGGCGAAGCCTCCGGCCGCCGCGCCTGGATGGAAGAAAAAGGCCACCTCGTGGAGGCCGACCTGTGACGACCATGAACGACGAAACTCCTGATCTTTTCGAAGCGGAATCCGCCGACGGCGCCCCTCCTCCCGCCATCCCGCCAGCGCCGACTTTCGACGAAGGCGACGGCTCCTCGCTGCCCTTGGCAAGCTACGCTGAACGCGCCTACCTCGCCTACGCCATGAGCGTGGTGCGCGCCCGCGCCCTGCCCCAGGTCGAAGACGGCATGAAGCCGGTGCAGCGGCGCATCCTCTACGCCATGAACGAGATGCGCCTGGCCGCCAGCGCCAAGCACGTCAAGTCCGCCCGCGTGGTCGGCGACGTGATCGGTAAATACCACCCCCACGGCGACAGCAGCGTGTATGACGCCATGGTGCGCGTGGCGCAGGATTTCTCGCTGCGCTATCCGCTGGTGGACGGCCAGGGCAACTTCGGTTCCCGCGATGGCGACGGCGCCGCCGCCATGCGTTACACCGAGTGCCGCCTGACGCCCATCGCCGAACTGCTGCTGGCCGAAATCGACCGGGGCACGGTTAACTTTCTGCCCAACTACGACGGCGCCTTCACCGAGCCGCAACTGCTGCCGGCGCGCCTGCCCTTCGTCCTGCTCAACGGCGCCTCCGGTATTGCCGTTGGCATGGCGACGGAAATCCCGCCGCACAACCTGCGCGAAGTGGCCGAAGCCGCCAAGCTGCTGATCCGCAAACCGGAAGCGGTGCTGGAGGAAGTGCTGGCCGTGTTGCCCGGCCCCGACTTCCCCGGCGGCGGCCAGCTCATCTCGCGCCCGCAGGATATCCGCGACGCCTATGCCAACGGTCGCGGCAGCATCCGCATGCGCGCCCGCTGGAAGATCGACGAACTGGCGCGCGGCCAGTGGCGCGTGATCGTCACCGAGCTGCCGCACGGCGTGTCTACCGCCAACGTGCTCTCCGAAATCGAGGCCCTGACCAATCCGCAGCCGCGCACCGGCAAGAAGGATGTCTCCCAGGAACAGAAAAACCTCAAGACCCTGGTGCTCGGCGTGCTCGATTCCGTGCGCGACGAATCCAGCGAGGGTTCGCCGATCCGCATCGTGCTGGAACCAAAATCCTCGCGCCTGTCGCAGGACGAATTCATGGCCGTACTGCTGGCCCACACCAGCCTCGAAGCCAACGTCTCGATCAATATGACCATGGTCGGCACCGACGGCAAGCCGCAGCAGAAGAACCTGCTGACCGTGCTGCACGAGTGGATCAGCTTCCGCTTCGCCACCGTCGAGCGCCGCACGCGGCATCGCCTGGCGGAAGTCGAGCGCCGCATCCACATCCTCGAAGGCCGCATGACGGTGTTCTTGCGCATTGAGGAAGTGATCCAGTGCATCCGCGAATCGGACGAACCGAAGACCGACCTGATGGCGCGCTTCGGCCTGACCGACATCCAGGCCGAAGATATCCTCGAAATCCGCCTGCGCCAGTTGGCCCGCCTCGAAGGCATCCGCATCGAGAAGGAACTGGGCGACCTGCGCGTCGAACACGGCGAACTAACCACCCTGCTCGATTCGCGCAAGGAAATGACCAAGCTGATCGTCAAGGAGATCACCGACGACGCCAAGAAATACGGCGACGAGCGCCGTACGCTGATCGAGGCCGTCGCCGCCATCAGCCAGACCGAAATCGCCGCCCCCGACGAACCGGTCACCGTCATCGTCTCGAAAAACGGCTGGGTGCGCACCCGCCAGGGCCACGGCCTTGATGCGGCGGCCATCAGCTACAAGGCCGGAGATTTCCCCTGGTTTGTCGCCGAGTCGCGCACCATCTGGCCGCTGGTCGTCATCGACAGCAATGGCCGCAGCTACAGCGTGCGCGTCTGCGACCTGCCCGGCGGGCGCGGCGACGGTGTGCCGCTGACGACGCTGATCGAATTCAGCGAAGGCGGCAAGCTGGCCCAGGCCATCACCGGTGCGCCGGAAGAAAAGTATCTGGTCGCCGGTTCCGGCGGCTACGGCTTCATCGCCAGCCTCAACGACATGATCTCGCGCAACAAGGCGGGCAAGGCTTTCCTGTCGCTGGACAAGGGCGAGAAGCCCTTGGCGCCGTGGAAAGTCGGCGCTGGCGATACGGCGGTAGTCCTGTCGCAAGGCGGACGTCTGCTGTTGTTCCCGCTGGCCGACCTCAAGGAAATGGCCAAGGGCAAGGGCCTGATGCTGATCGACCTAGCCAAGGGCGACGAACTCGTCGCCGTCGCCACCAGCGCCGGCGAATCGATCTGGATCGTCGGTCAGGGACGCGCCGGAAAAGTGCAGGAACAGTCGCTGTCGCCGCGAGAAATTGCGAGCTTCCGCAGCGCCCGGGCCAAGCGCGGACAGGAGATTCCCTTCAAGCTGAAACCCACCGGCATCATCGTCGGGAGCGGCAAAGTTTGATGCTAGAATCCAGTGAAATCAAGCCTATGCATCGGGCGCCCCGATAGACGGACTGAACGCTGAATTCGGGCACCACACACGGAGAAAAACATGCTGTTCATCCTGTACTACATCCTCGCCATCGTCGTACTGGTCATGCATTTCACCGGCCTGCTGGCCCGCTACAATATGGAATGGCTTGTGCTCGTACTGGCCGTAACGGTGTTCCCGGCAGTCATCTACCTCTAGTTTCGCCGTAGTACCGGCGCCGACTTTTTCAAGTCGGCGCCTTGTTCGTCTCAACAGTGGCGGACGACGATGTCCTTCACCTGCTCCAGCACCGCGTCGACCACCTCGACCTTCTGCGGCAGCTTTTCGATCCCTTCCAGTTCCTTCGGCCGCACCGGATCGCGCCCCAGCGCTTCCTGTATCGTCTCGGAAAACTTCACCGCCTGGGCGGTCTCCAACACAATCATCGGCACGCCCGCCTCGCGGTGTTCACGCGCCACTTTGACGCCATCGGCGGTGTGGGTGTCGATCATCAACTGATGCGTTGCCCAGACGTCGCGGATCGTCGCCAGGCGGTCGGCATGCGAACTGCGACCGGAGACGAAACGATAGCCGGCCAGCGCATCGAAGTGCTTGCTGCCGCGCAGATCGAAGGCGCCGCCTGAGTCCACCTGCTTCCACAACTCGCGCACCACGGCGGCATCACGTCCGACCAGATCGAAGACGAAACGCTCGAAGTTGGAGGCCTTGGAAATGTCCATGGATGGACTGGACGTGACATAGGTCTCGGCCGTCGCCCGCGGCCGATAGACGCCGGTGCGGAAGAACTCGTCAAGCACATTGTTCTCGTTGGTCGCCAGCACCAGACGGGCAATCGGCAGGCCCATCATGCGCGCAATGTGGCCGGCGCAGATGTTGCCGAAGTTGCCGGAAGGCACGCAAAAGGCCACCTGCTCGCCATCGGATTGGGTCGCCTCGAAATAGCCCTTGAAGTAATACACCACCTGGGCCATCACCCGCGCCCAGTTGATCGAATTCACCGCGCCGATCTTGTATTTCGCCTTGAAGGCCGCATCGTTGGACACGGCTTTCACGATGTCTTGGGCATCGTCGAACATGCCGCGCACGGCGATGTTGAAGATGTTCGCGTCCTGTAGCGAATACATCTGGGCACGCTGAAAGGCACTCATCTTGCCGTCCGGCGAGAGCATGAAAACCTTCACGTTATGCTTGCCGCGCATGGCGTACTCGGCCGCCGAACCGGTGTCGCCAGACGTGGCACCAAGAATGTTGATGGTCTCGCCGCGCTTGTCCAGCACGTACTCGAAGAGATTGCCGAGCAACTGCATGGCCATGTCCTTGAAGGCCAGGGTCGGGCCGTTGGACAGTTCGAGCAGATGGAAATCCGGCGCCAACGAAGTCAGCGGCACGATGTCCCTGGCCTTGGCCGCATCGCGGCTCCAGCGATAGGTCTGCGCGGTGTAGGTCTTGTCGCAGATGGCCTTGAGATCGGCGGCCGGGATGTCGTCCACGTAGAGCGAAAGAATTTCGAAGGCCAGCTCGGCATAGGACAGCTTGCGCCAGGCGGCGAGGCGATCTGCAACTTGCGGATAGGACTCGGGCAGATAGAGCCCACCGTCAGGGGCGAGGCCGCCGAGGAGGATGTAGGAGAAGGACTGGGCGGGCGACTGGCCGCGAGTAGAGATGTATTTCATGTCAGGGCTGGAAATGAAAAGTTATTGGGATATCGAAAGTCGGCGCTGGCGATACGGTGGCGAAGAAGTCAAAATTCAATTTGAGCCTAACCCCTTTAATTCGAGGAAATAATCTCCGATACCCCTTTGTTGCTGCTCGTAAAACGCAAACCCTTCCAACAGATCGGTTTCCGCAGAACGGGCGATCCTGACCTGCATCAATTCGACTTGGCCTGTGCACGGATGCGAGCCTTGGCCTCATTCCAAGAGGAAACGGTTTCATCCCCGCTGGCGAGACGCAGTAAACGATCCTCAAGTACCTCCGCATGCCAGGCAGGGGAGTTCATCATGTTCGCATCTTGAGCACACAAGGAATCCCATAGCGATTCCATCAACTTGAGGCGCTCGGCAACGGGCATGGCAACGATGTCGACTGAAGTCATCTGCTCACTCCTTGTTTGCTACTGAAGCCGCATTGGATCAAAGGGGATAGCCTCAATATCTACTATTTGCATTTGCGCATCCCGGCAATTCACGCCGCCAGACGATGCTCGATTGCAGCCCGTGCCAAATCCGGCACAAACGCACCTTCGTCAATGGCGGGGAAATAGAGATCGAAGCCACCACCTTCCACTCGCACTCCCGACAAGTCGGCCCCTTGCGGAAACCCCAGTTGATCGGCCGGAATGGAAAGCTCCGCGCCTCCCACCAGTTCAATGAACAATCGCCGACATGCGGCATCAAAACGGACGCTGATGGCGATAGGTTCTTGAGCAGCGGCTTTTGCACCGCGCTCCATGGCACGGGCAATCACTTCGTCAATAGTCTCCATGCATCGACCTCCAAGTTTGGCAAAGCTTCGACAACTCTTGCTCGATCACTCGCAAAGCGCTCTTGAGGGTAGCGGCATCCAAACCCCGAACATCGATGGGAAGGACCGGCCCCGCAGGACAGTTGAGCGCGATCTTTGCCCGCCCTTCCGGACCAACCAGATGCACATGGGCTGGCGCATGATCAAGAGTGTAGATCATCACGCGCCAAGCACCAATGCGCAGAACGGTTCCCATTTATCTAGCTCGCCGCTTGACCAAAGACTTCAGCATGATCGGCTTACCGGGATCCCAACTAGCCGAGTTCTTCCATCCGCAGCCGAATCACCTTCTTTTTCACCACCGGCAGCGCCTCGATCTTCGCAATCGCTGCATCCACATTTTTCTCACGGGTGACGTGGGTCAGCATGATGATATCGGTCTGGTCTTCGCCTTCGCCCGGTTCGCGCTGGATCATGGCGTCGATGGAAATCTGCTGGTCGGCGAGGATGCGGGTGATGTCGGCGAGCACGCCAGGCTTGTCCTCGACGCGCAGGCGCAGGTAGTAGCTGGTCTCGACTTCCGACAGCGGCAGGATCGGCGTGTCCTCGACGGCGCCAGGCTGGAAGGCCAGGTGGGGGACGCGGTTCTCGGGGTCGGAGGTGGCCATGCGGGTGACATCAACGAGGTCGGCGATCACGGCGGAGGCGGTCGGCTCGGCGCCGGCGCCCTTGCCGTAGTAGAGCGTGGCGCCGACGGCGTCGCCCTGCACCAGCACGGCGTTCATGGCGCCTTCGACGTTGGCGATCAGGCGCTTGGCCGGGATCAGGGTCGGATGCACGCGCAGTTCCACGCCTTCCGGGCGACGGCGGGTGATGCCCAGCAGCTTGATGCGATAGCCGAGTTGCTCGGCGTATTTGATGTCGTCGGCGTCGAGCTTGCTGATGCCCTCGACGTGAGCCTTGTCGAACTGCATCGGGATACCGAAGGCCAGGGCCGAGAGGATGGTGATCTTGTGCGCGGCGTCCACGCCCTCGATGTCGAAGGTCGGATCAGCTTCGGCATAGCCCAGGCGCTGCGCTTCCTTGAGCACATCGGCGAAAGGCAGACCCTTGTCGCGCATCTCGGAGAGGATGAAGTTGGTGGTGCCGTTGATGATGCCGGCGATCCACTGGATGCGATTGGCGGTAAGGCCTTCGCGCACCGCCTTGATGATCGGGATGCCACCGGCGACGGCCGCCTCGAAGGCGACCATGACGCCCTTGTCGCGGGCGGCGGCGAAAATCTCGTTGCCATGCACGGCGAGCAGCGCCTTGTTGGCGGTGACGACGTGCTTGCCGTTGGCGATGGCCTTGAGCACCAGTTCCTTGGCGATGCCGTAGCCGCCGATCAGTTCGATGACGATGTCGATCTCAGGATCATTCACCACGGCGAAGGCGTCATCGGTGACTTCGGCGCGGCCGGCGACGACTTCCTTGGCCAGGGCGATATTCTTGTCCGCCACCTTGGTGATGCGGATCGGACGACCGGCACGGCGGGTGATCTCCGCTTCATTGCGGGAAAGGACGTTGAAGGTACCGCCGCCGACGGTGCCGATGCCGAGCAGGCCTACATTGATGGGTTTCATTTGAGTGTTTTCCTGAAGCTGAAACTGGGAATGACGAAGCCCTCGCGGAAATAGAAGCGATGGGCGGAGGTGCGCTGGGTGCCGGAATCCAGCGCGAGTACGTCGCAGCCAAGGGCGCGGGCTCGCGCCTCCAGTTGCGACAGCAGAAACTTGCCGACGCCCTGCGAGCGATAGGCGGCGTCGGTGACCAGATCGTCGACGTAGAGCCGGCGGCCTTCGTAGGTGTTCTCGATGATGCGCCAGACGGCGATGCCACGTACCGCTTCGCCGGCGACTGCCACGCTCATGCGGGCACCACTGGCAAAGACGGCGGCGAGACGACCGGCGTAGTCGGCTGGCAACTTGTCGCGCAACTGGCGATGCACGGACTCAGCCCGTCCCAGCCAGTCCGGCGCAACGATCTCCCCGCCCTCACCGGTGATCTCGACCAGGGACAGCTCAGGCATACCGCTTGCGATAGCTCTCGAGGAAGCGAGCCAGGCGGCCGACAGCTTCGCGCAGGTCATCCTCATGGGGCAGGAAGACCAGACGGAAGTGGTCGGGGTGCGGCCAATTGAAACCGGTGCCCTGCACCAGCAGCACCTTTTCCGCCACCAGCAGTTCGGCGATGAAATCCTGGTCGTTACTGATCGGATAGACCTTCGGGTCGAGGCGCGGGAACATGTAGAGCGCGGCCTTGGGCTTGACGCAGGTGACGCCGGGGATCGCGGTGATCAGATCATGGGCGATGTCACGCTGACGAGCCAGCCGCCCGCCGGGAGCGACCAGATCGTCGATGCTCTGGTAGCCGCCAAGCGCGGTCTGGATGCCCCACTGGCCCGGCACGTTGGCACACAGGCGCATGGAGGAAAGAATGTCGAGGCCCTCGATGTAATCCTTGGCGTGCTTTTTCTCGCCAGAGACCACCATCCAGCCGGCGCGGTAACCGCAGGAACGATAGTTCTTCGACAGGCCGTTGAAGCTAATGGTGAGCACGTCCTCGGACAACGAGGCGATGGCCGTGTGCGTCTCGCCGTCGTAGAGCACCTTGTCGTAGACCTCGTCGGCGTAGATGATGAGGTCGTTCTGGCGGGCGATCTCGATGATTTCCTTGAGCACCTCGTCCGGGTATAGCGCACCGGTCGGGTTGTTCGGGTTGATGATGACGATGGCGCGGGTCTGCGGCGTGATCTTTGCACGGATATCGGCCAGGTCGGGCATCCAGCCGGAGCCCTCGTCACACAGGTAGTGGCGCGGGGTGCCGCCGGAGAGGCTGACGGCAGCGGTCCACAACGGATAGTCAGGCGCCGGCACCAGTACTTCGTCACCCGTGTTGAGCAGGGCATTCATGGCCATCACGATCAGCTCGGAAACGCCGTTGCCGATGTAGATGTCCTCGATGCTCACACCCTTGATATGCTTCTGCTGGGTGTAGTGCATCACTGCCTTGCGCGCCGAGAAGATGCCCTTGGAATCCGAGTAGCCGGCGGCGTTGGGCAGGTTGCGGATCATGTCCTGCTGGATTTCCTCGGGGGAATCGAAACCGAAGGATGCCAGGTTGCCGATGTTCAGCTTGATGATCTTGTGGCCTTCGTCCTCCATCTGCTTGGCACGGGCGAGCACGGGCCCGCGAATGTCATAACAGACGTTGGCGAGCTTGGCGGATTTGCTGATGGGCTGCATGGTCTTGCGTCCTTCTGGCGGAGTGCCGGGAGCGATAAAAGGTATAATGTTACCGAAGCGCTTGCTGCACCGCAAATCCAGATTTGACGGGCCTTTTCGGACACCGGCCCTCTCCCGATGAAACTGCACTCACCTTCCACCGCCGGCCTGTTGTCGATCACCGCCTATGACGCGGCGCACATCGCCGTGAACGGCCAGCGCCTCACGCGCAGTTTCCTGTTGACGCCGCAACGGCTGATCGAGGACTGGTCGCCGGCGTCCTTCGCGGCGCTGACCGAGGCCGACATGCAGACCATCGCCGATCTTGGCTGCCCCATCGTGCTGCTGGGCACCGGTTCACGCCAGCACTTTCCCGCCCCGGCGCTGATGCGTCCGCTGATCGAACGCCGCATCGGCGTCGAGGTCATGGACAGTTTTGCCGCCTGCCGCACCTACAACATCCTGATGGCGGAGGGCCGCGATGTGGCTGCCGCCCTGATCATCGAAGCATGACCCTGCTCACTCGCCGTTCCCTGTTTGCCCTGCTGCTGGGCTTTGCCGTCCTTTGGTTCGGCACCCTCGAATACCGCCGCCTGATCAATCCCGATGAAGGACGTTATGCGGAGATTCCTCGCGAGATGGTGGCCAGTGGCGACTGGACCACGCCGCGCCTGAACGACATCAAGTATTTCTACAAACCGCCGCTCCAGTACTGGGCAACGGCCGCTGCCTATACCGTATTCGGTGAGCATCACTGGACTGCACGTCTATGGCCGGCGCTGACCGGCTTTGCCGGCATAGTGCTGACCGGCATCGCCGCTGCCCGTTTGTTCAGCCCCGTCGCCGGACTGATGGCGGCCTTCGTCCTCGCCAGCAGTGTGCTGTGGAACGTGATCGGCCACGCCAACACGCTCGACATGGGCGTCAGCTTCTTTCTCGCCGCCGCGATTTTCGCGCTCTGCCTGGCCGAGCGTGATGGCGCCGGTGTCGCAGAAAGTCGGCGCTGGCGGGACGGCGCCTGGGTGCTGCTGGCCCTCGCCGTATTGTCCAAGGGCCTGATCGGCCTCGTCCTGCCGGCTGCCACCGTCGTCGCCTATGTGCTGTGGCAGCGCGACTGGGGCTTCCTCCTGCGCATCCGGCCGCTTCGCGGCCTGCTGATCCTGCTCGCCATCACCGCGCCCTGGTTCGTCGCCGTGTCGCTGGACAATCCCGAGTTCGCCCACTTCTTCTTCATCCACGAACATTTCGAGCGCTTCCTGACCAAAACCCACGGCCGCTATCAGCCGATGTGGTACTTCATCCCCATCCTGCTGGTCGGCATGATTCCCTGGCTGGGCGTGCTGTTTCAGGGCGCCTGGCGCGGCTTGCGGGCAGAGCCTGCGCAACGCTTCCAGCCGGCGCGCTTCCTGCTGACCTGGATCGTAGTGGTGTTCGGTTTCTTCTCGGTCTCGAGTTCCAAGCTGGCGTCCTACATCCTGCCCATTTTCCCTGCACTGGCGGCGTTGATCGGCGCCTATCTCGCAGCCAGGGCCGATTCGGCATCGCTGAAATGGCAGGGCGTACCGGCCATCGCGCTGGGACTCGCCGCCTGCGTGCTCGCCCTCTTCGCACCGCGTTTTGCCAATGCCGAAGTCGGCCCGGAGCTATACGCCGCCTATCAGCCCTGGCTCTATGCCGCCGCCGCCTCGCTGCTGGCCGGTGGCATCGCTGCCTTTGTGCTGGGTGCGCGCCGACAGGGGCTGGCCGCGATGTTCTGTCTCGCCCTTGGCGGCCATTTGTTCGGCCAGCTGTTCCTGCTCGGCCACGACCAAGTCGGCCGCGTCAATTCGGCGCATGACGCCGCCCTGGCGATACGCGACGTGCTGCCGCCCGGCGTACCTTTCTTCAGCGCCAACACCTACGACCAGAGCTTGCAGTTCTACCTCAGGCGCACCACGACCATGGTCGCCTATCGCGACGAAATGAGCTTCGGCATCGCCCAGGAACCGCACAAGTTCATTCCCGACATGGCGGGCTTCGAAGCCGCCTGGCAGGCCGCGCCGGCAGCTTGGGCGCTGATGTCGCCGAGCACCTGGCGGGAAATGCAGGCCAAGGGCCTGCCCATGCAGGAAATCTTCCGCGACTCCCGCCGCGTCATCGTGAGGAAGCCATGAATACCGTCAGCTTCGCCCTGATCCTCACCGGCGTATTGCTCAACGCCGCCGCCCAGTTGCTGCTCAAGGCCGGCACCAATGCCGTCGGCCATTTCGAGTTCCATCTCGACAACGTGATTCCCATCGGCCTCAAGATCGCCTTCCAACCCTGGATCATGGGCGGCATGGCCTGCTATGCCGTCAGCCTGGTGGTCTGGATCATGGCCCTGTCCCGCGTGCCGGTCTCCATCGCCTACCCGATGCTGTCCATCGGCTATGTGATCAACGCCTTCATCGCCTGGCAATGGTTCGGCGAAGCCCTGGCCACGCAGAAGCTTCTCGGCATCGGCTTCATCGCCGTCGGCGTGTTCCTGGTGGCCCGTTCATGAGCGAGTTTCTACCCTTCACCCGTCCCTCCATCGACGAGGAAACCATCGCCGATGTAGCCAACGTGCTGCGTTCCGGCTGGATCACCTCCGGCCCCAAGGTGCAGGCCTTCGAAGCGGCCCTGTCCGAGCGTTGCGGCGGCCGCGTCGTGCGCGCCTTCAACTCCGGCACAGCCACGCTGGAAGTGGCGCTGCGCCTCGCAAAAGTCGGCCCTGGCGATACGGTGATCACCACGCCCATGACCTGGGTCGCCACCGCCAATGTGATACTCGAGGTCGGCGCCACGCCGGTATTCGTGGACGTCGATCCGGTCACCCGCAACATCGACCTCAACAAACTCGAAGCGGCCATCACACCAACGACGAAAGCCATCATCCCGGTGGATCTGGCCGGCCTGCCGGTGGATCGGGATCGCCTTTACGCTATCGCCGGCAAGCACAAGTTGCGCGTCATCGAGGATGCCGCCCAGTCCTTCGGCGCATCATGGAACGGCAAGCCGATAGGCTCCACGGGCGATTTCATTTCCTTCAGCTTCCACGCCAACAAGAACCTCACCACCACCGAGGGCGGCGCCCTGGTGCTGCCGGCCGACGTCGATCCGGGCCTGTGCGAGCGCCTGCGCCTGCAAGGCGTGAAGCGCTTTCCCGATGGTGGCATGGATGTGGACGTGCTCGGCGGCAAGTTCAATCTCACGGACGTCGCCGCCGCCATCGGCCTTGGTCAGCTCAATCGCATTGACGAATTCACCGCCCGCCGCCGCGAACTCGCCCGCCACTATTTCGCCCATCTCGATCCGGCCCTCGGCCTCGGCCTGCCGGTGGCCGATTTCAGCAATTGCAACTGGCACATGTTTCAGGTTCTGCTATCGACGGGCACGGATCGCGGCCAGGTCATCGCCGCGCTCAAGGAAAAGGGCATCGGCACCGGCGTGCATTACCCGGCCCTGCACCTGTTCTCGCTCTATCGCCAGCGCGGATTCAAGGAAGGCGACTTTCCCGAGTCCGAACGTATCGGTGCCAGCACGCTGACCCTGCCGCTGTTTCCCGCCATGACAAACCATGATGTCGAAAGGGTTTGCTCGGCAATTGCTGCGATACTTCGCCATCCATAACCGGAGTCGCCGTCGATGAATCTCGTTTCCATCAGCCCCGATGCGTTTGAAATCGGCAGCCCCCTGCCCTGGGATGTCTTCGATCCGCAGAACAATCTCCTCGCGGCGCAGGGAGAGGTCATCCAGAGCAAGGAAAAGCTGCTGCGCTTGCTCGACAGCCAGCCCTGCCGCGAGTTGAGCTGGGAAGCCAACAAGCCTGGCCCCGCCGATGAGGAACTCACCGCCGAGCAGATCACCACGGCCAAGCCGGGCGCAGCGACGGATGCCCAGCAAACCACCTTCCCCTTCGAGGCCATGAAGCTGAAGATCGGTGACCGGCTGCAAATCCAGCCGCCGCTGCTGGTCTCGCCGGAACGCTTCATGGTCAAGCTGATCGGCTTCATGAACAAGGTCAGCCTGATGGTCACGACGCCGGTGGATTCCCGTGGCTTGCGCCCGCGTCTGGTAGAGGGTGAGGAACTCGTGGTACGAGCCTTCTCCAGCCAGAACGCCTTCGGCTTTCCCTGCACGGTGAAGAAGATCAACCGCCTGCCCTTCGACTACCTGCACCTATCCTTCCCCGAGGAAGTCCAGGGCATGGTGATCCGCAAGGCGCCGCGCGTGAAAACCCGCATCATCGCAGCGGTGAACACCGGCAAATCCGGCGAGGAAAGCAGCTCGGCCATCATCGCCAACCTCAGCGCCAACGGCGCCCTGCTCGATGCCCGGCGCAACCTGGCGGACAAGGGCGCCACCGTCCGCGTGTCCTTTCGCGTCAACCTGCACAACATGGATGCCTACCTGACGGTGAATGCCGCGATCCGCGCGGTGTTCGGCGATGACGTCCTGGAGAACGAAAAATCCGGGCTGATCCACCATGGCCTCGAATTCGTCGACCTCGCCCCCAATGACAGCGTGATTCTGCAAAGCATGATCTACCAGCAGATGATCGAACAACCCCACACGGTCGCCTGATCCAGCACTGCCATGTCCCGTCCCATGCTTTCCATCGTCATCCCCGTCTACAACGAAGAAGCCGGGCTGGCAACGCTGTTCGCCCGTCTCTATCCGGCCCTCGATGCCTTGAGTACAAGTCTTGGCGAGTCCTACGAAATCATCTTCGTGAACGACGGCAGCCGTGACCGTTCGGCGGCCATCCTGCGCGAGCAATATCAGCAGCGGCCCGACGTCACCCGCGTCATCCTCTTCGCCGCCAACGCCGGCCAGCACATGGCCATCATGGCCGGCTTCGAGCATTGCCAGGGCGAGATCATCGTCACGCTGGATGCAGATCTGCAAAACCCGCCGGAAGAAATCGGCAAGCTGATCGCCAAGATGCGCGAAGGCCACGACTACGTCGGCAGCATCCGCCGCAAGCGCCAGGACAGCCTGTTCCGCACCTGGGCCTCGAAGGCCATGAACCGCCTGCGGGAGAAGATCACCCGCATCAAGATCACCGACCAGGGCAACATGCTGCGCGCCTACTCGCGCTCCGTCGTCGATGCCATCAACTCCTGCAAGGAAGTCAGCACCTTCATCCCGGCGCTGGCCTATACCTTCGCCCGCAATCCGGCCGAGGTCATCGTCGAGCACGAGGAACGTGCCGCCGGTGAATCGAACTACACCCTCTACAGCCTGATCCGTCTCAACTTCGACCTCATGACCGGCTTCTCGCTGGTGCCACTGCAATGGTTCTCCATGCTCGGCATCCTGGTCTCCTTCGGCTCGGCGGCGCTGTTCGTGCTACTGATCATTCGCCGCCTGATCCTCGGCCCCGAGGCCGAGGGCCTGTTCACCCTGTTCGCCCTGGCCTTCTTCCTGATCGGCCTGGCCCTGTTCGGCATCGGCCTGCTCGGTGAATACATCGGTCGCATCTATCAGCAGGTGCGCCACCGCCCGCGTTATCTGGTCGAAGCGATCCTCGAGAAGAAGGAATGACGCCTCCCGCACCTACAGCAGTCGTTTTCGCCTACCACAACGTCGGCGTCCGCTGCCTGTCGGTACTGCTGGCCCACGGCGTCGATGTGGCGCTGGTGGTCACGCATACCGACAATCCCGCCGAAACCATCTGGTTCGACAGCGTCGCCGCATTGGCGGAACGTCACGGCATCCCGGTGATCACGCCGGAGGATGCCAACGACCCGGCAGTAGTCGCGCAGATCGCCGCCCTCAAGCCCGACTTCTTCTTCTCTTTCTATTACCGGAACATGATGAAGGAGGCCTTGCTGGCGATCCCCACACGGGGCGCTTACAACATGCACGGCTCCCTGCTGCCCAAGTATCGAGGCCGCGTGCCGGTGAACTGGGCGGTGATCCATGGCGAGCGGGAAACCGGCGCCACGCTGCACGAAATGGTCATCAAACCCGACGCCGGTGGCATCCTGGCCCAGCAGGCGGTGCCCATCCTGCCCGACGACACGGCCTTCGAGGTATTCCAGAAGGTGACGCTGGCCGCCGAAATGGCCCTCGACCGCATCCTGCCGGACCTCCTCGCCGGCCGCGCCGTGGCGCAAGCCCAGGACCTGTCGCAGGGTGGCTACTTTGGTGGCCGCAAGCCCGAGGACGGTCGCATTGACTGGACCAAACCGGCGCAGGCCATCCACAACCTGATCCGCGCCGTCGCCCCACCCTATCCTGGCGCCTTCTGCGATACGCCCGCTGGCCGGCTGGTCGTCACCGGCTCCCTGCATCCGACCGGCGAGACAGGCCGCTTCGGCGCCCCTACCCTGTATATCCATGACGACCGACTGGTCGCCGAATGCGGCGACGGACTGGTTTTACGCCTGCTCGCGGTAGAATTGGCGGGTTCCGCGCAGTCCATCCGGACCAGCGACCAGTTCAACGCGACTTTCGGCACCCCGGTGCTTGCTCTCACATGAAAAAAATCCTCATCCTCGGCGTCAATGGCTTCATCGGCCACCACCTGTCCCAGCGCATCCTCGCCACCACCGACTGGGAGGTGTACGGCATGGACATGAACTCCGAGCGCGTCACCGAGTTGATGTCCAATCCGCGTTTCCACTTCTTCGAAGGTGACATCACCATCAACAAGGAATGGATCGAGTACCACGTAAAGAAGTGCGACGTGATCCTGCCCCTGGTCGCCATCGCCACCCCAGCCACCTATGTGAAGGAGCCGCTGCGCGTTTTCGAACTCGACTTCGAAGCCAACCTGCCGATCATTCGTCAGGCCGTGAAGTACAAGAAGCGGGTGATCTTCCCCTCGACCTCCGAGGTCTACGGCATGAGCCAGGACCCGGAATTCGACCCGGAAAACTCCAATCTGGTGCTCGGCCCGATCAACAAGCCGCGCTGGATCTACTCCTGCGCCAAGCAGATGATGGACCGCGTGATCCACGCCTACGGCCAGCAGGAAGGCCTGCAATACACGCTGTTCCGCCCCTTCAACTGGATTGGCCCCGGCCTCGATTCGATCTACACGCCGAAGGAAGGCAGCTCCCGTGTCATCACCCAGTTCCTCGGCCACATCGTCCGCGGCGAGGCCATCAAGCTGGTGGACGGTGGTGCCCAGAAGCGCTCCTTCACCTACGTGACCGACGGCATCGATGCCCTGATGAAGATCATCGACAACAAGGACGGCGTCGCCAACGGCAAGATCTACAACATCGGCAACCCGAAGAACAATTACTCGATCCGCGAACTGGCCACGCTGATGCTCAAGCTGGCGGGCGAATATCCCGAGTACGCCGAGGGCCTGGCCAAGGTCAAGGTGCTGGAAACCACCTCCGGCGAGTACTACGGCGCCGGCTACCAGGACACCCAGCATCGGGTACCCAAGATCACCAACACCATGGCCGACCTCGACTGGGCGCCCACGGTGAAGTTCGAGGATGCCCTGCGCGGTATTTTCGAGGCCTATCGCAACGACGTGGCCGAGGCCCGTAAGCTGATGGATTGAGGCGGCACGGAGCAAAACTCAGTGAAGCTTGCCCTCAAGATCGACGTAGACACCTATCGCGGCACCCTGCAAGGGGTACCCCGGCTGGTCGAAATCCTGCGTCGCCAGCGCGCCAACGCCAGCTTTCTCTTCTCCCTCGGCCCGGACCACACCGGCCGCGCCATCAAGCGCGTCCTGCGTCCGGGCTTCATGAAGAAGGTCAAGCGCACCTCGGTGGTGTCCAACTACGGCATCACCACCCTGCTCTACGGCACGGTGCTACCCGGCCCGGACATTGGCCGCCGCGCCAGCACCACCAGCATCATGAAGGCCACCCGCGATGCCGGCTTCGAGACCGCCATCCACTGCTGGGATCACGTCAAATGGCAGGACGGTGTCGAGAAGGCCAACGCCACCTGGACCGAAATCGAAATGCGCCGCGCCCACGAACGCTATGTCGAGATATTCGACAGCGCCTCGCCCGGCCATGGCGCTGCCGGCTGGCAGATGAACGCCCACGCCCTGCGCCTGACGCAGCGGCTCGGCTATCGCTGGGCCTCGGATTGCCGGGGCACGCATCCCTTCGTCCCGGTGTGGAACGGCGAAGTCGTGCATTGCCCGCAACTGCCGACCACCCTGCCGACCCTCGACGAGCTGATCGGCACCGATGACATCACCTCGGAAAACGTACACGAATCCCTGCTACGCGCCTCGTCCCCCATAGGCAGAGCGCCACAGGATCACGTCTTCACCCTGCACGCCGAACTCGAAGGCATCAAGTTCGGCGACACCCTGGAGCGCCTCCTCACCGGCTGGCGGGAACAGGGTTATGAGCTGGTTTCACTGGGCCAGATGCGCGACGCGCTGGACCCGGTTTTGTTGCCTCGCCACGAGATCGTCCGCGGAGAGATTCCCGGCCGTTCCGGCACGCTGATGCTGCAAGGCGAGGAGTTTTTGTCGACCTGGAAGGATGCAGCATGAACGACCCCATCTTTACTTCATCCCCCCCACCCGCACCATCCATCGTCGGGCTGACCGTGCCCGATTTCACCGCACCCGCCACCGGCGGCGAAGTCACGCTGTCGGCCCTGCGCGGCAAGATCGTGGTGCTGTATTTCTACCCCAAGGACAACACCCCCGGCTGCACCACCCAGGCCCAGCAGTTCCGCGACCTGCACGCAGAGTTCGCTAGCGCCGGCGCTGTCGTCTTCGGCATCTCCCGCGATTCGCTGAAGTCCCACGAAGGCTTCAAGGCCAAGTTGGGTTTGCCCTTCGAGCTGATCTCGGACATCGAAGGCATGCTCTGCCGCATGTTCGACGTGGTCAAGAACAAGATGCTCTACGGCAAGAAAGTGCTTGGCATCGAGCGCTCCACCTTCCTCATCGATGCCAACGGCGTACTGCGCAAGGAATGGCGCCTGACCAAGGCCGACGGCAATGCAGCACTGGTTCTTGACACTATCAAGACACTCTAAACGGCGAAAAAGCTGGGATTCCGGCGTCTCATCCCCCCCTCCTGCCGGGAGGGGCCTACGTTATCTTGAAGGCATCCGCTCCCGGCGGTTCCCAGCGCAGTCCTCTGAAAGGTTCCCATGAACTCCAAGCGCGCCAAGTCAGCGAAGAACGCCCCCACCAAGCTCTTCGTGCTCGACACCAACGTCCTCATGCACGACCCCACCAGCCTCTTCCGCTTCGAAGAGCACGACATCTTCGTGCCCATGATGACGCTGGAGGAACTGGACGCCAACAAGAAGGGCATGTCAGAAGTGGCGCGCAACGCCCGCCAGGCCAGCCGCACCCTGGACGAGATCGTCAGCGAGGCAGAGCACGCCATGGCCGACGGCATCGACCTCACCGGCCCCTCGCGGGACATGGCCACCGGCCACCTGTTTCTGCAAACCGAGGCCATCAACAGCGTCCTGCCGTCCTCGTTGCCCACCGCCAAGGCCGACAACCAGATCATCGCCGTGGTCATGCACCTCGGCCAGAAGTACCCGAAACGACCGGTGATCCTGGTCACCAAGGACATCAACATGCGCATCAAGGCCCGCGCACTGGGCCTCGAAGCGCAGGACTACTTCAACGACAAGGTGCTGGAGGATACCGACCTCCTCTACACCGGCACCATGGAACTGCCGCCGGATTTCTGGGACACCCACGGCAAGGGCCTCGAATCCTGGAAGAAGGACAGCCGCACCTACTATCGCATCAAGGGCCCGCTCTGCCCCGACATGCTGATCAACGAATTCGTCTGGCAGGAAGGCCCGCAGCCCCTGCAAGCCTGGGTAAAAGTCGGCGGTGGCAAGACGGCGGAACTCGAAACCCTGATCGACTACAGTCACGTCAAGAACGCCGTATGGGGCATCACCGCACGCAACCGGGAGCAGAACTTCGCCCTCAACCTGCTGATGAACCCGGACATCGACTTCGTCACCCTGCTCGGTCAGGCCGGTACCGGCAAGACCCTGCTGACCCTCGCCGCCGCGCTGACGCAGACCCTGGAGGCCAAGCTGTTCTCGGAAATCATCATCACCCGTGTCACCGTGCCGGTGGGCGAGGACATCGGCTTCCTGCCGGGCACCGAGGAAGAAAAGATGACGCCCTGGATGGGCGCGCTGGAAGACAACCTCGACGTGCTCAACAAGCCGGCGGATGACAAGAACACCGGCACCAGCCCTGCTGGCGGCAACTACGGCGGCGACTGGGGCCGGGCGGCGACCATGGACCTGATCCGCAGCCGGATCAAGGTCAAGTCCCTCAACTTCATGCGCGGCCGCACCTTCCTCAACAAGTTCCTCATCATCGACGAAGCGCAGAACCTGACGCCCAAGCAGATGAAGACCCTGGTCACCCGCGCCGGCCCCGGCACCAAGGTGGTCTGCCTGGGCAACATCGCCCAGATCGACACGCCCTACCTGACCGAAGGCTCCTCGGGCCTCACCTACGTGGTGGACCGCTTCAAGGGCTGGGCCCATTCGGGTCACGTCACGCTCCAGCGCGGCGAGCGTTCGCGCCTGGCGGATCACGCTGGCGAAGTCCTCTAAGCGGGTTTAGTCGTTCCGTTCATCCGCCGCGAATACGCTTCGCGGCGGCATTCCCGCAGTTCGTCGCATAGCGGCTGACACCCCGGCAACAGCTTCCTAGCATGGCCTCATGTCCAACCCATGAGGAGTTACACCATGCCAGCAAACTTTCGCCGCCTGATCCTGGCGGCCGTCACCAGCCTTCCCCTGATCGCCTTTGCGGCCGACGGCGACTTCGACGCCGCCTTCCGCGTCTTCGATGCCGCCCGCCAGGGCAAGAGCGAGCAGATCGACCCGGCCATCGATGCCTTCCGCGCCCTGCCGCCGGACGCCCAGAAGCAGCCGCTCTACACCGCCTATCTCGGCAGCGCCCTGGCGCTCAAGGGCAAGGCCGCCTGGATGCCCTGGAACAAGCTGCGCTACCCCGAGCAGGGCGCGGACCATCTCGACCAGGCCCTTGCCGCCCTTCAGCCCGAGCATGACAAGGTGCTGATCCAGGGCGTCCCCGTCAGCCTGCAAACCCGCTTCGTCGCCGCCGCCACCTTCATCGCCCTGCCCGACGGCATCTTCCACCGCCGCGCCCAGGGGGCGAAGCTGCTCGCAGCGCTCAAAGCCGATCCGCTGCTGGCCACGGTCCCTGCCCCATTCAAATCCGAAGTCAGCGCCGCCGAGGCCCGCCTGAAAGAGGCCGAAAAGTGAAGGCCACCGTCCGCCTCAACGATCTGCGCAAGCGCTACCGCGTCGGCGATGGTTATGCCGATGCCCTCAAGGGCGTCAGCCTGACCGCCGCCGCCGGCGAGATGGTCGCCCTCACGGGGCCATCGGGCAGCGGCAAAAGCACCCTGCTCAATCTCTGCGGCCTGATCGACGTCCAGGACAGCGGCAGCCGCGAGATCGCCGGCACGGCAGTCGATGGCCTCGACGATGATGGCCTCACCAAACTGCGTCGGGAAAAGGTCGGCTTCATCTTCCAGGGCTTCAATCTCGTCCCGGTCATGAACGTCCATGACAACGTCGAATACCCGCTGCTGCTGCTCGGCATTCCCGCCGCCGAGCGCAAGGCGCGGGTGGCCGAACTGCTGCGCCGCACCGGCCTCGCCGACTTCGGCCATCGCCTGCCCGACGCCCTTTCCGGCGGCCAGCGCCAGCGCGTCGCCATCGCTCGTGCGCTGGTGAAATCGCCGGCCCTGGTGATCGCCGACGAGCCCACCGCCAACCTCGATTCAACCACCGCGCAGCAGATCGTCGACCTGCTGCGCGAACTCGCCCACGAACGCGCTGCCGCCGTCGTGGTCGCCACCCACGACGACCGCATGAGCTCGCATTGCGACCGTGTGCTGCGTCTTGCCGATGGAGTCATGCAATGAACTGGATACGCTTCGCCTGGAAAAACGTCATGCGCAACCGGCGGCGCTCGCTGACCGCCATGCTCATCACCGCCATGGGCACCGCCGCCATTCTGGTGGGCGGTGGCTTCGCCCTCTTCACCTACGAGTCGCTGGAGGAAATGACGGCCCGCGACACCGGCCACGTCGTCGTCGCCCATGAACGCGGCTTCGAAGGCGACGAGGACACGCCCATGCAGCACGGCCTCGCCGACGCCAAAGCGCTGACCGCGAAGTTCGCCGCGCTGCCTGGCGTACGCGCCGTCGCGCCGCGCATCCAGTTCTCCGGCCTGATCTCCAACGGCGACAAATCCACCGTCTTCGTCGGTGGCGGCGTCGATCCCGAACTCGACTTCCGCCTGCGCGGCCCACAGATGACCTTCCTCGCCGGCGAAGCACCGGCCGCCGGTAGTAGCGACATCGTCATCGGCAACGAATTGGCGAGGCTGATGAAAGCCAAGGTCGGCGGCTCCCTCACGCTGCTCGCCACCACTACCGAAGGCAATCTCAACGCCGTCGATGTGCAGGTGCGCGGCATCGTCAGCGTCGGCGTGCCGGACATCGACAAGCGCCTGGTACTGGCCGACATCGGCGCCGTGCAGAAACTTCTGCTCAGCGACAAGGTCGGCAGCCTGTCGATCTATCTCAAGGACACGACGCAGACCGAGGCCATCGCTGCTCGCGTCAAAGCCGAGCATGCACAACTCGCCGTGCGCACCTGGAGTGACCTCGCCATCTTCTATCAGGCCGTGCGCGGACTCTACAACCGCATCTTCGGCATCCTCGGCGTAATCATGATCGTCATCGTCGCCTTCGCCATGAGCAACACCCTGGGCATGGCCGTGGTCGAGCGCACCCGCGAGATCGGCACCCTGCGCGCCATCGGTACCTACCCGGCGGAAATCGTGCGCAACTTCGTCCTCGAAGGCGGCCTCATCGGTGCCGCCGGCGCAGCCCTGGGCATGGGCTTCGCCGGCATCGCCACCATCGCCCTACTCTTCGCCGGCGTGCAGATGCCGCCGCCGCCGGGACGCTCCGCCGGCTATCCGCTGCTGCTCAGCTTCTCGCCACCCATGTACCTCGCCGTCACCCTCGTCGTCATCGTCCTCGCCGCCGCTGCTGCCTGGTTCGTCAGCCGCCGCGCCGCCGCCAAACCCGTTACGGAGGCTCTTGCTCATGTCTAAAAAACTCACCCTGCTGCTGGTCGCTGCGCTCAGCTTTTCCGCCCTCGCCGACGACAAAGTCAAGGCCATGCTCAAGCAAGCCGACGCCTACCGCCTCGCCATCGACGCCGGCCGCGTCGAAACCGAAGTGCGCAGCTTCAAGGCCGGCCAGCTCGACAAGACGCGGCAATACACGGTGTACATGAAGCCCGGCCACCGCTCCCTGGTGCTGTTCCGCAGTGCCGCCGAGCGGGGCCAGAAGATGCTGATGCAGAACGACGACTTCTGGCTGATGATGCCCAGCAGCCAGCGGCCACTGCGCATCACCCCCATGCAGAAGCTGCTCGGCGAAGCCTCCACCGGCGACATCGCCACCATGACCTGGGGCGAGGACTACGACGGCAGCGTCATCGGCGAGGAAAGCGTCGATGGCACCCCCTGCCTCAAGCTCGAACTCACGGGCCAACGCAAGGGCGTCAGCTATCCGCGCATCGTTCTCTACCTGGCGAAGAAAGGTCACCATCCGGTACAGGCCGAGCTTTACGTCGCCTCCGACAAACTGGCCAAGATCGCCCGCTTCACGTTGGGCAACGTGGACGGCCAGCGCCAGGTGACGAGCATGACCCTGATCGATCATCTGCAAAAGGAACGCAGCACCGAGATCCACTACCTGTCCCGTTCGGCCAAGTCCCTCGGCGACGAATACTTCAACCCGGCCTTCCTGGTCCGCGCGGACGTACCGCAATGAAATCGCCGCGTCGATTTTTCACTCACTCGCCGTATCGCCAGCGCCGACTTTTTCTTCTGCTCGCGATGATCGCCCTGCCCGTCGCCGCCGAGGAAAGCGAACTCGGCTGGACCACCCGCGCCGTCGCGGAGTCCCGCAGCCTGCGCACCGACAGCCCCTTCACCAACGGTCTCGACCTCACCACTTTCGGCCGCGACCGGGGGCGTATCGAGCAAGAACTGCGCGGCCGCGTCGGCCCGGTGAATCTGCTGCTCACTGCCACCGCCTCGGGCCGGGAGGGCGCCAAGCCCGATACCCGCTTCGTCGCTCACGAAGCCTATGCGGACTTCAGCCTCGCCGGCGAACGCTTCACCGTCGGCAAGAAAGTGCTCTCCGGCGACGTCGGCCATGCCTTCCGTCCCATCGACGTGGTGCAGCGGGAGAGTCGCCTGCAACTCCAGCCGCCGCCGCTGGAAGGCATCCCCTCCATCTCCTGGGACAACTTCTCGGCCGACTCCGCCTGGTCGTTGATCATCGCCAACCCCGGTCACGGCCGGCGCGGCGAAGCAAAGGATGATGGCTCCGTCGCCCTCAAGCTCTATCGCCGTCTCGCCAGCGCCGACTTTCACGGCATCGTCCGCCACACCGGCTGCAACGGCGTCGAGATCGGCGCCGCCGTCGCCGCCGTACCCGACGACTCGCTAGAAATCCACGCCTCCGTGCTCGCCCAGCAGCGCGCCGAACTGCGTCAGCCGCTGGCGGACAACGCCAGCATCGCCGACCTGCTGAACCCGGAGCGCGCCCTCGCCACACAGCGCATCGAGTCGCCACGCAAGGCCCTGATCGGCGCCACCTGGACCCACGAGAACGGCGTCTCCCTGCTCGGCGAACTCTGGTGGGACGGCACCGCCAACAGCGCCGAGGACTGGAAACGCCTCGCTCGCCAGGCCGCCCGCCGCAATGCCTTGATCGGCACACCAGGAATTCCGCTCGCCGCCGTTGCCGGCGCAAACGCTGCATCGACGCGGCTCTTCGACCAGGCCAACCTCGCCCGTCGCGGCCTGCTCACGCGTCTGGCCTGGAGCGATGCCGCCAGCGGCTGGTCGGCCGCCGCCGACCTCATCCACTCGCTGGAAGACGGCGGCCGCAACCTAACCCTCTCCGCCGGCTATGCTGCCGACAAATGGCGCGTCGACGCAGGCCTGCGCCGCTACGGTGGCCGTGCCGACTCGGTTTTCCGCCTGTTGCCGGAACGCAGCGCAGGCTTCGTCGCCGTAGGCGTGTCCTGGTAGGACGACGACAGCCCTCAGTTCAACTGCACGATCTGGTTCAGCAATCCACATACCTCGGCAAAACGAACATCCGACAGCCGCTTCATCGGATGGGGGGCGGCCTCCCGTACGCGCCAGTCGAAGGATTTCGGCTGGTGGCAGAGAACGTAACTGGTCTTGCCCGACTTCTTGCCGCTCGCCGCCCCGGCGACGACGGCGAAGGGATTGTCCGCGTTGTATTCCGCCGTGGTCATGGGCAGGCCTATCACCAGCGAGGTGCGCTCATTGAAGCTACGCGGCGACAGCACCAGAAAGGGATGTCGGTCACGCATTTCGCGCCCGGCCTGGGGATTACAGTCTATCCAGATGATCTCCTGCCGGTCGGGTGACCACACCTTCTGTTTGCCGCCGGCTACCACCGCTCAGCCCCGACCGCTTCCGTCGCCATCGCCTCCCCGCCATGACGGACGGGATCGAAACGGGCCAGTCGCTGCTCCAGCGTCAGCGGCACATCCTCAAGTGGCGTGATGACCACCCGCCCCTGCTGCACCTCGACCCGCACCCGTTGATCGGCATGCAGATGCGCGGCACGCGCCACCGCCGCCGGCAACCTCACCCCCAGATTGTTACCCCAATGCTTGATATCCAGGATTGCTTCAGCCATGGCCGAACCCTTTATGTTTATACAATGTATAAACATTATCGAAACTTCCTCTTGTGGTCAACCCGCCACACGCATCGCCATGCGCGCCCGGCCAGGCAAACGATCACCTATTACTTAAGCTGGATATGCAAAAAGGATGCTCCATGATAGGGTAATCCCTATATGGAGGTAAGGCTTTCCTTTCTCCCGATCACCGCCTCCTGTGCCTCAAACGGAAGGCGGTGTTTTCAGAGCAAGGGAGAGGCTGGTAATGCAAGTAGCGCTCAGTTCGACATTCAGTTCGGCAAACTTCACATGGGCGCTTGGCGCGGCCTGTCAGCTCCATCGCATCCCCTTCGACGGCGCATTGCTGCTCAAGCAGTTTCCGCCACCACACACGCTGGAAAGCCTGCGTGAAGCACTGCTGGCGCTGGGTTTCCGTGAAGCCATTTCAGAATGCCCGGCCGAAGAACTGTCGGAGTTGCCAGGGCCGTCCTTCGTCACCCTGAGCCCGGCCGACGAAGGCGAACAAGGCCTCGCCCTGCTGCTGCGCCACGACGGTGGCCGCGTGCTCCTGATCCATGCCAGCCAGACGGAACCCAGCGAACTCTCCGCCGCCGATTTCACCGCCCGCTACGCCGGCCGCTGCCTGCAATTCATCCCGGCAGCCAAGACCCTCAAGCCCGACGACGAAACCGCCGCCAGCACGGGAAGCAGCGCGACCTCCAACAATTTCGGCTTCCGCTGGTTCCTCCCCGAGCTACTCAAGCACAAGCCAACCCCGATGCCCTCGCCACCCGCTATGCGCTGAAGGAACTCAATTCCTTTAACCAAAGGGTCAGAGTCATTTGACTTTCTGAGCACCTGAAAAGCGACATCGCTCACGCTTTCTTCTTCCTGACGAGGGCCTGATCGCCGTTCCGTCATCCGCTACGGCGAGAAGAGCGTCTTTTGCTCGACCGCCTTGTAGCGCAGTAGCTGCATCAGCGCCGACTTTCCACAGCGGGAAACGCTGGGGCGGGTAAAATGCCTCATCTATCCGTATCCCAATACCATCCAGCCGCCATGGCCATTTCCATCAAGTCCGCTGACGACATCGCGCAAATGCGCGTCGCCTGCCGTCTCGCCGGTGAAGTGCTCGACTACATCGCGCCCTTCGTCAAGCCCGGCGTTACCACCGGCGAGCTCGACCGCCTCTGTCACAACCTGATGGTGGATGTGCAGGGCTGCATCCCGGCGCCGCTGAACTACGCGCCGCCCGGTTACACGCCCTATCCGAAGTCCATCTGCGCCTCGGTGAATCATCAGGTCTGCCACGGCATTCCCAACGACCGCCCGCTGAAGAAGGGCGACATCGTCAATCTCGACATCACCACCATCAAGGATGGCTGGCACGGCGACACCAGCCGCACCTTCGTCGTCGGCGATGCCTCCATTCTCGCCAAGCGGCTGGTGAACCTGACCCACGAATGCCTGTGGATCGGCATCGCCCAAGTCAAACCCGGCGTCCATCTGGGCGCCATCGGTGCGGCGATCCAGAAACACGCAGAAGGCGCTGGCTTCTCCGTCGTGCGCGAGTTCTGCGGCCACGGCATTGGCCTCAATTTTCACGAGGAGCCGCAGGTGCTGCATTACGGCAAGGCCAGCGACGGCCCTATCCTGGAGCCGGGCATGATCTTCACCATCGAGCCGATGATCAATGCCGGCAAGGCGGCGATCTCCGAGCTACCGGACGGCTGGACCATCATCACCAAGGATCGCAGCCTCTCCGCCCAGTTCGAGCACACCGTGGTGGTCACGCCCACCGGCGTCGAGGTGCTGACGCTCTCTGCGGGTGCGCCGCCCTGCCCGCCCGGTATCCAGATTCATCCATGAACGATCCCCGCGAGCTGGCTGCCGCGAGCCGCCAGCGGCTGGTCGATGGGCAGCAGGGGCTGACCGCCGCCTGGCAGGAAAAGAAGGACAGCCTCGCCCTGCTGCACGGCCGTGCCGCGCTGGTGGATTCAGTGCTGCAGGACTTGTGGGCCACCCTCGCCATGCCAGAGGAATTTGCCCTGGTCGCTGTCGGCGGCTATGGGCGCGGCGAGCTGTATCCGGGCTCGGACGTGGATCTGCTGATCCTGCTCCCCGACGCTTCTCCCGCATCGACAACGCCCGAAGCCCATCTCGAACAACTGGTGGGCCTGCTCTGGGACATCGGCCTCGACATCGGCCACAGCGTGCGCACCGTCGGCGAATGCCTCGACGAGGCAGAGCGCGACATCACGGTCAAGACGGCATTACTGGAAGCGCGCTTCCTGGCCGGCAATAGCGCGCTCTACGAAGACTTCGAACACAGCTACAGCGCGGCCCTCGAACCCGCCTCCTTCTTCCGCGCCAAGCAGCTCGAACAGGCGGAACGCTATGCCAAATTCAACGACACACCCTACAGCCTCGAACCCAACTGCAAGGAAAGCCCCGGTGGTTTGCGCGACCTTCAAGTCATCCTCTGGGTGACGCAGGCGGCAGGCATCGGCAAGGACTGGCAGGCCCTGCACAAGGCCGGGCTGGTGACTGCCACCGAGACGCGCCAGCTCGAACGCGTGGACCGCCGCCTGCGCGATCTGCGCGTGCAACTGCATCTGCTGGCCGGCCGCCGCGAAGAACGCCTGCTCTTCGACCATCAGGAACGGCTGGCCCTGGCCATGGGCGTCGGCCCCACCGAAGCCAAGCGCGCCTCGGAAGTGCTGATGCAACGCTACTACCAGAACGCCAAACTGGTCACCCAGTTGAATGCACTCATCATGCAGGTGCTGATCGACCGCCTGCTGCCCAAGCGCGCCGGCGCGCCCATCGTCATCGGCACCCATTTCCAGATGGTGCGCGAACAGCTCGACGTGCGCGAGGAAGACATCTTCGACCGCTTCCCCCGCGCCATCCTCGAATGCTTCCTGCTCCAGATGCAGCGCACCGAACTCAAGGGCATGACGCCGCGTACCCTTCGCGCCCTGTGGCGCGCGCGTGGCCGCATCGACGCCGACTTCCGCCGCGACCTCGACAACCGCGCCCTGTTCCTCAAACTGTTTCAGCAAAAACACCTGATCCACGCGCTGCGGCGCATGAACCAGTACGACATCCTCGGCCGCTACCTGCCGGCCTTCGGCCGCATCGTCGGCCAGATGCAGCACGACCTATTCCACGTCTACACCGTGGACCAACACATTCTCCAGGTGGTGCGCAACCTGCGGCGCTTCGCCATGCCCGAGTTCGCCCACGAGTACCCCTTCTGCTCGCGGCTGATGACCGGCCTCGACCGGCACTGGCTGCTGTATGTCGCCGCGCTGTTCCACGACATCGCCAAAGGACGCGGCGGCGACCACTCCAAGCTCGGCATGAGCGATGCCCGGCGCTTCTGCCGCGACCACGGCATCGAGGGCGATGACGCCGAACTGGTGGTCTTCCTCGTCGAGCAGCATCTGATGATGTCGCAGATCGCACAGAAGCAGGACCTGGCCGACCCGGATGTGATCCATGCCTTCGCCGAGCGCGTTGGCGACATGCGTCGCCTCACTGCGCTTTACCTGCTCACCGTTGCCGACATCCGGGGCACCAGCCCGAAAGTCTGGAACGCGTGGAAAGGCAAGCTGCTCGAAGATCTCTTCCGCATGACCGCACGCCTGCTGCGCGGCGACAAGGCGCCTGAACTGGCCGGCGTCGCCGAACGCCAGGAAGAAGCGCGGCGCATCCTGCGTTACCACGGCCTGCGCACCGGCGTCGAAAGCGCCCTCTGGGATCAGCTCGATACCGGCTACTTCATGCGCCACGACGCCGAGGAAATCGCCTGGCATACGCGCACCCTCTATCACCGCCCGGCGGCGGAAGAGCCGGTGGTGCGCGCCCGCCTCAATCCCATCGGCGACGGCCTCCAGATCATGGCCTACCTGCCGGACCAACCGCTGCTCTTCGCCCGCCTGTGCGGCTTTTTCGCACGCATGGGCTACAGCATCGTAGACGCCAAGATCCACACCACGCGTCACGGCTACGCCCTCGACAGCTTCGTCGTTTTCGCCTCGGATGCCGAGCACGCCTACCGCGACGTGATCGCCCTCATCGAACACGAGTTGGTCACCCTATTGCAACTCCAGCCACCCCTGCCCGCCACCGTGACCGGCGGCCGCGTGTCGCGACAGGTACGCCATTTTCCGGTGACGCCGGAAGTGGACATCCGTGCCGACGAAAAGGGCAGCCACTATCTGATGAGCATCAGCGCCGCCGACCGTCCCGGCCTGCTCTACGCCATCGCCCGCATACTCGGTGAGCATAATGTCACCCTGCACACGGCAAAGATTGCTACCCTTGGCGAACGCGTCGAGGACGTCTTCCTTGTGAGCGGCAAGGAACTGGCGCAAACCGCCACCCTTGTCCGCCTGGAGCAGGACCTGCTGGCCGCCCTACAAATCTGAGGACACCATGAGCTGGATACGCGAACAATTCACCTTCCAGGACCTGCAACGCCTGCTGTTCCGTCTCGCCGAGCACGTCAAGGCCTTCCAGGGACTGACCCCGGCCGAGATCAGCGACCTTCTCGGCAGCTCGGAGAAATGCACCTTCGTACCTGGCGCCTACATCGTCAAGGAAGGCAACGTCGGCAACCACATGTACATCATCCTCGCCGGTGAAGCGCGTGTGGTGAAATCGGGACGCGACGGCGAAGTGGAACTCGCCCGCCTGGGCGCCGCCGACAGCTTCGGCGAAATGGGCCTGGCCGACAATGAAGCCCGCAGCGCCAGCGTCATCGCCGACTCGGACTGCGTGCTGGTGCGCATCAACGACAACGCCATCCACGCCACCCCCGAGGTCGGCCTCAAGGTCTATCGCAACATCACCAAGGTGCTCTCCGCTCGCCTGCGCACGGCGGACGAACTGCTGGCCTGGCGGCTGTAGAAAATACGAACGCATATATACTGATCCCATTTCTCACTCAACAACGAGTCCATCATGAATTGGCGCCCGATCACCTTGATTGCAGCTCTACTGACGTTTTCGGTCTCCGGTAATGTGAGCGCCGATCCACGCGTGGATAGCATGAACCAAGTGGCCCGCCAAATTGCTGAACAGCGGGAAAGGGAGATCGAGGCTGAATATTTCAGACTAAAGCCAAATCAACCCAGAACCTCCCCAAAAAGCGCTGAGGACATGGCGAAGGAAAAAGCCGCTGCCTTTGCAACTTACAAAGTATCGCCCCGCCCACAGCCAACCAGCAGTACTTGTTTTCAGCTAGCCTGGGATGGTGCGGCTAGGGCTATTCAGGATCAATGCAGTAGAGATCTTCGATTGAGCCCCCAGCAATGGCAGGCCCAGGAAAACGAGCGCATAGCCGCAGAAAAAGAGCGCATGTGGCAGGCAGAACAGCCGGCCAGACGGCGAGTGGAGCGCCACTTCGAAATCAATCGAATGGCGGCAGAAATTGAGAGCATCAAGCGGGAAGCGGCCAAGACCCCGCAGCAAAAAGCTGCGGAAAAATCCGCTGAGGAAGAAGCGGCAAAAAAGGCCGAGGCGGCAAAGCGCGCCAAGGCGGCCGAGGCGGCCATGAGCAGGGAAAAAGCCGAAGCCCTGGCAAAAATCAATGTGCCCCGAAATGTGAATCCATATCCTTGTAGAAGCGGCGACTGGAGCCTGCAGGGTATGGGAAGTTGCATGAATCGCGAAAATTGGGAAAAGCAAGAAGACGCACGAGTAGCAACCGCCAAGGAGCGGATTTACAAGATTCAGAAGAATGCGGCCAGAATGACCAAGCGCAAACTGGGATGGGACAACGGTTCATTTGCGCCAATCAACCAGCAGGCGGTCGTTGCCAGCGCCGGTGCTTGGGGAACGAGTGCCGAATGCCCATCGATAAACGGACGTAGAGGCGTGGTGATGGCGGCTTGCGGCAGTGGTTCCAATGCCGATTGCCAGGGGCATCCGGTACAGACCGGCTGTGCCTATTACACCGCCCAGCGCAGGATCGCCACGACCAATGCCCCTGAACGGCACGGGAAGTTGACGGCCAGCAGGTGGGGAGAGCGACTAGTCTGTCCGGATGGACAGGCGATCGTCAGCATCTGCGGGTCGGGCAGCAACCCGAACTGCAATGGTCGTCCCAGCCACATCGATTGTGCGTCATTGACAACAGCAGGGGAAATCGACCCCAACGTTGAGGTTTCCTTTGCCATTCATGCGGCCGAATCACAATGGATACCCCAGACGAACTGGGGAACGGGAATTTCCTGTCCGCTCGGCATGGTAGCCACCGGCTTTTGCGGCAGTGGTGGCAACCCGGACTGCAACGGCAACGTCATTGAATTGCGCTGTTCAGCGGTGTATGCCTACGAGACCCCGCTGAACTGATGGACGCTTCGCTTGGCTACGGCACGATTTCAGTAGCAAGGCGATTTCATACGTCGGACTGCGTCCTGACTGATTTGACCGAGCACAATGGCTAACGGTCACTGACCGTTAGCCATGCATCGCCGCCCGGCAGAGGCCGCTCAGCTCGCCTTCAATGGCGGTTCGGCGTTAGGTCATTTGTCTACAACGTACAGCCGCCACACATCGGTGTGGGTAGAGTGGTACATGCAAATCTGTTTGCCGCAGTTTTTTACATCTGCGTCCCACTTCCCCGAATATTTTTCCCAAAAAAACCATTGGGACTTGACGATAGGTGTGTTCTGGAAAGCAATAGGCTTCTCTATCCCCGCGTTTTGCCAATAACCGGCGGCATCTTTCGTATGGTACCCAACAAATCTAAGCGCATTGGCAGACTCGGCGACATGCCAGCATTGGTTTTTGTCGCCGCCTTTCGCCTCGTATTCGATCGTAGCGGCCCCTTCACCAGCCCCCACGATTCTGATGGCCTGAGAGGAATTGTTGATCAGGCAGATGATCTGCGTGGCCGATGCGGGCGCGCTGAGTGCGCAGCCCAACACCGCCAATAGGGACAACAACTTGCGACTGAGATTCATCGGTATATTCCTTCTAGGTTGAAATTCTTAACGCGTAAATCAAAGGGGCCAGGTTCGCACTATCACTAGCGTGGAACGACAAAGGGTCAGCTTGGATTTATATTTTTTTTGGCAGACTCGAAAGCATGGCAACCACTCCGAAAGTCGGCGCCGGTGACACGGCAACCAGGCCGGCGTTGGCGATCAGGCTGCTTCGGGGATATCCAGCGGCTCGATCTTCGCCAGCACCTTCTTCAACGCTTTTTCCGACGCCGCGAGATCGTACTGCGCCTGCATGTGCAGCCAGGATTCCGCGCTGCCGCCGAGCGCGGCAGTGAGGCGCACCGCCATGTCGGCGCTGACCCCGTTCTTGCCATTGAGCACGTTCGAGAGCGTGACTCGGGTGACGCCGATGCGGCGGGCAAAGTCGGTCACAGTGATGCCGGTGCCGGTGAACACGCCATCCCTCAGGACTTCCCCGGGATGGGGTGGGTTGTGCATGCGCGTCATCTCTTTGCTCCTAGTGATAGTCCCGATAGTCCACCAGCACGGCATCCTCACCTTCGAAGTCAAAGGTGAGCCGCCAGTTTCCATTGACCCAGACCGACCAATGCCCGGTAGTCAGGGGATGCAATTTCCAGCCGGGCAAGCCCATGTCGGCGGGTGACTTGGCGCCATCCAGCTTGGCCAGTTGCAGACGCAGCCGGGTTGCGTGCGAAGGCTGTATGCCGGCCTTGCTGCCCGTCTTGAAGAACTGCGCAAGTCCCTTGTGCCGAAAGCCACGAATCATGGATTGACTGTAAATAGTCTATTGACACTTGTCAAGACGGGCAGCACCTCGAAAGTCGGCGCTGATGACACGGCAACCAGGCCGGCGCCGCCCAGGAAAGCAACTCAGCTCGCCAGCGCCTCACCCATCACCGCAATCATCCGCCCATGATCCAGCGCCCCCGCGCTCTCGCGCAGACTGTGCATGGCCCACATGGGGTTGCCGACGTCGACGCTGGGCATGCCTAATCGCGCGGCGACGATGGGGCCGATGGTGCTGCCGCAGCCGAGGTCGGTGCGGTGGGCGTATTGCTGCCAGGGCACGCCGGCCTTTTCGCACAGGCCGATGAAGCGGGCGGCCGTGTCGGCACCGGTGCTGTAACGCTGGTTGGCGTTGTGCTTGATAACGGGGCCGCCATTCACCATGACGCGATGCTGGGGTTCGTAGGCGGCGGGGAAATTCGGGTGCCAGCCGTGGGCCATGTCGGCGCTGACGAAGAAACTTTTTGCCAGCGCGCGGCGGCGGTCCTCTTCGTCCAGCCCGGTGGCGGCGGCGATGCGGGCGACGACATCGGCGACGAAGCTGCCGCCGGCACCGACGGCGCTTTCGCTGCCGACCTCTTCGTGGTCGAAGAAGGCGCAGACGGCGGTGGCTTGCGACTGATCCACGGCCAGCAGCGCGCTCAGTGCGGCATGACAGGAGGCGAGATTGTCGAGCCGGCTGCTGGCGATGAATTCTTCCTGCGGACCCCACAGGCTGCCCTTCTGGGTGTCGCAGACGGCCAGCTCCCAACTCAGGATGTCATTGCCGTCGACGCCGAGGGCGGTGGCGAAAACCTGTTCGGCGCTTTTGCCTTCTTCGGCGATGCCGAGGAGCAGCGGCAGTTCGGTCTGCTTGTTGAACTTGAGGCCGGACTCGTTGACCTCGCGGTTCATGTGGATGGCCAGATTGGGCAGGCGCAGCAGGGGTTTGTCGATATGCAACAGGCGCACCGTGCCGTCACGCAGATGCACGCGGCCGGCGAGGCCGAGATCACGGTCGGCGAAGGTGGCGAGGATCGGCCCGCCATACACCTCGACGCCGAGACGCATGACGCCATCGCAGGTGTGCGGCGCCTTGGGCTTGACGCGCAGGCCGGGCGAATCGGTGTGGGCGCCGATCATGCGCAGGCCGGATTCGGCCAGGGGCTGCTGGCCGAGGACGAAGGCGATCAGCGAAGAGTCGCCGCGCGTGACGAAGTAGCGTCCGCCTGACGTCAGCGACCAGCGCTGCGTTTCTTCCAGTTCGGTGTAACCCCGCGCCAGCAGGCGCTGCCGCGAGGTCGCCACCGCGTGCCAGGGGCTGGGACTGGCGTCGATGTAGTCGAGCAGGTCCCGCGCCGACTGGATCGGATCAGCCGTCGGCATTGATCTTGGCGATCAGTTCCTTGAGTACCGCAGCCGCCTTGTCGTTGTCGATCTGGCAGGTGCCGGCCGCTTCGTGGCCGCCACCGCCGTACTTGAGCATCAGCTCGCCGACGTTGGTGGTGGAGGAACGGTCGAGGATGGATTTGCCGGTGGCGAAGACCGTGTTCTGCTTCTGCACGCCCCACAGGATGTGGATGGAGATGTTGGTCTCGGGGAAGAGCGCGTAGATCATGAAACGGTTGGTGGCGTAGATCGTCTCTTCGTTGCGCAGGTCGAGGACGGCCAGATTCTTGTGCACCGTGGTGCAACGCTTGATCTGTTCCTTGGACTTTTCGGCGTGATCGAAGTAGAGATCCACGCGCTCCTTGACGTCGGGCAGGGCGAGGATGTCGTCGATGCCGTGATTGCGGCAGTACTGGATCAGATCCATCATCAGCTGGTAGTTGCTGACGCGGAACTCGCGGAAGCGGCCGAGGCCGGTACGCGAATCCATCAGGTAGTTGAGCAGCACCCAGCCCTTGGGATCAAGGATTTCGTCGCGGCTGAACTGGGCGGCATCGCCCTTGTCCACCGCTTCCATCATTTCGTTGAAGAAGGCCGGGAAACGAGCTTTACCGCCATAGTGCTCAAACACGACACGAGCCGCCGAGGGGGCGTCGGGATAGATGATGTGGTTGGGCCGTTCGCCGGGATTACGGAAGGTCTCCGACAGGTGGTGGTCGAAGGCCAGATGCACGCCGGGGACGAAGGGCAGGTTGGTGGTGATGTCGTTGGCGCTGATCTCGATCTTGCCGTCCTGCATGTCCTTCGGATGGACGAACTTGATGTCGTCGATCAGGTCCAGTTCATTGAGCAGCACGGCACAGGCGAGGCCGTCGAAATCACTGCGCGTCACCAGGCGGTATTTCCCGTTGGACATGGCTTTCTCCACTCGTTATTGGTCAAAGGAAGGATTGTATTCCAGTCTGGCGAGCACGCCATGGGCGACGTAGAACACCGCCAACCGTAGCGGCAGACCCTCGCCAGCAAAGAGCGCAGCATAGGCTTCGAGCTGGCTGCGATAGCGCTCGGCGTGGCCTTGCAGCCGTGCGATGTTCGCATCGACGCCGAGGAAAGCCGTCTTCCAGTCGATGATCCAGCGCGCGCCGTCCTCGATGAAACTGCGGTCGAGTACCTGTGTATTCGCCGTCCCGCCAGCGCCGACTTTTGACAGGGCCAGTTCCGCCGTGCTTGCCTCGCGCCGGCGCAGAACCCAGCGGCCGTCCTCGCTCGCCACGGTGGTCGCCAGCATGGCGGCGGCGCGGGTCGCACCCTCCTTCGCTTGCGCCGAAGGCCAGCCTCGGCTGCCGAGCCAGCGCTCGTAGGCGGGACGCATGCCGTCAAGGCGGGCCGCAGTCCAGGTCTCCGGCGCGGCAGCGATTTGTTCCAGACAGGCGTGGACCAACGTGCCGACTGCCGCAGCGAGAGCATCGGCGGTGTCGTCACGCTGCAATGACGGCGCGGCAACGATGGCCGGCGCCTGCCAGGCAACGGGTACGGCAGGCGCATTCAGGCGCAGCAATTGCGGCACGAAGTGGGCGAGTTCGTTGCCGTCGTCAAAAGTCGGCTCTGGTGGGACGGCGGTGGATGCGGCGGCAACGAACTCCGCCTCCAGCGCCGGCCACAAGCGGCCCAAGGGGGAAGCAGCACGCGGCGTAGCCACACCGCCCTCGTCTTTCGGCGCAGTTACACCGACCAGATGCAATCGCCGCACCGCCCGCGTTGCGGCGACGTAGAGCACGCGCGCCTCCTCGTTGCGACTGCGCTCGCGCTCCATGCGCTGGAGAAAATCGTAGGCCGTCGGCTCGACGGATTTGCCGCGTCGACGATTGACGGGGGCCGCCACCAGGCGCTCGCCCCCAGCCAGCGGGAATGTGTCCCAGGCCAGCAGCGGCGTGTCGCGGCCCGAAGGCTCTCGATGCAGGCCGGGAAGGATCACGGTATCGAATTCGAGGCCCTTGGATTTGTGGATGGTCATCAATTGCAGGCGGCCGTCGGCCTGCGCATCGGCGGCGGCGAACAGCCGGCCCATGTCGTCTTCAAGGCTATCGACGGCAAAACGGCTGGCGGCATCGAGGACATCGAGTCGCCGGAAGAAAGCCGCCGCATCGGCAAGACCGGCTTCACCAGTACAGCGCGGCCCGCCGAGTTTTTTCCAGACATCATCGACCCAGCGCCGGCGGCCCTGTCGCCCCTGCCCGGCCAGTGCCTCGGCCAGCACATTCCGTACATGAGCCAGTCGCGCCTGACCATCGGCCGAGAGTCGCGCCGCGCGCACGGCGTCGTTCATCAACGACCAGATTGTCGACTTGTGATCGTCGCCGGCCAGCGCGTGCAGATCGGCCAGCGTCAGCCCGCACCAGGGCGCGCGAAGCACCGCCAGCCAGTGCAGGCGGTCGGCGCGATGATGCAGGGCGCGGGTCAGGGAAATCAGATCCTGCACCGTCTGCCGGCCCACCAGCGGCTCGATCTCCATGGCCGAAAAACGCCAGTCGGCAGCATCGCGGCGAATCGCCGCCACCAAAGCCGACAGATGATCACGGGCGCGCACCAGCACGGCGATGCGCCGCTGCGGATCGGCCTGCCATTCGGCAGCGATGATGGCGATGATGCGCTGCGCCTCCTGCCGCTCCTTGTCCTCCTCCGCCAGCACCGGATGGACGAAGACACCGGCATCGGCGGCCGCATCGCGGGTGGCGACGAAGGGCCGGTAACGAATCTCGCCGCGCAGGGGATCGTCGGCGCCGGGGAAGACGGCGGGGAACTGGGCGTTGATCCAGCCCACCACTTCCGGGTGCGAGCGGTTGTTGCGCGACAGGCGCAGCTTTTCAAGGCGCAGGGCGCCGATGCCCGTCTCGGCGACACGCAGGAAAAGGCCCACGTCGGCCTTGCGGAAACGGTAGATGGACTGCATGGGATCGCCGACGGCGAACAGCGTGCGGCCGTCACCGGGCTGCCAGCCGGCGGTGAGCCGCGCCAGCAGATCGATCTGCATCGGGCTGGTGTCCTGGAATTCATCCACCAGCAGATGGCGGATGCGATAGTCGAGGCGCAGGCCCAGCTCGGAGGGCGCGGCATCATCACCCAGGGCATCGATGGCCCGCGCCGCCAGCTCGCCGAAATCCACCTCGCCGCGCTCGCGGAAGACCAGCCACAACTCCGCCGCCGCCAGCTTCAACAGGCGCACCAGCGCGCGCACGGTTTCGTCATCGGCATGGTCGGTGGTCGGTAAATCGCGCAACCGGCGCAGTCCCGCCACGGCGTGCTCATCGAGGGCCGCCAGCAGTTCCATCATCGCCGCCTTGCGCGGCTTGTCGTCGGCGGGGAAACCGTTCTTGACCGTGACCTGCTTGCGCCGCTCGCCCTCCTTGGTCAGCAGGAAATCGCTCAGCGCTCGCCAGCGCGGCAGATCGTCGGGACCATTGCCCAGCGGCTCGGTCCAACCCTGCAAGGGCCCGCCGCCAAGATTGTCGGCAGCGTAACGGGCGAGCGGCATGGCCTGGGCCTGGATGCCGAAACCGAGAGCCTCGGCGACATGGGTCAGTTCCTCGCCGACCATTTCGGCCAGGGCTTCGACGATGGCGGATTCGGGGTGATCTAGGGATGCTATCTCCCGCCACTGCTCGCGCCGCGCCAGCATCTGCGCCAGCAAGCGCGCCAGCCGCGCCGTGTCGTTGTCAAGATGGGCCAGGGCGACGGCCACGGCCTCGGCCATCTCGCCATCGCTTTCGAGATGATCCAGCGCACGTCGGGCCGCTTCCTCGTAATGCCGCTGGGCCTCCTCGGCCACAGCGGGCTGCGCGCCGAAGCGCGACAGATAGGGCATCTGCCGCGCCAAGCTGGCGCAGAGCGCGTCGATGGTGGTCAGGCGCAGGCGGCCCGGCTGGGCCTCGATCTGCCAGCCGAGTTCGGCAGAGCGGGCCAGGGCCGCCGTCGCCAGCTCGAAGGTGATGCGCTTGTGTGGCGCCTCCGGTAGATCGCCGTTACGTGCCATCGCCAGACTTTCGGCGATGCGCTCACGCATCTCGCCGGCAGCCTTGTTGGTGAAGGTGATGGCGATGATTTCCTCGGGCTCTTCCACCGTCGCCAGCAGGCGCAGGTAGCGCTGGGTCAGCAGCTCCGTCTTGCCGGCGCCGGCGGGGGCTTCGACGATAAAGGAGGCCATCTCCAGCGCGCGCAGGCGGTGGGCGGCATCCTGCTTGAGCAAGCTGTCGATCATTGCTCCTCCCACTGTGCCCGGCGCTCGGCGACCCGCAGCAGCGGCTTCACTTCGCAATACTCGATGTCCTTCTCGTCGGCGAAGACCACGGCAGCGACGCCGTGCTTCACCTCGCGGGCCAGCTCGGCGATGCGTTCGGCCCATATCTCCCGCAGGGCGGTCCAGTCGGGGAATTCATCTTCCGCATAGCGCTTGCGCTGGCCGTCGAGGGACTTCACGCCGGGCAGCAGGCCTTCGCTTTCGGCAATGCCAAGGAAGCCCGGATCGTCGCTGGTGACGCGGGCCAGGGCGACGGCGGCCACGGCCTTGTCGGGGAAGGCCAGCGCGGCGTAGATCGGTAACTGCGGTTCGCTCGGCCGCGCATCGGCCCAACTGTCGGCGGAAACATTGCGTCCGCTCTTGTAGTCGATGACGACCAGACGGCCGTCGTCCAATGTGTCGATGCGATCCACCACCACACGCACCGGCAGACCTTCGATATTCAGTTCATGTTTTTCCTCGCAGGCGGCGACACGGAAGTTCACGCGCGTCGCCTCCATGTCCAGCCAGGTCGCCAGCAGCGCCCGCAGGCGTTCGCCTTCCAATGAGGCGAGACGCGGTGGCAAGGGGTCGATGGCTTCGCGGTCGAACTCTGCCAGCGATGCGGCCACTGCGAGGGCAATCGCCTCGGCACGAGCGGTCTCGTCCATGGCCAGCAGATCGCCCAGGCCGCGACCATTCCAGAAGGTCTCCAGCGCGCCATGCAACAAGCCCCCCCGCGCCCGCGCGTCGAGGCCAAAAGTCGGCGCTGGCAGCACGGCGGCACCAAGCCGGTATTGGTAGAAACCCCAGGCCGGACACACAGCTTGCGCCTGCAAGAGCGCCGTGCCGCCGCGGATGCGCTCGCCATCGCTCACGGCAGGAGCCCGCGCATCGTCGATGCGATCCAATGTTTCTTCGTCTGCCACTGGTAGCGCGTCTATCGCCGGGATCGCGACCTGCACCATATCCGTCAGCAAGGGACTCGGCCGCAAGGCCCGTTCGCCCTCACTGCCGGCCCAGGAAAATATGATCTCGCTTGCACCCTCGCACCACAGCGTTTGCAGTTCGCGAGCCTGCTCGGCGAGGCTGTCGGCACGGGACTGCGGCATGCCGGCCCGCCGCTGCAATTCGGCGGGCAGAAGCGGGTTCGGCCGCGGCGCCGGCGGCCAGGCGCCTTCGTTGATGCCCATCAACCAAAGGCCATCCACCGGCCCGGCCAGGGCGTCGTTTAGGCCGCACAACTCCACCGCGGGCGCACCGCGTCGTGGCGGCGCGAAAGAAAGATCGCGGGCGCTCTGCTGCGCCAGACGCAAGGCCGTGCCAGCATCGATACGACCGAGCACGGCATCCAGCGTCGTCAGTCCCGCCAGCACTTCCCGGAACTGCTCGCCGGCCGCCTGCTCCGCCGGCAATGGCGGGCGCTGGCCCGGCCAGCCAAGGGCGTCGAGCAGCGTGACGAAAGCCTTGCCCCAGGCACCCGGCAACTGCCGGCCCGGCGCGGCACGCTGGGCGTCGCCGAGAGCATCGAGATGGGCCGATAGTTGCGGCACGGACTCCGTCACGCTCAAGCGCTGCACGACGCGGCGCAAGCGATCCAATGAGAACTCCGGCGGCAGACGCTCGCGCAGGGCCGCTTCGAGACGGGCGCGGCCATCGGTCTCAACCACGTCCGCCGACCAGCCGGGAGCGCACAGCAGCGCACCGACATCGGCCTGGGCGATGCGGCGCGGATGGGCGAATAGTTGCAGCAGGCTCAAGGCCGTCGCCACCACCGGCTCCCCGGCCAGCGGTGTGCCGCCAGCCACGGCCCAGGCGCGTTCCAGCGAGGCCCAGCCGGCGCCCACGGCATCGCCATGCAGGGCCGCGTCGAGCGCCGCCTCCAGCAGACGACGCCGTGCCGGCCAGTCGGCGACGGCGATGCGCAGGCGGGCTTGCGGCGATGCCGACAAATGCACCTTCGCCCATGCCGCCGCCGCGCGACATTCATCGTCGGCGTCGATGCAGGCACGAGCCTCCGGCATTGCCGTATCGTCAGAGCCGACTTTTACGCGGAACAGTTCGACGCCCCGCTCTTCCAACACCAGCAAAAGACGCGAGAGCACGGGATCGGGAGAGACGAAGCCGGCAATACCGACCCGCGCCGGCAGGCCGCCTACACCACGCGCGACGCACTCGATGCGCCAGGCCATGGCCTCCGCCGCCGTGCGCCAACCGCTCGCGCGACAGGCCTCCGCCTCCCGCTCGCGCCAGCGCAGGAAAGCGCGGTACTCGTCGGTCTGCATGGCCGCTGGCACGTCGAGACGCCAGGCGGCGCGCAGGCTTTCCGCCTCCATCGCCGCCAGCGCCATGCCGGTGCGGTCGAAGAGTTCACCGCCATCGATGGCGTCATCAGCGGCAATCGCCTGCTCCCACAGGCAGCGCTCCTGCGGCCAGGTAAGGAAAGTGCCGGGCATGGCGTCCGCCGGCACTTCGCCACGCAGCAGGGCTGACGAAACCAGATGATCCAGCCACTGCGCCGGCGTCGCCCCGTTCAGCGCCGCCCACACTGCAAGGCCGCGCGCCGCCTGGGCTTCGCCATGGGCACGGCGTAAACCACCAGCGAGTCGGGCCGTGGGGCAGAGCACGACGGTTGCCGCACCGCCGGGCAGGTCGGCGAGCGGACGCAGGGGCAGGTCGTCGCGGATCATCCGGCCAGCGGCAACATCAGGGCGCCGAGGGCGCAAAGGACAGTGGTGGTGTAGAACACGGCGAGATCGGCAGACATGAGAATTCCTCCAGGTTGATGGAGAACATTCTGCGGACCTCGGGGCTCATGGGATGAGCCTGTCGCCAGACGACTCGGCGGATGGCAGCAACTCCGCCGCCTGCACACTGCGCGGCATCGATTCGATGGGGCTGAGGTCGCAGATTTCCTTGTCTTCGCTGGCCGCCTTGAGGTCGCGGAACTTGCGGGCGGAAACGAGGACGCGGGTTTCCATGGAGGCCACGGACTTGTTGTAGGCGCCGACGGCTTCGCCGAGGTTCTTGCCGACCCGGCTCCAGTGCTCGGCAACGGTGGCAATACGCTCGTACAGCTCACGGCCCAGGGCGCTGATCTTTTCGGCATTCTCGGTCAGCGCCTGTTGCGTCCAGCCGTAGGCAACGGCGCGCAGCAGGGCGATCAGGGTGGTCGGCGTGGCGAGGATCACGCGGGCGTCGACGCCGGCCTCGATCAGCGAGGGATCGGCCTCCAGCGCGGCGGAGTAGAACATCTCCCCGGGCAGGAAAAGAACGACGAAATCCGGCGAGGGCTGGAACTGTTCCCAGTAGGCTTTCTGGCCGAGCTTCTTCAGGTGCTCGCGCACCTGCCGGGCGTGATCCAGCAGTTTGCGTTTCTTTTCCTCTTCGTCCGGCGCTTCCAGAGCTTCCAGGTAGGCGGCGAGCGGCGCCTTGGCATCGACGACGATACGCTTGCCGCCGGGCAGCCGGATGATCATGTCAGGGCGCAGGCGGCCTTCCTCGGTGTTGGTGCTGGCCTGCTCCTCGAAATCGCAGTGGTCGAGCATGCCGGCCATCTCGACCACACGCTTCAATTGCAGTTCGCCCCAGCGGCCCCGGGTCTGCGGCGCGCGCAGGGCCTTGACCAGGTTGCCGGTCTCCGTACGCAGCGCGCCTTGGGCGTCGGCCAGGGAACGTACCTGTTCGGTGAGCGTGGCGTAGGCATCGATACGCTGCTTTTCCATGCCCTGCATTTGCAGCTCGAATTTCTCCAGCGTGGTCTTCACCGGCGCGACCAGCTCGCCGATGGCCTGCTGGCGTTTTTCCAGTTCCGACTTGGCGACGGTCTGCTGGGTTTCCAGGGCGCTCTTGGCGAGTTCAAGGAAGGACTGGTTGTTCTTCGCCAGGGCGTCGGCGGAAAGGGCCTTGAAGGCGTCGGCGAAGCTGTCGCGGGCTTCCTTCAGTGCCGCCTCACGCTCGCTGAAACGGGCACGCTCACCAGAGAGTTCGGCTTCGAGTCCCGCTTGCCGTATCGCCAGCGCCGACTTTTCTTCGCGCAATACGGTCAGCTCGTCTTTCGCCTCGCGCAGGCGACCGTTCAGCAGCCAGGTCGCCAGACCGCCACCGAGCGCGAGTCCCACCAGCAGCGCAATCGTGATTTCCATTCCGTCTCTCCTATGCGCCGAAGCCGCGTATCTGCCGGCCGGCCTTCTTCGTCGGTCGCCCCCTGAGGCCGGCGCCCGGGGTCGGTGCCAGTTTGTGCAATTCCGCCTGCCGTTCGCGACGGGCCATGCTTTCCGCCGTTTCCTCGTAGAGCAGGCGTGCTTCCGGCGCCGGACGACGCAGGGCGTTGAGGCCGCACACGATCACCGTCCAGGTCTGCTCGCCGATGCTGATCTCCAGTTCGTCGCCGATCTTCACTTCCCGCGCCGGCTTGGCGTGCTGGCCCTGCCAGCGCACCTTGCCGGCGTCGACGGCGGCAGAGGCGAGGCTGCGGGTCTTGAAGAAGCGCGCGGCCCAGAGCCACTTGTCGAGGCGCAGGGCATCGAGTCCTTCAGCCATGAAAGACGACGAACTCCTCCAGCGGCGCCCGCTCCGTCACCAGTGAATTCTCGATGGCGACGGGATCGGCGTAGCCCAGGGCGATGCCGCAGACAAGCTGTTCCTGTTCACCGAATTTCAGTTCATCGCCGATGATGCGGTGATAGTCGGTCCAGGCGGCCTGCGGGCAGGTATCGAGGCCCTTGGCGCGGGCGGCGATCATGACGTTTTGCAGGAACATGCCGTAGTCGAGCCAGCTGCCCTGCCCCATGCGGCGGTCGATGCTGAACATCAGGCCGACCGGCGCACCGAAGAACTGGAAGTTCTTGCGATGCTGGGTCTGCATGCGTTCCGCATCGCCCTTCTGGATGCCGAGCAGGCCGTAGAGATCCCAGCCCACCTTGCGACGACGGGCCAGGTAAGGTTCGAAGAATTTGGCCGGGTAATAGGCGTATTCGGATTGATGCGAGCCATCGCCCGCATCGAAGGCAGCGCAGACGCGATCCACCAGTTTCTTCAGCGTGGCGCCGGTGAGCACATGCACGCGCCAGGGCTGAATGTTGGTGCCGGAGGGCGCACGGGCGGCGATTTCGAGGACTTCGGCAATCAGTTCGGGGGGGACTTCCTTGTTCAGGTAGGCACGAATGGAGCGGCGGCCAGTGATGGCATCGATGGCAGTGGTCATGTCAGAGGCGGTATTCAAGTTGGAGTCGGGTCTGGATTTTCTTCGCCTGGCGGAAGGCTTCCTTCAGCACCTGACGATCCAGTTCGTTGAGTTTATCCGGGTCCACCCGGTTTTCGGCACCCGGCGCGACGCCGGCCTGCTGGTTGCGCAGACGTAGCTGCTGGATGAAATAGAAACCCTCGATCACCGCGTTGACGTCGTCGCCGCCCATTTTGTTGGCCGCGACAACCCCGCGCAGTCGCTCGGTGGTACTGCTATGGGGAACGCCGTTGGCCAGCGCCAGGATGCGTGCGACGTCAACGAAGGGGCGCGTACCGAAGGCCTTCAGGTCGATGGTATGGGGGAACTCGGTGTTGTTGTCGTAGCTGAAGTCGCGGATCATGCCCAGGGGCGGCGGCGACTTGAGGGCATTTTCCACCATCAGGCGCAGGAACAGCGAGGCACCCCGGGTCTGATCGAGCAACCACTTGCGCAGGGCCTTGGCCAGCGCCTCGTTGCCGAACAGCGGACGGAAGTCGAAGAAGATGGTGGCATTGAGCAGTGCCTCCGGTTCCGGCTTGCGTATCCACTGAGAGAAACGCTCCTGCCATTCCTCCTGGGTCAGGCACCACTGGGGATTGCTGGCCATGATGTTGCCCTTGCACAGCGGGAAGCCGCACTGGGCCAGGTCTTCATTGACACCACGGGCGAAGTCGAGAAAGCGCAGCTTGAGTTCGTCGCGGTCGGCGAAGTCGGGGCAGACGAAGATGATGCCATTGTCTTGATCGGTGCTGAAGGTCTGTTCGTCCCGCCCTTCGGAGCCAAAGGCCAGCCAGGCCCAGTCGAGGCCGAAGAGGTCGTCCCGGCCAAGGTTGATCTCGATGACGCGACGGGTCAGCTGGTCGTTGAGGCCGGAGATGAACTGGGTCAGCTTCTCGGCAGAAACGCCCTGCGACTGCATGTTGAAGCACAGGCGACGAACATCGACAGCGACCTGGCGCAGGGTAGCGATATCGGCGGCGGCCTCGATCAGCTTGCGGATATTGCGCAGACCGACGCGCTGCATGGCGAACAGGTCGCGCTCGGAAATCACGCCAGTGACGCGCTCCTCGGCGTCGACGATGACCAGGTGGCGGATGCCGTGGGTGGCCATGGCCAGCATGGCATCGTAGGCGGTGGCACGGCTGTCGAGCACCGCCGGCGGGCCGGTCATCACTTCCTCGATGGCGGAGTTGTCGGGATAGGCGGGGACGACGACACGACGCAGGACATCGGACTGGGTGAAGATGCCGACTGCCTTGCCGTCGGCATCTGTCACCACCACCGAGCCGACCTTGCGCTGCGCCATCAGCTCCAGAGTCGAGCGAATGGTGGTGTCGCGCGCAACGCAGGCCGGCGGCTGGCGCTGAACGCTGCCCACCGATGCATTCAGCGATTGCTGCTCGGCGTTGCGTTGGCCGAACTGAAGCTCGATCTGCCGCCGGGCTTCGTCGAGCAGGCCGGCGACATGGTCGAGGGTGTAGCGGTTGAACTCGGGGCTGCGGTCGACCAGGGCAAAAAAGTCGGCGCTGGCGAGACGCCAAAGCACCGTGTCTTCGACCGCCGTGTAGGCGTTGATGGCCGGCCGCTGGGCGGCCACCGCGCCCAAAGGGAAACACTGTCCGGCCTCCAGGGTTTGCAGCGGCTTGTCCATCATGGCGGTGTCGCCGGCCTGGCGCGCCTCGACGCTGCCGCTGTCGATGATGTACAGGCTGGGTGGCAAATCCGTCGGCGCAAGGACGACGGCGCCGGCGGCGACACTCAGCCGCTCCAGCCGGGAGGCGAGAAAGTCGAGGGCCAGCGCGCCCATGCCGTTGAAAGGCGCATGGGTCCTGAGGAAGGGCAGAGGATCGGAAGTCATGGCAGGTCCGGTGTTTCAGGTATCGAAGTGGAAGCGGGCCTTGAGGCCTTGTTGCAGGCTGCGCGCCTGTTGCAGGGCGGCGTGCAGGATGCGGCGGTCGAACTCGTTGAGTGTCGCCGGATCGATGCGGTTGCCACCAGCGGCGAGGCGAAACTGCTGGATGGCATGGAAAGCATGGACTGCGGCCACACTATCACCCGTCGGCTGCAAGGCCGTCGCCAAGCGCTCGGCGGTGCTGGTGGCGGCGCAGCCGGCGCCCAAGGCCAGTATGCGGGCCGCATCGACGAAGATGCGTGAGCCGGATTTCTTCAGGTCCAGCATGTGCTCCTCGTCGGTAGCGAAATCCCGCAGGCGGCCGAGAGGCGGCGAGGCAGTCAGCGCGTTGGCAGTCATCATGCGCAGGAAAATTTCGTTGCCCCGCGTGAGGAGCAACAGCTCTTGGCGCAAGGCATCGACAAGCGCGGTTTCGCCGGCCAGAGGCCGGAAGTCGAAAAAAATCGTGGCGTTGAGCAGCGCCTCCGGTTCCGGCGTGCGCACCCAGGCGATGAAGTGCTCGCGCCACTCGGCTTGCGACAGACACCAGCGCAGATTGCCAGCCATGATCTCGCCTTTGCAGAGGGCAAAACCGCAGGCAGCAAGATCCTCATTGACCGCACGGGCGAAGGGCAGAAAGCGCTCGCGCAGATCGCGGGCCTCGGCCGCGCTACTGGCGGAAAACAACAGACCGTTGTCCTGGTCGGTGGTGAAAGTCTGCTCCAATCGCCCTTCGGAACCGAGGCCCAGCCAGCACCAACCGGCCGGCGGCAGACGGAAGCCTGGCCCGCGCAGGGCCAGCACGCGCAGCACGATGCGGTCGTTGAGCTTCGACAGCAAACGGGTCACCTGGGCGGCGCTGGCGTCGTCCTCGACGTAGGCCATGGCCAGTTCCCGCGCCTCGGTGGCGCAGGTGACCAGAGTCGCCGTATCGGGAGCGGCTGCCATCGCCGCCGCGAGGTGGCTGGCGCGGGTGGCCAGAGGCAGAAGATCGGCGCTATCCATCAGTATTTGATGCGGGCAAAATAGGTTTGCTGGGCCGCCTCCAGTGCCTGACGCAGGGTAAAGATGCCCTTGTCGGCGAGAAGCGGGATCATCTTGAGGAAGACTTCGCCGGTGACGTAGGCATCGCCCAGCGCCGTGTGACGACCGATGACATTGATGCCGAGACGTTCGGCGATGATTTCCAGACGATGCGACTCCTGGTTGGGATGGATCACGGCGGAGAGCAGCAGGGTATCGAGCACTGGCTGCGAAAAGCGCAGGCCGTAGGCTTCTTCCTTCAACTGGAAGAAGCGCATGTCGAAGGCGGCGTTGTGCGCCACCAGCACGGTCTCGGCGCAGAACTCGTGGAAGCCGGGCAGCACCACGTCGAGCGTCGGCTGGCCACGCACCATGTCCTCGGTAATGCCGTGGATGGGTATGCCGGCCGGCTTGAGGGGGATGCGCGGGTCCACCAGCTGGTCGAAGATTTCCTGCCGCAGCAGGCGGTTGTTGACCACACGTACGGCGCCGATCTGGATGATCTCGTCTCCGTTCGACGGCTCGAGGCCGGTGGTCTCGGTATCGAAAATCGAATAGGTAAGCTCGGTCAGCTTGCGGTCGAGATCGATGCTGGAATCGCGCGCGGCGAACAGATCGAAGTCGTAGTACTCGGGACGGCTGTCGCGATGCAAGGCCGCAACAGGCTCCGCTGTCTGCGCCTCCGGCGCCACGGCAATCGGCAGCACCAGGCGCACGAACATGCGATGGGCGGCCTTCTCGCGCTGGAACCAGAGTTCGCCACCATGGCGTTCGACGACATCGCGCAAGGTCAGCGGGCTGATCTCGCCGGCCACGTTCATCGGCTCCAACTCCCAGGTGTGCAGGGTCTCGGAGGACATGGGCGTGCTCGACCAGATCAGATCGAGGAAGGCCATGCGCCCTTCGGCGGAAAGACGGAAACGCATCTCGCGGATGTCATAGTGGTCCTTCAGCCGCTCGGCGAGGAAGCTGATGGCGAGGATCAGCGAGAAGCTGTCGGCGCGTATCCACAGGCTCTCGTCGAGGTCTTCCATTTTCGTCGGCAGGCCGATGCGGTCCTCGATGCGGCGGATGGCGGCGGCGAGGACGTCGATGCCGAGCACATCCTCCAGCGGCCAGCGCGTCTTCAGCGAGTCGGCAAAGGTGTTCATGGCTGCTTCCAGACGCTGGCTCATGGCGGCGGATTCGTCGGCGATGACGCGGGTAAAGCGCTCCCGATAGTCAGCTTCCATGTCCGGCGAATCAAGCAGGGTCTCGACCGCCGCGCGGATGTTGCCCAGCGGCGCCCGGCTGCCGTCGGTGAGTTGTTGCAAGACCTGATCGCGCTGGGCCTCGCGCTCGAAGTTGCGGGTGATGTTTTCGATGGTCAGCACGTAGCCGGTGATCGTTGGCTCGCCCTCGGTCACCGAGGTCAACACCGGGGCCATTTGCGCGCGCAGCAACTGGCCGCTGCGTGTCGAAGTAATGAAGTTCGAGCTGGGCTCGGCGCTGCCCTTCTTCAGCCGCTGCTGAATATTCTCCAGCGCGTGGGTGATCTGGCCCCGCTCCAGCATCGAGAAGATCGAGCGACCGAGACCGATCAGGGCGCCGCCGCTCATGGAGGTCGGTCCCTGCGCCAGAGCCTTGAACTGGAGCCGGGCACGGCTGTTGTAGAGCAGGATGCGGCCGTCGAGGTTGCAGACGACGACGCCCTGGGCCAGCTCCGACATGAGCGCGGCGAGGCGGTTCTTTTCCTCCTCCACCGTGGCCTTGGCCTGGGCGATCTGGGCGTCGACATCGTTGAGCAATTCATCGCGCTGCTGGGCCAGATCATTGGCGGCGCGGGCCAGTTCGCGCACCTCGGGAGGCCCATCGGGGGTGACGCGGAAATTGCGATTGGCGCCGAGCATCAGGCGCAGGGTTTCGGCCATGCGCATCAGGCCGCGCACGTATTGCTGGAACAGGCTGCGCAGGATCATCAGGCCGGCGACGAAGCCGAAAGTGGTGATCAACCCGCCCAGCGGCAGACGCGGGACGATGAGTTCGATCAACGCGGCACGTTCGGCCTCCTTGGCATCCGCCCACAAGGCCAGCCCGGTCAGCACGAAGGGCCCGGTCATCAGCAGGCCCAGCACCGCTGCCGCAAGGATGAAACGCAAACGGGCGTTCATGCCAGCAGTTCTTTGACGCGCAGGACGAGATCCCTGGTAGCGAAGGGCTTGGTGATATAGGCATCGGCACCGAGGGCCAGGCCCTTGGCCACTTCGCCCTCGCGGCCCTTGGCGGTCAACATGACAATCTTCAGCCCGGTGCGAGCCGGATCGGCGCGCAGAGCCTCGCAGACCTCGAAGCCGGACTTCTTCGGCATCATCACGTCGAGCAGGATCAAGTCAGGGGCGAAGGCGGCGGCCTGGGCCAGGGCGGCTTCGCCGTCGGTGGCGACAGCCACCTCGAAGCCTTCCTTTTTCATCAGGTACTCAAGTGAAATGACGATGTTCGGCTCGTCATCGACGATCAGAATGCGTGGTTTCATGGGTCTCCTCCCGATTATTTTTGTGCATTATCGCCTTCCCGCCGAGGCAGTGTGAACACGAAGCGGGCGCCCTGCCCCGGCTCGCTCTCGACCCACAGACGGCCACCGAAATACTCGACGATCTGGCGGCTGATGGGCAGGCCCAGGCCCGTGCCCTGCGGCTTCGCGGTCAGCACGCCGGCATCGCCGGTGACCTGGCGGAATTTCTCGAAAATCATTTCCCGGTCGGCGGCGACGATGCCGGGGCCGTTGTCGTCGATGCTGACGCGCACCACTGCCGCCGTACCGCCAGCGCCGACTTTTACACATCCACCGACAGTGGGCGCGAACTTGACGGCATTCGAGAGCAGATTGATCAGCACCTGCATCAGACGGTCGCGGTCAGCCAGCACGAACAGGTCTTCGACGGGCAGATCGAGTTCCAGGACAACCTTCTTCTCGGCGTAGAGAGCGGTCAGCGAATCCACGGCTTCGCGAATCACCTCGACCACATCCACCGCCGCCACGGTCCATTCAGCGCGTCCCGATTCTAGCTTGGCGAGGTCGAGAATCTGGTTGATCAGCCGCGTCAGGCGCTCGGTCTCGCCGACGATGATGCCGAGGAAACGCTTGCGCTCGGCGAGGTCGGCCTTGGGATCGTCGAGCAGCATTTCGGAAAAGGCGCGGATCGAGGTCAACGGTGTGCGCAGCTCGTGGGTGACGGTGGAGATGAAGTCGTCCTTCATGCGGTCGAGTTCAGTCAGCCGCGCATTGGCCGCGCGCAGCTCGGCGGTGGCCTGCTCCAGTTCCCGCGACTTGGCTTCCAGCTCGCGGCTGTAGGCGCGAACCTGGGAGGCCTCGTCGAGAATGTTCATGACTTCGTTGAGGCCCAGCGGCTCTTCTTCCACCACCGAGGCCACCATCACCCGCGCCGAGGCCGAGCCGATGGCGCCGGCCAGCAGGGTTTCGGCGAAGTGCACCAGATCCGCGTCGCCCGGCAGCGCATCGATGCCGGCCAGGCCGCGTTGCCGGGCGTGGCGCGCGAAGGCCTCCTGGGCTTTCTCCTGGCCGAGGAAGCGGGCAGTAAGCGGCAGCAGTTGCTGCACGCCAGCCTGACCACGCCAGCCCGGCAAGCCGGCCGCATCGCCGCCGACGAAGAAGCTCGCCTGCCGCGCCTCGCGGGCGTCGGGCGCGCGCAGGAGCGAAACGCCGATGTAGGCGCCGATGTTGGCGAGCAGGCTCCAGAGCAGGCAATGAGTGATCTCGTCCAGCCCGGTGAGGCCGAAGAGTTGTTGCGGGCGCAGCAGGTCGATGCCAAAGATGCCATGGGTCATGAAACCCTCGGGCAACCAACCGGACTTGGCGAAGGACGGCAGCAGCAAGGTGTACAGCCATACGGCGAAGCCGGCGCTGAGGCCCGCCAGTGCACCGATGCGGGTGCCGCCGGTCCAGAACAGACCGCCAATCACGGCGGGGGCGAACTGGGCGACGGCGGCGAAGGAGATCAGGCCGATGGCCACCAGCGCATAGGCTTCGCCGGCGACGCGGAAATACAGGTAGCCCAGCACCAGCACCAGGGCGATGGCCCAGCGGCGAATTTCCAGCAGCAGGCCAGAAAGGTCGGCCCGTTCGGCCAGGCCCAGCGCCTTCCAGCGCAACAGCACAGGCATCACCAGATCGTTGCAGACCATGGTGGAAAGAGCGATGGTCTCGACGATGACCATGCCGGTGGCGGCCGACAAACCGCCGATGAAGACCAGCAGCGCCAGCGCTTCCTGCTGGTGGGCCATGGGTAGGGTGAGGACGAAGGTATCGGCATCGACGCCGGTGGGGAAATGCATCAGCCCGGCCAGCGCCACCGGCAGCACGAAGATGTTGATGAGGAAGAGGTAGAGCGGGAACATCCAGATCGCCCGGCGCAGGTGATCTTCATTGACGTTCTCGACCACCGCGATCTGGAACTGGCGCGGCAACAGCAACGCGGCAAAGAAGGCAAGGAAGACCAGCGAGCCCCAGCTGCCCCAGTTACCGGAAAAGTCGGCGCTGGCGAGACGGCGAGCGCTGTCCGAAGCAGCGGCCTTGGCGAAGACATCGGCGACACCGCCGTGGATGCCCCAGACGACGAAGATGCCGACGGCAAGGAAGGCCGCCAGCTTGACCACCGACTCGAAGGCGATGGCAGCCACCATGCCTTCGTGACGCTCCGTGGCGTCGAGATGACGGGTACCGAAGAGGATGGTGAAGGCGCCGAGGATCAGCGCCACATACAGCGCGCTGTCCTGGAACAGCGGCACGGCGCCGGTCTTGGCCGGCATGATGATCTCGGGATAGTGCAGCAGGATGGTGAAACTGTTGGATACCGCCTTGAGTTGCAGGGCGATGTAGGGAATCACGCCGACCACGGCGATGACGGTGACGAGGCCGCCGAGCATCTGGCTCTTGCCGTAGCGCGAGGCGACGAAGTCGGCAATCGAGGTGATGCGATTGGCCTTGGCAATGCGGATGATCTTGACCAGCAGGAAGCCGGCCAGCGCGAACAGCAGGGTCGGCCCAAGGTAGATCGGCAGGAAGCCGACGCCGTTGGCCGCCGCCCGGCCAACGCTGCCGTAGAAGGTCCAGGTGGTGCAATAGACGCCGAGCGACAGCGCATAGACGACCGGATTGGCGATCAGCGAGCGCCCGGCATCGGCACGCCGGTCGCCATGCCAGGCGATGGCGAAGAGGATGCCGAGATAGACGAAGGAGGCGAGGACGATGACCCAGCTTTGCAGCATGTCAGTCCTTTCGTCTTTCCAGTACCCATGCCATCAGGGCAATCAGCACCAGCCAGGAACCCATCAGCCAGACATACAGGGCGGGCATGCCGAACAACTGGCCACCGCGACCGAAGATGGCCAGCAACGGGTAGTTGAACAGCACGCAGCCGAGCAGGAACAGCGCGGCCAGGCGCTGCACGGAAAGGCGGGAACGCATCATGACGCCACCTCCATATGCAAAGGGCGCCCGTCTTGCGAGGGGCGCCCCGATGTTACCGTGCTAGTCGATCAAGCGCGATCAGGCGTTCTGCTTGAGCTGATCGAGAATGGCCGGGTTTTCCAGCGTGGACACGTCCTGGGTGATTTCCTCGTTCTTGGCCAGGCTGCGCAGCAGGCGGCGCATGATCTTGCCGGAACGGGTCTTGGGCAGGTTCTCGCCGAAGCGGATGTCCTTGGGCTTGGCGATCGGGCCGATCTCCTTGCCCACCCAGTTGCGCAGTTCGTTAGCGATCTTCTTGGCTTCCTCGGCGCTGGGGCGCGACTGCTTGAGCACGACGAAGGCGCAGATGGCCTCACCGGTCAGATCGTCGGGACGACCGACTACGGCGGCTTCCGCCACCAGCGGGTTGGCGACCAGGGCCGATTCGATTTCCATCGTGCCCATGCGGTGACCGGAGACGTTCAGCACGTCGTCGATACGACCCATGATGGTGAAGTAGCCGGTCTTGGCATCGCGCATCGCGCCGTCACCGGCGAGATACAGGTTGCCGCCGAAATCGACGGGGAAGTAGGACTTCTTGAAGCGCTCGGGATCGCCGTAGATGGTGCGGATCATCGACGGCCAGGGCTTCTTGACGACGAGGAAGCCGCCTTTGCCCCACTCGACATCGTTGCCGGTCTCATCGACGATGGCGGCCTGGATGCCCGGAAAGGGCAGCGTGCAGGAACCCGGCACCAGCGGCGTGGCGCCCGGCAGCGGGGTGATCATGTGGCCGCCGGTCTCGGTCTGCCAGAAGGTATCGACGATGGGGCAGCGGGCGCCGCCGACATTGTTGTAGTACCACATCCAGGCTTCCGGGTTGATCGGCTCGCCGACCGAACCGAGGATGCGCAGGCTGGTCAGATCGTAGTTCTTCGGATGCGTGGCGGGCACGGTTTCGCCGGCCTTGATCAGGGAACGGATGGCGGTCGGCGCGGTGTAGAAAATGCTGACCTTGTGGTTCTGGATCATCTTCCAGAAACGACCGGCGTCCGGGTAGGTGGGTACGCCTTCGAAAACGATCTCGGTGGCGCCGCAGGCCAGGGGGCCGTAGGTGATGTAGGTGTGACCCGTGACCCAGCCGATGTCGGCGGTGCACCAGAAGACATCGTCGGGCTTGATGTCGAAGGTCCACTTCATGGTCAGGATGGCGTGCAACAGATAGCCACCGGAGCTGTGCTGGACGCCCTTGGGCTTGCCGGTAGAACCGGAGGTGTAGAGCAGGAACAGCGGGTGCTCGGCCTCGACCCATTCGGGTTCGCAGGTCTCGGACTGGCTGTCGGTGATGTCGTGCCACCAGAAATCGCGGCCGGCCACCATGTTGCAGGCACCGCCGGTACGCTTGGAGACGACGACAACGGTGCAGGATTCGCAACCGCCCATGGCGATGGCTTCATCGACGGCGGGCTTCAGCGGAATGTTCTTGCCACCGCGGCACTGCTCGTCGGCGGTGATGACGGCGACAGCGCCGGCATCCTGAATGCGCTCCTGCACCGACTTGGCGGAGAAGCCGCCAAAGACCACGGAGTGAATGGCGCCGATACGGGCACAGGCCTGCATGGCGACGATGCCGTCAATCGACATCGGCATGTAGATGAGGACGCGGTCGCCCTTCTTGATGCCCTTGGATTTGAGCGCGTTGGCGAACTTGGCGACGCGGGACAGCAGATCCTTGTAGGTGACGTTGCTGACCTTGCCGTCGTCGGCTTCAAAAATGATGGCGACCTTGTCGCCGAGACCGGCTTCGACGTTACGGTCGAGGCAGTTGTACGAGACGTTCAGTTTGCCGTCGGTGAACCACTTGTAGAAAGGAGCCTCGGACTCGTCCAGAGACTTGGTGAAGGGCTGTTTCCAGCTCACATGCTCCTTGGCCAGACGCGCCCAGTAGCCGGCGTAATCCTGATCTGCTTCCTTGCACAGGGCATCGTAGGCCGCCATGCCGGAAATCGTGGCGTTCTTGATCGTGGCTTCCGAGGGGGGGAAAACACGGCTTTCGGTGACTACGGATTCAATTGCGGACATCGGCACCTCTCCTCTCAAATAACCGGATTCGATTCCGGTGTGTGGTGATTTTTCGCCGGAAATGCGAGGCCGCTGTTGCGCTGCACTGACCAGCGCGGGCCGGGCTTTCCGATTCATTTAGTTGGGGCGGCCAGATTACACCTAAACAGTCTTACGCTGGTCTTACGTCAGATAGAACACTGCCATCGAAGGGCTGGGGTACAATTTTTGCCCCGCAACATAAATCCCCCACGCCCATGAACCGCTTCATCAAGCCGATGGAATTCTTCATCTTCTGGAGCCGCTGGCTCCAGGCTCCGCTCTACCTTGGCCTGATCGCCGCCCAGGGCGTTTACGTCTATCAGTTCATGCACGAACTGATCCACTTGATCAGCAAGGCCGGCGAACTCGGCGAAGCCGAAGTGATGCTGATCGTGCTGGGCCTGATCGACGTGGTCATGATCGCCAACCTGCTGATCATGGTCATCATCGGCGGTTACGAAACTTTCGTTTCCCGCCTCGACCTCGAAGGCCACCCGGACCAGCCGGAGTGGCTCTCCCACGTCAATGCCGGCGTGCTCAAGGTCAAGCTGGCCATCGCCCTGATCAGCATCTCTTCGATCCACCTGCTGCGCACCTTCATCAACGCCGCCCAGGTGGCCGACCGCGTGGTGATCACCCAGATCGCCATCCACGCCTCCTTCCTCCTCTCTGCCATCGCCATCGCCTATACCGACAAGCTCATGATGCAGACGCTGGCCATGCCCCACCCCAGCAAACACTGACCCACCCCGAGAAAACCATGACCGCCATCAAGCAGGAAGACCTGATCCAGTCCGTCGCCGACGCCTTCCAGTACATCAGCTACTACCATCCCCTCGATTACATCCAGGCGCTGGGTGAAGCCTACGAGCGCGAGGAAAGCCCCGCCGCCAAGGACGCCATTGCACAGATTTTGACCAACAGCCGCATGAGCGCCGAGGGCCATCGCCCGATCTGCCAGGACACCGGCATCGGCATGGTCTTCATCAAGGTCGGCATGAACGTGACCTGGCCCGACGCCACCATGGGCGTACAGCAGATGATCGACGAGGGCGTGCGCCGCGCCTACGCCGACAAGGACAATCCGCTGCGCGCCTCGGTGCTGGCCGACCCCGCCGGCAAGCGCAACAACACCAAGGACAACACCCCCGCCGTGGTGCATTTCGAGCTCGTTCCCGGTGATCACGTCGATGTGATCTGTGCCGCCAAGGGCGGCGGCTCGGAAGCCAAGGCCAAGTTCGCCATGCTCAACCCCTCCGACGACCTCGTCGAATGGGTGCTGAAGACCGTCCCCACCATGGGCGCTGGCTGGTGCCCGCCGGGCATCCTCGGCATCGGCATCGGCGGCACGCCGGAAAAAGCCATGCTGCTGGCCAAGGAGTCGATCATGGCACCGGTGGATATCCATGAACTGAAGGCACGCGGTGCAAAGACGCGGGCAGAAGAGTTGCGCCTCGAACTGCATGAGAAGGTGAACGCGCTCGGCATCGGTGCCCAGGGTCTGGGCGGCCTGACCACGGTGCTCGACGTCAAGGTGCTGGACTACCCCTGCCACGCCGCCAACCTGCCCATCGCCCTGATCCCCAACTGTGCCGCCACCCGTCACATCCACTTCCATCTGGATGGCAGCGGGCCGGCCAAGCTCGAGCCGCCCAAGCTCGCCGATTGGCCCGCCGTCACCTGGACGCCGGACACCAAGGCCGCCACGTCGGTGAACCTCGATACCCTGACCAAGGAACAGGTCGCCGCCTGGAAACCGGGCCAGAAGATATTGCTCAACGGCAAGATGCTGACCGGCCGCGATGCCGCCCACAAGCGCATCGCCGACATGCTGGCCAAGGGCGAAAAGCTGCCCGTCGACTTCACCAACCGCGTCATTTATTACGTCGGCCCCGTCGACCCGGTACGTGACGAAGTGGTCGGACCCGCAGGCCCCACCACGGCGACGCGCATGGACAAGTTCACCGAGACCATGCTGGCGCAGACCGGTTTGATCTCCATGATCGGCAAGTCCGAGCGCGGCCCGGTCGCCATCGAGTCGATCAAGAAGCACAAGTCGGCCTACCTGATGGCCGTCGGCGGCGCCGCCTACCTGGTGGCCAAGGCCATCAAGTCGGCCAAGGTCGTAGGCTTCGCCGATCTCGGCATGGAGGCCATCTACGAGTTCGACGTAAAAGACATGCCGGTCACCGTCGCCGTCGACTCCAGTGGCATCTCGGTGCATGAGACCGGGCCTAAGGAATGGCAGGCCAAGATCGGCAAGATTCCGGTCAAGACTGCCTGAGCACTACGCCACACCAACATCAGCCGGCCTCGCGCCGGCTGATTTCTTTCAGGCAGCGTCGATGCTGAAATCGATGGTATTGCCGTGCTGGATCATGGCCTTCACCGGGCAGTCACCGATGGACGACAGCACCTGCGGCACCAGCTCCGCCGGAAAGCCTTCGGGAAACGTCGTCTTGATGGCGATCTTGCGGATCTCGGTGCCGCCCGGCGCCGCCGAGGGTTTCAGGCGGATGCCGATACCGGCAGAAGACACGCCAGCCGCCACGCAAGCCTTGTGGGCATAGACGCCAGCACAGCCGGCGATGGTTGCCAATGCGCCTTCGAAGGGATTCGGCGCCGAGCCGTCGGTGGCGAACACGGTGATGCCGCCACGGGATGCGACCTTGAATACGGGATTTCCGTCGAGGGAGAGAGAAAACATCTGATGAACTCCTTGTTGTAAGTGTTTTTGATTGTGTCATCAGCACCTTTTATCGTCTGTGAGTAAAGTCACAGACGACCGCCTCCCCTGCCACCCTCCTATAATCGCCGCCCATGACTCCATCGCCGTATCGCCAGCGCCGACTTTTTGCCCATGATCGGCGTCTTTGATTCCGGCCTCGGCGGGCTGTCGGTACTCGCGGCGCTGGTCGAAGTCCTGCCCCGCGCCGACTTCACCTACTACGCCGACACCGCCCACGTGCCCTACGGCAACAAGGAGGACGGCTTCATCCAGCGCCGCGTCCTGGCCATCGGCAAGGAGCTGGTGGACCAAGGCTGCGGCCTGATCGTGGTGGCCTGCAATACCGCCACCGTGGCCGCCGTGCAGGCCCTGCGCGCCGCCCATCCCGGCATCCCGGTGGTCGGCGTCGAACCCGGCATCAAGCCGGCGGCGCAAGCCTCGCAAAGCCGTCGCATCGCCGTGCTGGCCACCGAAATCACGGCCCGCAGCGAGCGACTGGCGAAACTGATCCGCGAACACGCGGACGGCACCGAGGTCTTCATCGAGCCCTGCCCCGGCTGGGCCACCCATGTCGAGATGCTGCAACTGGACGACCCCAAACTGGCCGCCGATGCACGCGCCCGCATTGAGCCGCTGCTGGACAAGGGCGTGGACCGGCTGGTGCTGGGCTGCACCCACTACAGCTTTCTCTCGCCGCTACTGACGGAGATTGCCGGCCAACGGGCGGAGCTGGTGGATGTGGCGGAAGCAGTAGCGCGTCAGACGCAGCGTCTGGCCGGATCGTTGGCTCAGGGTCGGGGACGAATCAGGCTTCAGGCATCGGCACATCCGGAGCGGCTGCGCGCTGCCCTGCCCCGTCTGCGTTTGGGGACGCTGGAAGCCCGTCTACAGAGCCGCGCCGAAGACGACGACCCGGTTGCGGCCTGAGGCTTTCGCCGCGTAGAGCGCGGCGTCGGCGCAACGCATCAGCTCGTCCGCCGAGGTGCCGTGTCCGGGATAGGCGGCAATGCCGATCGACAGCGTTGCCTGCATGCGGAACTCGCCGAAATGAATGACCTGCTCGCCAAAGACCCGCCGCCATAGTTCCGCCCGCTCTCCGGCAACCTCCAGCGGCATCTTCGGCAGCAACAAGAGGAACTCCTCGCCACCGTAGCGGCAGGCAACGTCCTCGGCGCGGGCATTGTCAGTCAGCATGTCGCCGATCCGCTTCAGCACTTCGTCGCCGGCCTGGTGGCCGTAGGTGTCGTTCACCTGCTTGAAGTGATCGATGTCGATCATCATCAAAGACAACGGATGCCCCTCGCGCTTGCAGCGCGCCAGCTCACGCTCCAGCGTGGTATCGAGGTAGCGACGGTTGTAGAGTCCGGTCAGCGGATCACGGTTGGCCTGCTCCCGCAGCTTGTCCTGCAAGAGATGGATTTCGCTGAGCTGCTGGCGCAATTCGTCGTTGGCCTGCCGCAGCGCCAACTCCCCCTCCTGCATCTGCTGTTTGGCATGGCGCAGCCTGCGGTTGCGGCCAAAGGTAAACAAGCCGATCTGGAGCAGATAGACCGACATGCCGACGATGCACATCGAGGTGACCAAACCATCCGTCGCGGGGACGAAATGCCAGACATTCCATTGCACGATCAAAGCAAATGCGGCGCCGACGGCATAGGCCGCCAGCGCGGTGCGGATGCCGCGCCAGCCACGGCTGACCGCATTGTTGATGGAACTGGTGATGAACAACATGAAGGCAATCCAGAGCGGAAAACCAAGCACCGCGCTCCAGATGCCGAGCAGAATCGAATCCCACCACAGGTTGATCTTCTCCGCCCGCCAGGGATCGGCCGCACGGCGCACGTGCCACCAGAGTGCCTGCGGGTAGACAAGAAACTGTAGCGCCAACAGGGACCAGAACAGCGGCCCTGAAACCACATTCCGCGTGTGCGCTGCAACGATCAGAAATGCCCAGGCAAAGGAGACGGAACGCACCCAGTAGTGCGCGTGCACCACCCACGGAATCCCAGGCACCAGTTTCATCATCGCCGCTGCGCGCTGACCACGCCGGGCACGTCGCGCAGCAGACTCAAGGTCTTTTGCAACGCGCCGACACCGGGCAGTTCCACGGTGAAGCCCATGCGGGCGACGCCACCCTTGGACTGGGTCTTCACCGCCGTGACATTGATCTTCTCCCGCGACAACACGTCGGAGATGTCGCGCAGCAGGCCCTGGCGGTCGCTGGCCTCGACAAAGAGATCGGCCGGATAGACAGCGTCCTGCCGGCTTTCCTCGCGCGCGCCCCAGTCGGCGGAAATCACCCGCTCGGGATTGCGCGCCGCCATGTTGCGGAAGTTGGCGCACTCGACGCGATGGATAGAGACGCCCTTGCCGCGCGTGACGAAGCCGGAGATGGCGTCCGGCGGCATCGGCTTGCAGCAGCGACCGACCTGGGTCAGCAGTTTGTCCACGCCGACGATGAGGATGCGGCTGTCGCCGGCGCGACTCTTCTTGGTCTGGATGTCGGGTTCCGGCGGCAACGGTTCGGCGCCACCGCGCAGGGCCGTGTCGATGGCCTGCTTGCCGACTTCATTGCGCGCGGCAGCCAGGTAAAGCGCCTCGGCGTTCTTGAGACCCAGCTTGACTGCCAGTTCATCCTGGTTGGCATGGGTCTGGCCCTCGCGCTGCAATTCGCGGCTGACGATGGCGCGGCCCTGGCTCAGCATCTCCGCCTCTTCCTGGGCGGCGAACCACTGCTTGGCCTTGGACCGGGCCCGCGAGGTGGCGAGGTAGCCCTGGTTCAGATTGAGCCAGTCGCGCGACGGCCCGCCAGTCTTGGCGGCGACGATCTCGACGCGCTGGCCGCTTTGCAGCGGCGTGTTCAGCGGCACCATCTGGCCATTGATCTTGGCGCCCCGGCAACGATGGCCGAGGTCGGTATGCAGGCGATAGGCGAAGTCCACCGGCGTCGCCCCGCGCGGCAGGTCGATCACCGTGTCCTGCGGCGTCAGCACGTAGATGGTGTCGTCCAGCGAGGCCCGCTTGAACTGCTGCACCCACTCGGCGGAGTCGGTGATTTCGTCGCGCCACGAGAGCAGTTGCCGCAGCCAGGCAATCTTGTCCTCGTAGGCGCCGCTGGCCTTGGCGGAACTACCGGCCTCCTTGTAACGCCAGTGGGCGGCGACGCCGAGTTCGGCATGTTCGTGCATCTCGCGGGTGCGGATCTGCACCTCCAGTGCGCGACCGTCCTCCACCTCCACTGCCGTGTGCAGGGAGCGGTAGAAATTGCCCTTGGGATGAGCGATGTAGTCGTCGAACTCACCGTGGATCGGCTGCCATAGGTGATGGACGATGCCCAGCGCCGTGTAGCAGTCCTTGATTTCGGGAACGATGACGCGCGTCGCGCGCACGTCGTAAACCTTCTCGAAATCGATGTCCTTGCCACGCATCTTGTTCCAGATGCTGTAGATGTGTTTGGGCCGGCCGTAGATCTCGGCCTCGATGCCGGCGGCGGCCATCTCCTCGCGCAGGCGGCGCACCGCCTCGTCGATGAAGGATTCCCGCTCGCGGCGCTTCTCGTCGAGCATCCTGGCGATGCGCTTGTAGGTGGCCGGCTCCAGATAGCGGAAGGCGAGATCTTCGAGTTCCCACTTCACCTGCCAGACGCCGAGGCGATTGGCCAGGGGCGCGTAGATCAGCAGGCTTTCCCGCGCCATCTCGTCGCGGGTCTCGCCGGGCTGATCGTTGAGGTAGCGCAGGGTCTGCACCCGGCTGGCCAGGCGCAGCAGGACCACGCGCAGGTCGTCCACCATGGCCAGCAGCATCTTGCGCAGGATCTCGGTCTGCGCCTGCACCGAGGCGGACTGCGTCCCACCGCCGGCCGCCGCGCGAGTCAGCGGACGCAGCATGCCCAGCTTGTGCAGGCCGGCCACCAGCGATGCCGCCGTGTCGCCAAAGCCGACTTTTATGCGCTCACCGCAATCCTTCACATGCTCGGGGGCGGCGAACAGCAGCGCTGCAATGCGGGCCTCCACGTCGAGATCGAGGGAAACCACGATCAGGGCCATGCCCAAGGCGTGCTGCAAGGTGGATTCGCCGGTACCCAGCGTCGAATCGCCATAGGACTCGGCGGCCAGGGCGAAGGCGGCGGCCAGACGTTCCACGGCGTCAGCGGGCAGGCCGGCGCCCAGTTGCGCCAGCACGCCGGCGTCGCCGTTGGCCTGTTCGAGGGAGTGGACGACTGAAACCATGGGCGGATTATCCCACGCGGGCATAATCCGCCCATGATCCGTTCGCTCCAAAACTGGTGGCGCCAGCGCCAGGCGGCGAAGCTCGACATTCCGGAATCGCTCTGGACCGAGGTCGAAGCCAACCTGCCCTTCCTCGCCCATCTATCACCGGCGGACCGCATCCACCTGCGGACGCTGGCCCGCGAATTCATCGCCGACAAGGAATGGACCGGCGCCCAGGGGCTCCAGCTGACGCCCCGCATCCAGCTCGCTATCGCCCTCCAGGCCTGCCTGCCCATCCTGCACCTCGGCCTGGCCTGGTACGCCGGCTGGGTCGGCATCATCGTCTATCCCGGCGACTTCGTCATCCCGCGCCAGATGATGGACGCGGACGGCGTGGTGCACGAGTTCGACGACGAGGTGATGGGCGAGGCCTGGCATGGCGGCCCGGTGCTGATCTCCTGGTACGAACAGCCCGAGGACGCCGATGGCATCAACGTAGTGATCCACGAATTCGCCCACAAGCTGGACATGAAAAATGGCGAGGCCGACGGCCTGCCGCCGCTGCATGAAGGCATGTCGCGCAAGGAATGGATCGAGGCAATGAGCACGGCGTTTGCGGATTTTCAGCAGCGTGTGGATAGCGGCGAGGACACGCTCCTCGACCCCTACGGCGCTGAACTGCCCTCGGAGTTCTTCGCCGTCGCCAGCGAGGCATTCTTCGAGACGCCGGCGATGCTGCTTTCGGAATATCCGGCGGTCTATGAACAGTTGCAACTGTTCTATCGGCAGGACCCAAACCGGCATTTGCAATGAAATCGGCAATAAAAAACGGAGCCCGAGGGCTCCGTTTCAAGTTCGGGTGGGGTGGCTGATGGGGCTCGAACCCACGACAACAGGAATCACAATCCTGGACTCTACCAACTGAGCTACAGCCACCACCGAAAACAGCACGCCGACTAACAGCCGCCAGCGAGGCGCGAATTATCTTGGAAGGCGGAAAAAGAATCAAGCCTCATCGCCATGCGGCCATCGGCGACTTGTTATCGCCGCCAAACTCGATTACGATATTTCAGAACCAAGTTCCACAATGCAGAACAATAATTCGATCGGAGGAAACCCATGGATCTCAATTACACCGCCGAGGAGCAGGCATTCCGCGAGGAGGTTCGCAGCTTCCTCCAGGCAAAGCTCCCCGCCGACATCAGCAGCAAGGTGAAGAACCACAAGCGCCTGGCCAAGGACGATTTCGTCCGCTGGCAGAAAATCCTGTTTGCTCAGGGTTGGGGTTCGGCGGCCTGGCCAAAGGTCTTCGGCGGCACTGGCTGGAACGCCGTGCAGCAACACATCTTCGACGAGGAATGCGCCGACGCAGGCGCTCCGTTACAACTGCCCTTCGGCCTCAAGATGGTGGCGCCGGTGATCATGGCCTTCGGCAACCCTGCCCAGCAGCAGCGCTTCCTGCCGCGCATCATCGACGGTACCGACTGGTGGTGCCAGGGCTATTCGGAGCCGGGTTCGGGTTCCGATCTGGCCTCGCTGAAAACGAAAGCCGAGCGAGTTAACTCAACTGATGGCGATCACTACGTGGTGAATGGCCAGAAGACCTGGAACACCCTCGGCCAGCACGCCGACTGGATTTTCTGCCTGGTCCGCACCTCCACTGAAGGCCGCCAGCAGGAAGGCATCTCCTTCCTCCTGATCGACATGAAGACGCCGGGCATCACGGTGCGCCCGATCATCATGCTGGACGGCGAACACGAGATCAATGAAGTCTGGTTCGAAGACGTCAAGGTGCCAGTCGAGAACCTGATCGGCGAAGAGAACAAGGGCTGGACCTACGCCAAGTTCCTGCTCGGCCACGAGCGTACCGGCATCGCCGGCGTCGGCCGCTCCAAGCGTGAATTGAAGAAGCTGAAGGGCATTGCCGCCAAGGAAATCGCCGGCGGCAAGCCGTTGATCGAAGACATGCGCTTCCGCGACCGCGTGGCCCAGGTCGAACTGGAACTGATGGCGCTGGAAATCACCAACCTGCGCGTGATCTCTGCCGAAGGCGAGAAGAAGCGCGCACCGGGACCGGAAGCCTCGATCCTCAAGATCAAGGGTTCCGAGATTCAACAAATGCTGACGGAATTGCAGATGCAGGCCCTGGGCCATTACGGCCTGCCCTACATCGAGGAGGCACTTGATGCGGGCTGGGGCGGCGACGAGCTGATGCCCACCTACGCCGACTATGCCGCGCCGCTCTCCGGCCATTACTTCAACTTCCGCAAGACCACCATTTATGGCGGTTCCAACGAAATCCAGAAGAACATCATCTCGCAGATGATTCTCGGCCTGTAAGGACACCATCATGGACTTCAACTACACCGAAGAACAACTCGCTATCCAAGACACCCTGCGCCGCTTCATCGCCAAGGACTACGGCTTCGAGCACCGCCGCGCCACGGCAAAATCCGCCGACGGTTTCGACCGCCAGGCCTGGGCCACCTTCGCCGAATTCGGCATCCTCGCCCTGCCCTTCCCCGAGGACATGGGCGGCCTCAACGGCAACGGCGTGGACACCATGCTGGTGATGGAAATGCTCGGCCGCGGCCTGGCGCTGGAACCCTACATCGCCACCGTCGTGCTCTGCGGCGGCCTGATCCGCGACGCCGGCAATACCGCGCAGCAGGAAAGCATCATCGGCGGCATCGCCGGCGGCGAGCGCCTGCTGGCCCTGGCCCACTACGAAGCCAACGGCCGCTACGACCTGGCCCACGTCACCACCACCGCCACGGCCAACGGGGGTGACGCAAATTCGGGCTGGAAACTCAACGGCGCCAAAGTCGTCGCCCTCGGTGCCCCGGCCGCCGACACCCTGGTCGTCTCGGCCAAGACCGCCAAGGGCATCTCGCTGTTCCTGGTGGATGCCAAGGCCGCCGGCGTCAGGCTGCGCGCCTATCCGACCCAGGACGGTGCCCGCGCCGGCGACGTCAAACTGGTCAATGTTGAGGTCAACGCCGAGGCCCTGATCGGCAGCGACGGTGGCGGCCTGCCGTTGGTCGAGCGTGCCGTGGATTACGCCAACGCCGCGCTGTGCGCCGAGGCCGTCGGCATCATGTCCGCGCTCAATGAAGTGACCCTGGAATACCTCAAGACGCGCAAGCAGTTCGGCGTCCCCATCGGCAAGTTCCAGGCCCTGCAACACCGCATGGCCGACACGGTGGTGGCGACCGAACAGGCCCGCTCCATGGCCATCAACGCCGCAGTGCGCGTCGATTCCGCCGACGCCGCCGAGCGCAGCCGCACCGTCGCCGCCGCCAAGGCCTACGTCAGCGCCCAGGCCCGCTTCGTCGGCCAGCAGGCGGTGCAGTTGCACGGTGGCATGGGCGTCACCGACGAACTGAACGTGGCGCACTACTTCAAACGTCTGACCATGATCGGTCTGACGTTCGGCGACGCCGATTACCAGCTGGGCAAGTTCAGCGACACGCTGCTCGCGGCATGAGTGTGATCCTCAGTAGAAGAGACCTCGACTTCCAGCTCTTCGAACTGCTGGACGTCGAGGCCCTGACCGCCTTCCCACGTTACGCCGACCACAGCCGCGAGACCTTCGGCGCCGTGCTCGACACGGCCACCGCCATCGCCGAGGAAAAATTCGTCCAGCACAACCGCAAGGCCGACGAGAACGAACCGACCTTCGACGGCCAAAAGGTGACCATGATCCCCGAGGTCAAGGAAGCCCTGGCAGCGTTTGCCGACGCCGGCTTCATTGCCGCCGCCCACGACTACGAGCGGGGCGGCATGCAGTTGCCGCTGGTGATGACGCAAGCCGCCTTTTCCCTGTTCAAGGGCGCCAACGTCGGCACCGCCGCCTATCCCTTCCTCACCATCGGCAACGCCAACGTCATCCACCGCTTCGGCACCGAGGCGCAGCACCGGAAGTACCTGGCACCGCTGCTCGCCGGCCGCTTCTTCGGCACCATGGCGCTGACCGAACCGCAGGCCGGTTCCAGCCTGTCCGACATCACCACCACGGCGACGCCGAACGGTGATGGCACCTATTCGCTGGTGGGCAACAAGATTTTCATCTCTGCCGGCGACCACGAACTGACCGAAAACATCGTCCATCTCGTGCTGGCCAAGATTCCCGGCGGACCGCCGGGGGTCAAAGGCATTTCGCTGTTCATCGTGCCGAAATTCCGCGTCAATGACGACGGCAGCCTGGGCCGGAAGAACGACGTGAACCTCGCTGGCCTGATCCACAAGATGGGCTATCGCGGTACCACCTCGACCATGCTCTCCTTCGGCGAGAAGAACGAGTGCATCGGCGAACTGGTGGGCGAGGAACACAAGGGCCTCAGCTACATGTTCCACATGATGAACGAGGCCCGCATCGGCGTCGGCATGGGCGCGGTGATGCTCGGCTATCGCGGCTACCTGGCCTCGCTCGATTACGCAAAAGAACGCCCACAAGGTCGCGCTCCAACCAACAAGAACCCCCTCGATCCGCAGATCAAGCTGATCGAGCACGCCGACATCCGCCGCATGCTGCTGGCGCAAAAAGCCTATGTCGAAGCCGGTTACGCGCTGTGCCTGCATTGCGCGCGGCTGGTGGATGAGACAAAAGTCGGCGCTGGTGACACGGCGAAGGAAGCCGCCCTGCTGCTCGACCTGCTCACCCCCATCGCCAAATCCTGGCCCGCCCAGTGGTGCCTCGAAGCCAACAGCCTCGCCATCCAGATTCACGGCGGCTATGGCTATACGCGCGAATATCCGGTAGAGCAGTTCTATCGCGACAACCGCCTGAATCCTATCCACGAAGGCACCCACGGCATCCAGGCGCTCGACCTGCTCGGCCGCAAGGCGGTGATGAACGACGGCGCGGCGATGAAACTGTTCGCCCGCGAGGTCGAGAAGACCATCGCCGAAGCCAAGTCCGACGCCCTGCTCGCGCCCTACGCCGCCCAGCTCGGCGAGGCCATGGGCGACGTCGGCAAGTCTCTGACCGCCCTGGCGCCAACCTTGGCCAAGGACCCGACCCTGGCCCTGGCCAATGCCGTGCTCTTCCTCGAAGCCTTCGGCCACACGGTGATCGCCTGGATCTGGTTGCGCCAGGCCCTTGCGGCGCAGAAAGGTTTGCAAAAAGGCGTCGCCGCCGACGCCGACTTCTACCGTGGCAAACTCGCCGCCTGCCGCTGGTTCTTCCGCTGGGAACTGCCGAAGACGCGGCAATGGCACGAGCTGCTGCGCAGCCTCGACGACACCACCCTCACCATGAAGCCGGAGAGCTTCTGAAAATCATGACCACACACCCCAACATCCTCGTCACCGACAGCGACGGCATCCTCAGCATCGAGATCAGCCGTCGCGAAAAGAAGAACTCGCTGACCAGCGACATGTACCGGGCCATGACGGATGCGCTGATCTTCGCCCGCGAACATCACCATGTCCGCGTGGTGCTGATCCGCGGCCAGGACGACCTGTTCACCGCCGGCAACGATCTCGGCGACTTCCTCCACCGCAAGGAGGGCGACCCCAGCGCGGCCATGCCTTTCCTGCACCTGCTGGCGGTTTTCGAGAAGCCGCTGGTGGCGGCCGTCGCCGGTAATGCGGTGGGTATCGGCACCACCATGCTGCTGCATTGCGACCTGGTGTACGCCGCCGACAACGCCAAGTTCCAACTGCCCTTCGTGAACCTGGCCCTGTGCCCCGAAGCCGGTTCCAGCCTGCTGCTGCCCCGCATCGCCGGCCATCGACTGGCCAGCGAACTGCTGCTACTGGGTGAGCCCTTCGGCGCCGAGAAGGCCCGCGAGGCCGGCATCGTCAATGCCGTGTTGCCCGCCCCCGAACTGATGGACAAGGCCCAGGCCGCAGCGAAGAAGCTGGCCGCCCAGCCGGCCCAGGCCCTGGCCGTGACCAAGGCGCTGATCAAGAAGCCCGTGGACCGCAGCGCCACCGAGGCCATGGACGAGGAAGTCATCCATTTCTCGGAACTGGTCGCCGCGCCACCGGCCAAGGAAATCTTCGCCGCCTTCCTCGAAAAGCGCGCGCCCGATCCGGCCAAGGTGCACGGCTGATGGACGCCGCCATCCCGGAAGGCTTCAAGCCCCTCAATCGCGGCGGCCCCTATCTTGCCAACATCGGCCCCTGGCATTACAAGCGCGATGAAAAAGGCCAGATCGTCCTCGCCATCCGCGTCGAAGAACGCCACACCAACATCCGCCACGTCGCCCACGGCGGCCTGCTGGTCACCATGTGCGACAGCGCCCTGGGCATCGTGCTCTCCAGTACGCGGGAACCGCCCCAGCCCATGGTCACGGTGAGCCTGACCACCGACTTCGTCGAAAGCGCCCGCCCCGGCGACTGGCTGGAAGCCCACGTCAGCGTGACCCGCGTCGGCGGCCGCATGGCCTACGGCACCTGCCGGCTGATGGCCGACGAGCGGACCATCATGACCGCCTCCGGCGTCTTCGCGCTGATGAAGCCGGTCTCTCCCAAAGAAATCTCCGAAGGATAGTCGTGCAGAAAATCCATGTCCTCCTCAAGAAGGAGGAACTCGACGCCCAGCGTCTCGACGGCAAGGTCGTCATCGTCCTCGACATCCTCTTCGCCACTTCGTCCATCGTCACCGCCATGGCCCATGGCGCGCGGGACGTGATCCCCAAAGCGGACGGCCATGCCGCCCTGGCGGAAGCCGGCAAGCACACCGAAGGCAGCTACGTGCTCTCCGGCGAACTCAATGCGAACACCCTGCCCGACTTCGTGCACCCGACACCGAAAGCCCTGCTGGCTGAAGGTCTCGATGGCCGCACGCTGATCTACTGCACCACCAACGGCACTGTGGCGCTGGCCAAATCCGCAGGCGCCGCCCATGTCTATGCGGCCTCCCTGCTCAACGGCAAGGCCACCGTGGATCACATCGCGGCGAAGCACCCGGAGAGCACGGTACTGATCGTCTGTTCGGGTTCGGCGGACAACTTCAACCTGGAAGATTTCTACGGCGCCGGCTATCTGGTCTCGCTGTTTCGCCGTATCGCCAAGGCCGACTTTTCCGACGCGGCGCTCGCCGCCGAGCTGCTGCACGACCATACCGACGGCCTCGAAGTTCTTCGCGCTGCCCGCGTCGGCCGCATGATGCTGGCGCGCAAACTCGATGACGAGGTGGCCTTCGCTGCCCAGGAAAGCTGTTACGACATCGTTCTCCGTCTCAACGACGGACGACTTCAGGGAGTACCCCGATGAGTAAAACATACAAGTACTACTGGGAAGACTTTCCCGTCGGCTCGGTGCGCGAGTACGGCGGCAAGCTGGTGACCAAGGAAGAGATCATCGCCTTCGCCAGCCAGTTCGACCCCCAGCCCTTCCATCTCGACGAGGAAGCGGCCAAGCACAGCCTCTTCGGCGGCCTTTGCGCCAGCGGCTGGCACACCTGCTCCATGGCCATGCGCATGATGTGCGACGCCTATCTGCTCGACTCCGCCAGCCTCGGCTCGCCGGGCCTGGAGAACATCCGCTGGGTGAAGCCGGTACGCCCTGGCGACACCCTGCACATGCGCTCGACGGTGCTGGAAGCGCGCCCCATGGACAGCAAACCCCACGTCGGCCTGATGCGCACGCGCTGGGAAGTGCTGAACCAGAACAACGAGGAAGTGATGTTCATGGAAGGCCACGGCATGATGAGGCGCCGCTCGCCCGGAGCGCCGGCATGAGCGCTCTCACGATCGATCAAAGCTACGGCACCTATGGCGAACTGATGCGTGAGAACACCAGTCGGCGCCCGCATCATCCGGCCCTGATCCAGGACGAGCGGCGGATCAGCCACGGGGAACTCGATGCCTTGATGGATCGCGTCGCCGCCGCCTTGCAAAGGGACGGCATCGCCGCCCAGGAGGCCGTCGCCGTCTGCGCCGGCACCTCCATCGAATACGCCGTGCTCTTCCTCGGCGCCCTGCGCGCCGGCGTCGCTGTGGCGCCCCTGGCGCCGTCCTCGACGGCGGAGAGCCTCGCCGACATGATCGCCAATGCGGAAGCCCGCATCGTCTTCGTCGATGCTGCCACGGCCGCGCAACTCGCGCCGTTCAAGGAACGCATCGGCGTGCACTTCATCGCGCTCGATAGCGACGAATTCACCGCCTGGCTGGCACCCGCAGGGGCGACACCGACGCCGGTGGACATCCGCCCCGACTGGCCCTTCAACATCATCTATTCCTCCGGCACCACCGGCACGCCCAAGGGCATCGTCCAGCCCCACGGCATGCGCTGGGTCCATGCCCAGCGCGCCTGCGACCACGGCTACGGCCCCGACGCGGTGACGCTGATCTCGACGCCGCTGTATTCCAACACCACGCTGGTCAGCTTCTTCCCAACGCTGGTGCTGGGCGGTATCGTGGTACTGATGGCAAAGTTTGACGCCCGCCGCTACCTGGAGTTGGCCGAGCAGCACCACGTCACCCACACTATGCTGGTGCCGGTGCAGTACAGCCGCCTGATGGCGCATCCGGATTTCGACAAGTACGATCTGTCGAGTTTCCACATGAAGTTCTGCACCAGTGCCCCTTTCTCCGGCGCGCTGAAGGCCGACATTCTCAAACGCTGGCCCGGCGGACTGGTCGAGTACTACGGCATGACCGAAGGCGGCGGCACGGTGGTGCTGGTCGCCCACGAGCATCCCGACAAACTGGCCACCGTCGGCCAGCCGGCGCCGACCAGCGACATCCGCCTGATCGACGAAAGCGGCGTCGAGGTCGCCCCCGGCGAGATCGGTGAAGTGGTCGGTCATTCGCCGGCCATGATGAAGGGCTACCACCGCCAGCCGGAGAAAACCCGCGAGGCCGAGTGGTACGCACCGGACGGCAAGCGTTTCATCCGCACCGGCGACGTCGGCCGCTTCGACGCCGACGGCTTCCTGACGCTGATGGACCGCAAGAAGGACATGATCATCTCGGGCGGCTTCAACGTCTATCCGAGCGACCTCGAAGCCGTGCTGGTGCAGCATCCCGCCGTGGCCGAAGCGGCCGTGGTCGGCGTCGCCTCCGAGCAATGGGGCGAAACGCCGGTCGCCTTCGTCGTTGCAAAAGTCGGCGCTGGTGATACGGCGATGCAGATCCAGGAATGGACCAACGCGCGCCTGGGCAAGACCCAGCGCCTCGCCGCCGTACATCTGGTGGAGAGCCTGCCCCGTAGCGCCATCGGGAAAATACTCAAGCGCGAATTGCGCGACCAACACACAGGAGTCAAGGCATGAGCTACAGCACTCTGCAGGTGAATCTCGCCGACGGCGTCGCCACCATCACCCTGAACCGGCCCGAGAAGGCCAACGCCATGAGCGAGCCCATGTGGCACGAGATCAAGGCGGCGATGGAATGGCTGGACGACACGCCCGAGGCCCGCGTCGGCATCATTACCGGCGCCGGCAAATTTTTCACCTCCGGCATCGACCTCGGCATGCTGGCCGGCATCAAGGCGCGCATCGCCGACGTTTGTGACGCGCGCAGCCGCGAAAAACTGCGCCGCCTGATCCTCGAATTGCAGGACTGCCTCTCCGCCATCGAGCGTTGCCGCAAGCCCGTGCTCGCTGCCATCAACGGTCCCTGCATCGGCGGCGGCATCGACCTCGTCACCGCCTGCGACATGCGCTACTGCTCGGCGAATGCCTTCTTCTCGGTCAAGGAGATCGATGTCGGCATGACCGCTGATGTCGGCACCCTGCAGCGCCTGCCGGGGCTGATCGGCGAGGGCATGGCCCGCGAACTGGCCTACACCGGCCGCAATGTGGACGGCGCCGAGGCCCAGACCATGCGCTTGGTGAACCGCTGCTACGAAACGCCGGAAGCCCTGCTCGGCGGCGTCATGGAAATCGCCAGGACCATCGCCGCCAAGTCGCCGATCTCCGTGCGCGGCTGCAAGGAAATGATCGGCTACGTGCGCGACCACAGTGTCGCCGACGGCCTCAACTACATCGCCACCTGGAACGCCGCCATGCTGCTTTCCAGCGATCTCTTCGAGGCCGGCAAGGCCAACATGGAAAAGCGCGCGCCAGTGTTCAAGGACTGAGACCGTGGAACACCGCTACGCCGAGGTAAACGGTATCCGCCTGCATTACGTGGAGGCAGGCACGGGGCCGCTGATGCTCTTCGTGCACGGCTTCCCCGAGTTCTGGTACGCGTGGAAGGACCAGCTCGCCGAGTTCGGCCGCGACCATCGCGCCGTGGCCCTCGACCTGCGCGGCCACAACCTTTCGGACAAGCCGGAAGGTGTCGATGCCTATCGCGTCAAGCCGCTGCTGGAAGACCTGCGCCAACTCATTGAGCATCTGCAAAAAGACAGCGCGGACAAGTCCTGCATCCTCGTCGCCCACGATTGGGGTGGCGCCATTGCTTGGACCTTCGCCGCCATCCATCCGCGCTATGTGAAGAAGCTGGTCATCATCAATGCGCCGCACAGCATTCCCTTCGCCCGCGCCCTCGCCCACGACCCGGTGCAACAGCAGGCCAGCGACTACATGCTTCTGTTTCGCTCCGACAAGGCCGAGCGCGTACTGTCCGCTGACAACTACCGTCGCCTGCTGGGCATGTTCAACAACGCCGAAGGCAAGAGCGCGCTGACGGCGGAGGATGTCCCCCACTACCTCGCCGCCTGGTCGCAGCCCGGCGCCCTCACCGGCGCCCTCAATCTCTATCGGGCCTCGCCCCTCTATCCGCCCACGGCGGACGATCCCGGCGCGGCGGCGCTCAAGCTCGATCCGGAGCCCCTGAAAGTGCGCGTACCGACGCTGGTGATCTGGGGCGAGGCGGATACCGCCCTGGGCACCGTGCTGCTGGAAGGCCTGGACGAACTGGTGCCGGACCTGCGCATCGTGCGCATTGCGGACGGCAGCCATTGGGTGATCCACGAGCGACCGAAGGCGGTCAGTCGGGCAATACGGGATTTTTTAGACTAAGCGCGGCCTGAACGTGGCCAGCGCGTGACCCGAGCGACGCTCAGGCGCTACGCAGGAAATCGACGATGGCGGCCAGTTCGGCACGCAACGATATTCCCGATGCGGAAGTGGCAGCAGCGACAGGGGCCATGGGGGCCACGGCTTCCGGCGCCTCGTGCGATTTCCCCGGCCCATCTTCGAGCCGGTTGCGGGCACCACTAATGGTGAAGCCTTCCTGGTAGAGCAGTTCGCGGATGCGTCTGACCAGCAGCACTTCATGGTGCTGGTAGTAGCGACGGTTGCCGCGCCGCTTGACCGGCCGCAGCTGGGTGAATTCCTGCTCCCAGTAGCGCAGCACATGCGGCTTGACGCCGCAGAGCTCGCTTACCTCGCCGATCGTGAAGTAACGCTTGGCAGGGATGGGCGGAAGTTCTTCCCGCCCGTCCTTATGGCTGCTGGCTGTTGCCACGCGGGAAGGCCTCGACCGCCGCCTTGAGCTTCTGGCTGGCGTGGAAGGTGACGACGCGGCGGGCCGTGATCGGGATTTCCTCGCCAGTTTTCGGATTGCGCCCGGGGCGCTGGGGCTTGTCGCGCAACTGGAAGTTGCCAAAGCCCGAAAGCTTCACGCTATCGCCCTTTTCCAGGGCGGCACGGACTTCGTCGAAGAAGGCTTCAACCATGTCCTTGGCCTCACGCTTGTTGAGGCCTACTTTTTCGAACAGGAGATCGGCGAGTTCCGCCTTGGTCAGTGTCATGAGGGCTCCGGCTGCATCATCCTCGCAGGGATGCCTTGAAATCGCGGGTCGCCACCACCAACAGGGTAGCCACCGCAGACTCCACTTCCGCATCCTCGAGAGTACGTTGAGTATCTTGCATAACTATGCGAAAGGCAAGGCTCTTTTCGCCTTCGTTGAGTCCCTTGCCTTGATAGACATCGAACAACGCCACATCGCGGACGATGGCCGGTGCGGCGGCACGCAGGGCGGCCAGCAGAGGACCGAGCTGCTGGGCTTGCGGCACCACCAACGCCAGATCGCGAACCACCGACGGGAAGCGGGAAACCTCGACATAGGCCGGGAAAGGCGTCGCCTGCAAGGCCACCAGCTCCAACTCAAAAGCCACCGACGCGGTACCCAGTTCGTATTTCTGCACCCAGCGCGGGTGCAACTCACCGATGACGCCGACCGGCTTGCCATCGAGACGCACCTCGGCACAGCGGCCGGGATGCAAGGCCGGATGCTCGGTCTTGACGAACTCCAAGCGGCGCGGCGCGAACAAGGCTTCGACGTCGGCCTTGAGGTCGTAGAAATCCACCTTGCGCGTCGCCTCGCCCCACTGCTCGGCAACCGCCGGTCCGGCGGCCAGGCCCGCCAAGCGCAGGGGCTGATGGAAGCCGGCCACCGGGCCGCCATCCGCCTGGCGCTGGAAGCAGCGCCCCAGCTCGAAAACACGCACGCGCTCGGCCTGCCGCTTGCGGTTGGCCACCAGAACCCCCACCAGCCCGCCGATCAGTGTGGAACGCATCACGCCCATCTGGCTGGCGATCGGATTGGCCAGCACCACCGGATTTGTATTGGCGGCGAAGTCTGCCTCCCAAGCGGCCTCAACAAAACTGTAAGTGACGACTTCCTGATAGTCGCGCTCGGCCACCAGGCGGCGCAGGCTCATCGGCGAACGCAGGGTTTCCGAGGCCGGCATCATCGCCAGGCGCGCGGTCGGCGGCGGCGAGGGAATGTTGTCGTAGCCGTGGATGCGGGCAATTTCCTCGATCAGGTCTTCCTCGATCTCGATGTCGAAACGGAAGGACGGCGGCGTCACGAGGAAACTCACTTCGCCATCTGTGCCCTGACGCTCGACGGCCAAACCGAGGCCCTTGATCATGCTCTCGATCCGGTCTGCCGCAACTGGAATGCCGAGCACCTTGACGACGCGTGCGCTGCGCAGGCGCACGGGCTTGCGCGCCGGCAGATGGTCGGCAGCGACGGCCTCGACCACCGGGCCGGACTGGCCACCGCAGATGTCGACGATCAGTTGCGTGGCGCGCTCGATGGCGCGACGCTGGAGTTCGAAATCGACGCCGCGCTCATAGCGATGCGAGGCATCGGAGGAGAAACCAAAGACGCGGGCCTTGCCGGCAATCGCTTTCGGCGTGAAGAAGGCGCTTTCGAGGAAGAGGTCGGTCGTGGCGTCGGTGATGCCGGAATCCTCGCCGCCCATGACACCGGCCATGGCTAGGGCACGAGCACCACCGGCCTCGTCGGCAATCAGCGCCGTGTCGCTACCCGGCTCGACGGTCTGGCCGTTGAGCAGCAGCAGTTTTTCGCCCGGCTGCGGGTAGCGCACATGAACGCTACCGTGCAGGTGGGTGTTGTCGAAGGCGTGTAGCGGCTGGCCGAGTTCCAGCATCACGTAGTTGGTTACATCCACAAGTGCGGAAATCGAGCGGATGCCGCTGCGTTCGATGCGGCGCTTCATCCATTCCGGCGTCGGCGCCTTGGCATCGACGCCGCGGACGATGCGGCCGCAGTAGCGCGGGCAGGCATCGGGGGCATCGAGGATGATCTTACGGGTGTCCTGATGTACCGCAGGAACTGCGGCGACTTCCGGCAGTTGCAGCGGCGCGCCGGTCAGCGCCGATAGCTCGCGGGCGATGCCGGACAGGGACAGGCAGTCGGCCCGGTTAGGTGTGAGCTTGAGGGTGATCAGGCGATCATCGAGGTCGAGGTAGCTGCGGATGTCGGTCCCCACCGGCGCATCGGCCGGCAGCGGCAGCAGGCCGCCATGGTCCTCGGAGAGACCCAGTTCGCGGGCGGAGCAGAGCATGCCGAAGCTCTCGACGCCGCGCAGCTTGGCCTTCTTGATCTCGATACCGGGCAGCACCGCACCCACCAGGGCACAGGGCACTTTCATGCCAGCGGCCGCATTGGGCGCGCCGCAGACGATTTGCAGGGGCTCGCCACGGCCAGCATCCACCTTGCAGACCTTGAGCTTGTCTGCTTCCGGATGTTTCTCGGCACTGAGGATCTGGGCGACGACGATGTTGTTGAAGGCCGGCGCGGCGGAGGCCACCTCCTCCACTTCGAGACCGGCCATGGTCAACACATGGCAGAGCTCGTCCGAGGTGAGCGAGGGATTGCAGAGGCTGCGCAGCCAGGATTCGGAGAATTGCATATCAGTTGAATTGCGAAAGGAAGCGCAAATCGCCTTCGAAGAACAGGCGCAGGTCGTTGATGCCGTAACGCAGCATGGTCAGGCGATCCGGCCCCATGCCGAAGGCGAAGCCGGTGTACTTCTCGGGATCGAAGCCGCCGAAGCGCAGAACGTTGGGATGCACCATGCCGCAGCCAGCGATTTCCAGCCAGCGGCCTTCGAGACTGCCGCTCATGAAGGCGACGTCGATCTCGGCCGAGGGCTCGGTGAAGGGGAAGAAGGAGGGACGGAAGCGGACCTTGAGATCATCGCTCTCAAAGAAACGGCGCAGGAAGTCGGCGACTACGCCCTTGAGGTCGGCGAAGCTCACGTTCTCACCGATCCAGAGGCCTTCGACCTGGTGGAACATCGGCGAGTGGGTGGCGTCGGAATCCACTCGATAGACGCGGCCGGGGCAAATCACCCGCAGTTCCGGCATGGTTTCCAGATGCTTGTGGCGCTCGACGTGATCGAGCATGGCGCGCACCTGCACCGGGCTGGTATGGGTACGGAGCAGCACGTCTTCCTCCACCTTGCCACCATGTTCACTCGGGCCTTGAAGGTAAAAGGTGTCGTGCATGGAACGGGCCGGGTGATTCTCAGGCGTGTTCAGTGCGGTGAAGTTGTGCCAGTCGGTCTCGATCTCGGGACCGTCGGCAACTTCGAAGCCGATGGAGCGGAACAGCTGTTCAACGCGATCCAGGCTCTTGATTACGGGATGCAAGCCGCCGCGCGAAATACCGCGACCGGGCAACGTGACATCCAGCGCCTCGGCGGCTAGTTGGGCCTCCAGTTGGGTGTTCTTGAGGGCATCGCGCCGTGCTGTCAGCGCCGACTCTATGCGCTCCTTGGCGACGTTGATGGCGGCGCCAGCGCTCTTGCGCTCTTCCGCCGGCAGCTTGCCCAGGCCCTTGAGCAACGCGGTGAGGGAACCATCCTTGCCCAGATAGCGGGCCTTGGCATCCTCAAGGCGAGCAGGCTCGGTGGCGGCAGCGAAATCGGCCGTAGCCGAGATGACGAGTTGATCCAGGTTATCCATTGATCAGCGACAGCGAAAACTCGGGAATAAAAAAGGAGGCCCCCAACAGCCCTGGGCCTCCTTTTCCGGGTAGTACTAACCTCAGGCCGGAAGCTTGGCCTTGGCCTGATTGGCCAGGGCGGCAAATGCCGGCTTGTCGAACACGGCCAGGTCGGCCAGCACCTTGCGATCCACTTCGATGGAGGCCTTCTTCAGACCGTTCATGAAGGTGCTGTACTTCATGCCCACTTCACGGGCCGCCGCATTGATACGGGCGATCCAGAGAGCACGGAACTGACGCTTCCGCTGACGACGGTCGCGGTAGGCATACTGACCGGCCTTCATCACCGCTTCTTTGGCGATGCGATAGACCTTGGAACGACGGCCGCGGTAACCCTTGGCTGCGTCGAGAACCTTCTTGTGGCGCGCGCGCGCCGTTACACCACGTTTAACGCGAGGCATGTTCTATCTCCTTACGCGTTGGGCAGCATGGCGCGAACCGACTTGACGTCGGAATCATGCACGGCGAGAACACCGCGCAACTGGCGCTTGCACTTGGTGGTTTTCTTGGTGAGGATGTGGCGCTTGAACGCTCCCCCACGCTTGATGCTGCCGGACGCGCGCACTTTGAAGCGCTTGGCGGCACCGCTTTTGGTCTTCATCTTCGGCATCGAAGATCTCCTACTTGCATGGAAGCCAGGTGTTCCCCACCTCGGGGATGCTTGATGACCTGCAACCACTTCTTCTCGCCGCCCGCCTCGGCTCACGCCGGGCCAGCAGCAAAAAACCTGTTTCTAACTCAGTGCTGCTTCTTCTTGGACGGTGCCAGCACCATGATGAGCTGACGGCCTTCCATCTTCGGGAACTGCTCAACCATCGCCTGCTGCTCGAGATCAGCCTTGATCCGCTCCAGCATGCGCATGCCGATTTCCTGGTGGGCCATTTCACGACCACGGAAACGCAGCGTGATCTTCGCCTTGTCGCCTTCACCCAGGAACTTCACCACATTGCGCAGCTTGATCTGGTAATCATTCTCGTCAGTGCCAGGACGGAACTTCACTTCCTTGACCTGAACCTGCTTCTGCTTCAGCTTGGCCTCGTGTGCACGCTTGGCTTCCTGATACTTGAACTTGCCAAAGTCCATGATCTTGCACACCGGCGGCTGCGCCATGGGGGCGATTTCCACCAGATCCACACCGGCCTCTTCAGCCAGCGTCAGCGCCTGACGAATCGGGACAATGCCCAGTTGCTCACCGTCTTCCCCGACAAGTCGTACCTCGGGGGTCGTGATTTCGTCATTCAGACGCTGCGATTTTTCCTGAGCGATGGTTCAGTTCTCCTAAAAAACAAAAATTCAGGTCGCAATACCTTCCCTTACGCCCGGTTGCTTTTTTCCTGCAACAGGCGCTCGATCAAGACTTGGGGGGACATCTGCCCGAGATCCTGATTGCCACGGGCACGCAAGGCGACCAACCCAGCTTCCTTTTCCTTATCGCCAACGACGACGAGGTAAGGTCGCTTCAACAAGCTATGTTCGCGGATTTTATAGTTTATTTTCTCTCCGCGCAAATCGCATTCCACCCGCAGACCTGCATCACGCAACATTTTCGCCACACTTTCGGCATAGTCGGACTGGGCTTCGGAGATATTCATGACCACAACCTGCACCGGCGCCAGCCAAAGCGGGAAGGCGCCAGCATGGTTTTCGGTGAGGATGCCGATGAAGCGCTCAAGGGAACCGAGAATGGCCCGATGCAGCATTACCGGAGTGTGGCGGGCATTGTCCTCGCCCACGTACTCGGCGCCTAGGCGGCCCGGCATTGAGAAATCCACCTGCATGGTGCCGCACTGCCAGGAGCGACCGATGGCGTCCTTGATGTGGAACTCGATCTTGGGGCCGTAAAAAGCACCCTCGCCGGGCAGTTCCGTCCATTCCAGATTGGAGGCGCGCAGACCGGCGCGCAAAGCGTCTTCTGCCTTGTCCCACACCTCGTCGGAACCAACCCGCCCTTCGGGGCGCAGGGCGATCTTGACCGCCACATCGGTAAAACCGAAATCGGAATACACCTTCTGCACCAGCGCATTGAAAGCCGTCACCTCGGATTCGATCTGATCCTCGGTACAAAAAATGTGGCCGTCATCCTGAGTAAAACCACGTACACGCATCACGCCATGCAAAGCGCCCGACGGTTCATTGCGATGACAGGAGCCGAACTCGCCGTAACGCAGGGGCAGTTCACGATAGGAGCGGATGCCCGTGTTGTAGATCTGCACATGACCGGGGCAATTCATCGGCTTCACCGCGTAATCGCGATTTTCCGATGAAGTGGTGAACATGTTCTCGTGGTAGTGCTCCCAGTGACCCGACTTCTCCCACAGGCTACGGTCGAGAATCTGCGGGCAGCGTACTTCCTGATAGCCATTGTCGCGATAGACGGCGCGCATGTACTGCTCAATCTCCTGCCACACGGTCCAGCCGTGGGGATGCCAGAAGACCAGGCCCGGCGCTTCTTCCTGAAGGTGAAAGAGATCGAGTTGGCGACCGAGCTTGCGATGATCGCGCTTCTCGGCTTCCTCCAGCATGTGCAGGTAGGCTTCCTGGTCTTCCTTCTTCGTCCAGGCCGTGCCGTAGATGCGTTGCAACTGTTCGTTCTTGGCATCGCCACGCCAGTAGGCGCCGGCAACCTTCATCAGCTTGAAGACCTTGAGCTTGCCCGTCGACGGGACGTGGGGGCCTCGACACAAATCGATGAAATCGCCTTCGCGATAGAGGCCAATCGCCTGATCTGCCGGAATCGCAGCAATCAACTCGGCTTTGTAATGCTCACCAATCGACTTGAAGAATTCGACGGCCTTGTCGCGCGACCATTCCTCGCGGGTGATGGGAAAGTCCTTCTTGGCTAGCTCGGCCATGCGTTTCTCGATAGCAGCCAGATCTTCCGGCGTGAAGGGCTTCTTGCAGGCGAAGTCGTAGTAGAAGCCGTTCTCGATCACCGGACCGATGGTCACCTGAGCTTCGGGGAACAGCTCCTTTACCGCGTAGGCCAAAAGGTGGGCCGTGGAATGGCGGATGATTTCCAGCCCATCGGCATCCTTGTCGGTGACGATGGCGAGATTCACATCGTGATCGATGAGGAAGGAGGTATCCACCAGCTTGCCGTCAACGCGCCCGGCCAGCGCCGCCTTGGCCAGCCCGGTGCCGATGGAAGTCGCCACCTCGGCCACCGTCACCGGTTGCGGGTATTCGCGCTTCGATCCATCGGGCAGGGTAATCACGGGCATGACAAGGCTCCAGAAATGCAACAGGGCGCACTGAAACGCGGGAATCGCGCGGTGCGCCCTGCAGAAGATTCAGGGCGGCATTTTATCACCGCTTCATCGGCTTCCGGCATGATGTAGCCCACAAAGACAGGGAGGAGAAACCCATGGACATCGACGCCTTCATGGCGAACTACAAACAGGCTTGGGAAACCAGCGACGAACATCTGCTGGCCTCGCTCTTTGCCGCCGACGGCATCTATCGCAACACGCCATTTGCGGAACAGCATGGCCACAGCGCCATCAAGGAATACTGGCAGCGCACCAAACTTCAAAAAGACATCAAGCTCAGCTATGAAATATTGGCGCGCAATCCAGAAGGCGGCATCGCCCATTGGCGTACCACCTACCAGGTGACCTCGGAAGAGATGTTCAAGATGTGGGCTGCGTCGAGTGGCACCAACATGCTGGCCCGCCAGGATGGCGACCCCTTGCCGAGCCTGGTGCTCGACGGCATCGCCACGGTGGAATTCAACGATGCAGGCCTGTGCCGGGAACTCCGGCTCTGGTGGCACAGCAAGATCACCGACTGAAAACGCAGCGGCCGCAGGGAAAACCCTGCGGCCGCTTTGTTGGTGTTGGTAGGCGCGATTGGACTCGAACCAACGACCCCCACCATGTCAAGGTGGTGCTCTAACCAGCTGAGCTACGCGCCTGTAAAGAGGGGCGCATTCTACCCGATACGCGCCCTCGGTCAAGCATTTTCAAACGCCGAGTGCGGTCTTGATCTGCTCCAGCGTCGAAGGGTCGTCGATGGTGGTCAGATCGCCCGGATCGCGGCCCTCGGCAAGGGCCTGGATCGAGCGACGCAGCATCTTGCCCGAGCGCGTCTTGGGCAAGCCGTTGACGAAATGTACATGCTTGGGTCGGGCGATGGCACCGAGAATGCCATCGACGGTCTTCTTCACCTCGGCCTCCAAAGCGGCACGCAATTCCGGCGTGGCGATCCGCGCGGGATCCTTGACCACGGCGAAGGCCACCGGCTCCTGCCCTTTCAGTTGATCGTTCACGCCGACCACGGCAACTTCGGCGATAGCGCTATGGCCCTGCACGGCCTCCTCGATTTCGCGGGTGCCTAGGCGATGGCCGGCGACGTTGATGACGTCATCGGTGCGCCCGAGGATGAAGTGATAGCCCTCGTCGTCCTTGATGCCCCAGTCGAAGGAGGAATACACCAGCGGGTCCTTGAACAAACTGAAGTAGGTCTTGACGAAGCGCTCGTCGTCGCCCCACACGGTGGTGAGGCAGCCTGGCGGCAGCGGCGGCACGACGCCGACGATGCCTTTTTCGTTGGCGTCGCACTCACTGCCATCCTCGCGGAAAATGCGCAGATCGAAGCCATAGACCGGAAAGCTTGGCGTACCGAACTTGATCTTGGTGTCCTCGACACCGCGCACGGTGGACAGCATCGGCCAGCCGGTTTCGGTCTGCCAGTAGTTGTCGATCACCGGCAACTTGAGCTCGCCCATGATCCATTCGTGGGTGGGCTGATCGAGGGGCTCGCCGGCGAGGAAGAGGTGGCGCAGCGAGGACAGGTCGTACTTGTGCAGGAGCGCCGCATCGTGCTTTTTCAGCACACGGATCGCAGTGGGCGCCGAGAACATCACATTCACCTTGTACTTCTCGACGATCTGCCACCAGATGCCGGCATCAGGCCGGATCGGCGTGCCTTCGTACATGATGGTGGCCATGCCGGCAATCAGCGGGCCGTAGATGATGTAGCTGTGCCCCACCACCCAACCGATATCGGACGTGGCGAAGTAGGTTTCGCCGGGGTTGCCGCAGTAGATGTGCTTCATCGAGGAGGCTAGCGCCACGGCATAACCGCCGGTGTCGCGCTGCACGCCCTTGGGCTTGCCGGTAGTACCCGAGGTGTAAAGAATGTAGGAAGGCTCGGAGGACTCCATCCATTCGCAGGGCACATCGGCATCCATATGCTTCGCACGCGCTTCCGCATAGTCGACGTCGCGGCCAGCCACCTTGCTGAAGCCCTTGTCGAGGCCGCGATCAATCATCAGCACCTTGGCTGGCTTGTTGCTAGCCAGATTGATGGCCTCGTCGAGCAGATGCTTGTAGGGCACGGCCTTGCCGCCACGCATGCCGGCATCCGAGGATACGATCAGCTTGGGCGTTGCATCGTCGATGCGGGTAGCCAGGGAGCCTGAAGCGAAGCCGCCGAAAACCACCGAATGGATGGCACCAATGCGGGCACAGGCAAGCATGGCGAAAGCCGCTTCGGCAATCATCGGCATATAGATCAGCACACGATCACCGCGACCGACACCGAGGGACTTCATGATCGCAGCCATGCGCATGACTTCCTGCTTCAGCTCGGCGAAGTTGTAAATCTTCTCCTCATTGGTCTCGGTCGAGATGTAGACCAGCGCACGGTCATTGGGTCGTGTGGCGGCATGGCGATCCACCGCGTTGTGGCACAGATTGGTACGACCGCCGACAAACCATTTGGCGAATGGCGGCCGGGAGAAATCACACACCTGAGTGGGCGGCGTTTGCCAATCGATCAATCCGGCCTGCTCGGTCCAGAAGGCATCGCGTTGATCCAGTGAACGGCGGTGGAATTCGGTGTACTTGCCCATGAGATTCCTCGATATGTTGTTGTTTAGACGATGTACTACTTCTTATTGCGCAATATTGACGACGACCCGCCCCTTTGCCCGCCCATGGATAAAGTCGTCGAAGGCGGCGGGTAAATCAGTGAAGGCCACTTCGCGCGTCATTGCGGCCAGATTCGGCAGTCGCATGTCGGTGGCCAGGCGGTGCCAAACTTCAGCCCGTTGCGACATGGGGCAGCTCACCGAGTCGATACCGAGCAGGCTCACGCCCCGCAGGATGAAGGGGGCGACCGTGGTGTTGAAATTCATGCTGGCAGCAAGGCCCACCGAGGCCAGGGTGCCGCCGGTTTTCATGGTGCTGGCCATCCAGGACAACACGTCGCCGCCGAGGTTATCCACCGCCCCGGCCCAGGTTTCCTTGCCCAGGGGCTTGATCTTGGTCAGATCCAGGGACTGGCGCGACATGACTTCGGCAGCCCCCAATCCCTTCAGGTAATCAGCCTCGGCATCCTTGCCGGTCAAGGCAACGACGTGGTAACCGAGTTTCGCCAGAACCCCGATGGCGGTGCTGCCGACGCCGCCCGTGGCACCGGAGACGATCACCGGACCATTGGCCGGCGCAAGGCCGTCATGCTCCATGCGGACCACGGCCAGGGCAGCGGTAAAACCGGCGGTGCCCAATGCCATGGCGTCGTGGAGCGATAGTCCGGCCGGCAGCTTGACCACCCAGTCGGCAGGCACCCGGGCCTTTTCGGCATAGCCGCCATGATGGGCGACGCCGATGTCGTAGCTGGTGGCGAGCACTTCGTCGCCGGCCCTGAAGCGGGCATCGCTGCTGGCGATCACCCGTCCGGCGAGGTCGACGCCGCCAATGCACGGGAAACGGCGGATGATGCGCCCGGCACCGGTGGCCGCCAGCGCGTCCTTGTAGTTGATGCTGGAATGCGTGACCGCAATCGTCACCTCGCCGGCATCCAGCTGCGCCTCGTCCATATCAACGAAGCGACTGACAACCTTGCCATCTTCCTGATCGATCAGGTAAGCCTTGAATGTCATGACCCACTCCTCCTGTCGCCGTACCGCCAGCGCCGACTTTTGTCGATCTTCTTGCGGATAGGCGGGGAATTATAGACAGCCAAGGCTTACGCCCGGCTGAATCCGTATCGAAAGAAGGGTTTACAGCGTAGCCCATCGTAGCTATAGTCCGGCCCCATGCGTCGAATACCCCTCCGAATGGCCGGTGTTTTTTTGCTGGCCGGCCTGTCGATCACGCCTCTTGCGCACGCGGACGAACCGGTCAGCGTGCCCCAGGCACCGAAGGTTTCCTTCGTGGACCGTGCTACCGCCACCGCTCAGGACACCATCGACCAAGCCATGGACCTTCTCGGCATCCGCTATCGCAAGGGCGGTTCGACCCCGGAAAGTGGCTTTGATTGCTCTGGCTTCGTCAGTCATGTCTTCCGCGAAGGCGTGGGCCTGATCCTGCCGCGAACTTCCCGCGAGATGAGCAAGGCCGGCGAGGAAATTAAAAAAGAAGAACTGCGCCCCGGCGATCTGGTGTTCTTCAACACCATGCGCCGCACTTTCTCCCATGTCGGCATCTATCTTGGTGACAACCAGTTCGTGCATGCTCCCCGTGCCGGTGGCCGGGTTCGCGTCGAAGACATGCGGGAAAGCTATTGGAAAAACCGCTTCAACGGCGCCCGCCGGGTCAATCCAGAGTAAGACACGAAACCGATTACCATCGGTTTTTTTGGACTTGCAATTGCGAATGGTTCTCAATACAATAAACCCCATCCCCACCATGGAATGGATGAAGTCACCATGAAACTCCCCCGCCTGCTTGCCACTCTGCTTGCCTTTTCAGCCCTCGGCGCCTCGGCCCAGGACAAGGTGCTCAACCTCTATTCGGCACGTCATTACCAGACGGACGAAGCGCTCTATGCCAATTTCAGCAAGCAGACCGGCATCAAGATCAATCGCATCGAGGCCAAGGAAGACGAGTTGCTGGAGCGCATCCGCAACGAAGGCGCCAACAGCCCCGCCGATATTTTCATCACCGTCGATGCGGCACGCCTGGCCAAGGCCGACGAGCTTGGCCTCTTCGCACCGGTTAAGTCGAAACTTCTGGAAGAACGCATTCCCGCCCATCTGCGCAGCACCGACTGGTTCGCCTTTTCCACCCGCGCCCGCGTCATCGTCATCAACAAGGATCTGGTCAAGGCCGAGGATGCGCAGAACTACGAAGACCTCGCCAATCCCAAGCTCAAGGGCAAGGTCTGCTCCCGCTCCGGCGCTCACCCCTACAACATCTCGCTGATGTCGGCGCTGATCGCACATATCGGTGAAGCAAAGGCCGAGCAATGGGCTCGCGGCGTGGTGGCCAACTTCGCCCGCGCGCCCAAGGGTGGCGACACGGATCAGATCAAATCGGTCGCCGCCGGCGAATGCGGTGTTGCAGTATCCAACACCTATTACCTGGCCCGCCTGCTGCGCTCCGAGAAAGCCGATGATCGCCGCATGATGGATCGCATCACCATCGTCTGGCCGAACCAGAAGAGTCAGGGCGCCCATATCAACATTTCCGGCGGCGGCATGCTGAAGACTGCGCCGAACAAGGAGTCCGCCGTCAAGTTCCTCGAATACCTCGCCAGCGATGATGCCCAGCGCTACTTCGCCGACGGCAACAACGAATGGCCGGCGGTGCCCAGCGTGGTGGTGAAAAATGCCGCCCTCGACGCCATGGGCAAGTTCAAGGCCGACGTGCTGCCAGTAGCGACCCTGGCGAAAAATGCCGTCGCCGCCCAACGGATTTACGATCGGGCTGGCTGGAAGTAAGACGTCGGATGGCTTGAGGCAACACAGTGTTGCCTCAAGCCATGCACGAATACTGGAGAGCTTCGCCTATAGTGGCCTCTTACCAAACCAAGGAAGAGACCATGAGCACACCCGAAATCGCCGCCAAAACCCCCTTCGCCGTCGCTGTCGAAAAGGGGAAGGACTACTACTGGTGTTCCTGCGGCAAGAGCAAGTCGCAACCCTTCTGCGACGGTAGCCACAAAGGCTCGGAGTTCGTGCCGACCAAGTTCACGGCCGACGAAGACAAGACGGTCTACTTCTGCGGTTGCAAGCACAGCAAGAACGGCGCGCTGTGCGACGGAAGCCACAAGGCGCTCTGATCAGCAGGCAGCCGTTTCGGTACGCCCGGCGGCAATCTGCCGGGCCAGCAGAATAATGGGCAGCAAACCGACGGCGACGATGGCCAGCGCCGCCGTCGACGCTTCCGCCAGTCGTTCGTCGGCGGCCAAAGTGTAGGTCTGGGTAGCCAGCGTATCGAAGTTGAAGGGCCGCATCACCAGCGTGGCCGGCAACTCCTTCATCACATCCACGAACACCAGCAACGAAGCCGTCAGCAGACTGCCGCGCATCAGCGGCAGATGCACGCGACGCAGGGTTTCAGCCGGGCCGACGCCCAGGCTGCGCGCCGCCGCCTCCATACTCGGCGTGATGCGCGAGAGTCCGGCTTCCACCGTTTGCAGGGCAATGGCGAGGAAGCGCGCCAGATAGGCGTAGACCAAGGCTGCGATGCCGCCAGTCAGGATCAATCCTGGATTGACGCCAGTCATCTGCTGCCACAGGCCGGACAGCGCATGATCGAGCCGCGTCACGGGAATCAGCACACCGACGGCGATCACCGATCCCGGTACCGCATAGCCGAGGCCGACCACACGCGCAGCAATGCGCGGCAGGCGTTTGCCATCCCGTGCCGCAAACCCAAGCAGCAGCGCCAACAGCGCCGCAAGCACAGCGGCGACCAGCGCCAGCGTAAAGCTGTTGCGAGCCAGCACTAGGAAACGCGAGGCGAAGCCAATGCCCTCCTCACCCGGATCGCCCATAGCCAGACGCAAGAGCAAACCAGCCGGCAGCAGGAAGCCGATCACCACCGGGATTGCACAGCCGATCTGCGCCAGCAGCGCATGCCATCCGCTTAGCACCTGCCGCGTGGCGCGGCGGCGACCAGTCGTGTCGTGGTAGCGGGCGCGGCCCCGACTCATGCGCTCAAGCACGATCAACAAGGACATGAAACCCAGCAGACCAGCAGCAAGCTGGGCAGCGGCAACACGGTCACCAAGGGAGAACCAGGCACGGTAGATGCCCGTGGTAAAGGTCTGCACGGCGAAGTAGGCCACCGTGCCATAGTCGGCCAGGGTTTCCATCAATGCCAACGCCATGCCGGCAGCGATGGCCGGTCGCGCCAGTGGAATCGATACACGCCAGAAACCCTGCCAGGGCGTAAGGCCCAGCGCACGGGCCGCCTCGATCATGCCACCGGCCCGCTCCAGAAACGCCGTACGCACCAGCAGATAGACGTAGGGATAAAGCACGCAGGAAAACAGCACGATGGCACCGGGCAGCGTGCGCACATCGGGGAACCAGTAGTCCGCCTTGCTCCAGCCGAAGGTTTCACGCAGGCTCGTCTGCACCGGGCCGACAAACTGGAGGAAATCCGTGTAGGTGTAGGCCAGCACATAGGCCGGCATGGCCATCGGCAACAGTAGCGCCCATTCGGCGATACGGCGGCCGGGAAAGTCGTTGAGGGCCACCAGCCAGGCGGCGCCGGTGCCCATGGCAGCGACACCGATGCCGACGCCGAGACACAGCCACACCGAATTCATCACGTACTCGGGCAGCACGGTGGCCATCAGGTGGCCCCAGGTTTCCCCCGTGCCACCAGTGAAGATGTTGGCACCGACGGCCAATACCGGCAAGGCCACGAGGAACGCGAGGGCGAAGGCGACGGCGGCGAGGGGAGATATAAGGCGGGACACGGCAGCGGGATTATAATTGAGACCAATTCTCGATACCGCCAATTTCGCTGCTCCCATGCCCATTCTCGAGGTCGACCGCGTCAGCCATGCCTACGGCAAGCAACCCGTGGTCCGCGAGTTGTCATTCACGCTGGCCAAGGGCGAGATCGCTTGCCTGCTGGGCTCCTCCGGCTGCGGCAAGACCACCATGCTGCGTCTTATCGCCGGCTTCGAAACGCCATCTGCCGGCAGCATTCGCCTCAATGGTGTGACAGTCGCCGACGCAAAGACGCAGACTCCGCCCGAGGCACGCCACATCGGCATGGTGTTCCAGGACTACGCACTCTTTCCGCATCTGTCGATTGCCGACAACATCGGCTTCGGCCTGCGTGAAAAGTCGGCGCTGGCGAGACGGCAACGCGTCGACGAAATGCTTGAGCTCATCGGCCTTGCAGGTCGTGGCGAGCGCTACCCGCATGAGCTGTCCGGCGGCCAGCAGCAGCGCATCGCCCTGGCCCGCGCACTGGCGCCGGCGCCGCATCTGCTATTGCTTGACGAGCCCTTCTCCAACCTCGACGTCGAACTGCGCGAACGCCTGTCGCTGGAAGTCCGCGACATTCTGAAGCAAGCCGGCATGGCGGCGATCCTCGTCACCCACGACCAGCATGAAGCCTTCGCCGTCGCCGATGTCGTCGGCATCATGCGCGAAGGGCGCATCGAGCAGTGGGACACGCCCTATAACCTCTATCACCGCCCGGCCACGCGCCATGTCGCCGACTTCGTCGGTCAGGGTGTATTCCTGCCTGGCGAGGTCATCACGCGCCAAGCGGTGAAGGTGGAACTGGGCCTGCTCGATTCCGACGTGCCGATGGAATGTGGATCGAGTTGCAGCGACTGCCAGCGCAGTTGCCGCCTTGATGTGCTGCTGCGTCCCGACGACATCATCCATGACGACACCAGTGACGTGCAGGCCGAGGTCGTCGCCAAGTCTTTCCGCGGTGCCGAGTTTCTCTATACGCTACGTCTGCCCTCGGGTGCCGAAGTCCTGTCCATGGTGCCCTCGCACCACAACCATGCCATCGGCGAAAAGATCGGTATCCGCCTCGACGTCGATCACGTGGTGGGATTCCGCCAAGGCGAATGATTCCCTGGCTGCCCGCCGAACCGATCTTTCCGCCGGTCCATGCGGCCCTGACCGAGCCCAACGGACTGCTCGCCGCCGGCGGCGATCTGACTCCCGCAAGGCTGCTCGCCGCCTACCGACTAGGAATCTTCCCCTGGTATTCCGCAGGCGAACCCATCCTCTGGTGGAGCCCCGACCCACGCATGGTGTTGTTTCCCACCGAGATCAAACTCTCCCGCTCGCTGCTGAAAACCCTGCGCAACGCCCATTATGAAGTCCGGCTGGATACGGCGTTTGAAGCTGTCGTCCACGCCTGCGCCAGCACGCCGCGCGAAGGCCAATCCGGCACCTGGATCATCCCGGAAATGCAGGCCGCCTATGCGGAACTACATCGCGCGGGCCACGCCCACAGCGTCGAAACCTGGATCGATGATCGCCTCGTCGGCGGCCTCTACGGCATCGCCATCGGCCAGGCTTTCTACGGCGAATCCATGTTCGCCCATGCTCGCGATGCGTCGAAAATTGCCCTCGCCCATCTTTGCGCCCACCTCGAAGGCCGCGGATTCGGCATAATCGACTGCCAGATGGAAACCGCACACCTCGCCTCCCTCGGCGCCCGGCCGATTCCCCGTCGTGACTTTCTGGCGCGACTGGAAATCCTGTGTCCACATGGCGATGCGCCTGTCCGCTGGCCAGCAGATGCCATCAACGGCCATTTCAGGCAATCATGACGGAGCGGCAATGACCCACCTGCGCGACCTGCCGCCCTTCCCGCTGCTTCAGTTCTACGCCACAGCGCCATATGGCTGCTCCTACCTGCCAGGTCGCGTCGCCCGCTCGCAGGTGGCAACGCCAACCCACCTGATTGACGCCGCCACCTACAGTGAACTCGTGCGCACCGGCTTTCGCCGTAGCGGCGTGTTCACCTACCGCCCCTATTGCGATGCCTGCCGCGAATGTCAGCCGGTGCGCCTTGCGGTCAATGAGTTCGCCCCCAACCGCAGCCAGAAGCGCGCGCTGGCAAAGCATGCCGATCTCGTCGTGCGCGAATGTGGCCTCACTTTTCGCGAAGAGCACTACCAGCTCTACCAGCGCTACCAGGCAGCGCGCCATTCCGGCGGCGGCATGGACCAGGACAGCCGCGACCAGTACGGCCACTTTCTGCTGCAAACCCATGTCGATAGCCGCCTCGTCGAATTCCGCGAGAACGGCGTACTGCGCATCGTCAGCATCATCGATGTTTTGGCCGACGGTCTTTCCTCGGTCTACACCTTCTATGACCCGGACGTGCCCGGCGCCAGCTATGGCACCTTCGCCATCCTCTGGCAGATTGCCCAGTGCCAGCATGCCGAGTTGCCCTGGCTCTACCTTGGCTACTGGATCAGGGACAGCCGCAAGATGGCCTACAAGGCCCGCTTCCATCCGCTGCAAGCCTTGCGTCACGGCCAATGGCAAGCCGTGTCAAATGCAGCGGAAACGGATGCGCCACCGCCATATCCATGACGGCGCGTTTGCCCTATCCGCTATAATCCGCTGCTCGATTCAACTGAGGAATAGCGATGGGATTTCTTGCCGGCAAACGCATCCTGATCACCGGTCTTATCTCCAACCGGTCGATTGCCTACGGCATCGCCAAAGCCTGCCACCGTGAAGGTGCGCAACTGGCTTTCACCTACCAGAACGAACGTTTCAAGGATCGCATCAACAAGTTCGCCGAAGAGTTCGGTTCGACACTGACCTTCGCCTGCGACGTGGCCGAAGACACGCAGATCGATGCCCTTTTCGCCGAACTCGGCACGCACTGGGAAGGCCTTGATGGTCTCGTACACTCGGTTGCCTTCGCTCCCTCCGAGGCCATCGAAGGAGACTTTCTCGACGGCATCACCCGCGAATCTTTCCGCATTGCCCACGATGTTTCGTCCTACAGCTTCCCTGCGCTGGCCAAGGCTGCCCGCCCGCTGCTGCTGAAGGGCAACAATGCTTCGGTGCTGGCCCTGACCTATCTCGGCTCCACGCGGACCATGCCCAACTACAACACCATGGGCTTGGCCAAGGCCAGCCTCGAAGCCGCAACGCGCTACCTGGCGTTCTGTCTTGGCCCGCAAGGAATTCGCGCCAACGCCCTGTCCGCCGGCCCGATCAAAACCCTGGCGGCTTCCGGCATCGGCAGCTTCGGCAAGCTCCTCTCCTACAACGCCCACCATGCTCCGCTGCGTCGCAATGTCACGATCGAGGAAGTTGGCAATGCCGCCGCCTTCCTGCTCTCCGATCTGGCCAGTGGTGTGACTGGTGAAGTGATGTTCGTCGATGGCGGCATGAACAGCACCGCCCTTGGTAACGCCGATCCATTGCCAGCGTAATAGCTCTTCTTTTTTTACCCAATAAAAAACCCGCCGAAGCGGGTTTTTTATTGCCGACTCCCAAGGATCAGCGCTGCTCCTTGGTCTCCAGTGCGGCCTTTCTGATTTCCACCGGATACTTGTCCTTCAGCATCGTCATCCAGGCCGAAAACTCCTCCTCGGCAATCACGCGGGCATACTGCTGCGCCGCGAAGTTCGAGCGTGCATCATCCTTTGCAGCGTCGCCGGCCTTGACTGCACTTATCCGATACAAGGCATAGCCGTTACCTGGCAGGGCAATACCGGCATGGGCCGGCAGCTTCGCTGCATCGGCCTTGAAGATCGCACGCACGGCGTCGGGCGCCATGCCCTGGGCGGTCATGCGGCTAAGGCTACGCACCGGCGACCACTTCGCATCCACTGCATCCCCTTTGGTAAGGCGGGCCAGCTTCTCTTCGCCATCCTTTACCGCCAGCTTGAGCGCCTCCTCGCGAACCAGAAGCTTCTCGATATCAGCCTTGACCGACTCCAGGCTTTGCAAGGCAGCCGGCTTGTGTTCCAGCACACGGGCGGAAACCAAAGTGCCGGGTGCCACTTCAACCGCTTCGGTGTTGCGTCGGTTCTTCAGCCCATCATCACTGAACAATGCCGTCGCAAGCTTGGCATTATCGAAGGGCGGCGGCAACTTGCCACCTTTCGCCAGCCAGCCGCTCTGGCGCACCGGCAACTTCCACTTTTCCGCCGCCGGCTTCAGGCTGTCGGCCTGCTCATACACGGTATTGCCAAAAGCTTCCGCTGCTTCAGCGTACTTCTTGGTCGCGGACTCGTTCTTCAACTCTGCAACAATTTCCGCCTTCACGTCCTCCAACGGCTTGGCGCGCTCGGCACGCACCCCCGTCAGGCGGATGACATGGAACCCGAAGTCCGAACGGACCACTTCGGACAGCTGGCCGTCCTTCAGTGCAAACGCCGCGTCTTCAAAAGGCTTGACCATCATGCCGCGACCGAACCAGTCCAGGTCGCCGCCTTTTCCCGCTGAACCCGGGTCCTGCGATGACTGCTTTGCCAGCTTGGCAAACTCCGCCGGATTCTTCTTTGCCAGGGCCAACAGATCGTCGACCTTTGCACGGGCTGCTTTTACTTCGGCATCCGGTGCATCCTTGGCGGCCTTAATCAGGATATGGCTGGCGCGACGCATCTCGCCCACCTTGTAACGATCCGCCTTGGCTTGATAGCGAGCCTTGATCTCCTCATCCGTGACCGAGAACTGTCCGGACAGGCTTTCCTGATTGAGCACAATGAATTCGGCGCGCAACTGCTCGGGAAGTTCAAACAGCTTGCGGTTGGCATCGTAGTATTTCTGCACGGCATCGGCAGCGAGCTTCACCTGATCCGAATAGCTGTCGGGCGTCAGGCGCAGTTCGGCGACTTCACGCTGTTCGAGTTGCGCGGCAAGCCAGCGCTGGGCGGACGCCTGGCCGACGATACCGGCCTCGGCAACCGGCGACAATTGCTGTTGCATGGCCAGGTCCTGGCGGAGACGGGCTTCGAACATCTCCTTGCTCATGCCCTGGGCCGTCACCAGTGCGTCATATCGTTCCTTGGAAAACTTACCGTTTTCCTGCAAAGCCGGCACACCCGAGATAAAACGGGCCAGATCGGCATCGCTGACGGCCAGATGACTTTTTTGCGCCTGCTGCACCATCAAGCGTTGATTGACCAGGCTCTCGAGAACAGCACGACGCATCTGCGGCGACTGAAACATGGCCGGATCAACGCGCCCGCCAAGCTGGGCGCGCAAACGCTCTTGCTGCTCGCGCATCGCAGTTTGCAATTCCTGTTCCGAAATCTTGCTGCCGCCGACAGTCGCTGCTGCACTATCAACATCGGCATTGCGTACATAGGAATCGACGCCCCAAAACGCAAAAGGAAGGGTGATCAGGACCAGAAAGCCCTGAACAATCTTTTTGTTGTTGCGAACCAAATCGAACATGTGATGAAAGCCCTGAATGCGACAAAGGCGAACCAGTGTTCGCCTTTGTTCGTCGGTTTTCTTGGTGGGTGCTGACGGGGTCGAACCGCCGACATTCGCCTTGTAAGGGCGACGCTCTACCAACTGAGCTAAGCACCCGATGAACGGTTGCTGCTACAAATGCAGCAACCGCAATTCTACCAGTTCATCGGTAATCAGTGCGTCACCACGCCAGTAACTGTCGTATCGGCCACAGCAGCTGCCACGGGAGCGACCGGTTGATCCGGCAGGGGCTCGGGATGACGCTCCAATGCCAGTTCGAGCACCTTATCGATCCACTTGACCGGCAGAATCTCGATGCGATTCTTGATCGTATCGGGAATCTCGGCCAAGTCTTTGACATTCTCCTCCGGGATCAGTGCAGTACGAATACCACCGCGCACGGCAGCCAGCAGCTTTTCCTTGAGGCCACCGATGGGCAACACTTCACCGCGCAGGGTGATCTCGCCCGTCATCGCCACATCGGCCCGCACCGGAATGCCGGTCAGTACAGAGACCAGCGCAGTGGTGATGGCGATACCGGCGGAGGGGCCATCCTTGGGGGTGGCGCCTTCCGGCAAGTGAATGTGGAGATCGCTCTTCTGGTAAAAGTCTTCGGCGATGCCGAGCGCCTTGCTGCGCTTGCGCACGACCGAGAGAGCGGCCTGAATACTTTCCTGCATGACTTCACCGAGCTTGCCGGTAGTCATGGTCTTGCCCTTGCCCGGCAGGGCGACTGCTTCAATGGTCAGCAGTTCGCCGCCCACCTCGGTCCAGGCGAGGCCGGTGACCTGGCCGACCTGATTATCCTTCTCCGCCATGCCGAAGCTGTAGCGACGTACGCCGAGGAACTTGTCGAGGTTCTTGGCATTGACCACCATCTTGTTCTTGCGGGTCTTCATCACCAAAGACTTGACCACCTTGCGGCAAATCTTGGAAATCTCGCGCTCCAATGCCCGCACGCCGGCTTCCCGCGTGTAGTAGCGGACGATGTCACGGAGGGCATCCTCGGTGATCGAAAGCTCGTCCTTCTTGATGCCGTTGTTCTTCAACTGCTTCGGGCAGAGGTAGCGCAGAGCGATGTTGACCTTCTCATCCTCGGTATAGCCGGACAGACGGATCACTTCCATGCGGTCAAGCAAGGCCGCCGGGATATTCAGGCTGTTGGCCGTGGCGACGAACATCACATCCGACAGGTCGAAATCAACCTCGATGTAGTGATCCTGGAAAGTGTGGTTCTGTTCGGGATCGAGCACTTCCAGCAGGGCGGACGACGGATCGCCACGGAAGTCCTGGCCCATCTTGTCCACTTCGTCGAGCAGAAACAGCGGGTTCTTGACGCCAACTTTGGTCATGCTTTGCAGGATCTTGCCCGGCATCGAACCGATGTAGGTACGACGGTGACCACGTATCTCGGCTTCGTCACGCACGCCCCCCAGAGCCATGCGCACGAACTTGCGGTTGGTGGACTTGGCGATGGACTGCCCCAGCGAGGTCTTGCCCACACCAGGAGGGCCAACCAGACACAGGATAGGCGCCTTGACCTTGTCCACACGCTGCTGCACGGCAAGATATTCGACGATACGTTCCTTGACCTTCTCCAGCCCGTAGTGGTCCTTGTCGAGCACCTTTTCGGCAGCCGACAGATCCTTGCTGATGCGGGACTTCTTCTTCCACGGCAAGCCAACCAGGGTGTCGATGTAGTTACGCACCACAGTGGCTTCGGCAGACATCGGCGACATCAGCTTGAGCTTCTTCATCTCGGCGTTGGCCTTGGCCAATGCTTCCTTGCTCATGCCGGCTGCCTTGATCTTCTTGTCCATCTCCTCGATGTCGGCACCTTCCTCGCCTTCACCGAGTTCCTTCTGGATGGCCTTGACCTGTTCGTTCAGGTAATACTCGCGCTGGCTCTTCTCCATCTGTCGCTTGACGCGACCACGGATGCGCTTCTCCACCTGGAGAATGTCAAGTTCGGCTTCCAGTTGGCCGAGCAGCTTTTCCAGGCGCTCGGTGACACTGAATACCTCGAGGATTTCCTGCTTCTGCTCCAGCTTGAGTGGCAGATGGGCAGCAATGGTGTCGGCCAGGCGACCGGCTTCCTCGATACCCGCCAGCGAGGTCAGCACCTCGGGGGGAATCTTCTTGTTTAGTTTCACGTACTGATCGAATTGAGCCAGCACGGTGCGACGCATGGCTTCGACCTCATGGTCGGCACGCTCTTCCACCGGGATCAGGCTCACGTCGGCGGTGAACAGATCTTTCTCATCCCGGATCGCGAGGACACGGGCGCGCTGCACGCCTTCGACCAAAACCTTGACCGTGCCGTCCGGCAGCTTGAGCATTTGCAAGATATTGGCGATGCAGCCGATTTCATACATGTCCTCGGGAACGGGTTCGTCCTTGGCAGCGGACTTCTGCGCCGCCAGCAGGATGTTCTTGCCCGACTCCATCGCTGTTTCCAAGGCCTTGATGGACTTGGGGCGCCCGACGAACAGCGGGATGACCATGTGCGGGAACACCACCACGTCGCGCAGGGGCAACAGGGGCAGGGATTGGTTTTCTGCGGGGAGATCGGTAGCGCCAGACATCATCGTGTCCTTCGGTTGAGGGTCGTGTCGTCCAGGTGGGGGCGACACGACCGGTATTCAAGACTGCGCGGCCGCTTTTGCAGGCCGCGCCCGGAGCGCATTTAGTTCGAACCGGAAACCTTGGGCTGATCGGCGTAGATCAGCAAGGGTTGGGCACCGCTTTCAATGGTGTTCTCGTCAATCACCACCTTGCTCACGCTCTCCATGGTCGGCAACTCGTACATGGTATCGAGCAGTACGCCTTCAAGGATGGAGCGCAGACCACGGGCACCGGTCTTGCGTTTCAAGGCCTTGCGGGCGATGGCCTGAAGGGCGGAGGGACGGACTTCGAGTTCCACGCCTTCCATGCCGAAAAGCTTCTGGTACTGCTTGACCAGCGCATTCTTCGGCTCGATGAGGATTTCGACCAGGGCTTCTTCGTCGAGTTCCTGAAGCGTGGCGATCACCGGCAGGCGGCCGATCAGTTCCGGGATCAGGCCGAACTTGATCAGGTCTTCCGGTTCGACATCCTTGAAGGTCTCAGCGGCAGTCGCCACATCGCGGCTCTTCACCTCGGCACCGAAACCGATGCCACCCTTTTCGGAGCGGTTGCGGATGACCTTTTCCAGTCCGTCGAAAGCACCACCGCAGATGAACAGGATATTGGTGGTGTCGATCTGGATGAAATCCTGATTCGGATGCTTGCGCCCGCCTTGCGGCGGAATGCTCGCCACCGTACCTTCGATGAGCTTCAGCAGGGCTTGCTGCACGCCCTCGCCGGAGACGTCGCGGGTGATCGACGGGTTATCGGACTTGCGCGAAATCTTGTCGATTTCATCGATGTAAACGATCCCCTGCTGTGCCTTTTCGACATCGTGATCGCACTTCTGGAGCAACTTCTGGATGATGTTCTCGACGTCCTCACCGACATAGCCGGCTTCGGTCAACGTCGTCGCATCGGCCATCACGAAGGGCACATTGAGCATGCGCGCCAGCGTCTGCGCCAGCAGGGTCTTGCCCGAGCCAGTAGGGCCGATGAGCAGGATGTTGCTCTTGGCCAACTCGACGCCGTCGCTGCCCTTCTCTTTGTGGCGAATGCGCTTGTAGTGGTTGTACACGGCGACGGCGAGAATCTTCTTCGCCGGGTCCTGGCCGATCACATAATGATCAAGGTGACCGCGAATTTCCTTCGGCGCCGGCAACTCGCTGGCAGGCTTGCCATCAGGCTCGGCGGCGATCTCGTCACGGATGATGTCGTTGCAGAGCTCAATACATTCATCGCAGACAAATACGGAAGGGCCGGCAATCAGCTTTTTGACTTCATGCTGACTCTTGCCGCAGAAGGAGCAGTACAACAACTTGTCGCCGCCACTCGTTTTCTTTTCCACGATTGTTCCTTCCCCGTTTGCGTCCGATTAGTTTGCGCGATCAGCCTTCGACGGCCTCGGCACGGCTCTTGAGCACCTTGTCCACAAGACCGTATTCCACTGCTGCATCGGCCGACAGGAAGTTATCCCGGTCGGTATCGCGCTCGATGCGTTCCAGCGACTGACCGGTATGTTGCGCCAGCATGTTGTTGAGCTTTTGCTTGAGAAACAGGATTTCCCGGGCGTGAATCTCGATATCGGACGCCTGGCCCTGGAAACCGCCCAGGGGCTGATGGATCATCACGCGGGAATTCGGCAGGGCGAAACGCTTGCCCTTCTCACCCGCCGCCAGCAGGAAGGCACCCATGCTGGCCGCCTGGCCGATGCACAGCGTCGACACATGCGGCTTGATGAACTGCATGGTGTCGTAGATGGCCATACCGGCCGTCACCGAACCACCCGGCGAGTTGATGTAGAAGAAGATGTCCTTGTCAGGGTTTTCCGATTCGAGGAACAGCAACTGGGCGACGACCAGATTGGCCGTCATGTCATTGACTGGACCAACGAGAAAAATCACCCGCTCGCGCAGCAGGCGCGAGTAGATGTCATAGGCCCGCTCGCCGCGACCGCTGGTCTCGATGACCATGGGCACCATGCCGAGGCCCTGTGTATCGAGCGCACCGTTTTGCATCATGTTTTGTCGTGAACCGTACATGGACATCTCCGGAAAGATCATGCCGCGTTAGCCATCAGCTCGTCAAATGCGATCGGCTTGTCGCTGACCTTGGCAGTGCCGAGCACCCATTCCACCACGTTGTTTTCCAAGGCCAGAGCCTCGGCTTCCGCCAGGCGCTGGGGCTGCGAGTAGTACCAGCGGACCACTTCCTTGGGGTCTTCGAAGGTCTCGGCGAATTCGTCAATGATGGCGCGCACTTGTTCGGCCTTGGCATGAAGTTCTTTACTCTTCACCAGCTCAGCAAGAAGCAGGCCAAGCTTCACACGACGGATGGCCTGCTCGCCGAACCAGGACGGGTCGAAGGGCAGATTCTTGACATCCATGCCGCGGGACTCCATGTCACGCCGGGCGGCTTCGGCCATCTGCTGCGACTCCATCTCGATCAGGGACTTCGGCACCTCGATCGGATTCACGGCCAGCAGGGCTTCCATGACCTGTTCCTTGACGCGGGCATGAAGACGCTTCTTCACTTCACGCTCCAGATTCGTGCGCACTTCAGTGCGCATCTTGGTCGTGTCGCCATCGGCCACACCCAGTTGCTTGGCGAACTCGGCATCGACTTCGGGCAGCTTGGGGGCTTCGACCTTCTTCACCGTCATTTCAAACTGCACGGTGCTGCCGGCCAGATCCTTGGCCTGGTAGTCCTCGGGGAACTTGACCTCGAAGCTCTTGGTCTCGCCGGCCTTGGCGCCTTCAAGCTGGGCTTCGAAGTCCGGCAGCATCATGCCGCCGCCGACCATCACGGTGTAATCATCGGCCTTGCCACCGGGGAACTCGACGCCGTCCTTGCGACCGACGAAATCGATCACCAGTCGATCATCCTTCTGCGAGGCGCGGCCGGCATCGGCGTAGGTGGTGCGCTGCTTGCGCAGGACGTCGATGGTCTTGTCCACTTCAGCATCGGTCACCGTCAGGGTGGCCTTTTCAATCACCTGGGCGGAAATGTCGCTGAGGGTGATATCCGGATAGACCTCGAATATGGCGGAAAAGGCCAGTTGGCCATCGGCCGCATCGGCCTTGGGCTCGATGCGCGGATAACCGGCGACGCGCAGATTCTGCTCGCGGACCTTTTCGCCGAAGGTCTTTTCGACGGCGGCACCAATGGCCTCGGAGCGAGCCTGGTAGCCGTACTGCTGGGCCACCATTTTCATCGGCACCTTGCCGGGACGGAAACCCGCCATTTTCACGGTGCGCGACATCTTCTTCAGGCGCTGATCGACATCCTTGTCGATCTCGGCCATCAGGACCGTCATGTCGATGCGGCGCTCCAGCGCGCTGGGGGTGACTGCTTGAACTTCCGTCGTTGCGTTGTCCGTCATTTCTCTTTATCCGCCATGAAAATAAATATTGCCTGGTGCCCAGGAAGGGACTCGAACCCCCACGCCTCGCGGCGCCAGAACCTAAATCTGGTGCGTCTACCAATTCCGCCACCTGGGCGCATGCTGTTACCACCAAGGGAAGCAGCAAACGTAGATCGGCGATTTTACCTTCTTTCCTCCTTTCTTTCCGCCCTCCCCTATACTCCGCCGCCATGCCGCCCGACAGTTACGAGAGCCACTACGAGAACTTCCCCGTCGCCTCCATCCTGCTGCCTCCCGCCCTGCGCGAACCGGTGGCGGCGATTTACGCCTTCGCCCGCAGCGCCGACGATTTCGCCGATGAAGGCGACCTGCCGGCGGCAGAGCGAATCGCCCGTCTGGCGGCCTATCAGGCCGAACTCGACCTGATCGAGGCGGGTCATCCCAGCGCTCACCCGATATTCCGTAATCTGTCGCCGGTCATCGCCCATTACGACTTGCCCCTGCAACTCTTCCGCGACCTGCTTGATGCCTTCATCCAGGATGTGCACAAGGACCGCTACGCGGACTTCGCCGAACTGATGGACTACTGCCGCCGTTCCGCCGATCCGGTGGGCCGGCTGATGCTGCATCTGTTCAAGCAGGCCTCGCCGGAGAATCTGACCCGTTCCGACGCCATCTGTTCCGCCCTGCAACTGATCAACCATTGGCAGGACGTGGGTATCGATGCCGGCAAGGGCCAAAACGGCCGCATTTACCTGCCGCAGGATGAGATGGCGCGTTTCAGCATTCGCGATGGGGATATTGCTCGCCGTGTCGCCAGCGCCGACTTTCGCGATCTGTTGCACTTCCAGGTGGACCGCGCCCGTGCTCTGATGCTTTCCGGCGCAGCCCTGGGCTGGGACCTGCCCGGCCGCATCGGCCTGGAAATCCGAGCCATCGTCGCCGGCGGCCTGCGCATTCTTGAGAAAATAGACGCTGTGGACTATGACGTCTTCAATCATCGCCCGGTGCTGACGGCCATCGACTGGCCCGGCATTTTCTGGCGCTCACTGGTCAGACCCTTGGACGCTTCTATGGAAACTGCGCCATGACCCCCGACGACTACTGCCAGCAGAAAGCTGCCGCCAGCGGCAGCAGCTTCTACTACAGCTTCCTGTTCCTCGAACCGCCGCGCCGCCAGGCCATCACGGCGCTTTACGCTTTTTGCCGCGAAGTGGACGACGTGGTGGATGAATGCCCGGACGCCAATCTGGCGCGAGGCAAGCTGGCCTGGTGGCGCACCGAGGTCGGCGCCCTCTACGAAGGCCACCCCAGCCACCCGGTGACCCAGGCCCTGGCCGGCTCGCTGAAGAAATTTTCCCTGCCGCAGGAACAGTTGCAGGAAATCATCGACGGCATGGAGATGGACCTCGACCAGGCCCGCTATGCCGACTTCAAGGCCCTGCATCTCTATTGCTATCGCGTCGCCAGCGTGGTCGGCCTGCTGGCCGCGGAAATCTTTGGCTACACGGATCGCCAGACGCTGAAATACGCCCACGACCTGGGCCTCGCCTTCCAGCTCACCAACATCATCCGCGACGTCGGCGAGGACGCCCGGCGCGGCCGCATCTATCTGCCCCAGGACGAACTGGCCCGTTTCGGCGTCACCGAAACCGATCTGCTGCAAGCCCGCTACAGCGACAACTTCCGCCGCCTCATGGAATTCCAGGTGGAACGTGCGCAAGCCATGTACGACCAGGCTTTCGCTCAGTTACCCGCCGCCGACCGCAAGGCACAACGTGCCGGCCTGATCATGGCCGCCATCTACCGCACGACGCTGAACGAGATCGTCCGCGACGGCTGCCGCGTGCTCGACCAACGCGTGTCGCTGACGCCCCTGCGCAAGATATGGCTGGCGGGCAAGACCTGGTTCACCGCGTAAGCATGGCCCACCCCGTTGCCGTCATTGGTGCCGGCTACGCTGGTCTCGCCGCCGCCGTCGAACTCTGCGTCGCCGGTCACGAAGCCCATCTCTACGAAGCCTCGAAAACCCTCGGCGGCCGCGCCCGTGCCAGCGAAAGCCACGACACTGTCGTCGACAACGGCCAGCACATCCTCATCGGTGCCTATCGCGAAACCCTGCGCCTGATGCGTGCCGTCGGTGCCGACCCGGATGTGCTGCTCAAACGCACACCGCTGCGTTTCGAGTTCCCCGGCGAGTTCCTGATGGTGGCACCGAAACTCCCAGCGCCCTTGCACACCGCCTTCGCCCTGATCGGCGCGAAAGGCATCGACTGGCGTGAAAAATGGGCCGCCATCCGCCTCATGCTGGGTTTGCAAATCAGCGGCTTTCGCATCGAGCCCGACCTCACCGTCAGCGACTGGCTGACGCAGCACAAAACGCCGTCCCGCCAGCGCCGACTTTTATGGGAACCGCTGTGCATCGCCGCCCTCAACACACCGGCCGATCAGGCTTCGGCGCAGGTGTTGGCCAATGTCCTGCGCGACAGCCTCGCCGGTAGCCGCGAGGCCAGCGACATGCTGCTGCCGCAGGTCGATCTCTCGGCCCTGTTCCCCGAACCGGCGGCCGCTTTCATCGCCGCTCACGGCGGGCGGATACAGCGCGGCAAGCGCATCGGCCCACTGATACGTGAAGGAAATGCCTGGATGATCGACGGCACCGCGTACTCGCAGGTCGTGATCGCCGTCGCGCCCTACCACCTCGCAGGCCTGGTGCCGGAACTGGCCCCCTCGGTCGCCAATTTCGACTGGGAGCCCATCGTCACCACCTACCTGGCCTATCCACCTGAAGTGGCACTGCCACAGCCCATGGTTGGCATTGCCGAGGGCCATGCCCAATGGCTGTTCGATCGCGGTGCACTCTGCGGCCAGCATGGCCTGATCGCCGCCGTCATCAGTGCTCGCGGTCGTCATCTCGATCTACCGGCGGAGGAACTGGAACTGGCCATTCACGGCGAGTTGCTGCGCATCGTGCCCAATCTGCCGCTGCCCGAGCGCACCTGGACCATTACCGAAAAGCGCGCCACCTTCGCCTGCGTACCGAACCTCCAGCGACCGCCCGCGCAGACCGAACTGCCAGGCCTGTGGCTCGCCGGCGACTACGTCGCCGGCGACTATCCGGCCACCATCGAGGGCGCCGTGCGCAGCGGCGTCAATGCTGCGCGTCTAGTTCAGCAGACGGCCAGCCGCCAGGCGTAGCGTCCTGCCGCAACGTCGGGCCAATGCCTCGTCATGAGTGACGAGGATCAGCGTAGTGCCGGCTTCCGCATTCATGGCGAACATCAGGTCGATGACCTGGGCACCGGTCTCCGCATCGAGATTCCCTGTCGGCTCATCGGCCAACAGCAACTGCGGCTTCATGGCAAACGCGCGGGCCAGCGCCACACGCTGTTGCTCGCCACCGGACAGATGCTTGGGGTAATGGCCGAAGCGAGCGCCGAGACCGACTCGGGCCAGCATCGCCTCCGCCGTTGCCCGCGCTTCAGAGCGGCCCGCCAATTCCAGCGGCAGCATGGTGTTCTCCAGAGCGGTGAGCGCCGGCAGCAATTGGAAGGATTGAAAAACGAAACCCAGCAGCCGGCCACGCAACTCCGCTCGGCCATCCTCATCGAGTCCCGCCAGATCCTGGCCACCCAGTCGTACCGTACCGGCAGTCGCCACATCCAGCCCCGCCATCAGGCCGAGCAGCGTGGATTTACCGGAACCGGAGGCACCGACAATGGCCACTGCCTCGCCGGACCTGACCGCGAAGGAAATCTCGTGCAGAATCGTCAGCTTCCCGTCGCCGCTGGCTACTTCCTTGCCGAGCTCCGCGACTTCGATCACCGCGCTTACAGTCTCATTGCTTGCCGCCATGTTCAAGATTCTGTCCTTCCTGATATTCCTGTTATCCGCCACGGCCTCGCTGGCTGCGAACAAGACCAGCGGCACCATACTCGTTTATGGCGACAGCCTGTCCGCCGGCTTCGGTATCGCCGTTGCCCAAAGCTGGCCACAGCTCCTCGGACAGCGCCTGCAACAGAAGGGTTCCCCCTGGACCGTCGCCAATGCCAGCATCAGCGGCGAAACCACCGCTGGCGGCCGTAGCCGCTTCGATGGCGCACTCAAGCAATTCCACCCCGGCGTGGTGATCCTCGCCCTCGGTGCCAACGACGGCCTGCGCGGCCTGCCGGTGAACGCCATGCGCGAGAATCTCGCCGCCATGATCGCCGCCGCGAAGAAACAAAAAGCCCGCGTCCTGCTCGTCGGCATGCGCCTGCCGCCCAATTACGGCCCCGAGTACACACGGGACTTCGAAGCAAGCTTCCGCGAACTGGCCAAGCGCGAAAAAATCGCCCTGCTGCCTTTCCTCCTCGAACCCATCGCCGAGGACCGCGCCGCCTACCAGAACGACAACCTGCATCCCGTCGCCGCCGCCCAGCCGAAAATCCTCGACCACGTCTGGAAAGCCCTCACGCCCCTGCTCGGTACCGCCTCGTGAACACGCCACAAATTCCCCCTGTACGCACACCCCATCGCGGCCAGGCAACGGTAGCACAACTGGGCGAATTCGACGCCGTCATAGACGCGCGCTCACCGGGCGAATTCGCCGAGGATCACCTGCCCGGCGCCATCAGCCTGCCGGTGTTCTCCGACGAGGAACGCGCGCGGGTCGGCACCATCTACAAACAGGTTTCCGTATTCGAGGCGAAGAAGCTGGGCGCTGCGCTGGTGGCGAAGAACATCGCCCATCACATCGAAACCCACCTGCTCGACAAAACCAAGGATTGGCGCCCCCTGGTCTATTGCTGGCGCGGCGGCCAGCGTAGCGGCGCCTTCACCCACATCCTGCGCGAAATCGGCTGGGACGCACGGCGCCTCGAAGGCGGCTACAAGCAATGGCGCCGGCATGTCATCGATCAACTCGCCTTGCTGCCGCCGACCCTGAATTTCCGCGTCGTCACCGGCGCCACCGGCAGCGGCAAGAGCCGTGTGCTCGAAGCTCTCGCCACTCAGGGTGCACAAGTCTTGCACCTGGAGGAAATCGCCCGCCACAAGGGCTCGGTGCTGGGCAGCCTGCCGGGGCATCCACAGCCATCGCAGAAACGCTTCGAGAGCGGGCTGTTCGCCGCCTTGAATGGATTCGATCCCGCTCGTCCGGTGTATGTGGAAGCAGAAAGCCGCAAGATCGGCCAACTGCACGTTCCTGATGCGCTGATCGAAGCCATCCGCCGCGCACCCTGCCTGCGCGTCGAAGCCAGCCTGCCGGCACGAGTGGAATTCCTGCTGCGCGACTATGACTACGCCATCGCCGACCCGGCCTGGCTGGTGGAGCGCCTGGGGCATCTGCGCGGCTTGCAAAGCAACGAAACCCTGGCCCGCTGGCATGCGCTGATCGAAGAGAAGGCCTTTCCCCTGCTCGTCGGCGAACTGCTGACGCTGCACTACGATCCGCTCTACCAGCGCTCGCAGTCCAGCAACTACGCGGATTTCGGCACCAAGGACAACTACGCCACCGACGATCTCAGCCCCACCGCCTTGGACGCGCTGGCGGCACGCATCCTCGCCGCATCCTCAGTGCCCACCTCAGTGCCTACATCTGCCTGAACAGATGCGCGTGGCCGCGGCTGACGGCCACCGTCTCCGGCCGGTCGCGCAGACTCAGGCTCACTCGGCCGAAGGCATCGTGCTTCGCCGCGACGACTTGCCGCACATTGATCAGCGTGCCGCGATGCACCTGCCAGAACTGTTCCGGATCGAGCTGCTCCGCCAGTTCCTTGATCGGCGTGCGAATCAGCAATTCGGCATCGCGGACGAACACCGCCGTGTATTTGTCCGTGGCCTGGAAGTAGCAGACCTCGTCCACCGCCACCAGCCGCACTTCCGTGCCCACCGACGCCCGAATCCAGCGCAGACGCTCTGAAGTGGCAGCCGGCAGCAGTGCTTGCAGTCGTTGCAGCAGGGCGTCGGCAGCCGGCGGTGGAGTGGATGCACGACGCAGACGCTCGATGGTCGCCAGCAAGCGTTCGTCGCCCACCGGCTTGAGCAAATAGTCTACGGCCTCACGCTCGAACGCCTGAACAGCGAATTCGTCGTAGGCGGTGACGAAGACAAAACGACAACCCAAGGCCGGAGGCAGAGCCGCCGCCACCTCCAGCCCGCTCATGCCCGGCATGCGGATGTCGAGGAAGGCGATGTCCGGCTTCAATCCCTCGATCAGCTCGCGGGCCTCGATGCCGTTGGCGGCGACACCGACGACCTCCAGTTCCGGCCACAACGCTGCCAGGCGCGCCTGGAGATGCTTGGCAAGATGTGCCTCGTCGTCGGCGATGATGGCTTTCATGCAGGAATCTCCACAATCGCCGTCACGCCAGCGCCGACTTTTGACGACAGCGACAAGCGCCCCTCGGTGCCGAACAAGGCAGCCAGCCGCGCCCGGATATTGGCCAGTCCAATGCCTTCGCCCGGCGCATCGTCGAAACCAAGACCATCGTCAGCCACCTGAATCAGGAGTCGACCGCCTTCGCGACGCGCCGAAATGCGCAAGGTTCCGCCAGCGACCTTGGGCTCCAGCCCATGGCGCACGGCGTTTTCCACCAGCGGTTGCAGGATCATCGGCGGCAGCGGCAGCGCGCCCAGTTCCGGCGGAATATCGAAGACATAGGCCAGGCGCTCGCCCATGCGGATTTTCAGCACATCGAGATAGGCGCTGAGCAAGGCCACCTCGTCGTTCAGGGTGCCGCCATCGGCCCGCGTATGGGACAGACTGGCCCGCAGGTAGCGGATCAGCGCGTCCAGCAGACGCGCCGCCAAGGCCGTATCGACGGCGATCAGCGCCGAGACGTTGGCCAGGGAATTGAACAGGAAATGCGGCTCGATCTGCGCCTGAAGCATCTTGAGCTGGGCCTCGATGCTCCGTTTCTCGGCTTCGAGCCGGCGATTCTCCCGTTGCTGCACCTCGGCGATCAGGGCCAGATTGCGTTCCCGCAGGTAGAAAAAGCCGCTGCCCATGACGCCTATCGTGACGCCAATGGCCACCGCCTGCCAGGCCACGGTCGGCCAGTGCACCCAGCCGACGCCAGACAAACTGATGCCCAGCGCCAAGCCGATCACCACGCCCACGGGAACGGCGACGACCATCCCCGCCAGACGGCGTGGCCCCGCCGGCAAGCGTTTCCCGGCAAAGGTGCAGGTGGAGAAAATCGACAGGCCGATGCATTGGGATATCAGCAGATTGATCGCCCAGCCAGCGCCAACGCCCAAGGCAGTCAGGAAGGCAGCAATCAGCGAATTACCGACCAGGGTGAACAACAGGCGGCGCAAGTCAGGATTCATGACGTGATTATTTCATGTGGCAGCAGCGATGCCATCGCCCTGCGACGAAACGCCGATTTCGGGGTATGAATCGCGTTCAAGCGGGCAGCATCGGTTCCAGCCGCCGTGTCGCACACAGCCGCTGCACCACCGCCGGACGCGGCCCCACCACCTCGCCCTGCTCGAAGGCGACGACCACCAGCTTGCGCCGGATGACATCGAGCAATTCGCCCTGTCGCAACAGGAAGGCCGGATTGGACGGCTTGCCGAAGCGTTCGTTACCGACCATGAAGGTCTCGTAGATCAGTACGCCATTCACCTCCAGCGCATTGAGCAACATCGGCAAGAGCGGTCGATAGAGGTAGTTGGTGACGACAATGCCGTCAAAGGCCCGTGAATGGTAGGGCCAGGGGCCGCCCTCGACATCGGCATGGCGGGTAGTGATGCCCGGCACGCCAGCCAGCAACGCCAGTGCATCGGCATCCCGGTCCAGCGCCTCGACGAGGCAACCCTGCTCTGCCAACAGGCGGGAATGACGGCCGGAACCGCAGGCAAGGTCGAGCACCGAGCCGCCTTTTTCGATCAACGGGGCGAAGCGGCGCACCCAGGGCGATGGAGTTTCATTCATATGTATAGTCATGTCGGGTATCATTTTGTCTTCAAATCAGGGCGCAAGCCAGTCCATGGCCGTTTTTCACGATCCTTCCGATAGCACATCCCAGGACAGTTCCGCCGTCCTGCGCGAGCGCTTGAGCACTACGGAAGAGGCCTACAGCCGGTTCGTACCGCGCAAATTCCTGAGCCTGCTGGGCATCGACGATATCCGCAAAGTCGAACTCGGCCACCAAGTGGAACGCAAGATGACGGTGCTATTTTCCGACATCCGCGACTTCACCTCCCTGTCGGAAACCATGAGTCCGCAGGAAAACTTCAACTTCCTGAACTCCTACCTTGTGCAGATGGAGCCGGTCATCGCCGCTCATGGCGGCATCATCGACAAGTACATCGGCGACGCCATCATGGCGCTCTTCCCCGACTCGCCGGATGCCGCCCTGCGTTGCAGCCTGGCCATGCTGGCACGACTCGACGAGTACAACGCCGGACGCGAGCGAGCCGGCTATCGGCCGATCAAGATCGGCATCGGCATCAACACCGGCATCGTGATCCTCGGCACCATTGGCGGCGCCGGCCGTATGGACGGCACGGTGATCGGCGACGCGGTGAACCTCGCCTCGCGCCTGGAGCGCATGACCAAGGACTACCGTGTCCCGATCCTGATCAGCGAATACACGCTCTACAGCCTCGATGATGCCGCGCCCTGGTCGATCCGCTTCCTCGACCGTACCCACGTTCGCGGCAAGCAGGACAACCAGTCGGTCTATGAAGTCTTCGACGGCGATCCGGCGCCCCTGCGGGTTGCCAAGCGCCACACCCTGAAAACCTTCGAGCAGGCCCTGGCCCGCTATCACCTTGACGACATCCCCGGTGCCCAGGAACGACTGGCCGTCTGCCTGACTGAAGCCCCCGACGATTTCGCCGCCCGTGTCTATCTCGAACTCTGCGACGAAGCGATCCAGGGTCGGCGCACCCATCACGCCGACCTCACCTCCCTCTGGCGCGACGAATACAGCTTCGGCGAAGCCACTGTCGACGCCGCCCACCAGAACCTGCTGGCCGACATGAACGCGCTGACCCGCGCCGTACACGTCGGCGCCTGGAACCTGACGCCGCCGCTGCTGGCCCAGATCCAGTTTGCCGCTGCCCACGATTTCATGATCGAGGAACAGATGATGGAAGAGGAGGATTATCCCTTCCTCGACCTGCATTCCCGCCAGCATCAGCGCTTCTTTGAATACTTTGGCGAACTCCGCAGCGAAATCGACCGGGGCGATGAAGACCGCGTGTATCTGGCCTTCCGCGTCAAGCGCCTGCTCACCGACTGGCTGGTGAATCACATCCTCAACGCCGACCGCCATTTCGGCCAGTATCTGCGTGTTCGCAAGGATAGAACCGCTAACCGCTGAGCGTTTTGGGTACCCGATCAGGGCTTGAAAATGCTATCATTTGCTGCACTGCAACAACCTTTTCCGTGACCGTTCACGGGCCGCTGCGGAGCGCCGACATGCATTACGACCTGCACTACCTGACCTCCCTCTTCGAACCGCAGTCCATCGCCATCATCGGTGCCTCCGAAACGCCCAATTCCATCGGCGCAACGCTCGTGCGGAACATGCTCGACACGACGTACAAGGGCAAGCTGTTCTTCGTCAATCCCAAGCACGAAACCGTCTTCGGCCAGAAGAGCTATCCGTCGGTGGAAACCATTCCGCAACGACTCGATCTCGCTGTCATCTGCACCAAGGCACCGACGGTGCCGACCATCGTCGATGCCTGTGGCCGTGCCGGCTGTCGCAACGCCATCGTCATCTCCGGCGGCTTCTCCGAAACCGGCCGCCAAGGCGCTGCGCTGGAACGTGCCACCCTGGAAAACGCCCGCCGCCATGGTATGCGCCTGCTCGGCCCCAATTGCCTGGGCATCATGCGTCCCGGCAGCCAGATCAACCTGACCTTCGCCCATGGCAGCGCCCATGCCGGCACCATCGGCCTGATCTCCCAGTCCGGCGCACTGTGCACCGCCATTCTTGATTGGGCATTGCCGAACAACGTCGGCTTCTCCAACGTCGTATCCCTCGGCGCAGAAGCCGATGTGGATTTCGGCGAAGTCCTCGAGTACATGGTCTCCGACCCGCGCACCGAAAACATCTTTCTCTACATCGAAGGCATCAAGAACGCCCGCCGCTTCATGAGCGCCCTGCGCGCCGCCGCCCGCTGCAAGCCGGTGCTACTGATCAAGGTTGGCAAGCACCCGGCCGGCGAGAAGGCCGTGCTTTCGCACACCGGTGCGCTGGTCGGCGCCGACGACGTCTTCGACGCCGCCCTGCGCCGCGCCGGTGTGGTGCGCCTGGCCAACGTCGGCCAGATGTACGCCGCCGCCTCGGCCCTGTTTTCCCATTTCCGCCCGCGCGGCAAGCGTCTGGCCATCATCACCAACGGCGGCGGCCCAGGCGTCATGGCGGCGGACCACGCCTCCGACACCGGCATCCCGCTTGCCCAACTCGACCAGGCCACCCTCGCACGGCTCAACGAAGCCCTGCCCTCCACCTGGTCCAAGTCGAATCCCATCGACATCATCGGCGATGCCGATCCGGCCCGCTATGGCGCCGCACTCGAAGCCTGTCTGGAAGACGACAACGTGGATGGCGTGCTCGCCATCCTGACGCCGCAAGCCATGACCGATCCGACTCAGGCTGCCCGCACCCTGATCGAAATCGCCAAAAAATCCGACAAGCCCCTGGTCACCTGCTGGATGGGCGAGGAACAGGTACGCGAGGCCCGCTTGCTGTTCAAGGGCGCCGGCATTCCCACCTTCCGCACACCAGAGCCGGCCGTCGACCTGTTCTCGCAGATTTCCAGCTACTACCTCAACCGGCAACTGCTGATGCAGGCGCCGTCCTCGATCTCCGAGCACGCGCCGCCACGCCTCGAATCGGCCCGCCTGGTCATCGAAACCGCGCTGATGGAAGGTCGCAAGGCACTTAACGAAATGGAATCCAAGGCCGTGCTGGCCGCCTTCCAGATCCCCATCGCGCAAACCGTGATCGCCCGCTCCGCCTCCGAAGCCATGGTGTTGGCCGAGGAGATCGGCCTGCCGGTGGTGATGAAGATCGACTCGCCGCAGATCGTGCACAAGAGCGATTCCGGTGGCGTGCGCCTCAATCTCAACGGGCTCGCCGCTGTGCGCGACGCCTGGCTCGAGATCATGGAAGAGGTCAAGAAGAATCGCCCCGACGCCCACATCAACGGCATCGCCATCGAGCCGATGATCCAGAAAAGCAACGGCCGCGAACTCGTGGTCGGCATGACCCGCGATAAGATATTCGGCCCCACCATCGTCTTCGGCCCTGGCGGCACCAGCGTCGAGGCCCACACCAGCGAGCGCGCCGTCGCCCTGCCACCGCTCAACCCGGTGCTGGTCGCCGACATGCTGGCCTCGATCAAAAGCAGTGCACGCCTTGGCGAATTCCGCAACATGCCGCCGGTCAGCATGAGCGCCCTGGAATCCGTGCTGCTGCGTGTCTCCGAAATGGTCTGCGAATTGCCGTGGATCACCGAGATGGACATCAATCCGCTGATCGTGGACGAGAACGGCGCCGTGGCCGTGGATGCCCGCATCGCCATCGAGAACATGTCGATCACCGCCGGTCGCTACGACCACATGGCCATCCATCCCTATCCCTCGCACCTCAAGTCCACCTTCCAGGCCAAGGATGGCACAGTGGTCACCGTGCGCCCGATCCGGCCCGAAGATGCCCAGCTGGAGCAGGATTTTGTCCAGGCCCTGTCGCCGGAAGCGCGCTACATGCGCTTCATGAACACCATCCGCGAACTGTCGCCAGCGCAGCTGACGCGCCTGACCCAGATCGACTATGACCGTGAGATGGCCTTCGTCGCCACCGTCGCCGTCGACGGCGAGGAGAAGGAAGTCGGCGTCGCCCGCTACGCCACCAACCCGGACGGCGAATCCTGCGAATTCGCTATCGTCGTCGCCGACACCTGGCAGGGCAAGGGCCTCGCCCGCCGTTTGATGGGCATCCTGATTGACACGGCGCGCAGCCGTGGCCTCAAGTACATGAACGGCGATTACCTGGCCGAGAACTCGCGCATGCTCGCCTTCGTCGCCAGCCTCGGCTTCGTGCTCTCGACCCATCCGGAAGATCCGGGCCTGAAGCGCGGCGTGCTGGTGCTGAACTAAAAACTAATGGCGCGGACGTAGTCTTCGAGACTGCATCCGCAGGCAAGCTCCTATTCTCACGGAGCTTTATTTTCCCTGCCGCTTGCTTGATAGTTACTGATTCTTGTATATTTCGCACCATGACAATCAAGCCGATAGCCTTTCTCGGCGACTCCCTGGAAGCTTTGCGCGCCTTCCCCGAAACCGCCCGCCATGATGCTGGGTTTCAGTTGGACAAGGTCCAGCGTGGCGAGGAACCCGGTGACTGGAAGCCCATGGCGGCTGTCGGCGCAGGGGTCAAGGAGATTCGGATCAAGGACGCCACCGGAGCTTTCCGCGTGATCTATCTGGCGAAGCTGGCTGATGCGGTCTATGTCCTGCATTGCTTTCAGAAAAAAACGCAGCAGACCCGACAGGAAGACATCGAGCTGGCACGAACACGGCTCAAGAACTTGATAAAGGATCGGCGATCATGAGCAAGGATCAAACATTTGCCAGCGTGTGGGATGCCGTCGAGAACACGCCTCAGCAAGCCGCGAGCATGCGCGCCCGCGCCGAGTTGATGATGGCCTTGGAGGCTTGGGTCAAGAATAGCGATAGGACCCAGGCCGCAGCCGCTCGCCTGTTCGGCATCACGCAGCCGCGAATGTCCGATCTGATGCGCGGCAAAATTAGTCTGTTCTCGCTTGACGCCCTGATGGATATGGCCACCACCGCAGGCTTGGAGCCTCACGTCACCTTCAAGAAGCCAAAGGCGCCAAGAAGGCGGCGCAACGAGGAACTGGCCGCGGCCTGAATCACCCAATCCGCAATTGCTGAACTAGAAACTGACGGCACGGACGTAGTCTTCGAGACTGCGTCCGCCGATGCTCTCGAAACGCTCGTCGAGCACCGTTGGCGTTGCCATGCGATCGATGCGAAAACTGCGGAACTCCTTGCGCAATTCGCACCAGCCGCCCAGCGTCCAGGTATCGCCCCAGAAGAACAGGCCCAGCGGCCACACCGTGCGCTCACTATCCTCGCCATCTGCACGACGGTAGGCGAAGCGCAGCTTGCGGCCATCGCGAATGGCGCCGCGCAGGATGCCCAGCGGCGCCACCATGGCCGGCGGAATGTGGAAATCGGGGACGATCATCGCCGCGTTTTTCGCTGCGCTGCTTGCCGTCCCGCCAGCGCCGACTTTTTTGTCCTCCGGCAGCACCGCCTCTATCTTCAGCAAGGCCCGCTCGGCCGCCCGCCCCAGCGTTGGATCGGCCCAGCCCTGCACCATGCGGCTGCCCAGCGCCAGCGCCGCCAGTTCATCAGCGTCGAACATCAGCGGCGGCAGGTGATAGCCCTTGCGCATCAGATAGCCGACACCAGCCGCGCCATCCACCGGCACGCCGCTGCTACACAGATCGGCCACATCGCGATAGATCGTCCGCTCGGAAACCTCCAGCGCCTCCGCCAGTTCGCGAGCCGTCACGGCACGGCCACGGTTGAGCAGGAGAACGATCTGAAACAGGCGGTCGGCGCGACGCATGCGAAAGGAATGGCTACTGACAGGACGCTGTCAGGATAACACCCCGGCATGAGCGCCTCGGCGGCGCTCCTGACATCACGGTGGCAGGAGGGCTTGTGCAAAATGCGCCGTTCTCAAGCCAACACAAGGAACCCGTCATGCACGCTCATACCGCCTCGCCCGGCTTTACCGTCGCCGACCCCGCCATCTGCCGCGACTTCTTCGTCCGCCATTTCGACGCCCGCGTCAGCTTCGACGCTGGCTGCTACATCAACCTGGAATTCGGCAACAAGGGTTCCAGCCTCCAGTTCATGCAACCCCAGGACCAGTCGACGCCGCCGACCGCCTATGCCGGCGTCTGGCTCCACTTTGAAGTGGAGGACGTGGATGCGGAACACGCCCGTCTGGCCAAGGAGGGACTTGCCGTGCGCATGCCGCTGGAGGATCATCCGTGGGGCGACCGCGGCTTCGCCCTCGCCGGCCCGCTGGATCTGACGCTCTACGTCTTCAGCCCCCGCGAGCCCGCCGCCGAATTCAAAGGATGCTACATCGCATGAAAGAACGCTGCCCCTGGTGCGGCACCGACCCGCTCTACGTCGCCTATCACGACAAGGAGTGGGGCGTGCCCTGTCACGACGAACGGACCCTGTTCGAGTTCCTGATCCTGGAAGGGGCGCAGGCCGGCCTCTCCTGGATCACCATTCTGCGCAAGCGCGAGAACTATCGCCGCGCCTTTCACAATTTCGATCCAAAAAAAATCGCCCGCTATGGCGAGAAGGATGTCACCCGCCTGCTCGGCGACGCCGGCATCGTCCGTAACCGCCTGAAGATCGCCGCCAGCATCACCAACGCCCGCGCCACACTTGATCTTTACGAACAGGGCGGCAGCCTCGACCATCTACTGTGGCAGTTCGTCGATGGCCGACCAAAGATCAACCGCTGGCGTTCGCTAAAGGAAGTACCGCCGGTCACACCACAGGCCGAAGCCCTATCCAAGGAGCTCAAGCGGCGCGGCTTTCGCTTCATCGGCCCCACCGTCATGTACGCCCACATGCAGGCCACCGGCATGGTCAACGACCACCTCGTCAGTTGCCCGCGCCACGCCCAACTCTCCTGAAGTCGCGACGGGCTGCCTGATCGGCAGCCAGATACGGAAAGTGGTGCCCCTCCCCAGCTCGCTCTCGACCTCGATATTGCCGTGATGCTTTTCGATGATGCTGTAGGACACCGACAAGCCAAGGCCGGTGCCCTTGCCCACTGGCTTGGTGGTAAAGAAGGGATCGAACACCGCCTTGATATTTTCCGGCGGAATGCCCGTCCCGGTATCGGCTACCTCAATCCACACGCGATCACCCACGGTGCCCGTGCGCAGGGTGATGGTACCGTGCCCCTCGATAGCATGGGCCGCATTGACCAGGAGGTTCATGAAGACCTGATCGAGCTGTAACAGCAGGCACTCGACCGGGGGCAAGCATCCGTACTCCTTCTTGATCTCGCACTTGTACTTCAACTCGTTCCAGGCGATGTTGAGAGTACTTTCCAATCCCATATGGATATCCTCTACCTTCCATTGCTCACCCATGTCCAGACGGGAAAAGTCCTTGAGATCCTTGACGATCTTGGTCACCCGCGCCAGTCCGTCGGCCGACTCGGCCAACAAACCCGGCACATCGTCCCGCGCGTAGGAGAATTCGACCTCCTGGCGCAGGCGATGGACATCGGCGAAGGCGTCCTTGCGATCCTGCAATCGCCGCTCCGCATCCTCGTAGGCGTTAACCACCTTCAGGAAATCACCGACATACTTTCCAAGGGTGCAGATATTCGACTGGATGAAGCCGACCGGATTGTTGATCTCGTGGGCCACGCCGGCAGCTAGCACGCCGATCGCAGCCATTTTTTCCGACTGTATTAGCTGGTTCTGGCTCTGGGTCAGCTTGGTATTGAGCGCTTTGAGGTCGGCGTTGATCCGGCTGATTTCCTCCAGGCGCTGACGGGCCTCGGTCTCGGCGACCTTCCGTTCGCTGATGTCGTGCCCCTCGGGAATCAGCATCTCGATGCGGCCGTCGGCATCGCGAACGGGCTTGATGGAAAAATCGACATGATGAATGCGACCTTCACCATCGGGATGAAAAGCCTCAAAGCGCACAAACTCGCCCTTGGCCGCCCGCCCTACGGCATCCTTCAACCTGGCTTGCAGTTCCGGAGAATGGGTCCACCAGGGCGTGTCCCAGAATGGCTTGCCGACTACGTCCGCAAGCGTCCTGCCGACAAGAGCGAGGGCAGTGCGATTAGCGTCGATCGTCCGGCCATCGATATCCAGCAGGCCGATGAACTGGAAGGTCTGATCGAAAATGGCCCGAAATTTTTCCTCGCTCTCCCGCAACTCCGCTTCCGCATGTTTGATCTCACTCAGGTCCGTCATAGTCGCGACGTAACCGGTCACGATCCGATATTCGTCAAACACCGGCGCCATCTTGATCAACACGGGAATATCCCTGCCATCCTTGGCACGGCGCAGGACTTCGCCGCGAAACAAACCAGATTCCCGCGCCATCCGGGCGGTTTCCTCAGGATTGCCGTTGCCAGGCTGCACCACTTGCAGAAGCCGCATCGGCCGGCCCACCAGCTCCTCCGCGGTATAGCCAAACAAGCGCGTGAAGGCCGGATTCACGTAAGCGAACTGCAAATCGGCCTCGGCCAGCGCGATTGCTTCCTGAGACTGCTTGAGGGCTTCGCTGAGCCGCTGCCGCTCGCCATCGGCCTGCTTGCGCCGGTTCAGACGACGCATCAGTGCACCGGAGGTGAACACATTGAGGCCGGCCTGCAACAAGTGGATGACGGTATCGACCGGACCGGCGCGCGTGTCGTCCTGCAAGGCAATCGGGGAATGCAGGTCGCCCCGCGACAAGTGATCGGCAATGGTGACGGCATCCTGCATGTCGCTGCCGATCCGCACCAGTACCTGACGACGCAGCCAGAATATCGCCAGCATGAAGAACAGCGCGACACCCGCGAGAACGGGAATCACCACGCGGACCTCATTCCAATAAGCACCGTGGATGTCGTCCAGATACTCGCCCGATCCGATTACCCATTGCCAGGGACCGAACAGCTTGACGTAGGAGAGCTTCTGTTCTGGAACACTCGTGTTTGGCTTGGGCCAGGAGTATGCGACGAAACCGCTGCCATGCCGAACCGCCATATCGACGAACGCGAGCACGATGGACTTGCCGTCGGCATCCTTGATATAGCTGATGTCCTTGCCCTCCAGCTCGGGCATGTAGGGATGCACCACCATATACGCGGCGGTGTCATTGACCCAGAAATAACCATCGCCGCCGGTGCGTATCTGGCGCAGTGTGTTCAGGTACTGGCTTTGGGCTTCCTTCCGGCTCAGTCGCCCCGCCTGAACCTGAGTTTCGTAGTGACGGGCCAAGCTTTCCGCCATCTCCACCCGCTCGCGGATCGACTGCCGTTTCTGCTCGTTCAAGTTGGCATTCAGGCTGGTCAGCAACAGGAAGGAAAGCACCAGCATCGCCGCCAGACTGATCGCGGCCATGATCATCAACAAGCTTTGCAAGCGTATGCTTTTTCTCATCCCCGACCTCCAGGACATACAAAGGACAACATGAACTCCCCGCCCTCCCCGACAACAGCAGGCAATGAAATTGTATGCCAAAAGGCATATATCAATTAAATATAATACCCATTCTATAAATCATGCTTTACCCCGGACCGGGCAGGAAATGCGGGCACTTCATCGCTGTTGCCCTGGCTGTGCTAGATTGAGGGCAGAACAATAACCATCCCAGCAGAGGAGCAATGGAGCCGATCCGCGCCACGGATGTTGTGTGGCCTCCATACCGGCACTACGCGACGCGCGTCGCCTCGGTCGCGCTGGCTGGCCTGCTGCTTGCGATCCTGACGCCTTACGGTCTTCTCCGTCCATCCCTTGCCCCCGTTATCTGGCTACCGTCCGGTCTCGCCCTTGCCGCGATCCTGGTCGGTGGCTGGTCTTACTGGCCCGCCGCCCTCGGTGGCGCCGTCGGCGCCCTTCTGTTACCGGGCATGTCGATCCAGTCGGCAATGCCCCTGGCGCTCGCGCTATTCCTCGAACCCCTGATTGCCGCCGGCCTGCTCCATCTGCTCGGCTGCCGCGATTGGCGTACCGCCGGCCTGCGCGGCTATCTGCTGCTGATTCTCGCCGCCGCCGTGATCGCCGCAGCCATCACGGCTTACGCCGCCAGCATCAGTTTTGCCGAACACAACGCGTGGACGGAATGGTGGATGGGTAGTTCTCTCGGCCTTGCCTTCGTCACCCCCTGCATCCTCGGCTTGCTGTGTCATCGCGGATCGCCCAGTCCGACATCCCAGCTGCATGCCCTGTTGTATGCGGTGGTTTTCGCCGTCATCCACTACCTGGTATTTTTCGTTCGCCTCGGTGGTGACGAAGAACCACTGCCCGTCGGCTTCCTGGTCTTCCCGCTGATGATCTGGTGCGCATTGCGTTTCGGCGTTACCGCCACCAGCATCGCCCTGCTCGGCAGCCTGCTGCTGGCCCACGCCGGCGACATTCGCGGCACCGGCTTTTTCGGGCAGATCGCCGATGAGGCCCAGGCCCTGTATTTCTGGCTTTACTACGCCATGCTGGGCCTGTCGTCGATGACCCTGGCCGTGCTCATTGACGGTGATCGCACCATTCGCCGCGAACTCGTCGACAGCCGGCAGCAGCTGTTGGATCGGGAAAGCCTGCTGCGCGCCATCTACGACGCCTCCAGCGTCGCCATCTTCCTGGTGGATCGACAGGGCCACCTGAACCACGTCAATCAACACATGGCCGAAATGTTCCGCTGGCCGGCGGCGGAATTGAGTGGCACGGAGTACGTCTCCCTGGTGCATCCCGACGAACGCAACGAAGCCCGGCAACGCACCCTGCGGCTGTTGGCCTCGCCGGAAGACCAGCGCATCGACCTGGAGCGTCTCTATCAGCGCCGCGATGGCAGCAGCTTCTGGGGCCATCTCTCCGGCGGCCATCTGCGCGATGCGGCCGGCAACATGATCGGCCTGATCGGCGTCATCGCCGACATCAGCGACCGCAAGGAAGCCGAATCGAAGATTCGTCACATGGCGCAGTACGACCACCTGACCGATCTGCCCAACCGGGCGCTGCTGCACGACCGCATCACCCAGACCCTGGCCGCCGCCCGTCGCTACGACCGACGCTTTGCGCTACTTTTCGTCGATCTCGACAACTTCAAGCCGGTCAACGACATCCACGGCCACGAGATGGGCGATCTGCTGCTCAGGGAAGTTGCCACCCGCTTGCTGGCCAACGTTCGCGCCGCCGATACCGTCGCCCGCCATGGTGGCGACGAGTTCGTCGTCCTCGCCACAGAGATCGTCGATGAAGCCGAAGTCCGCGCCCTCGCCGAAAAACTGCTGGCCGTGGTCGGCGCGCCTTACCGCATCCGGGGTACCGAACTCGCCATCACCCTCAGCATCGGCATCGCGATCTACCCGCGCGACGGCGAGGACATCGACAGCCTGCTACGCCGTGCCGATGCCGCCATGTATCAGGCCAAGCACGACGGTCGCAACCGCGTCGTCATGCCGGGCTGATCGAAGGCGACACACGCCGGCCCATGGCCAGCACGGTAAATACCGCCAGCACCTGCAACAAGGCCACGCCCGGCAGCACGCCATCGCGGCCGCCGGCATCGAGCAGCGCGCCAAAAGCCACAGGCCCCGCCGCCATGCCCACGTCCAGGCCCGAATAGACGAAACCATATACGCGACCGAATGCCGGCGAAGTACGTCCGCCCGGCACCGACTCGGTCGCCGCGCGGCGTACCAGCAAATCGCGCGAAGGACCCGCCATGCCGACGCCAATGCCGACGCCGGCCATCAAGGGAATCACCGCCCAGGCCGGTGGCAGACCGCTGGCCAGCACGCCGGCGAAAAGTGCGGCGACCGACAAGGCGATGCCGACCGCCCGATCATGGGCGCTGACGTGGCTGGCGACGAAGCCGCCAGCGATCATGCCGCCGGCACTGCCCACGAGATAGCCGGTCAATGCCGCCACCGCCAGGCCGGGTGTGAGGCCGTAGATGCCCCCCAGCACCGGCGCCGAGAAACTCTGCAAGCCACCGAAGGCCGCCGTCACCAACAGGAAAAACAGAAAGGCCAGCCACACCGCCGGCACACCGAGAAAACCGAAGGTCGAGCCAGTCTCTGGCCCGACGTTTGCCGCGATGTTTGTCGCGACATTCGCTGTATCACCAGCGCCGACTTTTGGCGCCGGATCGTCGAGCAGATGCCGGGCGAAATGCAGGGCCACCACGACCAGTGCCGCCACCATACCGCCGGCAATGCCCGCGCCCCGCCAGCCGGCCCAGACCATCACAGTCCCGGCGATGATGGCGCCAATGGCCCAGCCCAGATTTCCTGACAGTCCATGCACGGAAAAGGCGTGGCCCAAGCGAGCCGGCGAGACTTTATGGTTGAGCAGGGAAAAATCCGCCGGATGGAAAACCGAATTTCCCAGCCCGGCCAGCGCCACCACTGCCAGCAGCAGCGGATAGCTGTTCGCCGTCGCCAGCAGGAAGGCCGACAACGACAGCAGGCCGATACCGGCCATCAACACGCGCCGGGCGCCGTAGCGATCCACCACGATGCCGGCAAAAGCCTGCCCCACGCCTGAGATGGCGAAGAACACTGTGAGCAGGAATCCGGCCTCGGTAAAACCGAGCCCGAACTCCGGCATCAGCAGCGGAAACAGCGGTGGTAACAAAAGGTGAAACAGATGCGAGGTGGCATGGCAGACGCCCACCAGGCCAATCACTGCGGCGTCGGCACGCACGGAGGTATTCGGATTCATCGCCCGATGCTAACCGAAATGGCGGACGGATACATTTGCTGACACTCGCTCACAGATCGCCCGAAAACTCGTCGCTATCTTGCGCTCCATGGACGGCGCCAGAGCGCGGTCCGCCAACCCGAGGAGAACTCCATGAACGCCAAGCACATCAAGTCCCTGCAACTCGGCATGATCGCCGTCAGCCTGCTCACCCTCACCGCCATCAGCCCGGCCCGCGCCGCCGACAACGACCGGCGCGAGATGCGCCAAGACAGCCACGAGGTCCGCCAGGATCGCCGCGAAATCCGCAACGACCAGCGCGAACTGCGCAACGATCAACGCGATTACCTGCGCGAAAAGCAGGAAGGCGACAAGGCCGGCATGCACCGGGAACGCGCCGAGATGCGCCAGGACAAGAAGGAACTCCGCCATGACCGCGCCGAGTTGAAGCACGACAAGAAGGACCGTCGCCACGACGCCCGCGACAATCGCCATGATCGCCGCGATGATCGTCAAAGCCATCAGAGCAACCAGCGCCACAATGACAACGGTCGCCATGTCGGCTGGCACAAGGGTGTCGGCAATCCCCATCGCGGCTGAGCGCAACAGGAACGAAACAAGGGCTGTCGTGCCCATGAAGCACGACAGCCCTGATCTACTAAAACAAACAGCGAAACTCAGGACTTCGTGAAGCCGAGCTGGCCCTTGTCCGCATCCACCTTCACCTTGTCCTTGGGACCGAACTTGCCTTCAAGGATCAGCCTGGACAGCGGGTTTTCGATGCGCTCCTGAATCGCCCGCTTGAGCGGTCGAGCGCCGAAGACCGGATCGAAGCCGGCCTCGGCGATCACCGCCAGCGCTGCGTCGGAAACGTCCAGCTGCATGTCCAGCTTGCCCATGCGCTTCTCCAGGTATTGCAACTGGATGCGGGCGATGCCGGCGATGTTCTTTTCGTCGAGCGCATGGAAGACCACGATCTCGTCGATGCGGTTCACGAACTCGGGACGGAAATGGGTTTTCACCTCGCCCATCACGGCCATCTTCACCACCTGATAATCTGAGCCGGACATCTGCTGGATCATCTGGCTGCCGAGGTTCGAGGTCATCACGATCACGGTGTTCTTGAAGTCCACGGTGCGGCCCTGGCCGTCGGTCATGCGGCCGTCGTCGAGGACTTGCAGCAGCACGTTGAAGACATCCGGATGGGCCTTCTCCACTTCATCAAACAGGATGACCGAGTAGGGCTTGCGCCGCACCTGTTCGGTCAGGTAGCCGCCTTCCTCATAACCCACATAGCCCGGCGGCGCGCCGATCAGGCGGGCGACGGAATGCTTTTCCATGAACTCGCTCATGTCGATGCGGATCAGGTGATCCTCGGCATCGAAGAGGAACTCCGCCAGGCTCTTGCACAGCTCGGTCTTGCCAACCCCCGTAGGGCCGAGGAAGAGGAAGGAACCGTAGGGCTTGTTTTCGTCCGAAAGACCGGCGCGGGAGCGACGGATGGCATCCGACACCAGGCGCACGGCCTCGTCCTGCCCCACCACGCGGGCGTGCAGCTTGTCTTCCATCTTGAGCAACTTCTCGCGCTCGCCCTGCATCATCTTGCTGACGGGAATACCGGTGGCGCGTGACACCACCTCGGCGATTTCTTCGGCACCGACCTGAGTACGCAACAATTTCTTCGCCGCGTTCGGCAAATTCGCCGTCTCGCCAGCGCCGACTTTTTCAGCCTGCTTGAGTTGCGCTTCGAGCTGCGGCAACTGGCCGTACTGCAACTCGGCGAGCTTGTCGAAAGCCCCTTTGCGCTGCAACTCGGCCATCTGCACGCGCAGCTTGTCGATCTCTTCCTTGATGTGGGTGGAGCCCTGCACCTGGGCCTTCTCGGCACGCCAGATCTCGTCGAGGTTGGCCAGTTCGCGCTCCAGCTTATCTATCTCGTCCTTGATCAACAACAAGCGGCGTTGCGAGGCTTCGTCCTTCTCCTTCTTCACCGCCTCCTGCTCGATCTTGAGCTGGATCAGGCGGCGTTCGAGCTTGTCCATCACCTCGGGCTTGGAGTCGATCTCCATCTTGATCTTGGCCGCCGCTTCGTCGATCAGGTCGATTGCCTTGTCCGGCAGGAAGCGGTCGGTGATGTAGCGGTGCGAGAGTTCAGCGGCAGCAACGATGGCCGGATCAGTAATGTCCACGCCGTGGTGCATCTCGTACTTGTCGCGCAAGCCGCGCAGGATGGCGATGGTGGATTCGACGCTGGGCTCGTCCACCAGCACCTTCTGGAAGCGCCGCTCCAGGGCGGCATCCTTCTCTACATACTTGCGGTATTCGTCCAGCGTAGTGGCACCGATGCAGTGCAGCTCGCCACGCGCCAGGGCGGGTTTCAACATGTTGCCCGCATCCATCGCGCCCTCGGCCTTGCCGGCGCCGACCATGGTGTGCAGTTCGTCGATGAAAAGAATGATGCGGCCCTCATCCATGGCCACTTCCTTGAGCACGGCCTTGAGGCGCTCCTCGAATTCACCGCGATATTTGGCACCAGCCAGCAGACCGGCCATATCGAGCACCAGCACCTTCTTGTTCTTCAGCGTCTCCGGCACTTCGCCATTGACGATGCGCTGAGCCAGGCCCTCGACGATGGCGGTTTTGCCCACGCCAGGCTCGCCGATCAGTACCGGATTGTTCTTGGTTCGGCGCTGAAGAATCTGAATGGCACGACGAATTTCGTCATCGCGGCCGATAACCGGATCTAGCTTGCCCTGGGCGGCGCGCTCGGTCAGGTCGAGGCAGTACTTTTTCAATGCCTCGCGCTGGCCTTCGGCTTCCTGGGAATTGACAGTGGCACCACCACGAACGGTCTTGATGGCCTCTTCCAGCGCCTTGCGGTTGAGCCCGGCCTCCTTCAGCAGGCGACCGGTCTCGCCCTTGTCGGCGGCCAGGACCAGCAGAAACATCTCTGAGGCAATGAACTCATCGCCAGCCTTCTGCGCTTCCTTGTCGGTGAGATTGAGCAGATTGCCCAGATCGCGACCGATGGAGACGTCGCCACCATGGCCTTCCACCTTGGGCAGTCGCTCCATGGCCTTGGCCAGGGCCGTCTTCAGACCGCCGGTATTGACGCCGGCACGGGCCAACAGCGACGTCGTACCGCCGTCTTCCTGGTTCAGCAGGGCCAGCAGCAGATGCTGCGGCTCGATGAACTGCTGGTCGTTGCCAATCGCCAGACTCTGGGCGTCTGCCAGGGCCTGCTGGAACTTGGTGGTGAATTTGTCGATGCGCATGGAGGTGACCCTTCCCGAAAAAGTGTTTCCCCCTAGGTTGGGCAAGCCCCCCGGATTTTCAAGTCGGAAGCCTGCCGGATTCAGCGCATTAAATGCACCGCCAAGGCCAGCAGAGCCGGACCGCCCTGAATGTAGAGGATAGTGCGCTTGGCCGTCAGACCACCGTAAATGCCGGCAACGATGACGCAAACGAGGAAGAACATGCGGATGTGCGCTGCCGCCCCGGCATCGGGATATAGCAGGCCAAAGACCAAGCCTGCTGCCAGGAAGCCGTTGTACAAGCCCTGATTGGCGGCCAGTACGCGGGTCGCCTCCGCCTTTTCCGGCGTGTTGCCAAAGGTTTTCAGCCCCTTCGGCTTGGTCCACAGGAACATTTCGAGATACAGGAAATACAGGTGTTCCAGTGCCACCAGCAGCACCAACATCGTCATCAGCGTGGTCATGAAGTCTCCTTAGGCGGATGGAATTCCAGACTATGGTACTAGGTTAATTCCATCAACATCCATGTCGCTTGATTCAGGTCAGTGTTTTGTAAGGCATTGGTGCTATTGTGAAAGTACGAACTCACCTCAACACAGGAGATACACATGGCAGGCAAGTCGGAACAATTCAGCGAACTGCACCGCAAGAACATGGAAGCCGCCATGCGTCTGGCTCAGCTTTCCATCGAGAATTCGCAGCGCATCATGGCCCTGCAAACGGAACTGGCGAAGGAGATGTTCGCCAGCGGCGTCGAGAACGCCAAGGCCCAGACCGGTGCCAAGGACCCGCAGCAGATCATGCAACTCCGTGCTCAATACGCACAGGATACTGCGCAGCGCATGGTTGCCGCCGCCCAGCAGATTGCCGAAATCGGCAACGAGGCACGAGCCGAGTTTTCCCACCTGCTGACCGAGCAATTAGCCAGCGGCAGTCAGGACATGACCGAGGCAATGCAGGCATTTCTCAAGGGCCTGCCGGGGCAGAACCCGAATGCCATGGCCTCATTCCAACAGGCTATCGCCACCGCCAATGCAGCTTTCGAGCAGATCACCAAGGCCTCGACGGCAGCGATGAACAGCGTTGGCGACATGGCCAAGAAGGCTGGCGGCACCAAGCGCAAGTAATCTTCGCCCCCATCAGAACGGCCGGCCACGGTAGTGTGCCGGCCGTTTTCATTTGGCGAATCCACAGGATGAATCATCAAAATATCGAGAAAAGCAAAATTCACGGCTTGAACTTTCCTTGTCCGCAGCCATATCATGGCCTGTGTCGTGGATATACCGTTCGGCATAACAATAACCAGTCAGCACATGCGGCCGCTCCAGGCCGGGAAGGAGACCGCAAATGGGACGCCCACTGACCCTGAGCAATCGCATCGCCATCACGATTGCCATCACGCTCGTTGCCCTGTTCGCTCTGTTTGCCGGGGCGCTATATTCTGAACACCAGCTGCTGCTAACCGACCGTCAGGAAAAGGTTCGCAACCTCGTCGAAGTCGCACACGGTGTCGTTGCAGATTTCGACAAGGCGGCAAAGGAAGGCCGCATGTCGGAGGCGGACGCCAAGAAAGCCGCGCTGGCCGCCGTGCGCGCCATGCGCTACGACAAGGTGGAATATTTCTGGATCAACGACATGTCACCGGCCATCGTGATGCACGCGGCCAAGCCGGAACTCGAAAACAAGGACATGTCGCAGCTCAAGGACCCGAAGGGCAAGCTGCTGTTCCAGGAGTTCGTCGCCGTCGTCAAGCGTGATGGTGCCGGCCTCGTCGACTACTACTGGCCGAAGCCTGGGTCGGACACCCCGGTGGCAAAGATTTCCTACGTCAAGGCCTATGCCCCTTGGGGCTGGATCATCGGTACCGGCATCTACCTCGATGACGTCAATGCATACTTCAAGAAAGCAGCCCTGCAACTGGCCAGCGGCGGCGTGGTGATCCTGCTGCTGATCGGCACCTCGCTGTTGATGTTGCGCCGGGCAGTGGTAGGTTCCCTCGGGGGCGAACCGGCGCACGCGGTGGCCATCACCCGCCAGATCGCCGCCGGTGACATGACCGGCCGGATCGAGGTCGCGCCCGGTGACACGACCAGCCTGCTGGCCGCCGTGGCCGGCATGCAGCAGAACCTGCGCGGCATGATCGCGGAAGTCTCCGCTGATGCCGGCCGCGTCGCCCAGCAGGCGCAGGAAATGCAGACAGCGGCCGATCAATTCACCGAACGCTTTGCCGCCCAGAGCAGTTCCACGCAAGGTATTGCAGCCGCCGTCGAGCAGATGTCGGTGGGCATCGACGCCATTGCCCATAACGCCATGGAGGCCCACGATTTTTCCGTCGAGGCTGGCACCCTAGCCACCGAAGGCTGTCGCGTGATCGATGAAACCACCGCCGACATCAACGGACTCGCCGCCTCGGTCAACGCTTCCTCGGAGCGGATACGGGAACTGGAGCAACACTCGAAGGAAATCAGTTCCATCGTCAACACAATCCGCGAAATCGCCGACCAGACCAATCTGCTGGCACTCAATGCCGCCATTGAGGCTGCCCGTGCCGGCGAGCAGGGCCGGGGCTTTGCCGTCGTCGCCGACGAGGTACGCAAACTGGCGGAGCGTACGAGCCTGTCCACCACCGAAATCGCCAATACCGTTGCCCGCATTCAGGACGGTACCCATATTGCCGTTTCGAGCATGGACCAGGGTGTGGAACAAGCCTCGCGCGGGGTCGAGATGTCCGGTAAGGCGGGTACTGCCATCGCCAGCATCCGCAACGGTGCGCAGCAAGTGACGACGACGCTGAACCAGATCGCTGGAGCAATCCGCGAACAAAGTGCTGCCGGCCAATCAATTGCCCGCAGCGTGGAAGAAATCGCCAGCATCACTGATCGGAATTTCGAGGACGCCCGTCGTACCGCCGGCACCGCAACCGAATTGTTGGCACTGTCGGAAGCGCTGCGCAAGTCGACATCGCGCTTCGGCGTTTGAGTCTCGACATCAGTGGCATCTGGCCATCAAAGGTGAGGGAAACCGGATAGGCATGCATGGTTAATAGGACTATGATCCACTTCAAATGGATTCTTGGTCCCATTCGCTGGCTGCAAGACATGCCTTCAGCCACATGGCCCGGTGGCTGGTGGCGCTGGTAATCGTACTGCTACAGAATCTCACCGGCTGCGGAAAAAACGATCCCGCCGCAAGCTACCAGCCACAGTTCAGTGATCGTCCGGCGGGTGCAACGACGCAAAAGGAATACCGCTTCGGCATCCACCCACTGCACAACCCGTCCCGCCTCTTTGAAGTCTATGGGCCGATAGTAGATACGCTCAACGCCCGCATTCCTGAAGTTCGCTTCGTGCTTGAAGCCTCTCGCAACTACGAGGAATTCGACAGGAAGCTCTACGCGCGGCATTTCGACCTGGCCTTGCCGAATCCCTATCAGACCGTCAATGCCATGGGACACGGCTATCGGGTTTTCGGCAAGATGGGGGATGATCAGTCGTTTCGCGGCATCGTCATCGTTCGCCACGACAGCCCCATCGAGAAGCCATCCGACCTTCGGGGCAAGGCGGTAAGTTTTCCCGCCAAAACGGCACTCGCCGCCACCATGATGCCCCAGCATTATTTGCATCAACACGGCGTACCCGTGGGCAGCTATGAGGCCCGTTACGTCGGCTCGCAGGAATCGTCCATCATGAATGTGTACCTGGGCAACACGGTAGCTGGCGCCACCTGGCCACCACCGTGGCTCGCCTTCCAGCGCGACCATCCTGACCGTGCCGCCGAATTGCGGGTGAAATGGCAAACCGAATCCCTGATCAACAACTCGCTGATGGCACGAGACGACTTCCCGCCGGATCTGCTGCAAAAGGTCGGCGATATCCTATTTTCGCTGCACACTGATGCCGCAGGACGAAAGGCGCTGACGCGTCTGCCCCTGTCGCGCTTCGAAATTGCCAGCAACGATACCTATCTTCCCGTGCGTGAATTCATCACCGAGTTTTCCCGCACGGTCAGGCCGCTGGAGGAATGAGCATTCCAACCCGCATCGCTCACTACCTGAACTCACTGACAATACGCCAGCGGCTGATCCTAGGCATCACGCTGCTACACGGTTTGCTGATGAGTTTTCTCGTGATCGACCTGGTGGCGCGACAGGGCAACTTCCTGCGCCACCAAAGCCTCGAAAACAACAGCCACCTGGCGGAAACCCTCGCCGTCAGCAGCGTCTCCTGGGTCATGGCCGATGATGTGGTAGGCCTGCAAGAGGTGACAAAATCCGTCGCTCGACATCCCCATGTGCGCTATGTCATGCTGCTGACGCCGGATGGACGGGTGCTGACCCATAGCGACCAGCGCCACATCGGACAGCATGCCCAGGACAACACCAGTCGCACCCTGATCGGTCGGCCCCCGCAGTTGGTCGTGCTGGTCAACAACGATGCCTTGGTGGATATCGCGGCGCCCGTCGTTGCTGGCGCCAAGCTGATCGCCTGGGCACGCGTGGGTGTGGACCAGACGCCGATCAACAGCAATCTTCGCTCAGTCCAGTTGCAAGGCGTCCTGTACATCGTTTTTGCCACAGCCCTCGGCTATCTGTTCGCTCTGCTGATGGCGAACTGGCTGACCGAAGGCCTGAACCGGCTGGCCAAGGCCTTCGAGCGAGTACGGGCGGATGAACGCGGCTTTCGCGTCGATACGAGCCGTCACGACGAGGTCGGGCATTTGAGCGAAGGCTTCAACCGAATGCTGGCCGACCTTGAGACCAATGAAGCCCAGTTGATCGAACTGGCCACCACCGACTTTCTTACCGGACTGTCCAATCGCCGGCATTTCATTGACCGCATGGAGGATCAGCTGGCTCGCGCGCAGCGCAGCCTCGACCTGCCGATCACCGTACTGATGCTTGACCTCGACCATTTCAAGAGCGTCAACGATACCCATGGTCATGCCACCGGTGATGCGGTACTGCGCCACTTCGCCCGGCTGATGCAGGAAAGCCTGCGCAAGATCGACACGGCGGGCCGGGTTGGCGGCGAAGAGTTTGCCATTCTGCTACCTGCCGCCGACGCGGAGGCCGCGCTCAGTTTTGCCGAGCGCTTGCGACATACCGTGGCGACAACACCGCTGATTCAGGACGGCCAGCCTGTTCCTGTGACGGTCAGCATCGGCATTACCACGATGCTGCCATCCGACGCCAGTGCCGACATGACACTGGGTCGCGCCGACGAAGCGCTCTATCGCGCCAAGGCTGGCGGCCGCAATCGAGTGGAAGTGGCCAACCCGACGGCATAATCGCCCGTCGTTGCGGCACCCGTCTCATCAAGAGCCCGCCCCAAGCCACCGCCGCATTCCTCCATCCAGGCGTAGATTGCATCGATCGCTGTAGTCGCCACCTCGAAGTAGCTCGCAGCACTCACTGTTATCGAGGTGCCCTCAAGGATGGCAGCGCGAATCGTCGCCAGTTGCGTCTGCACGGCGGCCACGGCGCGACCGACTGCCCCACCCCGCATAACTGCATCCGCTTGCTGCGCCTGCCCCAACAGGGTCTCGGCCCGTGCCGACAGGAACAGCAGGCGGACCCGACCCACGGGGGCGCAAGTGCCAGCTGCTGCTGCCGAGCTGCCCAGCGCACGGGCCTGGCCCAGGCATTCCGCCAGCGCTGGCAGGCGATTGGCATAGTTGCGGGCCTGATTGCCGTCGATGCCAGTCGCGGCGAGTTCCACCCGCGCCTCACCCAGCGCCGCCAGCCAGCCCAGGAGCTGGGCGATCTGCTGGCTATGACGGGCGATGCTTTGCTCCGGCGTCAGTTGGGCAAGGCCGCCGACCATCTGCTGCCAATGAAAGCGAAAGGCGGCAGCATCGTTACGCGTCAGACAGGGCCAGGGCATGTCGTTTTCGCGTTCGGCCACATGTAGGAAGTCCGCCAGCAAGGCATCGATCTCGCGCTGGCGCTCGCTGAGGCGGCGAGCAAAACTGGCGTCGCCGGAAAGCCAGGCGCTGCTCATGCCGCGATGCTGCTGCATGGCCTGGACCAGGCGCTGGAGCAACGCGCAGTCGGCGAGCGCCTGGCGAACGTCAGCCACGCTGCGCTGGTGGCGACGGCGACGCGCGAGACTCCATGCGATCCCGCCGGCCAACAGGACGATCAGGGCGGAAGTTAGCAACAGTTCCATGATGGACCTCACTCGTAGTGGAAGGACTGGATGATCTGATCGAGGTTGCCGGCCATCTGTTCGAGATAGCCCGCCAGTTCCCGGTTGTCGTGGACCAGGCGCTCGTTGTCCTCCGCCAGCCGCGCCACCTGCTCGACCTCGCCGGCAATGCGGCTGCTGGCCAGGCTCTGCTCCTCGGCGGCATGGGCAATCGCCTGAGTCGCGGCACGGGTGCACGCCGACTGCTCGGCGATGCGACCGAGAGCCGCCAATACCTGATCCACCTCACGCCGGCCCTCGGCGACTTCCGCCGTCGCCCGTTCAAGCGGCTCGGCGATGCCCGCCATGCCTTGTTGAAGCCCGCCGATGCGGGCCTGGATGTCACGCGTGGCGTCGGTGGTTCGCTCGGCCAGCTTGCGCACCTCGTCGGCAACGACGGCGAATCCCCGACCGGTCTCGCCGGCGCGAGCCGCCTCTATGGCCGCATTGAGCGCCAGCAGATTGGTCTGCCCGGCGATCTCGGCGATGGTCTTGACGATCACGCCAATTTCCCTGGACTGGCTTTCCAGCGCATCGGCGCAGCGACCCGACTCGGTCATGCCGACAACCACGGCCTGCATCCGCCGGTCGAGGGCTTCGCCCCGTTGTGCACCCTCGCGAGCCGCATCCCAGGCGCTTTCCGCCTGCGTGGCCGCCTCGCGGGCCTGCTCACTGGAGGACTCGGCGCTGGCGGTCAATTCTTCCAGCGTCGCTGCCGAGGACACGGTGATCTGCCGTTGCGAGCGTACCCCTTCGTCGCCCTGTCCGGCGTTGGCGCTGCTCTCCGCCGCCACGCTGGCCAATTCGCGGGATGCACGGGCCAGGTCGCTGACCAGGCGCACATAGGCCCGAGCCATCGCGTTCATGCTTTCAAAGAGCATTGCGTCACCGGCACCGGAAGCACTCAGCCGCGTCGTCAAATCACGGCCCTCGATGCGACTGGCAAAGCCGATCAGTTGCCGCGCCAGATACTGGCGCCGGCGCGCCTGGGCTGTGCCGACACCAAAAGCAAGAAGCGCCAGCGGCAAGGTCAGCCAGCGCCACATCTCATCGCCCGCGCCAGCGATCAGGCCAGCCAGGGCCGCACTGAACAGAGGGACAAGTTCGCTCCAGGGAAGTCCCGGTAGTAACCGGGGGGCCGGAGTAGCCGCAAGGGGCGTTTCGATGCGGGGGTTGGCGGTCGTCATGGACAGACATAAGCAAAGCCGATACCACCCGCCGGCCAGCCAGAAGGAATCGCCTCCGGCATTGATCCGTCGAAGATATTCCATAAGCAAGTCGGTGATACCCCTACTTATAACGGCGGCATCAACGGTGCGCGGCCGCACCAGAGCGGGGCGAAGAGTTGCAGAACCGGTGCCGAAGCTACCGCTAAGTTACCGCTAAGTGACTTCTAGGTCAGCCAGCGCGCCGCCGCCGCATCGTCGGTATCGCGGGCATCGACCCAGCGGCCACCGGCGGCAGTGTCTTCCTTCTTCCAGAAAGGCGCACGCGTCTTCAGATAATCCATGATGAACTCGCAGGCAGCGAAAGCCTCGCCGCGATGGGCCGAAGACACCGCCACAAAAACGATGCGATCCCCCGGCAACAGGCGACCGACCCGGTGGATCACCCGCACGCCGTAGATATCCCAGCGCCCCTGCGCCTCGGTGACGATGGCCTCCAGCGCCTTTTCGGTCATCCCCGGATAGTGTTCGAGGGTCATCGCCTGGACATTCGCCGTCCCGTCAGCGCCGACTTTTTCCGCCAGCTTGTCGGCGCGCACAAAGCCGACGAAACTGGCCACGGCGCCAACGTCGTCGCGGCCGGCTGACAGCGCCGCAAGCTCGGCACCGACGTCGAAATCGGCTTCCTGCACGCTGACGGTAAAGGACGGCGACATCGCTAGCCCCCGGTCACCGGCGGAAAGAAGGCGACCTCATCGCCCTCGCTCACCGGTGCATCCAGCGGCACCATTTGCTGGTTCACCGCCGCACGCAGATTTTTCATCGTGGCCAGTGCGGCCCAGGGTTCGCCGCGCGCAGCAAGGTGGTCACGCAGGGCGCCGATGGTCGCGATGGAGGCAACTTCCGGCGCGGACAGTTCAATCGAGGAGGTGCCGAGCGCTTCACGGAGGCCGGCAAAAAAGAGGATTTTCATGGTTCGACTATAGCAGCGGAAGCAATCAGCGGAATCCCTGGTGTTTCAGGATGAAATCGACGATACCGTCCCGGTCGGCCAGGTCCAGCACCGGCAGCGAAGTCAGTACCGCCACGGCGGCAGGTTCGTCGCTGGCGACGGCAACGATGTTATCGACCTCGCCCGCCAGCAGCGGCTTGCCGACCAGGGGACGATGTACTTCCAATTTTGGCACCGGCGTGTGCTTGAACCCCTCCACCAGCACCAGATCGCAATCGGAAAAGCGCGCCAACTGCTCCTCGAAGCTCGGCTCCGGGGTACCGCGCAGTTCGTGCATCAGCACCCAGCGCTGCCCGGACAGCAGCATCACCTCGCTGCACCCGGCCTCGCGCAGACGCCAGGAATCCTTGCCCGGCTGATCCACATCGAAACGGTGATGGGTGTGCTTGATCAGGGACACGCGCAGTCCGGCCGCGACGAAGCGTGGGATCAGCGCTTCCAGCAAGGTGGTCTTGCCGGACCCGGAATAGCCGGCGATGGCGAAGGCTTTCATTGGCGACAGGAAAACAAGGGGGAACGGAATTATGCGCCAGCACCATGCCAATACGGCAAGCGCCGTATGGACTCAGCGTTTGGCCTCCTCTAGCATTCGGCCGCAACCATCGGCATGATGGAGGCATCATCGCAAACTCACCCACGAGGAAATCAATGAAGATCAAGCCGATTCTCGCTCTCGCGACAGGTCTGTTGCTGTCAGGCAGTGTCCATGCCTATTGCGTCTACAACGATACCGACAAGCCCGTGCAATTCTCCGGCGTCGGCTTCAACATGTTCAAGGCCTATCTGGACCCCAAGCCCAACGGCAAGGAATCGCCCAAGTCCTGTTGCAACTGGCAGAACGCCAGTTGCAACTCGAATGGCAAGCAGGACGCACTGGTACAGATGGCCCTGTCCGTGAAGACTGATGGCGGCAAGTACTACAACCTGCGCTGCGGCAACGCCTTCCAGATCGACCCCAGCAAACCGCTGGGCCAGGACCAGGGCGATGGTGTCGGCCTGCGCATGCAGGCAGGCGGCTACGCCAGGGCGCGCAAGCAGGATGGCAAGTACTACATGGACGTTTTCGACATCAACAACAAGCACCGGGAATCCTCGGAATGCAGGAAGTCCTGAAGTAGTCCCTGGGCACCCGCACCCGCCGGCCCTGGCGCCGGCGGCGTCATAACAGCGCCATTCCTGACCGTGAGCCCCCATAAAAGGGCTTTACTATCCGGACGCCATGCGTTTGCGATACACTCGGCAACGCTCCGCAATGCCCCGGCCATGCCCGTGAGCGAATGCCCACCCGCTGGTATGGCGGCCCTCCGGTTTTTCAGGAATCCAGATGCGCAGAACAATTTTGCAACTGACCGCCGCCGTGGCTTGGATGCTTGCCGGGACGGCCGTCGCAGTTGAACCGCCGATGCAAAAATTCGTCGCCCTCGGCACGGCATCCACCAGCGGTGTTTACCACCCGGTCGGCCAGGCCATCTGCCGACTGGTCAACAAACATCGGCTGACGGAACTGGTGCGCTGCCTGACCTATTCCACCGGCGGCTCGGAATACAACATCCAGGCAGTCATTTCGGGCGAACTCAATGCCGGCATCACCCGCACCGATCTGGCCTATGACGCCTACAACGGCACCGGCGAGTTCGCCTCCCGTGGCCCCGCCCCGACGCTGCGCATGATCGCCTCGCTGTATGACGAACCGGTCACGGTCTTGGCCAAGCGCAAGGCAAACATCACCCGCTTCGAGGAAATTCGTGGCAAGCGCATCAACATCGGTAATCGTGGTTCGAGCCAGCGCAGCATCGTCCGCATGATCCTCGAAGCCGTCGATGCCAAGACCAGCGATTTCGCGGCGATCACCGAATACAGCACGGACGGCATGGGCGACGCCTTCTGCAAGAACGAAGTGGATGTCATCGTCCAGGCTCTCGGTATGCCGGCCCCCTTCTACAAGCGCATGATCGAGGAATGCGACGGTGTCATCATCGCCATTCCATCGGCGGTCATTGATCGCATCCTGGCCAGCTATCCCAGCCTGATGCGCCTCAGCATTCCGGGCGGCATCTATGCCGGGCACCCCGACGCCATTCCATCCTTCGGCTTCAAGACCACGCTGATCACCTCCTCGGACATGAGCGAGGAAACCATCTACCGGCTGACCCGCGCATTGACCAGCGAGTTGGCCGAATTCAAGCGACAGCATCCGGCCTTGCAACGCCTCGGCAAGGAAACCATGGCGCGGGACGGCATCCTGATTCCCCTGCACCCGGGCGCAGCCCGCCAGTACCGGGAGATCGGCATCCAATGAACTCGGCAACATTTGCGTCCCGCCTGTTTCGCCTGGGAACCGGCATAACGGCAGCCTCCCTCATCGCCCTCGCCAGCTACCCGGTCTGGGCTGACGCCACACCCCAGGAGACAAGCCAGTCCCTGCTCGAACGCCTGAAGGTCCGCGCGCCCACTGGCGAACAGAGCAAGCTGGCCGCAGCGGGCATCGAGTACCTGCTGCAAAGGGAACTCGACAAGGCATCGCTGGTCCTGAACTCGGCACTCAAGCTGGACCCGACCAGTTCCTATGTGCAATTGCTCAACGGACTGGCCTATCACCTGATGGCGACCCAGGGCGACGCGGACAAGTACGGCCTCGCCGAACAAGGCTACAAGCTCGCGCTCCAGTTCGACAAGAGCAACTGGCTGGCACGCTACTTCCTCGGCAACCTGTACCTCGACCAGAAGCAGTTCGCCGTGGCTCAGACGATTTTCGCCGAAGCCCTGCTGTATGCCGACAACGACGCCGACATGCTCTATCAGCTGGCGACGGCCTCCTACTACGCAGGAGACCCGACCACGGCCGCCGCCGCGCTGGGGCGACTGGATGTGCTGGCCCCCGGACAGCCGCGTGTGATGCGCGCCATGAGCATCGTCATGGCCGCCATCAACAAGCCCACCGAGGCGCAAACCTATCTGGACCGCTACCGGAAAGCGGAATCCGACCCGCGCGCACTGCGCCGCTTCGAGGAGAGGGTGAAAGGCTGGACCCGCTTCCACAGTGGCAACCCCGATGTCATCAAGGCGCAATTTGCACCACCACCCTCAGCGCCCGGTGGTGGCTTTCCTCCTGGGGATGGCACCTTTAGCGATGGCGACAATCAACAGCCCGGCGCCGACAACGGACAAGCCGGTGGCGGCTTTCCTCCTCCTGGCGCGCCTGGTGGCATGCAACCGGGTATGGGCATCGATGTCGCGGCGGGTGGCGTCAGCCCCAGCGCCGACCGCATGGTGCTGGTTGATGTCGTCATCCTGCGCACCGAAGACCTGGTCAAGACCCGCAAGGGCATCAACCTGCTGAATGGCCTGACCCTTCAGTTCGGGGCGATGTCGAAAGAAAACAAAGACACCATTACCCGCGACCTCGCAGCCGGCACCTTAGCCAGTTCGCAGAGTTCAACCATCACACGCAGTATCTCGCTCAAGGCCCTGGACTACACACTGAACATCGCCAACGCCAACAGCGACAGCAACGAAGTGCTTGCCCGTCCGACCATTGCCGCCCTCGAAGGCGTCAAGTCGGAATTCTTCTCCGGCAGTAACATCAATGCCGGTGCAGTGGCAACGGGCAGCGTCGGTGGGTCCATCCAGATCGAAAAGGAAATCGGCGTCAAACTGGCCATCACGCCAAGATTCCTCGACGATGACCGTGTACGACTCAACGTCATCGCGGAACGTACCTTTCTCAAGGCACCCAGCAGTGACATTACCTACAGCCTGAAGATCGAGACCACGAAAACCACAGTCAATTCGCAGATCGTGATGCGCTTCGGCGAAACCCTGATCCTCAGTGGACTCTCGGAAAAGGAAACCAGCAAGACCCGTGACGGTGTGCCCCTGTTGCAGGACATTCCGATACTGCAATATCTTTTCTCGCGATCCGACACCAGTGCTTTCCAGCGTTCAGTGCTGATCCTGCTGACGCCGCGCCGCGCCGAATATGTCTACCGCGACGAAGCAGGCAAGGGCAGCGTGATCGGCAACAAGGACAGCGCCGCCTTGAGCGAACTGCGCGCCCGCTACATTGACTGGTTCAAACCCTACCCCAACCTGGCCTCGGTCTTCCACCACCTGGGATCGACACCGCTGTACCGAGAATTCCGTACCGGCGACGTTACGCTCGAACGCTGGGCCAAGGAAGCAACGCTCACCGAACGCTTGCATCAGGTCGTTGATTTCCTCTATTACTAGCCGGAGACCCGGAATGCGCCCACTTCGTCTCCATCTCGCCACACTCGTCCTCATGACCGGCGGCATCCTGTTTTCCGTGCCGGTCACGGCGGGCAAGCCAGACGACGTCAAACGCTTCGCAGAGACCCAGGAATGCGTCCAGTGCGACCTTCGTTACGAGAACTTCCGGCGCCAAGAACTGAACTCGGTCAAACTCACCGCCGCCTATCTGTACAACACCGGCTTCCCCGAGTCGACCATGATTGACGCCCAGCTCGAAAGCGCGATCCTGATCCACGCCAATCTCAAACGCACCGACCTGTCCGGCGCCAACCTCGCCAAGGCCAACCTGCAAAGGGCCGATCTTTATGGCGCCACCTTGCGCGGCGCCAATCTCACCTTCGCCCAGCTCAATGGTGCCAATCTGGAAGCGACAGAAATCACCAATGCCAATTTCGTCACCGCCTCGCTGGTCCAGGCCAACCTGACCGATGCCTTCGCCAGCAACGCCCGACTGCGCAGCGCCGATCTCAACGGCGCCAACATGAAACGCATCGACCTGAGCGGCGCCGATCTCGAAGGCGCCAATCTCGCCGAAGCCAATCTCACGGACGCCAACCTGCGGCATACCAACATGCTGCGCGTCAACTTGCGCGGGGCCAACCTCAGCAACGCCACCATCGCCTATACCAATCTGCGTGGCGCCGACTTCACCGGCGCGATACTGGTCAATGCCCACATTGAAGGTGCCAACATCAACCAGGCCAATTTCACCGGCGCCGACCTTACCGGCGCCACCATCAGCAGCGTATCGAAGGCGGAGACCCTTTTCTGCGACGCCATCATGCCGGATGGGAAAAAGGCCGCCGCTTGTGACAAGTAGTGATGACAAGCAATAGCGGCTGGCCCGACTGATTTCCCGTACCCCTGTACCCACACTCCGGCCTCATGACCGATTCCGCCCTTCCCCTGCCGGCCGACTACGACCAGGCTATCGTCGCACCGCTCCTGGCCAACTCCATCCTCGGTCAATGCTCCTACGAAAGCCTCGCACGTACGCTGCCACACGTCACCGAGCACTGGTTCGCCGTCGGGGAAGCCCTTTACGAAGCGGGCAGCAGCGCTGACAAGCTGTATGTCCTGCGCGAAGGCAGCGTCCGTCTGGAGCGCCAGCACAGCGAACCGCTGCTGTCGCGCCAAGGTCTGTGCGGAGAGGAAACCGCCGTTGGTCTGAGCGACTATCTGGGCAGTGCCATCGCCGCCACACCGGTCTCGGCACTGATCATCCCGCGAGCCAGTGCACAGGCGCTGGTCAAGAGCAACCCGTCATTGCGCAGCGAATTCTTCCGTGGGTTGGCCCTCCCCGGAGCCAACCCTGCCCCGCCCTCAGCCTCAAAAACAAAAAAAGGGGAAAACGGAAACTGGATGAACGTGGCCGGCTGGCTGCTGGCCATCCTGCTGCCTGCCCTGATCATCCTCACCGCGCCGAACTTCGGCATGAACCAGAATACCGCGCTGTTCCTGGCGGTCTTCGCCGCCACCATCTGCATGTGGGTGTTCAGCCTGGTGGACGAGTACGTACCGGGCATCTTTGCCATCTTCGCCATACTGGTCCTCGGCATCGCGCCGCCCTCGGCGGTTCTCTCCGGCTTCGCCTCGGATGGCTTCTTCCTCGCCATGAGCATCCTCGGCCTGAGCACGGTCATCGTCGCCTCCGGTCTGAGTTATCGCTTCCTGGTCTGGCTGCTGCTGCGCTTGCCAAACCGTGAAATATGGCAGAACTTCGGCCTGCTGCTCACGGGCTTCCTGCTGACACCGATGGTGCCATCGATCAACGGCCGGGTGGTGCTGCTGGCGCCACTGGCCATCGACATGGCCGAAATCCTCCACGCTCGCCGCAAGGGCAAGGCAGCCACCGGCCTTGCAATTACCACCTTCACCGGTGCCAGCCTGCTCTCCGCCGTTTTCCTGTCCAGCAAATCGGTGAATTTCGTCATCTTCGGCCTGTTGCCGATCCAGGCCCAGATGCAGTTCCAGTGGCTGTTCTGGTTCGTCGCCGCCGCCCTGACCGGGGCCGTGATGCTGCTGCTGTATGCAGGCCTGATGACCTTGATGCTGCGCCACGATGAACGCCTGCATCTGTCGAAGGAGCAATTGGCGGCACAGCTGACGCTGCTCGGCCCGATGCGAACCCGTGAATGGTCCGCCGTGTTCGGCGTCGCCCTGTTCATGCTTGGCGTCATGACTGCCTCGCTGCATAAAATACAGCCGCCCTGGGTTGCTGTCGCCATCCTTTACGTGCTGCTGGTCTTCGGCTTTCTGCGCAAGGACGAGTTCAAGGAGAAGATCGACTGGCCTTTTCTGGTCTACCTGGCCGGCATCGTCGGCATCGTCGGCGCCTTCAATGCCGTCGGCCTCGACAACTGGCTGGCCGAACATCTCTCCCCGCTGGGCGAACTGATGCGCAGCAATTTCCCGCTCTTCATCGCCATCCTCGCCGGCATCACTTTCGTCATCCGCCTGGTGGTGCCAATCAGCACCACCATCGTCATCGTCGCCGCCGTCATGATGCCGCTGGCCACCGCCTACGGCATCAACGCCTGGGTCGTCGGCTTCATCGTGCTGATGCTGGGCGAGATGTGGTTCTTTCCCTACCAGTGCTCCTACTACATCCAGTTCCGGGACTTGCTCGCCAAATCCGATATCAATGACGAGCGCCTGTTCCTGCGCTTCAACACGCTGATCAATCTCGGCAAGATTCTCGCCGTCTACGCCTCCCTGCCCTACTGGAAGGCCCTGGGACTGCTATGAGCAAAGCAATCACGCGCAACACCATCGAACGCGCCCTCATCGGCCTGTTCATCCTATGCACCCTCGGCGTGTTCCTGTGGACCAATCTCACGCGCCCGCGAGTGATGGTCCTCCAGTCCTACGATACGGAATATGTGTGGACCCGCGACGTCAACACCGGCGTTCGTCGCGTGCTCGATACACACTCCTTCTATTCGGCGCGCTGGCACTACATGGACCTCAAGCGCCACCCCTGGAAGGAATACAAGGAAACCGCCGGCACCCAGGCCCGTCGCGCCATCGATGAATTCCAGCCCGACGTGCTGATCGCGGTGGATGACGATGCCCAGAAATATGCCGCCCGTTTCTATGTAGACCACCCCAAAACCCGCATCGTGTTTGCCGGCCTCAATGGCGACATGGAACCCTATGGCTACGACAAGGCCGGCAACGTCACCGGCATCTTCGAGCGCAAGCAGCTTGCTGCCCTGGAGCGGGCCATCGCCGATACCGGCATCAAGGCCACCGATGGCAAGGCGCCCCGGGTAGTTGTCGTCGGCGACCGTTCCGAATCGGTCAAGCAGGATGTCGAACACATCGACGAATACAAATGGTCCTCCGTCCGCTATGTCGGTGCGCACCTGGTGGGCAGCTACGACGAATGGCAAAAGATGATCGGCGGACTGAAGGGAGAGGCCGACATCGTCATCACCACCAACTATCGTCGTCTCACGCGTACGGCCGACAGCCGCGAACTCGTATCACCGGCGGAGGTCGTCAAATGGACCGAGGAGCACTCGCCCATTCCCCTGATCGGCACCAACGGCTTCTATGTCGAGGATGGCGGCACGATAGCCATCGGCACATCCGGCTACGAGCAGGGCGAAGTTGCGGCAAAAATGGCTGTGCGGATCATCGAGGATCAGGTCGCACCAAAATCCATCCCCGTGCTCGCCACCGGCCAGTTCGTGGTCTATATGCGTCCGGCACAGATGCAAAAGCGTGGCCTGAAACTGCCGCCGCTCTACGAAGCCTTCGCCCGCGCCACCAACAACTACTTCGAGTAGTCCTTCACCGGCTCTTTGCACGGCACCGCCAACACCGGCGCGAAGCCGCCGCCGGGGGTGCGAAAATTGGTGGTCTGCCCCTGCCACAGGCGCGCGGCGATCAGTTGCACATGGCCGGCATAGGCATAGTTGCGCAGGTCGAGCTTGAGGTCTACTGCCTCGCCGCCCACCGCCAGGCGCCGCGACGAGGGCGGCACCAGGGCCTGGGCGATGTAGTCGCCAGCCAGCACTTCCTCGAATACGCGCTTGGTCATCTTGTCGCCGCGATAGGCAGCCTTGGAGCCATAGCCCGCCGCCGGCTTGAAGAAGAGCTGTTTGCGTCGTGCCCAGAAGTCGTTGGCCTGCTCCGCCGACACCAGTTCGGTACGCGGAATGCCGCCAGCCAACGTGTTTCGCGTATCGGCATCAACGCCCCAGGATGCGAGCAATGCATCTTCGCAGAGCGTCACCAGATTACGCTTGTCGGCATACAGGGCATGAGCGCGAGGATGCGGCGTGATCACGGCGGCATCGGCCAGCCAGGCATCGCGTAGCGCAGCGGCGGCCGGCGTATCGAGAGAGAAATCGGTGAGCCGGTTGTAGACCAGATCGATGCGCGTCTCGCCATGCCACAAGGCGCTGCCGCGGAAAACCAGCTCCGCCGGATCGCAGATCACGGCCTTGATGCCGGCCTGCTCGAAGAGGCGCTGAAAAAGCACGAACTCGGGATGCAGGTATTGGGTTGCCGGCGCTTCATCGACGATGGCAACGGTGCGCAAAAAGTCGGCGCTGGCGAGACGGCGTTCTTCCTTGAACATCGCGAGGAACAGGTGCTCTGGCGTATCGACAGCGAGGTCGCCCGGCAGCAAGGCTTCCACTTCATCGCAACAGGCTTTCTGCGCCCGCGCCAGCAGGGCATTGAGCAGGCCGCCACCGGCATTGGTGTTGATCTCGATGAGCTGTGGACCGCTCAGTCCAACATGAAAGTCATAACCCATGAAGACGCCCCGCACCGGGGACGGATGCTGCGCGCTCGCCGGCGCCCAGGCCAGCACATGGGCCTGATAGGCAGGCAGCGCAATGACGCGCTCGATGGCCGTAATCAGCGCCGCCATGCGCCGGATGTGCTCGCCACTGACAAAGGTGACGGATTCCGAAAACAAATGTGGCCGACCGGCCATCACCTCTTCATGAAAGCCAGGGCTGACCCGTTCCAGTTCGGCGGCGAGCCGGACGGAATCCAGCGAAACACACTGGCAACCGGCGTTTAGGCGGTCGGCGAGATCGATGCAGTCGTGTTCACTCATGGGTCGATTGTACCGGCCCGGCGAAGAAGGCCTCGACATCCGTCACCACGCGGGTACGCCGCATCGGCGGCAACGAGCGCCAGATGGCCTTGCCGTAGGGTTTGTCGATCAGGCGCGGGTCGCAGATCATCAGCACGCCGCGATCATCCTCATCGCGGATCAGGCGGCCGGCGCCTTGCTTCATGCTGATCACCGCGCGCGGCAACTGGTATTCCATGAAGGGATTGCGCCCTGCCTCGCGCAGGCGGTCGATGCGCGCCGCCAGCACAGGATCGTCGGGCGGCGCAAAGGGCAGCTTGTCGATCACCACCAGCGAAAGCGCCTCGCCACGCACGTCCACGCCTTCCCAGAAGCTCTGGCTGGCGACCAGGATGGCATTGCCGAGGAAGCGGAAGCGGTCGAGCAGTTCGGTCTTCGAGCCTTCGCCCTGCATCAGCAGCGGCAGGTCCAGTCCTTCCGCCAGCAATTTCTCCTGCAAGAGCTCGCGGATGCGGCGCATGGCGCGCAGGCTCGTACACAACACAAAGGCCCGGCCACCCGCAGCGCGGATCGCCGGCCAGGCCGCCTCGGCCACCGCCTCCTGATAGAGGGCGCTGTTGGGATCGGGCATGGCCTGCGGCGCATAGAGCAGCGCATTGGCCTCGTAGTCGAAGGGACTGCCCCACATGGCAGTGTCGGCATCGCCCAGACCCAGCTCGCCGCAGTAGTGAGAAAAATCGCGACCGACCGCCAACGTCGCCGAGGCAAAAATCCAGGCGCGGGGATGGCCTTCCATCTGGCGCTGGAAGATCGGCGCGATGTCCAGTGGCGTCAGGTTCAGCGACATCGCCTGCGAATACACCTCGACCCATTTGACGAGATCTTCTCCCTCCTCGCCGTTGCCATTGCGCCAGCGCTTGAGCCCCGCCGCCAGTTCCGCCGCGCGGCGCTGGCAGTTCACGATGCCCTCGCCCCGATCCGCCTGGGCATCGAGATGGCGACCGAGTTCGGCAATCGCATCGGCCAGCCCCTGCACGGCCGCAGTGAAGCCCGGCTCACTCTCCGCCTTCACTGCCGGCAGACGCAGATTTTCGCCCTTCACCGCCAGACGCAGATCGCGGGCCGCCTTGTCGAGATCGGCGGCGGCGGTTTGCAGCGGCGGGTAATCCTTGGCGGCGGTCAGCGCCTCGTTGCGCGTATCGCGGGCGAGATCGATGATCTGGCTGGTGGACACGCTCTCGCCGAAGAACAGGCCGGCCACCTCGGGCAGCTGATGCGCCTCGTCGAAAATGATGGTGTTGCAGGCAGGCAGCAGCTCGCCCATGCCGTCGTCCTTGAGCATGACGTCGGCGAAGAACAGATGGTGATTGACCACCACCACGTCGGCTACCAATGCGTCCTGCCGCGCGGCGAGAACGAAGCAGCCCTTGACGTGGGGGCACTCCTGGCCGAGGCAGTTCTCCCGCGTCGAAGTGGCCGCCAGCCAGGCGCCGGATTCCTCGGGCACATCGACACACTCGGCCTTGTCGCCGGTTTTGGTGCGCTCGGCGAAGCGGGCGATCTTGCGCAGATGCGCCGCCTCCTCGCGGCTGGTCAAACGACCGGCAGTCATCGAGCGTTCGAGGTGATAAGGACAGAGGTAGTTGGCGCGGCCCTTCAGCAAGGCGATGCTGGCGCCGACGCCGAGGGCGTCGCGCACCGTTGGCAGGTCGCGGTTGAAGAGTTGATCCTGAAGTGTCTTGGTGCCCGTGGAGATGATCACCTTGCCGCCGGACAGCAGCGCCGGCGCAAGGTAGGCGAAGGTCTTGCCGGTGCCGGTGCCGGCCTCGGCCACCAGGGCCAGATTGCCCTCGATGGCGGCGGCGATGCGCCGCGCCATGTCGAGTTGCTGCGGTCGCGGGCGAAAGCCATCGATGGCAGCGGCCAGCGGGCCGTCGGGAGAGAAGATGCGGTCAAGATCGGACATGGGGCGCGGCATCATAACCTGCGCCCGGTGCACCACCAAGCTCCCCCCGAGCAATGCACCGCCAGGAGCGGAAGCAGCTAGAATCGGCCTTTGTCATGCAATATTACCAAGGGCATATCCATGATCGCCGACATCGCGGACCTTCTCGACGGACTCGAACTCTTTTCTGCATTCTCCTACGCCGAATTGAAGGCCGTCGGCCGCCATATGGAGTTGTTGCGCAAGCCCAAGGGCGCGGTGATCTTCGACGAAGGCGACCCTGGCGACTACATGCTGATCCTGGCGGATGGCAAGCTGGCTGTGTTCAAGGGTGGCGAGCACGGCAGCCAGCTGCTGTCCTACGAAGGTCGCGGGCGACTGGTCGGAGAGATGGCCCTGCTCGACCATGAGCGACGTTCCGCCACCTGCGTCGCCGAAACCGATTGCACCTTCCTGACGCTCAACGCAAGCGGACTGGAGGACATGGCCCGCGAACATCCGCTGCTTGCCTACCGCTTCACCCATGCCCTCGCCCGCTTGCTCTCGCGCCGCCTGCGCAAGACCTCGGGCATGCTGGTGGAATTCATGGTCGGCTGAGAACCGGGGCCACGGCCCTGCGCGCAGCCAGCCAGCCGAGCAGCGACAACAAGCCAAGACCCGTGGCGATCAGCACGATGCCGGCAATTTCCGGCAGGCGAAAATCCTCGCCCAACAGCAACCGCGAGGAAAGGATCGCCACCACCGGAATGCCCAGCACCGACAGGCTCGCCTCCCAGGCCGGCACGCGGTCGAGGATGTAAATCCACAGCCACCAGCACATGCCCGTGCTGATCACCGAGATGAAGGCGAGGATGCCGAAATAGCCGAAGGACCAGTCGGTGGCGCGCTCGGGAATAACAAAAGCCAGCAGCACCAGCGGTACGGCACCGATCAGCATCTGCCAGGCCGTCAGCACCAGCAGGTCCACCGGATGCTGGCCGCGCAGGCGCTTGATGAGGATGGTGCCCACCGCCCAGCACAGGGCCGCCGAGACGCCGAGAAATTTGCTGAACAGGCTGGTGTGCATGTTCCACGGTTCGATGATCAGCAGCAGGCCGATCAGTGTGCTCCCCGCCGCCAGCCACTGCCCGCCACGGATGCGCTCCCCCAGCACCAGCCAGGCCATGAGCAGAGTCCAGATCGGCATGGTGAAGATCAGCACCGCCGTCTTGCCGGGCCCGCCTTCCACCAGCGCCCAGGTCTGGAACAGCATGAAACCGGCGACCTGCGTCAGGCCGATGGCCAGCGTGGCACCGGGTGCTACCAGGGTCAGCGAACGACCAGTGAGCTTCACCGCCAGCAACAACGCCAGCGCCCCGCCGACGCAGCGCTCGGCGGCGAAGGCGAAGGGCGGCGCATAGGCCAGCGCCTGCTTGGCCAGTACCCAGGTGTAGCCCCAGGTCAGGGTGAGGACGACCAGCGCCAGCAAGGGCAGCCAGCGGCGAAAGGAAGGTGCGGCGGAAGCAGACATGGCAGTGAAGCAACAGAAATGGACCCGCAGCATACCTGCGAACGGGAGGCGCTATTCCCCACGGAACCAAGGGGAATCAGGGCAATTCGTCCACCTTCAGAAAAAGTCGGCGCTGGCGGGACGCCGAACGAGTGCCGTAGTGGGTGATGCCAGCCTCGCGGCTGCTCTCCTCGCCTGCCGCGCCACCGAGATCGATCCACTCGCCGAGACGACCGCTGACCGTCGTCACCAGGCGCTGCGTATTCACCGAACCCGGCACTGGTCCCGGCGTGTCGTCCTGCGGACTGATTTCCAGCGTTACCTGATCGCCATTGAGGCGCGGCACGGCGACGAAGCCGGTGCCCAGATCGCGCTGCACCAGGGTTTCGGAAACGATAGCGCCCATCGGCGTGACAATGATCCGCCGCAGCGGCAGCACCATCGATTGCCCGACCATGATCGCCGCGCGTCCGCCGTCGATGGTCTGCACCTGCTGGTTGGCGTCGCGCCGGCTGATGCGCTCGGTACTGTAGACGCGTGCCGTGCCACTCACCGTCGGTGCACCGTTGCCGACGCCGATGCGCCCGGAGACCCCTGCGCCGTTCCCTGCATCGGCATTGCTGCCGTCATGCTTTACGGTAATCATCAAGCGACGCAGCGGCGTATCGAGGCTGGCGACGAGTCTGCGGATTTCCGCCAGATTGGCCGCCGAGGCGCGCACGAAGAGCTTGTCGCTCATTCCGGTCACCGTCCCTGCCGGCCCGACGAAGGGTTGCACCTGCGGCAGCAGTTGCTCGGCATTGCGGTGGCGCAGATGGATGATCTCCAGCGTCTGCGACCAGGCGGACGCAGACAACAGAAGAAAGGTCGTGCATAGGACGAACAGGCGTTTCATGGCGGGCTCCTTTCCGCCCACTATAGCCCCAACCGATTTTCCCGCCCGGACTACTGGCGGCCTGCCTGTGCGCCGCCGATCCGATCCTGCTCCGCCACCAGATAAGCGGTCATCTGATCCGCCGGCAGCGGCCGGGCGATGTGATAGCCCTGGGCTTCGTCGCAATGGTAGATGCGCAGGTAGTCGAGGATTTTCTCGTCCTCGACGCCCTCGGCGATGGTGCGTAAGCCGAGGCTGCGGGCCATCTGTACCACGGCGCGAACGATGGCCGCGTCGTCCTGGTCGGTGGCCAGGTCGCGGATGAAGGACTGGTCGATCTTGAGCTTGTCCACGCTGAAGCGCTTGAGATAGGACAGGCTCGAATAACCGGTGCCGAAATCGTCGATGGACAACATGACGCCGAGCAGCTTCATGCGCCGCACGGTGGCGAGGATGTTCTCGGTATCGCGGATCAGGATGGATTCGGTGAGTTCCAGCTCCAGCAACGAGGGATCAAGACCGGACTCGTGGAGCGCGCGGATCACGACCTTTTCCACGTCGCCGCGCTTGAACTGGATGGCGGACAGATTCACCGCCATGGAAATCTTCGGGTAGCCGGCCGCATGCCAGGCCGCTGCCTGCCGGCAGGCCTCCATCATCACCCACTCGCCGATGGGCACGATCTGGCCGGTCTCCTCCGCCACCGGGATGAAGCGGCCCGGCGGCACCATGCCCAGCGTGGGATGCTGCCAGCGGATCAGCGCTTCGACGCCGACCAGGGCGCCGCTGGCGATATCGATCTGCGGCTGGTAATGCAACACGAACTCGCCGCGTTCCAGGGCGCGTCCCAGGCCGCTGCGCATCTGGAGATTTTCCAGCACATCGTCATTCATCTGCTTGTCGTAGAAGCAGTAGGTGTTCCGTCCCGCCTCCTTGGCGCGATACATGGCAGTGTCGGCCTTCTTCATCAGCGACTCGAAATCCCGGCCGTCGTCGGGGAACATCGCGATGCCGATGGACACCGTGGTGCTGAGTTCGTGGCCGTCAATCTCCATCGGCATGTGGATGGTTTGCAACAGCTTGTCCAGCACCGGCGCCGTGGCGTCGGTATCGGACAGCGCCGGCACCACGATGAGGAACTCGTCGCCACCCTGCCGGCTCACCGTATCGGTGTCGCGCACGCATTGGCCGAGACGGGCGGCCACCTCGCGCAGCAGCTTGTCGCCCACCGAGTGGCCGAGTGAATCGTTGATGGTCTTGAAGTTGTCGAGATCGAGGAAGACCAAGGCCACCTTGCTGCCTTCGCGATCCGCGTAAGCCATGGCCTGTTGCAGGCGGTCATAGGCCAGCAGATGATTGGGCAACTCTGTAAGGCCGTCGTGATAGACGAGGAAGCGGGTGCGCTCCTCGTTCACCTTGCGTTCGGTAATGTCCTCGTAAGTGCCAAGGATGGCGATGACACGACCGTCCTTGTCGCGCAGAGGCACTTTGCTGACGACCCGCCAGCCCGTGCTGCCGTCGGGGCGAGCGAAGGAAAGCTCGACGTTCATGCGCGCTTCGCCGCTGTCGATGACCTGGCGATCCTCGGTCCGCCGCCGCCGCGCCACGTCTTCCGTCGCGATGTCCATGTCGGTCTTGCCGCTCAGCTCTTCCGGCGTGGCGTAGCCGTTATCCGTAGCGAAGGGCTGGTTGCAACCGAGGTAGATCGAATCCGCATCCTTCCAGAATACCCGCTGCGGGATGGTGTCCAGCACCGTACGCAGCATCTGCCTCGAATTGAACAGGTCTTCCTCCGCCAGGTGCTGTCGATGCTGGGTTTCGGCCACTTGCAGGGCGCGCGTGACGGCGGGGCCGAGCTTCGCTAGGTGGCCCTTGAGTACGTAATCGGAGGCCCCACGAAGCAGCGTGTCGATGGCGAATTCCTCGCCCATGGTGCCGCTGACGAAGACAAAAGGCAGGTCCGGCGAGCGCTCGCGCAACAGCGCCAGTGCACTCAGGCCGTCGAAATGAGGCAGCTTGTAATCAGCAAGAACAATGTCGGGCTGCCAGGTCTCCAGCGCCTTGAGAAAATCGTCACGGGTCTCGACCTGTTGAGCGACGAATTCGATGCCGGCCTTGCGCAGTTCACGCTGCGCCAACTCCACGTCGGTAGGAGTGTCTTCCAGAATCAGGATGCGCAGGGGATGTGCCACGGCGGGACGGGATGCCTTACTGGCCGGGCAGCTTATTGACCAGCAGCCAGTAGAAGCCCAGCTTGCCAACCACTTTCATGAACGCATCGAACTCCACCGGTTTGCTGACGAAGCTATTGACGCCGAGTGCGTAACACTCGCGCATGTCGCTCTCCTCGGTGGACGAGGTCAATACCACCACGGGGATCTGCCGGGTCACCGGATCGGCCTTCAGCCGCCGCAATACCTCCAGCCCGTCCAGCTTGGGCAGGTGCAAATCCAGCAGGATGACCCGAGGCACGCAGGCAGGGGGGCCGGCATTCTCGCCGGTGCCAAAGAGGAAATCGACAGCCTCGGCACCATCCTTCACCCACATCAGGTTGTTCGCCAGATTGTGTTTCTTAAGAGTGCGCATGGTCAGTTCCGCATCCTCCGGCGCATCTTCCACCAGAAGAACTTCAACCATGTTCGTCGTGCTTCCAGTCATCGCATTTTCCTCAAGCATGCGGCAGCGTGAAATGGAAGGCTGCCCCTTCGCCCAGTTTACCCTCTGCCCAGGCTTTTCCGCCATGGCGGACAACGATCTGCCGTACTATCGCCAGACCGATGCCCGTGCCCTCGAACTCGTGGTTGCCGTGCAGACGCTCGAATACGCCGAACAACTTGTCCACGTAGCGCATATCGAAGCCGACCCCATTGTCGCGCACGCAGAATACGTTGTATGCGCCGTCCACCGACCCGGTCATCTCGATTTTGGCCACATCGCGAGGCTGGGTGAACTTGATGGCGTTGGTCAGCAAATTCACCAGCACCTGGCGTATCAGAGCAGCATCCGCCAGGGTCGGAGGGAGGGGGCCGACTTCCAGGCGCACATCGCGCCCGGTACAGGTCGGCTGCAATTCGGCGAACACCGCGCGCACCAGATGCGTCATATCCACCGGCACCAAGGACAAATCCTGCCGGCCCATGCGCGAAAACTGAAGGATGTCGTCGATCAGTTGCGCCATGCGGTTGGTATTCGTGCGCACTACGGTCAACAAACGCGTGCCTTCCTGGTCCAGCTTATCCCCGTAGTCCTCGATCAATATCTTGGAGAATCCATCGATGGCGCGCAGGGGCGTCCGCAGATCATGGGAAACGGAATAGCTGAAGGATTCCAGTTCCTTGGTTCGCTCCAGGATGCGCGTCTCCAGATCCTGATTCAACCCATCCAGCGCCTTGACGGCGGCACCGAGGTCTTCGGCGGTCCGATCCAGCGTCCATTGCACGGCGTCCAGCTCGTCCAGCCCTTCCGGCATGGGCTGGGGATGGGTTTCCACTACCTGGCGCAACGGCATCATGCTGGGAGCCAGCGCATGAACCTTGCTGGCCATGGCCTCAAGACGCGTGGTCACAAGACGTCGGATCAGAACCACCATGAACAGGGCCACGAGCAAGGTCTTGACGGCGTTGCTGAGCAGAATATTGAGCGCGCTGTTGAGCACCTGGCGATAGATGCCATCGAGGCTGCCAACCACCTCCAGTACGCCGATGTCCGTTTCCTCGCCACGGCTTTCGTAACGCAGGGGATAGCGCCGGGTCACCGTGTTCAGCGTCAGCGCCTTGCTGGCCACCCATTGCTTCGAGGTATCCGTCGCGATCACGCGGACCTCGACCAGGTCCGGCAACAGGATCAGGGCATTGATCGCCCGCTGGATCTGCTTCTCGTCGAAGTCCCACACGCTGCCGGCGATGGTCGGCACGTAGATGGCGATGCCATCAAGTTCCCGCTCCATGGCATTGCGCAAGCCTCGATACTCAAAGGCCAGTTGCACCACCGAAACCACCAGCGTGATCACGGAGCTGAAGGCGAGGATGAGGACGATCAGGCGGCGGCCGACCTGGTTCCGCTCGCCGAAAAGCATTCGATGCAGTAATGCCATGTGTCAGTTGAAGCAAACAGTCAAGGTGATCACTTTCGCCATCCAAGTTCACGCTCGACTTGTCGTTGATAGCTCTCCATCAGTCCCTCCGCTTTCATCTGCTTCAGGACCGCCGCCAGGCGCGGCGCCAGATCGGCATGCTTCCTGTTCAGATAGGGATAGGTCGGCACGACCTTGCCCAGACTGATCACCTTGCGCACATTGGCAACATTGGCAAGACTCTTGAACTCGGGTGAGTGAAGTTCCTGCTGCACATAGACATCGATCTCGCAATACAGATCGGTGCGCCCGGCCAGGAGTTTCTTCAAGCCCTGCTCCCGCGTTGGCACATCGGAAAGTCGCTCGGCGGGCACCAGTGCCTTCAAGGTGGTCTCGCACAGCAACAAGCCGCGACGGTACTCGATCTGATGCTTGGCAGTGCGCAGATCGTCAAGCTGCTCCACGGCCAATGCTGGATTCGCCGCATACAGTGAAAAGCCCAGATCGACGATGGACTCTTCCACCCGCACCAGAAAGGGCTTGTCCGCGCCATAGTCGTACACACGGGAAAGCTCGGCATCGGCCAAGCCCTGCTCCACCATGACGGCACCACGCGCCAGCGTGTAGTGCTCCATGCGGAAAGGCATTCCCAGCCGCCGGAAGGCTTCGGTATAGATCAGCAGACCCAGTCGGCTACCCCAGGTGGTGGCTTCCCCACCGGCTGTCACGATGAAGGGCTTTGCCTCTGAAGGGGACTGGCTGAACGCCGGTGCCACCGGAAGCAGCAAAGCGGCTACCGCCAGCCACCGCCACAGCGGCCGCCAGCGCGCGGAAGCCCGCCGATCGTGATCGACTCCGCGTTGAGCCCACAGGGTGCGTTTCGCATGGAATGTCATGGTCGTTTCCTCTCCTGACAGATGGACTATTTCCCTGCCCCCGCCTCACGTTCCGCTTGTCGCCGGTAAGCATCCATCAATCCCTCGGCTTTCATCTGCTTCAGGATCGCCGCCATGCGTGGCGCCAGCTCGGCATGCTTCCGGAACAAATAGGGATAGGCCGGCACCGAAGCGATATCGAACAATTTACGCAACTTGCCGGCATCCGGCACATCCCCCGAGCGGCGCACCTGATCGACGAAGGTATCGATATCGCAATATACGTCGGTGCGCCCGGCCAGCAGTTTCCTGACCCCTTGCTCGGAATTGGCGACATTGGACAGGCGCTCGGATGGAATCGACTTCTTCAGTGCGTTCTCGCAGACCAGTATGCCGCGCCGGTACTCAACCTGGAGGCCGGGAGGCAGACCATCAAGCGCACGTGCTTGCAATCCGGGCCGGGCGGTAAATATCGAAAAAGTGTAATCCATCACCGATTCCTCGACTCTTACCAGCTCCGGATGGGTATCGGCGTAGGCACGGGTCCGCGACAATTCGCCATCGATGGTATCCGCCTGGAGTAGCGCATTTCGTCGCGCCAGCGGAATGTTGATAATCTCGACGGCAAACCCCATGCGCCGGAAGGCTTCCTCGTTGATCAGCCGCGCCCACTGGAAAGAAATAAGGCTCGGATCGGCATCGGCGGCAAGGACGAAAGTCCGCCGAGGGGTGGCCGGTGCCTGTGCCTGCACGGTGAAGACCTGTCCCAACAAACCGACCAGGAAAATCAGTTGTCCGATCCTGCACCATAGGTTCATTCGATACATTTGACTCACGTGATTCACTTGATTCATTTGTCGCCAGATATCTGCCGAAAAGACGTTCATAAGCATGCTCGTGTCAACCGGAGCTCGCCCCGGAGTAACCATGCCCGAACTATGCCTATGGTAGGACTACTCAGATCACTTCAGCAAGGAATTTCTCTGGGCGCAATGCAGCCGCCGGGGCAATAGACGTACTGGGGCGGAGAGATGTTGAAAATTGAAACGACGGGATGCCTGACCACCCCCAGTCCATGCGCCTCACGCCAACGCCGATGCGTAGCCTTCTTCCATCAACACCTGGCGCACCGCCGGCCGCTGAAGCAGACGCCGGTAGTGGGCACGGCAGTTCTCCGGCAGTGGCAGCCCTATGCGCTCGGCCCAGAACTCGACGTAGAACAGTGCCGCGTCGGCGATGGTGAAATGTTCCGCCGCGACATACTCGCGGTCGGCCAGCAAGGCATTGACGACGGCGAAACCCTGCGCGACGATTTCGCGGCCTCGCACCCTGATGGCCTCATGATCGGCCTCGTTGGGACTGAACTTGTCGGTGGTGAAAATCCGCGCGAAGCCCTGCCCGTGTAGCGTGCCGGTGACGTGGCCCATCACCTCCAGCACCCGCGCCTCGCCCTCCGCCGCTTCCGGCAGCAGCTTGCGCTTCGGGTGGCTGCGGGCCAGCCACCAGGCGATGGCAGTGAATTCGGTGAGGGCGCTGCCGTCATCGCGCACCAGCGCCGGGATGGTGGCCTTGGGATTGATGGCGAGGTAATCCGCCTGATTCTGGTCGCCGGCCAGCAGGTTGACGATCCAGACCTCGAAGACCAGACCGATTTCCTCCAGCAGGATGTGGATGCCCGTCGAGCAGGAGCCGGGCGTCATGTAGAACCTCATGCGTATTCCTCTTCACCTTCCTCGCTCGCTTCCGGCAGCAAGCCATCGAACAGGCCCTGCTCCCGCAGCATGGCCTTGAAGGCCTTCATCACCGGGCGCGAGATCATGGTTTCGGCCAGCACGCGCCGCTCGTAGATGCGCAGGCGCATCGCGTCGTCGAGATGGGCGCCGGCCTCATCGATCAGGGCATGGCAGCTAGCGTCGAGGCGCAGGCCGGGACGCTGCTTCACGGCGCCATAGAGCAGCGCCATGACGAACTTTTCCGTCGCCTTCATCTTGCATTTGCCGTCGAGAATCTTGAGCATCACCGCCGTCGCGCAGTCCACGTGCGCAGGTGCCAGCGGATGCGCCTCGGCCCAGCGGGCGATACGCGTAACGTGATCGACGTTCATCAGACCGCCGTGTGCCGCAGCAGCTTGAGGCAAGCCGCCGAAGCCACCAGTTCCACCGCACGCATGTCGTCGAAATTGGTGATCGACGGATCGGCCCCCGCATCGAGCAACAGGGCCAGCAGTTCCGGCCGGTCACTGGACGCCGTGTACATCAGCGCCGTGGCGCCGGCGTCGTTGCGATTGTTCAGGTTGATGCCGGCATCGATCAGATCCTGCACGAGGGCCTTGTCCCGCGAGACGCAGGCCAGCCACAGGGCCGTGTTGCCGTCGTGGTTGCGGATGTGGATGTCCGCGCCGAGGAGGATCAGCTCGCGCACCAGTTCGCGCTTGCCGTCGAGCGCCGCGCGCATCAGCGGCGTCAGGCCGTGCAGGCGCGGCGCGTTGAGGTCGGCGGCATCGAAACCCCAATCGGCGAGAAAAGCGGCCAGCGCTTCACTGCCAGGGCCGGCTGATACCGCATCGGCAGCCGGGCCGGCCAGCGCGGTCGCCAGCGGCTCGTAACCACCATCGACACTGAAGACGCGGCTATAGCGGAAATCGATGAACATCTGCGCGTAGGTCTTGCTCGAATTGCCGCGATAGCAGTAGATCAGCACCGGCGCCTCCTTGGGCAGGCGACGTATCCAGCCCGCCACGCGATCCTCAGTGAGGTGCATGGCGCCATCGATACAGCCACGCTGGTAGCTGGCGACATCGCGCACGTCGAAAACGGTGGCGGTCGGTTCGGCGCGCAACAGCGCGGCAGCCTCGACGGCGGAGATACAGAGAAATTTGGCGGGTTCGGCGGCGTTCATGGAAGCTTCCGTGGGGGTGGATTCGGGGGCGGTGTCGTCAGCGTAGGCGGGCGTGGTTTCGATGCGGCCATCCTCCACCGGCAGGCCAACAGTGAAGTGGTAGAGCGTCTGCCAGCCGCTGCCCTCCAGGCCCAGCAGACTATGCACCGGATCGTCGAAGAAACAACCGATGCCCGTACCACGCAGGCCATGGGCCTCGGCTTGCAGATAGAGTACCTGGCCGATCAGACCGCATTCCCGGTAGAGGCGACGATAGGCGTCGCTATCTTCGACAAGCGCCGCATCGAACTCGGTGAGCATGCCGAGGGCGAAGCAAGCGTTGGCGGCAATGTCCTGATGGCAATGCAGGCTGCGCCCGATGCGCTGCAACTCCATGGGCGCCAGGGCGACGAGATGCAGCAGACCATCGATGTTGGCCACCGGCGCCAGCGCGAAACGCCCGGCGAGCAGGGGTCGCAAAGCCGCCAACTGGCGTTCGCCACGCGGCAGCAGATAGAGCCCCGGCGTCAGTCCCTCGACGCGATGAACGAAGAAGGCCAGCGCCGCACGCGGCGTACCGGCGAACGCATCCCAGGGCAGCCCGGCGACCGGACGCAGGCGAGCGAGCATGGCCGCGAAGGCATCACGGCCCATGACGTGGCGGCCATCGAAGCGCTGGGCGCTGCGACGGCTGGTGAGCAGCGCCGCCACGGCGGGCGTGTTGGTTGGCGAGGCCGCCAGCGGCGCAGCCGGCAAAGCCGGAGACGAGATCGCATCGCGATCCCCATGCCGCGTCGCCATCGCCACTTCGTCGATCACCGGCCAGCGATACATCGGATGGCGATCCACCATCGACGCCACGCCCTGCCACGTGGCCCCATCCGCCAGCGCCTGCAATCCGGCCACCGGCCACGGGGCAATCGCCGTCCCGCCAGCGCCGACTTTCAGCAAAATCTCCGCCTCTTCCCGTTCCGTCTCCGCCTGTCGACGAAACGGAAAATCGGCCGACCGATCCACGCCGGCCAACCGCGCCAGCGTGGCGCTGCCGACCTGGCTCTGTTCTGCCAGCGTCCAGCCCAGCACGGCGGCGGCGTAACGCAGGGCGGCCGCCGCATGGCCGGTATCGAGCTGGCAATAACGGAAGGCCCGCTCGCCATACTTCCAGGCCTCGCGCCACATCACCGAGGTCAACAGAATGCCAAGCTGCGGCCCCTTCGCCGCCGCACTGACATGTGCCGCGCGCAATTCGAGGGCGTGATTTTCCGGCCGATAGTGATACAGCCCATCCGCCAACCCGACGATGCCACCGACCAGCAGATAGGCCTCCGTCGGATGCAGATTGCCACTCGACGGATTGGCCCGCACCGCCCAGCGATCAGGGCCGAAGGATTTCCAGGCCGTGATGCCCAGCGAGAGTTGCAGCAACGCACCGAGGGTATCCAACCCCAGCGGCAATACCGGCTGATCGGCGGCGCCTAGCTCACCAAAGGACTGCTGAAGCGCAGCATGCAGCGCACTGCCGGGCGCGATGCTACCCAGCCGGGGCAAGGCGATCTGCGACGCCCCCTCGAAATGCCGGAAAGCCGCCGGCTGATCATCCCAATCCAGCGCCTCCGGCCCGGCCGCATAGGCCTCGAAGCGGTGCTTGGTGCGCTGGTGGTAGGCGCGAACGATGGCAGAGGATGCGGGCATGGGCAGTGGCAATGCAAAAGCAGTACCAAAACTATATGCCTTGCCAAACCAAGGCCTTGCGATTTGTTTACAAGACGTCTGTCGCCTTTGCGACAGAAGAATCGCCGTCCCGCCCGAGCCGACTTTTCAAGCAACCTGACTCGCCACAATGTTCAGTTCGTCGTTCCGGTGAAAGCCGGAGGCGTGGGGCTATTGATCCTGCACAAGCAAATCCGGGCGATGGCGAGCCAGCCATTGCTGGGTGTGACCAATGAGCGCCTCGGCTTGCGCCTGGCATTCGGCCACGGCGGCAACGGTGACGGGGTCACCTTCGTAGTCGTTGAGATTGCGTTGTTTGCGCAGGGCATCCAGGATGATCACAGTATCCGAGGCAATGCCCAACGTTTTAGGCAGAACTTGCAGCGCCGTCTGGTGATGGCCCGGCTGGCTGGTGGCGGTGCGATAACCCTTGGCCCACAGGCCGATCATCGCGCACTGCATGATGACCTTGTAGGCGGCATCGAAACGGTTGTCGGCACTAAGCTCGGACAAACGGGCATCCGCCAGATTGCGCTCAGCCGATGCCAGCAAACGCTGTACCCCACTCGGCGTGGCTTCAAAGCTTTGCAGGCGATGGATGACCAGCAAGTTTTCCAAGGTCATGTTCGGTTCCAATGACAAAGAGTTTTGGATTGGCGAGGATGTTACCGATGAAAGCATCCTTGGCAATCAGGCGTTTGGCAAACTCGGCGGCACTGTAGATGACCGGGTTGATTTCGCGCTGTAGTTGCTCCTGCGCCGGGTGCAGAGCCTTGACGGCATCCCCAAAGCCGCAGTCGGCAATGAGCAACAGATCGATATCACTGTGATTGTTTTCCTCACCCCGTGCAATGGAGCCGAACACCAGCGCCAGTTCAGGCGCCGGCTCCAGCAGATGCAAGGCCTCGGCCAGGACACCGACCATGCCACTGGTCTTGCGAAACAGTCCAGCCAGTTCGGCGAATACCGGGCAGTCCCGGTTAGCGCGATAACGCACCTGATTGCCCTGCGCCTCTCGCAGTAACAGACCAGCCTGCGCCAGACGGGCCAACTCCTTGTGCAAAGTTCCCGGCGTAGTGCCTGTCAGGCGAGCCAACTCACGCACGTGATAACTGCTGTCCGGATGCAACAGGAGTTGGGTCAATGCGCGCTGGCGGTAGCTGCCGAAGAGGAGGTCTAGTAACACGGGACGTTAATTATCGTAGCAATTAATGCTTCGATTGTAGCTATTTTTACTTCACTTGTGCGCAAATCGATTCAACGCCGCATAGGCCTTTCATATATGACCAAGCCGAGGAGGTTTTCTGAACAGGCAGAACAACACAATCCCTTGGTGACAGCAAGTCGGACGAAGCCGCCCTTGGGCCGGCGGTTTGCATCCGACAGCAATGCGGTAATTAGCTGCCGCTAAACCGCTGCGTTGGTCAATGACCGCTCTCTGCCCAGGTGAAGGACGGGACCCGACCCACTGCTGTCGGTCAGGTTTTCTTTGGCAAGGTCGGCAATGCAGCGAGTCCGGCTGTAGCGCATATCAGGAAGCAGTCGCTCAGGGCGCTCAAGGGCGGCTTACCGCCAGATTGCTGTCCGACACCAACAAAGGGACCAACGGCCGGATTGGCCGACAAGCAGACCTGCCCACGTTGATCGCTTGATAGCCAGGCGCCTAGACGCAGGCTCACATCCCCCCCGGAATGCACCACTGCCTGAGTTTGCCAAATAGCAGGCGCAGGATGATCCGCAAGTCACGGACTCATCATGTCCTGCCAGTAAAAGGTCTTGCTCGCACACCCCTGCTGTCCGGCAAACCCTGCGATTGCCCTGGCAAGCGCCTCGACCGGGATCGACCGATATTTACTGAAGGCCCCCACCAGGAACTTGTCGACCACCGGGAGCAGCGGGAACAGCATGGACTCCGCCCATCGCCGGTCCGCTCGTTCGGCGATGATCATGCTGGGGCGATAGATGGCCAGGTCGGCAAACCCGAGCGCCTTGAGGGCGTCTTCCGTCTGGCCTTTCAGGCGGGCATAGAAAACCGACGACGCGGCATTCGCGTTGGCGGCGGAGAGATAGGCGAAGCGGGTTGCGCCGGCGGCGCGGCCCGCCTTGGCGAAATCCATCACATATCCGTGATCGATGCGAGTCATCGTGGCTTCGGAGCCGGCGATGCGGATGGTGGTGCCGAAGGTGCAGTAGCAGTCATCGACCTTCAACCCGGCGAAACCGGCGGTCAGGTTGTCGAAGTCGACGACGCGGTTTTCCAGCTTGGCGTGATGGACGTCCGTCTCGCGACGGCTCAGGGTGACGACCTTGTCGTAGCGGTCCAGCAGCAGCGGCAGCAGGACTTTCCCGGTCGCGCCGCTGGCCCCGAGCAGAGCGGCGGTTCTGGGCGGATTCGCGGACAAGGATGTCTCCGTTACTTCTCGATGTGGGTGATCTTTGAGCCTTCGAAGGTCAGGTTGTACATCAGCCCCTTGTTCGAGAAGATGAAGCCGATGATGGGCTGCTTCGCCGTTTCGGAATCGATGGACCCGGCGGCGCCCAGGGTCGCCAATGCGACGCTGCCATCGACACCGGCCTTCCAGCCTTTGCTCTTGCGGAATTCGCCGAGTACCTTCTCGTTCATGAAGAGAACGACCTGGCTGCGCGCCTGGGCGCCCAGCTGGAAGCCGATGGAGGCAGAGGCGACGTTGTAATAGGCGACCGTCTTGCCCTTGACCAGCAGCGCCCCTTCGCCGAATTCTCCGCCGACGCCCATGCCGGCCTTGATGACGCTGGGGAAGACCAGCATGCCGGCCGATTTTTCGGAAAGCTCATGGCCAGCGCTGGTCTGCATCTTGAAGTTGCTCATGGCCTGACGGACTTCGGCATCGATTTCCTCCTTCGAGGCGGCCGAGACGGTGATTGAAAACAGGACGAGAAGACTGGCAATCAGGGTACGCATGGGATTCACCTTTCCTAGTCGGAATCGATACAGCAAAGGCGATGATCTTATCCCCTGTAATGCCCCGCAGAAGAATGTCTGGACTAAAAGGCATGGAATGCTGGCGACCAGACCATGATTGTGGGCTGGTCGCCAACATCGAGAGCACTACATGGCCTTAACGCTTCACCACTTCATTTCACCTTTGTTGACCTTGGCGCCGATGTCCAGCGACAGGGCACCGTCGGTGATCTGCGGGTAGGCCTGCTTCATGGCGGCGATGAGTTCCGCGCTGTTTTTGCTCGCCACCAGGTTCTTTTCAAACGTCAGCAGATAGTCCTTGGTGAAGGTGATGGCGCTGGCATCGACCTGGGTTCCTGATTTCATGTGACTGGGCACCACCAGCGCGGGTTTCAGCGCGGACATTTCGTCCAGTTGCGCCAGCCATGCGGCACGCTCGGCGGTGCTCTGGGTATCGGCGGTCCACACATGCATGTTGCCGAACACGCCGATGTTGCCGGCGATGGCCTTGATGGATGGAATCCACGCATAGGGGCGGTGTGCCAGCAGTCCCTGGGTGCCACGGATTTCAATGGTCTGGCCTTCCAGCGTCAGCGTGGTGCCTTTCAGCGCGCGGGGCACGACCGGCTTGCGCGGGGCATTGGCGCCCATCTTGGGGCCCCAGAAAGCCACCTTGCCCGCCAATTTGGCCTCCAGTTTGCTCAGTACGGCGGGGGTGCTTACCACGTCGGCTTGGGGGAAGAATTCCTTCAGGGTTTCCACGCCGAAGTAGTAATCCGGATCGGCCTGGCTGACGTAGATGGTGGTCAGCTGCTTGCCGCTGTCGAGCACGTTGGCGGCGATGCGCAGGGCGTCGGCTCGGGTGAAGCCGGCGTCGATGACCATGGCTTCCTTTTCGCCGTAGACCAGCGTGGAATTGACGTTGAAGCTGTTGCCGTCGGCGTTGTAGACCTTGACGCTCAGCGGTTGAGCGGCTTGTACGGTGGTGCCGGTGAAGGCGATGGCCAGCGAGGCGGCGAGAACGGTAGTGCGAATCATGGTGATCTCCTGTGTGTCGGGTTTAAGGAACGCTGGTGAGCGTGTGAATGCACTTTAATTTCAATATCCGAGCAGATAAACCCGATAATTAGGTCATCACTATTTCTTAAATAGAGCAAATCATGGATCGATTGACCGCCATGCAGGTGTTTGCGGAAGTGGCCAGCAGCGGCAGCTTCAGTGCCACCGCCGACAAACTCGACATGTCGCGCGCGATGGTGACGCGCTATGTGGGCGCGCTGGAACAATGGCTGGGCGCGCGTCTCCTGCAACGCACCACCCGTCGTGTGACGCTTACCGACGCGGGCGAAAACTGCCTGCGCCGTAGCCAGCAAATGCTGGCCCTGATGGAAAACGTGGAAGAGGAAGCCGTCAGTCACGACGGTGCCCTGCGCGGGCTGTTGCGCATCACCAGCAGCTCGTCCTTCGTCTATGCCCAACTGGCGGCGGCGGTGGCGGATTTCCTCACGCTGCATCCCCAGCTCAAGGTAGACCTCCACGCCAGCGAGGGCGCTCTCAACCTCGTCGAGGCGCGCATCGATCTTGCCATTCGCATCAGCGCCGAACCCGATCCATCGCTGATCGGGCGCGCGCTGGCGCCTTGTACTTCGGTGCTGGTCGCGTCACCGGCCTATCTGGCCGAGCATGGCGTGCCGCAGCTTCCTGCCGATCTGGCGAACCATCGCTGCCTGAGCTACGCCAACTTCGGCAAAAGTGTGTGGCAGCTCAGCCGTGGCGATGAGCACTGCCAAGTCGGCGTCAGCAGCCATTTGAGTTCCAACGAAGCCACGGTCTTGCTGTGCGCCGCGCTGGCCGGTGGCGGCATGGCCCTGCAACCCACTTATCTGGCCAATCCCCACCTGGCCAATGGCAGTCTTCTGGCAGTGCTGCCGGACTGGCAGCTACCGGAATTGACCATCTACGCGCTCTACCCCTCGCGCAAGCATTTGTCACCAGCGGTGCGTGCGATGCTCGACTTCCTGGTCGAGCGCTTTGCCAGCGTGCCTTGGTAGCGCTGAATTGGGCCGCCATAGATACCCTCTTGTTCCAGGAAAAAAATGCCCGGCCCCTGTCGCGAAAGGCCGGGCGGAGGAGACAAGCGGATCGGCCTACCAGACCGGTGATGGGTTGCGCGCTTCGAGGACGTCGTCGCAACGGATGCGCACGACCTCGCTGATGCGGCGATGGGGGATGACGTAGAAGCGTTGTTCGGTGACGGCGGCAAAGACGGCGTCGGCCATGTCGTCGGCAGTAAGGCGACCGGATTCGAGGGCCTTGGCGATGCGCTCTTCGTGGGCGCGGGAGACCTCTCCCGCCACCGAGGTTTCGCCGAAGCGCGCCGGGCGGTTGCGCTCGGCGGCATTGATGCCGGTCTTGACCCAGGCCGGGCACAGCACTGATACGCCGATGCGGCTGCTCTCGGCCTTCAGCTCGTGATACAGCGTCTCCGACAGGGTGACGACGCCGTGCTTGCTGACGTTGTAGGCCGCCGAGGCCGGCGTGGACAGCAGGCCGGCGACGGAGGCGGTGTTGACGATGTGGCCCTCCTCGCCCTGCGCTTCCATGCGCGGCAGGAAATGGGTGATGCCGTGGATCACGCTCCACAGGTTGGCGCCCAGCACCCATTCCCAGTCGGCGCTGCGCATCTCCTTGATCAGGCGCGTCAGGGCGACGCCCGCGTTGTTGCACAACAGATGCACGGCGCCGTAGCGGGCGAAGGCGGCGTCGGCCAGGGCCGCGATGTCGGCCTCGACGCTGACGTCGCCGGCCTGTGCCAGCACTCGCCCGGGCGGCAGGCCGAGTTCGGCGACGGCGGCTGCGAGGCGCGCGGCTTCGATGTCGGCCAGCACCAGGTTCATGCCTTCGCGGGCGGCACGCTGGGCGAGGGCGAAGCCGATGCCGCTGGCAGCGCCGGTGATGACGGCGGTCTTGCCTTTGAAGTCGTTCATGCCGCCACCTTCGTTTCGTCGCGCAGCATGCGGCGCAGGATCTTGCCGCTGGCGTTCTTCGGCAGCTCCTCGACGAACTCGACGACGCGGGGCACCTTGTAGGCGGCGAGGCGTTCGCGACACCAGGTGACGAGGACTTCGCGATCCGCCACCTGGCCGTCGCGCAGGCTGACCACGGCCTTCACCGTCTCGCCACGATAGGCGTCGCCGACACCGACCACGGCGGCCTCGCGGACCGCCGGATGGGCGTAGAGCACGTCCTCCACTTCGCGGGGCCAGACCTTGTAGCCGGAGGCGTTGATCATGTCCTTCTTGCGGTCGACGATGTAGAACCAGCCATTGACGTCCATGAAGCCGATGTCACCAGTGCGGAAGCCGTCGGCGCGCATGCTATCGGCGCTCTCGACGGGTTTCTGCCAGTAGCCGCCGGCGACCATGGGGCCACGGATGACGATCTCGCCGATCTCGTCGTGGCCGAGCCTCGCACCGTCCTCGCCGGCCACCCAGACCTCGACGCCGCTGACCGGGATGCCCACCGACAGGGCGCCGGAGACCGGGTCCACGCGGCCGCCGGCATCGCGCGGCATGATGACGACGCCGGAGGAGGTCTCGGTCAGGCCGTAGCCATTGAGGATATGCCAGCCTAGTTTCTGCTTGACCAGCGCGGCAACGCTGGGCGGTACCGGGGCGCCGCCGGAGGTGACGGTGAGCAGGCTCGCCAGCTTGACGGGATCGAGCTGCGGCAGATTCATCAGCGCGATATAGGCGGTGATGGCATTGGCCGTGTAGCGCGGCCGGTGTTCGGCGATGGCGTCGAGCACCACGCCGGGTTCGAAGCGATAGCACAGCACCAGCGGCGCGGCAATGGCCCAGGCCAGCGCCATGTGGCCGGCCAGGCCGGTGATGTGGAACAGTGGCGCGGCGGCGAGGATGGGCGTGCCCTCGGCCAGCGCGTACCAGGCGCGATGGGCAGCGGTGACGTGGGCGATGTTGTCGTGGCTGATCAGCGCGCCCTTGGGCTTGCCGGTGGTGCCCGAGGTGTAGACGATGAAGGCGATGTCGCCCGGCGCCGGCACATGCACGGGCGGCACCTGGCCAGCGCAGGCTTCGATGACGGCCAGCAGGTCGCCGTTAGCCTTGGCTTGACGGCGCTCGATCTTGCCGAAGATGCGCGGGTCGTTGCGCGACTGCATGTCGAGGGCCGAGGTGGTGAGGACGATGGGCGGCAACACTTCAGAGGGCATCTTCGCTACCACTTCGTCGCGCAGGCTATCGACGCAGATCAACGCCTTAGGCGTGGCGTCGGCCAGCAGCTTGGCAAGTTCGTACTCGCGGTTCATCGGGTTGATGGTGACGGCAATGCCACCAGCCTTCCATGTCGCCAGTACGGCGATGAGGAATTGCGGCGAGTTCTGTAAATAGATGGCGAGGCGGTCGCCAGCGGTGAAGCCACGTTGCAACAGGGCGACAGCGAGAGCATCGCTGAGGCGGTCGAGTTCGGCGTAGCTGATGCGGCGGTCGAAATACAGCACGGCATCAAAAGTCGGCGCTGACGTCACGGCGGCGCGGAACAGGCTCAGGCCATCGGCCTGGAACGGCGGCACGGCGGCGGGCACGTCGGCCGGATAGTGGGCCAGCCAGGGTTGGGGCGTGGTCATGGCGGGCAATCTCCTCGGAATCTTGCGAATGTTTTTTGTAGGAACGGATTGTGAAGACCCGCCCGGCGCCGCCCTGTAGGAATTTTCCGAAAGCCCTGTAGGACATTTCCGAAGCCGCTGCCGGGACGGTTTCGCGCGTGTGGGCTTGCCTAGAATCCGCCCCGCATCATCCATACCTACAAGGAGGAGAGACCATGAAATCACGCTTGAAATCGAGAGTGCTCGCCACACTGCTGGCGACCCTGTCCCTCGGCTGGAGCCTGAACGCAGCCGCCGACATCAACGTCGGCATCACCGTGTCGGCCACCGGCAACGGCGCACCGCTGGGCGCGCCGCAGAAGAACACCACGCCCCTGCTGCCGACTACCATCGCCGGCGAGAAGGTGAACTACATAGTCCTCGACGACGCCACTGACCCGACCCAGGCGGCGAAGAACGGCCGCAAGTTCGTTACCGAAAACAAGGTGGACGTGATCATCGGCTCCTCGATCACGCCGAACACGATTCCGCTGATGGACATCGCGGTGGAAACCAGGACGCCGCTGCTGGCGCTGACGCCCCACGACCTGACCGGCGAGCGCCTGACCTGGACCTTCTGCTTCCCGCAGCACATCGGCCTGATGTCCAAGGCCATCGCCGAGTACATGGTGGCGAACAAGCAAAAGACCCTCGGCGTTTTCGCCCAGGCCGACCCCTACGGCGAGGTGTATCTGCGCGAGATCGCCAAGTACGGCGAGCCGCTGGGCATCAAGATCGTCGGCGTCGAGCGCTTCAACCGCAGCGACACATCCGCCACGCCGCAGGCGCTGAAGCTGGGTTCGCTCAAGCCCGATGCGGTGCTCATCATCGGTGGCGCCGGCGCTGCCTCGATGGCCCATCTGGCGCTGACCGAGCGCGGCTACAAGGGCCAGATCTACCAGACCCACGGCGCCGCCAATCGCGATGCCCTGCGCATCGGCGGCAAGGCCATGGAAGGCGCGATCTTCGTCGCCGGCCCGGTGCTGGCCTGGGATCAACTGCCCGACAGCTACCCGTCGAAGAAGGCCGCCACCGAATACGTCAAGCGCTATGAAGAGAAGTACGGCGCCAACACCATGGCGCCGCAGGGCGGCCACATGTGGGATGCTGTGCAGGTGCTGAAGCAGGCCGTGCCGGTCGCGCTGAAAAAGGCCAAGCCGGGTAGCGCCGAGTTCCGCCAGGCCCTGCGCGACGCCATCGAGTCGGAGAAGAACGTACTGGTCTCCCACGGCACCATCAACTACTCGCCCACCGACCACTTCGGCCACGATGCTCGCGCCCGCGTGCTGCTGCGCGTGGAGAACGGCGCCTTCAAGCTGATCGCCGAGAAGTGAGCCAGTTACCCTTCGACGCGGCGGTTCTCGACGCTTGGCTGAGCGCCCACGTCGAAGGGTTCGACAAAGGCAAACCCGGTCCGCTGGCGATCAGCAAGTTCGCCGGCGGCCAATCCAATCCAACCTATCGCATCGACACGCCCGGCACGCCAGGCACACCCGGCGTGCGATATGTCCTGCGCTGCAAGCCCGGCCCGAAGGCCGAACTGCTGCCCTCGGCCCACGCCATCGAGCGCGAATACCGGGTGATGCGCGCCCTGGCCGCAACCGCCGTGCCGTCAGCACCGACTTTTTTGCTCTGCGAAGACGAAAGCGTGATTGGCCGCGCCTTCTACCTGATGGCCTTCGTCGAAGGCCGCTGCTTCACCGAAAATCACCTGCCCGGCCTGTCACCCACCGAGCGCGGCGCGATCTACGACGAGGCCAATCGCGTCGTCGCCGCGCTGCATGCCGTCGATGCCGCCGCCGTCGGCCTTGCCGACTACGGCAGAGCCACGGACTTCTTCCCGCGCCAGATCGCGCGCTGGAGCAAGCAATACCGTCTCACCGAAACCGAATCCATCCCGGCCATGGAGGCGCTGGCCGACTGGTTGCCGGCCCATATCCCGGCGAATGCCGACGCCCAATGCCGCCTGATCCATGGCGACTTCAAGCTCGACAACCTGATCTTCCATCCCACCGAGCCACGCGTGCTGGCGGTGCTCGATTGGGAGCTATCGACCCTCGGCCATCCCCTCGCCGATCTCGGCTACCACTGCCTGCCCTGGCACATCGCACCGGGCCTGCTGCACGGCCTCGCCGGCCTCGACCTCGCGGCTCTGGGCATACCGGCGGAAGCCGACTACCTGCGTCGCTACGAAGCGCGCACCGGCATCGCCATTGGCGAGGACTGGAGTTTCTATCTCGCCTACAACCTCTTCCGCCTCGCCGGCATTTTCCAGGGCGTGATGAAACGGGCGCTGGACGGCAAGGCCTCCCACGCCCGCGCCCTCGACTACGGCCGCCAGACGCGGGTGATGGCTGAACTGGGCTGGCGCATCGCGCGGGGACAGATGCGCAAAACGAAGTCGTAGCGACAATCGGCCAACTGCCGTCGATGGAGTCTCCATGAAGCTCCCATCCCAACGACCGCTGTACCCAGATAGCTGACGGATGGTCACGTCAGAAGCGAACGTCAATATTCAGGGTGGTCCGCACGCCAATGGCAGGGGTGATTGTTTTCGCTTCACCCACTTTGGGTTTCCAAGTTACGGTAGGGGTTTATGCTTTGTCGCAGGCAATGTATTGGCATGCTTTACGGGTTTGATCTTGTGCATTTTGGCATTTTGGCATTTGCTCTAGCGGACTTTCGCCCGGCTCCTGGTGAAGGGGGAGCCGTCATCCTGATTCACATCCGCAGTATCACCGTCACCTGATGGCGCTACGTCCAAATTGTCATTTGGGGCGTATTGGACTTATCAGTCGCGGATGGATTGTTGTAGCTTTGGTGCAACGGTTTGGGTTGGCGGCGGCAATTGACGGGCTGGCGCTCCGGCTGCCGGTTTCGTCGCCCAGTGATTGGTCACCTCATTTTTGGGGGGCGCCTTTGGCGCATGTGATGGTTCTTTTGATGGCACATGCTTCTTTGGCGCCGGTGCATTTGCGCGGCGTTCCAACCGCTGCTTCATATCTACAATCCGATCTGTTCTCCATTTGACGCTCGCTTCAAGGTCTTTTTCGAGGGCCCACTGCGCTGCCTTTGCCTGTTCGAAATCCGCAGTTCGTGTTTGGAAGTCTGCCTTTTGATTTTCGAGGGCCACCTTTTGCTTTTCGAGGGCCATCTTTTGCTTTTCGAGGGAGGCCTTCTGCATTTCGTAGGTCTTTTCGATTTCAGCCTGCTGCTTTTCGATGCCAGCCTGCTGCTTTTCGATGTCAGCCTTCTGCTTTTCGAGGGGGGCCTTCTGCATTTCGTAGGTCTTTTCGATGGGCGACCTCTGAACCTTTGCCTTTTCGAGGTCCGCCCTCAACGTTTTGATGGTCGCCAGGTCGCTTTCGTACTTCGCAATTGTCTGTTTTTCCTCCCCTTTACTCGGCTTATCTGAAGGTCTGATGGCATTCAGCTTCTGTTGGGTGATCGCAATTGCCGCCTTGTAGTCTCTAATAGCCGCCTTCTCGGAATCATGAGACGTCGCAGCTACAGGCTGTGCGAATGCACTGCCTACGGTAAGCACACCGATGGCTATGGCGAGGTATGTGCGAAAGATCATGCATTCTCCTTTGGACTAGGTTGTTGTATTGACGAACGATGTGCGCTTGAAGTTTAGAAGATGTAGCTATCGCCGACAAGTATGACGTTAGGCTATTGATTCAGTACGGAAGTAGGCCCCCAGCAGGCTGGCGTCCGCTTGCGGCCGGGTCCCGCCTGTGGGCCTTTCGCCACATAACGGCCAATCATCAATTTGACTATTCTTCCCAATGGCGGCAATCGGCGGCGACCGCCAATCTCCGGACCCGGCCAGAAGCGGCCGGTTGCAAATTTTCCCGTAAGCAGTCGCTAGGAATGCCATGAGGATTGCGGCAAGGATCAAACGGCGGGAGAATTGACCTCGGGCTCTCGCCGAAATCGGCTGAAGAGGTGGCCCCGGAAATTAATGCTGGTAGATAAGTGAAGACTCTGCTCTGATGGACGACGTAATCGCCCGAAAAGGAGCTGTAATGAGAAGACCGAGAAGAAACCAAACCGGTCGTTCTGGTAGCGGGTGTCGAACCTCTTGAGATCGAGTGCGTGATCGATGAGGTGGTTCAAGGCGAACTTGAAGGTGCCGGGAAGCAATTGCCGTCGGAGATCAACGGCGATGAAGCGCGGGCTGGTGTCGATAGGTTTGCAACGGGCCATGGCGGACTCCAATACTCAATCCGGCTTCGACTCTTGTTATTCCATTTAGTTAGCAGCAGAATGCGCGGATGAACAGAGTTTTTCTATAGCGTCGTTAGACGTCCTTATTTCTTCGGCCCATCAAGTCAATCGAGGGAGCAGCATGAAGTACCTACTAGAAGAAGTGTTTCGGACCGAGGGAGTCCCAGAATTCACATTCGTTCGGCCGCCCAACTTCGGCGAGCTCCTGGTAGACATCCGAAATCCTGGGAAGCCCGTCATCGTTGAAGGTCAATCCGGGACGGGAAAGACAACTGCGGTCAAAAAGATCATCGAAGAGTCACTCCCGGAAGCAGGCTTCGAGTACCTCTCTGCGCGTCGAAGCAAGGACATGCCTCGAATACTCGAGCTTGCGAACGCCGCACTAAAAGGCAATTTCATCGTTGACGACTTCCATCGGCTCGACAATGTCACTCAGTCAAAGATCGCAGACATCGTAAAGATCGCGGCCGAAGAGTACGGCGACGACAGCCACCCCAAGGTCGTCATCATCGGCATCAATCGGGTGGGGAGCGAACTAATTCACTTGGTTCACGACATAGCAAAACGATGCGGAATTCATCGGATCGCTCCTGCTACCGTTGAGACAATGGCTGAATTGGTACGGAAGGGTGAGGAACGACTTAATGTCAAGTTCGGCGATTACAGTGCCATTTTCAACGAAACAAAGGGCGACTATTGGCTAACGCAGTTGGTTTGTCAGTCGGTTTGCCTGATCAACAAGGTGACAGAGACAGCGACAGACCTTCACGCCTTGCATTACACATCAGCCGAAATTCGCGCAAGGGTTGTTCAGCGCCTGGAGCACTCATACCAAGAGGCAGTCAAAGAGTTCTGCCGAGGCCGTCGCTTCCGATCAACAAACGATCCGTACCTAAAGTTGCTTCGCTGTGTGGCTGAGCAAGACAGTTCTATCGTCGATCTCAACGAGCTAGCAAACGCGAATCCAGATGTCCGCGGAAGCATCAACAACATCAAGGAGAAGCGACTTGCGACCTTGATCGAATCGAAGCCAATTTGTGACAGGTATTTCTACTACAACCCCGAAACCAAAATCTTCGCAATCGAAGACCCAGCTCTCTTCTACTACCTAAAGCACCTCGACTGGGAGGTTATACGTACCGCATGCGGGTTCAGAGCAGGGGTCAAGGAGTACCAGTTTGACTTCGCGATTTCCTTCGCTGGGGAAAATCGCAGCCTCGCCAAGTTGATCGCCGACCAACTCGATCTCTTTGACTGCGCTGTCTTCTACGACGAATACTTTGAAGCCAACTATCTTGGAAAAGCATGGCACAAAAGCTTTACTGAGATATTCGGAGAACAGTCCAGGTTCGTCGTCTGCCTTCTCGACAAGCACCACGTAGAGAAGATTTGGCCAACCTTCGAGCGCGAATGCTTCGCCCCAAGAGTCGCCGAAGCAGCAGTCATCCCGGTCTATCTTGATGACGCTCCGGTTCCTGGAATACCGAAAGACATAGTCGGCATTTCGTTCAAGAACTATGCGGCCCTTGGATCTGACCTCACGAACAAGGTCACAGACGAAATTGTCTTCAAACTGTTTGAGCTTCTTGAAGACGTTTAACTCTTCCATCGAGAGGACGTTGCCCGACAAGATGGCAGCCGCCTATCATGTCAAGCGTTGAATGTCCGTTTTCGGGGTATGAACTACCGCTTAGGGTCGGAAGTTCGCGTTACTCGGATTGAAAAGCTGCCGTTCAGAGTGGTTCCAGGCTGAGCGGCAGGTAAGCGGATTACTGCTGACTGATTAGCAGTACAACGGCAACGTCGGCTCAGGCCGAGGAGCACTCAGTAGCCGACCTACCTGAGCCTCCACTGCACTTGGTCACCGGCTGCTGATCTGACAAGAGGCGGCGAGTGTCGCTGGAGGGGAAAATTCGGTCACTCGCAAAAGTCGGCGTGACCGGAGGAAATCCCTGTGGGACTGGCGACACGGGGCATCACCGCCTGTCGATCCAAGCCTTGGTTGCTTCCGTCAGGATATTGAGCGCCAGGCCATGTGTAGCTTGGGTCCGGCGGTCATCATTGGTCCAGAATGCATCGCAGCCGTGGAATTGCGCCACGGCCAGATGCAGGGCATCCGGCGTTTTCCGCCCGAAGCGCGCGCGTAATTGGGCGCCCAGAAGAAATACCGGCTCGGGCAGAGGCAGCTGAACAAAATTCGCCAAGCCTTCTTCGTAATAACGTTGCAGCACCATGTTGCCGGTGCGTAATGGCGCCACCAGACATTCGAACTTCACCAACGGTGAAACGGCGAACCGGCCGGCTCCTTGGCCAGCGCCTTGCGCACACGATTGCCGTGGACCGGATCCTGCTCGAAGGCGTAGATCAGCAAACAGGTATCGAGATAGATCAATCCCACGCCGCGCGCTCTTCGTGCAGGGCCGCCTCGATTTCGTCGTGACCACGCCGCACATGAGCAGGCAGCGGATGCGCCTTCAACCAGGCGACGATGTTTCCGCCGGACACCGAAAGCTCGGAAGTCGCGGAAAACGCCCCTGCTGGTACCAGCCGCGCCATGGGCACCCCCCGATTGGCGATGATGACTTCTTCACCGGCCTGGGCTGATTTGACGAGTTCGGAAAACCGGTTCTTGGCTTCGAGAATATTGACCTGCATGGCGGCCTCGCGGGAGGACATCTTATCCGTGCAGGCTAGCATACCTGGCCAAGTATGATTTTCCCCGCCGGATCAGTCCGGAAGTGATCGCTACCGTACTCTCCGCCATACTGGCGGCTAAGCGCCGTTTGTGTATCCTTGCCGGCAAACAGTCGACGCACCGTTTTTTACTCTGGCCGTGAATACCTTGCAAAAAAAAAACCGAAGCCGAACTCATCGCCAATCTGGAACAACTGCGTGCCAGCGAGCGGAAATACCGCGTGATGCTGGATGAATCCAGCGACCCCATTTTCATGTTTTCGCCGGATGGCCAATACGCCTATGTGAACCGCGCGTTCGCCGATGGCGTCGGAAGGAGTCAAGAGGCAATCATCGGCAAAAGGATCTGGGATGTCTTTCCTCAAGATGAAGCGGATAAGCGTTTTGCCATCGTCAGTTGGGTATTCGAAAAGGGCGAAAGCAAGACGATCGAGGTACGCGTTCCACGCCCCGACGGTGATCGCTACTATCTGACCACCGCCAAACCGATATTTGACGACCATGACCGAGTCGCCTCGGTCATCTGCATTTCCAAGGAAATCACCGAGCGCAAGATCATGGAGGACCAGCTGGCGCACATGGCCCAGTACGACGTCCTCACCGACCTGCCCAACCGGACTCTGTTCAGCGATCGCTTGCAGCATGCGATTGCCCAGGCAAAACGGGACAAGACGCGCATCGCCCTGATCTTCATCGACCTTGATAAGTTCAAGCCGGTCAATGACACGCTGGGCCACCATGTCGGCGATTTGCTGCTAAAGGCCGTCGCCCAGCGCATACAGTCCTGCATGCGGGAGTCGGACACGGTGGGACGGCTGGGCGGTGATGAGTTCGTGGTTTTGCTGCCGACCATACAGGATGAGCAGGATGCGCTGGTGGTTGCCGAAAAAATCCGCGCCGCACTCAACCAAGCCATTGAGTTGCCCGGCAATCACTGCTTGAACATTTCCTCAAGTTCGGGCATTGCGATCTATCCGGATCATGGGGCTGATGACATTGAGCTATCCAAGAATGCCGACGATGCCATGTATCAGGCCAAGGAACAGGGCCGGAACAGGGTGCAGATTTTCTGCCGCAAGTGACGGCAAGCCAAAACCGATGACCACCCCTGCCCTGCATGCCGTCCCGCCGGGGCCGACTTTTCGGCATCCTATGCCGCCAGCACCCCGCGTCGCATCTGGTCCAGCTCCAGCGATTCGAACAAGGCCTTGAAGTTGCCTTCGCCGAAGCCGTCGTTGCCCTTGCGCTCGATGAACTCGTAGAAGATCGGACCGAGCTGGTTCTCCGAAAATATCTGTAGCAGCAGCTTGCCCGGCTCGCCGTCGATGAGGATGCGGCGTGAGCGCAGCTCGTCCAGATTCTCTCCGTGGCCGGGGATGCGCTGGTCCACCAGCTCGTAGTAGGTGTCCGGCGTGTCGAGCAGATTGATGCCGGCGGCCTTGAGGGCGTCGACGCCGTGACGCAGATCATGGGAGGACAGCGCCACGTGCTGGATGCCCTCGCCGTGGTACTTGTCGAGATATTCCTGAATCTGGCCCTGGGTGTCGTTGCCTTCCTCGTTGATCGGAATGCGGATCTTGCCGCAGGGCGAATACATGGCCCGCGACTTGATGCCGGTGACGCGGCCTTCGAGGTTGAAGTAGCGGATCTCGCGGAAGTTGAACAGGCGCTCGTAGAAGCTCACCCATTCGTTCATGCGGCCGCGATAGACGTTGTGGGTCAGATGGTCGATACGCAGAAAGCCATGGCCCTCCCATTGCGGCGCGACGCCGGGGATAGGCTCGAAATCCACGTCGTAGATGCTGATGTTGCCGAAGTCGCCGGGCTGCGCACCGTTCTTGCCGGGCCAGCGGTCCACCAGGTAGATCAGCGAATCGCCGATGCCCTTGATGGCGGGGATATTGAGTTCCATCGGCCCGCTCTTGCAGTCGATGCCCCAGGCACCGAGTTCCTGCGCCCGGGCGTAGGCCGCCTTGGAGTCCTGGACGCGGAAAGCCATGGCGCAGATCGACGGGCCGTGCAGGCGGGCAAAGCGCTGGGCGTAGGAATCCGGCTCGGCGTTGATGATGAAGTTGATCTCGCCCTGGCGATAGAGCGTCACGTTCTTGTGCCGGTGTTTCGCCACGGCGCGGAAACCGAGGGACTCGAAGAGCTTGCCCATGGCCTCGGGATCGGGCGCGGCGTATTCGATGAATTCCATGCCGTCGGTGCCCATGGGGTTCTCCCAGGTGGCGGCGTTGGTAGCTACGGTGGCGGCCTGCGTCTCCGGTGCGTTCATGCTGTTCTCCTCTGTTTTTTGGGGTGAGGGAACGATAAGGCAATGATTCAACAATTAGCTTGCGAAATGTTCTTCGTCAAGCGAATATCGCGCAACAAAATTGCGCAGGAGTCCATCATGCCCGCTGCCATCGACAAGATCGACCGCAAAATCCTCACCATCCTTCAGGAAGAGGGCCACATCTCCAACGTCGATCTGGCGGCGCGGGTGAACCTCTCCCCTGCGCCCTGCCTGCGGCGCGTCGCCGCGCTGGAGAAGGCCGGCTACATCCGCCGCTACGTGGCCGTGCTTGACGCGCAGAAGCTTGGCCTGCAACTTCTGGCCTTCGTCAGCGTCAAGCTGGTGAAGGGCGGCAAGCGGCCCGCCGAACAGTTCCACAATGCCGTCGCCACCTGGCCCGAGGTGACCGGCTGCCATGCCGTCACCGGCGACATGGACTACCTGCTGCGCGTACAGGTGCCCGATCTCCAGCGCTACAGCAGCTTCATGAACGACAAGCTGCTGCGCCAGACGGGCGTGATCGACGTGCGGTCGAGCATCGTCATCGAGGAGTTGAAGGAGACGACGGCGCTGATGCTGGACTGAAAAAGTCGGCGCTGGCGATACGGCGAGGAATCAATCCAGCAGCGAGTTCTGCATCGCGTAGCGCACCAACTCGGAATTGCTGCCGAGCTGCATCTTCTCGAGGATGCGCGTGCGGTAGGTGGAGACGGTCTTGACGCTGAGGAAGAGGTCGGCGGCGATCTCGGTCAGCGATTTGCCGGAAACGATGGCGGTCATGATCTGCATTTCCCGCGCGGTGAGGCGGAAGTGTGGCGGCGTGCCGTCGCCCATCCCGTCTCCTTGCGCGCTACCGGCACGCGCCTCCCGCGTGCGGGCGCTGAAGGCCGGCGTCAGCCAGGTGCCGCCCTGGGCGACGCGGCGGATGGCGGCGAGCAGGTCGCCGGGCTCGGCGTCCTTGGCGACGTAGCCGTTGGCGCCGGCGTCAAGCGCGGCGCGGGCGAACTGTTCCTCGGGATACATGGACACCATCAGCACCGGCAGCGTCGGCCATTCGCGGCGCAGAGCCTTGAGCATGTCGAGGCCGCTGCGGCCCTTCATGTTGATGTCGAGGATGACGATGTCGAAGCCGGCGCCAGTATCGGCGCCTTGACGACGCAGAATCTGCATGCCGTCGGCGGCGTTGCCCGCCTCCTCGCGTACGCGCATGTCGGTCTCATCGGCCAGCAGGCGACGCAGGCCGGAGCGGAAGATGGTGTGATCGTCGACGACCAGGGCGTCAATCATCGGCAGGCCTTTCGGCTGCTGTTTCCATGATGGGCGGCAATGTCAGGCGCAGTAAAGTGCCGCCATCGAGGCCGGGAGAGATTTCGAGATGGCCGCCGGCATCGCGGGCACGTTCGCGCATGCCAACGATGCCGATGGAAGGCCGCTCCAGTTGCGCCTGCGAGATGCCGGTGCCGTTGTCGGTGACGGCGATGTGCAGGGTCGGGCCATCGAGGCGGATGGCGACCTGCACCCGCGTCGCCTCGGCGTGGCGGGCGATGTTGGTCAGCGCTTCCTGAACGATGCGATAGGCAGCAATGCCCTGGGCCTTGCTGATGGGCAACGGCGACTCCGTGGCATTGATGGTGCAGGCGATGCCGTGGCGCACGGCGAAGGTTTCCAGCTGGCGAGTGACGGCGGGCACCAGGCCGAGGTGATCGAGCAGGCTGGGATGCAGGGTCTCGGAAATCTGGCGTACGGAGTCGATGGCTTCGCGGGCGAGATCGACGATACCGTCGGCGATCTCGCGGTTCTCGTCGCGTTCGAGGCGGCGACGGACGCGGGCGGCGTCGAGCTTGATCGAGGTGAGGATGCCGCCGAGCACGTCGTGCAGTTCACGGGCGATGAGCTGGCGCTGCTTTTCCCGGTCGTCGTTGATGCGGGCGGCCAGTGCGCGCAACTGCTCGCGGGAATGCAGCAGATCGTGCTCGAACTGCACGTTCTCGGCGATGCTGATGGCGACACCGGCGATGGCCGGCCGGCCACGAAAGATGACGCGGCTGCCATGCACTTCCACGTCCACCGGATAGCCATCCTTGTGCCAGCCCTGGGTGCGAAAACGCATGCTGGGAATCTCGCCACTGACGCGCTGGCGGATGCGCTGAAGATTGTCTTCGCCGCTCCAGGGCGGCGTCAGCTCGCGGATGTGCATGCCGACGATCTCTTCCGGCGTGTGGCCGGTGAGGCCGGCGAAGACACCATTGGCGTACTGGATCACCTCATCCTGGATGACGTAGATGCCGACCAGCGACTGTTCGACGATGGCGCGGAAAGGAATTTCACCGGCGTCGGCGGCAAGGTTTTCGGATGGATTCGTCACCCGCGCATGGTAGCGCGGGAAGACCCGGCGGCCACGTAGGAAAATTCCTGGGCGCACTTGCGAAACAGGTGAGGGTCACCTTCCGGCGACCCTCACCCGTTTCCCGAACTGCTCAGGCCGTCACCGAAATCGAACTGGCGGCGGACTCGCTCGCACTGCGATTCGGGGCATAGGCCTGCAAGAGATCGAGGATGCGCTGGTACACGGTTTCCTCGGTACTGGACGACGAAACGGAAGCGGTCGAGGTCGAAGACGAAGAGGACGCAGATGATGACGGATTGGCCTGGTCGTAGGCCATGGCCTCCTGGAAGCTGACCTTGCCGTCGCTATCGCTGTCCGCCTCGTCGAAGTTCTCGACGACCTTGGAAATCAGCGAGGAGCGCTTGCTGTCGGTGCTGCCTATCTCGTCCAACTGGCTTTGCAGCTCGTCCTTGCTGAAACCCGCACCACCACCGCCACCACCAGGGGGTGGCCCCGGCGGCATGCCACCCATGGCGCCGGCCATGCGAGAGGAATCGAACTGGGCATCCAGTTGGTCCGCAAGGTTTTGCAGACTGGTGGTGAGTTCGTCTTTGGTGACCTTACCGTCGCTGTCGCTGTCGATACTGGAGAAAACATCATCGACGCTGACGCTGGCACTCGTGCCACCGGAGATATTGTCGAAAGCTGCCTGGAGATCGCTCTTCTCGATATAGCCCTGCTTCTTCGTGTCGAGTTGCGAAAAGAGATTGCCCGCCATTTCCGACGCACTGGGGCGCGGCGGCGGGCGATTGCTGGTGTATGCCGACGCGTAGGCGCTGGCGCTGTTGCTGACACTGCTGACCATGATGGACTCCTTGTTCCTGGTTTCAATTTCGCGGCGATGGAAATTCCATCACCCTCCGAGTACGCGGAAGCCACGGCGCCGTGGATTCGCATCGATCCCTTTGCAAGATATCGGCCCGTAGCGCCGCTTCTGATCGGCAAGCGAGGTAAAGACCGGTAAAGTTCTGTTAAGAATTTTCGATACAACGCCTCGTTTGACGAAACCCGATTCGGTGATTGGCACCTCGCACGAGGGACGCCAGCGACGGCGGCAAAATCTTCCGCCACGCGAGGCCTTGAACGAGGAGCGTCTTAACGCGCCTTAACATCGGGAGAGGCCCTGTGCGGCAGCGATTGCCGTGCAGGCCGGGCTTGCACTTGTAAAGACCGGTAAATTTCCGGTCGCCCCCTGTTCCATGCCACGGCAGGCGGCTACCATCGACGCTTTGGTCTGGAACTTCCGACGTGACGACCCAGGTTCTGCTCATCGACGACGACGTCGAACTGGTTAATATGCTTTCCGACTATCTGCGCCTGGACGGCTTCGAGGCGACGGTAGCGCATGACGGCACCAGCGGTGTGGCCGAGGCGTTGTCGGGCCACTATGACATCGCGGTGCTCGACGTGATGATGCCCGGCATGGACGGCATCGAAGCACTGACCCGGATTCGCGCCGGCAGCCCCTTGCCGGTACTGATGCTGACGGCGCGCGGTGACGACGCTGACCGCATTACCGGTCTCGAACTCGGTGCCGACGACTACGTGCCCAAGCCCTGCACACCGCGCGAGCTGGCGGCCCGCATTCGCGCCATCCTGCGACGCACCGGCAATGGCGACACGAGCGCTGCGCCGCCACCGCTCACTGCCGGACGGCTGACGCTATGGCCGGCGCAGCGGCGGGTGGAATGGGCCGGTCAGCCAGTGGAATTGACCAGCACCCAGTTCAGCCTGCTGGAAGTGCTGATACGGCATGCCGGCCGCCCGGTGAGCAAGAGCGATCTATCGGATCAAGGACTGGGCCGGCCGCTGACGCGTTTCGACCGCAGCATCGACGTGCACCTCTCCAGCATCCGCCAGAAACTTGGCACACTGGCCGATGGCCGCTCTTGCATCCAGACGGTGTATCGCGTCGGCTACCAATTGATCCACGACTGAGCATGGGCCGCCTGTTCTGGAAATTCTTCGCCGCGATGATGCTGGCCCAGACCGTGGCCATGATTGGCGTCGGCACCGCCTTCTGGCTGATGCGCGACAATCAGCAGTTCCATGACAGGCATTCCCTGCCGCCGCAGTTCGGTGACAGGCCGCCACCACAGGCAACATCGCCGGATGCCCGGCGCCCGCCCTATCCGCCACCTCACCCGCCCTCCGGCCCTCGTCCGCTACCGCCCGAGCCGATCATCGGCGGCGTACTGACCAGCCTGATCTTCGCGGCTCTGCTGGCTTGGTACTTCGCCCGGCCGATCCGCAATTTGCGTGATGCCTTTGCCGCCGCCGCCAAGGGTGATCTCGATCACCGTGTCGGGCCACTGACGGGCAGGCGCCGTGACGAACTGGCCGATCTAGGCCGCGACTTCGACCGTATGGCGGAGCAATTGCGGGCGCTGATCGATGGTCAGCGCCGACTGCTGCACGACGTATCCCACGAGCTACGTTCGCCACTGGCCCGCATGCAGGCCGCCATCGGCCTGGCCCACCAACAGCCGCAACAATGGCTGGAGTCGATGGCGCGCATCGAGCAGGAATCGATGCGCATGGACCGGCTGGTGGGCGAATTGCTCACCCTGTCCCGCATGGAAGCGGGAGTCACCAGTGACATGGCACAGGAAACGGATTTCGACGAACTGCTGGAGCAGGTGGTCGCCGACGGCAGCTTCGAGGCGGAGGCCACAGGACGGAAAATCGGCCTGGAGAACAAGGGCGCGGGAGTGGGCCATGGCAACCCGGAACTGTTGCATCGGGCGCTGGAAAACGTGGTGCGCAATGCCCTGCGCCATGCGTCTGCCAAGGTAAGCATCGACGCGCGTCGCACCGAGGATGGCAGTCTGCTCATCGCCATCTGCGACGATGGGCCGGGCGTGCCGGAACAGGAACTGCCACGGATTTTCGAACCCTTTTTCCGGGGTAGCCAGAGCCGGAGCAACGATGGCCATGGCCTGGGCCTTGCAATCGCCCGCCAGGTAATGACGGCCCATGGCGGCCAGGTGCGCGCGAACAACCGGCCAACCGGCGGCCTCTGCGTGAAATTCCTGCTGCCGCCGGTCTAGTCGCGCAGGCGGAAGCGTTGTAGCTTGCCGGTCTCGGTGCGCGGCAGTACGTCGCGGAATTCGACGAGGCGCGGGTACTTGTAGGGCGCGATGCTGTTCTTGACGTGCTCCTGCAAAGTCTTCGCCATGGCCCCGTCGCCGACATAACCCGCCTTGAGCACCACGTAGGCCTTGACCACCTGCCCGCGCTCCTCATCCGGTACGCCAATCACGCCGCATTCGGCGACCGCCGGATGGGCGAGCAGGCAATCCTCGACCTCAGGGCCGCCGATGTTGTAGCCGGCGGAGATGATCATGTCGTCGGTGCGCGACTGGTAGATGAAGTAGCCATCGGCATCCATCAGGTAGGCATCACCGGTGACGTTCCAGCCGTTCGAGACATAGTTGGCCTGGCGCGGGTCGTCGAGGTAGCGGCAGCCGGTGGGCCCCTTTACCGCCAGCCGGCCGATCTGTCCCGGCGGCAGGGGCTGGCCCTCGGCATCGAGGATGCAGGCACGGTAGCCGGGAATGGCCTTGCCGGTAGCGCCGGGCCGGGCTTCGTCCTCGGTGTGGGAGATAAAGATGTGCAGCATCTCGGTGGAGCCGATGCCGTCGATGATGCGGATGCCCGTGGCATCCAGCCAGAGCTGGCGCGTCGCGCCGGGCAGGGCTTCGCCGGCAGAGACGCACTTGCGCAGGCTGCGGATGTCCACGTCCTTGGCCAGTGGCGCCATCATGCGGTAGAAGGTGGGCGCGGTGAACATCACCGTGGCCTTGTAGTCCTGCACTGTCTTGAGCAGGGATTCGGGCGTGAGCCGTTCCACCAGCACAGTGGACGCACCGATGCGCATGGGAAACAGCACCATGCCGCCAAGGCCGAAGGTGAAGGCCAGCGGCGGCGTGCCGCAGAAGATATCGCTCTCCACCGCCTTGAGTACGGACTTCGGGAAGGCATCGCAGATGGCCAGCACGTCGCGATGGAAATGCATGGTGCCCTTGGGCTTGCCGGTGGTACCCGAGGTAAAGGCGATGATGCAGGTGTCGTCACGGGCGGTATCGACGTTGGCAAAATCTGGGGCCTTGGTGACCATGCGCGCTTCGAGACTGTCCAGCCCGGCCGGGCCTTGCGCACTGTTGAAATACGCGGCCTGCTTCAGCGTCGGACAGTCGGCCAGCGCGGTCTGGAGTTCCTCGGCCAGGCGCGCATCGCACAGGGCATGGGAGACCTCGGCCTTGTGCACCACGTCGATGAGTTCCTTGGCCCGCAGCAGGGGCATGGTGGCGACGGCAATGCCGCCGGCCTTGACGATGGCGAACCAGCAGGCCGCCATTTGCGGATTGTTCGGCCCGCGCAGCAGGACGCGATTGCCCGGCACCAGGCCCATGTCCTCGACGAGCACACGGGCAATGCGATTGGCTTCATCCAGCAGATGGCGATAGCTGTAGTTGCCGGCGGGACTGTAGAGGGCGATGCGCTCGCCCCAGCCCCGTTCGTGCACGGCGCGGTCGAGCAGTTCGACGGCGCAGTTGATGCGGTCCGGATACTGGAATTCGGGCCGCTCGAAGAGAAATTCGGGTTGCTGGTCGACCGGCGGCAGGCGGTCGCGGGCAAATCGATCTACATGGGCGGTGTAGTCGTTCATGGGGTCACCTCGTTATTTTGTTTAAATCTAAAGCTTTTTACCCATCCCTGTCAAACCGGTGGCCTGCGCTAGACTTGCCGCCATTGTTATCAGGAGTGTGCGATGAAATACGTTATCCACGGCAGCGGCGGCGGGCCGGAATGCATGAGCCTCACCAACGGCCCGATCCCCTCCCCCGGTCCCGGCCAGATATTGATCGAGGTTGCTTCTGCGGGCATCAACCGGCCGGATGTGCTGCAACGCTCGGGCAAGTACCCGCCGCCCGCCGATGCATCGCCCGTACTGGGTCTTGAGGTGGCGGGCACGGTGGCCGCACTCGGCGAGGGCGTGACGGAGTGGAAAGTCGGCGCTGGCGTGACGGCGCTGGTGCCCGGCGGCGGTTACGCGGAATACTGCGTGGCGCCAGCCGGCCATGCGCTGCCGATCCCTGCCGGCATGGACTTCACGATGGCGGCGGCGCTGCCGGAGAACTGGTACACGGTGTGGGCCAACCTGATGCTCCACGGCCGTCTTGCCGCCGGCGAGCGCCTGCTGATCCATGGCGGCTCGAGCGGCATCGGCCTGACCGCGATCCAGTTGGCGAAGTACATCGGCGCCGAATCCATCGTCACCGTTGGCAATGCGGAGAAGGCGGCCTTCTGTCGCGAGTTCGGCGCGGCCCACGCCATCAACTACCGCGAGGCAGACTTCGCCGAGGAGGTGAAGCGCATCACCAACGGTGCCGGCGTGGACGTGGTGCTGGACATGGTCGGCGCACCCTATTTGCAGCGCAATCTGGCGGTACTGAAGCGCGATGGCCGCCTGGTCTTCGTCGCCTTTCTCGAAGGTGCCAAGGGTGAGTTCGACCTCTCGCCGGTGATGATGAAACGGCTGACGATCACCGGCTCCACCATGCGCCCGCGCACCCTGGAAGAGAAGACCGCGATCCGCGATGCGCTGCTCGCCCGCATCTGGCCCGAGATGGCCAAAGGGACGATACGGCCCCACGTCTTTGCCCGCTTCCCGCTGGCTGAAGTCACCGAGGCCCATCGCCTGATGGAATCGAGCCGGCACATCGGCAAGATCATGCTGGAGGTGAAGCCATGAAGCCGATCATCATCGACGTCGTCTCCGACGTGGTCTGCCCCTGGTGCTTCATCGGCAAGCGTCATCTCGACGCGGCACTGGCGCTCTGGCGCGCGGAGCGTCCCGATAGCGAGGTGGAGGTGCGCTGGCATCCCTACTTCCTCAACCCGGACACGCCGGATGCTGGCGAGCCCTATCGGCCTTTCCTCGAAAAGAAGTTCGGCGGCCCGGAAAAGCTGGCGGAAATCTGGACGCGCGTGAGCACGGCCGGCAAGACGGCCGGCATCGATTTCGCCTTCGAGAAGATCGAACTGCGCGCCAATACGCTGAACGCACATCGGCTGATTCACCGCTCACAAAAAGTCGGCGCTGGTAGTACGGCGATGTTGGTGGAAGCGCTGTTCGCGGCACAGTTCCTGGAAGGTCGCCACGTCGGCGACCGGGAAGTCCTGGCCGATATCGCTGCCGCCTGTGGCGAGGAGCGCGATGCAGTGCGGGCTTATCTCGCTACGGACGAGGATGCCGATGAGGTCCGCGCCATGGCATCGGAAGCGCCACGCATGGGCATCACCGGCGTGCCCTACTTCATCTTCGACCGCCGCCTGGCGGCCTCGGGGGCGCAGCCGCCGGAAGCCCTGTTGCAGGGCCTGCGGCAGGCGGCGGACGCGTTGACAAACCCGGAGATGAACCCAGCGACTACTTGAGCAAGCCTTCTTCGCGCATGGCCTGCTGCACGCCGGGGCGGGCCGCAACGCGAGCGCGATAGGCCACCAGCGTCGGCCACTTGGCGATGTCGATGCCGACGAAGCCGCCCCAGCCGAGGACGGTGAACAGGTAACCGTCGGCGACGCTGAACTCGCCCATCAGGTAGTCCTTGTCGCCGAGCTTCTGCGCCACCACGTCGTAACGACGACCGATCAGATCACGCATGACGGCCTTCCACTCGTCCGGCGCCTTGGGATTGAACAAGGGGCTATGGGACTTGTGCAGTTCGGTGGAGATGAAGTTGAGCCACTCCTGAAGACGATAGCGGGCCAGCGTGCCGGCGGCCGGGGCGAGTTTCTTTTCCGGCACCTGGTCGGCGATGTACTGGACGATGGCCGGGCCTTCGGTCAGCACTTCGCCGTTGTCGAGCACGAGCGCCGGAATATAGCCGTTCGCGTTGACCTGAAAATAATCGGCGCCGGAGGCAGTTTTCTTGGTCACCAGATCGACGGCTTCGATCTCGTATGTGAGACCAGCCTCGGCGAGGGCGATGTGGGGGGAAAGGCCGCAGGCACCAGACTTGTAATACAGCTTCATGGGGAATTCTCCTGATTTGTTTTTGTGGATGAAACTACGGGGAAATCCGCCGCCCCTGCCCTGCCGCCTTCTGCTCGACGGCGAACACCGCCGCCTCGACGCGGGAAGTCAGATTCAGCTTGGAAAGGATGTGCCTCACGTGCAGCTTGACGGTGTCGTGACTGATGTCGAGCACGCGAGCGATGGCCTTGTTCGACAAGCCCTGGGCAAGGTGTTCGAGTATCTCCCGCTCGCGGGCGGTGAGCAGCTTGAGGGCATCGGCCTTGACGCTGGCAGGACTGCTGCCGCCCTGGAGCAGATTGACCAGCTTCAGGGTCATGGCAGGAGCGACCACGGTCTCGCCACGCACCGCGCGCTGCACCGCATCCACCACGTCTTCCGGCTCCATGTCCTTCAGCAGGTAGCCCTTGGCACCGGCCTGCATGGCGGCGGAGAGATCTTCCTCTGCATCGCTGACGGTGAGGATCAGCACCGGTCCGGTCCAGCCGTCGTGACGCAGCTGGCGCAGCAGGGATAGCCCGCCATTGGGTGGCATGTTGAGATCAGTGATGACGACATCCGGCTTCACATCCGCCAGCACGCGCAGGGCTTCATCGCCGCTGGCGGCGATGCCGGCCACGGTGATGGTGCCGCGCTGTTCCAGCAGTTCGGCAAGGCCCTTGCGGAACAGGGTGTGATCGTCCACCAGAAGGACGCGGATTGTTGCCGGCGGGATTTCCGCTACGCTCATGAGGACACGCCTCCACTGACCGGAAAGCTCAGGCGCACGCGGAAGCCGCCCTCGGGAAGATTGGACACATCGAGACGGCCGCCAATCTTCTGCGCCCGTTCACGCATGATCGAAAGGCCGAAATGCTGCCGCAAACCGGGATGCTCCTCGAAGCCGCCGACCTTGTTGGCGATGGCGAAGAAGCCCTGGCCGCCGCGACCATTGTCCTCGACCGTGGCGTTGTAGAAATCGCCGGCGGCCTCCAGTGTCATCGTCGCGCGGGTGGCGCTGGAATGGCGGGCGACGTTGGCCAGCGCCTCTTGCAGGATGTGGAAGACCTGACTTTCCTGCTCCGGGGCCAGCCGCAAATCGGTCAGATGGTTTTCGTAATGCAGGGCAATGCCGGTGCGCTCTTCAAAGCCCTGGGCCAGACCACGCAATGCATGTTCGAGACCCAGCGGGTCCATGCGACTGCGGAACTGGGTCAGCAGCTCGCGCAGGTGACCATAGGCGTCGTCCAGCGCCTGGCCGACGTCGCCAGCATACTTGCCGGCACGCTCCAGCGACTGCTCCGCAATGGCGTCATTCAGCAAGGCCATGCGCATTTTCATGTAGGCCAGCGTCTGCGCCAGGGAGTCGTGAATCTCGGCGGCCATCATCTGCCGCTCGCTGGTCAAGGCAATGCGCAGGTTCTCGCGCTTGAGGCGAGCATTTTCCAGGGCCATGCCGAGATGCTCGCCGATGGAGCGGAACAGCAGAGCCACCTCTTCGGGCAACTCGAAGGGTTGATCAAGGAAAAGGTTGTAGGTGCCAAGCAGACGCCCGGCATTCTGCAAGGGCACGACCACCATGGCCTGGCAAGCATGGTTGAAATAATCACTGCCGGTACGCTCCCCGCATCCCTTGAGGTCGATCTCGAAAAAAGGTTCGTTCTGGCGGATGGCGATACCGCACTGGCCGCAATCGCGCGAAACCAGCCGCTCCTTGTCCACCACGGCGGCAGGCAGGCCGCGCGCGGCGACTAGGCGCAGGTGCTTGCCATCGCTGGTGAGCACGCGCACGACGCCGGCGCTGGCCTTGGCCAGCCGGATCATGGTGCCGAGAAAACGGCCCAGCAGTTCTTCGAGATCGTCCTCGTCGGCGAGATTACTGGATATCTCCGACAGGACATGGAGCGCTTCCAGCGTGTGACTGCCGGACGGATCGAGATCCAGTTCGCCCAGGCCGTCCTCACGGGAAACGCGACCGGCTTCCGGTGCGCCCATGGCCTCACTCCTCCTTAGTTTTGTGCTGCTCTTTTGGGTTTTGATTCTAGTCTGGAACGTTCCACGTCCCGGAAAAAATTTTGTCCGCCCACATCAGTGCGCTGATCGTCTTGGCATCGGTAATCTCGCCGTCGCGCACCGCCAACAGGGCATCTGCCACGCTCATTTCGATGACTTCTAGAAATTCTCCGTGGTCGCGCTCGTGGCCGACGTAACTCAGTCCCTGAGCCCAGAATATCTCGATCCGTTCGTCGGAGTAGCCGATGCAGGGATGCATGGTGCCCAGATGCCGCCAGAGCTTCGCCTTGTAACCAGTCTCCTCGCGTAGCTCGCGCTTGGCGGTGTCCAGCGGGTGTTCGTTCGGGTCGATCTTGCCAGCGGGCAATTCGAGGAAGACGCGGCGCAGGGGATAGCGGAACTGGCGTTCGAAGAGCAGCTTGCCGTTATCGAGCGCGCCCACCACGACCACCGCACCCGGGTGGGTGATCCATTCACGGATCGACTCATGGCCGTCGGGCATGCGCACGCGGTCACTCCGCACGTGCAGCAGCTTGCCGTCGAAAACCGCCTCGCTGTCGAGGGTATGTTCTATGAGTTCGGAATCATCCATGGCGCTGATGGGGACTTGAAGGGGACTATGCGAAGTTTGAACTTTCCTCGCGGGCCATCATCTTATATTAGAGTTTGCCCATAAAGGAGATTGCCATGTCCGGACTTATCCCTGGCCTCAGCGGCAACGGTGTAGTGACCGTCAACCGGGTCGTATTGCTTCAAGGATTCACCATCGACGATCTGGAGGAGCGGGTCGCCATGCTCTGCGAGAACGTCAAGACCTACCATTCCGAAACTGGATTTCTCGGCGGCATGGTGGTGCTCAATAGCGGCATGATCTCCAACGAAGGGAGTACCGTCGGTCAGGCGGTGGCAAGTACCCTGAAGGACAGGGAGGCGCTGATCATCACATTCTGGCGAGGCTTCGAGGAGCACGAAGCTTCGCACCGCAGCGAAACCTTCCAGCCACTGTTCAGGCGGGTACTGGAACTGTGCGAGAACGGCAACGAGGAGATCGCCTACCGCATGCTTTGGTCGGGAAAGGCTTACACCCCCGAAGAAGCGACCGAGGCACAGGCCGCAAAATCCCGCTACGCGGCGTAGAACGCCGCGGGAGAAATTACAGCGAGCGGAGCAGCGTGGTGGTGCAGAGCATCATCACCGAATCCGGGAACAGACCGAAAGCGGCGACGGCGATACCGTTGAGCGAGAGCACGACACGGAAGTCGAGACTGGCGGTGATCGGGGCCGAATCGACGGGGGCATCAAAGTACATCAGCTTGACCACGCGCAGGTAGTAGAAGGCGCCCACCAGCGAGAACATCACGGCAACCACGACGATGGCCGTATAGCCGGCCTTTACCGCTGCCAGCAGCACGGCGAACTTGGCGAAGAAGCCGATGAAGAAGGGAATGCCGGCCATGGAGAACATCATCACCAGCATGATCGCGGCGAACCAGGGACTGCGCTGGTTGAGGCCCTTGAAGTCCTCGAGATTCTCGGCTTCGTAGCCGGCGCGGGACAACAGCAGCACCATACCGAAAGCACCCAACGACATCAGCACGTAGGCCACGGTGTAATACATGGCCGAGCTGTAGGCATTGACGGCGGTGAAGGGGTCCACCTGACCACCGACCACACCGGACATCAGGCCAAGAACCATGAAGCCCATGTGGGAGATCGCCGAGTAGGCCAGCATGCGCTTGATGTTGGTCTGGGCGATGGCGGCGAGGTTGCCGAGAGCGATGGAAAGCACGGCCATGATCAACAGCATCATCTGCCAATCAGCGGCAAGGCCGAACAGCGCATAGACCAGCAGACGCAGTGACATGGCGAAGGCGGCGAGCTTCGGCGCGGAACCGATGAACAGCGTGACGGCCGTCGGCGCACCGTGATAGACGTCCGGAATCCACATATGGAACGGGACCAGACCGAGCTTGAAGGCGATGCCGGAGAGCAGGAAGATCAAGCCGAAGAGCAGCACGGTCTTGTCCGTCTGGCCGTGGTACAGCGCCTGGGCTACGCCACCGATCTCGAGGCTGCCGGTGGCACCGTAGATCATGGACATGCCGTAGAGCAGCAGGCCGGAGGCCAGGGCGCCGAGGACGAAATACTTCATCGCAGCTTCGGTGGAACGCGAATTGTCGCGATCGATGGCGACCAGGCCGTACAGCGACAGCGACAGCAGCTCGAGACCGAGGTAGAGGGTGACGAAGTTCGCCGCCGAGATCATCACCATCATGCCCAGCGTCGAGTAGAGCACCAGCAGGTAGAACTCGCCCTTGTCGAGACCGCGGTCGGCCAGATACTGGCGGCCGTAGATGAGGACGACGATGACCGAGATATAGGTCATCAGCTTGAGGAAGTCCGCCAGCATGTCGTCCACGAACATGTTGCTGAAGGTCAGCGTGGTCTGGCCATCGGTGGTGGCAACGGTGATCGCGGCGCAACCGAGCAGGGTGATGATGGTCAGCATGCCGGCCATCCAGCGACGGGTGGCACCGAAGGCCAGATCGACGAAGAGCACCAGGAAGGACATCAGCAGGAGAAAGATCTCCGGTGCGGCCGGGTACAGATCGGGGATCACGAAATTATTGAGCATCGCTATTCTTCTCGTCTCGTGCGCTTACAGCTTGCTCGCCGCAACGTGCTTGAGCAGGTTATCCACCGAAGCATGCATCACTTCGGTGAAGGGGAAGGGGTAGAGTCCCATGGCCAGGACGCAAACGGCCAGCAGCCCGAGGATCAGGAATTCCCGGTTGTTGATGTCGGTCAGCTCGGCCACGTGGTCGTTGGCAACATCGCCGAAGACCACCCGCTTGTACATCCAAAGGGTGTAGGCGGCGCCGAGGATCAGCGTGGTGGCAGCAGCGAAGCCGATCCAGAAGTTGAACTTGACGGCGCCGAGAACCACCATGAACTCGCCAACGAAGCCGGAGGTAGCCGGCAGGCCGGAGTTGGCCATGGAGAAGAGCAGGAAGAAGGCGGCGAACTTCGGCATGGTGTTCACCACGCCACCGTAGTCGGCGATCTGGCGCGAGTGCATGCGGTCGTACATGACGCCGATGCAAAGGAACATGGCGGCGGAGACGAAGCCGTGAGAAATCATCTGCACCAGCGCACCCTCGATGCCGAGCTGGTTGAACATGAAGAAGCCGAGCGTGACGAAACCCATGTGCGAGATCGACGAATAGGCCACCAGCTTCTTCATGTCGGCCTGGACCAGGGCGACGAAACCGATGTAGATGACGGCGATCAGTGACAGGGCAATGACCAGCGGTGCCAGCTGATGCGCGGCGTCCGGCACGATGGGCATGGAGAACCGGATGAAGCCGTAGGCGCCGAGCTTGAGGGCGATGGCTGCCAGTACCACGGAGCCGCCGGTTGGTGCTTCGACGTGTGCGTCAGGCAACCAGGTATGCACCGGCCACATCGGCACCTTGACGGCGAAGGAAACCAGGAAGGCGATGAAGATCAGGATCTGCGGCTTGATGCCGAGGGGCAACTGATGCCAGTCGAGGATGTTGAAGCTGCCGCCAGACTCAAGGAACAACCAGATCAGGGCCACCAGCATCAGCAAGGAGCCGAGCAGAGTGTAGAGGAAGAACTTCATCGCCGCATACACGCGGTTCGGACCACCCCAGACGCCGATGATGATGTACATCGGGATCAGCGAGGCTTCAAAGAAAACGTAGAACAGCATACCGTCGAGGGCGGAGAAGATGCCATTCATGAGGCCCGACATGACGAGGAAAGCACCCATGTACTGGGCCTGCTTTTCCTCGATCACTTCCCAGCCAGCCAGCACCACCAGGATGGTGACAAAGGCGTTGAGAAGGATGAAGGGCATCGAGATGCCATCCACGCCGAGCAGGTACTGGACGTTGAAACGGGGAATCCAGGGCAGTTGCTCGATGAACTGCATGCCGGCCTGCTTCGTGTCGAAGCCGGTGTAGAGCGGCAGGGTCACGAGGAAGCCGGCGATGGCGACGGCCAAGGCCAGCCAGCGCACCAGCGAACGGCGTTCGGAGCCGAGGGCGAACACCGGGATGGCGCCAAGGATAGGAACCCAGATTGCGAGACTCAGGAGTTGCGAATTCATTGGGATAGTCTTTTCTTCAGGTCCGCATTAGGCTCTGTTGAACCAGAGGGTCATGAGCGCAAACACGCCGAAAATCATGCCGAAAGCGTACTGATAGATGCGACCGCCCTGGAACAAACGTACCAGGCTGGCGATCCAGCCCACTGCCGCAGCGGAGCCATTCACCATCACACCATCGATCATCGTCTGGTCACCGGCCTTCCAGAGGCCACGGCCCAGCAGACGGGCACCGGCGGCGAAGACCACTTCGTTGAACTTGTCGAAGTAGTACTTGTTCTCCAGTAGGGTGTAGATCGGCATCGCGGCCTTCTGGATGGCAGCCGGGATATCCGGGCGCTTGAGATAGAAGAACCAGGACAGGGCGACACCGCTCATGGCCAGGATGAAGGGTAGTGTGGTCAGGCCATGAATGGCCATGCCGACAGCACCATGGAAGTCCTTGGCCATGTGTGCCATGGCCGGATGCTTGGCAGCGTCGATCAGGATGGCGGAACCGAACCAGTCACCGAAGAGCATGGGCTGGATGGTGATGAAGCCAATGAAGACTGAAGGGATGGCCAGCAGAACCAGCGGCAGGGTCACCACCCAGGGCGACTCATGGGGCTTGCCACCATGATGATCGTCATGGTACTCATCGTCATGATGTGCATCATGGTGTTCGTCGTGGGGCAACTCGTCGTAACGTTCCTTGCCATGGAAGACCAGGAAGTACATGCGGAAGGAGTAGAAGGCGGTGACGAAGACGCCCGCCATCACGGCGAAGTAGGCGAAGCCCGAGCCGGGGATGTGCGATGCATGCACTGCTTCGATAATCGAGTCCTTCGAGTAGAAACCGGACAGGAAGGGGAAGCCGATCAGCGCCAGAGAACCCAGCAGCGAAGTGATCCAGGTGATGGGCATGTACTTGCGCAGACCACCCATGTAGCGGATGTCCTGGTTGTGGTGGCAGCCCATGATCACGGAACCGGCGCCGAGGAACAGCAGGGCCTTGAAGAAGGCGTGGGTCATCAGATGGAACACAGCCACGGAGTAGGCGGAAACGCCCAGTGCCACGGTCATGTAGCCAAGCTGCGACAGCGTCGAGTAGGCGACGACACGCTTGATGTCATTCTGGATGATGCCGAGGAAACCCATGAACAGCGCGGTGATGGCACCGATGACCAACACGAAGGACAGCGCGGTATCGGACAGCTCGAACAGCGGCGACATGCGGGTGACCATGAAGATGCCGGCCGTCACCATAGTGGCGGCGTGGATCAACGCGGAGATCGGGGTCGGGCCTTCCATAGAATCCGGCAGCCAGACGTGCAGCGGCACCTGTGCCGACTTGCCCATGGCACCGATGAACAGGCAGATGCAAATGGCGGTGATCAGGGACCAGCCGGTGACCGTCTCGGTCAGGGCGGCCAGCGCATCTTTCTTGGCGAAGACTTCAGCGTAGTCGAGCGTGCCGGCGTAGGCGGCAATCAGGCCGATGCCGAGCAGGAAGCCGAAGTCGCCGACGCGATTGACCAGGAAGGCCTTGAGGTTGGCGTAGATGGCGGTCGGCCGGGTGTACCAGAAACCGATCAGCAGATAGGAAACCAGACCTACCGCTTCCCAACCGAAGAACAGCTGAACGAAGTTGTTGCTCATGACGAGCATCAGCATCGAGAAGGTGAACAGCGAGATGTAGCTGAAGAAGCGCTGGTAGCCGGGATCTTCGGCCATATAGCCGATGGTATAGACGTGCACCATCAGGGAAACGAAGGTGACGACCAGCATCATCATCACGGTCAGCTTATCGATCAGGAAGCCGACCTCAAGCTTGAGACCGCCCGACTCCAGCCAGGTGTAGACCGCACCGTTGAAGGTGTTTCCGGCCTGTACGTCCTGCCAGATGATGACCGAGAGGACGAAGGCCGCGGCGACGCCGGCAATGGTGATGACGTGGGAGCCAGCGCGACCGACTGCCTTGCCGAACAGACCGGCGATGATCGCGCCAAACAACGGCGCAAGGGGAACCAGCAGATAGAGGGTCTTCATTTCCATGTCTATCAGCCCTTCAGGGTGTCGAGGTCATCGACATGGATCGAGGACAGGTTGCGGAACAGCACCACCAGAATGGCGAGACCGATGCCCGCCTCCGCTGCTGCGACGACCAGAATGAAGAAGACGAAAAGCTGTCCGCCAAGGTCATTGAGGTAGTGCGAAAAGGCGATGAAATTGGTGTTCACTGCCAGCAGCATGAGTTCGATGGACATCAGGAGGACGATCAGGTTCTTCCGGTTGAGGAAGATGCCGACAATCGCGATGGCGAACAGGATGGCGCCGAGAACGAGGTAGTGAGAAAGCGAGATCATGTTTATTCCCCTTCCTTCGTTGAGGCAGGAGCCGCAGCAGGCAGTTCAATCTCCGGGGCCATCTTGACGATACGCACGCGGTCACGGCTCTTGATGAGCACCTGATCGGAAGGATTCATGGACTTGGTGTCCTTGCGCTGGCGCAGGGTCAGCATCACGGCGGCAATGATGGCCACCAGCAGGATCACGGATGCCAGCTCGAAGGGGAACACATAGTCGGTGAACATCACCCGAGCCAGTTCCTTGGTGTTGCTGTAGTTCGCCGGAGCCGCATGCGCCGGCAGATTCTCGAGGCCGAAGTAGCGACCGGTCAGCACCACCGCCATCTCGCCGACCATCAGCAGACCGACCAGCGCGCCGAGCGGCAGGTTGTTCCAGAAGCCCTGGCGCACACGCTCGATGTTGATGTCGAGCATCATGACGACGAAGAGGAAAAGCACCATCACGGCACCGACATAAACCATGATCAGCATGATCGACAGGAACTCGGCCTGAAGCAGCATCCACAGGCCGGCGGCATTGAAGAAAGCCAGCACGAGGAAGAGCACCGCGTGCACCGGGTTCCTCGCCGTGATCACGCGCAGGGCGGCGAAGGTCATCACCGCGGCGAAGAGATAGAAGAGTACGGTCTTGAGTTCCATGATCAGCGGAATTTGGCGTCGAGGGCGCGGTCGGCGGCGATCTGGGGCTCGTAGCGGTCACCGTTCGCCAGCAGCATCTGCTTGGTGTAGTAGAGATCGCCACGGGTTTCGCCGTGGTATTCGAAGACACGGGTTTCGACGATGGCGTCCACCGGACAGGCCTCCTCGCAGAAGCCGCAGAAGATGCACTTGGTCAGGTCGATGTCGTAGCGAGTCGTACGACGGCTGCCATCGTCGCGCTGGGCGGATTCGATGGTGATGGCCATCGCCGGGCAGACAGCCTCGCACAGCTTGCAGGCGATGCAACGCTCTTCGCCGTTCGGGTAGCGACGCAGGGCATGCAGGCCACGGAAGCGGGAGCTTTGCGGCGTCTTCTCCTCCGGGAACTGCACGGTGATCTTGCGGGCGAACATGTAGCGCCCGGTAAGCGCCATGCCCTTGAACAGTTCCTTGAGGAACAGGCTACCGATGTAATCCTTGGCACCCATTGCTTTGCCCTATTTCCAGATGGTGAGCGGCGACATCATCCAGACGCCGACCACGAGAATCCAAACCAACGTCAGCGGCACGAAGACCTTCCAGCCCAGACGCATGATCTGGTCATAGCGATAACGGGGGAAGGTTGCGCGCGCCCAGAGGAAGATGAAGAGCACGAAGGAAATCTTCGCACCCATCCACCAGATCCCGTCCGGCAGGAAGCTGACAGGAGACAACCAGCCGCCGAGGAAGAAGATCGAGACCATGGCGCCGATCAGGATCATGTTCGCGTATTCGGCGAGGAAGAACATCGCGAAGGACATGCCCGAATATTCGACCATGTGGCCGGCGACGATCTCGGACTCGCCCTCAACCACGTCGAAAGGTGCCCGATTGGTTTCGGCGATGCCGGAGATCAGGTAGACGCCGAACATCGGCAGCAGCGGCAGCCAGTTCCAGGACAGGAAATCCAGGCCCCAGGTAGCGAACATGCCCTTGGACTGGGCGTTGACGATGTCCGAAAGATTGAGACTGTTGGACACCATCAGCACGGTGATCAGCGCCAGGCCCATGCAGACTTCGTAGGAAATCATCTGTGCGGAGGCACGCATGGCGGCAAAGAACGGGTACTTCGAGTTGGAGGCCCAGCCCGAGATGATGACACCGTACACGCCGATGGAGCCGACCGCCAGCAGGTAGAGCACGCCAGCGTCGATGTTCGCCAGCACCAGACCATCGGCGAAGGGAATCACCGCCCAGAGGGCCAGCGCCGGGGCGATGGCCAGAATCGGGCCGAGGATGTAAAGCTTCTTGTCTGCCGAGGTCGGCAGGATGATTTCCTTGAAGAACAGCTTGAGGCCGTCGGCAATCGGTTGCAGCAAGCCCCAGGGACCAACCCGGTTGGGGCCTATGCGGACGTGCATCCAGCCGAGAATCTTGCGTTCCCAGAAGGTCAGGTAAGCCACGGAGAGCAGCAGCGGCGCCAGGATCAGGACGATCTTGGCCAGCGTCCACACTACCGGGAACAGCGGGCCGAGCAGTTGCCGGGCGGGATCGAGGATGAAACTGAGGTCCATCACGCCTTCTCCACGGTCAGGGTCGAGAACAGGCCGCCAAGGGCGAGCGTGTCGGGGTGGGCGGTCGCGACGCGAACCGCGCCGTCGGGCAGCCCGCCATCGAGTTCGGCAAGCAGCATCGCCGTCCCGCCAGCGCCGACTTTTACCTTGTCGCCAGCGGCAACGCCTGCGCGAGCCAGTGTCGCAGCATTCATGCGTGCGCTCGGCGCGACGGAATCCTTGGCCTCCTGAAGCGCCGGCGAGCGGCGAGCCAGTGCGTCGGCAAAATGAATCGGCACATCGGTCACGCGTTCCAGACCAACAGTCGGAGCGGTGATATTCAGCGCCACGCCATCGATTCCATTGTCGAGACCAGCGGCGAACTCGGGCTTGCCACCAAGCACTTCCTGACGCACGTCTTCGCTGCTGTCGTAATCGAAACCGGCCACGTCGAGTAGGTTGCCGAGTACGCGCAAAACCTTCCAAGCCGGACGGGTCTCACCCTGCGGCTTGACCGTGGCGTGGAAGCTCTGCACACGGCCTTCGGTACTAACGAAACTGCCGGAGGTTTCGGCGAATGGCGATACCGGCAACAGCACATCGGCGTAGTCCAGTGCGGCCTTCGACTTGAAGGGGCTCATGACGATCACAGTGGCAGCCTTGGCAAGGGCCGCCAGCGCCTGGGCGCCGTCGGCACAATCGAACTCCGGATCGAGACCAAGCACTACATAGGCCTGACGCGTCTGGGCCAGCATGGCGGCAGCGTTGAGACCACCGTTGCCGGGCACGGCCTTGGCGACATAGCCACCGACGCTGTTGGCCGCCTCGCCGAGGAAACCGAAAGCACCGCCGAGCATCTTCGCCAACTGGGCACCAAGCGCATGCAAGGTGGCGGCCTGCGGATGCTGCTGGGCGAAGTTACCGAGCAGGACGCCTGCATTGCGACCGGAGACAAGACTTTGGGCAATGGCCTGTGCTTCGGCGGAAACGCTCACACCGGCAGCGGCGCCATCAGCGGGGACACCCTTGAGTTCGCCGACCGCCTTCACCACCTGGGCCAGAACGGCAGGCAGTTGCGAAGGCGCAGCAATGGCGCGGGCAGCAATCTTGATCAGCAGGTCGTCGTCGGCCGAATGCAGGACGCTGATCTGCGTGCCCTTCTTGGCGGACTGGCGCAGGCGCTGGGCAAGCAGCGGATGATCCTTGCGCAGGAAGGAACCGACCACAAACACGCGATCCAGCTTGGATACATCGGCGATCTTCATGCCCAGCCAAGGCGCACCCTTGCGCTTACCATCTGCAGAGAAGTCACTCTGACGCAGGCGGAAATCGATATTCTCGGAACCGAGCCCACGCAACAGCTTCTGGGCGAGATACATCTCTTCCAGGGTGGCATGGGGGCTGACGAGGCCGCCGATGGCATTGCCGCCGTGCGTCTTGGCCACATCGCGCAGGGCATGGGAGGCGTAGTCGAGGGCGACGTTCCAGTCGCACTCTTTCCATTCGCCACCCTGCTTGACCATGGGCTTGGTCAGACGCTCGCTGGAGTTCAGCGCCTCGTAGGAGAAACGCTCCTTATCCGACAGCCAGCACTCGTTGATGTCTTCGTTTTCCAGCGGCAGAACGCGCATCACACGGTCGTTCTTGGTCTGGACGATCAGGTTGCTGCCCATGCCGTCGTGCGGACTCACCGACTTGCGGCGGGAGAGTTCCCAAGTGCGGGCCGAGAAACGGAAGGGCTTGGAGGTCAGCGCACCGACCGGGCAGAGGTCGATGATGTTGCCCGACAACTCGGAGGTCACCGACTGCTCGACAAAGGGCATGACTTCGGCGTGCTCACCTCGGAAGGCCTGGCCGAGTTCCATCCAGCCGGCGATCTCCTGGGTGAAGCGCACGCAACGGGTGCAGTTGATGCACCGGGTCATGTCGGTGGCGACCAGCGGACCGAGGTCCTTGTTCGACACTACACGCTTCTCTTCCTCGTACTTCGAGGCCGAGTCGCCATAGCCGACAGCCAGATCCTGCAACTGACACTCGCCGCCCTGATCGCAGATCGGGCAATCCAGCGGGTGATTGATCAGCAGGAACTCCATCACGCCCTTCTGGGCCTTCACGGCCATCTCGGAGTGCGTGAACACCTTCATACCGTTGGTCACTGGCGTGGCGCAAGCCGGCATCGGCTTCGGCGCCTTTTCCACCTGCACCAGACACATGCGGCAGTTGGCCGCAATGGAAAGCTTCTTGTGATAGCAGAAGTGCGGGATGTAGGTGCCCATCTTGTGGGCTGCCTCGATGATGGTGCTGCCCTCATCGACCTGAATGGGCTTGCCGTCGATCTCGATATCGATCATTACGCGGCCCCCACTTTGAAGAAGTCGCTGCCGGCGCGTTGCACGGCGGGATCGACGAGGCACTTCTTGTTTTCGATGTGGTACTCGAACTCGCTCTTGAAATGCTTGGTGAAGCTGCGCACCGGGAAGGCGGCGGCATCACCCAAGGCGCAGATGGTACGGCCCATGATGTTCTCGGTCACTCGGTTCAACAGGTCGAGATCCTCGGGACGGCCCTCGCCGTTCTCGATGCGATGGACGACGCGATACAGCCAGCCGGTGCCTTCACGGCAGGGCGTGCATTGGCCGCAGGATTCTTCGAAGTAAAAATAGGACAGACGCTCCAGGGCCTTGACCATGCAGACCGTCTCGTCCATCACGATCACGGCGCCGGAACCGAGCATGGAGCCGGCCTTGGCGATGGAGTCGTAATCCATGGTGCAATCCATCATGATCTCGGCCGGCAGTATCGGGGCCGACGAGCCGCCAGGAATCACCGCCTTGAGCTTGCGCCCACCACGCATGCCACCGGCCATTTCCAGCAGCGTGGAGAACGGCGTACCGAGAGGGATTTCGTAGTTGCCGGGACGATTGACGTGGCCGGAGACCGAGAACAGCTTGGTACCGCCATTGTTCGGCTTGCCCAGTTCAAGGAACTTCTCGCCGCCCATGCCCAGAATGAAGGGAATGGCCGCGAAGGTTTCCGTGTTGTTGATGGTGGTCGGCTTGCCGTAGAGACCATAGCTCGCCGGGAAAGGCGGCTTGAAGCGGGGCTGGCCCTTCTTGCCCTCGATGGATTCGAGCAGGCCGGTTTCCTCACCGCAGATGTAGGCGCCGTAACCGTGATGGGCAAACAGTTCGAAACTGAAACCTGATCCAAGGATGTTCTGCCCCAGCAGGCCGGCAGCGCGAGCCTGATCCAGGGCCTCTTCGAAGCGCTGATAAATCTCGAAGACTTCGCCATGGATGTAGTTGTAGCCGCGCGTCGCGCCCATGGCGTAACCGGCGATGATCATGCCTTCGATCACCGCATGGGGATCGAAGCGAAGCAGATCGCGATCCTTGAATGTACCCGGCTCGCCCTCGTCGGAGTTGCAGACCACATACTTGTCGCCAGGGAAAGCGCGGGGCATGAAGCTCCACTTCAGGCCCGTTGGGAAACCGGCACCGCCGCGACCGCGCAGGACAGACTTCTTGATCTCGCCGATCAGGTCGTCCTGGGTCATTTTCGTATTGAGTAAGCGGCGCAACTGGGCATAGCCGCCGCGCGCTTCGTATTCCTTGATGTCCCAGCCGGCGTCGCCCTTGTTCCAGCCGGCGGAGAGTACGGGATTGATGGAGGAAATCAGCGCCATATCACTTGCACTCCGCCAGCAGCTTGTCGATTTCCTCGGGCAGCATGAAGCTGCACATCTTCTTGTTGTTCACGATCATCACCGGCGCATCGCCGCAAGCACCCATGCACTCGCCTTCCTTGAGGGTGAACTTGCCATCGGCGGTGGTCTCGTTGAAGTCGATGCCGAGCTTTTCCTTGACGTAGTCGGCGGCATGAACGCCACCGGACAAAGCACAAGGCAGATTGGTACAGACCGTCAGCTTGTACTTGCCGACCGGATGCAGCTCGTACATGTTGTAGAAGCTGGCCACTTCGTAGGCCGCCATCGGCGCCATGTCAAGGTAGCGGGCAACCTGCTCGATGGTTTCCTTGGCCAGCCAGCCCTTTTCATCCTGGGCAATGGCCAGCGCCGCCATCACGGCCGACTGCTTTTGGTCCGCCGGGTATTTGGCGACCTCGCGATCAATCTTCTTCAGTGCGTCCTGACTCAGCATGCTTTTACCTGTCGATCTCGCCGAACACGACATCCATGGTGCCGATGATGGTCACGGCATCGGCAATCATGTGGCCCTTGCCCATCTCGTCCAGAGCAGCAAGATGCGCGTAACCGGGTGCCCGCAGTTTCATGCGGTAGGGCTTGTTGGCACCATCGGAAATCAGATAGACGCCGAACTCGCCCTTCGGATGCTCGATCGCCGCATAGGCCTCGCCGGCCGGCACGTGCATACCTTCGGTGAAGAGCTTGAAGTGATGGATCAGCTCTTCCATGTTCGACTTCATGTTCTCGCGGGCCGGCGGCGCCACCTTGTGATTGTCGCTGATCACCGGGCCGGGATTCTTGCGCAGCCAGTCGATGCATTGCTTGACGATGCGATTGGACTGGCGCATCTCTTCCATGCGCACCAGATAACGGTCGTAGGAGTCGCCGGTCACGCCAACCGGTACGTCGAACTCCATGCGGTCATAGACTTCGTAGGGCTGCTTCTTGCGCAGATCCCATTCGACGCCGGAGCCACGCAGCATGGCACCAGTGAAGCCCATCTGCAATGCGCGCTCGGGCGAAACGACGCCGACGCCGACCAGGCGCTGTTTCCAGATCCGGTTGTCGGTGAGCAGGGTCTCGTATTCGTCGCAATAGGTCGGGAAACGATTGGTGAAGTCCTCGAGGAAGTCGAGCAGCGAACCCTGACGGTTCTCGTTCCACTCCTTGACCTCGGCGGCCTTTTTCCACTTCGACACCTCGTACTGCGGCATGCGGTCCGGCAGATCACGATAGACACCGCCCGGACGATAGTAAGCCGCGTGCATGCGCGCACCGGACACTGCCTCGTAGGCATCCATCAGATCTTCACGCTCACGGAAGGTGTAGAGCACCATGGCCATGGCACCGACGTCCAGCGCATGGGTACCGATATTGAGCAGGTGATTCAGGATGCGCGTGATCTCATCGAACATCACGCGGATGTATTGCGCACGGATCGGCACTTCAAGGCCCAGCATGCGCTCGATGGCCATGCAGTAGGCGTGTTCATTGGCCATCATCGACACATAGTCGAGACGATCCATGTAGGGCACCGACTGGATCCAGGTACGGGTCTCGGCCAGCTTTTCGGTGGCACGATGCAGCAGGCCGATATGTGGATCGGCGCGGACAACGACCTCGCCATCCAGCTCCAGCACCAGGCGCAACACGCCGTGGGCGGCCGGGTGCTGCGGACCGAAGTTCAGGGTGTAATTCTTGATTTCAGCCACGACCATTGCCCCCCAAACCCACTCCATAAGTCTCTTCGCGGACAATGCGCGGCGTCACTTCACGGGGCTCGATGGTGACCGGCTGGTAGATCACGCGCTTCTGCTCGGCGTCGTAGCGCATCTCGACATAGCCCGAGATCGGGAAATCCTTGCGGAAGGGATGGCCGACGAAACCATAATCGGTAAGGATGCGACGCAGATCGGCATGCCCGTCGAAATGGATACCGTAGAGATCAAAGGCCTCGCGCTCGAACCAGTTGGCGCTGTTCCAGACATCATTGACCGATGCCACCACGGGGAAACCGTCATCGACAGCAAACACCCGTACCCGCAGGCGCCAGTTGTGCTGGATCGACATCAGATGACTGACGGCGGCGAAGCGCTTGCCATTCCAGCCGTTGTAGGTGGAGTAATCGACACCACAGAGGTCGATCAGTTGCTCGAAATGCAGGGACGGCTCGTCGCGCAGGCGACGGCAGACATCGAGATAATCAGCAGCAGCTACCTCAATAGTCACCTCACCAAGGGCGAGCACCGGCTTGCCGATACGATCACCAAAAACTTCTTCGAGCTTCTGGCACAGGCGGTCGAGTTTTGCAGTCATCGGGCGATTGTGTAAGTGCGCTTGATCTTGTTCTGCAACTGGATGATGCCGTAGAGCAGCGCTTCGGCCGTGGGCGGACAGCCCGGCACATAGACATCCACCGGAACGATGCGATCACAACCGCGCACCACGGAGTAGGAGTAATGGTAGTAGCCGCCGCCATTGGCACAGGAGCCCATGGAGATCACCCAGCGCGGCTCGGTCATCTGGTCGTAAACCTTGCGCAGCGCCGGCGCCATCTTGTTGGTCAGTGTGCCAGCAACGATCATCACGTCGGACTGACGGGGACTGGGCCGGAACACGACACCGAAGCGGTCAAGGTCGTAACGGGAACAGCCAGCATGGATCATTTCCACCGCACAGCAAGCAAGACCAAAGGTCATCGGCCACATGGAGCCGGTGCGCGTCCAGTTGATTAGCTTGTCCAGCGACGTGGTGACGAAACCTTCCTGAAGAACGCCTTCGATGCTCATGATCTCTTATTCCCAGTCCAGAGCGCCCTTGACCCAGGCGTAGACATAACCGATGACGAGAATGCCAATGAAGACGAACATCTCGATGAAGCCGAACATTTTCACGGCCTCGGTATTGACGATCTCCTTGAAGATCGTTGCCCAGGGAAACAGGAAGGCGATTTCAAGATCGAAAAGAATGAAGAGGATGGCGATCAGGTAATAGCGCACATCGAACTTCATGCGTGCGTCTTCGAAGGCCTCGAAACCACACTCGTAGGCAGACAGCTTTTCACTGTCGGGCCGATGCGGCGCCACCAGCCAACCGAGAAGGATCGGAGCACACCCGAAGGCCAGGCCCACGAGAATAAAGACGAGGATGGGGAAGTAGTTTTCCAGCATGTCGGTGGCGGTGCCACTTATCACTCGTTATTGTCGGCCGGCAACCCGTTTCCAGACCACCGACACTCCACTACCTTGGTCAAAACCTTGCTACTAAACCTGGTGCCGACGGTGAGACTCGAACTCACACGGCTTGCGCCACTACCCCCTCAAGATAGCGTGTCTACCAATTTCACCACGTCGGCCTTTGCGCTACAGCGCGAGCGGCGCGAATTATATCTCAACCGATTGAACGGTTCGTGCGCCGCAGCAAAAAAATCTATTCGTTCACCACTTACTTCGCGCTTATTTCGGAATCTCCTTCGACTTCGAATCCGGCACGGCCGGAACCTGTGCCGGAGCGGGTACCTGAGCTGCGGGAACGGAATCCATCACACTACCGCCGGACGCTGCGGGGCGAGCAGTGGCGATGTACGACAGGCCAAGGCTGGTCATGAAAAATATGGCCGCGCAAACCGCTGTGACGCGCGACAGGAAATTGGCGGAGCCGGTAGCACCAAACAAGCTGCCGGAAGCCCCGCTGCCGAAAGCGGCGCCCATGTCGGCACCTTTTCCGTGTTGCAGCAGAACCAGACCAATTACCGCCAGGCCGGCAATGATGTGCACGGTGAGAACCAGTGTGTGCATTAGATCCATGAAAACCTCGTCTAGAAAATCGTTCAGGCGGCGGCGCAGATGCCGAGAAAATCGGCAGCAATCAGCGAGGCACCACCAATCAGGCCACCGTCGATATCCGGCTGACCAAAGAGTTCGGCCGCGTTACCCGCTTTGACGCTGCCGCCGTAGAGAATACGCAGACCGGCGGCGATACCGGCATCCTCCAGCGCAAAGCGGGCGCGGATCAGGGCATGCACCTCCTGGGCCTGGGCCGGCGATGCGGTACGGCCGGTGCCAATGGCCCACACAGGCTCATAAGCGACCACGGCACGCGAGAACACTGCCGCGCCACACTTGGCCAGCACGGCATCAAGCTGACGGGTCACCACGTCGCCAGTGATACCGGCTTCGCGTTCGGACAGGGTTTCGCCGACACAAAGAATGGGCGTCAAACCGGCCTTCAATGCGGCGGAAAACTTGGCGGCAACCACTGCATCGGTATCGCCAAAGAAGGAACGACGCTCGGAATGACCGACGATGGCATAGCGACAAGCGAAGTCGGCCAGCATGGCGCCGCTGACCTCACCGGTCCAGGCGCCCTGGGCATGTTCGGAAACGTCCTGCGCGCCCCAGGCGACATTGCTGCCGCCAAGCACGGCACGCGCCTGAGCCAGGTAAGGATAGGGCACGCACAAGGCGACATCGGCCTTGCAGCCTGCGGCGCCGGCACGAACGGCATCCAGCAGGCCGAGGTTGGCAGCGAGGCTGCCGTGCATTTTCCAGTTGCCGGCGACGAGTTTGACGCGCATGGGAATCCGGTGGGGAGCGATTGCGAAGCGCGCGATTATAGCGGCTGCGCAAGCCGATTGCCAGCCGGCGGGAGATTGCCCGGCTGGAGACGAAAAGTCGACGCTGGTGATACGGCGGCAGCGACCGGGAGGGTCAGCCGAAGCGGCCGGTGATGTAGTCCTCGGTCTGTTTCTTCTGCGGCTTGATGAAAATCTGGTCGGTGACACCGAATTCGATCATCTCACCCAGGTACATATAGGCGGTGTGGTCGGAAATCCGCGCGGCCTGCTGCATGTTGTGGGTCACGATGAGGATGGTGACCTTGTTCTTCAGCTCCATCACCAGCTCCTCGATACTGGCCGTGGCGATGGGGTCCAGCGCCGAGGTCGGCTCGTCGAACAGGATGATCTCGGGGTCGGAGGCCAGGGCGCGGGCGATGCACAGACGCTGCTGCTGGCCGCCGGACAAATTGGCGCCCAGTTCGCTCAGGCGATTGCTGACCTCGTTCCAGAGCGCGGCCCCTTTCAATGCCGACTCGACGCGGTCGTCCAGTTCGCTCTTGTTGCGCATGCCGCGCACCCGCAGGCTGTAGGCGACGTTCTCGTAGATCGACTTGGGAAAGGGGTTCGGCTTCTGGAACACCATGCTGATGCGCATGCGCACCTCGATCGGGTCCACTTCCGGCGCCAGCAGGTTGGTGTCGTCGGGATGCAGGACGATGCCGCCACCATCGTAACGATTGCCGGGATACAGGTCGTGCATGCGATTGAAGCAGCGCAGCAGGGTGGACTTGCCGCAACCCGAGGGGCCGATCAGGGCGGTGACCTTGCGGTCATAAATGGGCATCGATACCTTTTTCAGGGCATGGAAGGCGCCGTAATAGAAATCCAATTCACGGACTTCCGCCTTGAGGCTCAGGGCCTCCCCGTGGTGGTTGGTGTCGAGTTCGGTTCCGGTTTGCATCGGGATCACCACTTGATATTTTTGCGAAGTTGATAACGGATGTAGATCGCCAGTCCGTTCATGGCCAGGGTCATGAAGACCAGCACGAAACCGGCGGCGGCGGCATTGACCTCGAAGGCCGCCTCAGGCCGCGAAGTCCAGTTGAACATCTGGATGGGCATTACGGTGAAGGGCGCAAACAGCCAGTCTAATGGTCCGGCCATCGGTTCGCCCATGAATGGCGCCGGTGGCAGGAAGGCGATGAAGGTCAGCGCGCCGATAGTGATGATGGGCGCCGTTTCGCCGATGGCGCGGGCCATGCCGATGATCACGCCGGTGAGGATGCCGGCGCTGGAATACGGCAGGATGTGGTCGCGCACGGTCTGCCAGGTGGTGGCGCCGCAGGCATAGGAACCTTCGTGGATGGACTGCGGAATGGCGCGGATCGCCTCGCGGGTGGAGACGATCACCACCGGCAGGATCAGCAGCGCCAGCGTCAGGCCTGCGGAGAGGATGCTCTGGCCGAAGCCGAACTGATAGACAAACAAGCCCAGAGCCAGCAGACCATAGACGATGGACGGCACGCCAGCCAGGTTGCTGATGTTGATCTCGATGATGTCGGTCATCCAGTTCTTCGGCGCGTACTCCTCGAGATAGACACCGGCGGCGACACCGACAGGCACCGCTGCCAGGGCCGTTACCAGCATCACCAGGATGGTACCGACCCAGGCGGAGAGGATGCCCGCGTTACCGGCGCGGCGCGAGGGGAAGGAGGTGAAAAACTCCCAATCGATGCGCGGCACGCCCTTGATGGCCATTTCGGTAAACAGGGCGACGAAGGTCAGCACCCCCACCATCAGGGCGAGAACGCCCAGCACGGCGAAGAACAAGTCCCAGCGCTTGGCGCGGGTAATGATGGTGCGGATGGCCAGAATGTCGGGGGATTTCATCTCAATACACCTCGCGGAACTTCTTGCGCAGCCAGTAGCCCAGCAGGTTGAAGCTCAGGGTCATCAGCATCAGGGTCAGGCCGGCGGCAAAGATGGTCTGGTAGCCGATGGAGCCGTGGGGCAGATCACCCAGGGCCACTTGCACGATATAGGACGTGATGGTGGCACCCGGCTCAGTCGGATTGAAGGTCAGGTTCGGCTGCATGCCGGCAGCGACGGCCAGAATCATGGTCTCGCCGACGGCGCGGGAGATACCGAGGATGTAGGCCGAAGCGATGCCCGAGGTGGCTGCCGGCATCACCACCTTGATGGCCGTTTGCAGACGCGTGGCGCCCATGGCGTAGGAGCCCTCGCGCAGCGACATGGGCACGGCGCGCATGGCGTCCTCGGACAGCGAGGCCACGTAAGGAATGATCATGATGCCCATCACCATGCCGGCGGCGAGCAGGTTGAAGCCGGGCAGATCGGGGTAGATTTTTTGCAGCAGCGGTGTCAGGAAAGTCAGGGCGAAATAGCCATAGACGATGGTCGGCACGCCGCCCAGCAATTCAAGGAAAGGCTTGGCGATTTCACGGACCTTGAAACCGGCGAATTCGGAAAGATAGATGGCGATGATGGTGCCCAGCGGAATCGCCAGCAACAGCGCCACCGCAGAGCTGGTGATGGTGCCTGAGAGCAGCACCATGATGCCGTAGTGGGCGTCATCGAACAGCGGCGTCCATTGCGTGTCGAAAAGGAAATCCGACAAGGGGACGGTCTCGAAGAATATCCAGGATTCCTTGGCCAGGATGTAGACGATGGCCGCCGTGGTGAACACGGAAATGGCCGCAGCGCCGAAAAGCAGGAACTCGATGAACCGTTCCTTGACGTGACGGGACGCCTTCTTTTTCAGGCGCTCACTGATGCGCGTGCCGATAGCGGCGGTTTCGGGCATGGTCAGGGTGTGGCTCATGAATGGGGGAAACTGGAATGATAGAAGAACACGGCGTGTAACGACAGCAGACACGCTCCGCCACCACCAGGGTGACGGAGCGGGAACAGCAACTTACTCTTTCGGGTCGCGCTTCAGCAGGTCGGAAACCTTGACACCGACTTCAGCAACGCCGCCGAATCCGGTACCGGTTTTCTTCTTGCTGAAGTTATCCAGCGCATGCTTGTAGTCAGCCGCGCCCAGGGGTACGTACTTCACTTCCTTGGTCAGCTTGGCGGCGTTCTTCAGATAGAACTCGACGAATTCCTTGACCTCGGGCTTCTCCACGGACTTGGCATTGACGTAGATGAAGATCGGACGGGCCAGGGGCTCGTATTCGCCAGCCATCACGGCATCCAGGGACGGGGTCACGGCCTTGCCCTTCGGATTAACGATCGGCACGGCGTTCAGCTTGCCCTTGTTTTCGTCGTAGTAGGCGAAACCAAAGAAGCCCAGCGCATTGGTATCGCGAGAAACGCCCTGCACCAGCACATTGTCGTCTTCCGAGGCGGTGAAGTCGCCACGGCTGGACTTGGACTTGCCATTGATGGCCTCGGTGAAGTAATCGAAGGTACCCGAGTCAGCGCCCGGGCCAAACAGCTTCAGCGGCGCATCGGGCCAGGCCGGATTGACCTGGTTCCACTTGGTGATCTTGCCCTGGGCGCCCGGCTCCCACATCATCTTGAGCTCAGCCACGGTCAGCTGCTTGATCCAGGTGTTCTTCGGGTTGATGACCACGGTCAGCGCATCGAAGGCGACCGGCAGTTCGATGTACTTGATGCCGGCAGCCTTACAGGCTTCCATTTCCTTGGCCAGGATCGGACGCGAGGCATCGGAGATGTCAATCTCGCCACGGCAGAACTTCTTGAAGCCGCCACCCGTGCCGGAAATACCGACGGTGACCTTGACGCTGTTCTTCTTGGCCTTCTGGAAATCCTCGGCCACGGCCTCGGTGACGGGGTAAACCGTCGAGGAACCATCGATCTTGACCAGAGCCTGGGCAAAGGCGCCAGCGGAGGTCAGGGCCAGGGAAGCGGCCAGCACACTCAGTTTCAGGGTTTTCATTGCTATCTCCTTGGGAAGTTCGTAACAGAACGGGGCGGAGTCTAGGCAGCGATTGTTACAGCCCGATGAAATCTTCAGCCAAACCCCGCTCAAGCATCCCGTAATCCTGACGCAACGCAAGGGCAATGATCCGGTAACAGGGCGTTCCCAGAATGCGCTCGCACTCAAGAGAACCCAATTGAAAAGGAGAAGCCCATGACGACCGCTGAGCTCGTCCAGACCCGTAGCGAAACCAATCAACGCCATTCCCTCCATGTCGCCCTCGCCCGCGACGAAGCCGAAATCCAGGAAGCCCAGCGCCTGCGCTACAAGGTCTTCGGCGAAGAACTCGGCGCCCGCCTGAGTTGCCGCATCCCCGGCCACGACACCGACCACTTCGACCCCTATTGCGACCACCTGATCGTCCGCGACCAGCAGACCGGCAAGGTGGTCGGCACCTACCGCATCCTGCCGCCCGACGCCGCGCGCCGCATCGGCGGCTACTATTCAGAAGGCGAGTTTTACCTCAATCGCCTGCACCACCTGCGCGACCGCATTGTCGAAATCGGCCGTTCCTGCATCCATCCCGACTACCGCAACGGCGCGGTGATCGCCCTGCTCTGGTCCGGCCTTGCCGAGTACATGGTCACTCGCGGCCACGACTACCTGATCGGCTGCGCCTCCATCGGCATGGGCGACGGCGGCCACAATGCCTCCAACATCTACAGCCAGCTCACCGGCGAACACATGGCGCCTCTCGAATACCGCGTCTTCCCCCGCCATCGCCTGCCTTTCGAGCACCTGGCCAACGGCCAGCCAGCGACCATCCCGCCGCTGATCAAGGGCTACCTGCGCGCCGGCGCCTGGGTCTGTGGCGACCCGGCCTGGGACCCGGACTTCAATACCGCCGACCTCTTGCTGCTGTTGCCCATGTCGAAGATCAATCCCCGCTACGTCCGCCACTTCATGGCCCCGGCCACCGCTTGATGGAGCAAACAGCAGCCCTGCACGCCCTGATGCTGAGCGATGTGTACTTCCCTCGCATCAACGGCGTCTCCACCTCGATCCAGACATTCCGTCCGGAACTCGCCGCCCGTGGCGTACGGGTCACCGTCGCCGCGCCGGCCTATCCACAAGGGGGGAACGATGATGGCGTGATCCGCATCCCCTCGCGCCAGGTGCCGCTCGACCCCGAGGACCGGCTGATGACCCGGGCCGGCCTTGCCGACTTCGGTCGCCGTGCCGCCAGCGCCGACTTTTCGCTGGTGCACATCCAGACGCCTTTCGCCGCCCACTACGCCGGCCTCAAGCTGGCGCGCCGCCTGCACCTGCCGGTCATCGCCACCTATCACACGCATTTCGAGGAGTACCTGTTCCACTACGTGCCCTTCGTGCCGCGCGGCGCCTTGAAAGGCATGGCCCGCCGCGTCGCACGCGGCCAGTGCAATGCCCTCGACGCCATCGTCGTGCCCTCGCAGCCGATGGCCGACACGCTGAGCGACTACGGCGTCACGGCGCCCCTGCACGTGATTCCCACCGGCCTGCCGGAAACCCAGTTCCGTCGCGGCGACGGCGCCGCCTTCCGCGCCGCCCACGGCATCGCGCCGGAACGCAAGATCGCCCTTTTTGTCGGTCGTGCCGCCTACGAAAAAAACATCGGCTTTCTGCTGGAGATGACCGACATCGCCCGCCGCCATCGCCCCGATCTCCTGCTGGTGATCGCTGGCGAAGGGCCGGCGCTGGACTCGCTGCGTCGTCAGGCAACGCAACTCGGTCTCGACGAGCATGTCCGCTTCGTCGGCTACCTGCCTCGCGAAACCGGCCTCGCCGATTGTTACGCCGCGGCCGACGTATTCACCTTCGCCTCGCGCACCGAAACCCAGGGCCTGGTGCTGCTCGAAGCCATGGCCGTCGGCCTGCCGGTGCTGGCGATACCCGCGCTGGGCGCCGCGACCATCGTCGCCCCGCAACGGGGTGCCATCGCCGCGCCCGACGATCCGCAGGCCTTCGCCCACCTATTGGTCGAACTGCTCGATCATCCGACGCTGCTCGCCGCTCTTGGCAGTGAGGCCATCACCTTCGCCCGCGAGTGGGACGCCGCCACTCAGGCCGGACGTCTTGTCGTACTCTATCGGGACATCGTTTCCCATCCATGCATCGCCCACTGATGACCCAATACAACGAAGAAATACGCGAACACGAAAGCCCTTTCAAGGGCCGCACCGGCCTCGTCCGCGTCTGGAACGCCTTCAACTATTCCCTCGCCGGCCTCGCCGCCGCCTACCGTCATGAGGATGCCTTCCGCCAGGAAGTCTGGCTCGCGGTCGTCCTCTTGCCGCTGGCCTTCTTCCTGCCCGCCACGGGCATCGGCCATGCGCTGATGGTCGGCAGTGTGCTGCTGGTGCTGATCGTCGAACTGCTCAACTCCGCCGTTGAAGCCGCCGTGGATCGCATCTCATTGGAGAACCACCGCCTCGCCAAGCGCGCCAAGGACATCGGCAGCGCCGCCGTGTTCATGTCCCTGCTCAATGTGGTCGCCGTCTGGGGGCTGGTGCTGTTTGGTTAACCAAAACTTCACCTGCCCGTAACCGGGCTTTCGCACACCGCCGGCAGACTCGCCGGCATGAAGAAGACACCGCTCCATATCGCCCTCGTCACCGAAACCTGGCGCCCGGAGATCAACGGCGTCGCCATGACCCTCGGTCGCATGGCCGACGGGCTGCTCGCCCTCGGTCACCGCATCACTCTGGTACGCCCCCGCCAGCATGGCGAGGACAAGGGCCAGAACGCTCCCGGCCTGCGCGAAGTCATCGTCGGCGGCTGCCCCCTGCCCGGCTATCGCGGCTTGCGCTTCGGCCTGCCGGCGCGCAATCGCCTGCTGAAGGAATGGCGCGAAGACCGGCCCGACATCGTCCAGGTTGCCACCGAAGGCCCGCTGGGCGGCTCGGCCATCGCCGCCGCGCGCCGGCTCGATATTCCCGCCATCTCAGAGTTCCACACCAACTTCCACGCCTATAGCCGCCACTACGGCTTCGGCTGGCTCGAAGGCCTCGTCGCCGCCCATCTGCGCCGCCTGCACAACCGCAGCGCCGTCACGCTGGCGCCGACTTTTGCCGTGGCCCGTGAGCTGACTGAAAACGGATACCGCGACGTGCGCGTGGTCTCGCGTGGCGTCGACACCAGCCTCTTTCATCCCTCGCGGCGCAGCAATGACTTGCGCCGTTGCTGGGGCGCTGGCGACGACACCCTGGTCGTCGCCTACGTCGGTCGCCTGGCGGCGGAAAAAAACCTGCCGCTGGTACAACGCGCCTTCGCCGCGATTCACAAATCGCGCCCCGAAGCCCGCCTGCTCTTCGTCGGCGACGGTCCGCTGCGCGCTCGTCTCGAACGGGAAAATCCCGACTACCTCTTCGCCGGCATGCGGCGCGGCACTGACCTCGCCGCCCACTATGCCTCCGCCGACCTGTTCCTCTTTCCCAGCCTGACCGAGACCTTCGGCAACGTCACCACCGAGGCCCTGGCCAGTGGCCTCGCCGTGCTCGCCTACGACTGCGCGGCGGCAGCCGAAGTCATCGCCGACAGACACAACGGCCGTCTCGCCGCAGCCGACGACGAGTCGGGCTTCATCCAGGCCGCCATCGAAATGGCCGGCGACGGGCAAGGCCTGCGGGCGATCCGCCAGTGCGCGGCGCCCAGCGTGGCTCATCTGGCCTGGGAGCAGATCAACGCAAATCTGGTGCAGGTGATGCACGACGTCATCGACAGCCACGGCAACAAACACTTCGGACCGCTACTGCTGCGGGCCGAGGACCAGCTTCCTTCCTGACCATCCGACGGAGACCCTCATGTATTTCTCGCCCAACGAAGTCGCCAATACCCACCACCAGATCATCGACCACCTCCATGGTGCCACCCGAGTCTTCCTCGACACCACCGAACAACTCGCCTCCCTCGGATTCCGCGCCAGCCGTGCGCGAATCGCTCAGGGAGCCAAGCAGGCAAGCGACCTCGCGACGCCGAAGGACACGCTGGAATCCACCTTCCTGCCTGGCCATTGGCTGAACGAGCGCCAGTCGATGCTGGCCGAAAGCACCGAAGAACTGATGCACATCCTGATCCAGAGCAATCAGGCCATGATCGACGCCAGCCAGGCCAACTTGCGCATGCTGGATCGGGTTCTGGTCAGCGGCCTGGAACGCGATGAACGCAGCGCCCCGCTGGAACTGGGCTTTGCCTTCGGCCTGCTCAAGCGTTCCATCTGGCGCACCGAATCGACTCTGGACGGCCTGGCCACCACGGTCGCCAAGTCGGTCAGCAACGTCGGCAAGCAGGTCGAACAGGTGCTGGACGCGGTTCAGGAGCCGGCGACCATGGCCACCAAGGCCAGCCCGCGTCAGCGCCGCAAGGCCGCCTGAAACAACGGACAGGGAATCCATGAAAGTCCGCTCGCTGTTCATCTCGGACGTCCACCTTGGCACCCGCGGCTGCCAGGCGGAACGTCTGCTGGAACTACTGCGCGACTACGACTCGGAGCATCTTTTTCTCGTCGGCGACATCATCGACTTCTGGGCCATGAACCGCAGCATCTACTGGACCCCGGAGCAAAACACGGTGGTGCAGAAGGTGCTGCGTCGCGCGCGCCATGGCGAGCACGTCATGCTGATTCCCGGCAACCACGACGAGGCGCTACGCGAATACGACGGCGTCTCCTTCGGCGACATCCTGGTCGCCAACGAACACGTGCATGTGGCAGCGGACGGACGGCGCTATCTGGTGTTGCATGGCGATGAATTCGACCAGGTCACCCGCTACCACCGCTGGCTGGCCGTGCTCGGCGACATCGGCTACAACTTCCTGGTGCGCGCCAACGGCTGGATCTCCCGCCTGCGGCGCGGCCTGCGCATCCCCGGCTACTGGTCGCTGGCCGGCTACGCCAAGCGCCGCGTCAAGAGTGCCGTCTCCTTCATCTTCGACTTCGAAGACGCAGTGATCCACGCCGTGCGCGAACGGGGGCTGGACGGCGTCATCTGCGGCCACATCCACAGCGCCACGGTCAAGGAAACCGATGGCATCACCTACATCAACTGCGGCGACTGGGTGGACAGTTGCACCGCCATCGTCGAGCACATGAACGGCCGCATGGAACTTATCCACGGCTGGAAACCGGCGGCGTTGCAAGATGCCGCCAACGATGCAGGCAGCACGCTGAATCGCCGTGCCGCCAGCGCCGACTTTTTGCAGGAGGCACCATGATCCGCAATACCTTCGATCTCACCGCCCGACTTTGCGAAATCATCAACCGGCTCTTCGATCCGGGCCTGATCATCATCTGGCAACTGGATGACCTGTAAGTCGCGACCTGTAACCGGCGCGCAATCTTGAGCGGCTAGTCTCCTCCGTCTCAGCCCACGGGAACCTCGCCATGCCTCCTTCATTCATTCTCCTGGAACGCCAGGATGCCGGTTCCGGCATGGCGCCCGCCGCCGCATCCGGCCAGCCGACGCACGCGCGACTGGCCGGATTCTTCGACCTGATGTCCTCGCGCAAGCTGCATGCGGTGTACCAACCCATCCTGGACATGCACAGCGGCGAATACTTCGCTTTCGAGGGATTGATACGCGGCCCCGCCGACTCGGCGCTGCACTCGCCCCAGGCCCTTTTCGATCTGGCGCGCCAGGCCGGTCTGGTCTGCGAACTCGAACATCTGTGCCGCGAAGTCGTGCTCACCAGCTATGCCGATCTCGATCTGCCCGGCAAGCTCTTCATCAACGCCAGCGTGCCCTGCCTTCAGGACACGCTGTTCCGCAGCACCGGCGATGCGCCGCTGATGGAATCCATCGGTCTGACGCCGTCACAGGTTGTCATCGAACTGACCGAGAACCACCTGGTCAGTGACTTCGCGGCGCTGCACGACACGCTGGCCGACTATCGCCGCTTCGGCTATCAGATCGCCATCGACGACCTCGGCGAAGGCTTTTCCAATCTGCGCATGTGGTCGGAAGTGCGTCCCGAGTTCGTCAAGATCGACCGCCATTTCATCAGCGGCATCGCCGACGACCCGCTGAAGTTCCAGCTCGTCCGCGCCATGCACGAAATCGCCGAAACCTGCGGCACGCAACTGGTCGCCGAAGGCATCGAAACCGAATCCGAATTCATCACCGTGCGTGACCTCGGCATCCGCTTCGCCCAGGGCTTTCTCATCGCCAAGCCCATGGCGACACCGGCATCGACGCCAACCCAGCGCATCCACAAGCTGCTCGACAGCGCCCGCATCATCGTCTATCCGCGCCAGGGCACCAACAACGCCGGTCTCGCACCGATCCGCCAGTTGCTGCGGCCGCTGGAGCCGGTATCACCCAACATGGACAACGACACCGTCTATGCTCGCTTCGAGCGCGAGCCTCACCTGCTGACCCTGCCTGTCGTCGAGGCAGAGCGTCCGGTCGGCATGATCAATCGTCACGTTCTGATCGACCGCTTCGCCCGCCCCTTCCGCCGCGAGCTTTACGGCAAGAAGCCCTGCCGCATGCTGATGGACGGGCAGCCGATCATGGTGGATCACACGGCCAGCGTGCAGGACGTGGCACGCCTGATCGGCAGCGCCGACCAGCATTCGTTTTCGGACGGCTTCATCGTCACCCGCGAAGGGCGCTACCTCGGTGTCGGCTCCAGCCGGGAATTGATGGGTCTGATCACCGACATGCAGATCCGCTCGGCGCGCCACGCCAATCCATTGACCCAGCTACCGGGCAACGTGCCGATCAACGAACACATCGAGCGCCTGCTGGCCTCGGAGACCTGCTTCGTCGCCTGCTACGCCGACCTGGATTCTTTCAAGCCCTACAACGACGTCTACGGCTACCGGCGCGGCGACGAGGTCATCCTGATGCTGGCGCAGGTGCTGAGCGAAGTGATCGAGCCTCGCGAGGATTTCCTCGGCCACGTCGGCGGTGACGACTTCATGCTGTTGTTCCAGAGCCACGACTGGGAAGCCCGTTGCCGACACGCCCTGTCGCTCTTCGACAGCCGCATCGCCAACATGGTGGAACCAGAACACCTGGTCGCCAGCGGCTTCACGGCCGAGGATCGACGCGGCCAGCAGGTCTTTCACTCGCTGCCGGCCCTGTCCCTGGGTTGTGTTCCCGTGGCGACCGGCAGTTTCCATTCGCAGCACGACGTGGCCTCCGCCGTGTCCGACGCCAAGCACCAGGCCAAGAAAACTCGCGGCAGCAGCCTTTTCGTCGAGCGCCGCCGGGGTACTTGATTCCAGGTACCTGGGTCGCCTAATGCAGCCCGCCGGCCGTATCCGGCGCGGCCCCGATCAGGCGCCTGCGAACCAGTTTGGACAGCCAGTCGATCAGATACACGGCGACGAGGATCATGATCATGATGAAGCTGGCTTCTTCCCACAGCATGGTGCGGATGCGGTCCGCCAGATAGAAGCCGATGCCGCCGGCGCCGACGATGCCGAGAATGGTGGCCGAACGGGTGTTGGATTCGAACATGTACAGCGCGTTCGACAGCATCAGCGGCAGCACCTGGGGCAGGATGCCGAAGCGGATGGTCTGCAAGGCATTGCCACCGCAGGCACGGATGCCGTCCACCGGCTTCTTCTCGGCATTTTCGATGGCTTCTGAATACAGCTTGGCCAGCGTCCCGGTGTCCGAAATAATGATGGCGAGAATGCCGGCCAGGGGACCAAGACCGACGGCACGAACAAAGATCAGCGCCCAGATCACCTGATCGATGCCGCGCAGGGTGTCGCTGGTGCGACGGAAAAGAAACTGGGCGATACGCACCGGCAGGACGTTGCGGGCACAGAGCAGGCCCAGCGGCAGCGCCAGCACGGATGCGATCACCGTGCCGATGAAGGCCATGGCGATAGTCTGCAACAAGGCCCAGAGGTAGTCGTTGAAGGCCTCGCCCACCGTCGGCGGGAAGAGATGCGAGGCCACCTCCATCAGCTTGCCGGAACCCGCCCAGAGCCGGACCGGCGACACCTCGAAGGTCCAGAAACAATATGCGGTGAACACCACGAACGCCAGCCATGCGCCCCAGCGGCCCAGCCGCACCGGCAGCGGCGCGGCAAAGGCCAGCGGATAGCGCGCACGCGTGTCGGCGATGGCGGCGGCATCGATGTCGGAAATCAGTTCACGCATTTCAATGCTCCTTGCCAATCATGCCGTGGCGCAGCTTTTCGCAGCCGACGTCGATGAGCATGACCGTGACCACCAGCAGCAGCAGCAGCGCGCTGATGTCCTCGTAATACAGCATGCGGATGGCCGTGTACAACTCCTGGCCGATGCCACCAGCGCCGACGAAACCGATCACGCTGGCGGTGCGCACGTTGATCTCGAAACGCCAAAGCGTGAAGGTGGCGAAGTTCGGCAGCACCTGCGGCAGCACGGCGTAGCGAACCATCTGCAACCAGTTGGCGCCGGTGGCGCGCAGGCCCTCCACCGGCTTCATGTCGATGTTCTCCACCGTCTCGGCGAACAGCTTGCCCGAACCGCCCATCGTGTGGACTGCGATGGCTAGGATGCCGGCCAGCGGCCCGATGCCGAAGGCAAAGACGAAGATCAAGGCGTACACCAGATCGGGAATCGTCCGCGCCACTTCGAAGATGCGGCGCACCAGCCAGTAGCTGACGGTACCGCGTCGCAGATTCTGCGCGGCGTGGAAACACAGGGCCAATGCACCGACCGTGCCGAGCAGCGTGGCGGTATAGGCGATGAGTATGGTTTCCCACAGCAGCGTCAGCCATTTGCCGGGGGCGTAGAACCATTCGTTGAGGTCGTGCCACAGGGTGGCCATGCTCAATGTCGGCATGGTCTTGACAGCGTATTCGTGGATGCGCGGCAGGCTGCGCAACAGCTTGAGCGGATCGAACTCGCCGACCCAGGTCGACAGACCGAGCGCCAGCAGAAACAGGGCGCCATAGGCCAGCGAAACCAGCCGCTTGCGGGCACCGAGGGCGCGGAATTCCGTCTCGAAGGAGAGGGCGACGGCGCTGGGGGATGTCATGGATCGTGTAACCAGAAAAAGGCCGGGGCCGCCTTCAAGGGCAGTCCCGGCCGATAGGAAGAATTACTTCTTGCGGTTCTTGCGCACTTCCAGGGCGGCATCCAGCACCGGCTTGTACATCTCGTGCGTGGCGGCGACGAAGCCGGTGGTCTTGCCACGGGCGGCGGACTCGGCCACCTTAGGATGGGTCTTGTACAGATCGGTCCAGAAGGCCAGCAACTCGCGCTTCATTTCAGCCGGCATGTCCTTGCGCACCACGACCACCGGATTGGGGATCAGCGGCGATTCCCAGATCACGCGGAACTGGTCCATCTTCAGCACGCCGCGATCCACCATGGCGCGAATCTGGCCGGCGTTGTGGCCCTTGGAAGACCAGGTGAAGGCGGAGTCGAACTGGCCGTTGATCACGCCCAGCACGCTCTGCTCATGGCCACCGGAGAACAGCGTCTTGCCGAAGAACTTGTCCGGCTCGATACCGGCGCCGCGCAGGCTGACCAGGGGAATCAGGTAGCCGGAGGTGGAATTGGCGTCGGCCCAGGCCAGGGTCTTGCCCTTGAGATCGTCGAGCTTTTTGTAGGGGCTGTCGGTTTTGACGATGAGGATGGAGTGGTAGCCGAGCTGGCCGTCCAGTTCCCGGTTCGTCACCAGCGGCTCGACCTGGCCATCGGAATCGATCCAGGCGCTGGCGTAGGCGCTGGCGCCGGTCTGGGCCATCTGGATCTGACCAGAGGTCAGAGCCTGCACGGTGCCGGCGTAGTCGGAGGCGGTGAAGATTTTCAGCTCGACGCCGGTCTTCTGCTTGAACACATCGGCCATGTCCTTGAAGCGGGCTGAAGTGGCAGCCTGATTTTCGGCACTCACCGAGCTGAAATAGACCACGGGAAACTTCTTCTTCCAGTCCTCGGCGGCGTGGGCCAGCGTGGCGGAAGCGGTAAGGGCGATGGCGGCAAGGCCGACGGAAAGACGGCGAAAGCGGGATTGCATGGGCAGGTCTCCAGGGGAAGGCAGCAAGGGAAAAAGCAGGATCAGGCGGCAACGGCCACCAGGGGCGGCATGGCATCGAAGGCGGCGGTGGAGGTCGCCGATTCATCGAAGCGCTGGTCGTTCTCGGCGACACCGTAGATGCGGCGTACGGTGGCATCGTCGAGGGCAGCCGGCACGCCGTCGAAAACCACTTCGCCGGCAGCGATGCCGATGATGCGATCGCAATACTGGCGGGCGGTATCCAGGGTATGCAGATTGCACAACACGGTAATGCCGTCCTCGCGGTTGATGCGGCGCAGGGCGTCCATGACCAGGATGGCGCTGCGCGGATCGAGGGAGGCGATGGGCTCGTCGGCCAGCAGCATTTCCGGCGCCTGCATCAGGGCACGGGCGATGGCTACGCGCTGCTGCTGCCCGCCGGACAGGGTCTCGGCGCGCTGCAAGGCGAGCTGGGCGCAATCCAAGCGCTCCAGGGCATGGATCGCCATGGCCCGTTCGGCGGGAGAGAACAACTTCAACAACGACGGCAGCGTGCCCTTGTAGGCGGCGCGACCGAGCATGACGTTGGTCAGCACATCCAGGCGCGGCACGAGATTGAACTGTTGAAAGATCATCGCGCAGCGCGCCCGCCAGGCCAGCAGCGGCTTGCCACGCAGCGAGGAAACGGCTTCACCGCGCCAGACGATGTCGCCATGGGTCGGCTCAGTCAGACGATTGATCATGCGCAGCAGGGTGGACTTGCCAGCGCCGGAGCGACCGATCACGCCAACCATCTGACCAGCAGGAATATCCAGCGATACCGACTTGAGCGCGGTGGCGTCGCCGAAACGCTTGCCGAGGTTTCTGATTTCCAGCATGACGGCTTCTCCTTCGTTGAATTGATGGAGAAGTCTAGACAAGCTATATGAAGCTCTTGTTGCAGTTTCGTGATGCTTTGCTGGAAAAGTCGGCGCTGGCGAGACGGGGAGGCCGTCAGGCCGGAGGTGACCCGAAGAGGTTACGGCGATCCGACTCAGCTTTCCTTGTAAAAACTCGCCGCTACGCCGCAGTGATCGCTCGCCATGGCGCCAATCTCGGGATCGGGCCGATCGAGAACGACGCGCGCATCGCTGACCGTCACCCGACTGGAAGGGCCGATGAGTATGTGATCCAGATCGCGCCCGTCGCCCACCTCCGTCCGATAGGTCAGTTTGCCCGTCAGGTCGGCGCAGGCGTTGCGCCATGACCAGGGCGACGCGAGGAACCCGCGCAGTTCAGGGGCCGTGAGTTCGGCGTTGAAGTCACCGCAGACCACAGCAAGGTCCGCCTCATTTTCGGCAAACCAGGGATGACGCAACAAAGATTCCAATTGCTGTCGCCGCAAGGCGCCACCATCGGCAAGATGGGATAGATGGATATTGCCCAACACGACATCCATCCCGCCCTCGCGCCAGCGCAGCAGCAGCGCCGAACGGCCACCGTCGTCGACCGTGGAAGGCAGGGGAAGAAACGCATGCTCATCCACCGGCCGGCGCGTCAGCACCGCCAGGCCGGAATGGCTATCCAGCAATTGGCCTTCCACCCGGCGCGATTTACGCCGCTCCGGCAGATAGGTGAAAGTCATGCCCAGATGAGCGGCCAAGTGGGCTGCCGTGTCGAAGCGACCATCCACGCTGGCAAAGGCTTCCTGTATCGCCACCACGTCCGGCGCCAGTGCGGCCAGCTGGCGCTCCAGCACGATCAGGCGCGCGGCATAGTCGCCGTCGCATTTCCAGGTGTTGATGGTGACCAGCCGGAGATGGCCGGCTTCAGCCCCTGGCATAGCGGGCCAGCCGCTCGGCCAGCGTGCCGGTGTGCAGTTCGAACAGGTGGTTGTCGAAATCGTAAAAGTAGAGTGAGCGCCCCTCGCCCTCGACACGCGGGCGCGGCGGACGAAAGTCGATGCCGGCGGCGGCGATGCGCGCTGCGTAGTCGTCGAAGTCGGCCTCGGCGATCTTGAAGGCGACGTGGCGATAGCTGCGCTCTGCCGGACCATCTCCCTGCATCAGCGCGATCCAGAGCTCGCCGATCAGCAGGAACTTTTCCGGCGAGATCGAAAAGCCGCGCGGGCCGCTGTCATAGACTTCCCGCGCATCCAGCACCTGCTCGAATAGGCGGGCCGTGCGGGCGATGTCGCGCACCACGAAGGTGAGATGGCTTAGACCTTCGATCATGCTCAGTTGCATTCAGGTACGTTTAGGCGGCGCGCTGTCCATTCACCCAGACCATGAGCGGATGCGGAATGTGTTCGCTCTCGCGCACCCGCACCAGATCGGCGCGCAGGCCGGGAGCGATTTCGCCCCGATCGTCGAGATTCGCCATGCGAGCCGGGTTCTTCGTCACCGTCGCCACGGCCTGCGGCAAGCTCCAGCCGGCCTGGTCGCGCAACAGGAAAGCAGCAAACAGCAGGCTGGCCGGCACGTAGTCGGAAGACAAGGCGTCGAGCAGATCGAGTCGGGCCAGATCGGCGGCGGCGACGTTGCCGGAATGGGAGCCGCCGCGCACCACATTGGGCGCGCCCATCATGATGCCGATACCCTTGTCGCGGGCAGCGCGTGCGGCCTCGACCGTGGTGGGAAATTCGGAAATCGACACGCCATCGGCGACGGCTTCTTCAACATGCTCGGCGGTGGTGTCGTCATGGCTGGCGACGGCAATGCCGCGTTCGCGGGCAAAGCCGACGATGCTGCGACGATTGGGCACGGCATTGCGCTCCTGCAAGGCCGTCAGCTCGGCGATCACGGATTGCAGCTTGGCTTCGTCCCAGTGGGCGTTCTTTTGCGTGTAGATGCGGAACTTGTCGAGGTTGGTCCATTGCCGCTGGCCGGGGGTGTGGTCCATGATCGACAGCAGCTTGAGCAGGGGCTCGTCGAGCAGCGGCGTCAGTTCGTCGATCACGTCGTCGGCAGCGATTTCGCAGCGCAAGTGCAGCAGGTGGTCGGCGCGCATCAGACGGGCGTCGATGCCCTGACGGATGGCCTGGATGATGGGAGCAATCGCCAGCGGCTTCGCGCTCTTGGTCTCGACCTCGCCGATGCGTATGGAATCGAAGACAGTGGTGATGCCAGCGGCGGCCACCTGGGCATCATGGATCAGCATGGCCGAAAGCAGCGGCCACTCGACGCCGGGGCGCGGCATCATGTGCTTTTCCATGTTGTCAGTGTGCAGTTCGATGAGGCCGGGAATCAGGTAATCGCCTTCGCAATCGATGGCAGCGGGCAATGAGGTGTTGCCATGGGCGACATCGGCAATGCGGCCGTCGACCACCTGCACGGTGCCGGTGAATACTTCGTCGGCGGTGACGATTTGTGCGTTGCTCAGGATCAGGTTCATGCCGCTAGCTCCAGGATTTGTGCCTCGACTGCAAACAGGCGCGTGGCCAGGCGGTCGCGGATGGCGGGGTCGTGAAAGATACCGACGACGGCAGCGCCGCGCTGGCGAGCCTCGTCGATGAGTTGGGCGACGCGCTCGGCGTTGGCAACATCCAGCGAGGCCGTCGGTTCGTCGAGCAAGAGCACGGGCTTTTCGGCGATCAGGCCACGGGCGATGTTCACCCGCTGCTGCTCGCCGCCAGAGAAGGTCGCCGGTGGCAGGGACCACAGGCGTTTCGGCAGGTGCAGGCGAGCCAGCAACGCCGCCGCGCGCTCACGGGCAGCGTCCGCAGCCACGCCTAATTCACGCAGAGGCTCGGCCACCACGTCGAGCGTTGAGACACGGGGAATCACGCGCAGGAACTGGCTGACATAACCCAGGCTCTTGCGCCGCACAGCGAGGATTTCGCGCGGCGTAGCGCGGGCCAGGTCCACCCAGTGCCCTTCGTGCCGAATGCGAATGCTGCCGGCACTGGCCAGGTAGTTGCCGTAGAGACAGCGCAGCAACGTGCTCTTGCCGGCGCCCGAGGGACCGGCGAGGGCGACGCATTCGCCAGCGGCGACGTCGAGCGTCACGTCATCGAGCACGGGAATTTGCGCGCCGTCGCGGTGGTGGAGGACGAAAGTCTTGGCCAGACCTTGCACATGGATGAGTGAGTTCATGAAATCTCCTAGACCTGCAACACCGATGACACCAGCAACTGGGTGTAAGGATGCTGGGGGTCGTCCAGCACCTGATCGGTCAATCCGGTTTCCACCACCCGGCCCTGGCGCATCACCAGCAGGCGATGGGCCAGCAGGCGGGCGACAGCGAGGTCGTGGGTGACGATCACGGCGGCAAGGCCGAGATCGGTGACGAGTTCGCGCATCAGGTCGAGCAGCCGCGCCTGCACCGAAACGTCGAGGCCGGCGGTGGGCTCGTCCATGAACACCAGACGCGGCCGGGTGACGAGGTTGCGGGCGATTTGCAGACGCTGCTGCATGCCGCCGGAGAAGCCGGCCGGCAGTTCGTCGAGGCGAGCCGGATCGAGTTCCACCCGCGCCAGCCAGTCGCTGGCGGTAGCGCGGATCTGGCCGTAATGGCGGGCGCCGGTGGCCATCAGCCGCTCGCCGACGTTGGCGCCGGCGCTGACGTTCATGCGCAAGCCGTCGCGCGGATTCTGTTCGACGAAGCCCCAGTCGGTGCGCAGCAGCCAGCGCCGCTCGGCTTCGGAGAGATGCGCCATATCCACCAGGCCGCGCCCGGTGATCTGGTAGTGAATACTGCCAGCATCGGCAGGCAAGCGCGTGGACAGCAGTTGCAGCAGGGTGGATTTGCCCGAGCCCGATTCACCGACCACCGCCAGCACTTCGCCGGGATACAGATCGAAGCCAACGTCGGCACAGCCGATGCGCTCGCCGTAGCGCTTGGACAAACCATTTACACGCAGCAGGGGATTCATGCAGCCTCCTTCGCCACGGGGCTTTGCGAACCGGTATGGCCGGCGGCCTGCCGCGTCGTGCAGTAGTCGGAATCGGAACAGACGAACATGCGGCCGCCAGCGTCATCAAGCACCACTTCGTCGAGGAAACTGTCCTCAGCGCCGCACAGGGCGCAGGGGTCTTCCCAGCGCTGGACGCTGAAGGGATGGTCCTCGAAGTCCAGGCTCTCGACCTTGGTGTAGGGCGGGATGGCATAGACGCGCTTTTCGCGGCCGGCGCCGAAGAGTTGCAGGGCGGGGTTCATGTGCAGCTTGGGGTTGTCGAATTTCGGAATCGGCGAAGGCGCCATAAGGTAGCGGCCATTGACCAGCACCGGGTAATCGTAGGTGCTGGCGATGTGGCCGTAGCGGGCGATGTCCTCGTAGAGCTTGACGTGCATCAGGCCGTAGTCGGCCAGCGCGTGCAGCTTGCGCGTCACCGCTTCGCGCGGCTCCAGACGTGCCAGTGGCTCCGGCAGCGGCACCTGATAGACCATGATCTGCTGTTCGCTCAGGGGCTTTTCCGGGATACGGTGCCGGGTCTGGATGATCGTTGCGTCTTCCGTCTTTTCGGTGGTAGCGATGCCGGCGGTGCGGGCGAAAAAACGGCGGATGTTGACGGCGTTGGTGGTGTCGTCCGAGCCCTGATCTATGACCTTAAGCACATCGTCGCGACCAAGTATCGAGGCCGTGATCTGGATGCCGCCGGTGCCCCAGCCGTAGGGCAGCGGCATCTCGCGGCTGCCGAAGGGCACCTGATAGCCAGGAATGGCGACGGCCTTGAGCAGGGCGCGGCGAATCATGCGCTTGGTCTGCTCGTCGAGATAGGCGAAGTTGTAGCCGGCGATGGTGTTCATGCGTTTTCCTCCGCTGCGACCTCGGTGGGCGCCGTCCCGCCAGCGCCGACTTTCATGCGCCCCTCGTGCCTGTTGCGCATCTTGCGCAGCAGTTCTAGTTCGGACTGGAAGTCCACGTAGTGCGGCAGTTTCAGATGCTGAACGAAGCCGCTGGCTTCGACATTGTCCGAATGCGAGAGCACGAACTCCGGCTGCTGGGCCGGCGCGGTGGTCTCTTCGCCGAGTTCGGCGGCGCGCAGGGCGCGGTCCACCAGCGCCATGGCCATGGACTTGCGCTCGGCTTCGCCGAAGGCCAGGCCGTAGCCGCGCGTGAATTGCGGCGGCACCGTGCTCGAACCGGCGAACTGGTTGATCATCTGGCATTCGGTGAGGGTGATCTCGCCGATGGTGATGGCGAAACCCAATTCCTCGGGCACGATCTCCAGCGCCACTTCGCCCATGCGAATCTCGCCGGCAAAGGGGTGGGAATTGGCATAGCCGCGCTGGGTCGAATAGCCCATGGCGAGCAGGAAACCTTCGTCGCCCCGCGCCAGGTTTTGCAGGCGTGTAGCGCGGTCGGCGGGAAACGACAGCGGTTCCCGCGATAGATCGACAGGCGCCGGATCGCCGGGCAGCGGTAGCTCTTCTTCCATCAAGCCCTCATGGCCCAGTAGCTCGCTGACGCGCGGCATGGCCTCGGCCAACGGCTCGTCGGCGCGGGGCGGCAGAGGCGAAGCCGATGGCTCGCACAGCGAGAAGTCGAGCAGGCGCTGGGTGTAGTCGTAGGTTGGGCCAAGTACCTGGCCGCCCGGCAGATCCTTGAAGGCCGCTGAGATGCGTCGGCGCAGGGCCATGCGCGATGTATCCACCGGCAGGCTGTAGCCGAAGCGCGGCAGCGTGGTGCGATAGGCGCGCAACAGGAAGATGGCCTCGACCTGATCGCCGGCCGCCTGCTTCAGCGCCAGCGCGGCGAGGTCTTCGTCGTAGAGGGAACCCTCGCTCATCACCCGCGCCACCGCCAGCCGCAGTTGCTGGCGTATCTGCGCCGGCGTGATTTCGGGCACACGCTCGTCGCCACGCCGCGCCGCAGCGAGCAGTTCATGGGAATTGAGAATGGCGGTTTCACCGCCCTTGACCGCGACATACATGGCTCAGTTCTCCTTGTCTTCGTCGGCCTGCGTAACCTGTGTGCTGCGCGGCAAGCCGAGCACGGCCTGTTCGGCAACGAACAACAGATCCACGCCGAGCGGCGCATGCGCCTGCGCATCCCGCCGCTGACGCCAGAAACCAGCAGGCAAGCCGGCAATGCCGATGCAACATTCCGCCTTGATGCCGGGACCGCGCAGGCGCAAGCCGCTGGGCTCAAAGCCGGCCACTTGCACGATCAGCGTCGCCGAGCGGTCGGGATACTCGGGCTCACCCTGGGCAAAGGCGCTCAATGGCGGCATCGTCGCCGGGCTGTCGATCACGGCGAAGCGCGCCTCGCCCGGCTCGGCGACCAGCGGCGCACCGCAGTGGAAGCGCAACCAGGCCGCCAGTTCCCCGCCGGGCGATTGCAGCCACAGGGGCGTCTCGAAGTCGGTCAGGCTGAGCAGCACGGCGCCGGCAGCAACATGCAGCGGCGCCGGCACACGCGGCAGCGATACTTGCAAACCCGGGAGTTGCCTCACCGTTCCAGGACGGGCCAGGGCATCCAGCAGCGCGCGAAACACACGCTGGCCGTCATCGACCGGATCGGCGAAGCCGGGCAGCATGGGGATGTGAGGCGCGTTCATTCCACCTCCCGCGCCAGGGTGTAGAAATTCACGCGGGTAGCGGCGGCCTCGCGGCTCGCGGCCTCCCGTGCCGCCTGCCGGCGCTCGTTAAGCGGCGTGATCACGGCGCCCAGCAAGTCCGCCCGACGCACTTCGTCCTGAAGCAGCAGATCGAACAGCGCCATCAATTCGGCATGACGGACGTTGCCGCCGCGCACATAGCCGATGCCGATGCGGCCGACCTCGTCCTGCACCGCGCAGCGGGTGACGCTGGCCTCCCCCAGGTTGAACTGGGCGCCGCTGCCACCGGCGCGGGCGCGCACCATGAACAGACCGGTTTGCGGCAGACGCAGCCAGATCAGCGTCGGCAGTTCGCCAGCGCTGCGCGTCTGTTCCAATGCCTGTTCCAGCGCCGCACAGGGCGCCATGGCCAATGCGGTCAGCCAGTGCTGGCGTTCTACCGGATGACCGGGGTTGTCGTTCATGTTCATATGATTATAGATGTCTATACAACTGGATGTATCGAAGCATATCCAGTTAAGATGTCAACAGTCAATCATCGATCAATGAAGTTTTTGTTACACCCCGTTCCTGAAAGGCAGGCAAGCATGATTCAGCGTGGCTCCGGCGTCGCCGTCTGGTGGCAGATCGTCCAAACCCTGGAGAAGGACATCGCCGAAGAGGTCTACAAACCCGGCGGCAGATTGCCGAGTGAAGCGGAACTGGCCGAGCGTTTCGCGGTGAACCGCCACACCATCCGCCGCGCCGTTGCCGAGCTGGAAAAGCGCGGCTTGGTGCGCATCGAGCAGGGCCGAGGCATCTTCTTGCAGGAATACGCAGTGCGCTACAGCGTCGGCAAGCGCACCCGCTTCTCGGAAAACCTCCGCCGTCAGCAACTTGCCGGTGGCATGCGCGTCGTCGGCAGTGAGGACGTCACCGCCGCCGGCCCCATCGCCAAGGCGCTGGGTCTGCGTACCGGCAGCGCCCTGCTGAAGGTGGATACGGTGGGCGAGGTAGACGGCGCTCCAATCAATTTCAGCAGTCACTATTTCCCGGCCAGGCGTTTCCCCGGCATCGCTGAGGCAGTGCTCGAAACCGGCTCGATCACCGTCGCCCTGCGCCGCTACGGCGTCGACGACTACGAGCGCACCGAAAGCCGCATCACCGCCCGCCTGCCCGACGAGACCACCGCGCAAATCTTGCAGCAGCCGCGCAACCTGCCGATATTGCAGGTGGACGGCGTCAACGTGGATCAGGAAGGCAAGCCGGTGGAGTACTGCATTTCCCGCTTCGCCGGCGATGCGGTGCAGATCGTCGTCAACGACACCGAGTAAGCATCGGCGATCATCAAAAGCCCCTTCCGGATCAAGGTGCGTACTTGGCGAGGAAAGTCCGCAGGTCGCGAAAGTCTTCCATGCGCTCGCTCAGTGTTTGGTGATCCCAGTCCCACCAGGCCGTCGCTTCCAGGCCCTCGGCGATGGCCCGTGGGAAGCGCTGGCGGATGACCCGTGCCGGAGCGCCGGCAACGATGGCGTAGGCTGGTACGTCCTTGGTCACCACCGAATTGCTGCCGACCACGGCGCCATTGCCGATGCGTACGCCGGGCATGATGACCACGCCGTGACCGATCCATGTGTCATGGCCGATGCTGACCCGCTGGCGACGGCGCCAGGCGAAGAAATCGGCGTCGTCCTCCGCCGCCAAGCCGAACATCGTGCGGCGGTAGGTGAAGTGGTGCAGCGTCGGCCATTCCACCGGATGGAAGCCCGGATTGATGCGCACCATGGCGGCGATGTTGGCGAACTTGCCGATGTCCGTGGACGCGATATCGCAGTAGTGCTGAAGGTAGGAGTAGTCGTCGAGCAGGCAGTCCTCCATGCGCGATTGCTCGCCGACCTGGGTGTAACGACCGAAGCGGCAGTCGCGGATGACGGCAGTGGCAGAAAGGCTGGGGGCCTCGCCCAGGCTCACGGCGGGCGGCAGATTGTGGGCTGCGATATGGGTATGGGACATGGGGTGCTTTCCAAAAAAATGGGCGTGCCCATGCTAGCGTAAAATTCTCACATGTCTAGACGTCTACATAAAACTGTCACATAGGCCACCTACACTCCCTGCCCCATGCGCTACGCCCTCTATTTCGCTCCCGCCATTGACCATCCCCTGTGGGATCTGGGCAATGCCTGGCTGGGCCGCGACCCCGCGAGCGGACGTGCCTTCGTGCCGCCGGAGCTTCCCGGACTCACACCGAACATGATCGAGTCGATCACCGCCGCGCCTCGTCGCTATGGCCTGCACGCGACCATCAAACCGCCTTTTCATCTCGCCGATGGCTATCAGGAATCGGCGTTGCTCGACCGGATCGAGGAATTCACTGCCGACCGCGCGAGCTTCGAGCTGCCGCCGCTGGAAGTAGCCGTGCTGGATGATTTCATCGCCTTGCGCACGGCAAAGCGCAGCCCGGAACTGCATGCGCTGGCCGATGCCTGCGTTGCGGGCTTCGACGAATTCCGCGCCCCCCTCGATTCCAGCGCGCTGGCCCGGCGACGACCGGACACGCTCGATGCCGATGCCCTGGCTCGCCTCAAGCGCTGGGGCTATCCACACGTCTTCGAGGGCTTCGAGTTCCATCTCTCGCTGACCCAGACGGTCACGCCGACCATGGTGGAACAGTTGCTGCCCTGGTTGGCCGATTACTTCGCCCCGGCCCTGGCCCTGCCCTGCCGCTTCGATGCTTTGTCACTCTACGTGGAGCCCTATAGCGGCTCGCCCTTCCGCCTGATGCGGCGATTTCCCCTGGCCAGCACATGACGGGCGAACTGATCATCGTCGTCGGGCCTTCCGGCGTCGGCAAGGACAGCCTGCTGGCGCATGCGCGGGAGCAGTTGGGCGCGGACCCGCGCTGGCGCTTTGTCCGTCGCCGCATCACCCGCCCGGCCAATGCCGGCAGCGAGAATCACGAGGCCTTGAGCGAAGAGGAATTTGCTGATCGCCTCGCCGCCGGTCGTTTCGCCCTGCATTGGGACAGCCACGGGCTGCGCTATGGCATTGATCGGGAAATCGACGATTGGCTGGCGCGGGGCTGCACGGTGGTACTCAACGGCTCCCGCGCTCACCTGCCCATCGCCCACCAGCGCTACCCGGCACTGCGCGTCGTTGCCATCGTCGCCCATCCAGAAGTATTGGCCCGGCGCTTGGCGCAACGAGGTCGTGAAAGCGCGGCGGACATCGCCGCCCGCATCGCCCGTCAGCCATCGCTGCCGGAAGGTCTGCCGGTGACCGAAGTCAGCAACGATGCCGACCTCGCCAGTGCCAGCGCAGCCTTTCTGCAGGCGTTACACGGCCATTGAGATACAGAGGATAGGGAAAACATCATGCGCGTTGGATTCATTGGCCTGGGACGGATGGGATTCCCCATGGCGAGCAATCTGCTCAAGGCAGGCCATCAGGTCGTCGCACACAACCGCAGCCAGGCGTCAGTCGAACGACTGGTCGCCCTTGGCGCCACGGCGGCCAGCACACCGGCGGCACTCGCTGCCGAAGTGGATGTGCTGGTGAGCTGCGTCATGACGCCGGCACAGGTGGAACAGATTTATCTCGGTGCCGATGGCGCCCTGGCCGGCGCCCGCCATGGCCAGGTCTTCATCGACACCAGCACCACCAATCCAGAGCTAAGCCGCCGTATCGCCAGCGCCCTCGCCGGCCAAGGCGTGGCCTTTCTCGATGCACCGGTCAGCGGCGGCCCGCGCGGCGCGGAACAGGGCACGCTGGCAGTCATGGTGGGCGGCGAGGCGACGGCGCTGGAGCAGGTCCGGCCGGTACTGGAAGCCTTCGGTCGCAATATCTTTCACATGGGGCCGGTGGGCGCAGGCAACTCCGCCAAGCTGTGCAACCAGATACTGACCGGTACCGCCCATGCCCTGGTGGCGGAAGCCATGGTGCTCGGTACGCGGCTCGGCCTCGATCCACAAACCCTGTTTGAAGTTCTGCAAGTCAGCTCCGGCCAATGTCGCGCCCTTGATCGTGCCGTGCCGGAAGCCATCCTGCCGCGCAATTTTTCAGCGGCGTTCACGGTGGACGGCATCATCAAGGATCTGGATTGCGCGCTGCGTGCCGCCGATGACAATGGCGTTCGCTTGCTGCTGCCCGCGCTGGCAAGGCAGATGTATCAGGAGTGTCGTGCCCTCGGACACGGCGACGAGCATCTGGCGGCGGTAATCCAGCCGATGGAGCGAATCGCGGGCGTCGAGGTCCGGGGACCGACGCCCGCTTGAGAAAGCTCAGGCAGCCTGCGCGTAGCGGGCTGGATCGATGGCCGTGGTGACGCGATTGCGGCCGGCGTGCTTCGACTCGTACAAGGCCTTGTCGGCACGTTCGATGAACTCGATGGCGGACTCGCCCGGGGTGTAGGCGGCGACGCCAAAGGAGACCGTGATGCGGGCCACCGTTTCGTTGTTGTCGGTACGCTTGATGCGGGCGTTCTCGACGGTGGCGCGAATGCTTTCGGCGAGACTTTGCGCGCCCCGTAGTGGCGTATCCGGCAACAGGATGGCGAACTCCTCGCCACCGTAGCGGGCGGCAGTGTCCTTGCCCTTGACGTTCTGCTTGAGCACATGGGCGACAGCACGGATGACCCGGTCGCCCATGAGGTGGCCATAGACGTCATTGACCTTCTTGAAATGATCGATGTCGGTGATCAGCAGGCAGGGAGATTTGCCTGCGGCCACTGCCTGCTCCAGGCAAGTTGCCAGCGCCATATCGAAGCCACGGCGGTTGACCAAACCTGTCAGGCCGTCGGCCAGGGCATCCTCGCGGGCGCGGCTGACTTCCTGACGCAGCACTTCGATCTCGCGGCGACTATCCTCCAGACGCGTCGCCAGGTCGGCAACGGCGCCCTGCATGTCCTGGGTATCGCCGCGCATGCGGTCGATACCGGCTTGCAGGCCCGAGCGCATGCCCACTTCGTTCAATCCCTGATCCCACAGGGCCAGCGATTCGCTGAAGCGATTGGCCTGGTCGCCCGCCACAGAAGCGGACTGGGAGATGCCGGCCAGCACACGCTGAAAGCCGTCGCTGATGCGCTGGGCGCTCTCCTCGTCGATTTCGGCGATGAAGCGACGGAAGAGGGAAGCGGTCATGGACGAGTCGAGCACTTCGCCCTTGCGATTGGATTCCTCGACGGCCGCGGCGAGGGCCGGATTGATGCCGGCAACCACTTCGTACCAGACGGCATAGGTCATCGGGTTGAGCGGCGCCGTATGGCGACTCATCATGGGGATGGCTTGCCGCAGGTATTCCGCGCTTTTCGTCGCATCTTCCGTGTATCGCATGGTGTCCTGTCCTCGCTTGGTGGAATTTCCTTCCCCGAATTGGGAAGCTATTGCAATTCCATTACGCAACCAACATGCCAGGAGCGGAAAGCCTTGCTACGACAGGGTCTATCAGAAATCAGCACTGGTCGGACTGTTGGCGATTACCAACAGGTATTCCGGAATAGAACCCCAAGCGTTTGTTTATATTAACAATTCTAGTGTCCGTGAAGACAGACACCCGGCGACGAGACGGCTACTCGCCGATGGCCAGGCGAACCGCTCCGGCAATGGCCTCGGCCTGCTCCGTCACCAGCGCGCCGTCCTGACCCTCGACCATTACTCGCAGCAAGGGCTCGGTACCGGAAGGCCGCAAGAGCACACGACCGGCGCCGTCCAGACGAGCCTCGGCGATCTTCGTCGCGGCGGCGATGCCGGCATCAGATTTCCAGTCGAAGCCGGTCGGCATGCGCACGTTGATGAGCTTCTGCGGATACAGACTCAGGTCGGCGCAGGCCTCGGCCAGAGTTTCGCCAGCGGAACGCAGAGCCGCGAGAACCTGTAGCGCAGCAATGATGCCGTCGCCGGTGGTGTGACGGTCGAGACAGATGATGTGGCCCGAGTTCTCGCCGCCCATCAACCAACCCTTCTCCTGCATCATCTCCAGCACGTAGCGGTCGCCCACCTTGGCCCGTCCGCAGGCGATGCCGAGGCGACCCAGCGCATGTTCGAAACCGAGGTTGCTCATCAGCGTGCCAGCAACGCCGGGAACCGGCATCGTCCGCAAGCGATGGCGGGCGATGATGTAGAGCAGACGGTCGCCGTCATAAAGCTCGCCGGCAGCATCCACCATCACCAGACGGTCGCCGTCGCCATCGAGGGCGATGCCGCAATCGGCGCGCGTTTCCAGTACCGCGCGACGTAGTGCCTCTGGTGCCGTGGCACCGACACCGGCATTGATGTTGAGGCCATTCGGCGTATCACCAACGCCGACTATTTCGGCACCGAGTTCGTGGAAGACATTGGGCGCCACGTGATAGGCCGCGCCATGGGCGCTGTCGACGACGATCTTCATGCCACGCAGGTCGAGATCGTTGGGGAAGGTGCTCTTGCAGAATTCGATGTAACGACCAGCCGCATCGTCCACGCGACGGGCCTTGCCGAGCTTGGCCGACTCCATGCAGCTCATCGGCTGGTCGAGGCGAGCCTCGATGTCGAGTTCTACTGCGTCGGGCAGCTTGGTGCCCTGGGCGGAGAAGAATTTGATGCCGTTGTCGTCGAAGGGATTGTGCGAGGCGGAGATCACCACGCCGGCCTGAAGCCGCAGGGCACGCGTCAGGTAAGCCACGGCGGGCGTCGGCATCGGGCCACAGAGCATGACATCCACCCCGGCGGCGGAGAAGCCGGCTTCCAGGGCGGCTTCGAGCATGTAGCCGGAAATTCGCGTGTCCTTGCCGATCAGCACGGCCGGGTGCTCCCCGACGGGCAGGCCGTCCCGCGCAACCAGAGCGGTGCCCGCCGCATAACCCAATCGCATGACGAAATCCGGTGTAATCGGCGACTGCCCTACCCGCCCGCGGACACCGTCGGTGCCGAAATACTTGCGTCCCATCAGAAATCCTCCACGGCCTGCAAAACAGCCAGCGCATCGCGCGTGGCCGCCACGTCATGTACCCGCACAATGCGGGCGCCCCGCTCCACCGCCATCAGATGCGCAGCGATGCCGGCATATACGCGCTCCGGTGCCGCCCGCCCGGTCAGCAAGCCCAGCATGGACTTGCGCGACATGCCGACCAGCAGAGGCAAGCCCGGCACCACCAGTTCGTCGAGCCGGCGCAACAGCGCAAGATTGTGTTCCAGCGTCTTGCCGAAACCGAAGCCGGGATCGACGCAGATGCGATTCAAGGGCACTCCAGCCATTTCCAGCGCTGCCACCCGCTCGGCGAGGAATCCAGCCACCTCGGCAACCACATCCTCGTAATGCGGCTCCTGTTGCATGGTGCCTGGCTCGCCCTGCATGTGCATCAGACAGACGCCGGCATTGCTGGCGGCAATGACCTCCACGGCACCTGGCGCACGCAGCGCGTGGATGTCGTTGATCATGTCGGCACCCGCATTGAGTGCAGTACGCATCACCTCGGGCTTCAGGGTATCGACCGAGATCGGCAGTCCGCAGTAGCGCAGGCCTTCAACCACCGGCAACAGGCGATCAATCTCCTGTTGCGCGGAAACCGACTCCGCACCGGGGCGGGTGGATTCGGCGCCGATATCGAGAATGTGGGCGCCGGCCTCCGCCTGCCGCAGACCATGCTCGATGGCGGCGGCGGCATTGCCGGCATGGCCGTCACCGGAAAAGGAATCGTCAGTGAGGTTGACGATGCCCATGATCAAGGGGCGTTCGGCGTTGAGTACGAATCGTCCGCAGTGGAAACGCTGGGTCATGAAATGCGAAGGCCGCCGGTGGCGTGAGCTACCGACGGCCTTGAGAAATAAACGATTATCAGGCCGGAGCCGCCGCGGTCGGCGCAGCGCCGGGGGAGTCGTCGACCTTCGGCGTCGGCGTGGCGCCGGAAGGCTTGGGCGGACGCGGCGGCTTGCCGTCCATGATGTCGTTGATCTGGTCGGCGTCGATGGTTTCCCATTCGAGCAGCGCGGCGGTCATGGCTTCGACCTTGTCGCGATTCTCCTCAAGCAGGCGGCGGGCCAGCGCGTACTGCTCATCGAGGATACGGCGAATCTCGCCATCCACTTTTTGCAGCGAGGCTTCCGACATGTTCTTGTGCGTGGTGACCGAACGGCCGAGGAAGATTTCGCCTTCCTCTTCACCGTAAACCATCGGGCCCAAGGAGTCGGACATGCCCCACTGGGTGACCATGCGACGGGCCAGATCGGTAGCGCGCTGGAAGTCGTTGGAGGCGCCGGTGGTCATCTGGTTCATGAACAGCTCTTCGGCAATACGGCCGCCGAACAGCACGGTGATGGTGGACAGCAGGCGCACGCGATCCTGACTGTAGCGATCCTCGGTCGGCAGCTGCATGGTCAGGCCCAGGGCACGACCGCGCGGAATGATGGTGACCTTGTGCACCGGGTCGGTCTTCGGCAGCAACTTGGCGACCACGGCGTGGCCGGACTCGTGATAGGCGGTGTTCTTGCGCTCTTCCTCGGGCATGACCATGGAACGGCGCTCGGCGCCCATCATGATCTTGTCCTTGGCGCGCTCGAAGTCTTCCATATCCACCAGGCGCTTGTTGCCACGGGCGGCAAACAGGGCTGCCTCGTTCACCAGGTTGGCCAGATCGGCACCGGCGAAGCCGGGGCAGCCACGGGCCAGCACGGACGCATCGACGTCCGGCGCCACCGGCACCTTGCGCATATGCACCTTGAGGATCTGTTCGCGGCCACGGATATCGGGCAACGGCACCACCACCTGACGGTCGAAGCGGCCTGGACGCAACAGCGCCGGGTCGAGCACGTCGGGGCGGTTGGTGGCGGCGATGACGATCACACCGGCAGAACCCTCGAAACCGTCCATCTCGACCAGCAACGCGTTCAGCGTCTGCTCGCGCTCGTCGTTGCCACCGCCAAGGCCGGCGCCGCGCTGGCGGCCGACAGCATCGATTTCGTCGATGAAGATGATGCAGGGCGAGGACTTCTTGGCCTGGTCGAACATGTCGCGCACACGCGCCGCGCCGACGCCGACGAACATCTCGACAAAGTCGGAACCGGAAATCGAGAAGAAAGGCACCTTGGCTTCGCCGGCGATGGCCTTGGCCAGCAACGTCTTGCCGGTACCGGGCGAGCCGACCATCAACACGCCGCGCGGAATGCGGCCGCCGAGTTTCTGGAACTTGGAGGGATCGCGCAGAAACTCGACCAACTCGGAAACCTCTTCCTTGGCCTCGTCGCAACCGGCGACGTCGGCAAAGGTGATGGAGTTGGTGGACTCGTCCATCATGCGCGCCTTGCTCTTGCCGAACGAGAAGGCACCGCCCTTGCCGCCACCCTGCATCTGGCGCATGAAGAAGACCCAGACGCCGATCAGCAGCAGCATCGGGAACCAGGAGACGAAAATGCTCATGAAGAAGGACTGCTCCTCCTCGGGCTTGGCGACGACCTTGACGTTGTTCTTCAGCAGGTCGGAAACCATCCACAAATCTGGCGGCGCGTAGGAGGTGATCTTCTTGCCCTCGGTGGTGGTCGCCTCCAGGGTGCGGCCCTGAATCACCACCTTGGTGATGCGCCCCTGCTTCACCTCGTCGAGGAACTGGGAATACTCCATCGAGCCCTGGGCGGTCTGGCGGCTGTTGAACTGGTTGAAGACCGTCATCAGGACGATGCCGATGACCATCCAGATCGCCAGGTTTTTGAACATGTTATTCAAGGTATTGCCTCACTTTCCGGGCAGAAGATTCCGGGTAACGTTTCATTCTAGCTCAGCTTGGCTTCAGCTATGGCTCAGTTCCATCTCAGTTTCGTTTATGCCGTGCCAGCAGATAGGTTTCAGCGCTCCGGTCGCGGGACGCGGCGGGCTTTCTGACCACCAGGGTTTCGAACATGGCCATGACCGCCGTGCGCAGGGCCGGGTAGTCACTGCCCTGGAATACCTTAACGAGCATGTCGCCTCCCGGCTTGAGGTGTTGGGCACAAAAATCCAGCGTCAGTTCCGCCAGATGCATCGCCCGCGCCTGATCGGACATGGCGATACCGGACAAGTTGGGGGCCATGTCGGATAAAACAAGGTCCACCGGTCTGCCGGCCAAGGCTTCTTCCAGGCGATGCAGCACCTCGTCCTTGCGGAAATCGCCCTGGATGAATTCGACGCCGGGGATCGGGTCCATGGGCAGCAGATCCACACCGATCAGGCGCCCCTTTTCCCCCATGCGCTTGACGGCCACCTGCGACCAGCTACCGGGGGTCGAGCCCAAGTCCACCACCGTCATGCCGGGCTTGAGTAGTTTGTCCTTGTCGTCGATCTCGATCAGTTTGAAGGCCGCACGGGAGCGCCAACCTTCGGCTTTTGCGCGCAACACGTAGGGATCGTGCACGTGCTGGTTCATGTAGTGGCTGCTCTTTTTTGCGCGTTTGGTGCGAATGGTCACGTTACAATGCCGCCATGAGTGAAATTTCAAGCATACAACGCCGCGCCCTGCGCGCCGCCGCCCACCATCTGAACCCCGTCGTTTCGATCAGTTCCAAGGGATTGACGCCCTCGGTATTGACCGAGATCGACCGCTGTCTCAAGGCCCACGAACTGATCAAGGTTCGCCTCTACGACATCGAACGCGAAGCCCGCGAGGCCCTGTGCCAGGAAATCTGTACGGCCCTCGACTGCGCCGACGTGCAGCAGATCGGCAAGCTTCTTGTGCTCTGGCGCGAAAAGCCCGTGAACCTCGAAGAGTCGGCGCCGGCGAGACGGCGCAGCGGCAAACCCGCTACCAAGAAGCAGGCCGCTGCGGCCACCGAGCGTCGGCGTCGCCGCACCTGAAAACCCCGATAGGGCGTTACGAGGCCTTGCCGCAGTCCCTGCGGCAAGGCAATGCTCAGACGTAGCGAACGTCCAGGATTTCGTATTCGCGAACACCGCCGGGCGTCTGCACTTCGACCACGTCGCCACCGAATTTGCTGATCAGCGCGCGGGCCACCGGCGAATTGAGGGAAATCTTGCCGGCCTTGATGTCCGCCTCGTCGTCACCAACGATCTGATAAGTCACCGATTGGCCACTGTCGGTATCTTCGAGTTCAACGGTGGCACCAAAGACGACACGACCATCCGCATCCAGCGAGGCCGGATCGATGATCTGGGCATTGCCCAGCTTGCCTTCGACTTCCTTGATACGGCCTTCAATGAAACCCTGACGCTCCTTGGCGGCGTCGTACTCGGCGTTTTCCGAGAGATCGCCATGGGAGCGGGCTTCTGCGATGGCGGCGATCACCGAGGGACGATCAATGGTCTTCAGTCGATGCAGTTCGGTACGCAACAACTCGGCACCGTGCAGGGTGATGGGGAATTTGCCGCTCATGCTGCCAGTTCTCCGTGCAGGTCTTGCAGCGAATAGGTTTCGAGGCCGGCATGACGCATGCCGGCACAGGCGGCGCGTGCACCTTCCACGGTGGTAAACAGGGACACCTTGGCGCCCAGCGCGGAAGTGCGGATGGAGCGCGAATCGGCGATGGCCGTGCGCTTCTCCTCCACCGTATTCACGATCAGGGTGATCTCGCCGTTCTTGATCATGTCCACAATGTGCGGGCGTCCCTCGGTCACCTTGTTCACCACGGCGACCGGCAGGCCGGCAGCGGTGATCGATGCCGCCGTGCCCTTGGTGGCCACGAGCGAGAAGCCCAGCTCATGCAGTTCGCGGGCGACATCGACGGCCTTGGCCTTGTCCGCCGGCTTGACGCTGATGAAGGCCTTGCCGCTGGCTTTCGGCAATTTGGTGCCGGCGGCCAGTTGCGACTTGACGAAGGCTTCGCCGAAGCTACGGCCGACGCCCATCACTTCGCCGGTGGATTTCATCTCGGGGCCGAGAATGGTGTCGACGCCGGGGAATTTAACGAAGGGGAACACCGCCTCCTTCACAGAGAAGTAAGGCGGGATAATTTCCTTGGTCACGCCCTGATCGGCCAGGCTGCGACCGGCCATGCAGCGCGCGGCGATCATTGCCAACGGCAGGCTGGTGGCCTTGGAAACAAAGGGTACGGTACGCGAGGCACGCGGATTCACTTCCAGCACATAGACCACATCCTGGCCCTTGCCCTCCGGGTCTTTCTGGATGGCGAACTGAACGTTCATCAGACCAACCACGTTGAGCCCCTTTGCCATCATCTCGGTCTGGCGACGCAACTCGTCCTGAATTTCCGGCGACAAGGAGAAAGGCGGCAGCGAACAAGCGGAGTCGCCCGAATGCACGCCGGCCTGTTCGATATGCTCCATGATGCCGCCAATGATGACCTGCTTGCCATCGGACAAGGCATCGACGTCGACTTCGGTGGCGTCGTTGAGGAAGCGATCCAGCAGCACCGGTGAATCGTTGGAAACCTTGATCGCATCACGCATGTAGCGCTCGAGATCCTTCTGCTCATGGACGATTTCCATGGCGCGGCCACCCAGTACGTAGCTCGGACGCACCACCAGCGGGTAACCGATCTCGCCGGCCAGGCGTAGAGCATCCGCCTCGGTACGCGCCGTGCGGTTGGGCGGCTGCTTGAGGCCGAGATCGTGCAGCAGTTTCTGGAAGCGCTCGCGATCCTCGGCGGCGTCGATCATGTCCGGCGAGGTGCCGATGATGGGCACGCCATTGGCTTCGAGTTCCCGCGCCCGCTTCAGCGGCGTCTGGCCGCCGAACTGGACAATGACGCCAACCGGCTTTTCGACGGCGACGATCTCGAGGATGTCTTCCAGGGTCAGCGGCTCGAAGTAGAGGCGATCCGAAGTGTCGTAGTCGGTGGACACGGTTTCCGGATTGCAGTTGACCATGATGGTCTCGTAGCCGTCCTCGCGCATGGCCAGCGCGGCATGCACGCAGCAGTAGTCGAACTCGATGCCCTGACCAATGCGGTTGGGGCCGCCGCCGAGGACCATGATCTTCTTCTTGTCCGTCGGCCGCGACTCGCACTCGTCCTCATAGGTCGAGTACATGTAGGCGGTGGACGTGGCGAACTCGGCGGCACAGGTATCGACGCGCTTGAACACCGGACGCACGCCCAGGGCATGGCGACGCTCGCGAATCGCCGTCTCGCCAGAGCCGACTTTTGTACCAATGCGGCGATCAGAGAAGCCCTTGCGCTTGAGACCACGCAAGGTATCGGCATCAAGGTCTTCGAGGTTCTGCGACGTGAGCCACTGCTCGGTCTTGATGATGTCTTCGATCTGCACCAGGAACCAGGGATCGATCTTGGTCAGGTTGAACAACTGCTCCAGCGTGTAACCCTCGCGGAAAGCCTGACCAACGTACCAGATGCGCTGCGGGCCGGGGTTGGCCAGCTCGTGATCCATCTCGTCCTTGTCGGCCTCGATCTCGTCGAAACCATAGACGCTGACTTCCAGCCCGCGCAGGGCTTTCTGCATCGACTCCTGGAAGCTGCGGCCGATGGCCATGACCTCGCCCACCGACTTCATTTGCGTCGTCAGACGGTCATTGGCCTGGGGGAATTTCTCGAAAGCGAAACGCGGAATCTTGGTGACGACGTAGTCGATGGACGGCTCGAAGGAGGCCGGCGTGGCGCCGCCGGTGATGTCGTTCTGGAGTTCGTCCAGCGTGAAGCCGACGGCCAGCTTGGCCGCCACCTTGGCGATGGGGAAACCGGTCGCCTTCGACGCCAGTGCCGAGGAGCGCGACACGCGCGGATTCATCTCGATCACCACCATCGCGCCGTTCTTCGGGTTGATGGCGAACTGCACGTTGGAGCCGCCGGTATCGACACCGATCTCGCGCAGCACTGCAATGCTGGCGTTGCGCATGATCTGGTATTCCTTGTCCGTCAGCGTCTGCGCCGGCGCGACGGTAATCGAGTCGCCGGTATGCACGCCCATCGGGTCGAGGTTTTCGATGGAGCAGATGATGATGCAGTTGTCCTTGCGATCGCGCACCACTTCCATCTCGTACTCTTTCCAGCCGAGCAGGGACTCTTCGATCAGCAGTTCCTTGGTCGGGCTGGCTTCGAGACCGCGCTTGCAGATCTCGGCGAATTCTTCCTGGTTGTAGGCAATGCCGCCGCCGGAACCGCCCATGGTGAAGGACGGCCGGATGATGGTCGGGAAGCCCATGGCACCCTGTACCTGTTGCGCCTCTTCCATGCTGTGGGCGATACCGGAACGGGCCGAGCCGAGACCGATCTTGGTCATGGCCTGCTTGAACTTCTCGCGGTCCTCGGCCTTGTCGATGGCCTCGCGTGACGCGCCGATCATCTCGACATTGTATTTTTCGAGCACGCCATGCTTGGCCAGATCGAGGGCGCAGTTGAGCGCCGTCTGCCCGCCCATGGTCGGCAGGATGGCATCCGGGCGTTCCTTCGCGATGATGTTTTCCAGCACCTGCCAGGTAATCGGCTCGATGTAGGTCACATCGGCGGTGCCCGGATCGGTCATGATCGTCGCCGGGTTGGAATTCACCAGGATGACCTTGTAACCCTCTTCGCGCAACGCCTTGCAGGCCTGGGCGCCGGAGTAGTCGAACTCACAGGCCTGGCCAATGACGATGGGGCCGGCGCCGATAATGAGGATGCTCTGGATGTCGGTTCTTTTAGGCATTCTTCTTTTCCATCATCCCGATAAAGCGGTCGAACAAATAAGACACGTCGTTGGGGCCGGGGCTGGCCTCCGGGTGGCCCTGGAAGCAGATCGCCGGCCGATCGGTCCAGGCCAGGCCTTGCAGGCTGCCGTCGAACAGGGAGACATGCGTCACCTTGACGTTGGCCGGCAGCGTGGCCGGATCGGCAGCGAAACCGTGGTTCTGGCTGGTGATCATCACATGGCCGGATTCGAGATCCTTGACCGGGTGATTAGCACCGTGGTGGCCGAACTTCATCTTCATGGTCTTGCCACCGCCCGCCAGCGCCATCAACTGATGGCCAAGGCAGATGCCGAAGGTCGGCAGCTTCTTGTCGAGTAATTCACGAATCGCGGCAATGGCGTAATCGCAGGGTTCCGGATCGCCGGGGCCGTTGGACAGGAAGATGCCATCGGGATTCATGGCCAGCACTTCGGCCGCCGGCGTCTGCGCCGGCACCACTGTCAGGCGGCAGCCACGGGAAGCCAGCATGCGCAGGATATTGCGCTTGACGCCGAAGTCGTAGGCGACCACGTGAAAGCGCCCCTTGTCCTCGGCGCTGTAGCCGGTGCCGAGTTTCCACTCGCCTTCGGTCCAGGAATAGGATTTTTTCGTGGTCACCACTTTGGCCAGATCCATGCCGGCCAAGCCGGGGAAGCCACGGGCCTGGGCAATGGCTGCATCGGCATCGAGCTTTTCACCCGAGACGAGGCAACCCGCCTGGGCACCCTTTTCACGCAGAATGCGGGTCAGCTTGCGGGTATCGATGTCGGCAATGCCGACTACATTCTGCTCGCGCAGATAGGCGTCCAGCGTTTGTTCGGAACGGAAATTCGAGGCCAGCAGCGGCAGATCGCGGATCACCAGACCGGCAGCGTAGACACGGTCCGCCTCGCAATCCTCACGATTGATGCCGTAGTTGCCGATATGGGGGTAGGTCAGGGTGACGATCTGGTGGGAGTAGGAAGGATCGGTGAGGATTTCCTGGTAACCCGTCATGGCGGTGTTGAACACCACTTCGCCGACGCTGCTGCCTTCGGCACCTATGCCTTTGCCTCTGAACACCGTTCCGTCGGCCAGGGCAAGAAGGGCAGGCGGAAAGTGAGGCACGATGGAGCTCCCGGATCAAGGCAATTCGACATTCGGAACCGAACACCGCATGTTTCACATGGCGTCCGGCAAACTTTTCGATTATACCTGACGCCCTGCTTACTGCCAAGCACCAAGAGGGTGCGAACTACTTCAGGCCGAGCACGTCCTGCATGTCGAACAAGCCACTGGTCCGCCCTCGCATGTAGCGGCTCGCCCGCAGCGCGCCGAGTGCGTAGGAACTACGGCTGGCGGACTTGTGGGTGATCTCGATGCGCTCGCCGGTGCCGGCGAACAGCACCGTATGATCGCCGACGATATCTCCACCACGAATGGTGGAAAAGCCGATCTGCGTCGCCGGCCGTTCGCCGGTATGGCCCTCACGGCCATACACCGCGCAATCGGTCAGATCGCGGCCCAGTGCAGCAGCGACGACCTCGCCCATGCGCAGCGCGGTGCCGGACGGCGCATCGACCTTGTGCCGATGATGAGCCTCGATGACCTCAACGTCGTAGCCTTCGTTGAGGATGCGCGCCGCCACGTCCAGCAGCTTGAACACGGCATTGACGCCCACGGCCATGTTCGGCGCGAACACGATGGGGATTCCCCGCGCCGCGCCCTCGATGGCCTTCTTGCCTTCGGCGCTGAAACCGGTGGTGCCGATGACCATACCAACCTTGTGGCGGAGACAGGCCTCCAGATGCACCAGCGTGCCTTCGGGGCGAGTGAAATCAATCAGGCAATCGGATACCGACAGGGCGGCATCGACGTCGGCCGTGATGATCACGCCGCAGGGCGCGCCCACCAGTTCGCCGGCATCCTTGCCGAGAAAGGGGCTGCCGGCATGCTCCAGCGCGGCAGCCAGTTCGGCATCGGTATCGCCCAGAACGGTTTCAATCAGGGTCCGGCCCATGCGACCGGCGCTGCCGGCGATGGCATAACGAATCTTGCTCATGGCTTACTTTTTCTCCGGCGCGCTGTCGCTTGCGCTCTTCGCTTCCTTGGCCGCATCCGCAGGACCGGCGATATCGATGACCCGCGCCGCCGGCTTCGGCGCCTCGGCCGCCGATTTGTCCTCGGCGACAACGTCGCCAGCAACGCGGATCAGCTTGTTGTCCTGGAAAAACACTGTCAGTCGACGTTGCTGGGCTGCACCGTTTCCTGGCAGAAAACGATAGACATAATCCCAGCGGTCGGCATGGAACATGTCGGCCACCAAGGGCGAACCAAGAATGAAGCGCACCTGATCGCGGGTCAGCCCAGGCTTCAACTGGGCCACCATTTCCTGGGTGACAAGATTCCCCTGTCGCACGTCCATGCGATAGGGCGACAGGTAGGAGGTCACCTCGGGGGCGCTGGCGCATCCGGTGATCGCCAGGGTGACAAGAATGGGGAGCAAGGGCTTCATGGGAGTGTCGGGAATGCCACAAAAATCTGGCGCAAACTATATCATGGGCGCATGACCACCAAGCCTGACGACCTCAAGAACATTGGCCTCAAGGCCACGTTCCCCCGCCTCAAGATCCTCGATCTGTTCCACAAACTGGCCGAAGAAGGTGCCCCGCGCCACGTCACAGCCGAAGATGTTTACCGCCATCTGCTGAGTGACGGCATGGACATCGGCCTGGCCACGGTCTATCGCGTTCTCACGCAATTCGAGCAGGCCGGCCTGCTCCAGCGCCACCATTTCGAGTCGGGCAAGGCCATCTTCGAACTCAATGAAGGGCATCACCACGACCATCTGGTCTGCCTCCAGTGTGGCCGGGTGGAGGAGTTCTACGATGCCGAGATCGAGAAGCGGCAAAACGAGATTGCCGCCGAACGGGGCTTCACGGTCCGTGAACATGCCCTTTATCTCTACGTCGAGTGCAAGAAACCCGACTGTCCCCACCGCAAGCTGGCGGCCTGACGGACAAGCAGCGCCTTATTGCCCTTCGAGCAGTTCCGCCGCATGACGGCGGGTGGTATCGGTGATTTTCTCGCCACCGAGCATGCGCGCGATCTCGCCGATACGGGCGTCGGCATCAAGTACCGTCACCGATGACACCGTGGCGCCATCTCGCGTCTGCTTGGCAATCGACCACTGCCAATCGGCCTGCGCGGCCACCTGGGGCAGGTGGGTGACACACAGCACCTGACGACTCTGCCCGAGCTGCCTGAGCATGCGGCCGACAATCTCGGCCACACGACCGCCGATGCCGACGTCCACTTCGTCGAAGATCAAGGTGCCGGCCGGATTGGCCTGGCTGGCGATCACCTGCAAGGCCAAGCCGATACGGGAGAGTTCACCGCCAGACGCCACTTTCGCCAGCGGCCGCGGCGGCTGGCCGGCGTTGGCGGAGACGAGGAATTCCACCGACTCAAGGCCGTAGGCAGCGCCTTCGATCAGGGCTTCAAGCGCGATCTCGAACCGGCCACCGGCCATGGCCAGTTCCTGCATGCCATCGGTGACGGCCTTGGACAGGGCCTTGGCCGTTTTTGCACGCAGGGCGGACAGCTTTTTCGCTACCTCGCGATACGCCGCCTCGCCCTTGCGTTCCCGCTCGGCCAGCGCCTCTGGGTCGGCGCGCAGGGTCAGTTCATCGAGACGCGCCGTCAAACGCGCCAGCAGTTCGGGCAACTCGTCGGGGGTGACGCGATGCTTGCGCGCCATCTGCGTCACGGCATCGATGCGGGCGTCGAGTTCGCTCAAACGCGCCGGGTCCAGCTCCAGCCGATCCTGATATCGCCGTAGCGCCAGCGCCGACTCTTCGAGCTGGATCAGTGCCCCTTCAAAAAGCTGCCCGGCCTCGGCCAGCCCGGAATCGAAACCGGACAATTCGGATAGCTGCGAACCCGCGTGCTGAAGCGCGGGCAAGGCCGCCGTCTCGCCGTCGTCAAGTACCGCCAGCGCAGCGGCAACACCTTCCAGCAAGGCATTGGCGTTGCCCAAGCGCTTGTGCTCCTGTTCTGTCTCCATCCACTCGGCCTGATCAAAGGCCAGCACCTGCAACTCCTTGACCTGCCACTCCAGCAACTCCCGTTCGCGGGTGCTGGCTTCAACATCCTTTTCTGCCGCCTGTCGCGCCTCGCGGGCGGTGCGCCAGGCGGCATGGGCCAGCGCGACCTCGCGGGCCAGTGCCTGAGCGTTGGCATGGGTGTCGATCAGGGCCCGCTGTGCATCGGCACGCAATAGCGAATGGTGAGCATTCTGGCCGTGGATGTCGGCGAGGAAATCGGCCGCTTCGCGCAACTGGCCCAGCGTTGCCGCCGCGCCGTTGATGTAGGCACGCGAGCGGCCACCGCTATCCACCACCCGACGCAGCAAACAGGCGTCGGTGTCGTAATCGCTGGCGCGCAGCCAGGCTTCCAGTTCGCTGCCGGGATCTACATCGAATTCGGCGGCCACTTCCGCACGCTCGGCACCGATGCGCACCACGGCGGCATCGGCACGCTCGCCCAAAGCCAGGGAAAGGGCATCGATGAGAATGGACTTGCCGGCACCGGTTTCACCAGTCAAGGCGCCAAAGCCGGCAGCGAATTCCAGTTCCAGGCGGTCGACGATGACGAAATCACGAATGACGAGACGTTGCAGCATGTTTCTGTACTCAGTGACGAGGCGTTGAACTCCAGTGCAGCTTCTCGCGCAGCATGGCGAAATAGCTGTAACCGGGAGGATGCAGGAGGGTGATGCTGTGGCTGGAGCGCTGTACGCGGATGACGTCGCCGGCACGGGCATCGAAACGGGTCTGCCCGTCGAAGTGGACGCGCCCGTCGTGGGGCGTCAGCAGGCCGACATCGATGGTGCAGGCATCGGGCACGGTGATCGGCCGATAGGAAAGGGCATGCGGCGACAGCGGCACGATGGCAATGCCGGCCACCGCGGGATGCAGGATGGGGCCATTGGCGGACAGTGCGTAGGCCGTCGAGCCAGTGGGCGTGGAAATGATCAGTCCATCGGCACGCAGGACGTGGATCAGTTCGCCATCGACCTTGACCTCCAGTTCGATCATGCGACCAACCTCGCCCTTGTTCACCACCACATCGTTGAGCGCCAGGGTCTGGAACACCCGCTCGCCGCTACGCAACACCTCCGCGTCAAGCAGGAAGCGCTGCTCGCGGGAATAGCGGCCGTCAAGCAGGGCAGTGATGCCCTCCACCGTCGCATCGCGGGAAATGTCGGTCATGAAACCCAGACGTCCCTGATTGACGCCGACCAAGGGCACGGCGAACTGGGCCAGGCGACGGGCGGCATTGAGCATGGTGCCATCACCGCCCAGAATCACCGCCAGGTCGGCGCGGGTACCGATGGTTTCGTAGGTCGCCACCGGGTAGCCATGGGCGCCGACAGCGGCAGCAGTGCCCTCTTCGAGCAGGACCTCGATGCCACGCCCACGCAGGAAGACGGCCAAGGACAGCAGGGACTCGGCGATCTCGGGACTTTGATACTTGCCGATCAGGGCAATGGTGCGAAACGTCATAGTGGCGGGATTAGACCACGGCGGCCCGGAAATATGAATACAATCGCCGCATGCTTGACCGCCGCGCCCAGACCCTGCTAAAGACCCTGATCGAACGCTACATCGTTGAAGGTCAGCCAGTCGGCTCGCGCACGCTGTCCCGCCATTCGGGCCTGGAGCTCTCGCCAGCGACCATCCGCAACGTGATGTCCGACCTGGAGGAAATGGGTTTCATCGCCAGCCCGCACACCTCCGCCGGGCGCATCCCGACGCCGCTGGGCTATCGTCTTTTCGTCGACAGCCTGCTCACCGTACAGCCGCTCCAGCGTGCGGAACTCTCGGAAATGCAGGGCGCAATCCAGCCCGACCAACCGCAGCGCGTGATCGGCCACGCCTCGCAACTACTGTCCCAGCTCACTCACTTCGCCGGAGTGGTCGTCGCACCGCGCCGCCAGCAGCCGCGCATCCGTCAGATCGAGTTCATCAACCTGTCGGACAAGCGGGTGCTGCTGATCATCGTTACCGCCGACGGCGACGTGCAGAACCGCATCCTGTTCACTCAGCGCAACTACAGCCCCTCCGAACTCACCGAAGCGGCCAACTACCTGAACCAGCATTGCCTCGGCCTCGACTTCGATCAGGTGCGCAACCGCATCATGGACGAGCTGCGCCAGTTGCGCGCCGACATGACCGACCTGATGACGGCCGCCATGGCCGCCGGCAACGAAGCCATTGCCGACAACTCGACCCAGTACGTGATCAGCGGCGAGAAAAATCTGCTTGGCGTCGAGGACATCACCTCCAACATGTCCCGCCTGCGCGGCCTTTTCGACCTCTTCGAACAGAAGACCGGCCTCGCCCAACTGCTCGAACTCTCCGGCCGCGCCGAGGGCGTGCAGGTCTTCATCGGCGGCGAAACCGGGATCGCGCCGCTGGACGAATGCAGCGTGGTCGCTGCACCCTACGAGGTCGATGGCCAGGTGGTCGGCACCATCGGCGTCATCGGCCCCACGCGCATGGCCTACGAGCGCGTGATTCCCATCGTCGACATCACCTCCAAGCTGCTCTCCTCGGCGCTGTCGGCGCCATGAAAGCCATCCTGCTAACCAATCTGGGGACGCCGGCCGCCCCCACGGCGCCAGCCTTGCGCAGCTATCTCGCCGAATTCCTTGGCGACCGCCGCGTGGTGAATCTGCCGCGCCTGCTCTGGCTACCGATTCTCTACGGCATCATTCTCAACACCCGGCCGGCCAAGTCGGCGGCCAAGTACGCCAAGATATGGATGGCAGAAGGTTCGCCCCTGCGCGTGCATACCGAACGTCAGGCCAAACTGCTGCGCGGCCTGCTGGGCGAACGCGGCAACCGGGATCTGCTGATCGACTGGGCCATGCGCTACGGCGAACCCTCGATTGCCGCCACGCTGGATCGCCTGAAAGCCGCCGGCGCCACCGCCGTCACTGTCGTCCCTCTCTATCCACAGTTTTCCGGCAGCACCACTGCTAGCACTGAAGATGCCATTACCTCCTGGCTCAAGCGCCATCCCGACGCCCTAGCCATCACCACGCTGCGTGAATATCATCGCCACCCTGCTTATATTTGTGCCTTGGCTGCGTCGGTTCGCGATCACTGGCAGGTCAATGGCCGCGGCGAGACCTTGCTGATGAGTTTTCACGGCATTCCCCAGCGCTCGGTCGACCTCGGCGACCCTTACGCGGACCAATGCCGAGGTACCGCCGAGGCACTGGCGGCCGAACTGGGTCTTGCCGCAAACCAATGGCGCATGACCTACCAATCACGCTTTGGCGCGGCGAAATGGCTGCAACCTTATACGCAACCCACACTCGAACAGCTCGCCGATGGCGGCATGAACCGCATCGACGTGATCTGTCCCGGCTTCCCCGCCGACTGCCTGGAAACACTCGAGGAAATCGCCATGGAATGCCGCGAGGCATTCCTGGCACACGGAGGCAGCGACTTCCGCTACATCCCCTGCCTCAACGAACGCCCCGACTGGATCGCGGCATTAGCGGAGATCGCGGCAGACGCGAATCCGGGCAACGCAAACAAGGGTTAGCGCTTCTTTCCCTTCGCCGACTCAGCCACCTTCACGAGCAGTGGCGGACGCTCGCCTTCGCCAGCACTGGCCCCCTGCAGACGACGCAATGCGTTCTCGACATCGCCTTTTCTTTCCTCGGCCGTCGGATGGGTCTTGTAGAGCGACTCCAATGCATTGCTGCCGGCCTTGAGGCTAGCCATGCGTTGCATGAAGCTCAGGCAGACACCCGGATCGTAGCCGGCACGGGCTGCCAGCATGATGCCGACCTCGTCGGCCTGGCGCTCGGCGCCCCGGTCCAGGGCACGGTTGAACAAGGTACTGCCTTCGCTCAGGAGGCGCTTGTGGATCTCGTTGTCCTCGCGTGCGGAAAGCGCTTCAGCCCCCGCCTGCACCAGCAAGGTCTTTTGCAGCACGGCCAGATGATGCTTATGTTCGACATGCGCCACTTCATGGCCGAGGACACAGGCCAACTCGGCTTCGTTGGCCACCATCTGCATCATGCCTCGCGTCACCAGTATCGTTCCACCCGGTACGGCGAAGGCATTGATTTCCGGCGACTCGACCAGCGCAAAACGCCAGGGCAGTGAAGCGCGCCCCGATTGCAGGGCAACCCACAGCCCAACCTGGTTGAGATAGCGCTGCAACTTGTCCTCGCCAGCCAGCGCATAGCGCCCGAACATGGACGTCGTAATGTCACGGCCCACGGACACTTCGTCGGCATCGCTCATGTTGCTCAGCGACGCACTCTGGCCGATGTTTTTCGCAGCGCCGAAGATCGCATTCAGGTTCAGTGTTTCGGCAACGGCGGGGGCGACAAACACGACGCCCATTGCCATCGTCAGGACCAATTTCGCCAGAAGTCGATTCATGGTTTCGTACCCTCGGTATACGTCACGGAGCGGGCCGCCAAGCCACGCTTGGCCGCCGCCGCCTCGGCGCCCGGTGCAGTTTCCGCCCAGGTTTCGAGGCGCTTGAGTTCCCCATTGGAGGCCGGGGCAGTCTTCGCCGAAGCAGCATCTTCCTCGTCCATGCCGCGCACTCCCAAGGTGGGTGTAACACCATTTTGCTGCGGTGCCGGGGCTGCGGTACCACCCAGTGCGCCGGTAACACCGCGCAGGAATCCGGTAAAGCCGCCATCCGCCAAGGCTGGCGAAGGCAGTGCCAATTGAACCACCCCAAATATTGTCAGTAGCAATGAATGCCGCTTCATGCCGTCGATCCCCGTATGTCTGATGGGTTTCAGTATAGCCGCAGACAAAATTCCGCCCTTGAAGAAATAGCCCTCGCCCAGACATCAGGGAAATACCCATTCAGGACCCCCATCATGAGCGAAGCATTGATTGTCGTCTGCCCCCATTGCCATGCCGCCAACCGCTTGCCCGCCGAACGGCTCGCCGACGGCGGCACCTGTGGCAAGTGCAAGGGGAAACTGTTCGCCGGCGAACCGTTGGAACTTGATGCGGCCGGTTTCGAGGCCCACGTAGGCCGCTCGGACATTCCCGTGCTGGTGGATTTCTGGGCCCCCTGGTGCGGCCCCTGCCGCATGATGGCGCCGGCATTCGCCCAAGCCGCCCGCCAGCTCGAACCGGACTTCCGCCTAGTGAAGGTGAATACGGAGGCAGAGCAGCAATTGGCGGCCCGCTTCAACATCCGTTCGATTCCGACCCTGGCGCTCTTTCGCAATGGTCGCGAGGTCGCCCGTCAGGCCGGGGCCATGGACGCAGGAAATCTTGTGCGCTGGGCGCGCAGTCAGGGGTAAATTTTTCCATGTCGATGTCGTAGACCCTTGAATCAAGGCCACTTTACGGCCGGGGGTCATTATGAAAATCGACAGCGCCAACCTGCTATTCAACTCGAAGCATCAATCCTATGTCCGTGAAGAATCAAAGGAAAGTTTGCGCATGTGGTCGGGCAATCAGCGCCCGGATTTCGAGGGAAGAGGCAACGCCAACCGCCCCCGGCTGAGCCTGTCGAACGAAGCGCGCGCCTTGGCCGCCGTGCCGCCAGCGCCGACTTTTCAAGCCACCGACGATTCAACACCGGCCTCGGCCATTGACGCCGCGATAGAGGCGGCCGACAAGGATCCCTTCCTGCGCATGATCCGGTCGATGATCGAGATGCTGACCGGAGAGACGATACGCAGCTTTTCCGCCGAAGACATGCCGGAATCGGGCGTCTCGGCGCCTGCCGCACAGTCCGCCGGCCGTGCCGCCGCCCGGTCGGCGACACAGAGCCTTCCCGCCGGATTCGGCGCCGAGTACAACTACCACGCCGTGCGCGAGGAGTTCGAACAGACCGATTTCTCGGCTCAGGGAGTCATTCGCACCGCCGACGGCAAGGAAATCAGCTTCAAGCTCGACCTGTCGATGCGCCGCAGCTACCGCGAGGAAACCAATATCAGCCTACGGGTAGGCAACGCGATGCCCAAGCCGGCGCCGGTGCCGGCGCGCAAGGACCCGCTGGTGCTCAATTTCGACGGCGCCACCACGCAACTCAGCAACCAGCGTTTCCGCTTCGACCTGAACAGCGACGGCAACAAGGAGGAACTGGCCATGCTGGCCGGCGGCAGCGGCTACCTGGCGATCGACCTGAACCAGAACGGCAAGATCGACAACGGCCGCGAACTCTTCGGCCCCGCCACCGATTCGGGCTTCGGCGAACTGGCTGCGCTGGACAGTGACGACAATGGCTGGATCGACGAAAACGACGCGGCCTACGACAAGCTGCGCGTCTGGACGCCGGACGTCACCGGCGCCGGCACGCTGGAGACGCTGCGCAAGCGCCAGGTCGGCGCCATCGCCGTGGCACACGTCGCCAGCCCCTTCGAGCTCCGAGGCAGTGGCAACAGCGATCTCGGCGCGATCACCGCCAGCGGCATTTTCCTCAGTGAGGACGGCCATGTCGGCTCGATTCAGGAAATCGACCTGAGCATCTAACCAAGGACATAGAGCGCACTTATCCCGGACTGCGTTACACTTGGCGAACGCAAGCAAAACTTGCAAAAACGCACAATAAGTGGGGAGAGAAGTCCGATGGCCCGTATTTCCGATCTCAAAATCTGGATTCGACTTACCGCAGCCATCTGGCTGATGCTGTTGATCGCATGGTCGGGCATGATCTTCTGGGAGAGCCGGGTCAATCACGAGACCGCCATCGAGCAGGCGCGGGAATTCTCCCTCTCCATGCACGAAGCCACCATGGCCGGCCTCACCGGCATGATGATCACCGGCACCGTCGGCCAGCGTGAGGTCTTCCTCGACCAGATCAAGCAGCTCTCGATCATCCGCGACCTCAAGGTCATCCGGGGCGAAAACGTCAGCAAGCAGTTCGGCCCCGGTAACGCCAAAGACGCCGGAGCTAGCGACGCGGTGGAGAAGCAGGTGCTCGCCAGCGGCCAGGAATTCAGTGCCATCCAGTCCGACGATAAAGGCGAGTTCCTCCGCGTCGTGCGCCCCGCCCTCGCGCAGAAAAACTACCTCGGCAAGGACTGTCTGATGTGCCACCAGGTGCCGGAAAAAACGGTGCTCGGCGTGGTCAGCATGAAAATCACCCTCGACCAGGTCAACAAGGCCGTGAGCAGCCAACGCATCAAGTCGCTACTCGCCGCCATCGTCGTCAGCATTCCCCTGCTCGCCTTCATCTATCTGTTCATCCGCAACTTCGTCACCGCGCCGCTGGACAAGATGGTGGTCGGCCTGCGCGATATTTCCAGCGGTGAAGGCGATCTCACCCGCCGGCTCGACATCCGCAGCAAGGACGAAATCGGCGATGCGGCGGCGGCCTTCAACGAAATGATGGGCAAGTTCAGCGCCCTGGTCCGCCATGTCAGCGAATCAGCCAGCCAGGTGTCATCGGCGGCCCGCGAATTGTCGGGCAGCGCCGGCCAGGTGGCCGCCAGTTCGACGCAGCAGGACGACAAATCGGCCATGGCCGCAGCCGCCGTCGAGCAGATGGTCTCCAGCATTACCTCCATCGCCCAGAGCACCGAGCACGTCCATGAGCAGTCCCGCGAGAGCCTGCGTCGTTCCGACGAGGGCAACCAGAGCCTGTCGAAACTGATTGGCGAGGTCGGACTGGTGGAGAACACGGTCAAGGAGATCGCCAACGCAGTCGCCCAGTTCGTCAAGAGCACCGAGGCCATCACCAGCATGACGCGTGAAGTCAAGGACATCGCCGACCAGACCAACCTGCTGGCCCTCAACGCCGCCATCGAAGCCGCCCGTGCCGGCGAGCAGGGCCGAGGCTTTGCCGTGGTCGCCGACGAAGTGCGCAAGCTGGCCGAAAAATCCAGCGCATCAGCCAGCGAGATCGACTCCATCACCCATACCCTGTCGCAACAGGCCGATGTGGTACGACAGTCGATCGACAACGGCCTTGAGCACATCACCTCCAGCCAGAAGTCGATGGAAACCGTGGCCGACGTGCTCTCTGCCGCCAGCAGCTCGGTGACTGAAGTGGGTCATGGCCTGGATGCCATCGCCAGCGCCACCGACGAGCAGCGCCGTGTCAGCAGCGAAGTCGCCCACAATATCGAGGCCATCGCCGCCATGGCGCGGGAGAACGCCGCCGCCATCGACCAGACGGCGGCATCGGCCCAGAAACTGGAATCCCTGGCGGAAAACCTGCAAAACACGGTCGGTCGCTTCCGTACCTGAAAATTGTTTCAACCGGGGCTTGAAAGGCCCCGGATTGCCCTCATATGGGGCGGGTCAATTCAGGAGCCCGACCCATGCAGGACAATCAAAATCCACTATCCCCCGACGCATTGCCCGACGCCAGCAACGCCACCAATGCCGCCGTCCCGCCAGCGCCGACTTCTGACGAACCGACTACGGACGTCATGCCCAGCCTGGAAGACATGCTCAAGGCCGCCGAACTCAAGGCCGCCGAGCACCACGATGCCTGGCTGCGCGCCAAGGCCGATGGCGAGAACATCCGCCGCCGCGCCCAGGAAGACATCACCAAGGCCGGCAAGTTCGCCGTCGAACGCTTCGCCGGTGAGCTGCTGGCGGTCAAGGACAGCCTGGAGGCCGCCCTCGCCAACGAAAACCAGGGCGCCGAAGCTCTCAAGTCCGGCGTCGAACTGACCCTGCGCCAACTCGTCTCGGCCTTCGAGAAATCCAGCCTCGTGGAAATCAACCCGCAAGGCGAGAAATTCGATCCGCACAGGCACCAGGCCATCAGCCAGCTAGAAGCCGACGGCGAACCGAATACCGTGCTCAACGTGCTGCAAAAGGGCTATGCCCTGCACGAGCGGGTGATCCGCCCCGCCCTGGTCGTGGTTTCCAAGGCAAAGGCTTGAAGCCCGAGCCAATAACCCCATATTCCGAACAACTCAGTATTTCCTGAAATTACCAACAAGGACATCACCATGGGCAAGATCATCGGCATCGACCTCGGCACCACCAACAGCTGCGTCGCCATCATGGAAGGCGGCAAGCCCAAGGTCATCGAAAACTCCGAAGGCGCGCGCACCACGCCGTCCATCGTCGCCTATGCGGAAGACGATGAAATCCTCTGCGGCGCCTCGGCCAAGCGCCAGGCAGTGACCAACGCCAAGAACACGCTGTACGCGGTCAAGCGCCTGATCGGCCGCCGCTTCGAAGAAAAGGAAGTGCAGAAGGACATCGACCTAATGCCCTTCAAGATCGTCAAGGCCGACAACGGCGACGCCTGGGTTGAAGCCCGTGGCGCCAAGATGGCCCCGCCGCAAGTCTCCGCCGAAGTGCTGCGCAAGATGAAGAAGACCGCCGAAGACTATCTCGGCGAAGAAGTCACCGAGGCCGTCATCACCGTGCCCGCCTACTTCAACGACAGCCAGCGCCAGGCCACCAAGGATGCCGGCCGCATCGCCGGCCTCGAAGTCAAGCGCATCATCAACGAGCCGACCGCCGCTGCGCTGGCCTTCGGCATGGACAAGCAGGAAGGCGACCGCAAGATCGCGGTGTTCGACTTGGGCGGCGGCACCTTCGACGTCTCCATCATCGAAATCGCCGAGCTCGACGGCGAGCACCAGTTCGAAGTGCTGTCCACCAACGGCGACACCTTCCTCGGTGGCGAAGACTTCGACCAGCGCCTGATCGACTACATCATCGACGAATTCAAGAAGGAGCAAGGCGTCAACCTCAAGGCCGACGTGCTGGCCCTGCAACGCCTGAAGGAAGCCGCCGAAAAAGCCAAGATCGAGCTCTCCAGCAACCAGCAGACCGAGATCAATCTGCCCTACATCACGGCGGATGCCTCCGGCCCGAAACACCTGGCGCTGAAAATCACCCGCGCCAAATTCGAATCGCTGGTCGATGAACTGATCGAGCGTTGCGTCGCCCCCTGCCGCATGGCCATCAAGGATGCCGGCGTCAAGATCGAGGACATCGCCGACGTGATCCTGGTCGGCGGCATGACCCGCATGCCCAAGGTGCAGGAGAAGGTCAAGGAAGTCTTCGGCAAGGACCCGCGCAAGGACGTGAACCCCGACGAAGCCGTCGCCATCGGCGCCTCCATCCAGGGCGGCGTGCTGCAAGGCGAAGTCAAGGACGTGCTGCTACTCGACGTCACCCCGCTCTCCCTGGGCATCGAAACCCTCGGCGGCGTGATGACCAAGCTGATCACCAAGAACACCACTATCCCGACCAAGACCAGCCAGGTCTTCTCCACCGCCGACGACAACCAGAGCGCGGTAACCATCCACGTGCTGCAAGGTGAGCGCGAAATGTCCGCCGGCAACAAGAGCCTCGGCCAGTTCAACCTCGAAGGCATCCCGCCCTCGCCGCGCGGCATGCCGCAGATCGAAGTGATCTTCGACATCGACGCCAACGGCATCCTCCACGTCTCGGCCAAGGACAAGGGCACGGGCAAGGAAAACAAGATCACCATCAAGGCCAACTCCGGTCTTTCCGAAGCCGAAATCCAGGCCATGGTGCAGGACGCTGCCGCCCACGCCGAAGATGACAAGAAAGCCCACGAACTGGTTGAAGCCCGCAACCAGTGCGACGCCATGATCCACTCGATCAAGAAGGCGCTGGCCGAACATGGCGACAAGCTCGACGCCGAGGAAAAGGGCAAGATCGAAACCGCCATCAAGGAAGCCGAAGACGTCCTGAAAGAAGGCGACAAGGAAACCATCGAAGCCAAGACCCAGGCCCTGGCGCAAGCCTCGCAGAAACTCGGCGAAAAGGTTTATGCCGACGCCCAGGCTGAGGGTGCGGCCGGTGCGGCTCCCGGCGGCGATGCGCCCAAGGACGCCAAGAAGGACGACGGCGACGTAGTCGATGCGGAGTTCACCGAAGTCAAAGACAAGAAGTAATCCCTGCTGACCGCCGAGGGCACGGAACCACAGGGGAAACCACTCTGTGTCTTCCGTGCCTTTTTGGCTTGAAAACCTGGCTTGAAAACTATGGCTAAACGCGACTTTTACGAAATTCTCGGCGTCAATCGCGACGCATCCGACGACGAGATCAAGAAGGCCTACCGCAAGCTGGCCATGAAGCACCATCCCGACCGCAACCCGGACAACCCGAAGGCCGAGGAGCACTTCAAGGAAGCCAAGGAGGCCTACGAAATCCTCTCCGACGCCCAGAAGCGCTCGGCCTACGACCAATACGGCCACGCCGGCGTGGACCCGCAATCGGGCATGGGCGGCGGCGGTGCCGGCATGGGCGGCTTCGCCGATGCCTTCTCCGACATCTTCGGCGACATCTTCGGTGCTGGCGGCCGAGGCGGCGGTGGCCGCTCCAATGTCTATCGCGGCGCCGACCTGCGCTACAACCTCGAAGTCTCCCTGGAAGAAGCCGCGCGCGGCACCGAAACCCGCATCCGCATCCCCACCATGGCGGAATGCGAAACCTGCACCGGCACCGGCGCCAAGAAAGGCACAGAACCCAAGACCTGCCCCACCTGCGGCGGCCATGGCCAGGTGCGCATGCAGCAGGGCTTCTTCTCGATCCAGCAGACCTGCCCCAAGTGCCACGGCACCGGTCGCTACATTCCCGACCCCTGCGGCACCTGCCACGGCTCCGGCCGCGTCAAACAGCACAAGACACTATCGGTCAAGATTCCCTCCGGCATCGACGAGGGAGATCGCATACGCCTCACCGGCGAGGGCGAGCCCGGCGTCAATGGCGGCCCTCCCGGCGACCTCTACGTCCAGATCCACCTCAAGGCCCACTCGGTTTTCCAGCGCGACCACGACGACCTGCATTGCGAAATGCCAGTGTCCTTCGCCACGGCGGCCCTCGGCGGCGAAATTGAAATCCCCACCCTCGACGGCGTCGCCCGCCTCAAGGTGCCCGCCGAAACGCAGACCGGCAAAGTCTTCCGCCTGCGTGGCAAGGGCATCAAAGGCGTGCGCTCCATCAGCCACGGCGACCTGCTCTGCCACGTCGTCATCGAAACCCCCGTCAGCCTCACCGACCGGCAGAAGGAACTGCTCGCCGAATTCGAGGAGATCAGCCAGGGCAACGCCGAACGGCACAGCCCCAGGGCACAAAGCTGGATGGATCGGGTGAAGGAGTTTTTCAGCGGTTGATTGATCGTCGTCCCGCCAGCACCGACTTTTCGTCGGTGCTGGCAGAACAGTTATCAATCGCCAAAGGCTGCAATCCCGGTCATGGCCCGACCCAGGATCAGCGCATGAACGTCGTGCGTCCCCTCGTAGGTATTCACGACCTCCAGATTCACCACATGGCGGATCACGCCGTACTCGTCCGAGATGCCGTTGCCGCCATGCATGTCTCTTGCCATGCGGGCGATGTCCAGGGCCTTGCCGCAACTGTTGCGCTTCATGATCGAGGTGATCTCCGGGGCGGCCTTGCCTTCGTC
>JAVBXY010000012.1 GCA_030824275.1 Rhodocyclaceae bacterium | reverse complement strand
ACACCCACCATCACCACCGCCAGCATCTCCGCTGTCGCCAAACCCATCAGTGCCACCATCTACCGAACTGTCGCTGAAGTCGCCGCCGCAATGCACGGTGCCGCCGCTGGCCTCGCGCAGGGACTTGCAGTCGGGGGTGTAGCGGAAGCCATCGGCGATGCCGAACTTGGCATCCAGGGCGAACAGCAGCGGCAGGCGGACGGCCTGGGTCGGGTTGATGTTTTCTTCCTTGCAGGCAAACCACCAGACGCGGCGCAGGCCTTCGTTGTTGCGCTTGTCTTCGCTGAGCACAACGGCCGGCGTGTGATGGAAGAAGCCGCCGAAGGCATGTTTGCAGAAGTCGTCGTAGGCGCGGGTGTAGAGGATGAACTCGTGCCACAGGTCATCGACGAGCTGCGAGGGCATGGCGACGAATTTCTGTCCCGAGTTCAGGTAGGCGAGGAAGAACTTGCGCAGGCCCCTTGCGATCAGGGCGCAGTCCTTGAGTTCCAGTTCCGGGCGGCGCTTGCGCAGGCGCTCGTAAAGCCCTTTGGGGAAGGCGTAGTCGCGGATGTAGCGTTCGCGCTTGAGCCGTGCGTAACGCGTCCACATCACCGCCAGGATGACGGCGATGGCCGCACCGACGGCCAGTGCGGGAATCATGCGCGTTTCTTGGCGCTCTTGGCGCGGGCCTTCTGCGCGGCAGTCAGCTCGTCGAAGAGGGCGGCATATTCCAGTGCCAGCTTGTGGCTCTTGTCGAGGTGGATCATGGGCTTGGCTTGCTGGTGCGATTCCTTGATCTTCACCGAGGCGGAGAGCAGGGTGTTCAGCACCGGCAGGCCTTCCCCGCGCAGTTCGGTCACTACCTGTTGCGGCAAGGTTGCGCGGGCCTGGAACTGGTTAACGATGATGCCTTCGATCTCCAGCGCCGGGTTGTGGTCGGCGCGGATTTCGGCGACGTTGTCGAGCAGGGTGTAGAGGGCGCGGCGGGCGAACTCGTCGCAGTCGAAGGGGATCAGGCAGGCGTCGGCGGCGATCAGGGCCGAGCGGGTGTAGAAGTGCAGGGCCGGCGGCGTGTCGATCCAGATTTCGTCATAGTCGAGGGCGTCGAGGGCTTCGCGCAGCTTGTAGATCTTGTAGCGCGATTCGAGCTTGGCCTGCAGTTCTTCCAGCGCGCCGTCGGCGGGCAGGACGGACAGGTTCTCGAAGGGCGTCGCGGCGATGAAGTCTTCGGTCGGCAGCGGCCGCAGTTTGAAGTTCAGCATCTGGTCGAAGAAGCCGGTCGCGGTGTTCTCCAAGCTGTCGGCGGCATCACCGAGCAGGTAGCGCGTGGAGTTGGCCTGCGGATCGAGGTCGATGACCAGTGTACGGGCGCCACGGGCGGCGGCGATGGCGGCGAGATTGCAGGTGATGGTGCTCTTGCCGACACCGCCCTTCTGGTTGAATACGACGCGCTTCATGGGAGACCTTTTCGATGGCACAGCGATGGAATAGGGAAATTCTGCCACAGCCTATGTGACATTCCCGTGGATTTCCGTAATGGCACTGTCAGCCTGGGAGGGCTATCATTTCGCGTTTCCCCTCGCTTCCCAGGTGTCAAGTAATGTCCAACGATAAAGAAGACAACCTCTCCGCCGCTGCGCTCGAATACCACGAGTTTCCCACCCCCGGCAAGATTGCCGTGGTGCCGACCAAGGGCCTGACCAACCAGCGCGACCTGGCCCTGGCCTATTCGCCGGGCGTCGCCGCTGCCTGCGAGGCAATCGTCACCGATCCGGCGACCGCCAGCCGCTACACGGCGCGGGCCAATCTGGTCGGCGTGGTCACCAACGGCACCGCCGTGCTCGGCCTGGGTAACATCGGTCCGCTGGCGGCGAAGCCGGTGATGGAAGGCAAGGGCGTGCTGTTCAAGAAGTTCTCCGGCATCGACGTCTTCGACATCGAACTCAACGAGCCGGACGCCGACAAGCTGATCGACATCATCGCCGCCATGGAGCCGACTTTCGGTGGCATCAACCTCGAAGACATCAAGGCCCCCGAGTGCTTCTACATCGAGGCCAAGCTGCGTGAGCGCATGAAGATTCCAGTCTTTCACGACGACCAGCATGGCACGGCGATCGTCGTCGGCGCGGCGGTGCTCAACGGCCTGCGCCTGGTGGGCAAGAAGGTCGAGGAGGTAAAGCTGGTCACCTCCGGTGCCGGCGCCGCAGCGCTGGCCTGCCTCGACCTGCTGGTTAATCTCGGCGTCAAGGTCGAGAACATCTGGGTCACCGACATCGAGGGCGTGGTCTACGAGGGCCGCACCAAGCTGATGGACCCGATCAAGGATCGTTACGCCAAGAAGACCGAGGCCCGCAAACTCGCCGACGTCATTGCCGACGCCGACGTATTCCTCGGCCTTTCCGCCGGTGGTGTGCTGAAGCCGGAGATGGTGGCGAAGATGGCGCCCGATCCCCTGGTGCTGGCCCTGGCCAATCCGACGCCGGAGATTACCCCGGACGAGGTCAAGAGCGTGAGGCCGGACGCCATCATCGCCACCGGCCGCTCGGACTATCCGAACCAGGTCAACAACGTGCTGTGTTTCCCCTTCATTTTCCGGGGCGCGCTGGACGCTGGCGCTACCACCATCACCGAGGCCATGAAGCTGGCCGCCGTGCGTGCACTGGCCTCACTGGCCGAGGCCGAGGCATCGGATGTGGTGGCGGCGGCCTATGGCGGCGAGAGCCTTTCCTTCGGCCGCGAGTACCTGATTCCAAAACCCTTCGACCCGCGCCTGATCGTCAAGATCGCGCCGGCCGTAGCCCAGGCGGCGGCCGAGTCCGGCGTCGCCACGCGCCCCATCGCCGACATGGCTGCCTATCGGGAGCGGCTGAACAATTTTGTCTACCACTCCGGTTTCATCATGAAGCCGGTGTTCGCCGCCGCCAAGAAGGCGCCGCGCCGCGTCATCTACTGTGAGGGTGAGGACGAGCGCACTCTGCGTGCCGTGCAGGCCGTGCGTGACGAAGGCCTGGCGCAGCCAGTGGTAATCGGTCGTCCAGATGTGATCGAGAAGCGTATCGAGAAGGCCGGCCTGCGCATCGTCGCGGGGCGCGATTTCGAGGTCGTCAATCCCGATTCTGATGCCCGCTACAAGGAACTGTGGAGCGACTACCACCGCCTCCTCGGCCGTCAGGGCGTGACACCCGAGCTGGCCAAACAGGCCCTGCGTTCCGACGCCACGCTGATCGGCGCCATGCTGCTCAAGCGCGGCGATGTCGATGCCATGCTCTGTGGCATCGTCGGCCAGCACGGCCAGCATCTCAAGCACGTCGAGGATGTGATCGGCCTCGAAAGCCACGCCCACAGTTTCGCCGCCATGAACATGCTGCTGCTGCCCCGGCACACGCTGTTCATCTGCGACACCTATGTCAACGAAGACCCCTCCGCCGAACAGGTGGCCGAGATCGCGTTGATGGCCGCCGAGGAAGTGCGCCGTTTCGGCCTCACGCCCAAGGTGGCGCTGCTGTCGCATTCCAATTTCGGCAGCCTGCAATCCGCCTCGGCACGCAAGATGGCCGAGGCCCGGCGCATCATCGAGGCCCGCGATCCCAATCTGGAAGTCGATGGTGAAATGCACGGCGATGCCGCCCTGTCGCAGGAAATTCGCGACCGCCTGTACCCGGACTGCCGCCTCAAGGGCGAGGCCAATCTGCTGATCATGCCCAACGTCGATGCCGCCAACATTGCCTTCAATCTGATCAAGGTCTCCAACGGCGAAGGCATCACCGTCGGCCCCGTGCTGCTCGGCGCCGCCAAGCCCGTGCATATACTGACGCCCACTGCCACCGTGCGCCGCCTGGTCAACATGACGGCGCTGGCCGTGGTCGATGCCAACCATTTGAAGGGATAAGTCATGACGCATGCCATCCGTTTCCACGAAACCGGCGGTCCCGAAGTCCTGCGCTGGGAAAAAGTCGGCCCTGGCGAGACGGCGCCGAACGAGGTTCTGGTTCGGCATGAAGCGGTAGGCGTGAACTTCATCGACATCTACCATCGCAGCGGCCTCTATCCTGTGCCGATGCCCTCGGGCATCGGCCTTGAAGGCGCTGGCGTGGTGGAATCCGTCGGCAGTGCGGTGACGGAACTCAAGGTCGGCGACCGTGTCGCTTATGCCGGCGGCCCCATCGGGGCTTACGCCGAAGTGCGCAACATCCCCGCCGACCGGCTGGTGAAACTGCCCGACGCCATCGACTTCAAGACCGGCGCGGCGATGATGCTGCAAGGCCTCACCGCGCAATACCTGCTGCGTCGCACCTATCGCGTCCAGGCCGGCGACACCATCCTGATCCATGCGGCGGCCGGCGGTGTCGGCCTCATCGTCTGCCAGTGGGCCAAGGCCCTTGGCGCTACGGTGATCGGCACGGTCAGTTCCGACGAGAAGGCAGCGCTGGCCAAGGCCCATGGTTGCGACCACACCATCATTTACACCCGCGAAAACTTCACCGAACGGGTGCGCGAAATCACCGGCGGCAAGGGCGTGCCGGTGGTGTACGACTCCATCGGCAAAGACACTTTCATCGGTTCGCTGGACTGCCTGCGCCCCCTCGGCATGATGGTCACTTTCGGCAGCGCCTCCGGCCCCGTGCCGCCGGTGGATGTCGCCGAACTGGCCAAGCGCGGTTCGCTCTTCCTGACCCGGCCCAGTCTGTTCGCCTATGCGGCGGCGCGTACCGACCTGCTCGCCATGGCGGCCGAACTCTTCGAAGTGGTGCAGTCCGGCAAGGTCAAGATCGAGGTGACCAAGACCTATGCCTTGCAGGATGCGGCCCAGGCGCAGATCGATCTGGCCGCACGCAAGACCACCGGTTCCATCGTGCTGCTGCCGTAATCCTCTCTGCTAACATAGGCGCATGGAATCATTTCTCATCGCCAATCCCAAGGGCGGCGTCGGCAAGAGCACGCTGGCGACCAACCTCGCCGGCTGGATGGCCCGCGAAGGCAAGCGCGTCATGCTTGGCGACATTGATCGTCAGCAATCCGCGCGCGAATGGCTCAAGCTGCGCTCGCCGGCCCTGCCGCACATCGCCAGTTGGGACATCGAGCCGGACAAGCCGGCGCGGCCGCCGAAGGACACGACGCATGTCGTGCTCGATACCCCGGCGGGCCTGCACGGCAAGAAACTGGTGAACGTGCTGAAGCTGGTGCGGCGCGTGATCGTGCCCTTGCAGCCCTCGATTTTCGACATCCTGGCGACGCGTCAATTCCTTGATCAATTGTTCGAGGAAAAGGAAATCCGCAAGCACGAGGCCTTCGTCGCCATCGTCGCCATGCGCGTCGATGCACGCACGCGGGCGGCGGGGGAACTGGAGCGTTTTCTCGCCGACACCGGCCTGCCGGTGGTGGCTCATCTGCGCGATACGCAGAACTACGTGCAGGCGGCCGCCCATGGCCTGAGCATCTTCGACCTGCCGGCCTCTCGGGTGGAGAAGGATCTGGAGCAGTGGCAGCCGCTGCTCGACTGGGCCCGCCGGCCGGTTTAGGCCGGCTCAGAGCTTGTGGAAAATCGTAGCGAGCGGGCCGCAGCGGGGTGCGGCCGGAGCGCAGGAACCGGAATGTACTTGAGTACATGAGGATTTCGAGCACCGCCCAATCCCCGATCCGGTACGCGCAGTAGATTTTTTACAAGCTCTCAGAAAAACTCGACGTCCGAATCCATGTCCTTGTGCGTGAGCCGACCGTCGGCCACCAGGGTCTCGTAGCTGGCAATCTGATTGCGGCCGTTTTCCTTCACCCAGTAGAGCGCGTCGTCCGCGTTGTCGAGGATGGCCGACGGCTGGTCGCCGAGGCGAATGCGGGCATAGCCGGTACTCACTGTGACCCGGCCCACTTGCGGGAAATCCCGCGCTGCCACGTCATGACGGAAGCGCTCGAAGGCGATGTGGGCATGCTCGGCCTCGGTGGGTTTGAGCAGCACAACGAATTCCTCGCCGCCGAAACGGAACAGCTTGTCGATATTGCGGAAGGCGGCCTTCATCATGGTCGCCACCAGCAGCAGCACTTCGTCGCCGATCAAGTGGCCGAAGTTGTCGTTGATCCGCTTGAAATGATCGATGTCCACCACCCCCAGCCAGTGGTCCTGGCCGGGCACCGGCGCGCGGCGACGGCGCGGCAGGTGGCGCGCCTCCAGCCGGCTGTCGTCACCGGCCGAGAGGCTGGAGAGGATGCGCATCAGGTATTCGTCGAAGGTTTTGCGGTTGAGCAGCCCGGTCAGCGTGTCCACTTCGCTGTAGTCGAGCAGCGCGATCATGTTGAGGAAGATCGCCAGCAGTCTTTCGGCGACCACGACCTGGGCACCGTCCAGGGCATGGGCGGCGGCGATCTCGACGAAGCCGAACCAGTCACCGTCGGCCTTGCGCAGCGGAAACACCGTGGTGTCGCCCGCCGCCTGCATCTGGCCGCTCTGGAGGCCGGCTTCGAGCAGCGGGTAGTACTCGATGGAGGCCATGTCCTCGGGCAGGGACAGGCCGTCGTCGTGAAGCTGGGGGCCGTTGGCATCGCAGACCGCCGCCGGCCAGACCAGGGACTCCTCCGGTGTTTGCGTCAACTTGAGCAGGCTGGCGCCCGAGGCGCCCAGAATTTCGCGCAGGGCTTCGACGAGAACGAGCTCCAGTTGGGCCCGGTCCCGCTCGCGCGTCAGGCGTTCGGCGTAGAGAAGAAGTTGTTGCACGGATTTGCGAGAGAGGAAATGCAAGCAGTATACCGGGCGCACCCCGCAGAAACCTTGGCCTGTGCGGTTTTGTGAGCTATCTGCGCGAGCCAGGAAAAGTCGGCCTTGGCGGCACGGCGGCGGGAGTAAAATCTTGCCCCATGTCTGCCCCCCGCTTCGTCCATCTCCGTCTCCATAGCGAATACTCGATCACCGACGGGATCACCCGCATCGACGAAGCCATCGCCCGCGCTGCTGCGGATGGCCAGCCGGCCCTGGCGCTGACCGATCTGGCCAACCTCTTCGGCATGGTCAAGTTTTACTCCGGGGCGCGCAGCAAGGGCGTCAAACCGGTCATCGGCTGCGATGTCTGGATCGACGACGACGGTACGACGGCAACCCGCCTGTTGCTGCTGGCGAAGAATCGCGGCGGCTATCTGCGCCTGTGCGAACTGATCTCTGCCGCCTATCTGGCGCCGCGCAGCCACGGCCGGGCCGTGATCACACGGGGCCAACTGGCCGTCGGCGACAACAGCGGCCTGATCGCCCTTTCCGGCGGCCCGCTGGGCGATGTCGGCCAGATGCTCGCCAACGGCAAGATCGACCAGGCGGAAGTCCGTGCCCAGGCCTGGGCGCAACTCTTCCCCGATTCCTACTACATCGAGGTGCAGCGCCCCGCTGGAAAGGACGGTCCGCCGGCGCAGAACGTGCTGGTTGCCGCCAGTGCCGACCTCGCCGCCCGCCTTGGCCTGCCGCTGGTGGCGACGCATCCGATCCAGTTCCTCGACCGCGACGACTTCAAGGCCCACGAGGCCCGCGTCTGCATCGCCGAAGGCTATGTGCTGGGCGATACGCGCCGGCCCAAGGCCTACAGCGAAGAGCAGTATTTCAAGACCCAGGACGAGATGGTCGAGCTGTTCGCCGATCTGCCCGAGGCCCTGGAGAACGCGGTGGAAATCGCCCGCCGCTGCAATCTGACAGTGGTGCTGGGCAAGAGCCGCCTGCCGGATTTTCCGACGCCGGACGGCTCGGATCTGAATTCCTTCCTTGCCAGCGAATCCCACAAGGGCTTGGTTCATCGCCTGGAACTGCTCTACCCCGACCCGGCCGAGCGCGAGGCCCAGCGCCCGCGCTACGTCGAGCGTCTGGACTTCGAGATCAATACCATCGTCCAGATGGGTTTCCCCGGCTACTTCCTGATCGTGGCCGACTTCATCCAGTGGGCCAAGAACAACGGCGTGCCGGTGGGGCCGGGGCGCGGTTCCGGCGCTGGCTCGCTGGTGGCCTACAGCCTGCTGATCACCGACCTCGACCCGCTGCGTTACGAACTGCTGTTCGAGCGCTTCCTGAATCCGGAGCGGGTGTCCATGCCCGACTTCGACATCGACTTCTGCCAGGAAGGCCGCGACCGGGTCATCGCCTACGTCAAGGAGAAATACGGCGCCCACGCCGTGTCGCAGATCGCCACCTTCGGCACCATGGCCGCCAAGGCCGTGATTCGCGACGTCGGTCGCGTGCTCGACCTCGGCTTCAACTTCGTGGACCAGTTCGCCAAGCTGATCCCCAACGAACTCGGCATTTCGCTCCAGGAAGCGCTGGAGAAGGAACCCCTGATCCGCCAGCGCATCGACAGCGAAGAAGAAATCTCGCTGTTGTGGACCCTGGCGCTGAAGCTTGAAGGGCTTACGCGCAACGTCGGCATGCACGCTGGCGGCGTGCTCATCGCGCCGGGCAAGCTGACGGATTTCTGCCCCCTGTATTCGGCCAACGGCGAGAGCGATTCCGTCGTCAGCCAGTTCGACAAGGACGACGTCGAGAAGGCCGGCCTGGTCAAGTTCGACTTTCTCGGCCTGCGCACCCTTACCATCCTCAAGGAGGCGGTGCAGTCGGTGAAGGAGGTCGAGGGCATCGAGATCAATCTCGAAACCCTGCCGCTGGACGACCGCCCGACCTACGACGCGGTGTTCAAGAGTGCCAACACCACGGCCGTGTTCCAGTTCGAATCCGGCGGCATGAAGGACACCCTGATCAAGGCTCGGCCAGATTGCCTGGAAGACCTGATTGCGCTGAATGCCCTCTACCGGCCAGGCCCGATGGACTTCATCCCGGACTTCGTGAACCGCAAGCACGGCGCCCGTTTCGAGTACCCGCATCCGCTGCTGGAAAAAGTCGTCAGCAATACCTACGGCATCATGGTGTATCAGGAGCAGGTGATGCAGGCCGCGCAGGTGGTGGCCAACTACTCGCTCGGTGGCGCCGACCTCTTGCGTCGTGCGATGGGCAAGAAGAAGCCCGAGGAGATGGCCGAGCAGCGCGAGATTTTCGTCAAGGGCGCGGCGGAAAACGAGATCGGCCCCGCCAAGGCCAACGAAATCTTCGACACCATGGAGAAGTTCGCCGGCTACGGTTTCAACAAGTCCCACGCCGCCGCCTATTCGCTGGTCGCCTATCACACGGGCTGGCTCAAGCAGCACCATCCGGCAGCCTTCATCGCGGCGACCCTGTCGTCGGAAATGGCCAATACCGACAAGGTGCAGTTCTTCTTCAAGGACGCTGCCGAAAACGGCATCACCTTCCTGCCGCCGGACATCAACGCCAGCGGAATCCGTTTCAAACCGACCGACCCCAAGACCATCCGCTACGGCCTCGGCGCCGTCAAGGGCACTGGCGAATCGGCGCTGTCGGTGATCATCGAGGCGCGCAAGGCTGGTCCTTTCCGTGACCTCTTCGACTTTTGCAAGCGCGTGGACAAGCGCGTGGTGAATCGGCGCTCCGTCGAGGCGCTGATCCGTGCCGGCGCCTTCGATGCCATCGACGATCATCGCGCCAAGCTGCTGGCCTCTGTTGGCGTTGCCCTCGAAGCCGCCGAGCAGGCCGAGCGCAATGCCATGCAGGGTGGCCTGTTCGACATGGGCGATGGCGGTGCCGGTGACGTCGCCCACTACGTGGACGTCAAGCGCTGGAGCGAGCGCGAGCGCCTGATGAACGAAAAGCCGGCGCTCGGCTTTTTCCTCTCCGGCCATCCCTACAACGAGTACGCCGATGAGTTGAAGGCCTTCGTCAAGCGTCGCCTGGGCCAGCTCGAACCCCAGCGCGAGCCGGTGCTGATGGCCGGCGTGGTGATGAGTTCGCGGACCCAGATGACCCGGCGCGGCAAGATGGCCATCGTCGTCCTCGACGACGGCACGACGCAACTGGAAGTCACCGTCTTCAACGAGCTGTGGGATGCCGAGCGCGCCAAGATCAAGGAAGACGAACTGCTGCTGGTGGAAGGCAAGGTGCAGGACGATGCCTACTCCGGCGGCCTGCGCGTCACCGCCGACAAGATCTACACCCTGGCCGAAGGCCGTGGCCGCTATGCCCGCGGACTGCGCTTGACCATGAACGGCGACTCGGACGCGCGTCGCCTGCAAAATCTGCTGATGCCATTCCGCAACGGTCCCTGCCCGGTGCGCCTGGCCTACCGCAACGGCAAGGCCAGCGCCGAACTGCCGCTGCCCGAGTCCTGGCGCGTGCGCCTCGACGATGCCTTGCTGAACGACCTCGCCGACTGGCTCAAACCCGAAAACGTGAAAGTGGTTTATTCGTGATTACGCTGATCGATAAGGCCCTGCTGGACGAAGTCTGTGCCGAGGCCAAAACAAACCCGCGCCGGCGCAAGAACCGCAATCTGCATCCGCGCGACGACTTCCCCGCCCATCGCCTGCTCAATGCCATGCAGCCGGATTCCTACATTCCGCCGCATCGCCATCTCGATGCGAACAAGGACGAGACTTTCGTCGTCCTGCGCGGGCTGCTTGGCTTGGTGATTTTCAATGATGCCGGCGAAGTCGTGCAGGCTGTAAAAGTCGGCGCCGGTGATACGGCAAACAGCACGGCGATGGGCGTCGATATTCCCCATGGCACCTGGCACACCGCCATCGCCCTGGTGCCGGACACGGTTTTTCTCGAAGCCAAGTCCGGCCCCTATCTGCCTTTCACCGCAGAAGAAAAGGCGCCCTGGGCGCCGGCGGAAAACACGCCCGAGGCGGCTGGCTATCTGGCCGCTCTCGCGGATCACTTAAGCCGGGTTTAAGCAGCCTCCGCGCACAATCCAGCAAACCACCTTTCCGGGAGTGCTGCGTCGATGATGTCCTTCAAGAAGAAAGTCGCGCTGCGCATCGGCACGGTATCGCTGCTGCTGGCCAGCATCGCCAGCCCGCTGGCCTGGTACGTGTCCCGCGAGAACGCCGAGGAAAGCATCGTTTCCTTCGCCATGGAGGAGTCGCACCGCCTGCTGCATCACCACGACGCGGTGGATCTGCAAGGCCCCGACGGCAAGCTGCACGCGGAGGCGGCGGCGAAGACGCTGACCGGCGGCCTCTTCGAGATCGCCGAAATCTACTCGGCGGATGGCAGCAAGCTGGCGGAAGGTCTGACGACCGATGGCGAAAAGCTTGAGAAGGAAATGAGCGCCCATTCCAAGCCGGCATACAAGGACACCCACTACGAAAGCTACCACCTCTCATCCGACCGCTGGGTGCTGCGCGTGTTCGTGCCCTTGCAGGAACCGGGTGCACCGATTACCGGCTATTTCGAGGGCGTGCGCCTGATTCCCGACTGGCAGCGCGAGCAGATCATGGCCAGCGCACTGACGGTGGCCCTGATGGTCTGTCTCGCCTCGCTGGCGTGTGGTGGCGTGCTCTACCCTATCGTCATTCGCCTGTCGGCCGACAACGAGCGCAAGGCGCAGGAGGTGCTGGAGTCGCACATCTCGATGATGGAAGCCCTGGGCCGCGCCATCGCCAAGCGCGATTCGGATACCGGCGCCCACAATTACCGTGTGGCCTGGATCTCGGCGACGCTGGCCGAAGCCGTCGGTCTGCGCGGCAGCGACATGCAGGCCCTGATCGCCGGCAGCTTTCTTCACGATGCCGGCAAGATCGGCATCCCCGACGCCATCCTGCTCAAGCCGGGCAAGCTGACGGCGGAGGAAATGGACATCATGCGCACCCACGTCGCCATGGGCGAGGAGATCGTCACCGGCGCAGGCTGGCTGGAAGGCGGCCGCGATGTGGTCGCCTGCCATCACGAGAAGTGGAATGGATCCGGTTATCCGCGCGGCCAGGCAGGGGAAGACATTCCCCTGGTGGCGCGCATATTCGCGATTGCGGACGTTTTCGACGCCCTGTGTTCCCGCCGGCCCTACAAGGAACCGCTAGCGCTGGATGCGGCGATGGAGATTTTGCAGCGCGATGCGGGTAGCCATTTCGACCCGCACCTGATCGCGGTGTTCGCCGGCATGGCGCCGGCCATTCACGCCACCACCGTCAATGCGTCCGAAGCTGAAACTCGCGACCTGATGGAAGGCATGGTGCGACGTCACTTCGGCGCCTGAGTCGGCGCTGGAGTCGGCACCTGGGTAGTCATCCCCAGTGCGCGACGGGAAAGTTCCGCTGCCTCCTTGAGTCCGGCCGCTTCAGCTACCGCCAGTGCGCGCTGATAGGCAGCTTTCGCGGCCTCGTTCGCCGCGCTTTTCGCCGTATCACCAGCGCCGACTTTTTCAATATCACCGAGCAGCAGCCAGTCGCGGGCGATCTTTTCCGGCAGGGCGAGCTTGCGGTCGATCTCCAGTGCACTCGTCGCAGCATTTCGAGCGCTGATCGCATCGCCCAGTGCCAGTTGGGCGGCGGCGATACTGCGCCAGGCGTTGGCGGTTTCCGCTGCTTCGTCCTTGTCCTTCAGCAGCGCCAGCGCCGCCTGTGCATGGGCCAGTGCCTCGGCGGGGCGCTGTGCAACAAGTTCGACGCGGGCTTGCAGCAGGCTCAGGCTGGGGGCTTGCGGGCAAGCAGCGGGACAGGTGACAGTGGCAAGGGTTTGTCGCGCGGCATCGGGACGGCCGAGGGCCAGTTGCGCCTGCGCTTTCAGCAGTAGTCCGTCGACATCGACCGTCTCCGCATTCACCAGCGTCAGCGCCACGTCGGCATGGCCGAGGGCCAGTTCGCCGCGTGCCCGATGGCGGCGATTGCGCGTGGTGCCGGTGCCGTCGTCGATGCTGGCGTAAAGCCGGCTGGCTTCCTCGAAACGACGGGCGGCAATGGCGTAGTCGCCGCGACCGTAGCGTTTGGCACCGTCGCTCTCGGCTTCCAGCGCGGCCTTGACGCGCGGCGGGTCCACGGCCTTCGGCGTCGAGCCGCAGCCGGCGAGGAGCAGCACCAGCAGCAGGAGTGATTTAGCGCCCACGACCGGCCTCCCCGCGCGGGTCGCTGTCCGCCTTCAAGGTCGCTGGCGCCGGTGCGTCGACGAAATTGCGGATCGGCCAACTTTGTTTTGCGCCGCTGACGATCTCGCGCATGTCGGCAGCCACGGCGCTGCCGTCGCGCAGGGCCGACGGCACGCTGGCTTCGGCTTCGGCGGTGATTTGCTCGACGTGTTTGAGTACCTGCTGGGTGCGGTCGAGCATGTCGGGCAGGCGCTTGTTGGTAGCTTCCAGCGTCTGACCCAGATGGGTCAGGTCTTCCTCTGCCTTGCCCAGTACGCGGGTGGCGGCGGCACCGATGCCGTTCACCTGCTGGTTGCCGTTGGCGAGCAGGGCGTTGAGGGTGTCGGCACTGTCGCGTATCCGGGCCAGGGTGGCCGGCAGCCCGTTTTTCGGATCGGCGAGCGCGCCGGTAATGACCTTGACGTCCTTGAGCATGGGCACGATTTCGTCGCGCACCTGATTGGCCAGCGCCGTCAGGCCATCGGCGCGGGAGAAGGTCAGGCGCGCTTGGGCGGCGGCGAGCCGGCTTTTGTCCGGGCCCGGCAATATCTCCAGGGTGGCGGAACCGACCAGGCCTTCCTTGCGCAATTCGACGCGCGCGTCATGGGTGATGAAGCGCATGTGATCGGCGTCGATTTCCATCGTCACCACCACCTGGCCATCGTCCTTGAGGCTGACACCATCGACGGCGCCGACACGAAAGCCGGCAATCTTCACCGCCTGCCCCTTGGTGATGTCCTGGGCGCTGTCGGTGACGAAGCTGTAGTTGGTGGTCTGGCGGAAGACGCCCTGGCGGACGACGATGGCGGCGATCAGCGCCAGGGTCACCAGCGCGGCGAAGATCAGGAAGCGACGGGTGCCCCGACGCAGGGCGGCGGTATCGCTGTCGTGTTGGATCAGCAGTGACATGGGGTCTCCGCAAGTTCGGTGAGGTCGACCAAGGTTCGACAGTCGGGCAGCGTCGGCAGTTCATGACTGTCGAGATCGATGAAGAGTACCGGCCGGAAAGGGTTGCGTTGATGGAAGGCAGCTTCCACGGCGATCAGGGCATCGGCCTGGCGGCGGGCGAGGCCGGCGAAGGCCCGGTCGATCACCAGCAGCTCGGGCGGACGCAGCAGGCAGCGGGCGAAGCCGACGGCCCAGCGTTCCATGCGATCCAGGTTCATCGGCTGCTCGCGGCCCAGAGTGTTCAGGCGTTCGGCTGGCAGGCCGCAGAGCTGGAGCGCGGTCTCCAGGTCCCGCTCCCAGTCGCGTGAATCCCCGGGTTCGCTGTCGTAGCGCAGGGCAAGGGAAAAATTTTCCGCGACCGTCATGGCGCCAAGCAGGCCGCCGTCTTCCGCCAGTACGCCGACGCCCGCGCAGCGCTCAAGTGCCATCACCACCTGCCGCGCCGTGGCGGCCTCGGGAACCACCAGACGATGGCGGCCGCCTTCGTCCAGTGACAGCGCCAGGCGCAGTTCACGACCGTCGAACAGCGAGAGCCGGCGGGCGTCGATGGTGGCGTGGAAGTCGCCGCTCATCGCAGGGCGTAGACCAGCACGGCGAAGAGCACGTCCACCACGAAGACGGCAATCAGGCCGGTGCCCACGGCCTGGATCGCGGCACCGGAGATGGCCTGCGTCGAGCCCTTGCCGCTGCTGCCGTGGTGGCAGGCGATGATGCCGACGGCGGCGCCCATCAGCGCGCTCTTGAGCAGACTCGCCAAAGCCAGCCAGGGATCGGCGAGGTCGAGGAAGCGACCAGCGGTCTCGGCCAGTGGACGGCCTTCGAGCACGGCCGTGGCCAGCCAGCCGCTGCCGATGGCGAAGACCTGGAAGCAGGCGGTGACCGCCGGTAGGGCGATGATCAGGCCGAAAATGCGCGGCAGCAGCAGGTAGTCGGCGGCGGGCACGCCGAGGCGGCGCAGGGTGGTGAATTCGTCGTGCAGGTTCATCACCGCCAGTTCCGATGCGATGCCGGCGCTGCTGCGCGCCACCACCACCAGTGCCGAGAGCAGCGGTGCCAGTTCAAAGAACAGGCCGAGGAAGAGCATGCGCTGGGTCAGGTCGCTGTCGGCGCCGACCAGCGCGGTGAGTTGGGTCACCGCCGTGACGCCGGTGAGGATGGCCATCACGCCGATCACCGGCAGGGCGGAGACGCCGGCGTTGAAGACCTGATGGCGCAACTGTTCGCGCAGCAGCGGGCGCGCCAGTTCCCGGCGGCGACTGGCGGCGAACCAGGCGAGGACGAGGTAGGCGCCGAGGCGTGTGCCAGTCAGCGTATTCACTTGCCCTCTCCGCGAGATGCCGTCAGCGGCGGCGTCCAGCCCCAGAGGTGGGGCAGATCGGGGGCCGGCGTACCGAGGTCCACCATGCCGGCGGTAAAACCGACGGCGGCGGCGACTTCCTGGGAACAGATCACCGGCTGCTCGTATTCCTTGGTCATGGCTTCGAGCCGGCCGGCCATGCCGACGGCATCGCCAATCACCGAAAACTCGCGACGCTGACGCGAGCCCACGTAACCGGCGAGCACCTCGCCGCAGTGAATGCCGATGCCGATCTTCAACGGCGCGATGCCTTCGGCGGCGAGTTCGGTGTTCAGTTGGTCGACGCGCAGCAGCAGGTCCTGGGCCGCTTCGAGGGCATTGCGTTGCGGCGAGGCCAGCGGTTGCGGCAGGCCGAAGGTGGCCATCAGGCCGTCGCCGACATACTTGTCCACGGCACCGCCGCTGTTCTGGATGGCGAGGCTGGCAGCGGCGTGGAAGCGGTTGAGCAGGGCGATCATGGCCTCCGGCGTGGATTGCGCATTGCGCGCGGCGAAGCCCCGGATGCCAGCGACGAGCAGGGTCACACCCTGGCGCTGGCCGTTTTGGTCGACCTGGAGTTCGCCGCCGAGCAGGGCGCGCATCACCTTCGGGCTGACATGGCCGGCGAACATGCTGCGCAGGCTTTGCCGTTCGCGGAAACTGCGTGCAAAATCCCAGCCCTGCCGCGCGATGAAAGCCAGCAGCGTGACGCCGATGATATTGGCCACTGGCAGGTAGCTGCCGTGCCAAAGCGCGAAGGTGGAGCCGGCGAGGAAGCCGCCGATGATGCCGGCCAGTATCAGGGTCTTGAGCCAGCCGCCGCGACCAAACCAGAGCAGGGCGCCGAGGCCGGCAAGGATCAGGGACAGGGTTTCCGGCACGCGCTCGATCAGGCCTCGACCGAGTAGGGAACGCAGGGCCTGGATGTGTACCACCGCACCCGGCTCGGTGCGACTGGCGGGTTCCCATGCCGCCAGGGGCACCGGCAGGCGATGACGGGCTTCCGTTGGCAGCAGGCTCGCCACCACCACGGCGCGGCCCTGGACCAGCGCCCGCAGCTTGGCGTCCTCGCCCTTGTGCACCCAGTCCAACACCGTGCCGAAGGGCGTGTATTCGATGGCGCCGCCGACGCTGTAGTCGATCATACCGGTGGGCGAGCCTTCGCGACCGAGATGTTTGGCCATGGCCAGGGCCAGCGGCTCCTGTTTGTCCTCGGAACGGCAGCGGCGCTGGTTGATGCGGCGGACCACGCCGTCGAGGTCTTCGCAGATGGCGAGGGAGGCCACGGCTTTTTCACCGATGGCCGCCAGCAGTTCCGGCGCCACCGGGCGCAGGCGGCCGCCGACGCCGGGCGGCTGGCCGACCACCAGTGGCGCAGCGGCCTTGAGTCGGTAGATGCCCGCCAGCAGCACGGAGTCAATGTCCGCAACGAGGAAATCGTAGGAGCGCACCGGTAACGGCGTCGCTAAACCGACCACCGCCGGCTGCGCCGCCGACAGGCCGGCGAGCAGCGCGCCGAGGTGGGCATGCCAGAGCGCGGTGGGCTCGGGGATGGCTTCGTAGGCGGCCTCGTCGATGCCGATGACCACCACGTCGCGCGCCAGCGGTGTCGGCGCATGGGCGCGCAGCCAGCGCGCCTGGGCATCGTAGAGGGACTGGTCGGCGAAGCGCAGGGTGCGCGTTCCCATCAGACCCCAGGCTGCGGCGCACACCAGCAGGAAGCCGATCAGGATGTCGCGGGGAAGCTGGAACATGGTTTGATTATGGCATGGACAAAAGTCGGCTCCGGCGGCACGGCAACATCCCGACACAATGAAAAAAGCCACCCCGAGGGGTGGCTCTACCGGTTGGGGCCGGGGGTGCTACTTTTGTTATTCGATTACAGTGCCTTGGCGTTCTCGGCCAGGTACTTGGCGACGCCTTCGGGCGAGGCGTCCATGCCCTTCTTGCCCTTGCTCCAGCCGGCCGGGCAGACTTCGCCATGCTCTTCCGTGAATTGCAGGGCATCGACCATGCGCAGCATCTCGTCGATGTTGCGGCCCAGGGGCAGATTGTTCACGACTTGATGCTGCACCACGCCGGCCTTGTCGATAAGGAAGGAGCCGCGGAAAGCCACGCCGCCTTCGGACTCGACGTCATAGGCCTGGGCGATGGTGTGCTTGATGTCGGCGACCAGCGTGTAGCCGACCTGGCCGATGCCGCCCTTTTCGACGGGAGTGTTCTTCCACGCCAGGTGGCTGAACTGGGAGTCGATGGACACGCCGAGGACTTCAACGTTGCGCTTCTTGAACTCTTCCAGACGGTGATCGAAAGCGATCAGCTCGGAGGGGCAGACGAAGGTGAAGTCCAGCGGATAGAAGAACACCACCGCGTACTTGCCCTTGGTGACGGCGGAGAAGGTGATGTCCTTGATTTCGTTGTTGCCGAGAACGGCGGTAGCGGTGAAGTCCGGTGCTTTCTTACCAACGAGAACGGCCATGTGATGCTCCTTGTAGGGTGGATTACGAAAATTCGAATGGCGTTAATTCTAGCGCAGAGAAAGACAATGTCTTCGGTGCGGGTGATTGAAATTGGCTATGGGGGCGATAGGGATAGGCTAATGGATCGGCCTTGGGCGACTTGACTGGCGCCGTGCCCCCAGTCCCCTCAGCCTCGATCGGCTCCAGCCTTGCCGACCTCGGCGAGCACGGCCTGTATGCTTTTCGCCACTTCGGTTGGGTTGTATTTCGCCAGGAAGCCGTCGGCGCCCATGGCGAGGCCCTTGTCGCGGTTCGAGGATTCGGACATGGAGGAATGCAGCAGCACCTTGACGCCATCGAAGCGCCGGTCCTGCTTGATCAGGCGGGTCAGGCGAAAGCCGTCCATCTCGGGCATTTCGATATCGGTGATGATGATGGGCAGCCGGTCGGCCAGATGTCGGCCTTCGGCCGCTGCCGTGGTCGCCATGGCGTCGAGTCGGGTCCAGGCTTCCTGGCCATTGATGGCGAACTCCGATTTGACATTGATCTTGTCCAGGATCTGTTGCAGTTGCGTTCTGGCAAAGGCGCTGTCATCGACGAAAAACAGTCGGGTATCGGCGGGCATGGTATTGCCGGTGATCATGGCATCTGGAATGTCGGCCACCGGATCGGTGCCGGAGATGGTGTGCAGAATCTGTTCGACATCCAGAATGCCGGCCAGACGCCCGTCGGCCAGCCGGGTGACGCCGGTCAGCTTGGCGCTGGCGGAAAGCATGTCGGGCGGCTGGTGGATGTCGCTCCAGTCGACGCGGATGATGGTTTCCACCGACTCGACCAGAAAGGCTTGCGTGGAGGCGGAAAACTCGGTCACTACCATGAGCGGCGGCTTGGCGGAGGGCGGGTTGCCGTAGGCGGCGATGAGGTCGATCACCGGCACCAGCTTGCCGCGCATGGACGCCATGCCCACCACGAACTCGGGAGCGGCCGGCGCCTGGGTGATGTCCACTGCACGCATCACTTCCTTCACCTTGAAAACATTGATGCCGTAGGTCTCCGCCGAGCCGACCTTGAACAGCAGCAACTCCATCTTGTTGGTGCCAGCCAGGTTGGTTCGCGCGTCGATGTTGGCCAACAAGGTTTGGTCATTGGATGAGGCGGGCGCGAACGTTGATGTCGACATCGGATTAGAACCTGGCGTTCCTCGATGTGCTCAGCTTAACACTAGCTTTCGCATGGGATATTCAGGAGTAGTAGGGGTTACATGGCTTCCTATCGGTTTTGAACCATGGTTCCAGGCCGCGAAGGATTCTCGGTTGATTGACTTCGCCCGCCGGGGCGAGCCCCGGCAATGATCGCTCACCGCAAAAAGTCGGTGCTGATGAAGCTACTGCGCTACAAGGCGGTCGAGCAAAGTACGCTCTCCTCGCCGTAGCGGATGGCGAGACGGTGATTTATTCGGTAGGACGCTGCTCGAAGCCGTCGAAGCTGCCCTCGGCAAGCTCCACATGCACATGATCGACGCTTGCCGATGGCGGACCCTTCTGCGCCCAGGCGATCATGGCCGCCACGGCCTCCGCGTCGCCACAGATCACTGCTTCGACTTCACCGCTGCGCCGATTGCGTACCCAGCCGGTGAGGCCTCGGCGTTCGGCCTCGCAACCCGTGGCGTAGCGGAAGCCGACGCCCTGGACGATGCCGCCGATGAGGAGGCGGCGTACTTCGCTCACGCGGACTCCTTGCGAATTACTTCACACGCATGCCGGGCTGGGCGCCGCTGTCGGGCGAGAGCAGGAACAGGCCCGGCGTTTTGCCGTCGGTGTCGGAGGCGGCGAGCACCATGCCTTCGCTCATGCCGAACTTCATCTTGCGCGGGGCGAGGTTGGCGACCATGACGGTGAGGCGGCCGACCAGTGTGGCGGGGTCGTAGGCAGACTTGATGCCGGCGAAGACGTTGCGGGTTTCGCCGTTGCCGACGTCGAGCGTGAGCTGGATCAGCTTGTCGGCGCCCTCGACGTGCTTCGCGTCGGCGATGCGGGCGATGCGCAGGTCCACTTTGCTGAAGTCGTCGATGGAGATGAAGGGCTCCCAGGGGCTGGTCTCGGCCTGCACGACGTTCTCGGTGTGCTGCTGATGCTCGGCGTGGCGCTGCTGCGAGTGGCTGTCGGCGGCGGGTGCGAGGGATTCCCTGTTGGCGGCGACCAGGGCCTCGGTCAGCTTGGGGTCGATGCGCTGCATCAGGTGCTCGTAGGGGTTGATCAGGTGATGAACCGGCAACTGGAAGCCGGCATCCTGCCAATGCAGCGGGGCGACGTTGAGAAACTCTTCGGCGCGCTGTACCAGCTTGGGCAGGATCGGCTTCAGATAGAGGCTCAGCAGCCGGAACATGGCGAGGCCTTCGGTGCAGATGCTGTGCAGGAGTTCGTCCTTGCCTTCCTGTTTGGCGACTTCCCAGGGCTTGGCGTTGGCGATGAAGACGTTCGCCTTGTCGGCCAGGGCCATGATCTCGCGCACGGCACGGGCGAAGTCGCGTGCTTCATAGCACTGGGCGATGGTCTCGGCTGCGCCGGCCATTTCCTCGACGATGCTGTTGCGCTCGACCTTGGCGAGCTTGCCGTCGAAGCGTTTGGTGATGAAGCCGGCGCATCGGCTGGCGATGTTGATGTACTTGCCGATCAGGTCGCTATTCACGCGGGCGACGAAGTCGTCGAGGTTGAGGTCGATGTCCTCCATCGTGCCGTTGAGCTTGGCGGCGAAGTAGTAGCGCAGCCATTCCGGATTGAGGCCTTGTTGCAGGTAACTTTCGGCGGTGATGAAGGTGCCGCGCGATTTGCTCATCTTCGATCCGTCCACGGTCAGGAAGCCGTGGGCGAAGACCTTGGTCGGCGTGCGGTAGCCAGCATGCTCGAGCTCGGCGGGCCAGAACAGGGCGTGGAAGTAGAGGATGTCCTTGCCGATGAAGTGGTACAGCTCGGTCTTGGAGTCCTGCTTCCAGTACTCGTCGAAGTCGAGGTTCTTGCGTGCGCACAGGTTCTTGAAGGAACCCATGTAGCCGATGGGCGCGTCGAGCCAGACGTAGAAATACTTGCCCGGCGCGCCGGGAATCTCGAAGCCGAAGTAGGGCGCATCGCGGGAGATGTCCCAGTCGGTAAGTTTGTTTTCACCGGGGGTGCCGAGCCATTCCTGGAGCTTGTTGGAGGCTTCGGTTTGCAACCTGTCTTCGCCCTGCGTCCACTGCCGCAGGAAGGCCTGGCAGCGCGGGTCGGAGAGCTTGAAGAAGTAGTGGTCGGAGCTCTTCAATTCGGGCTTGGCGCCAGAGACGGCGGAGACCGGGTTTTTCAGGTCGGTGGGCGCGTAGGCAGCGCCGCAGGATTCGCAGGAATCGCCGTACTGGTCGAGGGCGCCGCACTTGGGGCACTCGCCCTTGATGAAGCGGTCGGGCAGGAACATCTGCTTGACCGGATCGAAGAACTGCTCGATGGAGCGCACTTCAATGAGGCGGGCAGCCTGCAACTTGCCGTAGATGTCGTTGGCGAAGAAGCGCGTTTCGTCCGAGTGCGTGCTGTAGTAATTGTCGAAGGCGACATGGAAGCCGGCGAAGTCGCGGCTGTGTTCGCCATGCACGCGGGCGATGAGTTCTTCCGGCGTGATGCCTTCCTTCTCGGCGCGCAACATGATGGGCGTGCCGTGGGTGTCGTCGGCGCAGACGTACCAGCATTCATTGCCGCGCATCTTCTGGAAGCGCACCCAGATGTCGGTCTGGATGTATTCGACGAGGTGGCCGAGATGGATGGCGCCGTTGGCGTAGGGCAGGGCGCTGGTGACGAGGATCTTGCGGGTCATGGCGGATTCCGAATGCTGCGGAAGGTAAGGAAAATGAGCCGCCATTCTACCGGCTGGGCCTGCTCCTAGACGCGATTTACCTTGGGGAAGCGCTCGCTGAAGGCGGCCGGCATGGGCACCACTTTGCGCAGCCGGTAGTCGAAGAAGACGAAGCCGGATTTGGCCATGGCGATCTGTCGCTGGTCGGCTTCGCGGGTGATGCGGAAGATGATGTCGCCGCCGTATTTATTGAAGTCCATGACGCCGACCTCGAACAGCAGTCGGTCGCGGGCATAGGCCTCGGCCTTGTAGGCGGTGGCGAGGTCGGTGACGATGATGCCGATGCCGTGCTCGGCCTTGTCTTCGACGCCGAAGTCGAAGAGGAAACGGGCGCGGGCTTCGGAGATCATGGAGATCATCGAGTCGTTGCCCAGGTGGTTGGCGCCGTTGATGTCGGTGACGCGCACCGTCTGTGTCGTGCGGTAGCAGTACTGATCTTCCGGGAAGCGCAGTTCGAGGCGGGCCATGTCGGATTACCGCGCGACTACCGAGCCGCGAGGGCCTGGGTGACTTCGTTGGTGCCCTGGGCCGCACCGCTGGCGGGCACGGTTTCGCCCTTGCGGTCGCTGACCTGCGCCCATGCCGCCGCCAGCTTTTCCGGCGCGTCCGGGCCGTTGCCCAGATGCAGGCCCTGGGTCAGGGTGATGTGAGCGGCCTCGAAGGTGCCGGCGCCGGCACAGGCGATGGCGCGCGAGGGGGCGTCCTGCGAGACGAGGAATAGCATGGCCGGCACCACGGCCTCGGGCTTCAGCGCGGCCAGTACGTCGGGCGGCATCAGGCCTTCGGTCATGCGCGTGGCCGCGGTGGGGGCCAGGGCATTCACGCGGATGTCGTGCTTTTCGCCTTCCAGCGACAGCGTTTGCATCAGGCCGACCAGGGCCATTTTCGCAGCGCCGTAGTTGGACTGGCCGAAGTTGCCGTAGAGGCCGGAGGACGAAGTGGTCATCAGGATGCGGCCGTACTTCTGCGCCGTCATCAGCGGCCACACGGCTTTGCAGCAATGCACCGCGCCCATCAGATGCACGTCCATCACCATGCGGAAATCCTCGACCTCCATCTTGGCGAAGCTCTTGTCGCGCAGGATGCCGGCGTTGTTCACCAGGACGTCCACGCGGCCCCAGGCATCCACTGCCTGCTGCACCATGGCTTGCACGGCGACGTAATCGGTGACCGAGGCGGCATTGGCGATGGCTTCGCCGCCGGCGGCGACGATTTCCACCACCACGGCTTCTGCCGCAGTCGCTGTCCCGCCGGAGCCGTCGCGGGCGCCGCCGAAATCATTGACCACTACTTTGGCGCCGCGTGCGGCGAGGGCCAGTGCGTGCTGCCGGCCGAGACCGCCGCCAGCGCCGGTGACGATGGCGACGCGACCCTTGAAGTCGATGCTCATGTGCTTTTCCTGTCGTGCGGCGCGAGCGCCATTGCTAAGCGAAGCCCCGGTTTATACCGGTCCGCGACGGTGGACGCAACGGGGTGTTGGGCGCCGCCGGCCCTGCTGTCGGCAAATGCCTGCATGTCGAAATCTATGTAAATCAATACATTAGCCCTTTCTGGCAATGCTCCTGTCGGCATTCGCCAACAGACCGACCTCTGGCCTGTATCTGGGGGTGTTCCGTATCTAATTGATATTAAACGGTAATTCATGGTGGCACGCGAACTGCAATAGGGCAGCCAGCGATACCTGTTTCCATCCCACTATTCCAAGGAGTCCCCACTATGAACGCCAACCAGATCCATCTCGTACAGTCTTCCTGGGCCAAGGTTGAGCCCATCAGCGACACGGCCGCGGAGCTGTTCTATCTGCGCCTGTTCGAACTCGATCCCTCGGTTCGCCCGCTGTTCAAGTCCGGCGTGGCCGAGCAGGGCGTGCGCCTGATGCAGATGATCGGTGGTGCCGTGCGCAGCCTGGGTAATCCCGCCGCGCTGGTGCCGATACTGAAGTCCCTCGGCGCCCGTCACGTCGGCTACGGCGTTAAAGATGGCCACTACGATACCGTCGCTCAGGCCTTGCTGTGGACACTCGGACAGGGCCTTGGTGAGGAGTTCACCGATGAGGTGCGCGATGCCTGGGTGGAGGTGTACCGCGTGGTCGCCACCAACATGCAGGCCGGCGCCCGCGAAGTGGTCGCCCAGGCCGCCTGATTCCGTCGCCCCGCTTACCGCTTCCACAAGGAACCCCATTCAATGAAAACCAGATTCGCAGCCATTGCCGGCATCGCCTCCCTGTTGCTGGCTTCCGTATCCAGCGCCTTTGCCGCCAGCAACGGCGCCTTGACCAGCCTTACCGCCAGCGCCACTACCGTCACCGTCGGCCAGGAAGTCAGCTTCACCGTCCTCGGCACCATCAAGCCCGGCACCAAGGGCTGTCGCATTTCCGGCGGCAAGGCCGGCAGCTATTCGGACATGGGCGTGTTCACCAGCTTTCCTGCTGTCATGCCGAAGAAATTCAGCTTCGACAAGGCCGGCACCTACTACGTGCACATGTACGGCGGTACCGCCGATACCGAGCACGTCTGCGACGGCAACCTGAACGTGAAGATCACCGTCATGGACAAGCCCAAGCCCATGGTGATGCCCGGCGCTCAGGTCGGTCCCGTCAGTCCCATGGCCGCCAACATCCAGTTCCAGATGCCAGGCGTCTGCCCGCCGGCGCCGTATCACAAGATCCCCGAGAACTCCGACGATGCCACCGGCAAGCTGCGCTGCATCCAGCCCAACCCGTCCTGCCCTGAAGGCTGGAAGCAGGGCGCCTTCGACAGCAACATTGGTCGCCTGACCTGTGTGCCGGCGGTGGAGCCGAAGTGCCCGGCTGGCTTCAGCGGCGGCATGCAGAACGGCAGCCTGGTGTGCACGGCCCACATGCCGCAGCCGAAGATCGCCTGTCCCAAGGCCACGCCGGCCAACAAGTGGGGCACCACCTACTACGCGGAAAGCTGGAACGTGGTCGGCTGCTCCGTGAATCTCGAACCGCCGAAATAAGGCGAGGCCGCACCCCGAACCCCACAGACAACATTCCAATTACATTCAAAGGAAACTTTCATGATCAAGCGCTTCATCGCACTCGTTGCCGCCGCTCTGCTGCTGCCGGCAGGCGCCGCCCTGGCCCAGAACTGCACCATCACGGGCCTGAACATCACGCCCTCGAATCCGAGCACCGGGCAGAAACTCAGCCTCACGGTGAATGGCACCAAGAAGGCCAACTTCACCACCCAACTGCTCTATTCACTGGACAACGGCCCGGCCGCTCCGCTGGCCGGTGCCTCCTCCTTCCCCGTGGTTGCCGAAGTTCCCGGCTTCACCACCGGTGGCACTCACGCCATCAAGGTCTGGAGCACCAACTCCAGCGGTCACCCGGATACCTGTAGCGGTCAGGCGACGACGGCGGTCAACGTCACCCAGCCGATCGCCGTGGGCGCGGGCCCGGTGATGCCGGTGGCGCTGCCCATGAATCCTTGCCCGTCCGGCTGGGACGTCGTGCCCGGCAGCAAAACCCCGGCCGGCGGCTACACCTGCAAGCCGAAGCAGCCCGCGCCCTTCAGCTGCCCGCCCAAGCATCAGTATGCCTTCGACGGCTGCAAGGCCTCCTGCCAGCAGATGATCTACTGATCCAGTCCCCTGCATCACCGAAACGCGCGCCTGCCCGGCGCGCGTTTTTTTTGGAAAGATTAGCAGCGTCTAATATAAAATCCCGATAGATTCACTCGGGTATGGTTTCGCCTTCCGGGTGATAATTCACCTCGACCCGAACCCAAAGGCATCCCATGTCCCTCACCGAACAAAGCATCCAGACGGCCCTCGGCGCCGTCATCGATTCCAACACCGGCAAGGATCTCGTCAGCAGCCGCTGCGTCAAGAACATCCGCGTCACCGGCGCCGATGTTTCCCTCGACGTCGAACTCGGCTACCCGGCGAAGAGCCAGTTCGACGGCCTGCGCACCGCCGTGATCGGCGCGCTGAAGACCCTGCCCGGCATCGGCAACATCAGCGCCAACGTGTATTCCAAGGTTGTCTCCCACGCCGTGCAGCGTGGCGTCAAGCTGATCCCCGGCGTCAAGAACATCATCGCCATCGCCTCCGGCAAGGGCGGCGTCGGCAAGTCCACCACCGCCGTGAACCTGGCCCTGGCCCTGGCTGCCGAAGGCGCCTCGGTGGGCATCCTCGACGCCGACATCTATGGTCCCTCGCAGCCGCAGATGCTGGGCATTTCCGGCCAGCCGGAATCGGCCGACGGCAAGGGCCTGGAGCCCATGGAGGCCCACGGCATCCAGGCCATGTCCATCGGCCTGCTGATCGATCCCGAGCAGCCCATGGTCTGGCGCGGCCCCATGGTCACCCAGGCGCTGACGCAGTTGCTGACGGAGACCCGCTGGCGCGATGTGGATTACCTGATCATCGACATGCCGCCGGGCACCGGCGACATCCAGCTCACCCTTGCGCAGCAGGTGCCGGTGACCGGCGCCGTGATCGTGACGACGCCGCAGGACATCGCCCTGCTCGACGCCCGCAAGGGCCTCAAGATGTTCGAGAAGGTCGGCATCCCGATCCTCGGCGTGGTCGAGAACATGAGCATCCACATTTGTTCAAAGTGCGGCCACGAGGAACACATTTTCGGTTCCGGCGGCGGCGCCTCCATGGCCAAGGATTACGACATCGAAATGCTCGGCTCGCTACCGCTGGACATGAGCATCCGCGTCCAGGTCGATGGCGGCAAGCCGACGGTGGTGGCTGATCCCCAGGGCCGTGTGGCGGAAATCTACAAGTCCATCGCCCGCCGCGTCGCCATCAAGGTGGCGGATAAGGCCAAGGACCACACCGCCAAATTCCCCAGCATCAAGGTAATGAATACCTGAGGTTCAGGATGCGGGAAACCCGCATCCTGAACCTCAGGTATGTTTGGCCCGCCCCCTTCGCCCCCTCGCGGGGGTTACTGATTGGCTCGCTGCGCTCGATCAGAGAGTCTTCACCGCCGCCAGCAGTCGCGACATCGCCTCGTCATCGAGGCTGCTGCTGAGGGCGAAGCGCAGCCGGCTGGTGCCTTCGGGCACCGTCGGCGGGCGGATGGCGACGGCGAGGATGCCGGCGTCGTCCAGTTTTTTTGCAGCGGCCAGGGCGTCGGCCTCGCTGCCGATGATGGCCGGCACGATCTGCGTGGTCGATTCCTGAGTGGATAAACCGGCAGCGGCCAGCGCCTCGCGCAGGCGCTGCGCGTTGTTCGCCAGCCGCGCCCGCTCTGCGTCCATGCTTGGGATCAAATCCAGCGCTGCATCCACCGCGCCGAGCACCGGCGGCGGCAGTGCCGTGGTGTAGATGAAGCCGGTGCAGCGGTTCACCAGATAGTCGATCAGCGCCCGCGAGCCGGCGATGTAGGCACCGAAGGCGCCGACCGCCTTGCCCAGCGTGCCCATGACGATGTCGATGCCGCCACATTCAGCGGCGAGGCCGCGCCCCTGCGGGCCGAAAACGCCGGTGGTGTGCGCTTCATCCACGTAAAGCGCGGCGCCGTGTTTCTCCGCCAGCTTCACCAATGCTGGCAGGTCGGCGCGGTCACCGTCCATGCTGAACACCGATTCGGTGAGGATCAGCTTGCGGCCACCGTGCCGGGCCAGCAGTTCATCGAGATGGGCGAGGTCGTTGTGGCGGAAGATTTCCGTCGGACAGCGCGCCATGCGCACGCCATGGATGATGCTGGCGTGATTGAGTTCGTCGCTGAAGATTGTCGCCGTGTCACCAGAGCCGACTTTTACCAGCGCCGGAATCACTGTTGCATTGGCCTGAAAGCCCGTGTTGAACAGCAGCGCCGCCTCGCAGCCCTTGAACGCGGCGAGCTTTTCCTCCACCGCCAAAGTGATGTCGCGGGTGCCGGTGATCAGCCGCGAGGCCGGTGCGCCGGCGCCGTGGCGCTGGGCCCATTCCGCCGCGCGCTGCTTGACCAGCGGGTGCTGCGACAGGCCCAGGTAGTCGTTGGACGAAGCGTCGATCAGCGGCCGACCGGCGGCGTCGCGCATGCCGCCCTCGGACCAGTGCACCGGGCGCAGGCGCCGACGACGGCTGATAGCGGTGAGACGGTCGAGTTCGTTTTGCAGCAGGGCATCGAGACTGTGATCCATCAGAGTGTCCTTGCGCGTTCGCCAAGCACGGTGCGGATCGCGGCGGTGAGGGTGCGCAACTCGTCCGGCGTGATGACGAAGGGCGGCATCAGATAGACCACGTTGCCGAAGGGGCGCACCCAGACGCCAAGTTCGGCGAAGCGGCGGCGCATGGTATTCAGGTCGATGGCACCTGCCAGTTCGACGGCGCCGATGGCGCCCTTGATGCGCACGTCGGCGACGCCGGGCAGATCGCGACAGGGCTCCAGCTCGACGCGCAGTTGCGCTTCGATGGCGACCACCTGTTGCAGGCGCGGCTCGCGCTCGAACAAATCCAGCGAAGCATTCGCCGCTGCACAGGCCAGTGGGTTGGCCATGAAGGTGGGGCCGTGCATCAGGGCGACGGCCGGATCGTCGGCGAGGAAGCCCTCGAAGACATGTCGCCGCGCGACGGTGGCGGCCAGTGGCAAGGTGCCGCCGGTCAGCGCTTTCGACAGGCAGACGATGTCCGGCGTAATGCCCGCTTCCTCGCAGGCGAACATGCGACCCGTGCGGCCGAAGCCGGTCATGATCTCGTCGGTGATCAGCAGCAGGCCGTGACGGGTACAGGCCTCGGCGATGTAGGCTAGCGTCGCTGCGTCGTGCATCTTGATGCCGCCCGCGCCCTGCACCAGCGGCTCGACGATCACGGCGGCGAGTTCATGGCGGTGGGCGGCGAGCAGCGCATCGAAGCTTGCGCGCGTGGCTTCGTCGCGGGGCAGCTCGGCCATCAACTGCTCGGGCATGGCGCCGGCGAAGAGCGTGTGCATGCCTTCCTCGGGATCGCACAGGGCCATGGTGGCGAAGGTGTCGCCGTGGTAGGCGTGGCGAAAATAGACGATACGTTTCTTCGCCGCCTCGCCCCGGTTGCGCCAGTACTGGATGGCCATCTTCAGCGCGACTTCCACAGATACGGAACCGGACTCGGTGAAGAACACCCGCTCCAGGTCGCCGGGCAGCAGGGCGGCCAGGCGTGTCGCCAGACGCAGCGCCGGTTCATGCACCAGTCCGCCGAACATCACATGGGGCAGGGTCTGCAACTGTGCCGCCACGGCCGCCGCGATGTGCGGATGCGAATAGCCATGGCAGGCGGTCCACCAGGAGGAGATGCCGTCGATCAGCTCGCGGCCATCGGCCAGGGTGAGGCGGCAGCCTTTGCTCGATGCCACAGTGAGCGGCGCCGGGGCGGTCTGCATTTGGGTGTAGGGCAGCCAGATATGGGCGAGGCCCTGTTCCTGCCAGTCGGACATTCGGAGGGGGCCGGCTAGAATCGCGGCCGGAGGCGAAATGGGCGCGAATTTTATCACCGGCACTGGTACCGACATTGGCAAGACCTGGCTCTGCTGCGCCCTGCTGCAGCATTGGCGGCAGCAGGGGCTGAGTCCGCGCGCTTACAAGCCGGTGCTCTCGGGCTTCGCTGCAGCGACGGCGATGACCGGCGACGCCGGCCAATTGTTGACCGCTCTCGGCGAAGGAATGGATCAACTCGACGCCATCGCCCCCTGGCGTTTCGCCGCGCCCCTGTCGCCAGACATGGCGGCGGCGCGGGAAGGGCGGCGCATCGATTTCGACGAGCTGGTCAGTTTCACTCGCCGTGCCGCCAACAGGGAGGCCGTCAGGCCGGAAGCGGCCCGAAGAGGCTGGGCCGACTTTTCGCCCACCCTGATCGAAGGCGTCGGGGGCGTTATGGTGCCACTGGACGACCGTCACACCGTGCGCGACTGGATCGCCGCCGCTGGCCTGCCTTGCGTGCTGGTGGCCGGCAGCTATCTGGGCACCCTGAGCCACACGCTGACGGCCCTGGAAGCGTTGGAAAAAGTCGGTGTTGGCGTGACGGCGATTGCGCTCAACGAATCGCCTGAATCCCCCGTCGAGCTGATCGAAACCGCTGCCGTGCTGGCGCGGCATGCCGCCGTTCCGGTCATCAGCATCGCCCGCGCCGATCCGGCGCCCGGTATCGCCCGCCTGGCTGCGCTGCTGGCCTGATTCGGGTCCAATTTCGCCCCGAACCGAACTGTCACGCGCCGGACCCCGCAAAACCGTATACTTCGCCCCTTTCTTTGATTCCTACCCGGAACCGCCATGTCCATCAAATCTGACAAGTGGATCCGCCGCATGGCGGAGCAGCACGGCATGATCGAGCCCTTCGAGCCCGGCCAGGTGCGCGAGGCCAACGGCCAGAAGATCGTCTCCTACGGCACGTCGAGCTACGGCTACGACATCCGCTGCTCGCGCGAATTCAAGCTGTTCACCAACATCAACAGCACCATCGTCGACCCGAAGAATTTCGATCCGAGTTCTTTCGTCGACGTCAATGCCGACTTCTGCATCATCCCGCCCAATTCGTTTGCGCTGGCGCGCACGGTCGAGTACTTCCGCATCCCGCGCAATGTGCTGACCGTCTGCCTAGGCAAGAGCACCTATGCCCGTTGCGGCATCATCGTCAATGTCACGCCTTTCGAACCAGAGTGGGAAGGTTTCGTGACCCTGGAGTTTTCCAACACCACGCCGCTGCCGGCCAAGATCTACGCTGGCGAAGGCTGTGCCCAGGTACTGTTCTTCGAATCCGACGAGGTCTGCGAAACCTCGTACAAGGATCGCGGCGGCAAGTATCAGGGACAAGTGGGCATCACCCTGCCGAAAGCCTGACCACCATGCGTTTCCATTTCCCCATCATCATCATCGACGAGGACTTCCGTTCCGAGAACGCCTCGGGCCTGGGTATCCGCGCCCTGGCCGACGCCATCAAGGAAGAAGGCATGGACGTGCTGGGCGTCACCAGCTACGGCGACCTGTCTTCCTTCGCGCAGCAGCAGAGCCGCGCCTCGGTGTTCATTCTGTCGGTGGATGATGAGGAGCTGGCCCACGAAGGGGAGGAAACCATCGCCGAGCTGCGCGCCTTCGTCGAGGAGATTCGCTACAAGAACGCCGAGATTCCGATCTTCCTGCACGGTGAGACGCGCACCAGCCGCCACATCCCCAACGATATCCTGCGCGAGCTGCACGGCTTCATCCACATGTACGAGGACACGCCGGAGTTCATCGCCCGCCACGTCGTGCGCGAGGCCAAGGCCTATCTCGACTCGCTGCCGCCGCCCTTCTTCCGTGCCCTGGTGCATTACGCCGCCGACGGCTCTTATTCTTGGCACTGCCCCGGCCACTCCGGTGGTGTCGCCTTCCTGAAGTCGCCGGTGGGCCAGATGTTCCACCAGTTCTTCGGCGAGAACATGCTGCGCGCCGACGTCTGCAATGCCGTTGAAGAGCTGGGCCAACTGCTCGACCATACGGGGCCAGTCGCGGCCTCCGAGCGCAATGCCGCGCGCATCTTCAACGCCGATCATCTGTACTTCGTCACCAACGGCACCTCGACCTCGAACAAGATCGTCTGGCATTCCACCGTCGCCCCCGGCGATATCGTGGTGGTGGACCGCAACTGCCACAAGTCCATCCTTCACGCCATCATGATGACCGGTGCGATCCCCGTCTTCCTGATGCCGACGCGCAACAACTACGGCATCATCGGCCCGATCCCGCGCGAGGAATTCCTCTGGGAGAACATCCAGAAGAAGATCGCCGCCCATCCCTTCGCCACCGACAAGAGCGCCAAGCCGCGCGTACTCACCATCACCCAGAGCACCTACGACGGCATTCTCTACAACGTCGAGGACATCAAGGAGATGCTCGACGGCAAGATCGATACCCTGCACTTCGACGAAGCTTGGCTGCCCCACGCCGCCTTCCACGATTTCTATGGTGACTACCACGCCATTGGCGCCGACCGCCCGCGCTGCAAGGAATCGATGGTGTTCTCCACGCAATCCACGCACAAGCTGCTGGCCGGCCTCTCGCAGGCCTCACAGATTCTGGTGCAGGACGCCGAGAACCAGCAGCTCGACCGCGACGTCTTCAACGAGGCCTACCTGATGCATACCTCGACCTCGCCGCAATATTCGATCATCGCCTCCTGCGACGTTGCCGCCGCCATGATGGAAGAGCCGGGTGGCAAGGCGCTGGTGGAAGAGTCCCTGATGGAAGCTCTCGACTTCCGCCGCGCCATGCGCAAGGTGGACGAGGAGTGGGGCGTCGACTGGTGGTTCAAGGTCTGGGGGCCGGACGACCTCTCCGAGGAAGGTCTGGAAGAGCGCGACGCCTGGATGCTCAAGGCCGGCGAACGCTGGCACGGCTTCGGCAACCTGGCCGAAGGCTTCAACCTGCTCGACCCGATCAAGGCCACCGTCATCACGCCGGGTCTCGACGTGGATGGCGACTTCTCGGACGAGTTCGGCATCCCCGCCGCCATCGTCACCAAGTACCTTGCCGAGCACGGCGTCATCGTCGAAAAGTGCGGCCTCTACAGCTTCTTCATCATGTTCACCATCGGCATCACCAAGGGCCGCTGGAACACGCTGGTGACAGCGCTGCAACAGTTCAAGGACGACTACGACAAGAACCAGCCGCTATGGAAGGTGCTGCCCGAGTTCGTCGCCAAGCACCCGCGCTACGAGCGCATCGGCCTCAAGGATCTGTGCAAGCAGATCCACGGCGTGTACAAGGCCAACGACGTCGCCCGCCTGACCACCGAGATGTATCTCTCGGCCATGGTGCCGGCCATGCGCCCGGCCGACGCCTTCGCCAAGATGGCCCACCGCGAGATCGATCGCGTGCCCATCGAAGAACTCGAAGGCCGCATCACCGCCGTGCTGCTGACGCCCTATCCGCCGGGCATCCCGCTGCTGATTCCCGGCGAGCGCTTCAATGCCACCATCGTCCGCTACTTGAAGTTCGCCCGCGAATTCAACGAGAAGTTCCCCGGCTTCGAGACCGATATTCACGGACTGGTGAAGAACGGCGACGACGGCCCGATGCGCTACTACGTGGATTGCGTGGCCAACTGATCGGCACGGGTTAGGGTAATAGCCAGTTCTCGGTCCGCAGGCCGGGATAGCGGGCGAAATCCTTCAAGTTGTTGGTGACCAGCACCACGTCGAGCGACACGGCGTGGGCTGCGATCAGCTTGTCGAGCTGGTCCTTCTTGCTGTCGCGCGTCGCGGCCCGGATCGGGCCGTAGGCGCTGGCAGCGGCGTCGTCGAAGGCCGCCACCGGAATATCCTCGACAAGACTGGCGAGACTGTTGCGGTTTTTCTTCGGGCTGGCGGACACCGCCACGCCGTACTCCAGCTCGGCAAAGGTGATCGCCGACATCACTACGTCGCCGACATGACATTCTGCGAAACGTTGAGCCACCTGCTCCGGCTGGTTTTTCATCAGATAGATGCAGATGTTGGTGTCCAGCATGTAGCGAGGCATTACAGAGCCTCGCGCTCGGCTTGCTCCTGTGTGCCACGGCCATCGGCCATGAAGTCCTGCGAAAATTTCGCGAACTTCGCCAGCACCCCGGCCAGTGGGCGCCGCGCCGGCCGGATGTGCAACTCGGCGCCGACGCGCTCGATCTCAAGCTCGATGTCCGTCCGCTCGAACGCCAGTTCGGCGGGGATGCGTACCGCCTGCGAATTGCCATTCTTGAAGGCTTTTGTCGTCAGCATCTTGAATACCTCTTTTGGGATGTACGTTGGATGTACGTTATCTCAATCGCAGGGCAATGTAAATACATGGATGTACATCTCGCCGTAACGCTAGCGCCGACTTTTGGCGTGACAGCAATAGGCTCAGTGAACGTTGAATGATCCCAGCCACCACAGCGCAACGACGCCAAAGACGAGCGCCTCGACAGCACAGGCAGTCAACAGCGTGATGCGCGCCGGGCGGCCGGGCGCAAACAAACCGGCCAAAAGGAAGACCAGCGCGAACAAGGGCGCCACCAATATCCGCAGGGGTGACAGGCTGACCCAGATGCTGGGTGCTGGCGACGAGTGGACGGCGAAACTCGTGAGATAGGTAAGCGCTGCGGCGATACCTGTGGCCGCTATCGCCAGAGCCAGCGCGCCAAAGACCAGCCAGAAACGCGGGACGCCACGAAGGAAATACAAACCTGCGCCGGTAGCCGGAACGGAAGCCAGGGCGAGGACTGCGAGAAACAGGAAGCCCTCGCCGAAGGCCCGCATGCCGTCCTCACCTTGCACGTGGTCCGTCGCTGCGACATGGATGGCAACCACGGCGGTGGCCAGCAGCGTGGCGAGGACATAGCAGGCGCAGACCAAGGCGATTTTCCTGCCGGTAGTGTGGAACATCTCAATAAGGCGCGCCATCCTTGCTCGCAAAGAGCCGTTTTCGGTCGTATATCCTAAGTTGGTTCTTCAACACTGAGACTGCGCCTTAGTGTGCCTATATGAATGATCTGCTGTTTAACCAGTCTAGAAGTTCAGGTGACAACGGGGGGTGAACTCGATCTTTTCCTGCATCTTTCGCTTCACGCATTCTTGTATCGGCAATTTCTTCCAGCTTGGATGGTGGTAGTTCGTCGGAGAATGTGCTCGCGACGCCGAAGGACGCCCGGACCTCAACTTGAAACTCTCCCTTTGCGTTTTGAACGGTGACTGGAGAACTTGCTAGCGCTCTCCGAATTTTCTCTGCAAGTAGGAGGGCCTTTCTTTGATCTTGCTCCAGCAGGATTACGAACTCCTCACCGCCACGCCGGAACGCAAGTTCCTTGTTATTCAGAACACTTCGCATGCGATCTGCCGCAGTTTTCAGAACAAAGTCGCCGGCCAAGTTGCCGTGAGTTTTGTTTACCTTCCCGAAGTCATCAAGATCGAACATTATTAATGACCAGTTGGTTGGACTCTTACGAAATTGGTCATCTGCAGCCTGAACATTCACTCGCATACCTTCCGCATTTGCTAGTCCGGTTCGATCATCCCAGTGCGATGGGCCCATTGCACCTTGCTGCGCTAATTCCAGTCCAAATGATCCCCGAACACAGATGCAAGGGGCTTTCTGACAGCGGTGACACTTGCCGCCGTACAAGTTCCAACTGACATCAGCAAGGGTTACTCCAGTTGCCGTCGGATCGACAAACTGCAAATTGTTGGCAAGTGCGAAGATCCATGCGCAAAGATCAGCCATTTCGTTGCGGACGACTATGTCAACATTGTGATCGATTGCCTCGTCGAGAAGTATTGCTTCGGCGACTTCACCCAGTTCTTCAGCCATCCGACTAAATACCATTGCTAGCCGATCCCGAGATGGTGCGATTGCTTCTGCACCTGACGGGCCTCGATAGATGTTGCCAAACATGGCTTGCCAGTCGCGTAAAGAGTGCGGGCGCTGATGCAGATGGGAGGCCGCTAATGTGGCGAGCTTTTGCGGGTCGATGTCATTTGGTGTCCGCTGGCAGGTGCAAACATGCTCCATACATCGTGGACAAACCCCTGGGTATTTTTGCCAGAGGGTGTCCTCCAGATTGATATTCAGTCGATTTGCGAGGGCGCAGTACCAAGCGAAAATTTTTGCAAGATAATCCCGCGATCCGTCGGGATCGCTTGTCCTAAAGAGGTACCTTGATCCGCCGCCAAAGACCTTCACCAAATGGGTGAATATTTCCACTTTCGATCTGTTGTAGTTCTGCGTGGGGAAGTAGACATCGCGAAACATGTCTGACCACTCATTTAGGGACATTTCCTTATGAAAATTGGTTTGAGTCACGTTGTCTCCCATTGGCTTCAATCAATTGGTGGTATAGCCGGTGAATCGCCGGCCGTTGTCTAGTGTAGTGAGGGCTACGTTCGTTGACGGCGTGATCTGAGCGGCTACTCTCGCGGCAGATACGTCACGAAGTCATAACTCGGATCGCTCTCCGGCCGCTGCGGTTCCCGTGCCGCTTCGCGCCAGCGTGCGGGGTCTACGGCGGGGAAGTGGGTATCGCCGTCGTAGGCGGCGTGGAGTTCGGTGAGTTCCAGGCGTTCGGCGAGGGGCAGGGCTTCGGCGTAGAGGGTGCCGCCGCCGATGACGAAGGGGGTGGCCTCGCCCGCGGCGGCGATGGCGTCAGCGAGGGAGTGCACGATGGTGGCGCCTGCGGCCTGGTAGGTCTTATCGCGGGTGACGACGATGTTCACGCGGCCGGGCAAGGGGCGGAATTTCTCGGGCAGAGATTCCCAGGTCTTGCGGCCCATGATGACGGCGTGGCCAAGGGTCAGTTCCTTGAAGCGCTTGAGGTCTCCGGGCAGTTGCCAGAGCAGGCGGTTGTCCTTGCCGATGACACCATTTTTGGCGACGGCGGCGATGAGGGTGAGAGGGGCAGTCATTGGGTCTGGATCAGGGATTGGTAGAGGGCGAGGTATTGCCGCGCCGGGGCGGTCCAGCTGAAGTCGGCCTGCATGCCGCGCTTTTGCAGGGCCTGCCAGGCTTTGCGGTTGTGCCAGGTGGCGACGGCGCGGCGGACGGTGGCGAGCAGGGCCTCGGGCGTCGCGTCGCTGAAGACGAAGCCGTTGCCGTGCGCGTGGTCGCTGTCGTCGATCACGGTGTCGGCGAGGCCGCCGGTGGCGCGCACGATGGGCGGTGTGCCGTAGTGCAGGCTGTACATCTGGTTGAGGCCGCAGGGCTCGAAGCGGGAGGGCATGAGGAAGATGTCGGCGCCGGCTTCGATGCGATGGGCGAGCCCTTCGTCGAAGCCGATGCGCACGCCGAACTGATGGGGCCGCTGGGCGGCCAGGGCGCGAAAGGTTTTTTCGAGTTCGAGCTCGCCGTTGCCGAGCAGGACCAGCTGCGCGGGCAGCTCGGCGAGTTCTTCGGCGATGGCGGCGACGAGGTCCACGCCCTTCTGATTGGTCAGGCGGCTGACGAGGCCGAAGAGCGGCATCTGCGGCGCATCGGCGAGGCCCATTTCGGCGCGCAGGGCGGCGGTGTTTTTGGCTTTCGCGGCGAGATGTTTGCCGTCATAGGCAGCGGCTAGGTGCGGGTCGGCGGCCGGGTTCCATTGCGCGGTGTCGATGCCGTTGAGGATGCCACTGAGGCGGTCGCCGCGATGGCGCAACAGGCCGCCCATGCCCATGCCGTCATGGTCGGTCTGAATCTCGCGGGCGTAGCTGGGGCTGACCGTGGTGATGGCGTCGGCATGCTGGATGCCGCCCTTGAGAAAGGACAGGTAGCCGTAGTATTCGATGCCGTCGATGGACCAGGCGCTTTCCGGCAGGCCGAGTTCGGGCAACAGGTCGCGGCCGTGGATGCCCTGGAAGGCGAGGTTGTGGATGGTCATCACTGACGGCGCCTGGCGACCGTGGGGCAGATAGTGCAGGAAGGCGGGGGCGAGGCCGGTCTGCCAGTCGTTGCAGTGGAGCACGTCGGGCCGCCAGTCGAGGGGGCTGGTCTCGCCGGCGAGAAGGGCGGCGACGCGGGAGAGCAGGCCAAAGCGCTTGCCGTTGTCGAGCCAGTCGCGGCCTTCGGGACCGAGGTAGGGATTGCCGGGACGGTCGAACCAGGCGTCGCATTCGAGCAGATAGAGCGGTACGCCCTCGGGCGTGCGGGCGGCGCGCAGGGCGGCGCCATACAGTTGCGGGCCGGGAGGCGGGATGCTGGCCACCAGCGGTGCATCGGGGAATGCGGCTTTGAGGGCCGGGTAGGCGGGCAGCAGGATGCGCGCGTCGATACCGGCGGCACGCAAGGCAACCGGCAGGGCAGCGGAGACGTCGCCGAGGCCGCCGGTCTTGACCCAGGGGGCCAGTTCGGATGTGGCGAAAAGAAGTTTCACCGCTTGCGCTGCGCCGCGTTGACGAGTCCGGCGGTGGAGCTGTCGAGACCGGCGACAGGGACGCGGCCTTCGACCATGGGCAGCAAGCGGCCTGCCAGTTCCTTGCCGTATTCGACGCCCCACTGGTCAAAGGAGTTGAGGTTCCACAACACGCCGAGGGTGAATACCTTGTGCTCGTAGAGTGCGATCAGGCGGCCGAGTTGTTGCGGATCGAGGCGCGGCAGCAGCAGCGTGGTGGAGGGCTGGTTGCCGGGGAAGACCTTGTAGGGAGTCAAAGTCGGCGATGGTGATACGGCGGCCGCTTCTTCCAGTGTGCGGCCGCGCATCAGTGCTTCGCTCTGGGCGAAGCAGTGGGCCAGCAGTTTCTCGTGATGGCCGGGCAGGGCGAAGTCGGCTTCGATGGTGGCGATGAACTCGCAGGGAATCAGCCGGCCTTCCTGGTGGATGAGTTGGTAGAAGGCGTGCTGGCCGTTGGTGCCCGGCTCGCCCCAGACCACGGCGGCGGTGGGGTACTCGATGAGCTGGCCCTCGCGATCCACGCGCTTGCCGTTGGATTCCATTTCCAGTTGCTGGATGTAGCGCGGGAAGGATTCGAGGGACTGACTGTAGGGCAGCAGGGCGCGGGTTTCGGCGCCGAGGAAATCGCTGTTCCAGAGATCGAGGAGGGCCAGTGTGGCCGGCAGGTTTTCGTCGACCGGCGTGTCGAAAAAGTGTGCGTCCATGGCCGCGCCGCCGGCCAGCAGTTGACGGAAATTGTCCATGCCGACGGCGAGGGCCAAAGGCAGGCCGATGGCGGACCAGAGGGAGAAGCGGCCGCCGACCCAGTCCCAGAATTCAAAGGTGTTGGCCGGGTCGATACCGAACTCCGCCACCGCCTTGAGATTGGTGGACACGGCGACGAAATGGCGTTGCACGGCGGCCTCGCCCAGGGCGGCTACCAGCCAGGCGCGGGCCGAGGCGGCGTTCTGCATGGTCTCCTGGGTGGTGAAGGTTTTGCTGGCGATGACGAAGAGCGTGTGTGCCGGATCGCAGCGGGCCAGTGTGGTGGCGAGGTGGGCGCCATCGAGGTTGGCGACGTAGTGCACATCCAAATGTGGCACGCGATAGGCGGCGAGGGCCTGGGTCGCCATGCGCGGGCCGAGGTCGGAGCCGCCGATGCCGATGTTCACCACATGACGGATGGGCTCGCCGGTGGCGCCGCGCCACGGGTTTAGGTGACCGGCGCCGTGCACCTGGGCGCAGAAGTCTTCCATCCTCGCCAGCACCGCAGCCACCTCGGGACGAGGATGCGCTTCGCGCAGGGCCGTGTGCAGCACGGCGCGGTTCTCGGTGTGGTTGATGGCTTCGCCGGCGCGCATGCGGGCGATCCAGCCGGGCACGTCGGCGGCCTGCCAAAGATTGCGCAGGGCGGCCATGACCTCGACGGTAACGCGCTGCTTGGAGTAGTCGAGCAACCAGCCGTCCTGGCGCAGCGAGAGACGCGCGAAGCGTTGCGGATCGTCGGCGAAGAGCGTGCGCAGATGCAGCGGACGGACGACCGTCGCCAGCCGTTCCAGTTCCACCCAGCCGGGATCGCGGGAAAGTTTCATAGCCAGACTGTCATACCCATCTCGAAGGGATGGGTCAGCAGTTCGTGGGCGGGGAAGACGCGGACGCGGTATTCCATCTTGCCGCACTGGTCCGGCGTCAGTTCGCGGCTGAACAGGTGCTCGCCGTGTTCCAGCGGCCGTTCGTGGCGCAGGGCGTAGCGGCGCGCCTTGACCGAGGCGCGTTCACCGGGGCGGGTGAACACCAGCTCGACGGCAAGGTCCTCCGGGGCGAGGCCGTTGAGCTGTACCGCCACTTCAAAGCGCAGGGGCTGGCCGTAGCGGATGCGGGACACCGGCTGATCGACGCGGCGCGGCCGCACGCCGGACCAGGCGGCGCGGACGCGGGCCTTCCAGCCGGCGACGTCGCGGGCGCCGGAGTAGCTGTCGCCGCCGAAGCGCCGCCACTGTGCCGCCGCCGGGGCGTAGAACTTCTCGGTGTATTCGGTCAGCATGCGCTGCATGTTGAAGCGCGGCATGATGCTGGCGATGGATTGCTTGGCCATCGACACCCAGTCCGGCGAATAGCCCAGCGAGGTGTTGCGGTAGTACATCGGGATCACGCTGTCCTGGAGCAGTTCGTAGAGCGTGCGGGCTTCCTCGGCATCGCGCAGGGCCGGGTCGAGGCCTTCGGCGGCGGGCTTGATGGCCCAGCCGTTCTTGCCGTCGTAACCTTCGCCCCACCAGCCGTCGAGCACGGAGAGGTTGATGGCGCCGTTGATGGCGGCCTTCATGCCTGAAGTGCCGGAGGCTTCCAGCGGATAGATGGGGTTGTTGAGCCAGACATCCACGCCGGCGACGAGGCGGCGCGCGACGTGCAGGTCGTAGTCTTCCAGCAGCAGGATGCGGCCCTCGAATTCGCGCTGATGGGAGAGGTTGGCGATCTGGCGGATCAGTTGCTGGCCCGGCTCGTCGGCCGGGTGGGCCTTTCCGGCGAAGATGAACAGCACCGGACGCTGGTCGTCGGAGAGGATTTCGCGCAGCCAGTCGAGATCGTTGAACAGCAGCGCGGCTCGCTTGTAGGTGGCGAAGCGGCGGGCGAAACCGATGGTCAGTACGGTCGGGTTGTTGGGATCGGCCTGGCGCAGCAGGCGGTCGAGGTGGGCCTCGGAACCCTGGTTGCGCAGCAGTTGCGTGCGCACCCGGTTGCGCACCATGTGCAGCAACTGGGCCTTCAGTGACTGGCGAATGCTCCAGAAGATCTGATCCGGAATGCGATGCACATTGGACCAGCAGGCCTGGTCCGAGAGGCGATGTTGCCAGCCGAGGCCGAGGAAGCGGTCGAAGGTCTCGTGCCAGTCGGTGGCGAGGAAGGTGGGGACGTGCACCGCGTTGGTGACGTAGCTCATCGGATTCTCGGCGGCGGTGATCTGCGGCCACATGTCGCCGCAGATGGAGGCCGAGACCTCACCGTGGATGCGCGAGACACCGTTGTGGTGCCGCGAGCCGCGCAGGGCCAGCGCCGTCATGTTGAAGTCATGACCATCGCCGGTGCGGCCGAGTGACAGCAGGCCGTTGGCATCGAGCTTGGTGGCGGCACAGAACTCGCCGAAGTAGTGCATCACCATGTCGTCGGCGAAATGGTCGTGGCCGGCGGGTACGGGTGTATGGGTGGTGAAGATGGTGTTGGACGCCGACGCTTCCATGGCGCTGGCGAAATCCATGTTCTGTTCCATCAGGCCACGGATGCGTTCGAGGACGAGGAAGGCGGCGTGGCCTTCGTTGATGTGCCAGACGGTGGGGCGCAGGTTCAGCGCACGCAGGGCGCGGACGCCGCCGACGCCGAGCAGGATTTCCTGTTCGATGCGGGTGCGGCGATCACCGCCGTAGAGCTGGTGGGCGATGTCCCGGTCGGCCGGGCTGTTCTCGGGAATGTGGGTGTCGAGGAGATAGAGGCGGACGTTGCCGATCTTCGCCTGCCAGACCTTGGCCCAGACGGTACGGCCGGGGAAGTCGACGCCGATCTTGATCTCGGCGCCCTTCTCGTCGTACATCGGCTCGATGGGCATGTCGTCGAAATCGTTGTCGCCGTAGTGGGCATGCTGCTTGCCGTCGCGGTCGATGGTCTGACGGAAATAGCCCTGGCGGTAGAGCAGGCCGACGGCGATGAAGGGCAGGCGCAGGTCGGAGGCGCCCTTGCAGTGGTCGCCGGCAAGGATGCCGAGGCCGCCGGAATAGATCGGCAGACTTTCGTGAAAGCCGAACTCGGCGCAGAAGTAGGCGATCAGGTCATTGGATTCGAAGGGCGGGCTGCCGGGCAGTTCGCTGGCCGGCGCCGAGTGATAGCTGTCGAAGGCCGACAGCACCCGGTTCATGGTGCCGAGGAAAACCGGATCGTCGGCGGCCTCCTTCAGACGGCGCTGGTCGATGCGTTTGAGAAAAGCCTTGGGACTGTGATTGACCGCCCGCCACAGGCCGGACGATAGCCGCGCGAAGAGCGAGCGCGTTGGTCGGTCCCAGCTGTACCAGAGATTGTTGGCGAGGTCTTCCAGCCGGGCCAGGCGGGGCGGAATATCGGGATTGACTTCGAGCTGGTAGCGGGTGCCGGGCATGATTGAGCTCACTCAGGTAAGTGGGGAAAATTCTACGCTGCCCAACGTGCAAGGGTGCGCCTGGGCGCGCAGGGTCAGGACGATGTCTGCATTGCTGCTGGGCGGGACTGCGGGCCAGGAGAGGTCGATGCAGGCAGCCTGCATGACTTTCTCGAATCCGGCCTCGGACTGCGAGACGGTGCGATGGGGCTGGCCGTGAAAAGTCGGCGCTGGCGTGATGAAATCACCCGAAGCGGTGACGGCGATATGCAGGGCGCCACCCAGTTCGGTGTCTTCCAGCGTCAGTTGCGGCGTGGCGGCGTCGAGGGTCTGACCGAAGCCGCCAGGGACCGAGCCGTCGGCCAGCACATAGCGGCCGCCGTAGCCGTCGCAACTGGGCATGGCGAGATTGAGGCGGGTTTCCAGCCGGCCGCCGCTGACGCGGTAGCGGATCGTCAGCGCCTCCTTGTCGATGGCATAGGTCTTTTCCACGCGCCAGCTCTCGCCGCTGGCGACGAAATGGCCGGGCGCGTTGCCGGTCTGGTAACGGTCGACGGCGTGGCGTGTGCCGTCGGCGGTGATCAGAGTGTCGATGGCAATGCCGCGCGGGCGCGCGTCGGGTACCACGTCGTCGGGAGTGATCTCGTGCAGGAAGGCGATGCGGTCGTGGGCCGAGGCAATGCCTTCGGTGGGTGTGGCGTCGGCGGGCGCGGCGTGGAGCCGGGCGTGATAGCCCTCGTCGTGGCGGCGCAGGGTGTCGCCGAAATTGTGGGCTAGGGTCAGGCTGGACAGTTCGACGAGGGCGGCGTCGCCGTCCATGCGGACGATGGCCAGCAACTCGTTGCCACGCAGGCTGAGTTCGGCATGGCCATCGGCGTCGATGTCGCGGGTCTCGGGGGGTTCGGTAATGGGCGCCGGCAAAAGTGCGTCCAGGGCCAGCAGGTTGTTCCATACCGCGCGGCGCAGGTGCGGCAGGTAGAGGCCACCGAAGAGGCCGTGCCAGTAGGCGTCATTGGCCTGGGCCCGGTGCAGGTGCTCCTGCATCGCGGGGGTACGCTGCGCAGCCGGCAACGCGGCGTAGCGGGCGGAGACCTCCAGCATGCGCTTGTGCATCCAGTTGGCTTCCGGGTAGCGCGACATGAAGTTGCGCCAGATGCCGCCGCGCAGGAAGGGCTTGTGGGCCTCGAAGCGGCCAGCGGATTTTTCGCTTTCGATCAGGGCGTGATACTCGGCGGCGCGGGGGCCGGGCAGCGTCCACTCGTTCATCTCGATGTAGGACGTGGTCGGCAGGTAAACGATGCCCTGCGTCGGCTGGCTGGCGTGGTAGTCGGCGAAGGACTGGGTGCGGATCAGCGGCGAGGCGAGCACGCCCTCGACGAACTGGCGCAGCCAGCCGCGCTCGAAGACCCAGTTGTAGGTCTCGGGCCAGATGCCGAATTTTTCGATGTCGTCGAAGTAGATCGAGGCGCGGCGACCCTGGCTGGCCTGCTCTTCCAGCCAGGCCACGGTCTCGTGGGCGGGGGCGAAGGGCAGGCGATAGCGGGCGGCCTCGGAGATCGGGAAGAGGTCGAGGCGGCGGCCGTCTTCTTCAGTGGTGTAGAAGCTGTCCAGCCGCTCGGCGTCTTCGCCGGCGCAAAGGAAATGGTAGTCATCGACAGCAACGTACTCGATGCCGGTGTCCACCAGCGAGGGCACCACGGCGGATTCCCAGACCCGCTCGGTGAGCCAGGCGCCTTTTGGCCGCACGCCGAAATGGCGTTCGATCTTGTCGGAGAGCGTGGCGATCTGGCTGATGCGGTCGCGATGCGGAATCGCTGCCAGCACCGGCTCGCAGTCGCCGGAGCCGAACCACTCGACCTGGCCGCGCCGCGTCATGGCGGCGAGGCGATCCATGTCGTCGGGGAAGCGCTCCAGCAGGTAGTCGAGCAGCCAGCCGGAGAAGTGCACGCTGAAGCGGAATTCCGGGTAGTTCTCCATGACGCGCAGGAACATGCCGTAGCTGCGGGCATGGGCGTCGTCGATGACGGCGGGAAAGTTGCCGACGGGCTGGTGGGCGTGGACGCCGAAGAGCAGGGAGATGGGCATGAGTGGACGGATCAGTGGGCTCAGTGAGGAAATTCAGTGGCGCGGCGCATGGCGCCGCTGGCGCGGTCGCCGGAGCTGGAGCCGGCACTGATGGGCGTATCCAGTTGCACGGGCGGTTCAAGGCCGAGCAGCTGATAGAGCTGGGCGAGATTGTGACGGAACAGGTGGTCGAAACTGGCGACTGCCGTGGCCGGGTTGTAGTCGCCGAGCCACCAGAACCAGTCGGAGCTTTCGCAGATCGCCAGTTGCCGTGTCGCCAGCGCCGACTTTTCCGGGCTCAGGCGACCGCTGGCGAGCACCATGTCGTAGGTCTGCTTGGCGGTGCACAGCAGATCCCAGCCCCGGTTCTTGTGCACGTCGCCGATCCAGGTGGACAGCGTGCCATACACCCAGCTGCCGGCGCGGAGCTTGGGCAGGATGGTGGGCGTGAGTTTTTGCTGGGCCAGCAGCGCGGCGTAGGTGGTGGTGCGAATGGACGTGTGTTCTTCGAGCAGGCCGTAGAGGTCGTCGAAGAAGTAATAGCCGTTGTAGGGATAGTGTTCCCAGGCGTTCTCGCCGTCGAGGATGATGCTGACCACCGGTGTTTCGCCGGGGGCAGAGGCTTCGCCGATGGCTTCGATTTGCGACACCAGATGACGCGCCGCGTCGCGGCCGTGCCATTTGGCGTAGTCGAAGCCGATCAGGTCGGAGAGCCGTTCGTCGCGGAAGAACAGGGTCAGCCCTGGCGCGTCGGTGAGTTGCCAAGGGTGATAGGCCGCCCGTGGGTCACTGGGATTGTCGAGCTTGCTGGCGACGAGGCTGCCGCGCAGCACACCTTCGCCGCTGGCGATCCAGCGGCAGCCGGCTGCCGCGAGATGCTGCACGAAGGCTTCCGAAATCGCTCCTTCGGCCGGCCACATGCCGACGGGCGGCCCGCCGAAGCGGGCGGTATGGCTGTGGCGGGCATCGTCGATGTGGGCGAGGACACGGCTGCGGCCCCCCGGGTAGGCGGGGGCGAGCGGCAGCGGCGCGTCGGGCAGGGATTCGCGGGCGGCGTGGAAGTCGAGCATCAGCGGCGATAGCGGATGGGTCTGCGGCGTCGAGGAAAGCTCTACCTGACCGCGCTCGGCCAGTGTGCGCCAGCGCGGGATCAGGCCGCTGATCAGTTCGCCGATGCTGGCCAGGAGGGCACGGCGCTCGTCCAGGGTGTAGCCCTCACCTTTGGTCATCAGCGTCGCCAGCAGCGGATTGCGGCGGCGCTCGGTTTCGCCGGTCCAGGCCAGGTGATACCAGGTGACGAGATCGGAAAAATAGCTGCCGGAAAGATAGGAGAGGGCCGTGTCGCCTTCGCGCGACAGCGTCGTGTAAAGATCGTGCAGCCGCTGGTAACGGGGAAACGGCGACAGCATGGTGGTGTGGTTGCTGAGGAAGCAGGTCTTAAGCAGCATGGCCCGGTCTGCGGTGGCGATGTTTTCCAGATCCGGCGCCCCTAGCAGGCGCAACAGCGGGTCGCGGAAATCGCCGCTGGCAAACTGGCTCGCGTAGTCCTCGATCTGGTCGAGCAGGACGGGCACGAAGTTCACTACACAGCGGATCTGCGGATGGCGTTCGAGGTGGGCCGCCATGTCCACGTAGTCTTTCATGGCGTGCAGAAAGACCCAGGGCAACATGAATTCGCCATGCCCGCCATGGTCCCGATAATCGGGCTGATGCATGTGCCAGAGGAAAACGAGATCGACGGGTTTCATGGCCATTAGCGGATGTGGTGAACCTGTTGTCCGAGCATCTCCGGGGTGACCAGGGTGATGCCTTTTTCGCTGACATGGAAGCGCTGGCGGTCGGCCTCCGCGTCGAAGCCGATGCGCATGCCCTCGGGAATGCGGCAGTGCTTGTCCACCACCACGCGGCGCAACTGGGCATGGCGGGCGATATCCACATCGGGAAGGATTACCGATTCCTCGACACTGGCATGGCTGTGGATATGCACGCGGGAGAACAGCAGGGAGTCGCGCACGATGGCGCCACTGATGATGTCGCCGCCGGAGACCAGCGAGTCGATGGCGGCGCCGCGCCGGTCGGGATCGTTGAAGACGAACTTGGCCGGCGGCAGTTGCTCCTGATGGGTCCAGATCGGCCAGTCCTCGTCGTAGAGGTTGAGTTCCGGCGTCACCTTGGTCAGTTCCATGTTGGCTTCCCAGTAGGCATCGATGGTGCCGACGTCGCGCCAGTAGGGAATTCCAGAGTCATCCATGCCGACGCAGGACTGGGCGAAATCGTGGGCAATGCTGCGATAACGCGTCACGCAATGGGGAATCACGTCCTTGCCGAAGTCGTGGGAGGAATGCGGGTCGTCGTGGTCGCGCAGCAGTTGTTCGTAGAGAAAGTCGGCGTTGAAGACATACACGCCCATGTTTACCAGCGCCCGGTCCGGGCGGCCCGGCATCGGTGGCGGATCTGCCGGCTTTTCGATGAAGGCGGAGATGCGTCGGTCGTCGCCCACGTGCATGACGCCGAAGGCGCTGCCCTCTTCCAGCGGCACATCCATGCAGGCGACGGTGAGGTCGGCGCGGGTCTCGACATGGTCGTACAGCATGCGGCCGTAGTCCATTTTGTAGACATGGTCGCCAGATAGAACCAGCACATACTTGGGTCGGTTGCGGCGGATCAGGTCGAGGTTCTGATAGACCGCGTCGGCCGTGCCCATGTACCAGTTTTCATTCACCTGCTGCTGGGCTGGCAGGATGTCCACGAACTCATGGAAGCGACCGTCGAGAAAGCTCCAGCCGCGCTGGATGTGCTGGATCAGGCTTTGTGCCTTGTATTGCGTGGCGACGCCGATCTTGCGTATGCCCGAGTTCACGCAGTTGGACAGGGTGAAGTCGATGATGCGGAACTTGCCACCGAAGGGCACCGCCGGCTTGCTGCGCCAGTCGGTGAGCTGCATCAGCCGGCTGCCGCGACCGCCGGCCAGTACGATGCCAAAAGTGTCGTGGCGCAGATGGCTGGTTTTCATCGCCGGCTTCTCCCCGACATGTCTTTCTTGTTTTGCTGCATGGTGTCTCCTCCCTTGCGGCTACAATCGCCACGATAACAAATAACCTTCATGCCATGGCCGATACTTCCTGCACTGCCCTGCTGGCCGCCCGCGAACACGATCCGTTCGCCGTACTCGGTCTCTTCGCCGACACCAAGGGCTGGCGCCTGCGGGTGTTCCGTCCCGGCGTGAAATCTGTCGAAGTGGCCTTGGCCGATGGCAGCTGGATGCCGCTGGTCCGGCGTCCGGGCAGTGACCTGTTTGAAGCCAACGCCGCGACGAACGCGCCACCGCGCCCCTGGCGCCTGCGTATCGATGATGTCGTTGGCCATGACGCCTATGCCTTCCCGCCGCAACCGCCGGCGGACGATCTTTATCTGTTCAATGCCGGCCAGTTGCGCCAGGCCTGGCGCCGCTTCGGCGCTCTCACGGAAATCCGCAATGGCGTGGCCGGCGTCTGTTTCCGCGTCTGGGCGCCGAATGCCGAACGGGTCTCGGTGGTGGGCGACTTCAATCGTTGGGATGGCCGTACGCATCCGATGTCCAGCCTCGGCGCTTCCGGCGCATGGGAACTCTTCGTGCCCGATATCGGTACTGGTGCACTGTATCGTTTCGAAATTCGCCAGCGCGGCAGCGGCACGGTGATGCTTAAGGCTGATCCTTATGCCCGCTCTTTCGAGCGCCGCCCGGCGACGGCCTGTCGCGTCACGGCGCCGGCCGCCCATGCCTGGGGCGATGGAGACTGGATGGCGGCGCGGGCTGCGCATGATTGGCTGCACGCGCCCATGAGCGTGTACGAAATGCATGCTGGCAGCTGGATGCGCCACCCCGATGGCCGCTTCTACAGCTATCAGGAAATGGCGGAGCGGCTGGTGCCCTATCTCGTCGAACAGGGCTTCACCCACGTCGAGTTCATGCCGCTGATGGAGCATCCGCTGGACGAATCCTGGGGCTACCAATGCACAGGCTTTTTCGCCCCCAGCTCGCGTTTTGGCGAGGCCGACGATCTGCGTTTCCTGATCGATGCACTGCACCGGGCCAACATCGGCGTCATCCTCGACTGGGTGCCCGGCCACTTTCCCGCCGACGCGTGGGCGCTGGCGCATTTCGACGGCACGGCGCTCTACGAGCACGAAGACCCGAAGCAGAAGGTGCATCCCGACTGGGGCACCCACGTCTTCAACTATGGCCGCAACGAGGTGCGCAGCTTCCTGATGTCCTCGGCCCATTACTGGCTGTCGGAATTTCATGTGGACGGCCTGCGGGTGGATGCGGTGGCCTCGATGATCTATCTCGACTACTCGCGCAAGGCCGGCGAGTGGACGCCGAATGTCCATGGCGGTCGGGAGAATCTGGAAGCCATCGGTTTCCTGCGCGAGCTGAACCAGATGGTGCACGGTGAATTTCCCGGCGCGCTGACCATTGCCGAGGAATCCACCGCCTGGCCCATGGTCTCGCGCCCGGTCTGGCTCGGTGGCCTCGGCTTCTCGATGAAGTGGAACATGGGCTGGATGAACGATACGCTGGACTACCTGCGCAACGATCCGGTCCATCGCCGTTACCACCACGAGCGGCTTACCTTCGGCCAACTCTACGCCTACAGCGAGAACTTCGTCCTGCCCTTGTCCCACGACGAGGTGGTGCACGGCAAGGGTTCGCTGCTGGGCAAGATGCCGGGCGACGAATGGCAGCGGTTTGCCAATCTGCGTCTGCTGCTGGCTTACCAGATGATGGCACCGGGCAAGAAGCTGCTGTTCATGGGTGCGGAGATTGGTCAGTCCTGGGAATGGCGTGCCGGCGAGGAAATGCCCTGGCACCTGCTGCAATACCCCTTGCATGCGGGCGTGCAGCGCCTGGTACGCGATCTCAATCATCTGCATGTGCATGAACCCGCCTTGCATGATCTCGACTTCTCTCCCGATGGCTTCCAGTGGATCGACTGCCATGATGCGGACCAGTCGGTGGTGAGCTGGCTGCGTCGCTCCCGCGATGGTCGCCATGTGGTGGTGGTGCTCAATTTCACGCCAGTGCCCCGACAGGCTTACCGTCTGGGCGTACCGCAAGGCGGCAACTATGTGGAGCGGCTCAACAGCGATTCATCTCACTATGGCGGTGGCGATCTTGGCAACGGCGGCGGCGTACAGGCAGAGACGCTACCCTGGATGGGGCAGCCTTTTTCCGTATCGCTGAGTCTGCCGCCGCTGGCGGCGCTGGTACTCTCGCCCGGCTGACGCTTTGTTGATTAAGCGCCGAAGTGTCCGCTGGCGAGCAGCCGATCTACTTCGGCTTCTGCCGCTGTCCAGTCGGCAAGCGGATCGCCCGGTGCAAAACCGCGCCGCTCGGCGATGTAATAGGCGGCTACCTCTACATAATTCGCCCGTTGCTCGAGTGAAACTGGGGAGCTGCCATTGGCCTTCGTTGTGCGCGGCGCGGGCTTCGCCGTCTTGGGGGCGGCCGCTTTCTTCGCTACGGGCTTGCTCTTCTCCACCACAGGCTTGGTAGCCGGCTTTTTCGTGGCGGCAGTGGCTTTGGTGACTTTGGGTTTTGCTGTTGGCATGGGTGTCTCCTCAAAAATTCTTGTAGGTATTGCGAACCCATATTGCGCTTATCCCATTGCAGTTTCTTGATGAGAATCAAGTATTCGCAAGGTCGGCCAGGAGCCTTGCCCCGCGTAAACCGAGGGCCGGATCGGCGGCGATGCAAACCGGCATTCGCGCGGCGATGGCGGCATGTTCCGCCTTGGCATTGAAGGCGGCGAGGAAATTTCCGGCGCCGAAAGCCGCGCTGCGCCTGGCGGCGATGCCTCCCGCCAGGAAGACGCCGCCGCGCGCCAGCGTCGCCAGTGCCATGTCGCCGGCAAAGGCGCCATAGGCCGAAAGGAATAGTTCTACGGCCGCCGTGCCGACGTCTTTCGCCGAACATTGCTCGCCGGTAAGAAATTCGTGGATCGCCGCGAGTCCCGCACCGGACAGCACACGCTCCCAGGTGACGCGGCCATGGCGCTGGCGCAGGAAGGCCCATAGGGCTGCCTGCTGCTCGTCCGACGGGGCGAAGGCGATGTGGCCGCCTTCGCCGGGGACGATGCGCCAGCCGTCACCCTCGGGCAGGACAATGGCCATGCCGAGCCCGGTGCCGGCACCGATGACGAGGCGTGGCGCGGCGGCGAGTGCTCCGCCGGCTTGCAGTTCGATACGCTGCGCCGCCTCGGCTGTTACCGCGCCGAGGGCGGCGGCGGCGAAGTCATTGGCGAGGATGATGCGCGGCAGGCCGAAGTCCCGTTCCAGCGCGGCGGCATTGACCCGCCAGGGCAGATTGGTCAGGTGTGCCGAGCGACCGTCGTCATCGATGGGGCCGGCGACGGCGAAGCAGGCGCGGCGGATGTCGGCATTCCTGGTCTCGGCCAGAAATGTGGCCAGGGCGAAGTGAAAGTCGGGAAAGTCGGCGCTGGCGAGACGGCGTTCGAGAACCAGGCGCTCGCCGTCGAAGAGCCCGAAGCGGCTTTGGGTACCGCCGATGTCGGCGGCCAGAATCATACGGCTACGGGTGCGGCGATATGCGGATGCGGATCGTAGCCTTCGAGGTTGAAGTCCTCGTAGCGGAAGGCGAAGATGTCCTTCACCGCCGGGTTGAGTTTCATCACCGGCCGCGTTCGCGTTTCGCGGGAGAGTTGCAGGCGGGCCTGCTCCAGGTGATTGGAGTAGAGGTGGCAGTCGCCACCGGTCCAGACGAATTCACCGGGCTCCAGATCGCAAACTTGCGCCACCATCTGCATGAACAGGGCATAGGAGGCGATGTTGAAGGGCACGCCGAGGAAGATGTCGGCGCTGCGCTGGTAGAGCTGACAGGAGAGCTTGCCGCCGGCGACGTAGAACTGGAACAGCGCATGACAGGGAGGCAGCTTCATCTGCGGGATATCGGCCGGGTTCCAGGCACTGACGATGTGGCGACGCGAGTCCGGATTCTTCTTGATGCCCTCGATGAGCTGGGTGATCTGGTCGACCTCGCCACCCTTGCCGTCGGGCCAGTGGCGCCATTGATGGCCATAGACTGGGCCGAGGTCACCGTTGGCGTCGGCCCATTCGTCCCAGATGCGCACGCCGTTTTCCTTCAGGTAGGCGATGTTGGTGTCGCCCTTGATGAACCACAGCAGCTCGTGAATGATGGAGCGCAGATGCAGCTTCTTGGTGGTCAGCAGGGGGAAGCCGTCGGCGAGATCGAAGCGCATCTGCCAGCCGAACACCGAGCGCGTGCCGGTGCCGGTGCGGTCGGATTTTTCGTGCCCGTGGTCGAGCACGTGGCGCATCAGGTCGAGATAGGGGCGCATGGCGGCGGGCTTGGGGACTTATAATCAATCGGGCATTTTACCCACACAGCCCCCGCCCCACACCCCCATGCTCGGCCTCTTCTCCAGCAAGCCCGACCACCCGCTCGCCGACCCGCGCGAGGCCAAGCGCATCCTGGCCGAATTGGCGGCCCATGAACCGCAGGCGGCCGTCGAGGAGGCCGGTAACTGGCTCGAATCGCTGGTGGCGACCGCGGGTTTCAAACTTTCCCAGCGTCTCGAATTGGTCCTTCAGATCGACGAGGCTGTGATCGTGCCGGCGCGTCGATTGGGGCGCGACTATCTCGCCCAGGGCCGCGGCAACCGCGCCCTGGAGTCCCGTCTGTGGGGAATCAATCATGCCTACTGGGGGCATGTGGTGGCTGCCTACAGCGATTGCCTGGCCCGCTATCGCTTGCCGGAAAAAGAGGCTGAAGCCGTCAAACCCCACTTACCGATGCTCTACGGCCGGCTGGTGCACTCCCTGGCGGCGCGGCTGAAGTGGGATCAGTTTCGTTATGGCCCGATCGATGCCGAATTCTGGGCCACGCTCGGTGGCGTCTATCTGGCCGCCGTCGATGCCAAGCTCGCGCAGAAGCCTATCGTGCTTTACCCCGGCGGCGCGGAGACCTGCATCGAGGCCGAATACCTGAAGGCCCTGGTCTTCCAGTCCTCATCGATGGACAATCTGCTTCCGCTGGAAATCGAGATCGCCGAGCGCTTCATCGCCTATTTCCTGCCCCACTTCTCGCTGATTCGCGAAGTGAAGCCGGAGAACGTGTATTGGGTCGATGCCGCCAAGCCGCTACCGCCGACGCGCCTGGCCAAGCTGCCGGAAGTTACGGCGACCCTGCGTTTCTTCAACGGCACGCGGGCCATCGAGGCGGTGACGCAGACCATCGAGCAGATCCGCGCCGAGCTTCGCGTGCCGCCGGGTATCCCGCTCGGTGACCAGTACCCGCCGGAAGCTGTTATCCCTGTGCTTGAGCATCTGGCCCTGTGCTGGGGGCCGACGCCGCCGATGCGAACCCACGCCCGCCATCGCGTCACCTCCCGGCTGGATGTGACCCACGAGCTTGCCGCCATCCATCGACGCATGGCCGGGGATCGCGGCGATCTGGGCGTCGAATCTTGGGTAGTGGACGATGTCAGCCTCGGCGGCATGGGCGCCCAGGTGCCGATCTCGCGCAAGGACTGGATACGCATCGGCGCCCTGATCGGCATGCAGGCCGAGGGCGGCGACAACTGGTTGCTCGGCATCATTCGCCGCTATGCCCGCAGCGGCCCCAACGAGGGCGCCGTAGGCATAGAGACGCTGTCGAAGACGCCGCGCGCGGTGGTGGCCGACGCCGGCGGTTTTCAGACCGAGGCGATTTTGCTCGATGTGCCCGAGGTCGGCGAATACGCGCGCATGGTGCTGGCGCCCGCTGCACTGGAGGAAAAGGTCGCCTTGCTGTTCCCCCTCGATGGCTTGCGCGCTCGCCTGCATCCGCGCGAGACCATCGAGGACGGCGGCGACTACCTCGTGGTCAATTTCTTCGTGCAGTCCTTCAGCTAGAAAAACGCGAGGCGAGCGGGAAATCCCACTCGCCTCACGCTTGTTCAGGGCTGACTCAGTGTTTAGCTGCGCCGATGGCCGGCAGGCCGCCGAGGTAGCCGACGCTGCCGCGCTGGTCGATCTTCTTGCGCAGCTCCACCTTGATGGCGTCGGGATAGTTTTTCAGATCCATCGCCGCACCCGGATGCTGGATGTTGCTCATGATGTAGCTGTGGCCGCTCAGATCGGTAAGCACTTGCAATCCTGTGTGTTCGCCACCGGCCGGGGCCGATAGCAGGCGCGTCGCTTGACCGGAATCGAGGTTCAGCGCCCAGAGGAAGTTGTTCAGGTGGTTGCCGGAGTCTTCGCCGATGAACAGGGTGCGCATCGCGGGCGAGTACTTGATGTTGTCCGGGTTGGCGATGCGCTCGGTATCGCACTTGTCGTAAGCGCCCTGGACTTGGCCGAAGGGCTTTTTGGCGCCCAGCAGCAGGGCATCCATTGTCGTCGCGACCCACTCGCTCTTGATCGCCTCGCCCATGTGGTCTTTCTGCGCGCCGGACAGATGGGCCTGATAAATGCCGCCACAGACGAGATCCTTGGCGTCGCCCTTGAGCTTGATGTGATCCTGTGGTCTTTCGCCGTTCTGGCCGTCGACCATGCCTGCCTCGATGTAGGACATGGCGATGTAGAGCTTGCGGTCGTCCGGATTGTGCGTCACGCCTTCCATCTTGGTGAATTCGCTGGTGGCGCCGAGCAAGGCGCCGTAGCGTCGCGATTCGAGAAAGGCGGCCGCTGTTTCCATGCCCGGCTTGAGCTTGAGGTAGGCGACTTCCGGTTTTCCACCGACGCTGGTGCCTTCATAGGCGAACACCGGTTTGAAGTCCTTGAACTGCTCGGGCTTTGCTTTTGCATCTGTCGCCGTCGCGGTCTCGAAGATGTCGGAGAACTTGATGCCACGGTCAAGCAGTGCCTTGATCTCGGCCTCGCTGGCATGACCAAGGCGAATCCACTTGAGACTGGCCGAACCGCCGTTGTCCGCCGAGCGTTGCTCCCACTTCGCGGCGTAGAGCGTGCCGGCGGAAAGGTCGCGCGGCTGGTCGGCGACGAACATGAACATCATCATGTCGCGGCCATCGTCGCCCATGTAGGCGGTGCGCTCATCCGGCATCATCTCCGCCAGTTCGCCGGAGAACCGGCCCATGGCATAGCGCTTGGTGACTGTCGCCGTGCCGCCAGCGCCGACTTTTACCTCGACCAGATGGCCGTAGCGGTAGGGGTTGGCGCCGCCCTCGTCGGCGCGTTTGCCGGGTGTGCCGAGGTAGAGGTTCATCGGCGCCAGTGGCACGGTCTCGAACTGGCGCGCGTTGGGCTCGTATTCCTCGCCGCCCAGATGTGTATTCCACGGCGTCAGCGAGGCCGCGCAGGGAATCCACAGGCCGCCGACGCCGCTCATGTCGATGTTGGCAAGCTGCGTGGCCTTGAGCTTGCCGCTCTTCTTGTCCTGGTTCAGCGTGGTCAGATTCATGGCGGCGGGCAGTCTGGCGTAAAGCTCCGTCATGCCCTTGCCCGAGACCAGTGGTGCGTCGGTGTGGTATTCATAGTGGGTAACAAGGAACAGCTTTTCGAGCTTGCCGTCCTTGATGCGGATCAGCGAATTGCCGTCGGGGGCATAGGCATGGAAGGGCCCCTTGGCCTGCTCGCCGGCATCGCTGGCCGCCGACGCGCTGATCGGCTTGCCATGCGCATCAACGACCAGCCCCGCCTCGCCCGTGCCGATGCGCTGGCCGGCTTGAAACAGTGTGTGGTGGGAGAGGGGAAAGATCTTGCGTGCGCCGCTGGAGTAAGTGACGATGGCGCTGGAGCGGGTGTAGGTGCTCACCATTTCGGCCGCGCTGGCCGGCGCCGGTGTCGGCGTGAATTCGATGGCGGTCACCGTGTCCGGGTTCTTGCCGGCGACCTGTCCGGCGGTGGCGAGCGGGGCGATCAGTACAGCGGAAAAGGCAAGGGCGGTGGCGATGGGGCGACGCTGCATGGTCCGTCTTTCGGGAAAGAAAAGCCCCGAATTGTCGATGGCCCGTGTTACAGATGCATGACCTTGCTCAGGACTTGGGGCGGATCGCGCTCTTGGGCCGGAAGGCCTTGATCACCGCGTCGTCGGTCTCGACGTAGGGCCCGCCGATCAGGTCGAGGCAGTAGGGCACAGCGGCGAAAATGCCGGGCACCACCTGTTTGCCCTCGGCATCCTTGAGGCCTTCCAGCGTCTCCTTGATCGACTTGGGCTGCCCCGGCAGGTTGAGGATCAGGGACTTTCCTCGAATCACCGCCGTCTGCCGCGAAAGGATGGCGGTTGGCACGAAGTGCAGCGAGATCTGCCGCATCTGTTCGCCAAAGCCCGGCATGACTTTGTGCGCCACGGCCAGGGTGGCCTCCGGCGTCACATCGCGCAGGGCCGGGCCGGTGCCGCCGGTGGTCAGCACCAGATGACAGCCTGCGGTGTCACAAAGCTCGATCAGCGTTGCCTCGATCACCGCCTGCTCGTCGGGAATCAGCCGCGTTTCCATACGCCAGGGCGAAGTCAGCGCCTTGCCGAACCATTCCTCCAGGGCTGGAATTCCCTTGTCTTCATAGACGCCGGACGAGGCGCGGTCGGAGATGGAAACGAGGCCGATGATGAGCTGTTCGTCGTTCATGATTTTCCGCTGAGGTGGTTGTAGAGGCGGCCGATGAGTTCTTTCAGGGCTGTTTCGCTGCTGTCGAGCGCACCGGCCGACGGCACGAATGACCATACCGAGAGCGGCGCCGTGCCGCCGAATGCCATTGGCGCCGGCACTGCGGCAAAGCCCTCCCGCGCGAAGAGCGGCAGCGCGCGCGGCAGATGCCAGGCATTGCTGATCACTGCGATGCGCTGGATGCCGGCCTTGCGAAGCATGGGCGCCGAGTAGCGGGCATTTTCCTCCGTGTCCTTTGAGCCGGCTTCGATCCAGCGCACCGGCGTGCCGAACTCGCGGGCCAGTATCTCCGCCATGATCTCGCCCTCAGGGCGGCCGCCGGTGGGCGATCCACCAGTGACCAGTAGCGGCAACCGGCTGTCGCGGGCCAGCTTGGCAGCATAGCGCAGGCGTTCGAGGGTGGCTCTGTCCACTGTGTCGCTGCCATATTCCGGCGCATCACGATAAGTGCCGCCGCCCAGCACGACAATTGCCTGCGTCTCGGCGAGGGCGGCTCGGCTGATGGGGGCATAGGGCTGACAGGCACGCATCAGCCCACCGCTCACCACAGGCAGCGACAGAGCCAGCAGCCCCAGCAGACTCAGCCCCGTCAGCCAGCGGCCGCCGTGCCACCAGAGCCGACTTTTGCGGCCGCTCAGCCAGAGCCCGAACAGGGCCAGCAGGATGGGGCCGGTGGGCGGCAGGATCAGGGCGGTAAGTATCTTCTTGGCCAGAAACATGGGTCAAATGACGGGTTGATCGGGCTATTGGGGCGGGATTGGCCGGCTATTATCAAGGCAATTTGCCCTTATTGCCTTCTGTAGCACTTGAACAGGAACCCATGTCGGATCGTCAGTACGGTATCGAAACGCTCTGTTTGCACGCCGGCGCCCAGCCGGACGCGGCGACGGGCGCCCGTGCGCTGCCGATCCATCAGACCTCCTCCTTCGTCTTCGATTCGGCCGAGCACGCCGCCAGCCTGTTCAACCTGCAAACCTTCGGCAACGTCTATTCGCGGATCGGCAATCCCACCGTGGCGGCCTTCGAGGAACGCATGGCGGCGCTGGAAGGTGGTCGCGCCGCCGTCGCCGCAGCCACCGGCCTCGCCGCGCAGATGGTGGCCCTGCTGACGCTCTGCGAGGCCGGCGACCGCATCGTCGCGGCCCGCACCCTCTACGGCGGCACCTTCTCCCAGCTCGACTTCTCCCTGCGCAAGCTGGGCATCGAGACGGTGTTCGTGGATTCCGACGAGCCGGAGAACTTCCGCTCCGCCCTGTCCGCCAACACCAAGTGCATTTACGCCGAAACGGTGGCCAACCCGCGCCTCAACGTGCTGGACATCGCCGCCGTTGCCGCCATCGCCCATGAACATGGGGTGCCGCTGGTGGTAGACAACACCGTGCCATCGCCCTATCTGTGCCGGCCCTTCGATCACGGCGCCGACATCGTCGTCCATTCCGCCACCAAGTTCCTCGGCGGCCACGGCACGACGCTGGGCGGGGTGGTCATCGAGTCCGGTAAGTTCGACTGGGGCAACGGCAAGTTCCCGGGCATGACCGAGCCCTCCGCCGGCTACCACGGCGTCAAGTTCTTCGAGACCTTCGGCGACTTCGGCTTCACCATGAAGGCGCGCATGGAAGTGCTGCGCACCTTCGGTCCGGCCCTGTCGCCGTTTTCCGCGTGGCAACTGATGCAGGGCATCGAAACCCTGCCGTTGCGCATGGAGCGCCACTGCACCAATGCCCTGGCCGTGGCGCGCCATCTTTCCGAGCATCCGCGGGTGGTCTGGGTGAATTACCCGGGCCTTCCCGCCTCCCCCTACCGGGCCCTGGCCGGGCGCTACCTGCCCAAGGGCGCCGGCGCCCTGCTGTCCTTCGGCATCCAGGGTGGCCAGGCCGCCGGCGAGCGTTTCATCGATGCGCTCCAGTTCTGCTCGCACCTGGCCAACATCGGTGACGCCAAGACCCTGGTGATCCATCCCGCCTCGACCACTCATCGTCAGCTCGACGAGGCTGCCCAGACGGCGGCCGGCGTGACGCCGGACATGGTGCGCCTGTCGGTGGGCCTGGAAACCCTCGACGACATCCTCTGGGACATCGACCAGGCCCTGGAGCGCAGCGCATGATCGAACTCGGCGGTTTCGGCATCGGTTGGCGGGACTTGGTACTGGTGACGGCCTTGCTGGTCGGCATCTATCTGGTGCTGACGGTGATGCGGCTATTCCAGGTCGCGGCCCGCCGGCGGCCGACCATTCCAACCACTCCGACCGAGCCGACTTTCATGACGGACCCGCAAGAGCGGGCAGAGCTGTACGGCGAACCCGAGGATTTGCCGATTGCACCGCCAATCGTGTCACCCACCCCGGCGGCTCCACCACCGAAACCGGGGAAGTGGTCGCTATTCGGCCGCCCGTCCCCAGTTCCGGTGGCCGTTCCCGAAACGACATTTGCCTCGGAACTGAACCGCAGCCACCTCGACGGCGAACTGGAGCGCCTGCACCGCGAAGGCGAGCAGCTGCGCGAGCAGGTGGCCCATCTGTCGGAAGAAGTGTCGCGCCTGAAGGCGGCGCGCAATGTTTCCCCGCTGTACAACGAAGCCATGTCGCTGGCCCAGCAGGGCATGCCGCCCGAGGGCATTGCCGGCCATTGCGGGATTTCCCTGGGCGAGGCCGAGCTGGTGGCCGCGCTGTCGAAGAGCGAAGAAGAATTTGAACGTGAGAACCTGGACGAGGACCGCGATGACCGATACCCCAATTCCGGAAACCGACGAACCCACGGCTGAGGACGCCCTCAAACGGCGCCTCCTCAACCGTATCGCCATCGCAGCCGTGATGGTGGTGGGTCTGCTCGGCAGTCTGGCCATGTTCGACGCACTGAACAATCCCAAGCGACCGCCGACCCAGGTGGCCGCCCTGCCGCCGAAACCGGAACCGCCGCCGGTACTTGAGGCGCCGAAGGAGGAGCCCAAGCCCGCCGAGGCGGCATCGGGAACGGCAGAGCCGGCGACGGATGCCAAACCCGACATCAAGGCGGAGGCCCCGGTCGACGCCAAGGCAGTGCCCTCCGTCCCGGAAGGCACGTCATCCCCCGGCGCCCCGCCCCTGCAACCGCTGCCGCCCGAAAAGTCGCTGACCAAGCCGGCTACCACCAAGCCGGCGTCCGTCCGTCCCTCCGAGCCGGTACCGCCGGTCGCCTCGCCTGCCGCCCGCCCCGACCCGGGCCGAGAGCTGGCCAAAGCCCCGTCGACGCCCCGTCGCGCCCCGGCCTCGCGTCCCATCACTCAGGCCGCCGAGCGCCAGTTCGCGATCCAGATGGGGGTCTTCAGCAACGTCGCCAATGCCGAAGACCTGCGCGCCAAGCTTGAACTCAATGGCATACCGAGTACCATCGAGGCTCGCGTCCATGTCGGACCCTTCGCCAGCCGGGCGGAAGCCGATGCCGCCCGTGTCAAGCTGAAGGAGCTGGGCATGGAGTCGGGCCTGCTGGTGACCATGAAAAAATGAACGGGGAGAACCCATGAATATCGAAAGCCCGCGTTTCGGCACGCTGACCGTCGAGCCCAGCCGCATCATCGAATTCCCGCGCGGCCTCGCCGGCTTCGAGGACTGCCGCCGCTTCACCCTGTTCCACCCGGAAGGCGAGGTGCTGCGCTATTTCATCCTCCAGTCCCTCGACGATCCGGCGGTGGCCTTCCACATAACCGACCCCGCCCAGTTCGACTTCGGCTACGAGATCACCCTCTCCGACGAGGAGATCGCCGAACTGCAACTGACCGATCCTTCCACTGCCGTGGTGGTCGTGATTCTCGCCAAGGAAGGCGATAGCGCACCGCTACGCGCCAACCTCAATGCCCCCCTGATCATCAACCTCGACGCCCGGCGCGGCCTGCAACATGTGTTCTCGCGCCTCAATTACAGCGTCGGCCCTGCCTGACCGGAGATTTCATGAGCCGCAAGATCATTTCCACGCCGGATGCTCCGGCCGCCATCGGTACCTACTCGCAAGCTGTCCAGGTCGGCGACACCATTTACATGTCCGGCCAGATCGGCCTCGATCCGGTCAGCATGCAGATGGTCGAGGGCATCGACGCCCAGATCGTCCGCGTCTTCGACAACCTCAAGGCCGTGGCCACCGCTGCCGGCGCCTCGCTCAACGATGCGGTGAAGCTCAACATCTACCTGACCGACCTCGCCAACTTCGCCAAGGTGAATGAAACCATGGCCAAGTATTTCGCCCAGCCCTTCCCCGCCCGCGCCGCCGTCGGCGTCAAGGAACTGCCGCGCGGCGCCCTGGTAGAGGCCGATGCGATTCTCGTGATTGGCTGAAAAACCCGCGACCAACACGCCGAAAGCGAACACGCTCGGGGCCCGGCTCGAAAAGCTGGGCCTGCGCAGCGATACCGACCTCGTCCTCCACCTGCCGCTGCGTTACGAGGACGAAACCCGCATCACTGCCATCCGCGACGCCATGCCCGGCATCGCCGCCCAGTTCGAGGTCGAGGTGGTGGATGCCGAAATCGCCTTCCGCCCGCGTCGCCAGCTCGTCGTCCGCGTCCGCGACGCTACGGATGCCGAGGGTGCCATGCTGTTGCGCTTCCTCAATTTCTACCCGAGCCAGCAAAAGGTTTTGCAGCCCGGCGCGCGCCTGCGCATCTTCGGCGAACCGCGTGGCGGCTTTCTCGGCGACGAGATCATCCATCCGCGCTTCCATCCCGTCACCGACGACACGCCGCTACCGGACCGGCTTACCCCCGTCTACCCGACCACTGCCGGCCTCGGCCAATCCACGCTGAGACGCCTGATCGACCGGGCCCTGAAGCGCGCCGACTGGAGCGACACCCTGCCCGAGGCCCTGCGCGCGCAACTCAAGCTGCCGGACTTTGCTGATGCCATCCGCCTGCTGCACACGCCGCCGCCGGACATTCCCCAGGCCCGATTGGAGTCCCGCGACCTTCCGGCCTGGCGCCGTGTCCAGTTCGACGAACTGCTGGCCCAGCAACTCTCCTTGCGCCGCGCCTACGCCGCCCGTCGCGCCAAGGGCGCCCCTCGCCTGAAAGGCAGCGGCAAGCTGACTAAAGCCCTGCTCGCCGCTTTGCCCTTTCGCCTCACCGGCGCCCAGGATCGGGCCTGGAAAGAGATCGCTGCCGACCTCGGTCAGCCGCATCCGATGCAGCGCCTGTTGCAAGGGGATGTGGGCAGCGGCAAGACCATCGTTGCCGCGCTGGCCATGCTGCATGCCGTCGAATCCGGCCATCAGGCCGCGCTGATGGCGCCCACCGAAATCCTCGCCGAGCAGCATTACCGAAAACTCAGTCAGTGGCTGGCGCCGCTGGGTATCGAAGTGGCTTGGCTCACCGGCAGCCTGAAGAAAAAGGAAAAGGCCGCCGCCATCGCAAAAGTCGGCGCTGGCGAGACGGCGATCGTGGTCGGCACCCACGCGCTGATCGAGGACGACGTGGCCTTCCCGCGCCTAGGCCTTGCCATCGTCGATGAACAACATCGCTTTGGCGTGCGCCAGCGTCTCGCGCTGAAAGAGAAGGGCCAGTTCGCCCACCAGCTCACCATGTCGGCAACGCCGATCCCGCGCACTCTGGCCATGAGCTACTACGCCGACCTCGACGTCTCCGTGCTTGACGAGCTGCCGCCGGGCCGCACGCCGGTGACAACGAAACTGGTGGCCGAAGGCCGTCGCGAACAGGTGATCGGCCGCGTGCACGATGCCTGCCGCGCCGGCGGTCAGGCCTACTGGGTTTGCCCGCTGATCGAGGAGAGCGAAGCCCTTCAACTGAAGACCGCGCAGGAAACCTACGAACGCCTGGTCGAGGAACTGCCAGACATCCAGGTCGGCCTCGTCCATGGCCGCATGAAGGCCGCCGAAAAAGCCGCGGTGATGGAGGCCTTCTCGCGCAACGAAGTGCACTTGCTGGTCGCCACCACTGTGATCGAGGTCGGCGTCGACGTGCCCAATGCCAGCCTGATGGTGATTGAACACGCCGAGCGTTTCGGCCTCGCCCAGTTGCACCAGTTGCGTGGCCGCGTCGGCCGTGGCGCTGCGCAATCGGCCTGCATCCTGATCTACGCCAAACCCGTCGGCGAGATCGCCCGTGCCCGCCTCAAGATCATTTACGAAAATACCGACGGCTTCGAAATCGCCCGCCAGGACCTGGCCCTGCGCGGCCCCGGCGAGTTCATCGGCGCCCGCCAGAGCGGCCTGCCCCTGCTACGCTATGCCGATCTGGACGACACGGTGCTGGTGGAAAAAGCGCGGGCTGCCGCCGAAGAACTGCTGCGTGATGCGCCGGAGCGGGCCGATGCCCATCTCAAACGCTGGCTCGGTGGCCGCGAGGAGCTACTGAAAGCATGAACGAAAAATCTCCCTCCATTCTGGCCGAAGGCGTTCGCCGCCGCGAAGTGGCCGCCTGGGCCATGTACGACTTCGCCAATTCCGGCTATACCACGGTGGTCATCACGGCGGTTTTCAATGCCTACTTCGTCGCCGTGGTGGCGGGTAAGGCGCCCTGGGCCACCTTCGCCTGGACGGCGGCGCTGGCCGTGTCCTATGCCTTGATCATGCTGGCAGCGCCGGTGATCGGCGCCTATGCCGATGCCGCTGGCGCCAAGAAGCGGCTGCTGGCTTTGACCACCGCCGGTTGCGTGCTGGCCACCGCCGGTCTCGCCCTGGCCGGTCCTGGCGGCCTCGCCGTGGCGGTGCTGTTCATCATCCTGTCCAACTTCTGCTTTGGAACCGGCGAGAACCTGATCGCCGCCTTCCTGCCCGAACTGGCCGACGAAGACAGCCTCGGCAAGGTCTCCGGCTGGGGCTGGAGTCTTGGCTATCTCGGCGGTCTGGTCAGTCTCGGCGTCTGTCTGGGCTATGCCCACTGGGCTCAGTCGCAGGGCCAGCGCGCCGCCGACTTCGTGCCGGTGACCATGCTGCTGACGGCGGGCCTGTTCGCCCTCGCCAGCCTGCCGACTTTCTTTCTGCTGCGCGAGCGGGCTGGAAAAGTCGGTGCTGGCGGTACGGCGACCAATGAAGGAAGACGCGCAGTAAATGTCGCCGCAGCCTTTGCCCACGTCGCGGCCACCCTCCGCGATTCTGCACGCTATCCCGACATGCGTCGCTTCATGGTCTGCATCGTCTTCTACCAAGCCGGCATACAGACGGTGATCGCGCTGGCGGCGATCTACGCGCAGGAAGCCATGGGCTTCACCACGCCCGACACCATCAAGCTGATTTTCATCGTCAACATCACGGCCGCTATCGGCGCCTTCGCCTTCGGCCACCTGCAGGATCGCATCGGTCATGTGCGCGCCATCGCCCTGGCGCTGATCGGCTGGATCGTGATGATCCTGCTGGCCTGGCTGGCCAGCGGCCCGACCCTGTTCTGGCTCGCCGCCAACATTGCCGGGGTCTGCCTCGGCGCCAGCCAGTCGGCGGCGCGGGCGCTGGTCGGCTCCCTTGCACCGGCCCAGCGGCATGCGGAATTCTTCGGCCTGTGGGGACTGGCGGTAAAGTTCTCCTCCATCCTCGGCCCCATGACCTACGGCGCCGTCACCTGGATATCCGGCGGCGACCACCGCCTCGCCATCCTCATCACCGGCAGCTATTTCGTCGTCGGGCTGTTCATCCTGCGCGGAGTCGACGAGACACGGGGCCGCACGGCAGCGGCCCGCTAAAATTCGCGCCATGACTTTCGATCAACTCAAGCACCGTCTCGACCTCTACGAAAAACTGATGCGGCTCGACAAGCCCATCGGCACCCTGCTGCTCTTGTGGCCCACGCTGTGGGCGCTGTGGCTGGCTACCCATGGACAGCCGCATCCGCTGCTGATCTGGATATTCGTCCTCGGCACGGTGCTGATGCGCTCGGCCGGTTGTGTCATCAACGACTGGGCCGACCGCGATTTCGACCCCCATGTCGAGCGCACCAAGGACCGGCCCCTGGCCGCGCGCCAGGTGTCCCCGCGGGAGGCGCTGATCCTCGTCGTCGTGCTGCTGCTGTGCTCCTTCCTGTTGATTATCCCGATTCTCAAGGATGTCTGGTGGCTGGCGATCATTGCGGTTTTTCTTGCCGCCAGTTATCCCTTCACCAAGCGCTTCTTCGCCCTGCCGCAGGCCTATCTCGGCATCGCCTTCGGCTTCGGCATTCCCATGGCTTTCGCTGCCGCCAGCGGCGAAGTCGGGCACCTCGGGTGGACACTGCTAGTAGCGAACATCTTCTGGGCGCTGGCTTATGACACCGAATACGCCATGGTGGATCGCGACGACGACCTAAAGATCGGCATCCGCACGGCGGCCATCACTTTCGGCCGCTACGATGTGCTGGTGGTGATGCTCTGCTATGCCGCGATGCTGGGCATCCTCGCCGTCGTCGGCTGGCAATTGCGCTTCGGTGCGTTTTACTTCGCGGGATTGGCGGCGGCGGCGGCACTGGCCGCCTATCACTGGACGCTGATCCGGGATCGCTCGCGGGAGGGCTGCTTCGCCGCCTTCCGCCACAACAACTGGTTCGGCTTCGCGATCTTCGCCGGACTGGTGGGGGAACTCAATCTACGCCCGCTGCTGGCAAGCTGATGTAGCGGCCGTCAGGCCTCGCGCACGAGGTTCGCCAGTTCCCTGTCCAGTATCGCCGGATCGCCGGCATTGAGTTCCACCAGCCGGCGCAGATGGGTGATGCTGTCGATGTCGATGCTCTCGCAAGTCAGGCCGACATTCTTGCCCTCCACATGCAGCACGCGGGTCAGCATGGTGATGGCGGCGCCGGGAGCGAGGTCAAGGCGCAACTGGCATTCTTCGCCGGGTTTGCCATGCCACGCCTCGGTGGTTTCCAGCAGCGCGCCCTTGAGCGAAATGTCGAGCAGGCGGGCGTAGGCATTACCGCCGTGGGTGATCAGGCGCACCGGGGAATGGAACACGGCGCGCCAGAAATGACGTCGTTCGGAACTCGGTTGGGATGCGGTGGCCACGGAAACTCTCCTGTTGGGGACGGCTCGAGCGATTATAGGCGCCGCCTGTTCCGGCATGGGCCTCAGGTATCATCGCGCCATGAAAATAGCGACCTGGAATGTGAACTCCCTCAAGGTGCGCCTGCCCCATGTGCTGGACTGGCTGGCGGCGAACCAGCCCGACGCGCTCTGCCTGCAGGAAACCAAGACCGAAGACAAGGGCTTCCCCTTCGACGAACTGGCGGCGGCCGGCTATCGCGCCCTGCACAACGGCCAGAAGACCTACAACGGCGTGGCCCTGCTGACGCGCAGCGAGGCCGTCGATGTCCATGTCGACATCCCGGCTTTCGACGACCCGCAAAAGCGCGTCATCGCCGCCACCGTGGATGGTGTGCGCATCGTCTGCGGCTACATGCCCAATGGCAGCGAAGTCGGCTCCGACAAATACGCCTACAAGCTCAAATGGTTCGCCGCCCTGACCGACTGGCTGAAGGGCGAACTCACGCGCCATCCGAAGCTGGCCCTGCTCGGCGACTACAACATCGCCCCGGACGACCGCGATGTGCACGATCCCGTCGCCTGGAAGGACAAGATTCTGTGCAGCGAACCGGAGCGCGCCGCCTTCCGTGCGCTGCTTGATCTCGGCCTCGCCGACGCCTTCCGCCTCTTCGAACAGCCGGAGAAAATCTACTCCTGGTGGGATTACCGGCAGATGGGTTTCCGCCTCAATCGGGGCCTGCGCATTGACCATATCCTGCTGTCCAAGCCACTCGCCGAATCCTGTCGCGCCTGCATCATCGACAAGGCGCCGCGCAAGCTGGAGCGGCCATCGGACCACGCACCCGTGATGGCGGAGCTGGCGTGAATACCGAGACCCTGAGCGCCCTCTACCCGGTCCTCGACCGTCTCAAGCCGGGCCTGGCCGAAAAGCTGACTGCCGGCATGCAGACCATGGAAGTGCCCGCCGGCGCCGTGCTCTTCGACGAGCGCCAACCCTGCCAGGGCTTCCCCTTCGTCCTCGCTGGCGCCATCCGCGTCGCCAAGGTCGCCAGCAACGGCCGCGAGCTGCCGCTCTATCGTGTGCTGCCCGGCGAGAGCTGCATCATCACCTCCAGTTGCCTGCTCGGCCACGCCGCCTATAACGCCCGTGGCACGGCGGAAGTGCCCACCACACTGGCCCTGTTGCCGCGCGAACTCTTCGACGAACTGTTGGCCGAGCCGGCCTTCCGCGATTTCGTCTTCGCCCTCTTCTCCGAACGCATGGCCGACCTGATGCAACTGGTCGAGGAAGTCGCCTTCCGCAAGCTCGACCAGCGCCTCGCCGGCCTGCTGCTGGGCAAGGGCCGCATGGTGCATGCCACCCATCAGCAACTGGCGGACGAACTCGGCAGCGTGCGCGAGATGGTCAGTCGTCTGCTCAAGGGCTTCGCCGACAACGGCCTGGTGCGCCTCGGCCGCGAACAGGTGGAAGTGCTCGACCCCGCCGGCTTGCGCAAATTGGCTTCTGTGACCTAGGTTACAGTCACGACAAGGTTTCGCTGGTCTAATGGCCACACTGTAGGCTAACCCCGTAAGGAGAACACCATGAAACTCAACGTTGGCGGTATTGATCGCATCCTCCGTGTCGTCGTCGGCCTCGCACTGGTTGGCTGGGCAGCCATGGGCGGTCCCGTGTGGGCGTGGATTGGCGTGGTGCCCCTGGCCACCGGTGCTATCGGCTTCTGCCCGGTGTATCCGCTGCTGGGCATGAGCACCTGCCCGATGAAGAAGGAAGGCTGAATTTTCTTGGTGGGGCGAAAGCACTTCACCAAAGCAAAGGCCCGCTTCGGCGGGCCTTTGTCATTTTGCGGTAGCGATGCAGATGGCTTCCTGGGCTATTGCCTGCAACCGGCCAGGAACTGCCGTCGATCACGATGCCCCGAAGCGGACAACCAACTGTGCTAAGGGTATGCTGTCGGGGTTTCTTAGATCGGCCGCCAGTGATAGCGCGAGCCAGGCCCCTTTGATTGCAGACCGACATGGAGCAAAAACTTTGAAATTCTCTCGTTGCCGGATGCCTATATGAGTGCTGCGGAATTTTGGCAGCCCTTCGAAGTTCAAATCAACTCTTTCCAAGAACTGGTTGAGGCCATTGACGCGGTAATGGAAAAGGCAGTGACACACGGCATACAGTTCGCGTGGCGAGGCCAGGTTGATGCCGATTGGTCACTGCATAGCTCGCTGTACCGCCGTCTTTGTTTGACGTTTGGCAGCACAGCGCAGGAACGTCATTTAGCTGCCGAAGAACTCAAGATTCTTATCGAGCTCCACCGTTGGGGTCTTCATAATCCGTCACAACATGGCCGACTATCGGTGTTGCGCCAACTTGCCATGCTTCAACACTATGGCGCTCCGACTCGGCTAATTGATATCACCTTTAATGCATGGGTCGGTGCATGGTTTGCGGTTGAGCGAAAATGGAGCAACGGGAACCCCGTACTTGAAGACAAGGACGCGCGTTTGTTTGCGATTGACGTGACGAACAGGCTTACTAATGAAAATGACGGCTACCGGGAATGGGAGGATGATTTGACCCGTCCTTGGAAGATCGATCATGCGTCTCCTATCGATCAGAAAGAGTGGACCACATCAGTTTTTGCTTGGAAGCCTTCAGCTATTGACGCTCGAATCTTCGCACAGAATGGCGGTTTCATCTTTGGAGGTGTCCCGGCCACGATCCGCCCAGATGGCAATAGATTCCAGTTCCCGAAGTCGCCGGATTATCGCCATGGTTGGTGGCCAATTGAGGAAGGGCGCAATGCTTGTTGCCTTGCGCTTAGACCACATGTCTTTGATCCTGGCGGAGGTGGAGTGCAAGCCGGCGCCTTGTACACGTTCCGAATATCACATCAAGCAAAGACAGCTATTCGTGATCGTCTAGAGAAGATGTTTGGTTATACGCATTCGACGGTTTATCCAGACTACACAGGGTTTTCTACGTTCGGTACTCCGTGGCTTAAGAGCTATTAGTGACAACGGATATTGGTTGGTAATGTTATATATCCCATTCCGTGGATAGCCGCGCAAGGCTGTTGATTTTGGACGGTGAATGTCGGCTTCCTTAAATTGCGACGGGCAGCAACGGGTCGTTAACGGAGCGGAGGATCATCTCTTTGCTTTTTCGGATGACGTAGCCGTCGCCTACCAGATGCACCGCAGGCCGGGTGTCGCGCGCAGTTTCTCGTCCGCGCTGATGAGCGGGATGCGATGCGCCAGTGCGGTGGCGCCGATCAGGCGATCGGCGGGGTCGCCGTGGGCAAAGGCGGTGCTTTGCGCAAGCTCGGCGATTTCGGCGGTGATTGGCAATACAGTGATCGCCATGGCGGCAATGATGTCCTGGATGTAATCGGTCGCCGTTATGCCGGCGCGATTGTTGATGCGACCGCGCGCATACAGCATGGCGATTTCCCACAGGCTGATGTCGGCGCAAGCGAGTGCTTCTGTTTCCAGGCCGCGATCCACCGCGGCGCGCGCGGGTGCGGAAAGCCGCTGGGGCTGGTCGGCCCAGAACAGCAGGACATGGGTATCACAGATGGTCCGCATCGCCGGTCCAGTCTTCATTCAGTGGTGCCAGCACATCGCCAAGGAGCATCGTGCCGCGCAAGCTGGCCAGTCGCCGGGAAGCCGCTTCGCGCGCGGAGGGCGCGGCACCGGGAACGATGCGCGCAATGGTTTTGCCATGCAGGGTGATGGCGATCTCCTCGCCCTCCTGCACCTGCTTGAGATATGCCGGCAGATGCTGGCGCAATTCGGTGACGTTGATTGCATTCATGGTCAAGTAGGTTCTGTACATTAATTCTGTACATAGTAGGCGAAAAATTGCCTGCTGTCTGCTCAATGTCACGTCGCTGTGTCATCAGGGAAAGGCGAGCGCTACCGGTGATCATCCCGCCATGGGCGTCCGCGACAGCATGGACAAGAACCTGCTGACGCTGGACGCCAGGCCATGTGGCCGATACAATCCGCGCCGAGTCATTGGGGAGTAGCCGCCCTTTTCTGAAGGGGCTTACGTCAACATACTTGGTCGTCCGACCATGGCGTAAGCGGTTTCTGTTCTGCTTGGCAAGACCTTTGACCATACCGCCTTCCGATTGGCCGGAAAGGTGGCGTGGTCATCCGTCAAGTTCCGGCCAGGAAAATTTAAATGGAAGCCTTCCTCATCTCCACGGGCATCGTTGCCCTCGCTGAAATTGGCGACAAAACACAACTCCTCGCCTTCATCCTTGCGGCGAAATTTCGCAAGCCCGTGCCTATCACTCTCGGCATTCTGGTGGCGACATTGGCCAACCACGGCTTTGCGGGTGCCGTGGGTTCATGGATCACCACGCTGATGGGGCCGGAGACCTTGCGCTGGGTGCTTGGGGTTTCATTCATCGCCATGGCCGCATGGACGCTGATTCCCGACAAGTTCGATGAGGACGACGCCAAGCTGGCGCGCTTCGGTGTGTTCACCACCACGCTGATCGCATTCTTCCTCGCCGAAATGGGAGACAAGACGCAGGTGGCGACCATCGCCCTGGCGGCCCAATATCAAAACCTGGTGGCGGTGGTGGCCGGCACGACCTTCGGCATGATGCTCGCCAATGTCCCGGCGGTGATCATGGGCGACCGGATCGCGGACAAGATGCCGGTCAAATGGGTGCATCGAATTGCTGCCGGTATTTTTGCAGTGCTGGGCGTGGCGACGCTGCTGGGGGCTGGAAAGTCGTTGGGTTTCTAAGCGACGCCATCGCGGGACGGGTCCGCCGCAAGCGATAATCCCGTCATGAGCGCCCCCGACCCCATACCCGTCGGCGATCCCGTCCAGCGGGTCGTCAAGATTCGTCGCGACTACAACAACTGGGTCGCCCGCGAGACGGTGGAGGACTATGCGCTGCGCTTCACACCGCGCAGTTTCCGCAAGTGGTCGGAGTTCCAGGTCGCCAACACAGCCTTCGGCGCCGCCGCCTTCCTGGTGCTGGAGGCGGTGGGCGCCACCTTGCTGGTGAACTACGGTTTCATCAACGCGCTCTGGGCGGTGCTCGCCACCGGCCTGATCATTTTCCTCGCCGGCCTCCCGATCAGCTATTACGCCGCCCGCTACGGCGTGGACATGGACTTGCTGACGCGCGGCGCCGGCTTCGGCTACATCGGCTCGACGCTGACCTCGCTGATCTACGCCAGCTTCACTTTCATCTTCTTCGCGCTCGAAGCGGCCATCATGGCCTACGCGCTGGAGCTGGCCTTCGACATCCCGCCGTGGCTCGGCTATATGCTGTGTTCATTGGTGGTGATTCCGCTGGTGACTCACGGCGTCACCACCATCACGCGCCTGCAAGCCTGGACGCAGCCGGTGTGGCTGGTGTTGCTGGTGCTGCCCTACGTCTTCGTGCTGGTGCAGGAGCCGCACGCTTTTGATGGGATCGTGCATTACGGCGCCGGTTTCGACTGGCATTTGTTCGGCGCCGCGCTGACGGTGGGCATCGCGCTGATCACACAGATGGGCGAGCAGGCCGACTATCTGCGCTTCATGCCGGAACTGAAGGCGGAGAATTGCCGCCGCTGGTGGTTCGGCATGCTCGCCGGCGGGCCGGGCTGGGTCATCGTCGGTGTGATCAAGATGCTCGGCGGCATGTTGCTGGCCTTCCTCGCCATCAGCCATTCGGTGCCGGTGGACCGCGCGGTGGACCCGAACCAGATGTACCTCGCCGGCTTCGAGTATGTCTTCGCCAATCCGGGCTGGGCAGTGGCGGCCACTGCCGTGTTCGTCATCATTTCCCAGCTCAAGATCAACGTCACCAATGCCTACGCCGGCTCGCTGGCCTGGTCGAACTTCTTTGCCCGCCTCACGCATAGCCATCCGGGCCGCGTGGTGTGGATGGTGTTCAACACCCTGATCGCGTTGATGCTGATGGAATTGAACGTGTTCCAGGCCTTGGGCCAGGTACTGGGCCTGTATTCCAATGTCGCCATCTCCTGGATGATGGTGGTGGTCGCCGACCTCGTCATCAACAAGCCGCTGGGCCTGTCGCCGCCGGGCATCGAGTTTCGTCGCGCCCACCTCTACGACATCAATCCGGTGGGCGTCGGCGCCATGATGCTGGCGTCCTTGCTCTCGGTCTCGGCCTACCTCGGCCTCTTCGGCAAGGAAGCCCAGGCCGTCGCCTCCTTCATCGCCATCGGCGTCGCCTTCGTCGCCACGCCGCTGATCGCCTGGGCCACCAGGGGGCGCTATTACATCGCGCGTCCGGCGGCCGCGCAGACGGCGGGCACGCAGCATTGCGTCATTTGCGAGAAGGCCTACGAGTCGGAGGACATGGCCGCCTGCCCGGCCTACCAAGGCTCGATCTGTTCGCTGTGCTGTTCCCTCGATGCCCGCTGTCACGACTTGTGCAAACCACAGGCGCGCATCGTCGTGCAATGGGGTGCGGCGCTGCGCAGCTTGATGCCACGTGCACTTTGGCCTTATCTCGACGCCGGCCTCGGCCAATACCTGCTGCTGATGGCGGCTGTGGTGCCGCTGCTGGCGGCGGTGCTGGGCCTGCTTTACCTGCATGAGGCGCAGGTGGCGCCGGAACAGATCGCCCACCTGCGCCTGCTCTATGTGAAAGTTTTCGCCGCGCTGCTGTTGGTGGCTGGCATAGTCGCCTGGTGGCTGGTGCTGACGCTGAAAAGCCGGCAGGTGGCGCAGGAGGAATCGAACCGGCAGACGGCCCTGCTGATGCAGGAGATCGAATCCCACAAGCGCACCGACGAGGCGCTACAAGAGGCCAAGCGGGTGGCCGACCACGCCAATCAGGCCAAGAGCCGGCACATCACGTCCATCAGTCACGAGTTGCGCACGCCGCTCAACAGCATCCTCGGCTATGCGCAGATACTCGACGGCGATCCGGCGATTCCCGCCCATCGCCGGCAGGCGGTGAACGTCATCCGCCGCAGCGGTGAACACCTGTTGTCCCTGATCGAGGGCACGCTCGATCTGGCCCGCATCGAAGGCGGTCGCCTGACGCTCCAGACCAAGCCGCTGGACTTCGCCGATTTCATGCAGCAGATCGTGCGCATGTTCGAGGTACAGGCGCGCAGCAAGGGCATTGAGTTCGTCTTCGAGCCGGCCGACGGCTTGCCTGCCGTGGTGCGCGCCGACGAGAAGCGCTTGCGCCAGATATTGATCAACATCATCGGCAATGCGGTGAAGTTCACCAGTCATGGCGGCGTCACGCTGCGTCTGCGCTTTGCCCGCGAGATGGCCACTTTCGAGATCGAGGATACCGGTCCCGGTATCGCGTCCACCGAGATCGAACGCATCTTTGAGCCCTTCGCCCGTGGCAGCGCCGCCACTGGCGCCGTCGGCGGCACCGGCCTCGGTTTGACCATCGCGCGCATGCTCACCGACCTGATGGGGGGCGAACTGCGCGTAACGAGCGAACCGGGCACTGGCAGCCGCTTCATCGTCCGCCTCTTCCTGCCCCATGTGCATGGGGCGCTGGCGGCGCGGGAACTCGAACGCACGCGTCGCACCGGCTATCGTGGTCCGCGCCGGCGCATTCTCGTCGTGGACAACGAGGCCGTGGATCGCGAACTGCTGGCGAGCATCCTGCTGCCGCTGGGCTTCGAGATCGATCAGGCGGCCTCTGGCGCGGAGTGCCTGGAAGTGTTGCCGCGCTTCCAGCCCGAACTGATATTCATGGACCTGGCCATGCCCGGCATCGACGGCTGGGAAACCATCCGCATCATCCGCCGCGAGCGACTCTCCGACGCGCCCATCGCCATCGTTTCCGCCAATGCCTTCGACAAGGGCCTGGACAATGAACTGGGCATCGCGGCCGAGGACTTCATTACCAAGCCCGTGCGCATTGACGAGCTGCTCGACTGGGTTGGTCGTGCGCTGGGTCTGGAATGGCTGGAAGATAACGCGCTTGGCCACGGCGCCGCCGTAGCCTCTTCGGGCCACCTCCGGCCTGGCGGCCTCCCCGTGTCGCCAGCGCCGACTTTTCCTCTGGAGTTTGCCTGGCCGCCGCGCACCGAGATCGATGCCATGGCGGAGCAGGTGGCGCTCGGTTATGTGCGCGGCATTCATGCCCGGCTCGATCACATCGCCGAGGCCCACCCTGAATGCGCTGCGCTGGTCGAACATCTGCGCGAAATGACCCGCCGTTTCCAGCTTGAAGAAATCAGCAACTTGTTGAAGAAGGCCCCCGATGCCCACGCTTGATCGCCAGAACGCCGACATCGTCCTCATCGTCGACGACGTGCCGGAAAACCTCTCCCTGATGCACGACGCGCTGGACGAAGCCGGCTACACCGTACTGGTCGCCACCGGCGGCGAAACCGCGCTGGCCCGCGCCCGCCAGAGCCTGCCCGATGTAATCCTGCTCGATGCTGTGATGCCGGGCATCGATGGTTTCGAGGTAGCGCGACGGCTGAAGGCCGATTTTTCGACCCAGCACATTCCCATCATTTTCATGACCGGGCTGACCGAGACCGAGCACGTGCTGGCCGCCTTCGAGGCCGGCAGCTCGGACTACGTGACCAAGCCGATCCGCCCGCCGGAAGTGCTGGCTCGCATCGCCGCCCACATGCGCACCGCGCGCCAGACGCGGCAGGCGCGCAGCGCGCTGGACAGCATCGGCCAAGCCACACTGGCCGTGCGCCCCGCCGATGCGGTGATTGCCTGGCAGACACCGCAGGCGCGCAAGCTGATGGATGAATTTTTCGGCGACACGGTGGACACCCTGCCGGCCCGCCTGGCCGAATGGCTGACCAGCGCCGCCGACCAGGATTCCGACGCACCGGAAATGCCGCCCCTGTCGGTGATGCAAGAATCGCGGCGGCTCATGTTCTCCCTCCACGGCCACACCGCCGAGGGCGAATGGCTGGTGCTGCTGCGCGAGGAATCCGACGCCGCCATCCTCGATGCCATCACCAATGCCTTCCGCCTCACGCCGCGCGAAGCCGAAGTGCTGTTCTGGGTCATCAAGGGAAAGACCAGTCGCGACATCGGCGACATCCTCGGTACCAGTCCGCGCACGGTGAACAAGCATCTCGAGCATGTGTTCGAGAAGCTTGGTGTCGAGACGCGAACGGCGGCAGCGACGGTGGCCATGAACAAGATCGGTCCGCAACTGGCGGCCGGCGGCGACCACTGAAGGCAGCGCTGCGAATTTCTCGAGATTTTCTGAAATAGTCAAATCGAGGTCGGCTCGGCGTGATCTTTTTTTGATCAAACAGTAAAAATCCGGCCGCCCGGCCGAATGTGCACGTGCAGCGCCCATGCGCTGCCGTAGGCACAAGCTTCCCGCTCATACACGTACTGCATCGCCAATGATGCACTGCGAGATCGGTCGCCTCCGATTTTTCAGGCACAGGCCTTGCCTTGTCCTTCCGGCCTGGTCGCTGCTGCGCGCCGGGTCCCAAAGACAACTATGACAAGGAGACACCAACATGGCACTGCTTGAACGCAGCGAGTGGTACGACATCGCACGGGCGACCAACTGGACGCCCAAATACGTCACCGACAGCGAACTTTTCCCGGACGACATGACCGGTGCCAAGGGAGTTCCGATGGAGAAATGGGAGGTCTATGACGAGCCCTACAAGACCTCCTATCCCGAGTACGTGCGCATCCAGCGCGAGAAGGACGCCGGCGCCTATTCGGTCAAGGCTGCGCTGGAGCGCAGCCAGATGTTCGAGGACGCCGATCCGGGCTGGCTCTCGATCCTCAAGGCCCACTACGGCGCCATCGCGCTCGGCGAATATGCGGCGATGAGCGCCGAGGCGCGCATGGTGCGCTTCGGCCGCGCCCCGGGCATGCGCAACATGGCCACCTTCGGCATGCTCGACGAGAACCGCCACGCCCAGTTGCAGCTCTATTTCCCGCACGAGCACTGCAAGAAGGATCGCCAGTTCGACTGGGCGCACAAGGCCTATCACTCCAACGAATGGGGCGCCATCGCCGCGCGCCACACCTTCGACGATCTGTTCATGGCGCGCAGCGCCACCGACATCGCGGTGATGCTGACCTTCGCCTTCGAAACCGGCTTCACCAACATGCAGTTCCTCGGGCTCGCGGCCGACGCGGCGGAGGCGGGCGACTACACCTTCTCGAGCCTGATCTCGAGCATCCAGACCGACGAGTCGCGCCATGCGCAGATCGGCGGCCCGGCGCTGCAGGTGCTCATTTCCAACGGTCGCAAGGAAGAAGCACAAAAGCTCGTGGATATCGCCATCGCCCGCGCCTGGCGCATCTTCGGCGTGCTGACCGGCCCGGCGATGGATTACTACACGCCGCTGACCCATCGCAAGCAGTCCTTCAAGGAGTTCATGCAGGAGTGGATCGTCGGCCAGTTCGAGCGCTCGCTGATCGACCTTGGTCTTGACCTGCCCTGGTACTGGGACCAGATGGTCAATGAGTTCGACTACCAGCACCACGCCTACCATCTCGGCGTCTGGTTCTGGCGGCCGACGGTGTGGTGGAACCCCGCTGCGGGCATGACGCCGGACTGCCGTGACTGGCTCGAGGAAAAGTACCCAGGCTGGAACGACACCTTCGGCAAGTGCTGGGACGTGATCATCGAGAACCTGCTCGCCGGCAAGCCGGAACTGACCGTGCCGGAAACCCTGCCTGTGGTTTGCAACATGAGCCAGTTGCCCATCTGCGCGGTGCCCGGCAAGGGCTGGAATGTGAAGGACCATCCGCTCGACTACAAGGGCCGGACCTATCACTTCAATTCGGAAATCGACCGCTGGATATTCCAGCAGGACCCCGTGCGCTACCGCGACCACATGACGCTGGTGGATCGCTTCCTGGCCGGGCAGATCCAGCCGATGAACCTGATGGGCGCGCTGCAATACATGAGCCTCGCCCCCGGTGAAATCGGCGACGACGCCCACAAGTACGCCTGGGTCGAGCAGTACCGCAACAATCCCTATCAACGCAAGGCGGCCTGAACGCCGCCCGCCGACAAGGAGAATGCAATGGCATTGTTTCCGCTGATTTCAAATTTTCAGAACGACTTCGTGCTCCAGCTGCTGCCGGTGGATACCGAGAACACCATGGACGAAGTGGCCGCCGCTGCGGCCTATCACTCGGTGGGCCGCCGGGTGGCGGCGCAACCGGGCAAGGTGGTCCGGGTGCGGCGCCAGGGGGCCAGCGATTTCATTCCTCGCGACAAGCGACTCGGCGAGACGGACATCAAGCCGATGGAATGCATCGAGTTCATTTTCGCCGACAGCTGAGGCCAGGCATGGGATACGTCAAAGCATGTTCCCTCGATGAGCTGTGGGAAGGCGACATGACCGAGGTCGAGGTGGGCGAGCACCTGGTCCTGCTGGTCTGGCCCGAGGGGGGAGAAGTCCAGGCCTTTCAAGGCATCTGCCCCCACCAGGACATCCCGCTGGGCGAGGGCAAGTTCGATGGCCGCGTATTGATGTGTCGCGCCCATCAATGGACCTTCGACGCCACTACCGGCGAGGGCATCAACCCCGGTGACTGCAAGCTTGCCCGCTACCCGGTCAAGGTCGAGGGCGAGGCGGTGTACGTGAAAACCGAAGGCGTCGAAGCGACGTTCGCCCATTCGTGAATTCAAGGAGAAAAGCATGAGCAAGCACACGGGCGCAGACGCCTACCGCAACAATCGCGTGGGCCCTGTCCTGCGCACCAGCGAAATCACCGAAGGCGTCATCGAGGCCGCCCAGGAGGACAACCCGGAAAAGGAGATCCGCGTCGACGACAAGATCGCCTACGTCCGCATTGACGCCGAGGGCGAACTGATCCTGCGTCGCGACACCCTGGAACGGACGCTCGGACGCCCTTTCCGCATGAGCGAGCTGGAAGTCAATCTCGGTTCCTTCGCCGGGCGCATTGAAACGACGAACGACTACGTCCGCTTCTACTACGAAAAAACGCTGTAACAGGAGACCACACCATGAACCAACCGGAAATCCTCAAGCCGCTGAAGACCTGGAGCCATCTGGCCAGCCGCCGGCGCAAGCCCAGTGAATACGAAATCGTCTCGACCAACCTGCACTACACCACCGACAACCCGGACGCGCCCTTCGAGCTCGACCCGAATTTCGCCATGGCGCGCTGGTTCAAGCAATACCGCAACGCGAGTCCCTTGAAGCACGCCGACTGGAACGCTTTCCGCGATCCGGACGAGATCGTCTATCGCACCTACAACATGATGCAGGACGGCCAGGAGACCTATCTCCATGGCCTCTTCGACCAGCTCTCGGAGCGCGGTCACGACACCATGCTGGAGCGTACCTGGGCCGGTTCCCTGGCCCGGCTTTACACGCCGTCGCGCTATCTGTTCCACAGCTTGCAGATGGCCTCGGCCTACCTGTGCCAGATGGCGCCGGCATCGACCATCTCCAACTGTGCGGCCTATCAGGCGGCCGATTCCCTGCGCTGGCTGACCCACACCGCCTACCGCAGCAAGGAACTGTCGAAGACCTTCGGCGACATCGGCCTGGGCACGGACGAGCGCGCCTACTGGGAACAGGACGCCGCCTGGCAGGGCTTCCGCGAACTGGTCGAAAAGGCGCTGGTGGCCTGGGACTGGGGCGAGTCCTTCGTCGCGTTCAGCCTGGTGATCCGGCCGGCGGTGGAGGAATCGGTGCTGCGTGCCCTCGGTCAATCCGCACGGCATAACGGCGACACCCTGCTCGGCATGCTGACCGATGCGCAACTGGTGGACGCCCAGCGGCATCGGCGCTGGGCCGGTGCCCTGGCGAAACAGTGCCTGGAAACCGAAGGCAATCGCGAGGTGATGCAGCAATGGATCGCGAAATGGGAGCCGCTGGCCGATGCGGCGGTGCGGGCCTATTGCGGTGTACTGCCCGATGCCGCCGGCGCAGGCGACGCAGCCTGCAAGGCCGGTCGCGAGTTCCGCCAGGGTCTTGGGCTGTAAGACGAGAAAAGACCCCGGCCTTCATGGGGCCGGGGTCGGGGACCATGCAATGACACACACCATACGAATCGAATCCGGCGGACAGTTCGATCTCGGTGACGACGAAGGCAGCCTGCTGCGCGGCGCCTTGCGCGCCGGCATCGGCTTTCCCCACGAATGCAATGTCGGCGGCTGCGGCGCCTGCCGCTTCGAACTGGTCGACGGGGAAGTCGACACCTTGTGGCCGGCGGCGCCCGGCTTGAGCGATCGCGACCGGAAGCGGGGCAAGCACCTGGCCTGCCAGAGCATGCCCCTGGGCGACTGCACGATACGGCTGCGCTGCGACGAATCTTACCGCCCACGCATTACGCCGGCCCGGCAAAAGTCGGCGCTGGCGGCACGGCGCATGCTGACGCCGGACATGGCCGAGCTGACGTTCAAGACTGAGCAGGCCGCCGATTTCCTCCCCGGCCAGTACGCGCTGCTGTCGTTACCCGGTGTGAAGGGCGTGCGAGCTTATTCCATGAGCAATCTGCCGAACCCGAACGGCATCTGGCAGTTCATCGTCCGCCGCACTCCCGGCGGCAGCGCCAGCCATGCCTTGGTGGACACCCTGCCTTTGGGATCGACCATCGACCTGGACGCTCCCTACGGCGGCGCCTGGCTGCGGACGGACGTTTCGCGGCCGATTTCCTGCATTGCGGGTGGCTCTGGGTTGGCGCCGATGCTGTCGATTGCCCGTGCCGCCGTCCTCGATCCGGCGGCCTCGGTGGACTTCTTCTACGGCGGACGTACGCCGGATGATCTGTGCGTGGAGGGTCTGATCGCCGACCTGCCCGGCGCGGGAACCCGGTTGCGGCTGCACAATGTGCTCTCCGCCGCATCGGCCGGGGAATGGCTGGGAACGCATGGCTTTGTTCATGAGGAACTGGAGCGCCGGCTGGGCGATTCCCTCTCGGAAATGGAGTTCTATTTCGCCGGACCGCCGCCGATGATCGACGCTGTGCAACAATTGCTGATGCACAAGCATCGCGTGGATTTCAACCGCATCCACTTCGACCGCTTCGTCTGATTGCTGTTCTTCCCGAGGTAATGGCGCCCATGAGCAAACAGAGTCCGAAGAGCAAGCGTGAGCCGGGCGGTGTAGGCAAGCCGTCGCCATCCGCCAGCGAGTCCGGCGACAAGGGGAGCGCCGCCGCGATCCGCGTGCCGGACATCCAGGACCTTGCCGACCGCCTGCGCTTTGCGCCCCAGCAGGGCCGCATCTGGCTGGACGACCAGCGAATGATGCTGATGCACATCAGCAATCTTGGTTCGCTGCGTCAGGAACTGATCGAAAGTCTGGGCAAGGAACGCGCGCGCGGCATGGTGACCCGCATCGGCTACCAGGCCGGTTCCCGCGATGCGAAGATGAGCCGGAAAGTACGGGCCAACCGGAATATCTACGACGACTTCATGGCCGGCCCGCAACTGGTGTCGCTGGAAGGCATTGTGCATTGCGAGCCGATTGGGCTACACATTGACGTCGAAAAGGGTGAGTACTTCGGCGACTTCTATCTGGTTGACTGCGCGGAAGCGGAAGCCCACATCGCCACCTACGGCATCGGCAACGAAGGCGTGTGCTGGATGCTGGTCGGCTATGCCTGTGGTTACACCAGTGCCTTCATGGGGCGGCCCATCCTCTGGCGCGAGGTCGAGTGCCGCAGCATGGGCCACCAGAAATGCCGCGTCGTCGGCCGGCCGGTGGAGGAATGGACGGATGCGGAAGACGACCTGCGTTTTCTGCAGATCGGCGATTTCGTCAAATGGACCACCACTGAAGCGCCTCCCTTGACGCCGGTCGCCAGCGGCGTCGCCGACCGGCTATCTTCAGCCGACGCCAACGCCTTTGGCATGGTGGGCGTATCCAGCGGCTTCAACATGGTTTGCCACATGGTCAAGAAAGTCGCGCCGACCGAAGCCACCGTGCTGTTCCTCGGCGAAAGCGGCGTCGGCAAGGAGATCTTCGCCAACAACCTCCACCAGTTGAGCGCCCGCAACAAGGGCCCTTTCGTCGCCGTCAACTGCGCCGCGATCCCCGAGCACCTGATGGAATCGGAATTGTTCGGCGTCGAAAAGGGCGGCTTCACCGGTGCCACCAGCTCCCGTCCCGGACGCTTCGAGCGGGCGAACGGCGGCACCCTGTTTCTGGATGAAATCGGCACCCTGAGCTTCACCGCCCAGGGCAAGCTGTTGCGTGCCATCCAGCAGGGCGAGATCGAGCGCGTCGGTGATTCGCGCACGCGCAAGATCGACGTGCGAATCATCGCCGCCACCAACGTGAACCTGCGCGAGGAAGTCAAAGCCGGAAAATTCCGGGAAGACCTTTTCTTCCGGCTCAACGTCTTCCCCATCAAGGTGCCGCCGCTGCGTGAGCGGCCGGATGACATTCCGCTGATGATGAACTGGTTCCTGCAACGTTTCATCAAGAAGCACGGCAAGGCGATCACCGGCTTCCGCGAGCGCGCCGTCGATGCCCTGGTCAGTTATGAATGGCCGGGCAATGTCCGCGAACTGGAGAACATGATCGAGCGCGCCATCATCCTCGCGGAAGAGGGCGGAGCGCTCGATCTGTGCCATCTGTTCACTACCGGTGAGGAAATCAGTTCCTCGTCCTTCACGCTCAATCGCCGTGGGGGAATCGCCCTGGCGGAGGAGGGTGGCGAAGACACGGTTAGCGCCTCCTTCGCGGCACCCAAAACCATGCCGGGGCTGGAGGAAACAGAATCCGCCATGCTGCGGACCGCCCTTGCCGAAGCCAACGGCAACCTGTCGAAAGCCGCAAGGCTGTTGGGCATCACCCGCCCAAAGCTTGCCTACCGGCTGCGAAAGTACGATATCGCGGTCGAGTGACATGCCGGGCATCTGCCCGGCCGCCGTCAGTGCTTGCTTTTCATCAAGCAGGCGCGGGCGGTTAAACTCCCGCCATGAAATACAAGGACCTGCGCGACTTCGTCGCCCAACTGGAAGCGATTGGCGAACTCAAGCGCATCCGCGTCGAAGTCGATCCCTATCTGGAAATGACCGAGATCGCCGACCGCGTGCTGCGCACTGGCGGACCCGCCCTGCTGTTCGAGAAGCCCAAGGGCTCGACGGTGCCGGTGCTGGCGAATTTGTTTGGCACGCCGCATCGCGTCGCCCTTGGTATGGGCGAGAGTGGGGACTGGAAGGAAGGCCTGCGCGACGTTGGCAAGATGCTCGCCTACCTCAAGGAACCGGAGCCGCCCAAGGGCCTCAAGGATGCCTGGAACAAGCTGCCGATCCTCAAGCAGGTCATCAACATGGCACCGAAAGTTTTGTCGTCGGGGCCTTGCCAGGAAGTGGAGTGGGAGGGCGCCGAAGTGGACCTGGGCCGCCTGCCGATCCAGACCTGCTGGCCCGGCGACGCGGCGCCGCTGATTACCTGGGGCCTGGTCGTCACGCGGGGCCCGAACAAATCACGGCAGAACCTCGGTATCTACCGCCAGCAGGTGCTCGGCAGGAACAAAGTCATCATGCGCTGGCTCGCCCATCGCGGTGGTGCGCTGGATTTTCGCGACCACTGCCAGGCCCATCCCGGTCAGCCCTTCCCTGTCGCCGTGGTGCTGGGTTGCGACCCGGCGACGATACTCGGTGCTGTGACCCCCGTGCCCGACACGTTGTCCGAATACCAGTTCGCCGGCCTGCTGCGTGGCGGCAGGACGGAATTGGTGAAGTGCTTAGGCTCCGATTTGCAGGTGCCGGCCTCTGCCGAGATTGTGTTGGAGGGTGTCATTCATCCGGGCGAAGTTGCCCTCGAAGGCCCCTATGGTGACCACACCGGCTATTACAACGAGCAGGCCGAGTTCCCGGTGTTCACCATCGAGCGCATCACCATGCGCCGCGACCCGCTCTACCACTCCACCTACACCGGCAAGCCACCGGACGAGCCGGCCATGCTGGGCGTGGCACTCAACGAGGTCTTCGTACCGCTGTTGCAGAAGCAGTACCCGGAAATCGTCGATTTCTACCTGCCGCCGGAAGGCTGCTCCTATCGCATGGCGGTGGTGAGCATGAAGAAGCAGTACGCCGGCCACGCCAAGCGTGTGATGTTCGGCATCTGGAGCTTCCTGCGCCAGTTCATGTACACCAAGTTCATCATCGTCGTGGACGACGACGTGGACGTGCGCGACTGGAAGGAAGTGATCTGGGCGCTGACCACTCGCGTGGACGCGGCGCGGGACACGCTGATCGCCGAGAACACGCCCATCGACTATCTCGACTTCGCTTCACCGGTGTCGGGCCTGGGCAGCAAGATGGGCATCGACGCCACCAACAAGTGGCCGGGCGAGACCGAGCGCGAATGGGGTCGCCCCATCGTGATGGACGAGGCGGTCAAACGCCGCGTGGATGACTTGTGGAAGGAGCTGGGACTATGAGCGACGAGATCGAGGTGATTCCTGGCGGTGACGACCTGGACGGCCCCCGGATGTGGGCTCACATCATGTACGGCCTGCACGCCCTGTCGGCGGTGAGCGGCATCCTCACCTCGGCCACCATCGTCGGCGCCTTTGTCTTCGGCTGGCCATCGATCATCGCCGTGATCATCAACTACATGACGCGGGGCCGTGTGCGCGGTACCTGGCTCGACAGCCACTGGCGCTGGCAGTTGCGTAGTTTCTGGTACGCGGCCCTGTGGCTGCTGGTGGCGGGGCTGCTGACCATCACGCTGATCGGCATTCCCTTCGCCTTCGTCGTCGTCGTCATCACCGGCATCTGGGTGCTCTACCGCGTGATCCGCGGCTGGATGGCACTGCTGGACACGCGCGGGATGCCCTTGCCGGGTTAAGCGTCAGCGTGGCAAGTCGTGCTGATGGCGACACGAAACACCACACGAAATGCCACACTCAAGGCGCTCTGCCTTCGTCTCGCCCGCGCAGGGTTTCGTAAAGCTGGGCCGGTCCCAGCAGAATGTCACGCAAACCGTTCCTCACCTGTTCCGAGTCCAGCGCCTGCTTGCTCATGGTGCTGTGAGCGGCAAAGGCATCCATGATGGCATTCATGATCTCGGTCTTGAGGTCGGGAGAGTTGGCAAACTGCTCCTTGGTATTGTTGGCCGCCTGCTGAACCAGAATCTCGGATTCCAGCAGCTTCCCCTTCAGTACGTTATTGACATAGACCAGCTTGTCGTCGTCTGTCAGTTCGCCCTCGAACAGCTCATTCACCTTGGCGATAATTTCGTACAGCAAGGCGCGTTGTGGTTCTTGCACCTGTCCGCTACCCGTGTCGGTCAAGGGTTGTAGCATCGGGTAGTCGCCGCCGCCCAATGTCAGGGGCTGCTTGCTCCCCTGCTTCAGCTTGTGGTGGGTCAGTACGGCCTTGGAGAAATCGAGGGCTTCCCGCTCCCGGCCAAATTCCAGCAGAGGCAACAGCAGGCGATAGAAGATGGAACGCTTCTCGATGTCCGTATTGCCGTAATCGAATATCTGCGACAGGAAGGAGTAGAGGCGGATGTAGCCGCCCATGTCGCGCTTGAACAGAATCAACACGTTCAACTCATCCGTGGCTATCTGTTCCGCTGCCGCATCCTTGCTTTCTAGCGCCAGCTTGAGCTTGGCCTGTGCCGCCTTGTACTGTTTCAACAGTCGGTCAGCCACCGGAGCCAGTGCCGCCGACAGTTCCGCCTGGGTAGCATTGGGCTTCAAGGTGACGGCGACGACACGATCTACCTCGAAGTTGTCATAGAAGCCTGACGAGTCGAGCTTGCTGCGCAGGCTATAGACCAGATGCGGGTCGGTTACGTCCTCCAGCGAAGCGGTCTCGTAGTAGGTCTGGAAGGCTTCCAGGACTTCCTTCGGCTCATTCACAAAGTCCAGCACGTAGGTGGTGTCCTTGCCGGGGTGGGCACGATTCAGGCGTGAGAGCGTCTGCACTGCCTGGATGCCTGCCAGCCGCTTATCGACGTACATGCCACACAGCAAGGGTTGGTCAAATCCAGTCTGGAACTTGTTGGCGACCAGCAGGATTTGATACTCATCGGTGCCGAACGCCTCCCGCATGTCCCGCCCCTTGAGGTTGGGATTCAGCACGGTGCTGTTTTCGGTGAAGGGATCAGGGCCAGAGGCTGAGTCATTCACTTCGCCGGAGAAGGCCACCAGCGTTGCCAGCTTGTAGCCTTGGGACTTGATGTACTTGTCTATCGCCAGTTGCCAGCGCACGGCCTCAAGGCGACTGGAGACCACCACCATTGCCTTGGCCTTGCCATTCAGTAGCGGGGCGACGTTCTCCCGATAGTGTTCCACCACCACTTGCACCTTCTGGGCGATGTTGTAGGGGTGCAGGCTGACCCAGCGCATGATGCCCTTCATGGCCTCACTACGCACGACTTCCTTCTCGTCCCACTCCTGCCCATTGTTCGCCAGCTTGAAGGCCAGTTTGTAGGGAGTGTAGTTCTTCAGCACATCAAGGATGAATTCCTCCTCGATGGCCTGCCGCATTGAATAGACGTGGAAGGGGCCAGGAAGGTTGTCCTTGCCTGCGGGGAGCGCGGGATTTTGCATCCGCCCAAACAGTTCCAGGGTCTTCGCCTTCGGGGTGGCGGTGAAGGCAATGTAGGTGATCCCCGCCGCGTTGGCCTTGGCTGACATTTGGGCCGCCAGCAAGTCCTCGGCGCTAACTTCGCCCCCTTCGGCCAATTCCTTCAGTTCTTCGGCGGACAGCACTGACTTGAGGTTGGCTGCTGCTGAGCCAGTCTGGGAGCTATGGGCCTCGTCGGCAATGACCGCGAACCGCTTGCCCTGGGTGGCTGCCAGTTCCTGTACCGCGTTCAAGGCGAAGGGAAAGGTCTGGATGGTGCAGACCACGATCTTCTTGCCTCCGGCCAGTGCCTCGGCCAGTTCGCCGCTTTTGCTGCTGCTCTCACCCTTGATGGTGGCGACGACGCCTTTGGTACGCTGGAAATCGAAGATCGCTTCCTGAAGTTGATCGTCGAGCACGGTGCGGTCACTGACCACCAGCACCGAGTCAAACAGCTTCTTCTGGTTGGCATCGTGTAGCTCAGCCAGGAAGTGCGCCGTCCAGGCAATCGAGTTGGTCTTGCCGGAGCCTGCGGAATGCTGAATCAGGTACTTCCCTCCCGGCCCTTCATCGAGCACGGCGGCGACCAGCTTGCGAGTGGCATCCAACTGGTGATAGCGGGGGAAGATGATGCCGACGATCTGCTTCTTGTCGTCGCGCTTGGTAACGAGGTAGCGACCTATGATTTCCAGCCAGCTATCCCGTGCCCAGACCTTCTCCCACAGGTAGGCAGTGGCATGGCCATTGGGGTTGGGTGGGTTGCCTGCTGCGCCGTGATCGCCGAGGTTGAAGGGTAGGAAGGTGGTTGCGGCTCCGTGCAACTTGGTTGTCATTCGCACTTCGCAGTTACTCACCGCGAAATGAACCAAGGCCCCACGGGGGAATTCCAGCAGCGGCTCGGCGGCACTCTGGCCTTTAGGCCTGGGGTGGCGGTCAAAGCGGTACTGATCGACGGCATCCTCCACCGACTGGGTAAAGTCGGTCTTGAGTTCAGTGGTTGCCACCGGCAGGCCATTGAGGAACAGCACCAGGTCAATGGAGTTTTCGTTATGCAGGGAGTAATGCACCTGCCGCACCACGCGCAGGCGGTTGGCGGCGTACTTGGCCTGTAGCTCTGGGTTCATGGCCAGGGCGGGTTTGAACTGGGCCAGTTGCAATGGCTGTTTCAGGCCCAACAGTTCGATGCCATGACGGATCACGTCCAGGGTGCCGCGCTCATCCAGTTGCTTGCGCAGACGATCCAATAAGACAGCTTCGGCGACAGCGCCGTGGTTTTTGGTCAGAGCTTCCCATGCCTTGGGCTGGGTGGCCTGCACCCAGGCGATCACATCGGCGGGGAACAGTGCCCGTGCCCGGTCATACGCCTTGTTGTCGCCTTCGGCGTAGTGCCAGTCCTGCGAGTGCAAGTAATTGCAAATGTCGTTCTCGAACTCGATTTCCTTATGCAGGCTCATGCGGCCTTCCTCACGTCGATCTTGCCGGTGACAGCGGCGGAGATTAGAGAGGTGCGGCGTTCCTGAAGGAGAGCAATTGCCTTTTGGGCATCCTCAGACAAACGGTCAATTGCCATAGTTGTGTTCCTCAATAGGGACGCGATTTTCTTCTGTTCAGACTTTGGCGGAGTAGCTATCCAAAAATTGACGGCATGGCTGATGTTGAATTGTTCCTGAGCGGCTCCATACTGAACCACCTCAACTTGATAACGAACCATCCTGCTGTTCATTGAGTAACAAAGCCACTCAGAATCGAAGCTACCTTTCCGGGAAAGCATGACGGACGCACAATTGCCACCGGCGCACTCCTCTGTCACCACCGCCGTAACTCCGGGGGCTCCGACTCGAACTGTCAGCAAGTCCCCAACATCCAGTTTGGTTTTCCCGTTTCGCTCGCTATCGGAGGCAGTGATTCTTCGGCAACTCTGGGTATCAATCCTGCCTTCGGAGATGTCACCACCATAGATGAATGGAAGCCCGTCGTCGGCAACGTAGTCGCTTGGATTGACCACTACGCCGACAGTAATGAAAGGAGATATATTCTTCAGGCGCTTCATTCTCCAATGGGCAGGTATTTGTCCAAGCCATTCAATCCCCGAATCCTTCATCGGCGCATCCGGGTTCAGCCCCTTGGTCACGGCATGCGAGATGACCGCTTGGCGCTTCTCCTTGAGTAGCGCAATTAACTGCAACTGCTCGGAAATCAGGGCATCGAGCTTGGCGGTTTCGTGGTCAAGGAAGTCGCTGATGACCTTTTGCTCTTGCACATCTGGAAAGGCAAGGGTGAAGTTCCGAACAAACTCGTCTGGCACCCGCTTCTGCCCACCTGCACCGTACATGGTTGCCTCACCAAGTTTTCGGAAAGGCTGTGAGATAAATAGCCAATGCAGATAGTCGCTCGTCGTTTCGGTCACATTGGGTCTGGCGACTATTAGCTCTGTCGTTCCGAACCCCACCCCCGACAATAAGCCTCGCATGACTGCTCCCTTGCCATTTTCAAAGCAGGGGGTAATCTTGGCTATCGTCACGTCTCCTTCGCGGAAGTACGTGTAGCCAGTCTCTACATCAGCAATTGGACGAGATCGGTCCAATGTCAAAATTCCGTCATCACCGATTGCCTCCATCGGCAAAAACGAAACCTCTGTCATTCGGTCATGCGATGCAATTTCTGATTTTGAGGGATTGAGAGCAGCAACGAAACGAAGACGTTTCATACTCCAATGTGCCGGTACATCACCCAGCCACTCCACCCCACTGTCCTTGTACTCGGCGTATCGCTGCAAACTCATGCTGCGCCGTCCTTCCAGATAGCCTGCTGTTGCCACTCCTTGGGAAACCCCATCGCAGAGACCGGCGCGGCATGGTCGGTAATCAGGTTGATGAGTCGTTGCCGCCAATGATGCCTGGGGGCAATGATGTCCATGAAGTGCAGCAGGATTACCAGCGTGTTGTAGAGCTTGCGTGATCCGCTGATGAATTCCCCCACCAGATGTGCCGGTTTGCTCTTGGGCAGTTCCGGCGTGATGGTGAAGTCTCGATTCCACAGGCGGCTATGGTGGGCGCAGGTATTGCGGATATAGGTCAGGTGGTGCATCCAGGATTCCATCACCCGCTGGTCGATGCGATAGACGTTTGCAATCTCTCTGCGGGTGGGCATGGGCTTGAGGTTGCCATACCAGCGGGACAGCACCCCCAGCGACATGACCTCGCACACGGCCCAGACTGGGGGCAGGGCTTCGCTGTATGTTTGCGTCAGGTGCTGAATGAAGGTTTCATCTGAGCGCTCGACTTCCTTGGTCAGCTTCTCAAGGTTCGACTCCCAGTGCCAACGCTTGTGGGCGAGAGTGCCATCCAGATGCGCATGGGGGCCATGCTGGTGGGCCATTTGATAAGCCCACTGACCGCGCACGGAAACCTCGATGCGCTCGATGGCATCCAGAACCAGTAGCCGTAGCTCGCGGTCAAAAATGTACAGGTTCAGCACGTCGCCAAAGTGGGTGCCGGGTTGAAAACTGTGGCTGCCGTGATCGGCCTCGAAGGGGAGCCAGTAGGCACCGAGGCGGTAGTAGTTGAGGTGCTGGAGGTAGAACTCGACCTGGGCCGGGTCTTCAATCACCATGCCCCGCTTTTGCAGCAGGGCGACCTGTTCGGCGTAGGTGGTGGCGGGTTTGGTGAAGGGCTGCTTCACAAAACGCCCCCCAGAAATGAGGAACCCGCCGGTTTGAGGATACGCTTGCGCGCATAGCCTTGGCGGGTTTTGTTGAAGCCATTATCGGCTTTCCGATGGCAAAACTCAAGCCATAGATGGCTACTTTTCAAGCTTGCCTGCCCTTGGAATACCCCTGAAAATCCACTGCAAATCATGAGGAAAGCCCTTCCAACATGGCTTTGATGCGATCCGTCACCAGACGCAGCTCGGCATCAATGACCTCCAGGGGGCGGGGTGGCTGGAAGACGTAGAAATGGCGGTTGAACGGGATTTCATAGCCCACTTTGCTCTTCTCGTGGTCGATCCAGGCGTCCGGCGCATGGGGCAGCACTTCCCGTTTGAAGTAAGCCTCTATGTCTTCGGCCAGAGGGACATTCTCGGTATCGCGCAGGCTGCTATCCGGCTGCGGCTTGCCCTTCTGTTTGCCCTTGGTGCCGAGCACGATCTGGCCTGCCTCGTCGCGTAGGGGGCGCTCGATAGTCAGGGTGGTATAGCCGAAGTCTTCATTCCTGAAAATGCGGCTGAGGGGCTTGCCATCCTGTTCGGCTTCCAAGAACTGGCCGAACAGCCGGGTGATCTCGGCAATGTGGTCGTCGGACAGTTCCTTGCGCTTGGAGCCGAGACTCTTCCGCATCTTCTGCCAGAAGCCGCTGGCGTCGATCAGTTGCACCTTTCCCTTGCGTGCGGTTGGCTTGCGGTTACTGAGCACCCAGACATAGGTCGAGATGCCGGTGTTGTAGAACATGTCGGTGGGCAGGCCGATGATGGCCTCCACCAGATCGTTCTCCAGCACATAGCGGCGAATCTCGCTTTCACCCGATCCCGCGCCCCCGGTGAAGAGCGGCGAACCATTTAGGACGATGGCAAAGCGGCTGCCACCATCCCTGGCCGGACGCATCTTGCTCAGCAGGTGCAGGAGGAACAGCAGGGAGCCATCCGAGACCCGGGGCAGGCCGGGGCCGAAGCGGCCATTGAAGCCCTGTTGCTCGAACTCCTTGCGGATTTCCTTCTCGACCTTCTTCCATTCCACGCCGAAAGGGGGATTGGACAGCATGTAGTCGAACTTGCGATGCGGATGCCCGTCGTCGGACAGGGTGTTGCCGGCGACGATATTGGCGACATCCTGCCCCTTGATGAGCATGTCGGCCTTGCAGATGGCGTAGGACTCGTCGTTGAGTTCCTGCCCAAACATGGTCAGCCGCGCTTGCGGGTTCAGGTCGGCGAGTTGTTCGCCGGCGATGCTGAGCATGCCACCGGTTCCGGCGGTCGGGTCATAGATGGTGCGAACCACCCCCGGCTTACTGAGTACGTCGTCGTCCTCGACGAACAGCAGATTGACCATCAGGCGGATGACTTCGCGGGGGGTGAAGTGCTCCCCGGCAGTTTCGTTGGAGATTTCGGCGAACTTGCGGATCAGTTCTTCAAACACCAGACCCATCTGGGCATTGCTGACGGCTTCGGGGTGGAGATCAACCGTGGTGAACCGCTCGGCTATCTGATAAAGCAGCCCGGCTTTGGCAAGGCGCTCTATCTGGGTGTAGAAGTCGAACCGCTCGAAGATGTCCCTGACCGCAGGCGAAAATGCCTGAATGTAGGCGTACAGGTTTTCCTTGATGTGATCCTGGTCGCCCATGAGCTTCTTCATGTCCATGGGCGAGGTGTTGTAGAAACTCTGCTTGGCCTTGCGGAGCAGGAAGGGTTCCGGGTTCAGTCCCTGCTTCTGTTTGTCGGCCAGCTCTGCCAGCACGGCAGCTTTGGTTTTCTCCAGAACGCAGTCAAGGCGGCGCAGGACTGTAAAGGGCAGGATGACCTTGCCGTACTCGGACTGCCTGTAGTCGCCGCGCAGTCGATCAGCGACAGACCAGATGAATGAAGAGAGGGCCTGCTGGTTCATGGATTGTTTTTGTGGGGACCATGCAATCAATTGCAAAGGGCCACATTGTTGCCCGGATCATCTGATGGGGCAACCACAATACAGTCATGAAACTACTCCCGGATGGCATTGTCGGGTGTGCCGGATACGTGGTTTTTCGATCAGGCCGGCGGCATCGGAGCCGACCTGGCTCAGTTCGCCGTGTCACCAGCGCCGACTTTTTCAAAGGCGAAGGCATCCATCGCCAGCGCGGCGGCGTTGTAGTCCCGATGCACCACCCGCGAGCGGGCCTCCGCGCCTGCCGCGCCGAGGGCCACGTAGAGCGGCAGCAGGTGTTCTTCGGAAGGATGTGCCCGCTCCCCGCCCGGGGACTGGCGCCGGTAATCGAACAGGGCCGGCAGGTCGCGGCGATCCAGTGCATCCACCAGCCAGTCGGAAAACTCGCTGACGTAGGGCAGAGCCTGGCCGTCTGGCGCATCGCGGACCATGTCGTAGAGATTGTGGGTAGAAGCGCCGGAGGCGAAGACCAGCACGCCGCGCGCGGTCAGCGGCTGCAACATCTCGCCGAGCCGGTAGTGGGCCTCGGGCGTGGCGCCGGGCAATACGCCGAACTGGATCACCGGGATGTCGGCCTGCGGATACATGTAGCGCAGCGGCACCCAGGCGCCATGGTCGAGGCCGCGCCGTACATCGACGGCAATGCCCGGCAGCAGATCGGCGACTTCGGCAGCGAGGTCCACGGCACCCGGCGGCAAGTACTCGATGGCGTAGAGTTCGTCGGGAAAGCCGTAGAAATCGTGGATGGTTTCCGGCGTCGGCGCGGCGGAAACAGCCGGCACGCGCGTCGTCCAGTGGGCCGAGACGGCGAGAATCGCACGGGGGCGCGGCAAGACCTCGGCGAGGCGGGCCCAGGCGACGGCCGCACTGCCGCCGTCGAGCATCATCATCGGCGAGCCGTGGGAAATGAAGATCGGAGAAATGGTATCCATGGTGTGAGTGTAAAGCCCCGGCCCCCTCGTGGTGATGGGGCGGACGTCAACACTTTGTTCCTGATGCCGGAACAATCTGAAACAAGCCGGGCCGGCGGACGGACGGCGGGTTTAGAATCGATCAGCCATATCCAGAGATGTCTTACGGAGCCACACATGAAAGTTGTGATCGTCGATGACACGCAGATCAACGTCACCCTGATGGAAGCGCTGATCCGCAAGATCGACGGCTGCGAGGCGCTGGGCTTTACCGAGTCGGCCGCCGGCCTGGCTTGGTGCCTGAACAACGAGCCGGACCTGGTGATCGTCGATTACATGATGCCGGCGCCGGACGGACTCGAATTCATTCAGCGGCTGCGGGCTGCTCCCGGCCGTGATGATGTGCCGATCCTGATGGTGACCGCCGACCACGAAAAGGACGTGCGCTATCGGGCACTGGAAACCGGCGCCACGGATTTCCTGACCAAGCCGGTGGATCGCATCGAATTCACCTCGCGGGCGAAGAACATGCTCGCCATTCGCCGCAGCCATGTCTTGCTGCGAGACCGTGCCGCCCTGCTGGCAGAAGAAGTAAAGGACGCCACAGCGGAGATTCATGCCCGCGAAAAGGAAACCATTTTTCGCCTGGCCCGTGCCGCCGAATTCCGCGACCCCGAAACCGGCGCCCACATCCTGCGCATGGCGCACTATTCCCGATTGATCGCGGGCCAGCTAGGCTGGAACGAGGAACAGCAGGACATGCTTTTGCAGGCGGCGCCGATGCACGATGTCGGCAAGCTCGGTACCCCTGACCACATCCTGCTCAAGCCGGGCCGGCTCGACCCAGCCGAGTTCGAGATCATGAAACAGCACGCCACCATCGGCTGGGAGATTCTCAAGGACTCCTCCTCGCCCGTCCTTCACCTAGCGGCCGAGATCGCCATCTCCCATCACGAGAAGGTGGATGGCTCGGGCTATCCACAGGGCCTTGGCGGCGATGCGATTCCACTTTCGGGACGCATCGTTGCCGTCGCCGATGTCTTCGATGCCTTGACCTCGGAGCGCCCATACAAAAAGGCATGGGAGCTGGATCGCGCCTACGATCTGCTGCGCGAGGGCCGGGGCCAGCATTTCGACGCCGACTGCATCGATGCATTTTTCGCCGTCGAGGAAGAGGTGCTCGCCGTGCGCGGGCGCTATCAGGACGACGCGGGCGCCTATTGATGGCGGCGCCCTCCATCCAGCCACTGCTGGAGCGGCTGACGCCGCGCTCGCTGCATCATCAGTTGGCCGTGCTCTTCGCCCTGCTGTTCGCCGCCTCGATCACGCTCTACGCAAAATACACCGGCGAACGGCAATACCAAGCGACGGTGGAATTGCTTCAGCGCCAGTCCCTGGCATGGACCGCCAGCGTTGCGGCCGAGTTGATCAAGCCGGCACAGCGCCAGATCGCGGAAGCCGAGCCCCGCTTGCGACGGGCGCTGGAGCATGCCGGTGCCGATGCCTTGGTGCTGACCGACGCAGCGGCGAAAACTTTGACCGCCGTCCGCCGTGATGGTGCGCCGCCGATGCCAATGATGCTGCCGGAGGGAACGGACCCGGTCGTCACGCTCGGTGGTTCGCGCCGTTTCGGCGACCGCATGGCCCAGCGCATCCTGGTCTGGGTGCCCATTCTTGAGCGGGGGCGTACCGTTGCCTGGCTGCATGGCGAATTCGATACCCGACAGGCCGACGAGGTGCGCGACCATATCTTCACCGACAGCGTGCTGGTGGGCCTGATCGCCGTGCTCGCTGCCACGCTGCTGGTGCTGGTCTTCCTGCGTGGGCCGATGCGCTCGCTGCGCCGCGCGACCGATTTCGCCAACCACCTGGACCGGGATTTCGGTACGGTCATGGAAGTCGGCAAGGCGCCAACCGAAATTGCCGAACTGGGGGACGCATTGAGCTGGGCATCGCTGCGCCTGTTCGACCAGAACGCGGCCCTGATCGACGGCGAGAAGCGCAAGAGTGCGATCCTCGAATCGGCTCTCGATTGCATCATGTCCATCGACGCCGAGGGTCGCATCACCGAGTTCAATCCGGCGGCGGAACAGACCTTCGGCTGGCGACGGGAGGAAATGCTCGGCGAGTCCCTGATCGACCGCATCGTGCCGGAGCGTTTCCGTGCAACCAATCGGGCCATCCTGCGGCAGTACGCCGAAACCGGCAGCGCCGTCCCTTTCGGCCAGCGCCTGGAACTCCGCTTGCTGCGTCGGGATGGCGGCGAGTTTTCGGCGGAGGCCGTGGTCGCCGCCATCGAGCTGGACGGCCAGCTCGCCTACACGGTGTATCTGCGCGACATCACCGAGCGCAAGCGCACCGATGCGGCGCTGATCCAGGCCAAGGAAGCCGCCGAGGCGGCGAACCGCACCAAGGGCGATTTCCTCGCCAACATGAGCCACGAGATCCGCACGCCGATGAACGCCATCATCGGCATGACCGAGCTGGCCCTCGACACGCCGCTCAATGACGAGCAGCGTGAGTATCTGAGCCTGGTCAAATCCTCGGCCGATGCCTTGCTGGAAATCATCAACGAGGTTCTCGATTTCTCCAAGATCGAGGCAGGGCGCATCGAGTTCGAGCGGATTCCCTTCAGCGTCAGCGACACGGTGGGGCTGGTGGTACGCACGCTGGCACCTCGCGCCCGCGAAAAGGGGCTGGCGCTGAGTGAACACATCGAGCCCGGGCTTGCCGACGTCTGGCTCGGCGATCCGCTGCGCTTGCGCCAGGTGTTGATGAATCTGGTCGGCAATGCGCTCAAGTTCACCCGCGAAGGCGGTATCGATGTCAGTGTCGTGCTGGAGTCGGAAGCGCCGACGCCGGTATTGCGCTTCACGGTTCGCGACAGCGGCATCGGTATTCCCGCCGACAAACAGCAGGCGATTTTCGATGCCTTCTCCCAGGCCGATACGTCGACGACGCGCAAGTTTGGCGGCACCGGCCTTGGCTTGACCATCTCCCAACGCATCGTCCAGGGCATGGGCGGGCGTATCTGGGTGGACAGCGAACCAGATCAGGGCAGCAGCTTCCATTTCACCGTGCCCCTCGAACATTCCTCGCAGAGCGTGGCGCCACCCGAGGTCGAGAAACATTCGCCGCCGCCGGCCTCCCGCCGTCTGTCGCTTCTGCTGGCCGAAGACAATCCGGTCAATCAGATGCTCGCCTGTCGCCTGCTGGAGAAGCTGGGCCACAGTGTGCATGTGGTGGGCAACGGTGCCGATGCCATTGCCGCGCTGCGCGAACAGCGCTTCGACGCCGTGCTGATGGACGTGCAGATGCCGGTCATGGGCGGCTTCGAGGCCACGGCAAAGATACGCGAGATGGACAGGGCGAGCGGCCGCCACACGCTCATCATTGCCATGACGGCGCATGCCATGGAAGGGGATAGGGAGAAATGTCTCACCGCCGGCATGGATGGCTATGTCGCCAAACCGATCCAGACCTCGGCCCTGCTGGCGGCCCTTGGCGAGAATCAAGCGTCGCCGCCGGTGCCCGTGCCTGCCGATGCGCCGCTCTACGACCGGGCTCGTGTGCTGGCCAATCTGGGTGATGACGAAGACTTGCTGAACACCCTGCGCGAGATCTGCCTGAAGGATCTGCCCACCGCGCGGGACAAACTTGCCGCTGCCGCTGCCGATGCGGCCGGCGATGGCGCCGCTCTGGCGGTTGCGGCCCATACCGTGAAGGGCATGGTGGGGAATTTCGGTGCCGATGCGGCGGTGGCTTGTCTTGGTGCCATCGAACGCAGCGCGCGGGACGGCGATCTTGCGGCAGCGCGGGCGCGTCTCGGTGAAGCGGTGATGCTGCTCGACCGGCTGGCGGCCGAACTCGGCGCCTGAGCGTTTCAGCCCTTCTTCTGGATCAGCTCGATCTTGTAGCCGTCCGGGTCTTCGACGAAGGCGATGACCGTGGTGCCGCCCTTCATCGGGCCGGCTTCGCGCGTGACCTTGCCGCCGCGCGACTTGATTTCCGCGCAGGCGGCGTAGGCGTCATCCACTTCCAGCGCGATGTGGCCGTAGGCGCTGCCGAGTTCGTATTTTTCGATGCCCCAGTTGTGGGTCAGCTCGATCACTGCGCCGTCCTTCTCGTCCGTGTAGCCGACGAAGGCCAGGGTGAATTTGCCTTCCGGGTAATCATTGCGGCGCAGCAGGCGCATGCCGAGCACCTCGGTGTAGAAGGCCAGGGACTTGTCCAGGTCGCCGACGCGAAGCATGGTGTGGAGAATTCGCATGGGATTTTCCTTTAGAGGATAGGCAGCGAGGCGGCGCGCTGTTTGAGTTCGGCGCGGGCCGCTTTCCATTCGGGGTAGAGCCGGGCGACCACGGCCCAAAAGCGCTCGCTGTGATTCATTTCCAGCAGGTGGGCGACCTCGTGGGCGACCACGTAGTCGCCGAGATGCGAGGGCAGGTGCAGCAGGCGCCAGTTCAAGCGAATGCCGCTATGCGCCGAGCAACTGCCCCAGCGCGTGCGCGCCGAGGACAGGCCCAGACGCGGTGTGGCGAGGCCAAGTTGTGCGGTGTAGTGGGTCAGGCGCGCGGCGAAGTGGGCGTGGGCGCGTTTTTGCAGCGCGCGAATGGCGATCTGGGCGAGGTCCGCATCGGGCCGGGCTTCGAGCACCAGCGTATCGGCAATCCAGCGCGCCCGGTTGGCGCCGGGCAGGACGCGGATATCCAGCTCGGTGTCGAAGTAGGGCAGGCGTGCGCCGTCTTTGATCGTCAGGTGGCGCGGTTGCGTGGCGTTGGCCAGCTCGCCGAGTTTTTGCAGCACCCACTCGCCATGGCTGGTGACGAAGGCCTCGATCTCGGCCAGCGGCAGCCGATGCGGTGCACCGATGCGCAGGCCGCTTTCGTCGATGGTCATCGATAGCCGGCGGGCACCGCTTTTCAGCCGGTAGTCGACGATGCGACTGCCGATCAGCAGATGCCGGGTCTTGCTCGTCGGTTCGGGTTCCGGCAGCCGGAACAGCTTGAGTTGCTCGAGAATCATTCCGGCGGGGTTCAGGCCAGGGCGGCACCGAAGAGATCGAAGCCCGTGTCCTCGGGGGGCAAGGCGGCGACGGCGCGGGCGATCGCCTGCTCGATGGCCTCGATGGGTTGCTCGATCAGATGCCAGTTGCAGCGCAAGGCCTCGGCGCCGAGCACCTCGACCCAGTGGCCGCGTGTCGAAAACGACAGGGCCAGACGCGGCACTCGCCGTCCCGCCAGCGCCGACTTTTGCTGGATCAGTTCGCTGAAGCGGTGTTTGGCTTCCTCGCGCAGCCAGGCTTCGGCACGGTCCTGGATCTGGCGCGGCGTTGCCTGCGGCGGCAATGGCAGATGCAGTACCTCGCCTTCCAGCGCGGCATCCTTGTGCTCGCTGCCGATTTTCAGTGTCAGCGGCCGACCCAGATAGGTCAGCGTCGCACCGTCGTGCCAGCGGCTGGCCGGATCGGGCGTGGCGGCGTCAAGCTTCAGATTCAGTTGCGGGTTGCGTGTCGTTTTCATGGGTGCCTCCACCGTAGAGGTGCGGACTGATGCGTTTCATTTCGCCTTCGATCCAGACTTCGGCGCGACGGAGTACTTCCGCCTCGTCGAGTCCGGTCGGGTCGATGGCCGGGCCGATGCTGACCGTCACCGTGCCCATGCGCTTGAACAGGGCGTTGCGGCCCCAGAATTCGCCGGAGTTGAGCGCCACCGGAATCACCGGCGCACCGGTTTGCACCGCCATGTGGGCGCCGCCGATTTTGTATTTCTTGTGCTTCCCCGGCGGCACGCGGGTGCCCTCGGGGAAGATGATGACGGTGTAGCCGTTGTCGATGCGATGGCGGGCCTGATCCACCAGATCCTTGAGCGCCGCCTTGCCGCCCTTGCGATCCACTTCGATCATCGGGATCATCGCCAGCGCCCAGCCGAAGAAGGGGATGTACTTGATCTCCTTGCGCCAGACGTAAACCGTGTCCTTGAAGATTTCCTGGAGGATCAGCGTCTCCCAGGCCGACTGGTGCTTGCACAGGACGATGCTGGAGCGCTGCGGGATGTTCTCCGCACCCACCAGCTTGTAGGGAATGCCGAGCAGGTGCTTGACCAGCCAGATGACGAAACTGACCCAGGGCACCACCATCTGGCGCCGCGCGTGGTGCGGCAGCGGCAGGCAGATCAGGATGATCAGCAGCGTGTAGGGCGGGGTCACCACCAGCAGGATCAGCAGGAACAGCAGGGAGCGGATGACAGCCATGGCTTAGCCGAGGATGTGCGCAGCGGCCGCCGCGAGATCGGGGAAGACCAGCGTGTTGGCGGGCATGGCCGGATCGTCCACCGTCTTGGTGCCCTTGCCGGTCAGCACCAGCATGGGCTGGGCACCGACCTCTACCGCCGCCTGCAGGTCGCGCAGGCTATCGCCCACCGCCGGCACGCTATTCAACTCGACATTGAAGCGGGCGGCGATTTCGCGATACATGCCGGCCTTGGGCTTGCGACATTCACAGTTGTCGGCGGTCGTGTGCGGGCAAAAGAAGATCGCGTCGAAGCGACCGCCAGCCAGCGCCAGCGCCTTGTTCATCTTTTCGTGGATGGCGTTCAGCGTGTCCATCTCGAACAGGCCGCGACCGACGCCGGACTGATTGGTGGCGACGACGACGCGATAGCCGGCCTGGTTCAGCTTGGCGATGGCGGCCAGGCTGCCGGGAATCGGCTTCCACTCCTCCGGCGACTTGATGTACTGGTCGGAGTCGTGGTTGATCACACCGTCGCGGTCGAGGATGACGAGTTTCATGCCGCTATTTCACCGCGTTGCGAGGCTTGGTGAATAGCCGAACTCACGCGGAAAGCCGCGACAGATCGGCGACACGGTTCATCGCCTCGTGCAGCGTGGCCAGCAAACCAAGACGGTTGGCGCGCAAGGCGGGGTCTTCGGCGTTGACCATGACGTCGGTGAAGAATTGATCCACCGGCGCGCGCAGGGCGGCCAGGGCTTGCAGCGATGCGGTGTAGTCGCCCTTGGCAAACGCGGCGTCGGCCTGTGGCTTGACCTGCGCCAGCGCAGCGTTGAGCGCGGCTTCGGCGGGTTCCTTGAGCAGCGCGGCGTCGATCTTCGCCGTGACGTCAGCGTCGACTTTTTTCAGGATGTTGCCGACGCGTTTGTTGGCGGCGGCAAGACTCTCCGCTTCCGGCAGTGCCGCGAAGGCGCGCACGGCGGCGAGACGTTTGGGAATATCGCCAAGACGTTGCGGCCGCAGACCGACCACTGCATCCACTTCCTGCGCCGAGTAACCCTGCTCGCGCAGGCTGCCGGCGAGGCGTTCGTAGATGAAGTCGGCAAGAATCGTCGGTGTTTCAATGGCGAAGTACTGGCTGGAACTGACAACAGATCTAGGGCTTCGTTCTTTTTCTATAGCGATACTTGCCGATATGTCAGAGTGCTCAAAAGCGTCCATTGCTGTTTGCAACAACGTGCCCAATTCCAGAGATAGTTCTCCATCGGTAAGCATGCGGATCACACCCAGCGCATGACGGCGCAATGCGAAGGGGTCTTTGTCGCCAGTAGGAGTCTGGCCGATGCCGAACATGCCCACCAACGTTTCCAGCTTGTCGGCCAGTGCGACGACGAGGCCGACGCGATTGCGCGGCAGGCTGTCGCCGGCGAAGCGCGGCTTGTAGTGATCTTCGATGGCGTCGGCAATGTCGCCGGGCAAACCATCGTGCAGCGCGTAGTAGCGCCCCATGATGCCTTGCAGTTCAGGGAACTCGCCGACCATGTCGGTGAGCAGGTCAGCCTTGGCCAGCAGCGCGGCTTGGTCGGCCTGCTTGGACAGGGGATCACCGCCAAGTTGTGCGCCGATGGCGCTGGCGATGGCGGCGACGCGCTGGGTGCGCTCGCCCTGGGTGCCGAGCTTGTTGTGATAGACGACTTTCGCCAGACCGGGAATGCGGTCGGCAAGCGACTTCTTGCGGTCCTGGTCGAAGAAGAACTTGGCGTCGGCGAGGCGCGGACGTACCACACGCTCATTGCCCTGGATCACGGCGCTCGGGTCGGCCGGGTTGATGTTGCTGACGATGAGGAACTTGTTGGTCAGCTTGCCGGCCTTGTCCAGCAGCGGGAAGTATTTCTGGTTCGCCTTCATCGTGAGAATCAGGCATTCCTGCGGCACGTCGAGGAAGGCTTCCTCGAACTGGCCGATCAGCACATTGGGGCGTTCGACCAGTGCGGTGACTTCGTCGAGCAAGGCATCGTCGTCGATGGGCTGGCCGCCGGCCTTGGCGGCCGCAGCGGCGAGCTGACGCGCGATTTCGGCGCGACGCTCGGCGAAGCTGGCGATCACCGCGCCTTCGCTGGAGAGCTGCTGCGCGTAGCTGTCGGCATCCTTGATCACGACGGGATCGACGCTGGCCTCGAAGCGGTGGCCATGGGTGCTGTTGCCGGCCTGCAAGCCAAGCACGGCGATGGGCACGACTTCGCTGCCGTGCAGGGCCACCAGACCATGGGCCGGGCGCACGAAGTTCACCGTGCTCCAGCCGTCGGCCAGTTGGTAGCCCATGACCTTGGGAATGGGCAGGGCGGCGAGGGCGGCATCGAGGGCCTTTTGCAGGCCTTCGGCCAGCGTGGCGCCCTTGGCCATGCTGTCGAAGAACAGTACATCGGCCTTGCCGTCCGACTCCTTGCGCAGTTGCGGCACGACGGATGCGTCGGCACCCAGCGCGGCAAGTTTTTTCAGCAGTGCCGGCGTCGCATTGCCGCTGGCGTCGAGGCCGACGGCGGCGGGCATCAGTTTTTGCGAAACAGGTTTGTCGGCAGCGCGCGAGCGCACGGCGGCGACTTGCACGGCAAGACGGCGGGGCGATGCATAGGCCGTGATGGCGGCCGCGTCGTCGCAAAGTCCCTGCGACTTCAGCGACAGGGCGAGCGTTTGTGAAAAGACTTCACCGAGTTTCTTCAGCGCCTTCGGCGGCAGTTCCTCGACGAAGAGTTCGACGAGCAGGTTCTTGGTATCGCTCATGCTCAGGCTGCCTTCTTCGCGTTGAGTTGGGCGAGGACTTCCTCAGCGTGGGCCTTGGGTGCCATGGGGAAGCCGAGTCGGGCGCGGCTGTCGAGGTAGCTCTGGGCGACGGCGCGGGCCAGGTTGCGGATGCGGCCGATGTAGGCGGCGCGCTCGGTGACCGAGATGGCGCCACGGGCGTCGAGCAGGTTGAAGCTGTGAGCGGCCTTTAACACTTGTTCGTAAGCGGGCAAGGCAAGTTGCTGCGTCATCAGATGCTGGGCCTGCTTCTCGTAGGCACCGAAGGCGATGAACAGGAAATCGGCATCGCTGTGTTCGAAGTTGTAGGTGGACTGCTCGACTTCGTTCTGGTGATAGACGTCGCCGTAGGTCAGACCCGGCGTCCACACCAGGTCATAGACGTTTTCGACGCCTTGCAGGTACATGGCGAGGCGCTCCAGGCCATAGGTGATTTCGCCGGTGATGGGTTTGCAGTCAATGCCGCCGACCTGCTGGAAATAGGTGAACTGGGTCACCTCCATGCCGTTCATCCAGACTTCCCAGCCCAGGCCCCAGGCACCGAGCGTCGGGTTTTCCCAGTCGTCCTCGACGAAGCGGACGTCGTTTTGTTTCAAGTCGAAGCCGAGGGCTTCGAGCGAGCCGAGATAGAGTTCGAGGATGTTCGAGGGTGCGGGTTTCAACACCACCTGGTACTGGTAGTAGTGCTGCATGCGATTGGGGTTTTCGCCGTAGCGGCCGTCCTTGGGGCGGCGCGAGGGCTGCACGTAGCCGGCCTTCCATGGTTCGGGGCCGAGGGCGCGCAGGAAGGTGGCGGTGTGACTGGTGCCGGCACCGACTTCCATGTCGTAGGGTTGCAGCAGGGCGCAGCCCTGATTGCTCCAATACTGTTGCAGACGCAGGATCAATTCCTGAAACGTCGGTCCGTGACTCATCGTGAAATCCGTCGTGTTGGGCGAAATCGCAAGCACGCGATTTTACAAGGTTTCCGGGGCTGTTCGGGCACACTGGAGCATCCTCGGGCGCGGTATGATCGCTGCAATTTCAAACAAGGAGTGGCGACGTGGAACAGCAAGTCAGCGTGGTGTTGAAGAGCGGTGAGCGTTACGGTGTGCAACTCTCGGCGGCCGAACTGGGCGCCTTCGATGCGCAGTCCGCTCGTCACTGGATCGCCGAAACCTTTGGCAAGGCGGGACTGGAAACGCCCAATCCGATGGGCAAGGTGCTGCTGGTGGACCAGGTCCTGATGCTGGCGCTGGAGTTCAAGTCCGAGACGTATGCTGCGCCGACCGACGACTTGCGCCGCTTCCTTGCCGCCGCCTATGTGGCCATGGGCCGGCCGGTGTTGAGCATCGATCTGGCCGGCTACAAGCTCTGAGTTTTTCGCCGGCGCGTTGCCGCGACGCACGCGCCAGCGGCGATCAACAGGATCAGCAGATTGCCCCAACGGGCATAGGGCGTGAGCCCCTGGCGGCCTTGCGCTTCCACGACCAATGCGCCACGAGTGAAAGGCGGTAGCGCCGCCTTGACGATACCGTCCGGTCCGACCATGGCCGTCATGCCCGTGTTAGTGGCCCGCAGCATGACGCGGCCGGTTTCGATGGCGCGGACCTGGGCGATCTGCAAGTGTTGCGGCTGGGCCAGCGAATCGCCGAACCAGGCAGTGTTCGACATGTTGATCAGCAGCGTGGCCTCCGTCAGGCCAGGCAGCAATTCCTCGCCGAACAAATCCTCGTAGCAGATATTGGGCGCGATGCGCTGACCGGCCACTTGCAAGGGCGACTGGAGCGGCGGTCCGGCGGTGAAATCCGACATGGGGATGCTGGCGAAGCGGAAGAACCAGCCGAAGCCCGGCGGCGCGTATTCGCCGAAGGGCACCAGATGACGCTTGGCGTAGGCGCTGGCTGCCAGTGAGGGTGTCAGGGCCACGGCGCCATTGGTGTAGCCGCCACCGCGAGTGCTGACGGCGACGCCGATCAGGGCATCGCCATGACGGGTGAGGCCGCGCAGGATGTCCAGCGGCACTTCGTTGAAGAACAGCGGAATCGCGGTCTCCGGCAGGACAGTGAGCGTCGCGGGATTTTCGGCGGCGAGGCGCAGGTAGGTATCCACCGATAGCGGCAGGCGATTCGGGTCCCACTTCATGCTCTGCGGCACATTGCCTTGCAACAGGGCGATCTTGACGGGCGCGCCGGTGGGCTGGGTCCATTCCATGCTCCGCAGCACGGCGCCGCCACCGATCAGGGCGACGACGCTGGCCCACACTAGCGGCCGGCGCCAGCCCACGGCTAGCAAGCCGCCGATCAGGGCGACGACGAAGCCGATGCCATAGACGCCGAGCACCGAGGCCCATCCGGCCAACGGGCTGGGAGGTGTTTGCGAGTAACCGATGGCAAGCCAGGGGAAGCCGGTGAACAAGCTGCCGCGCAGCCATTCGCTGAGCGTCCACAGGCTGGCGAAAAGGAATGCGTCGCGCAGCCCACTGCGCCGCCAGTGCAGCAGGAGCGCGCCGGCGAGTGCCGGGAACAGGGCGAGGTAAGCGCAGAACAGCAGCGTGGCCGCCGCAGCAGCCGGCGCCGCCATGCCGGCGAATTGCGAAAGGCTGACATAGATCCAGGAGACGCCGCCGAGGAAGCAGCCCAGCCCCCAGCTGAACCCCAGCAGCGCCGCCTGACGGGAGGTGGAGGCGCGTTGCCAGAGCAGGAACAGGCCGGCCAGGGAAAAAGTCGGCGCTGGCCAGACGGGTAGGGGCGCGGATAAATGCGCGGCGAAATACGTATCGAAGGGTGCGAAGCCGAGGACGCAGAACGCGCCCAGCAGTACGGCAGCGACGAGCTGCCGCGTCATTCGCCCGTGCTGAGGGCGAGGCCCTTTTGCGGATCGATCAGCAGGGTGTGCACGCGTCTGCTGTCGGCACGCAGCACCTGGATGCGCAGGCCGTCGATATTGACGACCTCGTTGCGCTTGGGCAGACGGCCGAGATGATGGATGACCAGCCCGCCAACGGTGTCGAAATGCTCGGTGGCGAACGCGCTGCCGAAGGCGGTATTCAGGTCTTCGATCTCGGTGACAGCCTTGACGCGATAGCGGCCGGTGTTGTCGAGGACGATGTTGTCCTCGGTTTCGTCGAAGTCGTATTCGTCTTCGATGTCGCCAACGATCTGTTCCAGCACGTCCTCGATGGTGACCAGGCCGGCAACGCCGCCGTATTCGTCGACGACGATGGCCATGTGATTGCGCGAGGCGCGGAATTCGCGCAGCAGCACGTTCAGCCGCTTCGATTCGGGTACGAAGATGGCCGGGCGCAGGGTGTCGCGCAGGTCCAGTTCCTTGCCGGCGAAGTAGCGCAGCAGATCCTTGGCGAGCAGGATGCCGATGACGTCGTCGCGGCCTTCGCCGATGGCGGGGAAACGGGAGTGGGCCGTGTCGAGCACGACCTCGATGATCTTCTCGGCGGGCTCGTTGATGTCGATGACATCCATTTGTGCGCGCGGCACCATGATGTCGCGCACGGCCATGTCGGCCACGGAAAGGGCGCCCTCGATGATGGACAGCGCATCGGCGTCCATCAGGTGGCGCTCGAAGGCGCCGTGCAGCAGTTCAAGGAGTTGTTCGCGGTCTTCGGGCTCGCGCAGCAGCAGCGCGGAAATCCGCTCGATCAAACTGGGTCTACTGGAAGGGTCCATTTCGTTCGGGGTTATTGATAGGGGTCCGGGTAATCGAGTGCGGCAAGTATTTCCCGTTCGCGAGCTTCCATTTTTTTCGCGTCGCGGGCGCCTGTTTCGTGGTCGTATCCCTGTAGGTGCAGCATACCATGCACGATGAGGTGGGCATGGTGGGCCTCCAGCGCTTTGCCCTGTTCATCGGCCTCGCGGAGCACTACGGCGGTGCATATGACGAGATCGCCAATGATGATTTCGCCGGCTTCATAGGGGAAAGACAACACGTTGGTGGCGTAGTCCTTGCCCCGGTAGTCGTGGTTGAGCTGGCGCCCCTCGTCGGCATCGACGAAGCGTACGGTGACTTCCGCCGGCAGGGGACAAGCGGCTTTCACCCAGCGGCGCACCTGGGCGCGGGTCGGCACATCGACCTTGCCGCCGGGATACTGGATGGAAAGCGTCAGCTCAGGCTTGGCGGGGGCTGTGGTCGCCATGTTTCTCGTAGGCATCGACGATGCGCGCCACCAGCGGATGGCGCACCACGTCGCTGGCGTCGAATTCGGTGAAGGACAGGCCGCGTACATCGGCCAGTACACGGCGGGCTTCGATGAGGCCGGACTTCTGTCCGCGCGGCAAGTCGATCTGGGTGACGTCGCCGGTAACCACGGCCTTGGCGCCGATGCCGATGCGGGTGAGGAACATCTTCATCTGTTCGGGCGTGGTGTTCTGCGCTTCGTCGAGGATGATGAAGGCGTGGTTCAGCGTGCGGCCGCGCATGTAGGCGAGCGGGGCGATCTCGATGCTCTGCTTTTCGAACATGCGCGCCACCTTGTCGAAACCCATCAGGTCGTAGAGCGCGTCATAGAGCGGTCGCAGATAGGGATCGACCTTCTGCGCCAGGTCGCCGGGCAGGAAGCCGAGCCGCTCGCCGGCTTCAACGGCGGGACGGGTGAGGACGATGCGGCTGACCTGATCGCGCTCGAAGGCGTCCACCGCCGAGGCCACGGCGAGATAGGTCTTGCCGGTGCCGGCGGGGCCGGTGCCGAAGCTGATGTCGTGATCCTGGATGGCCTTCAGGTACTTGACCTGATTGGGCGTGCGGCCGTGCAGATCGGTCTTGCGCGTCAGCAGGCCGGCACCGGGCTGTGCTCCGACGCGTGCATGCTTGCTGCGTGCGATCTCGATCAGGCCGAGCTGGAGTTCGTCGATAGACAGGGGCTGATGGGCGAGCTCGTAGAAGTGCCGCAGGGCGTCGGCAGCGGTGCGTGTCTGGGCCGGATCACCACTGATGCGGCAGTGTTCGCCGCGTCGTGCGATGGTGACGTCGAAGGCTGCTTCTATCTGACGCAGATTCTCGTCGAGGGGGCCGCAGAGATTCTTCAGCCGCTCGTTGTCGAGCGGCTGAAGGGTGACGGTCAGGGGGCGGGCGGCGGCGTTCAGAGGGCGTGTTCCGCAATGAGGATTTCGCCGCGCAGGCTGTGGGGCAGCGCGGCGGTGATGCGGACGTCAATGAACTGACCGATCAGGCGGGCCTGACCAGCGAAGTTAACGACGCGATTGTTCTCGGTGCGTCCCGCAAGTTCGGCAGCATCCTTGCGGGCATGGCCTTCGACCAGAATCCGTTGCACGCTGCCGACCATGGTCTGGCTGATTTCCAGCGCACGGCCTTCGATGGCGTGCTGGACGCGGAGCAGGCGCTGCACCTTGGCCTCTTGCGGCAAGTCGTCGACGAGGTCGGCGGCTGGGGTGCCGGGGCGCGGGCTGTAGATGAAGAAGAAGCTGTTGTCGAAGCCGATTTCCTTGATCAGCTCCATGGTCTTCTCGAAGTCCGCGTCAGTTTCGCCGGGGAAGCCGACGATGAAATCCGAGGACAGCGAGAGGTCAGGCCGCGCAGCTTTGAGCTTGCGGATCAGCGATTTGTATTCGAGCGCGGTGTAGCCGCGTTTCATGGCGGCGAGGATGCGGTCGGAGCCGGATTGCACCGGCAGATGCAGATGCGAAACCAGCTTGGGCACCTTGCGGTAAGTCTCGATCAGGCGCGGTGTGACTTCGCGCGGATGTGAGGTGGTGTAGCGGATGCGTTCGAGGCCGTCGAGTTCGGCAATGGTTTCGATCAGGTAGGCGAGGTCCGCCGTGTCACCGTCGTCCATGTCCCCACGATAGGCATTGACATTCTGTCCAAGCAGGGTAATTTCGTGCACGCCCTGGTCGACGAGTCCCACAACCTCGGCCAGCACGTCGGCCAGCGGCCGCGATACCTCCTCGCCCCGCGTGTAGGGGACGACGCAGAAGGTGCAGTATTTCGAGCAGCCTTCCATGATGGACACGAAGGCGGACGAGCCTTCCTTGCGGGCCGGCGGCATGGCGTCGAACTTTTCGATTTCCGGGAAGGAAACATCTACCTGGGACTTGCCGGAACTGCGCCGGGCGGCCAGAAGTTGCGGCAGGCGATGCAGAGTCTGTGGGCCAAAGACAACGTCCACATAAGGCGCGCGGGCGACGATGGCGTCGCCTTCCTGGCTGGCGACGCAGCCGCCGACGCCAATCACCAGATTCGGATTCAATTGTTTGAGATGGCGGACGCGACCAAGGTCGTGGAACACTTTTTCCTGCGCTTTTTCGCGCACGGAACAGGTGTTGAACAGGATGATGTCGGCTTCCTCGGGATTGTCCGTCTTGACCGTGCCCTCGGCACCGGCCAGTACGTCGATCATCTTGTCGGAGTCGTATTCGTTCATCTGGCACCCGAAGGTACGGATGAACACTTTCTTGGTCATTGTTGGATTTGTCGCGGTTGGGAGGCTCAATTATAGGACAGGCCACTTCGCGCCCACCCCGCGCCGATTTGGTCACCCTGTTCTCCCCTGCTACCATCGCGGCCATGAAACCCGCAGTCGTCCTCCTTTCCGGCGGCCTCGATTCCGCCACCGTCCTTGCCATTGCCCGTGAACAGGGCTTCACCTGCTATTGCCTGTCGGTGGATTACGGCCAACGCCACAGTGCCGAATTGCTTGCGGCCGACCGTGTTGCGCGGCATCTCGGTGCGTCCGCTCATCGCGTCCTGCACATGGATCTTTCCCAGTTCGGCGGCTCGGCGCTGACCGATACATCGATTGCCTTACCCGTGGCCGGTGTGCAGCCGGGTATCCCTGTGACCTATGTGCCGGCGCGCAACACCATCATGCTCTCACTGGCGCTGGCCTGGGCCGAGGTGTTGGGTGCGCGGGATATCTTCGTCGGTGTCAATGCTGTCGATTACTCCGGTTATCCGGATTGCCGGCCGGAGTTCATCCGCGCCTTCGAAACCCTGGCCAACCTGGCTACCAAGGCCGGTGTCGAGGGGCATGCGTTGACGGTGCATGCGCCGCTGATCGATCTCTCAAAGGCCCGCATCATTGCCGAAGGCCAACGCCTGGGCGTCGACTACGGCCTTACGGTTTCCTGCTATCAGGCCGATGAAAGCGGGCGCGCCTGCGGCGTCTGCGATTCCTGCCGGCTACGCTCCGAAGGCTTTGCCGCGGCAGGGGTTACCGACCCGACGCACTACCTGGCCAGCAATTGAATGGGATTATTGCCGGGCAAAGAAGACTGATCCGGCGGCGCTGACGGCATCCGTAGAATTGCCGTTCTTGCGAGGGCCAGCAGAAAGCCTACAAGCGGCCCGCACATAGGAGACACGCATGGAATTCACCATCCACTATCAGGTTCTGAGCATCGTTTTCGTCACCGCCATCATCATGGGTGCCGTGGCCAACAAGACCAACTTCTGCACCATGGGCGCAGTATCGGACTGGGTCAATATGGGCGACACCGGCCGCCTGCGGGCCTGGTTTCTCGCCATTGCGGTGGCCGTTCTCGGCGTCGCCGCGCTGGAAGCGTCGGGCAAGGTGGTCATCGGCACCAGCACCTTTCCGCCTTACCGCACACCCAATCTGGCTTGGCTGCGCTATGTACTCGGCGGCCTGATGTTCGGTATCGGCATGACCTTGGCGTCGGGTTGCGGCAACAAGACCCTGATCCGTATCGGCGGCGGCAACCTGAAGTCCATTGTCGTGCTGGTCATCGCCTCGGCCTGCGCCTATGCGATGTTGTGGACTGATTTCTACAACACCGTATTCAATAGCTGGATTTCGGCGAGCACCATCAATCTGGGTGCCAGCGGCAAGACCAGCCAGGCTCTGGGCGATCTCACCGGGCTCGGCAATACGGGTGTCGGAGTGGCGCTGGCTGTCGCTCTGCTGGGCTTCGCCTTCGCCTCCCGCGATTTTCGCGGCAACTTTGACAATATCCTCGGTGGCGTGGTGATTGGCGCAGCGGTCATCGTTGGCTGGTACGTCACCGGCGGCTCCATGGGCACCGCCTGGAAGGAATTCGCCGACTTTGCCGATGTGAAGCCGCTGCGGGTGGAAACCCAGTCCTTCACCTTCATCAGCCCGATGGGCGATCTGGCCCGTTATGTGATGAATCCGGCCGATACCTCGCTGATCAACTTCGGCATCGTTGCTCTGATCGGGGTGATCGTTGGCTCGTTCATCTACGCCGTCGTGACGCGCGGTTTCCGGGTCGAGTGGTTCGTCGATGCCAAGGATTTCGGCAATCACGCGGTGGGCGCTGTGCTCATGGGCATCGGCGGTGTGCTGTCCATGGGCTGCACGGTCGGTCAGGCAATTACCGGCGTTTCGACCCTGGCCGTGGGCTCTTTGCTGACCCTGGTGGCCATCGTTGCCGGTGCTGCCGGGATGATGAAATACCAGTATTGGCGGATGATGCAGGAAGCCTGATTTTCCTTTGATATAAAAAGAGGTTTGACAGGCGCCTTTTCCATTGGATAGAATGCTCGGCTTTCCGTCTGGCAGGCCGGTTGAATTCTTAGCCGAAAGCCGCTTGGACGCACGCAGAGTACGAAGCAAGCAAGGACAAAACAATGAAGACATTTTCCGCCAAGCCGCATGAAGTCCAGCACGACTGGTTTGTCGTCGATGCCTCGGACAAGGTGCTGGGTCGCCTGGCTGCCGAGATCGCTCGTCGCCTGCGTGGCAAGCACAAGGCCATCTACACCCCCCACGTCGATACCGGTGATTTCATCGTCGTCGTTAACGTGGACAAGCTGAAGGTGACCGGCAACAAGGCCCAGGACAAGAAGTATTTCCGCCACACGGGTTACCCCGGCGGTATCTACGAAACCAACTTCATCAAGCTCCAGCAGCGTTTCCCCGGTCGCATCCTCGAGAAGGCGGTCAAGGGCATGTTGCCGAAGGGCCCGCTGGGCTACGCAATGCTGAAGAAGATGAAGTGCTACGCCGGCGCCGCCCATCCGCACGCCGCCCAGCAGCCCAAGGCGCTGGAAATCTAAGGAGCAGTCATGGCAGTCACCCAATACTATGGCACCGGCCGTCGCAAGTCCGCGACCGCCCGCGTCTTCCTCCGTGCCGGTAGCGGCAAGTTCGTGGTCAACGACAAGCCGGTGGACGAGTTCTTCTCGCGCGAAACCGGCCGTATGGTCGTGCGTCAGCCTCTTGAACTGACCCAGCACACGGCGACCTTCGATATTCTGGTCAATGTTTCCGGTGGTGGCGAATCTGGCCAGGCCGGCGCCGTGCGCCATGGCATCACCCGCGCTCTGATCGAATATGATGCGACCCTGAAGCCCGCTCTCTCCAGTGCTGGTTTCGTGACTCGCGATGCCCGCGAAGTCGAGCGCAAGAAAGTCGGTCTGCGCAAGGCCCGTCGCCGGAAGCAGTTCTCGAAGCGTTAATCGCTTCCCCGCAGTCGGGAAAGAAAGCCGCCTTCGGGCGGCTTTTTCGTCTCTGTTACCATTCTTCTTCGCACGGCAGGAGGAAACGCATGATCAAGGTCGGTATCGTTGGCGGCACGGGTTACACAGGGGTCGAACTCCTGCGTTTGCTGGCACTCCATCCAGAGGTGGAGTTGGTGGCCATTACGTCGCGAGGCGAGGCGGGCGCGGCGGTGGCCGGCATGTTTCCCAGCCTGCGCGGCTACGTCAAACTCGACTTCAGTGATCCGAAGGATGCGCCTCTCGGTGATTGCGACGTGGTTTTCTTCGCCACGCCCAACGGTATCGCCATGCAGCAGGCGGAAGCCTTGCTGGCGTCCGGCGTCCGGGTGATCGATCTGGCGGCCGATTTCCGCATCAAGGACATTGCTGTTTGGGAAAAATGGTACGGCATGAGCCACGCCAGCCCGGATCTGGTCGCGGAGGCGGTTTACGGCTTGCCGGAAGTCAATCGCGAGAAGATTCGCAGCGCACGGCTGATCGCCAATCCGGGTTGCTATCCCACGGCGACCCAACTGGGCTTCCTGCCCTTGATCGAAAATGGCTGCGTCGATACGACCTCTCTGATTGCGGATGCCAAGTCCGGAGTGTCCGGTGCGGGTCGTAAGGCGGAGGTCCATAGCCTGTTTTCGGAGGCGGCCGACAACTTCAAGGCGTATGGGGTGCCCGGCCATCGCCATCTGCCGGAAATACGCCAGGGCCTGTCCCTTGCCGCTGGAAGAGAGGTTGGACTGACCTTCGTTCCCCATCTGACGCCGATGATCCGTGGCATACATGCAACGCTCTACGCCCGCATTACGCGGGAGGCGGATTTCCAGGCCATGTTCGAGGAACGTTACGCCAACGAACCCTTCGTTGATGTGTTACCGCCCAAGTCCCATCCTGAAACCCGTTCCGTGCGGGCCGCCAATACCTGCCGGATTGCCATCCATCGGCCGCAGGGCGGCGACACGCTGGTGGTGCTTTCGGTCATCGACAATCTGGTCAAGGGTGCTGCTGGCCAAGCAGTACAGAACATGAACATCATGTTCGGATTCGACGAATGCGCCGGACTCTCGCTAGTTCCCGTCTTGCCCTGACGCTGAGGCGGCTACGCGGCCGCTTCGGTATTTCAGCCCCTCGGGTGGCAGTGCGTACTCACGTCCCATGGTACTGGCGTGCATCGTCGGTGATCGTGTTGGCTGCGGCATCCCTGGCGCTGGCGGGCTGGATTTATGACGCCGGCCGGCGCTTTGCGGGATTCGAGCAGAGCGAAAGCGTCCAGGAGATCGATTCGATGCAAAAGCGCCTGGCCCAACTCCAGTCGGAGCTGGAGTCAGCGCGTACCGTGGCGAATGCCAGCGAAAGTCGCTTGCGTATAGAGAGCACAACACAGGAAATGCTTTCCGGCCAGATCAAGACGCTGGAGGAGGAGAACATCCGCCTCAAAGCTGATCTGGCCATGTTCGAGAATCTGGCGGGAGGACAGGCGGGCGAATTCGGGCTGGCCATCAGCCGACTCCAGATTGCTCCGGTGGGCTCGGGAGGGCAGTATCGCTATCGTTTGCTGTTGGCTCAGACCGGAGATAAAAAGGACAAAGAATTCAAAGGGATGCTCCAGTTTGTCGCAACCGTGCAGCGAGGCAAGGAGACTGCTATGATGCAAATCCCCGTTGCCGGTGACCCAGGTGCGAGCCAGTTTCAAGTCAGTTTCCGCTATTTTCGGCGGCTGGAAGGTACGTTCAATGTCGCGGCGGGAACCCAGATCCAGCGAATTGAGGCCCGTCTGATACAGGATGGTGTCGTCAAGGCTACTCAGAATGTGACTCTCTGACCCGGAGTCAAGATAAGGAGACGTTTCCATGTTCGGCAAGAAATCCGTCAAACCACAGGGCCGTATCGATAGTCTGATTGGCGCGGGAACTGCCCTTGCGGGGGATGTGACCTTCACCGGCGGTCTGCGTGTCGATGGCGAAATCAAGGGAAATGTCCGTGGTGCGGCTGATCAGCCGACCACCTTGGTGATCAGCGAACATGCCCGTATCGAGGGTGAAATTTCTGTTTCCCACCTGGTGATCAACGGCACCGTGATTGGCCCGGTGCATGCCAGCGAATTTCTCGAACTCCAGGCTCGCGCCCGGGTCACAGGGGATGTAGAGTACAGCACTGTGGAAATGCACCTTGGCGCTGTGGTTCAAGGCCGTCTTGTGCATCAGGGAATGCCCGCAAAGTCCGTTGAATTGAAGCTTGCTGCAAGTAATTGACCTGCCCTGCCGTTGAAACCATAATTTCAAGACATATCTACTGCCCTACCCCGGGACACCCAACAGGAGAACACCATGAACGCACCCACCGAAATGCCGACCCCGTTCAATTTCACCGATAGCGCGGCGAACAAGGTCAAGGAATTGATCGTCGAAGAAGGCAACCCGGATCTCAAGCTGCGGGTTTTCGTGACCGGCGGCGGCTGCTCCGGCTTCCAGTACGGCTTTACCTTCGACGAAGTCGCCAATGAAGACGACACCGCCATGGTGAAGGACGGCGTGACCCTGTTGATTGATCCGATGAGCTATCAGTATCTGGTTGGCGCTGAGATCGATTACACCGAAGGCCTCGAAGGCTCGCAGTTCGTGATCAAGAACCCGAACGCTACCAGCACTTGCGGTTGCGGCTCGTCGTTCTCCGCCTGATCCGCTGATCCCGGTCTCAGGCCGGGTAGATCGCCCCGAGGATGCGGGCGCCGCTGGCGCCTGTCACTTCGGGGAGGTTCCCTGTTTTGCCGTTCAGGGTTTGCCTCGCCAACCAGGCGAAGGCAACGGCCTCTACCCAGTCGGGCGACAAACTCAAAAAGTCGGTGCTGGCGACACGGCAATTGATGAGCAATTGTCCGAGTCTTGCCATCAGCGCGCCGTTATGGGCGCCGCCGCCGCAAACAAAAACCTCTTCCGGATTGCTGCACCAGCGGGTAATGGCTTGCGTAACGGTGATGGCAGTGAATTCCAGCAGCGTGGCCTGGACGTCCTCCGTACGTTCGCTTCCTGCCAAATGTTGCGCTAGCCATGACAGATTGAATTCATCCCGGCCACAGCTTTTGGGAGGATTTGCCGCAAAGAATGGATCAGCGAGCAGGCTGTCGAGCAGTGCGGGGAGAGTTTGCCCGCTGGCCGCCCAGCGACCATCTTCGTCGTGGCGATGCCCTTGGTTTTGTTCGATCCATGCGTCCATCAGCAGATTGCCCGGCCCGCAATCGAAGCCGGTCACTGCCTGCCCGGGAATCAGGGTCGTCAGATTGGCGATCCCTCCCAGATTGAGGATGGTTCGCCTGCTATGCGGATTACCAAATACCGACGCATGAAAGGCCGGGACAAGAGGGGCACCCTGGCCACCGGCTGCAATATCCCGACTGCGGAAGTCGGCAATAACGGATATCCCGGTCAGCTCCGCCAGTAGCGCCGGATTGTTAAGTTGGATGGTATAGCCGCTGGCCGGTTGATGCCGAATCGTTTGTCCATGACAGCCGATGGCGGCGATTTCACTGGATGGGACATCGGCCTTGGCGAGCAATGCCAGAACTGCATCACCATAGATGCGGGCGAGCAGATTGGCCAGGAGCGCAGCATCGTGAATTTCATTCAGGCGAGGCGCTTGCAAGGCAAGGGCTTGCTGCCGTAGGCTGTCCGGATAGGGCTGCCAGAGAGTGGCGAGTGTATTTGGCGATTCGCTGGCGAAATCCACCAACACTGTATCGACGCCATCCAGGCTGGTGCCGGACATCAGTCCGACGTACAGCGCTGGCATATCAGTCGACCTGGGCGAGGTTGAGGCTGCGGATCAGGTCAAGCCGGGCAAGATGTGATTCGGTCTGAACTTTGAAACGCCCCAGTTGCTGGGCTGTCAGTGGCGGTGCGCTAGGCAGCGCAATGGCCAATGGATTCTGATGGACATCGCCGATACGGAATTCGTAGTGCAGATGGGGGCCGCTGGCAAGGCCCGTGGCTCCGACAAAGCCGATGATGTCGCCCTGATTGACGCGATTCCCTTTGCGCAAACCAGAAGCAAAGCCGGACAGATGTCCGTAGAGCGTCGTGTAACGGCTCTGGTGGCGGAGCACGACGACTTTCCCATACCCCCCCTTCACCCCGACAAAGTCGACCACCCCATCTCCTGTGGCCTTGATACGGGTTCCTGTGGGCGCACCGTAATCGATGCCTTTGTGCGCCCGCCATTTCTGGAGAACCGGATGGAAGCGGGCGGTAGTGAAACCAGAGGTGATGCGGGAAAACTCGAGAGGCGAGCGCAGGAAGGCCTTGCGAATGCTCTTGCCGTCCGCCGTGTAATAACCGCCGGCGTTTTCGCCACCAACCGGATCGGCAAACCAGGCAGCACGGTAGGTCTTGCCGTTGTTGGTGAATTCGGCAGCCAGAATACGTCCGCTACGGACTGCGCGTCCCAGATGGGTAATGGATTCGTAAATCACTGCAAAGCGGTCGCCACGACGCAGGTCACGATGGAAGTCGATATCGCCGCCAAAGATATCCGCCAACGCCGTTGCTACAGAGTCGGGAATGCCGGCAGCGTCAGAGGCACCGAAGAGCGAATGGCGAACTTCAGCCGACTTCATGACGACTTGGGTTTCCAATTGCAGAGGCTGTTCTTTGGCCGCAAAACCCTTGTCCTGCCGCTCGACGACCAGAGCCATGTCTTTGCCGCCATTGAGAGGAAAGACCAGGGTCTGCAATCCCCCTTCCTGGGTTGTTCGGGCCGTGAGATTCTTACCCGGACTCAATTGGCGGAACAAGAGCTGGGTCGATGCGTTCTGACGCAGGAATTCCAAGGCTTCCCGATCATTGACGCCGAGGCGTTGCAGCAGTTCAGCGACGGTGTCGCCCCGCTGTACTCGCTCCTCGTGCAAGAAGCCCGCTGCTTCCGCTTCCAATGGTTCTGCCATCAGCGTCGCGGGCAAAGGCAGCGACTCGACAACTTGCTTCTGGGCAAAGAGACCGACAGCCGCACCTTCTGCAACTGTGCCGAAGGCGGCAACCATGCCAAACAGGGACACCCCCGCGACACCCATGGTCGCCCAGAACGTACCGGGGCGATGGGCTAGGGTGGATTGGAGTTGCGCTAGAATCCCGCTCTTTTCTTTATGCAATTGGATGGGCGGAGGGACTGAAAGTCCGGCGAGTGTAGCAAAAATCCCCCATCCGTCAAATCCGGGTGCTTCTTTCATTATGGCCGATACAGATTCCCAACTGGCGTTGATCAAGCGCGGTGCCGACGAGCTGCTGATCGAATCCGAGCTTGTCGATAAGCTCAAAACCGGCCGGCCGCTACGTATCAAGGCCGGATTCGATCCTACGGCGCCCGACCTGCATCTTGGACATACCGTGCTGATCAACAAGATGCGCCACTTTCAGGATCTCGGCCATCACATCATGTTTTTGATCGGTGACTTCACCGGCATGATCGGCGACCCTACCGGCAAAAATGCCACGCGTCCACCGTTGTCCCGGGAACAGATTCTGGCCAACGCCGAGACTTACCGCGAACAGGTATTCAAGATTCTCGATCCACAGAAAACCGAGGTGTGCTTCAACTCCACCTGGTTTGAGCCGCTCGGCGCTGCCGGCATGATCAAGCTGGCAGCGCAGCACACGGTAGCCCGGATGCTGGAGCGAGACGACTTTTCAAAACGCTATGCCGGTGGCCTGCCCATTGCGATCCACGAGTTCCTGTATCCCTTGTGCCAGGGCTACGACTCCGTCGCCATGAAGTCGGATGTTGAACTGGGCGGGACGGATCAGAAATTCAACCTGCTGGTTGGCCGGGAGCTCCAGAAGCACTACGGTCAATCGCCGCAATGCGTATTGATGATGCCTTTGCTGGAAGGGCTGGACGGTGTCAATAAAATGTCCAAGTCTCTTGGCAACTATATCGGTATCGCCGAACCGTCGAAAGAGATATTCGGCAAGCTGATGTCAGTTTCCGATGAGCTGATGTGGCGATACTTCGATCTGCTCTCGTTCAAGGGGAGCGACGAAATTCAGCGCCTGAAGCGAGAGATCGCCGATGGCCGCAATCCACGGGATGTGAAGGTATTGTTGGCGCGGGAGATTGTCGCGCGCTTCCATTCGTCGAAAGATGCCGACGATGCATTGAGCGATTGGGAATTGCGATTCCAGAAAGGTGCGTTGCCGGAGGACATGCCAGAGCGTTCTGTGGCCGCTGGAGCCATCGCGCAAGTGCTGAAAAGTGCTCAACTGGTCGCCAGTACGTCCGAAGCGCTACGAATGATTGATGGCGGCGGTGTACGCTTGAATGGTGAAAAGGTCAGCGACAAAACCTTGATTTTAAAGAGTGGTGAGATTGTTGTTTTGCAGGTCGGCAAGCGCAAATTTGCGCGTGTCATGCTCGCCTGAAATCTTTTTGATAAAAAAGATTCACAAAGGTGTTGACGGTGCGAAAAGTCTCCCTATAATGCGCCCTCTTCGCTGCTTAGCAGCACGCAACGAAGCCGCAGAAATTGAAGTAAAAAGCGGTTTCGAAGCAACGTTCTTTAAAAACCAAACAGCCGATAGGTGTAGGTGCTTGCTGGGCTGAAGGTAGTATGTAAGTGGGGTTTTGCCGAGATCGAAGGCAGTCCCATGGCGACCGGGGAACC
>JAVBXY010000029.1 GCA_030824275.1 Rhodocyclaceae bacterium | reverse complement strand
AAACCCGAACCGCCGTATTCGGTGGGGATGGTGGGGCCCAATAGGCCCATGTCACCCATCTCCTTGAAGATGGCCGGGTCGGTGGTTTCATTGCGGAAGGCGAGCTGGATGCGCGGGGCGAGCTGGCCTTGGCAGTAGTCGCGGGCGGCATCGCGGATCATGCGTTCGTCTTCGCTGAGCTGCTCTTCCAGCAGCAGGGGGTCTTCCCATACAAAGTTCATTGCCATTTCCTTATTCCACGCCATTACGGATCAATTCACGTGCAATCACGATCTGCTGGATCTGCGTCGTCCCCTCATAGATGCGGAACAGCCGCACGTCGCGGTAGAGGCGCTCGATGCCGTATTCGGCGAGGTAACCCGCACCGCCAAAAATCTGCACCGCCCGGTCGGCCACACGTCCGCACATTTCCGAGGCGAACATCTTGGCGCAGGCGGCCTCCAGATTGACGTTGTGGCCGTCATCGCGACGCCGCGCAGCATCGAGCAGCATGGAGCGAGCCGCATAGATCTCGGTCTTGCTATCGGCCAGCATGGCCTGGATCAACTGAAAGTCGCCGATGGGTTTGCCGAACTGCTTGCGTTCTCGGGCGTAGTTGACCGCGTCAAACAGCATGCGCTGGGCGGCGCCCACCGAAGCGGCGGCGATGTTGAGCCGGCCCTTGTCGAGCACTTTCATCGCTGTCTTGAAGCCCACGCCTTCCTTGCCACCGATCAGGTTGGCGGCGGGGATGCGGCAATCCTCGAAGATCACGTCGCAGGTGTGCGAGCCCTTGTGGCCCATCTTGGCGTCCACGTGCCCCAGGCTCAGCCCCGGCGTACCGCGCTCGACGATGAAGGCCGAAATGCCGTCGGCGCCCGGTACATCGGAGCTGCGCGCCATCACCGTGTAGATGCCGGCTTCCGGCGCGTTGGTGATGAAGCGCTTGGTGCCATTCAGGACATAGGAATCGCCGTCACGCCTGGCCGAGGTGCGCAGGCTGGCGGCATCCGAACCGCTGTCCGGCTCGGTGAGGCAGAAAGAGCCGATGATCTCGCCGGTCGCCAGTCGCGGCAGGTAGCGCTGCTGCTGCTCGGGTGTCCCGTCGATCACTATGCCTTGCGCGCCGATGCCATTGTTGGTCGCCATCAGGGAGCGGAAGGCCGGCGAGGCCCAGGTGATCTCGAAGCCGGCCAGCACTTCCTCTTCCATGCTCAGCCCCATGCCGCCGAACTCTTCCGGGATGGAGAGTCCGAACAGGCCGAGCTCCTTCATGCCGGCAACGACGTCGGCAGGAATGGCGTCGGTGTCGGACACTTCCGCCTCCCGTGGCACCAGGCGTTCGCGGACGAAACGACGGAGGGTGTCGAGCAGTATGTTGATGGTTTCCTGATCGCGGATCATGGGGCTGTACCGGGGATGATTACTTCACGTGCTTGCGGAATGCCGGCTTGCGCTTCTCGCGGAAGGCGTTGCCGCCCTCGGCCGATTCGTCGGTCTGGTAGTAGAGCTTTAGCGCATGCATGGCGAGGTTGCCCATGCCGCGAATCATTTCCGTATCGACATTGAACGACTTCTTCGCCAGGGCAATGGCAGTCGGGCTCTTTTCCAGAATCTCGTCGCACCATTTCTTCACTTCGGCGTCGAGCTGGTCAGCGGGAACGACGGCATTCACCAACCCCATTTGCAGCGCTTCCTGCGCCGTGTAGCGGCGGCACAGATACCAGATTTCCCGCGCCTTCTTCTCACCGACAACGCGGGCCAGCAGGGCCGTGCCGAAACCAGGATCGACGGAACCGACCTTGGGGCCGACCTGGCCGAGCTGGGCGGTTTCCGATGCGATGGCGAGGTCGCAGACGGTGACCAGCACGTTGCCGCCGCCGATGGCATAGCCGTTCACACGGGCGATCACCGGCTTGTTGATGTCACGGATGGCGCTCTGCATTTCCTCCACCGGCAGGCCGATGGTGCCGCGCCCGCCATAGCCGCCGTCCTGGGTGCCCTGGTCACCGCCGGTGCAGAAGGCCTTGTCGCCAGCGCCGGTCAGCACCACGACGCCGATCTCGCGGTCGTAGTCGGCGTCTTTCAGCGCATGGATGATCTCCTCGCAGGTGTTGGCGGTGAAGGCGTTGTAGGACTTGGGCCGGTTGATGGTGATGGTGGCGATGCCCTCGGCCTTGGTGTAGAGAATGTCGGTGTAGTCCATGTTCATGTCCTCAATGTGTGGGGTTGATTAGCCGGCCATGGTCAGGCCGCCGGAGACGCTGATGACCTGGCCGGTGATGAAGGAAGCCTCGTCGCTGGCGAGGAAGACGACAATGCCCGGCACATCGTCGGGCTGGCCGAGGCGGCGGAAGGGAATGGCGCCGGTGAGCGCCGCCTTCAGCTTCTCGCCCTTCTCGCCCTCACCGGCGAAATCACGGAACAGGGCCGTGTCGGTGGGGCCGGGACACACGACGTTGACGTTGATCTGCTTGCGGGCCACTTCGCGCGCCATGGTCTTCGAAAAAGAAACGAGGCCGCCCTTGCAGAATGCATAGACGGCCTCGCCGGAGGAACCCACGCGGGCGGCATCGGAAGCGATGTTGATGACCCGGCCTGCGCCACGGGCGACCATGCCCTTGAGTACGGCGTGGTGCATGTAAAGCGGGCCGTAGAGATTGACGGCGACGATCTTCTCCCACAGGGCCTTGTCGGTATCGAGGAAGGCGCCGGCCTTGTCCCAGCCGGCGTTATTCACCAGCACGGCGATGGGGCCCAGCTCCTTTTCGGCGGCAGCCACGGCCGCATTCACCGATTCCTGACTGGTGAGATCGACGGCATAGGCGCGCGCCGCCGTCCCGCCAGCGCCGACTTTTGAAATCTCGGTGGCCACCGCTTCAGCGGCCTCGCGGTTGATGTCGAACACCGCGACCTTGGCGCCCTCTTCCGCAAAGCGGCGGCATATCGCCGCGCCAATGCCGCCGGCGCCGCCGGTGACGATGACTACCTGATCCTTGATGCCTTTCATTTCTGGTTCTCCTCTAGTGGAAAAAACTAAGTTCTGATTGCGTTGTGGCCGTGCTTTGCGCTTGAATAGCGCCTGACTTCATTTCCGACTCGCGACCATGCAAGACCTCTCCAGCGAAAAAAGCCAAGCGGCCTACGAGATCAACAACCGGCTGTTCTTCCGCTTTTTCCAGGCTGCCAACACGCTGCACACCAAGGGCACCCAGTCCCTCGAGGACTTCGGCGTCACCACCCAGCAGTGGTCGGTGCTGGGTGCCCTGTCGCGGCCGCAGGCCAAGGGCGGCATGAGCGTCAATGAACTCTCGCGCTTCCTGCTGGTGAGCCGGCAGAATCTGGCCGGCCTGCTCGGCCGCCTCGAACGGGACGGCCTGGTCGAAAAGGCCACCAGTGAAGAAGACCGCCGCTCGCGCAAGGTCAAGCTCACTGCCAAAGGCGAAGAGCTGTGGACCAAGCTGGCCGACCCGATCCACGCCTTCTACGATCAGGCGCTGAAGGGCTTTTCCTTCGACGACCGGCTGGCCTTCATTCATTTCATCAACCTCCTGCAGAAGAACATGTCGCAGCTTTAGGCAGGATGATTGGCGATCTTCTCGCGGCCGATGATCATCTTCATGATGTTGGCGGTGCCGTCGCCGATCTGCAGGCCCATGACGTCGCGATAGCGCTGGCCGAAGTGATAATCACTGCCGTAGCCGCCATGACCGTGGGTGAGCAGGCACTGATGGATGATGTCGCAGGCCAGCTTCGGCCCCCACCACTTGCACATGGCCGCCTCCGCCGTATGCGGCAGGCCCTGGTCCTTAAGCCACAGCGTGCGCAGGCATAGCGCCCGGCAGGCTTCGTAGTAGGTCTCTGCCTCGGCCAGCGGAAAGGTGACTCCCTGGAATTCGCCGATGGGCTTGCCGAAGGCTTCGCGCTCCTGGATGTAGCGCCAAGTCTCGTCCAGCGAGGCCCGCGCTACGCCCATGCATTGCAGGCCGATCAATCCCCGGCTGTAGTCGAAGCCCTGCATCACCTGGATGAAGCCCTGACCTTCGTCGCCCAGCATCATCCGCTGCGGCACACGCACATTGTCGAAGAAGATGGAGCCGCGCCCCACCGGCCGGGTGCCGATGTCGTCGAAGGCGGTACGCGATACGCCGGGCAGATCCATCGGCACAAGGAAGGCGCTGATGCCCCGCGCCCGGTCGGACTCCAGGCCGGTGCGGGCAAAAACCACAGCCACGTCGGCCTGCGTCGCCATGGAGATGGAGGTCTTCTCGCCATTGAGGATGAAGTCGTCGCCGTCACGCACCGCCTTCAACTTGAGGCGGGCCGCGTCGGAACCGACGCTGGGCTCGGTGAGGGCGATGGCGATGAGCTTGCGGCCTGCCACCACTTCGCCCAGCCACTCGGCGGCGACCTCCGGGTGGGCATGGCTGGAGACGATCTGCCCGCATAGCGAGGCCAGCAGATTGACGTAGGAGACGTTGAAGTCACCATAGGCGATCTGTTCCAGCAGCAGCCCGCTGGTCACACAATCCAGCCCCATGCCGCCGCAGGCCTCAGGCATCTCGGGGCCGAGGAAGCCCATGCTGCCCATCTCCTGCACCACCTCGCGTTCCACACACAGGGCCTGCTCCCGCGCCCGGTAACCCGGAGCCAGGCGATTGCGGGCGAACTTGCCGGCAGTATCCACCAGCGCTTGCTGCTCGGGACTAAGACTGAATTCCATTGCCGGCTCTCCATGTTGGCGATGGCTGCATTGTAGAAACGACTGACAACTTGAGTCAATAGATTGACGTTAATATTCCAGAAAGCCAAAAGTCACCAACCAACCAATAAATTCAACCACTAAACAATTTCAATTTATTTTCAATAAACTAACAACGAAATAAGCAGATGATTATTTTGCATTGCACCAAATATCGAGTTACACCAAACCGTTGAAAATCACATTTTAAGCAAACTAGTTGACATATTAAATCAGGCTAGCTAAGGTTCCATCCACACTCAGCCAGACAGGTAAGCGCAATGGGTTCCGAAGCAGATTCCTTGGTTCTTGTTCACACCGAAGGCCGGGTCGGGCTGATCCGCTTCAATCGTCCGAACGTCTACAACGCCCTCAACGACGAGGTAATGAACGCACTGGCCGCCGCGCTAGATGGCTTCGAGGCCGACGAGAACATCGGCTGCGTGGTACTCAGTGGCAGCGAAAAGGCCTTCGCGGCGGGCGCCGACATCGCGGAAATCCGCCACATGAGCTTCGTCGAAGCCTATGGCTCAAACTTCATCACCCGCAACTGGGAGCGCCTGAAAACCTTCCGCAAACCGGTCATCGCGGCCGTATCCGGCGTGGCGCTGGGTGGCGGCTGCGAGGTGGCGATGATGTGCGACATGATCTTCGCCGCCGAGAACGCCCGCTTCGGCCTGCCGGAAATCAAGATCGGCACCATTCCCGGCGCCGGTGGTACCCAGCGCCTCCCCCGGATGGTGGGCAAGGCCAAGGCCATGGACATGTGCTTCACCGGTCGCTACATGAATGCGCAGGAAGCCGAACGCTGCGGCCTGGTCTCGCGCGTGGTCGCCACCGGGTCGCTGATGGATGAAGCGCTCGCAACCGCCCACGAGATCGCCGGCCACTCACTGCCGGTGTTGATGATGATGAAGGAGGCCGTCAGTCGCGCCTTCGAATCACCGCTTAACGAAGGCCTGCTGTTCGAACGCCGCACGCTGCATGCGGCCTTCGCCCTGGCCGACCAGAAGGAAGGCATGGCGGCCTTCATGGAAAAACGCAAACCGGTTTTCACCAACCAGTAGAACCCACATCCAATAGCTGTCCATTACAACAGGAGGAGTCACTCACCATGAAAAAGATGTCCCTGCGCATCTCGCTCGCCGCGCTGCTCGCACTGGCGGGAACCAGCATTACCCCCATGGCCCAGGCCCAGGAAAAAACCCAGTTCGTCCCCATCGTCGGTTACCGGATCGGCCCCCTGGCCTCCATCGGCCAGACCTTTTACGCCGGCATGATCGACTACCTGAATATGGTGAACGAGCGCGACGGCGGCGTGGGCGGCGTCAAGTTCAGCCATGAAGAGTGCGAAACCGAGTACAACAACGCCAAGGGCGTCGAGTGCTACGAGCGCCTCAAAGGCAAGAGCCCCTACGCCACCAACGTGCAGCCCATGTCCTCCGGCATCACCTATGGTCTGGTGGATCGTGTCGCCAAGGACAAGATCCCGATGGTGACCATCGGCTACGGCCGTACGGACACCTCCGATGGCCGAGTCTTTCCCTACATCTTCCCGATGATCACCAACTACTGGAGCATGACGACCGACATCGTCAAGTTCATCGGCCAGAAGGAAGGTGGCATGGACAAGCTGAAGGGCAAGAAGATCGGCTACGTCTTCCATGACTCGGCATTCGGCAAGGAAGCCATACCGATCCTGCAGGACATGGCGAGCCGCTATGGCTTCACCGTGGAACTGGTGCCCGTCGCTCCGCCCGGACTGGACCAGCAGAGCCAGTGGTTGCAGGTGCGCCAGGCCAAACCGGACTACGTGATCCTATGGTCCGCCGGCGTCATGACCCCGAGCGCGATCACCGCAGCGGCCAAGATTGGCTTTCCCCGCGAGCGCCTGATCGGTATCACCTGGGCCGCTTCGGAAGAAGACACTACCGGCCCCGGTCCCGCTGCCAAGGGCTACATCGCGGCCAACTACACGGGCGTCGGCGCCGACTTCCCGGTAGTCAAGGACATCGCCAAGCACCTCTACAGCAAGAACAAGGGTGACCTGAAGAAGAAGGAACTGATTGGTGCCACCTACTACAACCGGGGCGTCGTCGCCGGCATCATCACCGTCGAGGGCGTGCGCAAGGCCCAGGAAAAGTACGGCAAGAAGCCGCTGACCGGCGAGCAGGTACGCTGGGGCCTGGAGAACCTGAACCTGGACGACAAGCGGCTGAAGGCGCTTGGCGCCGACGGCTTCATGCCGCCGCTGAAGATCACCTGTGCCGACCACGAGGGCTCGGGCATGCTGAAGTTCCAGCAATGGGATGGCGCCAAGTGGACTTCGATCTCCGGCTGGATCGAGCCAGAGAAAGCCCGCGTCCGGGCCAAGATCGAGGAATCCTCGATGGCCTACGCCAGGGAAAAAGGCATCACGCTGCGTGATTGCAGCAAGGAGCAATAAAAGGGAGTCCTCCGCTTCCTCTTCAGCCCGCCATCCGGCGGGCTTTTTTACGCCGGAATTTTCCGCTGAAACGCAGACGCTGAAACTCAGGCGCGTCGCCAGGTGGTTCCAGCCGGGCCATCTTCCAGAACGATACCGGCCGCCTTGAGTTCGTCGCGGATGCGGTCGGACTCGGCGAAATTCTTCTCCTTTTTCGCCGTAGCGCGAGCGCCGACTTTTTGGTCGATCTCCTCGTTGGAAAGGCCGCCCGCCGGGGTTGCCTGAAGGAATTCCTGCGGGTCGCGCTGAAGCAATCCCAGCACGCCGCCGAGCGCCTTCAACTGGCCGGCGAGCACAGTCTCGCCGCGATTAACGGCATTGGCGAGATCGAAGAGCACGGCCATGGCTTCCGAGCTACCGAAGTCATCGTCGAGGGCTGCCTTGAAACGCTGGGCGTGGGCTTCACTCCAATCCACCGCCGGATTGCCGGCAAAACCTTTCAGCGCCGTGTAGAGCCGCGTCAGGGCATGACGGGCGTCGTCGAGGTGTACGTCGGAATAGTTGAGCGGACTGCGATAGTGGGCACGCAGGATGAAGAAGCGCACCACCTCCGCATCGAATTTCTTCAGCACCTCGCGGATGGTGAAAAAGTTGCCCAGGGACTTGGACATCTTTTCATCGTCGACGCGCACGAAACCGTTGTGCATCCAGTAATTCACATACTGGCATTGATGGGCCCCCTCGGACTGGGCGATCTCGTTTTCGTGATGAGGGAATTGCAGATCCTGACCGCCGCCATGAATGTCGAAACGCTGGCCGAGGAGTTGCGAGCCCATGGCCGAGCATTCGATGTGCCAACCCGGGCGCCCGGTGCCCCACGGGGACTGCCATTGCACTTCGGCGGCCTCGTCATCGCGGGCGTGCTTCCAGAGCACGAAATCCAGCGGGTCCTGCTTGCCCTCCATGACATCCACCCGCTCGCCAGCGCGCAGGTCGTCCAGGGATTTGCCGGAAAGCTTGCCGTAGCCCTTGAACTTGCGCACCGAATAGCAGACATCGCGATTGGCAGCGACGTAGGCATAGCCGTTCTTTTCCAGCTTGCCGATCATGTCGAGCATCTGCGGCACGTATTCTGTGGCGCGCGGCTCGTGGTCCGGCCGCAGCACGCCGAGCGCCGCCGCATCTTCGTTCATGGCGGCGATGAAGCGATCTGTCAAGGCGCGGATGCTCTCGCCGTTCTCGCCAGCGCGACGAATGATCTTGTCGTCAATGTCGGTGATGTTGCGGACATAGGTCAGGTCGTAGCCACTGGCCCGCAACCAGCGCGCGACCGTGTCGAAAACCACCATCACCCGGGCATGGCCGAGATGGCAGAAATCGTAAACCGTCATGCCGCAAACGTACATGTTCACGCGGCCGGGTTGCAGGGGAACGAAGGCCTGCTTTTCACGGGCCAGGGTATTGAATATCTTCAGCATGGGAACGTAAGCACAAAAATGGGCGCGAAAGACAAGGATTATCGGCCCATTGATCAGTCGGGCTCAGGTTGTCGGAAGGGGGGGCTTCTTGCTAGAATTCGCCACTGAATCCTGCATGGTTTGACCCCGCGAAACTCTTTCTCGGGCAACCGTCGAAGAGAAGTATATACCATGACCCAAATCCGCCTCAACGCCGCACGCCTGCTGGCTTCCGCCATTTCCGTCGCACTCGTTTCATTCACTTCCGTGGCCCGTGCGGACACCGTGCAGGACATCGGCAAACTGCTAAAGCAGGGACAGCATGCCCAGGCTCTGGAGCAGGTAGACAAATACCTGGCCGGCAAACCCAAGGATGCTCAGGGTCGCTTCCTCAAGGGCATCGTCCTGACGGAAATGAACAAGCCCAATGAGGCTATCGGCATCTTCACCAAGCTGACCGAGGATTACCCGGAACTGCCCGAGCCCTACAACAACCTGGCCGTGATCTACGCCCAGCAGAAGCAATACGAGAAAGCCAAGCAGGCACTGGAGATGGCGATTCGCACCCATCCATCCTATGCCACGGCCCACGAGAACCTTGGCGACATCTACGCCCGCCTCGCCAGTCAGGCTTACGACAAGGCCTTGCAACTGGATTCATCGAACTCCAGCGCCCAGAACAAGCTGGCGCTGATCCGCGATTTGATGACGACTTCACCCCGTCCGGGCAAGGGCGGCAAGCCCACCCCGATCGTGGTTGCCGATGCCCGCCCGACGGAGCCCGTCAAGGTCGAACCGCCCAAGCCAACCCCCGCAGTTGCCACACCGGTTGCAACGCCTGTTGCACCTGTCGCTGCCAAGCCCGTCGAGCCGCCCAAGTCGGTGCCCACAAAGCCTGCTGCGGCAGACCCGAACGCCGACATCGCCAAGATGCTCGATCACTGGGCCAACTCCTGGTCGCGCAAGGACGTGAAGAACTACCTTGCCACCTACGCCCGTGATTTCAAGACCCCTGGCGGCGAATCACGCTCGGCCTGGGAGTCGGAGCGCCAGAAGCGCATCGCCAAGCCAGGCAGCATCAACGTCAGCTACGAAAACCTGCGCGTCACCGTGGATGGCGATACCGCCACCATCAAGTTCCGCCAGCACTACAAGTCGGCCTCCCTCAAGAGCTCCAGCAACAAGGTACTGCAACTGGTCAAACGTGACGGCAAGTGGCTGATCCAGCAGGAGCGGGTCGGCAACTGATGGCGGCCCTGCGCACCCTGACGGCGGTTGTAGTCGGCGGCCTGTTTCTGGCGGGCAGTGCCCATGCCGCCGGCAAGGCACCGAAGCACCTGAAGAAGGATGCCGCCCAGGCTGATGCGGCACGCTACACCGATGCCGGGCCTGAACCGCTGCTGGACAAGGTGTTCGACGCCATTGAGCAGAACAAACTCGACCTGGCGCTCCAGCAGACGGATCTGCTGATCAAGGCCTATCCGAATTTCCGTCTTGCCCATCTGGTCCGTGGCGACCTGCTGATGGCCCGCTCCCGGCCTCTGAAGGCCTTCGGCGATGCGGGCGCGCAGGCCACTGCCACCGGTGAAAAGGTGGCAGACCTGCGCGATGAGGCAGTGGCCCGTCTCAAGGCCTATCGCACCAAGCCCCAAGCCAACTACGTGCCGCGCTATCTGTTGCAGATGCATCCCGAGCAGAAGCATGCCGTGGTGGTCGATACGCAAAAATCGCGGCTCTACCTGTACCAGAACGACAAGGGTACGCCGCGCTTTGTTGCCGACTACTACATCACCCAGGGCAAGCTCGGCGCCGAGAAATTCCGCGAAGGCGACAAGAAGACCCCGATCGGCGTCTATCACGTCACCGGCAACCTGCCACGGCAGAAGCTCACCGACTTCTACGGCAGCGGCGCCTTCCCAATCAACTATCCCAACGAATGGGACAAGCGCCAGGGCCGTAACGGTCATGGCATCTGGCTGCATGGCACGCCCTCCGACACCTTCTCGCGCCCGCCCAAGGCCTCCGACGGCTGCGTGGTGCTGGCCAACCAGGATCTGGACGCCCTATCGAAAAACCTCGAAGTCGGCCTGACGCCAGTGATCATCAGCAACAACATCGAGTGGCTCTCCCTCGACGACTGGCAGAACGAGCGCACTTCCCTGCTCAAGATGATCGAGGAATGGCGGCAGGATTGGGAAAGCCGCGACATCGACAAATACGCTCGCCATTACTCACACAAGTTCAGCGCCGACGGCCAGGGCTACGCCGCCTGGGTGGACCAGAAGCGCAAGGTCAATGCCGGCAAGAGCTGGATCAAGGTCGGCACCGGCAACGTCAGCATGTTCCGTAATCCCGGCAAGGAAGAATACGTCGTCGTCACCTTCGAACAGGACTACCGCTCCAGCAACCTGTCCAACCTGATGAAAAAACGTCAGTACTGGATCAAGGAAGCTGGCCGCTGGAAGATCATTCACGAAGGTTCGGCCTAACCCCATTGCCCCTGCCCTTTCTTCGGGCCCCGTTTTTCCACACCTCGTTAGGAAGTTCCGATGCTGCGTCTGCTCGCCTTCGTATTTGCTTCTCTGCTGGTCTTCACCGCCCATGCCGCCAATCCGCAGGTGGAGATGAAGACCTCACAAGGCACCCTGATCATCGAGTTGTACGCCGACAAGGCGCCCAAGTCGGTGGAAAATTTTCTTCAGTACACCAAGGACGGTTTCTACAACGGTACGGTCTTTCATCGCGTCATCGACGGCTTCATGATTCAGGGTGGCGGTTTCACCTCTGACATGAAGCAGAAGGACACCCGCGCCCCGATCCAGAACGAAGCCAAGAACGGCCTCAAGAACGAGCCCGGCACCCTCGCCATGGCCCGCACCGGCGATCCGCACTCGGCCACCGCCCAGTTCTTCATCAACCTCGTCAATAACACGCCCCTCGACTACCCCTCCCGCGACGGCTGGGGTTACGCCGTCTTCGGCAAGGTCGTGCAGGGCCTCGACATCGTGCAGAAAATCGGCAAGACCGCTACCGGCAATGCCGGCTTCCACCAGAACGTGCCGAGCAAACCCATCGTCATCGAATCCGTCCGGCTGCTGCCGGAAAAGAAATAACCGCGAAAGGACAAACCATGATCAAGCTGACCACCAACCACGGCACCATCACCCTTGAACTCGACGCTGAAAAGGCACCGAAGAGCGTCGCCAACTTCATCGCCTATGTCGAATCTGGCCATTACGACAACACCATCTTCCACCGTGTCATCGACGGCTTCATGATCCAGGGCGGCGGCTTCGATCCCGAGATGAACCAGAAAGAAGTCGGCGCCCCCATCGAGAACGAAGCCAAGAACGGCCTCAAGAACGAGCGCGGCACTGTCGCCATGGCCCGCACCTCCGACCCGCACTCGGCCACGGCCCAGTTCTTCCTCAACGTCGCCGACAATGACTTCCTCGACAACGGCAAGTGCCAGGACGGCTGGGGCTACTGCGTCTTCGGTCGCGTCGTCGAGGGCCTCGACGTGATGGACAAGATCAAGAACGTGAAGACCGGCAACAAGGGCTTCCACCAGAACGTGCCGAAGGAAGACGTGATCCTCGAAAAGGCCGAAGTGGTCTAAATCCCGCTGAATACCACCGATACCACGGGCGGAACCATGCTGAACATAGCCGGGACCGCCCGTTTCGTTTCCGACCTGCACTTGAGGGCCGAATGCCCCGACATCGCCGACCGTTTCGCCCGCTTTCTCGCCGACACCACGGCGAAGAAAACCGAAGCCCTGTTCATCCTTGGCGATCTGTTCGAGTACTGGATCGGCGACGACGATCTCGCCGATCCCTTCAACGTCCGCATCAGCTCGCTGCTACGCCAGGCAGCCGATAGCGGCCTGCGCATTTACTTCCTCGCCGGCAATCGGGACTTCCTGATCGGCGACGTCTTTGCCCAGGCGGCCGGCATGATGCTCATCGACGAGTCACAAAAAGTCGGCGCTGGCGGCACGGCGATTCTGCTGCTCCACGGCGACACGGTGTGCACCGACGACCTGCCCTATCAACAGTTTCGCCGTCTGGTGCGTTCCAGCGACTGGCAGCGCGACTTCCTGGCCCGACCGCTGGCTGAGCGCCGTGCCGAAGTGGCCGAGCTGCGTCGCCGCAGTGCCGAAGCCATGCAGGGAAAAACCGCCGCGATCATGGATGCCAATCCATCGGCCGTGCGTGACGCCTTGATCCATTCCGCTTGCCGCCTGATGATTCACGGTCACACGCATCGCCCCGGCCGTGAAGCAATAACACTGGGCGACGGCTCGGCGGAGCGTTGGGTGTTGTCTGACTGGGAGACAGGGCGAGGCGACGCCCTGGAAATCGATGCCGCAGGGATGCGGCGGCTGGATTGGTCTAGCTGAGTCCGCGCACCAGATCGGCCTGAATATCCGCCGGGCTTTCCAGGCCGACGGCAATTCGCAGCAAACCTTCGCCGATGCCCGATGCTGCCCGCGCTTCCGGCGAAATGCGTCCGTGAGTCGTCGAGGCCGGATGGGTGATGGTGGTCTTGGTATCGCCGAGATTCGCCGTGATTGACAGCAGGTGACAGTTGTCCACCACACGCCAGGCGGCCTCCCGACAACCCTTCACGTCGAAAGAGACAATAGCGCCGCCACTCTTCTGCTGGCGCATGGCCAGCGCGTGCTGCGGATGCGAGGTCAGCCCGGGGTAATACACCCGCGCCACCTGCGGCTGCACCTCCAGCCATTGCGCCAGTTGCAGGGCATTGGTCGATTGGGCCTGCATGCGCACAGCCAGCGTCTCCATGCCCTTGAGAATGACCCAGGCGTTGAAGGGCGATAGCGTCGGGCCTGCGGTGCGCAGGAACTTGAAGACTTCATCGGTCAGCGGTTTGGGGCCGCAGACGGCACCGCCCAGTACACGCCCCTGTCCGTCGAGGTATTTGGTCGCCGAGTGGATCACGAGGTCGGCACCTAGTTGCAGCGGACGCTGCAAAGCCGGCGTGCAAAAACAGTTATCCACCACCACCAGCGCACCGCCCGCATGGGCAACCTCGGCGATGGCGGCGATATCGAGTACCTCGGTCAGCGGGTTCGAGGGCGTCTCGATGAACACCAGCCGCGTCGTCGGCCGCAGGGCCGCACGGAAACCTTCCACGCTGCCGGCATCGACGAAGCTGGTCTCGATACCGAAGCGCGGCAGGATGGTGCCGAACAACTGCTGCGTAGCGCCGAAGATGCTTCGCGAGGCGACAATGTGCTCACCGGATTTCATCAGCGCCATCACCGCAGAGAGAATCGCCGCCATGCCGCTGGCAGTGGCGACACAGGCTTCGGCCCCTTCAAGAGCAGCCAGGCGCTCCTGCATCGTCGTGACGGTGGGATTGGTGAAGCGGGCGTAAACATTACCCTCTTCCTCTCCGGAAAAGCGCGCAGCCGCCTGGGCCGCACTGTCGAAGACAAAGCTCGACGTCAGGTAGAGCGCTTCGGAATGTTCGTTGAACTGACTGCGATGCTGTCCTGCGCGTACCGCCAAGGTCTCGAAAGACCAATCATCACTACTCATGCGGACTGCACCAGATTCAGATCGAGTTGCCCATCCTCGCCACCGTCACCATCATTGTCGCCGTCGTCCTCCTGGCCTTTCGAGGGCTTGGCACGTTCGTCTTCCATGTTCTGGAGATAGGCCGGAGTGATATCGCCGGTCACGTAGTGACCATCGAAACAGGATGTCTCGAACTGGGTCACCGCCGGGTTGACGGCGCGAACCGCCGCCTTGAGGTCGTCGAGATCCTGATAGATCAGCGCATCGGCGCCAATCTCCTGGCAAATCTCTTCGTCGCTGCGAAAGGAGGCGATCAGCTCGCTGCGCGTCGGCATGTCGATGCCATAGACGTTCGCATGCCGCACGGGCGGCGATGCGGAGGCGAAATACACTTTCTTCGCGCCGGCCTCGCGGGCCATCATGATGATTTCGCGGCTGGTGGTACCACGCACGATGGAGTCATCCACCAGCAGCACGTTGCGGCCCTTGAATTCCTGAGCGATGGCGTTGAGCTTCTGGCGCACGGACTTACGCCGCGTGGCCTGACCGGGCATGATGAAAGTACGGCCGATATAGCGGTTCTTGACGAAGCCCTCCCGATATGGGAGATTGAGTCGGGTCGCCAGTTCCATGGCCGAATGGCGGCTGGAATCGGGAATCGGAATCACGGCATCGATAGCTAGGTGCGGCATGGTGCGACGAATCTTCTCGGCCAGGTATTCGCCCATCTTGGCCCGTGTCTCGTACACGGAAATGCCATCCATCAGCGAATCGGGACGGGCGAGGTAGACGAACTCGAACATGCACGGCGCATGCACTGTGCGCTCGGCGCACTGGCGGCTGACGAAGTTGCCCTTCATGTCGATCAGCACGGCTTCGCCGGGTTCGACATCGCGCAGCATCTTGAAACCCAGCGTATCGATGGCGACGCTTTCCGAGGCAACCAGATACTCGGTCCCGCCCGGCGTTTCGTTCTTGCCGATCACCAGCGGACGGATGCCATAGGGATCGCGGAAGGCCAGCAGTCCGTAGCCGGCGATCATCGCCACCACGGCATAGGCACCCTTGACGCGGCGATGCACGCCGGCGACGGCCTTGAAAATGGTCTCGGCATCCACCTGATATTTGGTAGAGGCGGCCTGCAACTCGTGAGCCAGTACGTTGAGCAACACCTCCGAATCGGAGTTGGTATTCATGTGCCGCAGATCCTGGAGGAACATGTCCTGCTTAAGCTGCTCGGCGTTGGTCAGATTGCCGTTGTGGGCCAGCATCAGGCCGAATGGCGAATTGACGTAGAAGGGCTGTGCCTCGGCGGCATTGTAGGCAGAGCCCGCTGTCGGATAGCGACAGTGGCCGATGCCCCAGTTGCCCACGAGATTGCGCATATTGCGAGTGCGGAAGACGTCGCGCACGAGGCCGGAGCCCTTGTGCATGTGGAAGCGCCCAGCCTCCGCCGTAGCAATGCCAGCAGCATCCTGGCCACGATGCTGAAGCACTTGCAGGCCGTCGTAAAGCAACTGATTAACCGCGGTGGTTGCCACCACCCCGAGAATTCCGCACATGGTATTCCTCTATCGAAACCGAATCCGTTTAGCCACATCCGCCGGCAGCCATGGTCTGGCCGCCAGCACCGCGGTTTCAAGCGGTGGCGAGAGCGTCGCTGCTCGCCACCAATCGGCCCGCGGCAAGGGCGTCATACCCGCCACCAAGACACCGGCCAACACCACCAACACACCCCGCAGAATGCCGAAACCCGCACCCAGCAGCCGATCCAACAATCCCAATCCCACCGCCTTCAGCATCATGGAGACCAGCATGCGTCCCACTCCGAAGACTAGCAGCACTCCCGCAAAAACCAACACATAGGCAGCCGCCAGACGCATACCGGGCTCGTTGATATGGCCAACCAGCCATTCGGCCACCAGCGACGCCTGGGAACGGGCAATGAAAAACGCCACCACCCAGGCGGCCAGCGCCAATATCTCACTCACCACGCCCCGCCACAATCCAATCAGCACCGACGCCAGAATGATCGCCAGCACCGCGTAATCAAACGCCGTCATTCCTTACTTCGGTGCCACCGGTCCATCAACGCCGACCTTCTTGATCTTGCCCACTCGCGCCTTCTCCGCAGCTTCGCGACTGGGGAAAGGACCGGCCCGGACACGGGTACGAGGGCCCTGTGGCGAATCGAAATGTTCGGTATAGGCCGGCACGCCCATGCCCTTTAGCTTGGCAAGCAACAGTTTGACGTTGGCGGCATCCTTGTAGGCGCCGAGTTGCACTACCCATTGTCCCGACGCCTCGGCGGCAGGTCTTTCTGTTTTCTTCTCGACCACAGGGGGCTTGGCAGCAGGTGTTGTGGCGGCCGGAGCGGCGACTGGAGTCGGTAGTGCAACGACAGGAGCAGCGGAGGCCGGCAATGCCACAGGGGCTTTGGCTTCAGTTTTGGGTTCGGGCTTCGCTTCGGGTTTGGCGTCCGGCTTCGACTCCACCTTCGCCTCGGTCTTTTGCTCGACTGGCGGCAAGGGCGTGGCGACCGGCTTGCCAGGGATTTTCGCGGCGATCCCGGTGGTGTCCTGATTGGGAATGCGAACCTGGATGTCCTGCACCGGTGGGCGCGGCTCGTGGTCCATCACCATGGGCAGGACGATGACCGCCAGCAGGGCCAAGGCGGACGCGCCGACCAAGCGACGGCGGGCGCGTTTTTTCAACTGGTTATCAGAATCGGGCGAGGTCTCGTGTTCAGCCATCGAATTCACGCCCGACCCAGCATTTGCAAGGCCGCGGCCACTGTGAGGAAGGATCCGAAGGCGAGGATTCTATCATCTTCGACCGCTGCGGCTTGCGCCGCAGCAAGGGCCGCTGCTGGCGAATCGAAGCGTCCGGCGACTTCCAGTCCATGGGCGCGCAAGCGTTCGGCCAAAAAGTCGGCGCTGGCGGCACGGCGACCGTCGAGACTACAAGGCAACCAGTGGCTCACCCGCTCCTTCAGGGCCTCGATCACGCCGTCCACATCCTTGTCGGCGAGCATGCCGAAAACCGCCCAGGTCTTGGGATGAAAGGCCATGCCACCGAGATTGTCGGCCAGGACGCGGGCAGCCTGCGGATTGTGTGCGACATCGAGCACGATGGCCGGTCTGCCCGGCAGCACCTGGAAGCGTCCCGGCAGTTCTACCTCAATCAAGCCCTGGCGAATGTCCTTCATGGCGATCGGCAGGACAGCCTTCACGGCATCCAGCGCAGCGATTGCACAGGCTGCATTGGCGAGTTGGTTGCCACCGCGCATGCCCGGATAGGCTAGCCCACCGCGCCGCTGCTCGCCGTGCCAGTACAGCCATTGCTGCTCCTGGCGCAGATAGCCGAAATCGCGGCCCATCACTTGAACGGGGGTGCCAATGGCCGCCGCGTGATCAAGCAGGGATTGCGGCGGATTCGGATCACCGCAGATTGCCGCCACGCCGGCGCGGAAAATCCCGGCCTTTTCGCGGCCAATAGCTTCGCGATCAGGCCCGAGAAAATCCATGTGATCGAGATCGACGCCGGTGATGATGCTGCATGCCGGCGAGTAGATATTGGTCGCATCGAGCCGGCCGCCGAGTCCGACTTCAAGGATGATGGCGTCGCAACGGGCCACCGCAAAGACTTCCCAGGCCGCCAAGGTGCCGAACTCGAAATAGGTCAGCGCCGCGTCGCCACGAGCGGCCTCGACACGGGCGAAACCATCACACAGCGCCGTGTCGGATGCATCGTGACCATCGATGCGGACCCGCTCGTTGTAACGAACAAGATGCGGCGAGCTATAGACGCCCACCTTGTAGCCAGCAGCGAGCAGGATGCGCTCCAACATCGCACAGGTGGAACCCTTGCCGTTAGTGCCGCCGACGAGAATGACGGGGCAGTCCTCGTGCTGACCAAGTCGCGCCTTGACGGCGGCGACACGATCCAGCCCCAGCTCGATACCGGCCTGCCCGCGCGGATGCAGCGCCTCCAGATGGGCGAGCCAGTCCGCCAGCCCTTGCATCAGGCAGCAGGAATGCGCAGCAGCAGGGTCAGCAGCGAAGCGAGCTTGTCGCGCAGTTCGCGGCGGTCGACGATCATGTCGATGGCGCCTTTTTCGATCAGGAATTCGGCGCGCTGGAAGCCTTCGGGCAGCGTCTCGCGCACGGTCTGTTCGATCACGCGAGGGCCGGCGAAGCCAATCAACGCACCCGGTTCGGCGATGACCACATCGCCGACGAAGGCGAAGGAAGCGGAAACACCGCCCATGGTCGGGTCGGTCAACAGGCTGATGAAAGGCAACTGGTGATGCTTGAGCTGGGTCACGGCGGCCGTGGTCTTGGCCATCTGCATCAGGGAGAACAGGCCTTCCTGCATGCGCGCACCACCGGAGGCGGTGACGCAGATGAAGGGCATCTGCTGCTCGATGGCAGCCTTGACGCCGCGCACGAAACGCTCGCCGACGACGGAGCCCATGGAGCCGCCCATGAATTCGAATTCGAAACAGGCGATGACTACCGGCACGGTCTTGATCGCGCCCTGCATGACCACCATGGCATCGGCTTCGCCGGTGTCTTCATGGCTGGCGACCAGGCGATCGGGATAACGCTTGCTGTCCTTGAACTTGAGCGGGTCCATCGGCAGCACTTCGGAACCGATCTCGTAGCGCCCCTCGGGGTCGAGCAGCAGGTCCAGACGGGCGCGGGCGCGCAGTCGATGGTGATGGCCACACTTGGGGCAGACGTTCTGGTTGTTCTCGAGATCGGTGGCGTAAAGCACCGCCTCACAGGCCGGACACTTGGACCACAGGCCTTCGGGTATGGACTTGCGGGTGCCCTCGGAACGCTTGATCTTGGGCGGAAGCAGTTTTTGCAACCAGCTCATGGGTTTCCTCCATCCATGGCGGCACGGATGCCGGACAACAGTCGGGTGACGCGGGCCGGCGCTTCTTCCACCGTGCCGTTTTCGATTTCCTCGATGATGCGGCTGCCGATCACGACCGCATCCGCCATCGTGGCAATGCGCGCGGCGGTTGCCGCATCGCGGATGCCGAAGCCGACGCCGACCGGCATGCCGACCTTGGCACGGATCGCCGGAATGCGCCGGGCCACCTCGTCGAGGTCGAGGGTGGCGGAACCCGTCACCCCCTTGAGCGAGACGTAATAGATGTAGCCGCTGCCCGCCTCCGCCACTTCGGCATAGCGCTGCTCGGTGGAGGTCGGCGCCAGCAGGAAGACCGGATCGATGCCGGCACTCTTCATCGCGGCGGAAAACTCGATGCATTCTTCCGGTGGGTAATCGACGATCAGCACGCCATCGATGCCGGAATCGCTGGCATCACGCGCGAAGCCTTCGAGTCCGTAAGCCTCCACGGGATTCGCATAGCCCATCAGAACAACGGGCGTCGATGCGTTTTCCTTACGGAACTCGCGCACGATGGCCAGCACCTTGCGCAGACTCATGCCCTGAGCGAGAGCGCGCTCCGAGGCACGCTGGATGGTCGGACCGTCGGCCATCGGATCGGAAAAAGGCACGCCGAGCTCGATAATGTCGGCACCGCCAGCCACCAGGGCACGCATCAGCGGCAGCGTCAGTTCGGGATTGGGATCGCCGGCGGTGATGAAGGGGATGAGCGCCTTGCGGCCTTGTTTCTCGAGGGCGGAAAACGTGGTCTGGATACGCGACATGATCAGAACTGGATACCGGATTTTTCGGCGACGGTGTGCATGTCCTTGTCGCCACGCCCGGAGAGGTTGACGAGCAACACCTTGTCGGCCGGCAGGGTCGGCGCCAGCTTGGCGGCATAGGCCAGAGCATGGCTGGATTCGAGGGCCGGGATGATGCCTTCGAAGCGGCAAAGATCGTGAAAAGCCTTGAGCGCTTCGTCGTCGGTGATGGTGACGTACTCGGCACGACCGCTATCGTGGAGCCAGGCATGCTCGGGACCAACACCGGGATAGTCGAGACCGGCGGAGATCGAATGGGTCTCGATCACCTGGCCGTCCTCGTCCTGTAACAGGTAGGTGCGGTTGCCGTGCAGCACGCCGGGGCGTCCGGCAGTGATCGAGGCGGAGTGCTTGCCGCTGTCCAGTCCATGGCCCGATGCCTCGACACCGATCAGCTTGACGCCGTCCACCGAAATGTAGGGATAGAAGATGCCCATGGCGTTGGAACCGCCACCGACGCAGGCGATCACCGCGTCGGGCTGACGACCGATATGCTCGGGCATCTGGACCTTGCACTCGTCGCCGATCACGGCCTGAAAGTCGCGCACCATCATCGGATAGGGATGCGGGCCGGCCACAGTGCCGATGATGTAGAAGGTGTTGCCGACATTGGTGACCCAATCGCGCATGGCTTCGTTGAGCGCATCCTTCAGGGTCTTCGAGCCGGACTCCACAGGCACCACTTTCGCGCCCAGCAGCTTCATGCGATAGACGTTGGCGGCCTGGCGCTTGACGTCTTCGGAACCCATGTACACCACGCATTCCATGCCATAGCGCGCAGCCACGGTGGCAGTGGCGACACCGTGCTGACCGGCGCCGGTTTCAGCGATGACACGGGGCTTTCCCATGCGCCGGGCGAGCATGGCCTGGCCGATGCAGTTGTTGATCTTGTGAGCGCCGGTGTGATTCAGGTCTTCACGCTTGAGATAGATCTGCGCACCGCCGAGCAGGCCGGACCAGCGCTTGGCGTGATAGATAGGGCTGGGACGACCGACGTAGTGCTTGAGTTCGTAGTCGAATTCGGCGCGGAAGGCGGGATCGGCCTGGGCGACTGCATAGGCCTCGCGCAGTTCGGCCAGGGCAGGCATCAGCGTCTCGGCGACAAACACACCGCCATAGGGCCCGAAGTGGCCCTTGGGGTCGGGAAATTCATACTTCTGCATTACGCACTCCGGCTATGAATCCAGCAATCTTGTCCGCATCCTTGATGCCTTTGGCAGCCTCGACACCACTGCTCACATCCACGGCCCAGGGCCTTACCGCTCGCACTGCCTCGGTCACATTGCCCGGATGCAGGCCTCCAGAGAGGATCACCGGCAGAGGCAGCGAGTTTGGCAACAGGGACCAGTCGAAGGTTTGACCGCCCCCGCCGTAGCCTTCCACATAGGCATCCAGCAACAATCCGGCTGCCCCTGTGAAAGAGGCCGCGTATTCTAACAAATCGAGTCCCGGCCGCACCCGCGCCGCCTTGATCCAGGGACGGCCGAAATGGCGGCCCATGTCGCGACAGACATCGCCGGTTTCGTCGCCATGGAATTGCAGTAATTCCAGCGGCGCGACATCCAGCACGGCGGCCACCTCGTCCGGTGTCGCATTGACGAACAGCCCGACCCTGGTAACGAAGGCCGGTATCCGGGCCAGCAATTGGGCGGCTCGCGCCGGGGTGACGTAACGCGGGCTGGGCGGATAGAAGACGAAGCCGATCGCGTCCGCGCCGGCTGCCACTGCTGCGTCCACATCCTCTTCGCGGGTCAGGCCGCAGATCTTGATTCGGGTTCGATGCATTTCAGAAGAGTATCGCCGTATCGCCAGCGCCGACTTTTGGCAGACCAAAACCCGGATCGTACTCGACCCCGGCGAAATACAGGCCATCAGCGGGAAAGGTCGGCGCTGCCAGCGAACGATCCCGCGCGGCCAGCACCTCGGCCATCCATGTCGATGGCTGCGCGCCCTTGCCGATATGGACCAGGGCGCCGACGATGTTGCGCACCATGTGATGCAGGAAAGCGCCCGCCTCGACGTCGACAATCAGCAAGTCGCCCCGTCTTGCGATGTCGAGCCGACGTACTTCCTTGATCGGCGACTTGGCCTGGCATTCGGCAGAACGGAAGGAGGTGAAATCGTGTTCGCCCAGGAGGTGGGCAGCGGCCTGTTTCATCAGATCCAGATCGAGGGGCCGATAATGCCAGCCCACGCGATGGGCGAGCAGGCCCGGCCGCTGAGGACGATTGAGCAACAGATAGCGATAGCGACGGCCACTGGCCGAAAACCGCGCGTGAAACTCGTCGCTGACTTCATGCGCCCAGCGCACCGCCACTGCCGGCGGCAAATTGGCATTGACACCGCGCACCCAGGCCGTCAATGGCCGGACCGCTTCGACATCGAAATGGACGACCTGCTCCAAAGCATGCACGCCGGCATCCGTGCGCCCGGCGCAGACGACCCGCGTTGGTGCGTCGGCGACGATGGACAGCGCCGCCTCAAGGGCATCCTGGACGGAGCCGCCACCGGCCTGGGATTGCCAGCCGCAAAAACCAAAGCCGTCGTATTCAAGTCCCAGCGCAATTCTCATCGCCACACCATGAATGCAAAAAGGATCAGGGAAAGTATTGCTACCGCGCCATCGGCAAGGCCAAACGCTTGCTGGGGTAGCCGCAACACGGCAGTGGACGCCATGCCGCCCGCGGCATTTTCCACGGCCTCCAGGGTCAGCGCCACCCGGACCGCGATCCGATCTCGCGGCAGGCCGACAAATTCCAGCGGCCGCAGCAAGGTGCGCATCCCCGCTACCAGTTCCACCGGACTCAAGACCCTGAGTACGATAGCCAGGGCGGCAAGCGCAAGGATCAGGCGCCCCAGTTGCTCCGCTCCCAGTTGCAATCCCTCAAGGCTCGCGCCGGGGAGTTGGGCGACCGGCGTTCCCGGCGTCATCCAGCCAAACAGGACGACAAGCATCAGCAACAGCCAGCGGCTACGTCTCAGCAACTTCTGGAGATGGGTGGCGGCGGCGAACAAGGCGCCCAACAGCAGCAGCACGCAGACCAGGGTAAGCCCTGCGCCGGTGAGTGTCGAGGCCAAAAACAACAACGCCAGCCACAGGAAAATCAGGCTGGCGGGATGAAGTCGCATCGGGGAAGACTGGACTCCCGGCACGAAACCGCACCGGGAGAGTGGAACACTCAGCCGAGACCGGCCAGCTTGGCGCGGGCAACGTCCTGCTGGGCCGGACTGCCTTCCGCCAGGGCTTCCTGATACAGCTCACGGGCACCGTCACGGTCGCCCATTTCCTCGTAGGCCATGGCCAACTCAAGCTTGGTCGCCACCTCCGGATTGTCCGGCACCACATCGGCGACCGGTAGTTCAAGCGCCGGGGCTGGCTCGGCGGCACCCATGTCGAGCGGAACATCGAGATCAAGGCTGATAGAACCAAGATCAATCGAGGGTGCAACCGGCGCGGCGGGTTCAAGAACGACAGGAGTATCGGGAAGTTCCGGCATCGCAGTCGCGGCAGGGGTGCCCAGGTCAAACTCGAAGTCGATGCTGCCACTGTCCGCAACGGCAGCAGGGGTTACCGGCTCCTCGGTCACGGGCAAATCGAGGGAAATTTCTTCCACGGCAGCCGGAGCCGGCATGTCGAAATCAATGTCGAGCGCGGCAATTTCCTGCGGAGCTTCCGCAACAGCGGGTTCTGCGGCAGCAGGTTCGGGGGTATCGGAGGAACCAAGATCCAGGTCGAAATCCAAGGCCGCAACTTCGTTGGCAACCTCAACGGCTGGAGCCTCTGGCGTGGCAGCGGGAGTGTCCTCGGCGCCGAGATCCAGATCGAAGTCGAGTACAGAGGTATCGGGAGTATCCGTCGCAACGGCCTCAGCAGCCGGCTCGGCTTCGGGTTCCGCAGCGACCGGACTGGTGCTGAACACCGCAGTCGCGTCCATGTCCATGGCCGGAACTGGTGCTTCAACCGCCAGAGCCGCTGCTTCGACAGCACCGCCGTAAAGGGCATTTGCCGGGTCCAGGGCGGCGCCCAGGGCGGCCGCCTTTTCCCAATCGGAACCTACTCCACCGGTCTGTCCATGCAAGGCTTTCGCTACCGCCTCGAACTGACCCACATTCTTACGGGCAGAGTAGATATCAAGCAGCTTCAAGTGCACCGCAGTGCGCTGCGGGTCGGTTTTCAGGGCTTCCTGCAAAATCTCCTCGGCCTGGGCATCACGGCCGAAAGCCAGGAAGGTATCGGCTTCAACGACCGGGTCGACCGCATCCTGCGGCGTGACCATACTCACCGACGTATTGCTGAACTGGCTGGGCTCCTGCTCACTGGGCGGCGGAGCGATACTTGTGCTGCTGAACACCGAATGGGCCGACAGATCGCTCTCGGCAATGGCGGGCACCACATCGGAAGCAGCCTTACGCTTCTTGCGATAAGCGGAAAAACCCAGCCATCCCAGCAGCAAGGCGATGACACTGCCACCGCCGAAAACAAGAGGGGCATTCTCTTCGAGAAAATCAGGCTCCGGTGGCGGAGGCGGCGGGGG
>JAVBXY010000035.1 GCA_030824275.1 Rhodocyclaceae bacterium | reverse complement strand
CAGGACCGTGAAACGAGACCGCGCCAATGATATTGCACTTCACCGTGCGAGAAAGTAGGTCAACGCCAGACTCCCCATTGAAAACCCCCGCTCAGTCTCTGAGCGGGGGTTTTTGCTTTTGGCTTTTAGAGAATCTCTTCTCAAGGCGGTGGCTTGTTCTTGAGCTCCAGGGCGGTAAAATCACGGTATGAAAACTACCTTCCTTGATTTCGAGCAGCCGATTGCCGAGCTAGAGGCAAAGATCGAGCAGCTGCGCTTTGTTCAAGATGACTCCGCCGTCGATATTTCCGAGGAAATATCGAGGCTAGATGCCAAGAGTTTGAGCCTCACCAAAGACATCTATGCAAAGCTCTCCTCGTGGCAATGCGCACTGGTTGCGCGACATCCTCAGCGCCCGTACACCCTCGACTATGTCAACTCTGTCTTTACGGATTTCGAAGAACTACACGGCGACCGAAATTTCGCCGATGATCGTGCGATAGTCGGCGGATTGGCTAGGTTCAATGGGCAATCCTGCATGGTGATAGGGCACCAGAAAGGTCGCGATACTAAGGAAAAGATCTATCGCAACTTTGGGATGCCAAAGCCCGAGGGATATCGAAAGGCTTTGCGCTTGATGAGGCTGGCCGAAAAGTTTGGTTTGCCGATATTCACATTCGTAGATACCCCGGGTGCCTATCCGGGGATCGATGCCGAAGAGCGCGGCCAGTCGGAAGCCATTGGCCGAAATCTGGCCGAAATGACGGACCTCAAGGTTCCGCTGATTGCTACGGTAATCGGCGAGGGCGGCTCTGGTGGGGCGCTGGCGATTGCGGTTGCTGATACTGTACTGATGCTTCAGTACTCCACCTACGCGGTCATTTCGCCGGAAGGCTGTGCATCTATTCTCTGGAAAAGTGCGGAACGAGCGGCTGATGCAGCTGAAACCATGGGAATTACCGCCCAACGCTTAAAGTCTCTTGGGTTGGTGGATCGTATCGTCACGGAGCCTGTCGGTGGTGCCCATCGTGACCATCGTGCCATGGGCCAGAGTCTGAAAAAGGCGCTTCAAGAATCCCTCAAACAGCTCGCGGGCCTTTCGACCAGTGAGCTCATTGAACGTCGATTTGATCGGCTGATGAGCTATGGCCGCTTCAAGGAACAGCCTGTCCACTGACCCCGTATTGGGGGCGGTTGCTGCTTGCCTGGAGAGGTACGTTCTAGCTGGGCAAAGAGTCGTGGTGGGCTATTCCGGCGGCTTGGATTCCTCTGTGCTTTTGCACGCAGCAAACCGGATTGTTGGAGATGCCCGCTTATCCGCGCTATACGTCCATCACGGCTTGCATTCCCATGCTGATGAATGGGAAGTTGCATGCGCGAAATATTGTGGGACATTGAGCATCAGCTTCAACGTGCGCCACGTCAGTGTTCCTCTCGATACAGGATTGGGTGTTGAGGCAGCGGCAAGGCGCTTGCGCCATCAGGTACTTACCCAGCACCCTTCAGAATGGGTACTCCTTGCTCATCACGCCGACGATCAGGCGGAAACCTTGTTGCACAACCTGCTGCGAGGTACGGGGGTACGGGGGGCGGCTGCGATGCCAGAGGTCTTGGGGAAAACGCTACGACCATTTCTCGGCCTTCGGCGTGCACTACTCAAGACGTATGCAGTGGAACATTCGATTCCGTGGATCGAGGACGAAAGTAACCGCGACTGCCGCTACACACGTAATTATTTGCGAACCACGACTATTCCCGGCTTGAACGCCCGCTTTCCTAAAGTCACAGAGCAATTGGCAGCTGCTGCACGCCGTTTTGGCGAAGCGCAAATGCTGCTTGATGAACTGGCAACTATTGATCTTCAAGGTAATTCCACGAAATTCCCTATCCCGGCAGGCCTGTTTCGGGATACCTCTGCAGCGAGGGCATCTAATCTGTTACGGGCCTTACTTGTTTGGCATCACGTCCAGGCACCGGATGAGTTCCGTTTGCGCGAGTTCATTCGCCAGATCAGAGAAGCGGGGAGTGATCGACACCCTCGTCTGGACGTTGCCGGATACTCGCTTTGGTACGCCAAGGGGAAGCTGCACTTTCAGCATACCGACAGCTAAGCCGCCAGTTACCCCTCAAATTTTCCGCTGAGCATGGAAAGAAGCTGCGAGAGCTCAACCGCGGAGCGGACATTCATTTTTTCGAAGATACGGGAGCGGTGTACTTCAACAGTCCGCATGGCGATGCCTAATTCATCGGCTATAACTTTATTCAGCTTGCCGGCAAGAATTCTCTGCATCACTTCATGTTCGCGCGCAGTCAGCTGGGCCAGATTCACCTCTACCACCCCAATCGAGTCTTCGCGGGTGCACAGTTCGGCATCTGTAGCCATGGCTAACAAGACTTTATCCACGAGCGCGTTGTCGCTGTAGGGCTTTTCAAGAAAATCGAAGGCACCATTCTTGATGGCATCAACGGCCATGGGTACATCGCCGTGCCCAGTCAGGAATATCACCGGTAATCGACAGTGGCGCGTACGCAGGTGGTCAAACAATTCAATGCCACTGATACCCGGCATACGTACATCAAGCAGGACGCAACCTCGCAAGTCACGATCCACAAAATCCAGAAACTCCTGCGGGCTAGCCCAGATCCGCGATGGTACGCCGCGTGACTGGAGTAGCCAGTGGAGCGCATCCCTGACTGCCGGATCATCATCGACGATATGGGTTTCGGGGCTCATGTTGGCAGCAGAGGAAGGCGAACATGGAACATGGTACCGCCCTCCGGCCGAGAGTCGAACCAGAGGCGACCACGGTGGTTCTCGACCACGGAGCGGCATATTGCCAAACCCATGCCTAGTCCCTCCGGCTTGGTAGTAAATAGTGGGTCGAACAGCGCATCGGCAAGCTCTGCCGGAATTCCACTTCCACTGTCGGTGATTGTCAATTCTGCATAGCCGTCGATGATATCGAGCTTAATGGAGAGCAGTCGGATATCCGCAGGCGTGGCCTGCATTGCATCCGCCGCGTTACGCAAGAGATTGAAAATGGCTTGTTCGAGTAGTACACGATCACCGCTCACCATCGGACGTGCCAAATACACGTCCTCAATCCGTATGTTCTGCCGACGAAGGTCGTGGGCGATCAGGGATAGAGCCGCTTCCACACATTGATCAAGTTGGAGCGGTTCCATGCGACCGTCGCTGCGGCGCACACCACCATAGATGCGACGGATGATCTGGCCAGCTCGTTGTGCCTGCTCGACCGCCTTCTCTATAGGAGTCGTTAGAGCTTCGACGGTGCTGCCGTTCCGGATAAGGTTGAGACTCGCCGTGCAATAACTCGAGATTGCTGCCAGTGGCTGATTCAGTTCATGGGCCAGGCTGGATGCCATTTCCCCCATGGCGACGAGGCGGGACGTTGCTTGCAGACGTTCCTGTTGGCGACGGGTATGTTCTTCCGCACGCTTGCGATCGCTGATATCAATAAACGATCCCATCCAGCCGGATTTGTTGCCATGTGCGTCGATCAATGGTGCTTCGTGTATCAGGGCGGTAAAGACCTCGCCATTTCGGCGCTTAAATCGAAGCTCGAAGGCGTTGTCCGGACCGTCGCCGGCAAGGATCTGGTCGTGCAGGCGCCGTGTTTCGTCAACTTCGTCATCAACCCAGTAGGGCATCGGCGGCATCCGTCCGATGAGGTCTTCTGCGGACCAGCCCACCATTTGGCAGAACGCGCGATTGACGTAGATGATGCGACCTGAAAGATCACGCGCACGCATGCCGGTGTGCAGGGAGTTTTCCATTGCTTGCCGGAACGCATATTCCTCCCGCAATGCTCTCTCGGCACTCTGGCGGCGCTGGATGTGTTGCCGTAGCGCCCATAGGCTCCAGAGCACTGCCAGCGCAAGCACGACCAGCGAGATACTGAGGATGCGCCCCACCAGTGCCGGTGCAGGGCGATAGGGGACGGCCCGAAGCGAAAGCCCGTGACCGGGTGGGTCGAAAGCCAGCTGATAGTCGGTTTCCTGATGAATGGGAGCAATTTTCGACCGTGATACGAGTTCCCTGCCATCGTAATAGATCACGGCAATTCGGTATCGTTCTGCCAGCCACCAGGGAACCGATTGATCTATCAACCGTTTTAGTGAGTAGATGCCTACCACCACACCCTTGAGCCTGTTCTCGGCAAATACTGGAACATGTACTTCGAACTGCCAGTCATCTTGAATGACCGGGTAGGCGGCGCTATAGGCTGGTTTGCCCACCGAGCTGGCGATGCGGAACGACTCTTTAGAAGGAACCACGCCGATTTCTTCGCCAATCAGATGAGCGAAGCCAGTGTTGGGAACAGCAATGCGGGTATCCCCTGTTGCGTCAAGCCAGAGGATCTGACGTAGCCCGCTATCGTTGGCCAACAGCGGATGTACTCCGGCATCGAAACGCGTGGGTGAGCCGGATCGTTCGGCACCTAGCCGTTCCAGCAATTCTTCGTTGCGAAGCAGTACGAACCGCAAGTCCTGCTCCAGCCAGAGCATATCGCTGATCAGGGTGGCCCGCCTTTCATCCACGTCCGCCTGGTGCGAAAACCAGAGCAGACCAGCCACGGCGCAGGTGAACAGGAGGAAGGCAATACGGGTCAGCAGCCACAGACGGCCGTGAGACGGCGGGTTTTCCTTGTCGAATGCATCAGCAGAAGCCATGCTGGATGTTAGCGCAGCCGGTGACATTGGCAGGCGTGTTTGCGGAAATCCACAATGGCGAAGACTGCTGCCCTTGCGGAGAATCGCCACGCATTCAAATCACAAGGAGGAGATACCCATGAAATTCACCACATTGTTCGCCGGCCTCGTCGCTGCCAGCATGTCCTTGGCCGCTTATGCCCAACAACCCATCGTGATCAAGTTCAGCCACGTGGTTGCCGCCGATACGCCCAAGGGCAAGGCGTCCGAGTTCTTCGCCAAGAAAGCGGCAGAACTGACCAAGGGCAAGGTCAAGGTCGAGGTATATGCCAACTCGACGCTGTACAAGGACAAGGAGGAAATGGAAGCCTTGCAGTTGGGCGCCGTACAGATGCTGGCACCTTCGCTGGCCAAGTTTGGTCCGTTGGGAGTGAAGGAGTTTGAGGTATTCGACCTGCCTTACATCTTCGACGATTACAACGAGCTTCACAAGATTACCCAAGGCCCCGTCGGCAAGATGTTGCTGGGCAAGCTGGAAGCCAAGGGCATTTCCGGCCTGTCCTTCTGGGACAACGGATTCAAGTCCTTCTCGGCGAACACCCCGATCAAGACCCCGGCGGACCTTCGTGGCAAGAAGTTGCGCATTCAGTCCTCCAAGGTGCTGGAGGAGCAGATTCGCGCCTTGGGTGCGCTCCCGCAGGTGATGGCTTTCTCCGAGGTCTATCAAGCCTTGCAGACTGGCGTCGTCGATGGTACCGAGAATCCGATTTCTAATCTTTACACGCAGAAGATGCATGAAGTCCAGAAGCATCTGTCGCTGACCGAGCATGGCTATCTTGGCTATGCGGTCATCGTTAACAAGAAGTTCTGGGATGGCTTGCCCGCCGATGTTCGTGGCCAGTTGGATACCGCTATGAAGGAAGCGACTACCTACGCCAACAAAATTGCCAAAGAAGAGAACGATGCGGCTCTTGAGGGCGTCAAGAAGAGTGGCAAGACGCAAATCCACACGCCGACGAAGGACGAGCGCATGGCATTCAAGAAGGCGTTGGCGCCGGTCCACCAGAAAATGGAATCGCGCATCGGCGGTGATCTGCTGAAGGCGATCTACAAGGAAACCGGCTTCGACCCGTCCAAGCTGTAATCCGGACTGCCGTATGAACGACGGCCTATCGATAGATGGGCCGTCGTCCGCATCTTCCATCCATCGGGGAATAGGCTCATGAAGCTACTCGACCATCTTGAGGAATGGCTGGTGACCTTCCTCATGGGCGCGGCGACGCTCATTATTTTTCTCGCCGTCGTGCATCGCTATCTGGCAGGTTTTGCAATTCCGGGCTTGCAGGATTGGCTACTGGGACTTAACTTCAGTTGGGCGCAGGAACTGTGCATCATCATGTTCGTCTGGATGGCCAAGTTTGGCGCCGCCTATGGCGTGCGGACCGGCATTCACGTCGGCGTCGATGTGTTGATCAATCGGCTTTCTGAAAACACCCGTTTCAAGTTCATTGTCTTCGGCCTATTGGCCGGCGCGACCTTCACCGGTATCGTCGCCACCCTCGGTGCCCATTTCGTCTGGGAAAACGGTGCGCATTACGCCTTTCTCAAGCTCGCAGCCATGCCCCTGGACGGCATTCCGGAAGGCCCGACAACACCCGATCTCGAATGGCCGACCTGGATGGTCTATAGCGCGATTCCGCTGGGCTCTTCGCTGATGTCCTTCCGCTTCCTGCAAGTTACCTGGGGCTTCATTCGCACCGGGGAACTACCCCATCATGACCATGGACACGTCGATGGCATTGAAGAGGATGCCATTCCTGTGGATGCGAATCCGTATGAAATGGGCGACAACCTTCACCCTCACGATGTAAAGCATGAACAGATGGGCGAGCCCAAAGTCGGCTCTGGCGACACGGCGAATGGCGAAGGAGATCGCAAATGAACGCGGCCTTTATCTTCATCCTGCTGCTGGTTCTGATGCTCACCGGCATGCCGATCTCGATTTCCCTCGGCCTTACGGTACTGAGCTTTCTATTCACCATGACCGAGGTACCGCTGGAGTCGGTGGCGCTCAAGCTCTTCACTGGCATCGAGAAGTTCGAGATCATGGCCATTCCATTCTTCATCCTCGCCGGTAACTTTTTGACTCACGGCGGCGTGGCGCGACGGATGATCAACTTCGCAACAGCCATGGTCGGTCATTGGTATGGCGGCCTCGGCCTCGGCGGAGTTTTGGCCTGTGCGCTGTTCGCGGCAGTGTCGGGTTCATCTCCCGCTACCGTGGTGGCCATCGGCTCGATCCTGCTGCCAGCGATGGTCAAGGCGGGTTTCCCGAACAAGTTCGGTGCCGGCATCATTACCACCTCCGGGGCATTGGGCATCCTCATCCCGCCGTCCATCGTGATGGTGATGTATGCGGTGGCGACCAACACTTCCATCGGCGCTCTGTTCATGGCCGGCGTGGTGCCGGGTCTGGCGTTGGCGGCAACATTGGGCGGCGTTACCTGGTGGCGGGCGCGCAAGTTCGACTATCCGCGCTTGCCCAAGGCGACGCTCGCTCAGCGTCTCAAGGCGTTCAAGGATTCCGCCTGGGGCCTGTTCCTCATCGTCGTGGTCATGGGCGGCATCTACACCGGCATGTTCACGCCGACCGAGGCAGCAGCCATGAGCGCGGTATACGCCTTCATCGTCGCCGTCTTCGTCTATAAGGACATGGGCCTCAAGGACGTGCCGAAGGTGCTGCTCAACTCGGCCAACATGTCGGCGATGCTGCTCTACATCATCACCAATGCCGTGCTGTTCTCTTTCATCATGACCAACGAGAACATCCCCCAGGCGCTGGCGGACTGGATGCTCGGCAATGGCCTTGGCGTGATCGCCTTCCTGCTGGCTGTTAACGTGATCCTTTTGCTGGCCGGCAATTTCATGGAGCCATCCTCCATCGTGCTGATCTTCGCCCCCATCCTGTTCCCGGTGGCGATGAAACTGGGCATCGATCCGGTGCACTTCGGCATCATCATGGTGGTGAACATGGAAGTCGGTATGTGTCACCCGCCGGTGGGTCTGAATCTTTATGTCGCATCGGGCATCACCAAGATGGGTATCACCGAGCTGACCGTGGCCGTCTGGCCCTGGTTGCTGGCGATGCTCGGCTTCCTCATGGTGGTGACCTACTGGCCCGGATTGACGCTCTGGTTTCCCCGCTATCTGGGAATGCTGTAACGCCTGTTCCGGCAGCGCAAGCAGCCCGGCTTCGGCCGGGCTTTTTCGTGTACGGCCCTCGGTCTGGGTAAAGAAACTGAGCTAAAATATCGAGTTAGCTTTTGTGAGCATGGTTTTCAGTGGGCTCACTTGTTTTTGTCGTCCAATTTTGATGTAGTCCAACCTGTACTGGAGAATGTAATGGCTGTTGAACGCACCCTGTCGATCATCAAACCCGATGCCGTGGCGAAGAACGTGATCGGCAAGATCTATTCCCGTTTCGAGGACGCCGGCCTCAAGATCATCGCCGCGCGTATGGTGCATCTGTCGCGCCAGGAAGCGGAAGGCTTCTATGCCGTGCACAAGGCCCGTCCCTTCTTCAAGGATCTCGTCGAGTTCATGATTTCCGGCCCCGTCATGATTCAGGCCCTGGAAGGCGAAGGCGCCATCCTCAAGAACCGCGACCTGATGGGCGCCACCGATCCGAAGAAGGCCGAGAAGGGCACCATCCGCGCCGACTTCGCTGACTCCATCGACGCCAATGCCGTCCATGGTTCCGACGCGCCGGAAACCGCCGCCGTCGAGATCGCCTATTTCTTCCCCGCGTTGAACGTTTACTCGCGCTGATTTCATGGCGGTCAACCTCCTCGATTTCGATGCTGACGGCCTGACGGCCTGGTTCGCGCAGCAGGGCGAAAAGCCCTTCCGTGCGCGTCAGGTTTTGCGCTGGATGCATCAATCCGGGGAGGGCGATTTCAACGCCATGACCGATATCGCCAAGTCTCTGCGCGAGAAGCTGCTGACCGAGGCGGTGGTGACGCCGCCGCCGGTCATCAGCGACAAGCTCTCGGATGACGGCACGCGCAAGTTTCTCTTCGATGTCGGCAATGGCAATGCCGTCGAAACCGTCTTCATCCCCGAGGATGATCGCGGCACGCTCTGCGTTTCGTCGCAAGCCGGCTGCGCCCTCGAATGCGCCTTTTGTTCGACTGGGCGCCAGGGCTTCAATCGCAACCTGAGCACCGCCGAAATCATCGGCCAGCTCTGGCAGGCCAATCGCGCCCTCGGGCGGGTCGCTGGCGGCGAGCGCATCATCAGCAACGTCGTGCTGATGGGCATGGGCGAGCCCCTGGCCAATTTCGACAACCTGATTCCAGCCCTGCGCCTGATGCTCGACGATCATGCCTATGGTCTGTCGCGCCGACGTGTGACGGTATCGACCTCCGGCATCGTTCCAGCCATGGATCGTCTTGCCGAAGCCTGTCCGGTGGCGCTGGCTGTTTCGCTGCACGCGCCTACCGACGGCCTGCGCGACAAGCTGGTGCCGATCAACCGCAAGTATCCGCTGGCCGAGTTGATGGCGGCCTGTCAGCGTTATCTGCACCATGCGCCGCGCGATTTCATTACCTTCGAGTATGTGATGCTCGATGGCGTCAATGACCGCGATGAGGATGCCCGCGCCTTGCTGCACCTTGTGCGCGACGTGCCGTGCAAGTTCAACCTGATTCCTTTCAATCCTTTCCCCGATTCCGGTTTCCGCCGTTCGCCGGCGGATCGTGTGCGGCGCTTTGCCACGCATCTGATCGAGGGAGGCATCGTCACTACCACCCGCAAGACACGAGGTGATGACATCGACGCTGCCTGCGGACAATTGGCCGGCAAGGTTCTCGACAAATCGCGGCGCGTGATACGTGCCGTGGCAGGCAAGCCGACGGCAACGGAACTTCATTCATGAAAAACATCCTGGCGGCATTCCTGAGCGCAGCGCTGCTTGCTGCCTGTACCACGACGGGCAGCGGCCCCGACAGCGGTAGCGGGGTGCGGCAACCGATGTCCGCCCAGGCGCCGGTGAACGAGGCCCAGCAAAGCGCCAAGGTGCATACCGAACTGGGCTCGCTGTATCTGCTCGACGGACGGATTGCCGTGGCCCAGGAAGAGGCTCGCGCCGCGTTGGCGGTCGACTCGTCCTATGCGCCAGCCCATAACCTCCTTGGCCTCGCGCACATGATGCTGAACGAGCCGCGACTGGCCGAAGAGAATTTCAACAAGGCACTAAGCCTCGCTCCTGGCGACCCGGAGATCAGCAACAACTTCGGCTGGTTCCTCTGCCAGAATGCCCGCGAACAGCGCTCCATTGAGTATTTCATGGTGGCGGCCCGCAACCCTCTCTACACCACGCCGACGCGGCCCTATACCAATGCCGGTATCTGCTCGGTGCGCCTGAAGAACGACAAGGCCGCCGAGGAATATCTGATGCAGGCCGTGCGCCTGAATCCGACCAACACCCAGGCCTTGTTCTGGCTGGCGGACATCGCCTATCGCCAGGGCCGGTACATGGAGGCCCGGCAATGGCTGCTTGACATCGAAAAAATGCAGGAGCCGACGGTCGAACTGGTCTGGCTCGCGTTGCGTACCGAACGCAAACTGGGCAACCGGGAAGCCGAGCTGCGCTATGCCGCCCAGTTGCGCCGCCGCTTCCCCGGTTCCAACGAGTTGCGTCAGTTCAATCAGGGGCATTTCGAGTGAGCGAGCCGCAGGAGTCCGTTATGCAGGAACCCGTCGAACAGGATGCCCTTGATCGGGAGCCGGATGCGACGCCATCGGAGCCGCTGGTCGTCGCATCGCCCGCACCGGTAACAGCGGGCGTCGCCTTGCGTACGGCGCGGGAGGAGCGCGGCTTGTCCGTCGCTGACGTGGCGCAGATCATTCGCTTCAGTCCCCGCCAGATCGAGGCGCTGGAGGCCGACGATTACGCCAGCTTGCCCGGTGCCACGGCGGTGCGCGGTTTCGTCCGCAGCTACGCCAAGCTGCTCAAGATCGATGCCGTGCCGCTGCTGGCAAACCTCGATCCGGCGGTGCCCGCGCCGGAGGCCGATGTTCGGCCGCCCACCAACATGGGCGAGGCAGAGCAACCGTCACTGATCGAGCGGGTCCCTCCCCGGGCCATTGCGGCTGGCTTTGTCTTGCTGGTTGTGGGGTTGGCGGCGTTCTGGTTCCTTACCCGGCCGGAGTCCGCCAGCGAGCCTGTGGCCACGCCAGCCGTGGTTGCGCCGCAAACCGCTGTCGCTGTTCCTGCTGCCACCGTCGTTGCTCCCGCAGTGCTGCCCGCTGAGCCCTCGTCGGCAGCAGCGGATGCTGCGACGCCACCCGCTGCTGCCTCTGCGCCAGCGTCCGCTACCACCACCGTAGCGCCAGCGCCGGTTTCGACATCCGGTTTGCGTGTCGAGTTCGATGACCGTTCCTGGATCGAGATTCGCGATGCGGCGCAAAAAGTGGTTTTCGTCGGCGAATATCCGGCAGGTACCAAGCAGAACGTGGATGGCAAGGCGCCGTTCCAGATATGGATCGGCAAGGCCTCCGGCGTGCGCATGTCCATGGCCGGGCGTAACATCGACCTCAAACCGCATACCCGCGAAGAAGTCGCCCGTCTGACGGTCGAATAAGGTCCCGCATGAGTTCCACTGATATTCCTCGCAGCCCCTTGCTGCGTCGCGCGAGCCGTCTTTGCCGGATCGGAAAAGTCGGCGTTGGCGGGACGGCGCCGACGCAGTCTCCGGTCGTTGTGCAATCGATGACCAACACCGATACCGAAGACGTATTCGGTACAGCGATGCAAGTTGCGCAATTGGCGCGGGCCGGTTCCGAACTGGTGCGCATCACGGTCAATACGCGGGAAGCTGCTGCCGCCGTGCCAAAGATTCGCGAGCGTTTGGCGCAGTTGAACTGCGACGTGCCGCTGATCGGCGACTTTCATTTCAACGGCCACAAGTTGCTGACCGAACATCCTGAGTGCGCCGAGGCCCTGGCCAAGCTGCGCATCAATCCGGGCAATGTCGGCAAAGGTGCCAAGCGCGACGAACAGTTCGCCCAGTTGATCGAGATCGCCTGCAAATACGACAAGCCCGTGCGCATTGGCGTGAACTGGGGCAGCCTCGATCAGACCCTGTTGGCGCGCATCATGGACGAGAACGCCAAGCGCGCCGAGCCGAAGGATGCGGTCGAAATCATGCGCGAGGCCATGGTCGCCTCGGCGCTGGAATCCGCTGTCCAGGCGGAGGAGTTTGGTCTGCCCGGCGACCGCATCATCCTGTCCTGCAAGGTTTCCGGCGTACAGGATCTGATCGCCGTCTATCGCGATCTTGCGCTGCGCTGCGACTATCCGCTGCACCTCGGTCTCACCGAGGCGGGCATGGGCAGCAAGGGCATCGTCGCTTCCACGGCGGCGCTTGGTGTGCTCTTGCAGGAAGGCATCGGCGACACGATTCGTGTTTCCTTGACGCCGGAACCGAACGGTGATCGCACGCGCGAAGTCATCGTCGCCCAGGAAATCCTCCAGACCATGGGCCTGCGCGCCTTCACGCCGCTGGTCGCCGCCTGCCCCGGTTGCGGGCGCACCACCAGCACCGTGTTCCAGGAGCTGGCCCAGGACATTCAGACCTACGTGCGCGAGCGCATGCCGGAGTGGCGCATCGCCCGCATCGGCGTCGAAAACATGAGCCTTGCCGTCATGGGCTGCGTGGTGAATGGCCCGGGCGAGAGCAAGCACGCCAACATCGGCATCTCGCTGCCCGGCACCGGCGAAGCGCCGGTGGCGCCCGTGTATGTGGACGGCGAGCGCGTCACCACCTTGCGTGGCGAAAACATTGCGGCGGAGTTCCGCCAGATCATCGACGACTATGTCGCGCGCAACTACGCGGCGCGCCTGTAAAAAATAATGAGCACCACATTGCAAGCCATTCGCGGGATGAACGACATCCTGCCTGCCGACGCCGAACTCTGGGAGCAGTTCGAGGAGACCGTGCGCGACTGGTTGTCCGCCTACGGCTACCGTCCGATCCGCATGCCCATGGTCGAGCCGACGCCGCTGTTCTCCCGCGCCATCGGCGAAGTCACCGATATCGTCGAGAAGGAAATGTATTCCTTCGAGGACTCCCTTAATGGCGAGAAGCTGACCCTGCGTCCGGAAGGTACGGCCTCCTGCGTGCGCGCCGTGCTCCAGCACAATCTGCTCTACGAAGGCCCCAAGCGCCTGTGGTACATGGGCCCGATGTTCCGCCACGAGCGACCGCAGAAGGGCCGCTATCGCCAGTTCCATCAGGTCGGCGTGGAGGCCCTCGGTTTTGCTGGCCCGGATGTCGATGCCGAGCAAATCGCCATGTGCTCGCGCCTGTGGGACGACCTGGGTCTCGACGGCATCCGCCTCGAAATCAACTCGCTGGGCCAGAGCGAGGAACGCGCTCGTCATCGTGCCGAACTGATCGCCTATCTCGACGGCCACAAGGATCAACTCGATGCCGAGGCCCAGCGCCGCCTGCACAGCAATCCGCTGCGCATCCTCGACACCAAAAACCCTGCCATGCAGACTCTGGTGGAAGGCGCGCCCAAGCTGATCGACTATCTCGGCGAGGAATCCCTCAAGCATTTCGAGGGTGTGCAGCAGTTCCTCAAGGACCTGTCGATTCCCTATCGCATCAATCCGCGCCTGGTACGTGGCCTCGATTACTACAACCTCACCGTGTTCGAGTGGGTCACCGATCAGCTCGGTGCTCAGGGCACGGTCTGCGCCGGCGGTCGTTACGACGGCCTGATCGCGCAGCTCGGCGGCAAGGCGGCGCCTGCCTGTGGCTTTGCCATGGGCATCGAGCGCCTGCTGGCCCTGTGGCAGGATCAGGGTCACAAGCACGATGCGCCGACGCCGGATGCCTATCTCGTGCATCAGGGCGAGGCCGCAGGACGTTTTGCATTTCGCATCGCCGAATCCCTGCGCGATGCTGGCTTCGCCATTCACATGCATTGCGGTGGCGGCAGCTTCAAGTCGCAGATGAAGAAGGCCGATGGCTCCGGTGCCCCCGTGGCCCTGATAGTCGGCGATGACGAGACGGCGGCCAATGCCGTCAGCGTCAAGCCGCTGCGCGATGGTTTCGATCAACCGGCCGCCCAGACCCGGGTGGCTTTCGATGAACTGGCCGATCACCTCGGCGACATACTTTTCCCCATGGAAGACGACGATGGCAGTCTATGACCTTGAAGAGCAGGAACAGCTCGACGAACTGAAAACCTGGTGGAAGCTGTACGGCAACCTCGTTACCGGCATCCTGCTGGTCGTCGCGCTTGCCGCCGCCGGCTGGCAGGGTTGGAACTGGTGGCAGCGCAAGCAATCCGCCGAGGCCTCCGCCGTGTTCTCGGCACTTCAGCAATCCGCTGCGCAGAAGGACGCCAAGCGTGCCCGCGAGCTGGCAGGTGATCTGATCGACAAGTATTCCGGCTCGGCCTATGCCGGCATGGGTGCCTTGCTCGCCGCCCGTGTCCAGATCGATGCCAATGATCCGAAGAATGCCCGTGTGCAACTGGCCTGGGCGGCGGAGAACGCCAAGGACCCTGGCCTGCGCGAGCTGGCCCGTCTGCGTCTGGCGGCCGTGTTGCTCGACGAAAAATCCTACGACGACGCGCTCAAGCAGCTCGCCACCGAGCCGGCGGCTCCCTTCCTGCCGCGCTTCGCGGAATTGCGCGGCGACATCCTTGCTGCTCAGGGAAAAACCGCCGAGGCCCGTGCCGCCTACGATGCCTCGCTGGCCAAGATTGATGCCGTTAAGAGCGAAGAAGCCGGCGCCCGTGCCGCCTATCGCGATGTAGTGCAGGCCAAGCGCGATACGCTGGGAGCCGCCAAGTGAGAACCCTGGCCGTATTGATGGCCGCCCTGACGCTGACCGCCTGCTCGACGGTGGAAAAGCTCAATCCATTTTCTTCCAGCGCGCCGAAGATCAAGGCGGCGGAACTGACGCCGATCCAGTCCAGTGCCGAATTGCGTCCGCTCTGGCAGGCCGGTATCGGTGCCGCCGGTGAATTTACCTTTACGCCCGCCGTGGTGGACAAGAGCGTGTATGCCGCCGCCCGCGACGGCAGCGTCGCCCGTTTTGACAATGGCAGCCAGGTCTGGCGCGTGACCGCCGGACAGCCGATTTCCGGCGGTGCCGGTAGCGATGGCAAGCTGGTGGCCGTGGGTACATCCAAGGGTGAGGTCATCGTCTTCGATGCCGCGACCGGCCGTGAACTCTGGCGCGCCCGCGTCAGCTCCGAAGTACTGGCGGCGCCGGCCATTGGCGACGGGCTGGTCATTGTCCGCTCCGGTGATTCGCGCATCTTCGGTTTCGATGCCAATGACGGCAAGCGTCGCTGGGTATATCAGCGCAGCACGCCGACCCTGTCTCTGCGTTCCAACGTCGGCGTGCTGCTCGCCGGTCGCCTGACGCTGGCCGGTTTCCCCGGCGGTAAGCTGGTCGCCATCGCCAACAACAACGGTGCCGCCCTGTGGGAAGTGACGGTTGCCCTGCCCAAAGGCGCCACCGAACTGGAGCGCGTCGCCGACATCACCAGTCAGCCGGCGGTGAGCGGCAGCACCATTTGCTCCGTCGCCTTCCAGGGCCGCGTTTCCTGCTTCGATGGCAACAACGGCAACACGCTCTGGTCGCGGGAAATGTCCTCCAGCGCCGGCCTCGACATGGATAACCGTCATGTCTATGTGGCCGATGAAAAAGGTGCGGTTCACGCACTGGATCGCAGCAGCGGCGCCAGCGTATGGAAGCAAGACAAGTTGTTCATGCGCGGCCTTTCCCGTCCGCTGGCTCTCGGCAGTCATGTCGCTGTCGCCGACAACCAGGGCGTCGTACACCTGCTGACGCGCGACAGCGGCGCCTTTGCCGCCCGTGCCACCACCGACGGCAGCGCCGTGCGCGCCGAGCCGCAAGCCTTCGGCGGCGGTTTCCTGATCCAGACCACCAACGGCGGCCTGTACGCCTACGACCCCCGTTAATGAAACCTACCCTGGTAATCGTCGGCCGTCCCAACGTCGGCAAATCGACGCTCTTCAACCGCCTGACGCGCACGCGCGACGCCTTGGTGGCCGATCAGCCGGGCCTGACCCGTGATCGTCATTACGGCCACGGTCGCCTCGGCAGCAAGCCCTATCTTGTGGTGGATACGGGCGGCTTCGAGCCGCAGGCCAAGGAAGGCATTGTCCATGAAATGGCGCGCCAGGCCGAGGCCGCGATTGCCGAAGCCGATGTGCTGATTTTTGTCGTCGATGCGCGTACTGGCCTCGCGCCTCAGGACAAGGTGATCGCCGAGCTGTTGCGTCGTAGCGGCCGGCCCTTGCTGCTGGCGGTGAACAAGGGCGAGGGCATGAATCGGGCGGTGGTCGGCGCCGAGTTCTACGAACTGGGCTGCGGCGATCCTCATGTGATTTCTTCCGCCCATGGCGACGGTGTGCATGAACTGCTGGATATCGCACTCGAGCGCTTTCCCGATGAGGACGGTGATGGCGAAGAGCAGCACGGTCCTCGCGTCGCTATCGTCGGTCGCCCCAATGTCGGAAAGAGCACGTTGATCAACACCCTGCTCGGCGAAGAGCGCGTGATCGCCTTCGACATGCCGGGCACCACGCGGGATGCCATCGAAGTTCCCTTCGAGCGCAACGGCCGATCCTACACGCTGGTGGATACGGCCGGCCTGCGCCGCAAGGGCAAGGTGTTCGAGACCATCGAGAAGTTCTCGGTGATCAAGACCCTGCAAGCGGTCGAGGAATCCAACGTCGCCGTGCTGATGGTGGACGCCACCCAGGAGATCTCCGATCAGGATGCCCATATCGCCGGCTTCTGTATCGATGCCGGACGGGCGCTGGTGGTGGCGGTGAACAAGTGGGACTCGGTGGACGACTACCGCAAGGAACGCATCAAGCTCGACATCGCGCGCAAGCTCAACTTCCTCGGCTTTGCCCGCGTGCACTACGTTTCGGCGCTGAAAGGGCAGGGCATCGCCGGCATTCTCGGCTCGGTGGACAAGGCCTACGCCGCCGCCATGGCCAAGATGTCTACGCCGCGCCTGACCCGTGCGCTGATCGGCGCGGTGGAAAAGCAGGCACCGCCACGTCACGGACTGTCGCGGCCCAAGCTGCGCTACGCCCACCAGGGTGGCAGCAATCCGCCGATCATTGTCATCCATGGCAACACCCTGGACCAGATTCCGGCGTCCTATACGCGCTTCCTGGAAAAGTACTTCATGGAAGTCTTCAAGCTTCAGGGCACGCCGCTGCGCATCCAGTACCGGACATCAAAGAATCCCTTCGCCAAGGATGGGCGCTGATTCACGCGGCTTCTGGCCCCAAAAGTCGGCGCTGGTAGCACGGCGATGCAAAATCGATTACATTAGTTTCCTTATAAAAACCTAACCCGCAGGGGATCAACACCATGAGTAACAAAGGGCAAATGCTACAAGACCCGTTTCTGAACACCTTGCGCCGCGAGCATGTTCCGGTTTCCATCTACCTTGTCAATGGCATCAAGTTGCAAGGCCAGATCGAATCCTTCGACCAGTACGTGGTCCTGCTCAAGAACACGGTGACCCAGATGGTGTACAAGCACGCTATCTCCACCGTCGTCCCCGCGCGCCCCGTCAACTTCTCGCAAGAGAACGGCGCCGATTGATCCTTCCCCCTTGCGACAGGCGGCTGCCTTGAGGCGGCTTGCCTGATGCGCTGATGTTCGAGCGTCCCGCCAGCGGCGAAAATGCCGTTCTGGTCCAACTCGATTTCGGTGCCGGCGATCAAGCCGAGCGCCTCGCTGAATTCCAGTTGCTGGCTTCCAGTGCCGGGGCGCGTCCGCTGGCCGTTGTCTCCGGTCGTCGCGCCAGTCCCGATCCCAAGCTGTTTGCCGGCAAGGGCAAAGTCACCGAGATCGGTGAGGCGGCGAGCCTGCACGATGCCGATGTGGTGATCTTCAACCACGACCTGTCCCCGGGCCAGCAGCGCAATCTGGAGCGCGTGCTGGAGCGTCGCGTAGTCGACCGCAGCAGCCTGATCCTCGATATCTTCGCCCTGCGGGCCAAGAGCCACGAGGGCAAACTCCAGGTCGAACTGGCCCAACTCCAGCATCTGGCGACGCGCCTGGTGCGTGGGTGGACTCACCTGGAACGGCAAAAGGGCGGTATTGGCTTACGTGGTCCCGGTGAAACCCAGCTGGAAACTGACCGCCGCCTGCTGGGCAAACGCGTCGCCCTGCTCAAGGAACGACTCAAGCAGTTGGAGCGGCAACGGGCTGTGCGTCGTCGCGCCCGTACCCGCAGCGAAGTGCTCGGTGTATCGCTGGTTGGCTATACCAATGCGGGCAAGAGCACCCTGTTTAATGCCTTGACCAAGGCTGGCGCGTATGCCGCTGACCAGCTGTTTGCCACCCTCGACACCACCTCGCGGCGCCTCTTCATCGAGGGTGCCGGGCAGATCGTGTTGTCGGACACCGTTGGCTTCATCCGCGACCTACCCCACTCGCTGGTCGCTGCCTTCCAGGCGACGCTGGAGGAGACTGCCCAGGCCAATCTGCTGCTGCATGTGGTCGATTCCGCCAGCCCCGACCGGGACCAGCAGATCGACGCCGTGAATGGCGTATTGAACGAAATCGGGGCTGCCGATGTCCCACAAATCATCGTCTGGAACAAGATCGACGCCACGGCCGCGAGCCCCGGAGTAGAGCGGGACGACTGTGGTAACATCTCGCGCGTTCGATTGAGCGCACGAACCGGTGAAGGCCTGCCGCTGTTGCGCGAGGCGCTGGCTGAAATAGCACAATCCAGAATCACATCAACCGCAGCTTCCCAATCACCCGCCGAGGCAGTCGCATCGGCCAACTCCATAGAACATACAAAACCGTGATCGCCGGAATCCTCATGTCTCTCAACGACCACGGCTGGGGCAACCAGCCCGGTGGTGGCAAGCGCGGCGGCGGCAACCAAGGCCCCCCCGATCTCGAAGAACTCTGGCGTGATTTCAACCGCCGCTTGTCCGGAATTTTCGGCAACAAGGGTGGCGGCGGCAGCGATGGTGGTGATGGCAGCAGTCGGCGTCCCTCCATCAGCCCGCAGCAATTTGGCGGTGGCGTCGGCATCATTCTGGCGTTGGTGGCCGTAGTCTGGCTGGCCAGCGGCTTCTACATCGTCGATGCCTCGCAGCGTGGCGTTGTTCTCCAGTTCGGCGCCTACAAGGAAACCACCGAGCCCGGTCTGCGCTGGCGTCTGCCGTGGCCGGTCCAGGCCCATGAGATTGTCAATTTGACCGGTGTTCGTACTGTCGAAATTGGCTATCGCGGCTCGGAGAAGAACAAGGTGCCGAAGGAAGCCCTGATGCTGACCGACGATGAAAACATCGTCAGCGTCCAGTTCGCCGTGCAGTATCTGCTCAAAGACCCTCAGGCCTACCTGTTCAAGAATCGCCACCCCGACGACAGCGTGATGCAGGCCGCCGAGACCGCGATCCGCGAGGTCGTGGGCAAGAGCAAGATGGACTTTGTGCTGTATGAAGGCCGTGACCAGATCGCCGCCAACACGCAGAAGCTGATTCAGGACATTCTTGATCGCTACGATACGGGTATCCAGGTGCGCTCCGTCAGCATGCAGGGCACGCAACCGCCGGAGCAAGTGCAGGCAGCCTTCGACGACGCCGTCAAGGCCGGCCAGGACCGCGAGCGGCAGAAAAACGAAGGCCAGGCCTACGCCAATGACGTGATCCCGAAAGCACGCGGTACTGCCTCGCGCCTGATGGAAGAAGCCAACGGCTACAAGCAGCGCATGATCGCCACGGCGGACGGTGATGCTTCGCGTTTCAAGCAGATATTGGTCGAATACAACAAGGCGCCGGAGGTCACGCGCAGCCGCATGTACCTCGATACCATGCAACAGGTTTACGCCAACACCAGCAAGGTCATGGTGGACGCCAAGGGCGGCGGCAATCTGCTCTATCTGCCGTTGGACAAGCTGATGCAGGCGGCCGGCGCCGTGACCGCCGCGACGGTGCCCGAGGCTTCCGTCGCCGGCCCGCGCGCCGTGGTGCCAGCGCCGACTTCTGGCGCTGCACCGCCCCAGATGGAGCGCACCGTGCCGGGTGACACACGCTCCCGCGACAACCTCAATTCGCGCGAGCGGGGAGATCGCTGATGCAACGCCACCTGTCCTTTGCCGCATCTTTTGTGTTTGGCCTGCTGGCGATTTTCGCCATGACGGTGTTCACCGTCGATCAGCGCCAGTTCGCGATCATTTTCCAGTTGGGCGAGATCAAGGAAGTCGTCTCCGAGCCCGGTCTGACCTTCAAGTGGCCGCTGATCCAGAACGTGCGTATTTTCGATAAACGCATCCTGACCATGGATTCACCGGAGCCGGAGCGTTTTCTCACCGCCGAAAAGAAGCCGGTGCTGGTGGATTCCTTCGTTAAATGGCGCATCCACGACGTCAAGCAGTACTACATCTCCGTCGGCGGCGATGAAGCGGTTGCCAAGACCCGCTTGTCGCAGACGGTAAATGCCGGTCTGCGTGAGGAGTTCGGTCGTCGCACGGTGCACGATGTAGTATCCGGCGCCCGCGACAACATCATGGTCGAGGTGCAGAAGAAGGCCGATGCCGACATGCGCGCCATGGGCGTGCAGATCATCGACGTGCGCCTGAAGCGGGTGGACCTGCCGCCGGAAGTCTCTGAATCCGTCTATCGCCGCATGGAGACTGAACGCAAGCGGGTGGCCAATGAACTGCGTTCCGAAGGTTTTGCTGAGGCGGAAAAAATTCGTGCCGATGCGGATCGTCAGCGCGAGATCATCGTTGCCGAAGCCTACCGCGACGCCCAGAAGATCAAGGGTGAGGGCGATGCCAAGGCCGCCTCCACCTATGGTCGCGCCTTCGGAGAGAACCCGGAGTTCTATGCCTTCTATCGCAGCCTCGAAGCCTATCGCGGCAGCTTCAAGAATAAGAGTGACCTGCTGGTGCTCGAACCCAACACCGAGTTCTTCAAGTATTTGAAGAACAGCGGCAAGGGCAAGTGAGTCTTATCCGTTCGTAACGATGGACAAGACGCTGCTGCTTGCCTTTGCCCTCATGCTGGTGATCGAGGGCATCCTGCCCTTCGTCGCGCCGAAGGTCTGGCGCGAAACCTTTCGCCGCGTCACCGAGCTGGCCGACGGACAGATTCGTTTCATCGGATTGTCCTCGGTGATCGTCGGCGTCGTCCTGCTGAACCTGTTCCGCTGAATGTCATGACCCATCCGCGCTGGCTGCTGCCCGAAGCGATCGAAGATGTACTGCCCCGCGATGCCCTGCGCATTGAGGCACTGCGTCGTCGCCTGCTCGACGAATTTTCCCGTCACGGCTACGAATTTGTCATGCCGCCGCTGCTCGAATATGTCGAGTCGCTGCTGACCGGCAGCGGCCACGATCTCGATCTGCGCACCTTCAAGCTGGTGGACCAGCTGTCCGGCCGCAGCATGGGCCTGCGCGCCGACATCACGCCGCAGGTCGCACGCATCGATGCTCATTTGCTCGGGCGAAAAGGGGTGACGCGACTGTCCTATTGCGGCAGCGTACTCCACACCTTGCCGGCCGGTTTCAATGCCACCCGCGAGCCACTGCAACTGGGCGCCGAGTTGTACGGCCATGCCGGGCTCGAAGCCGACATCGAAGTCATTCGCCTGCTGGCCGCGTCGCTTACCCTTGCCGGTATTACCGCATCGCGGCTTGATCTCGGCCACGTTGCCGTCTTCCGTGCCCTGGCCGCCAAGGCTGGGCTGAGCGGTGATGTGGGCGAGGAACTGTTTTCCGCTCTGCAAGGCAAGGATGTGCCCACGGTGCGCGAACTGGTTGCCGATGTGGCCGAGCCTTTCCGTTCCGCCTTGCTGGCATTGCCCGAGTTGCACGGCGACCGCAGTGTGCTGGCGCGGGCCGCAAAGCTCTTGCCTGCATTGCCGGAAATCGACGCCGCGCTGGGCGAGTTGCGGCGTCTTGCCGATGCCTTCAGCGATCTGCCGCTGGGCTTCGATCTGGCCGACCTGCGCGGTTACCACTATCACAGCGGCGTCGCCTTTGCCGCCTATTGCGCCGGCAGTCCCAGTGCCGTTGCCCTCGGCGGCCGCTATGACAATTTCGGACGCGCCTATGGCCGCGCCCGTCCGGCAACCGGCTTCTCCATGGATTTGCGGGAGCTTGCACGTCTCGCACCCAATAGCGAGTCGCGCGGAGCGATTCTCGCGCCCTGGCCGGAAGACGATGCCTTGCATGCCGAAGCCGAACGTCTGCGGGCCAGTGGTGAACGAGTGGTGCTGGCCCTGCCGGGCCACGAAGGCTCATGGCGGGAAGCCGGCTGCGACCGCATACTGTCGCGACGCGGCAACGAATGGATCATTGAATCCCTGAAGGAAGAATGAAATGGCACGGAACGTCGTAGTTGTTGGGACTCAGTGGGGCGATGAAGGCAAGGGCAAGGTCGTCGACTGGCTGACCGATCACGCCCAGGGCGTGGTGCGTTTCCAGGGCGGCCACAATGCCGGCCATACGCTGGTGATCAAGGGCCAGAAGTACGCCCTGAATCTGATCCCGTCCGGCATCATGCGCGATGGCGTGGCCTGCTACATCGGCAACGGTGTGGTGCTCAACGCCACGCATCTGCTCTCTGAAATCGACCGTCTCGAAGCCGGTGGCATCGAAGTGCGTTCGCGACTCAAAGTCAGCCAAGGCTGTCCGCTGATCCTGCCGCATCACCAGGCCCTGGACATCGCCCGTGAAGTCGCCAAGGGCGGCGCCAAGATTGGTACCACCGGCAAGGGCATCGGTCCCGCGTACGAGGACAAGATCGCCCGCCGTGCCCTGCGCGTGCTCGATCTGTTCTACCCCGAACGCTTCGCCGAGCGTCTGCGCGAACTGCTCGATTATCACAACTTTGTCCTTACTCGATACCTGAAGGCCGAAGCCGTCGATTACAACAAGACCCTGGATGAAGCCATGGCCTTGGCGCCCAAGGTGCGGCCAATGGTGGCCGACGTTTCCGCTGCCCTGTATGCAGCAAATCAGGAAGGGAAGAATCTCCTGTTCGAAGGCGCCCAAGGCACTTTGCTGGATATCGACCATGGCACCTATCCCTTCGTCACCTCGAGCAACTGCGTGGCTGGCCAGGCTGCCGCCGGTTCGGGTGTCGGCCCCGGCATGCTGCATTACGTACTGGGTATCGTGAAGGCCTACACCACCCGTGTTGGTTCCGGTCCCTTCCCGTCGGAATTGCCCATCGAGGAAGCAGGCACCGTCGGCCATCACCTCTCCACCGTCGGCCATGAGCGTGGCACGGTGACTGGCCGCGCCCGTCGCTGCGGCTGGTTCGATGCGGCCGCCCTGCGTCGCTCGATCCAGATCAACGGTGTCACCGGCATGTGCATCACCAAGCTCGACGTGCTCGATGGTGTCAAGGAACTGAACCTATGCATCGGCTATCGCCTGGACGGCAAGACGACGGATTTGTTGCCTCTGGGTGCTGATGAAGTGTCGCGCTGCGAGCCGGTATACGAAACCATGCCGGGCTGGGAGGGCAGCACGGTCGGCATCAAGAACTACGACGAGTTGCCGGCTGCCGCGCGTGCCTACCTCAAGCGTATCGAAGCACTCTGTGGCGTACCTGTCGACATGATCTCCACCGGCCCGGATCGCGTCGAAACCATCGTCCTGCGCCACCCCTTCAATCATTGAGTCGCCAGCGCACGACGCCGCGCAAAGCAAAAGGGCCAGCGGTAATTAACCGTTGGCCCTTGCTTTTCGTTATTCTGTGCCTATTTGGTGCCCAGGAGAGGACTCGAACCTCCACGACTCTCATCGCTAGTACCTGAAACTAGTGCGTCTACCAATTCCGCCACCTGGGCGGCACGTCAAACGAGGCGCGAATTCTATAGGAAAAACCCGGATTGTCAAACAAGCAAAGCAAGTCTCAGAAATTCTCCAAAATACGTCGCGCCGACCCTGAGTTTGAGCGCGAGAAGGCCAAGTACGACCACCCGTTACCGAGCCGCGAATACATTCTGCAAATCCTGACGGCACAAGGTGCGCCGATGGAGTTTCGGCAGGTGGCGGAAGCCCTGGATGTGGACGATTCCGAACTGGAGTCCTTCCAGCGCCGTCTCGGCGCCATGGCCCGTGATGCCCAGTTGATGCAGAACCGTCGCGGCGATTGGTTGATCCCCGACAAGGCCGATCTGATTCGCGGCAAGGTGCAAGGTCATCCGGACGGCTACGGCTTTCTCACGCCCGACGAAGAAGGCTCCGACGTGTTTCTCTCCGCCAAGGAGATGGACAAGGTTCTCCATGGCGATCGGGTGATCGCCCGCATCATCGGCGTCGATCGCAAGGGGCGGCCGGAAGGCAAAATTGTCGAAGTCACCGAGCGCGCCAACCGCCAGTTGGTCGGGCGGGTGATACAGGAACATGGCGTTTCCTTCGTCGTTGCCGAGAATCGCCGCATCAGTCAGGACATCCTGCTGGCACCGCCGGAGAAGGGCGCCAGGAAGGCCCTCAAGCCGCTGCCGGGACAGGTGGTGATGGTCGAGCTGATTGAACAGCCGAGCAAGCATTCACAGCCCATCGGCCGCCTGATCGAAATTCTGGGCAACTATGCTGATCCCGGCATGGAAATCGAGATCGCCCTGCGCAAGCACGAGCTGCCTTTCGAGTTTTCGACGGAAGCCCTGGCGGAAACCAAAAAGCTGCCGGACGTTGTGCGCAAGTCCGACTGGAAGGATCGTGAGGACATCACCAAGCTGCCGTTGGTGACCATCGACGGCGAAACGGCGAAAGATTTCGATGACGCGGTGTACTGCGAGCGTCAGGGCAAGGGCTATCGGCTCATCGTCGCCATTGCCGACGTCTCGCATTACGTGACCGCTGGCGGTGCGCTGGATCGCGATGCTTACGAGCGCGGCAATTCCGTGTACTTCCCGCGTCGGGTGATTCCGATGCTGCCGGAAAAGATTTCCAATGGCCTTTGTTCGCTGAATCCGCAGGTCGAGCGTCTGTGCATGGTCTGCGACATGGCGATCAATGCTACCGGTGGGATCAGCCGCTATCGCTTCTATCCGGCGGTGATGTTTTCGCATGCCCGGCTTACCTATACCGAAGTGGCTGCTGCGCTTTACGACAAGGATGCGGCCACCTGCAAGAAACTGGGGCCGCTGCTGCCCCAACTCGAAGCGCTGGACGATCTCTACCGTCAGTTGGCCAAGGCAAGGGCGAAACGTGGCGCCATTGATTTCGAAACGGTCGAGACGCGCATGGTCTTCGATGACCACGGCAAAATAGAGCGCATCGAGCCTTACGAGCGCAACGATGCCCATCGCCTGATCGAGGAATGCATGCTGGCGGCCAACGTCTGCGCCTCCGAGTTTTTGCGCGAAAAGGAGCATCCGTCCCTCTATCGCGTGCATGAAGGACCGACGCCGGAGCGCCTGATCAAGCTGCGCGATTTTCTTGGCACCTTCGGTTTTCAGCTGGGCGGCGGTGACGCGCCGGCTGCCAAGGATTACGCCAAGCTGCTGGAGAAGATCGGTGACCGCCCTGACAAGCAACTCTTGCAGACGGTGATGCTGCGCTCCCTGCGCCAGGCCATCTACAGCCCGGACAACGTCGGCCATTTCGGGCTTGCCTATGAAAGCTACACCCACTTCACTTCACCGATTCGCCGCTACCCGGATCTACTGGTGCATCGGGCCATAAAGTCGGCGCTGGCGACACGGCGATACGAACCGGGCAACTGGGAGGAAATCGGTCTGCACTGCTCGGCCACCGAGCGACGCGCCGACGAAGCCACCCGCGACGTCGAGGCCTGGCTCAAGTGCTACTACATGCAGGATCGCGTCGGCGAAACCTTCACCGGCAGCATTTCCTCGGTGGTGCCTTTCGGAATCTTCGTTGCGCTGGATGACGTGTTCATCGAGGGGTTGGTGCACGTCTCCGAACTCGGCCAGGACTATTTCCACTTCGATGAATCCGCCCATGCCATGGTCGGTGAACGCAGCGGTCGCCGCTTCCGTCTATCCGACCGCGTGAGCGTGCAACTGGTCCGCGTGGACATGGAAGCCAACAAGATTGATTTCCGTCTTGCCGAGGCGACACCGGATAACGCGAGCAAAGGAAAGGGCAAGGGCAAACATGCTCGTCGGAATGCTTGATCTCCCCTGGTGGGGCATTGTCCTCGTTACCCTGACGATGACGCACGTCACCATCGCCGGGGTCACCATTTTCCTGCACCGCCATCAGGCGCATCGTGCACTGGAGCTGGGGCCGATCCCGAGTCACTTTTTCCGTTTCTGGCTCTGGTTGACCACCGGCATGGTGACCAAGGAATGGGCGGCCATCCATCGCAAGCATCACGCCAAGTGCGAGACGGTGGACGATCCTCACAGTCCGCAGGTGCTGGGCCTCAATCGTGTGTTGTGGGGCGGTGTATTGCTGTATGTGAAGGAATCCCGCAACGCCGAAACCATGACCCGCTACGGTCACGGCACGCCCGACGACTGGCTGGAACGGCATATCTACACGCCCTGGCAGAAGTTCGGCATCGTACTCATGCTCGGGATTGATATTGCCCTCTTCGGTGCCATTCCCGGTGTCCTGGTCTGGGGTGTGCAGATGGCGTGGATTCCCTTCTGGGCAGCCGGTGTGATCAACGGCGTAGGCCATTTCGTGGGCTATCGCAATTTCGCCTGTGCCGATGCGTCCACCAACATCTTTCCGTGGGGCATTCTGATCGGTGGCGAGGAGTTGCACAATAATCACCACGCCTTCGCCACTTCCGCCAAGCTATCGAACAAGTGGTACGAGTTTGATATCGGCTGGCTGTACATCCGGCTCATGGAAATGATCGGCTGGGCGAAGGTCAAGAAAGTGGCGCCACGCCCCAGATTCGTCGCTGCGCGTCCCAGCATCGACCTGGAGGCCTTGCAAGCCGTCGTTACCCACCGCTACGACGTGATGGCGAAGTACCTCAAGTCCTTGCGGCAACTGGCCCATGAGGAATTCGATCAACTGAAGATCGATACTCGCGAGAGCCGGATGATGAAGCGCCTGTTGGGCAAGGACATGGATCAGCTCAAGGAAACCCAGAAGCAGCGCCTTGCAGCCGTGCTGGCGAGAAGTGAGCGTCTGTCGCAGTTTTACGCCATGCGCGCGGAGTTGGAAGCCCTCTGGGCGCGTTCCACTGCATCGCATGAGCAATTGGTCCGCCAGTTGCAGGACTGGATCGCTCGCGCCGAGCGTAGCGGTATTCGGCAGTTGGAGGAGTTCTCCTTGCGTCTGCGGAGTTATGCCGTGTGACAAGCCGGAACATGGGCAATAAAAAACCCGCCAATGGCGGGTTTTTTATTAGGGAAGGCGCTGAGTTACTTCAGCTTCACTTCCTTGTAGGCGACATGCTTGCGCGCCTTCGGATCGTACTTCATGAACTCCAGCTTTTCCGGAGTCGTCTTCTTGTTCTTGTTGGTGGTGTAGAAATGACCGGTACCCGCAGTGGATTCCAGCTTGATCTTTTCACGTCCGCCCTTGGCCATGGTGATTCTCCTGTTTAGACGCGCTCGCCGCGCTCACGCAGCTCGGCGAGGATGACGTCGATACCCTTCTTGTCGATGGTGCGCAGACCGGCGTTGGAAACACGCAGGCTCACAAAACGATTTTCGGTTTCGACCCAGAAACGGCGATTCTGCAGGTTGGGCAGAAAGCGACGCTTCGTCTTGTTGTTGGCGTGGGAAACATTGTTCCCCACCATCGGGCCCTTGCCCGTAACTTGACAAACGCGGGACATGTGATGCTCCTGAGTGCTGAATTCGTAAAGCCGGCTAGTCTACCAAACAATCGCCTGATTACTCAAGCCTTTTTTCATAGCAAACCACGTTCGGCAAATGACAGCGGCGGCGCCCCGCCGGTGACAATGAAGTGGTCGAGAAGTTTGACGTCCACCAGCGACAACGCCTGCTTCAGCGCCTGAGTGAGCACTTCGTCAGCACGTGACGGTTCGCAGATGCCCGACGGATGATTGTGGGCGAGGATCACCGCGCCGGCATTGTGCGTCAAGGCGCTCTTCACCACTTCGCGAGGATAAACGCTGGTTTGGGTCAGCGTGCCGCGAAACAGCTCCTCGCTGGCGATCAGGCGGTTCTGGGCGTCCAGCCACAGGGCCATGAAGACTTCGTGGGGTAGGGGACCGAGCGTCAGCCGCAGCCAGTCGCGTACCGCTTGAGGCGACGCCAGCGCATCCCGTGCTTTCAGTGGTACGGCGAGAGTGCGGCGAGCGAGTTCAAGGGCGGCCGCCAGTTGGGCCGCCTTAGCCGGTCCGATGCCCGGGAGCGTCGCCAAATCCTTGACGCTGGCGGCAACCAGATCCGCCAGGTCGCCATGGAAGCGGTCGAGCAGGTCACGAGCCAGATCCACGGCGCTTTTTCCCGGCAGTCCGACGCGCAGGAATATGGCCAGCAATTCGGCATCTGAGAGTGCCGCTGCACCGTACTTTGCGAGCCGCTCGCGTGGTCGCTCGGCGGCGGGCCAATCGCGAATGGCCATGGTTTAGAATTCCCCGTTCCTTTTCCCTTCCGGGATTTTAATGTCATGAACGGCTTCCAGGGCAAACGTGTCGTCCTCGGCGTCACCGGCGGTGTCGCGGCCTACAAGGCGGCGGAGCTTACCCGTCTGCTGGTCAAGGCCGGGGCGCAAGTAGATGTAGTGCTGACGACGGCGGGTGCTCAGTTCATTGGTGCCGCTACCTTCCAGGCGCTGACCGGTCGGCCGGTGTGGCATGCCCTGTGGGACGAGCGCATGGACAACGGTATGGCCCACATTGATCTGACGCGCGGGGCTGCGGCGTTGTTGGTAGCGCCGGCCACGGCTGATTTCATCGCCAAGCTGGCTCACGGTTTTGCCGATGATCTCCTGTCTACCCTTTGCCTTGCGCGTGATTGTCCGCTGCTGGTAGCACCGGCCATGAACCGCCAGATGTGGGACAGCCCGCCGACCCGGCGCAACGTGGCGCAATTGCGAGCCGATGGCGTGGCCGTGCTGGGCCCCGTAGCGGGCGAGCAGGCCTGCGGCGAGGTCGGCGTAGGCCGGATGCTTGAGGCCGCCGAGATATTCGACGACCTGTCTGCCTTCCTCCAGCCCAAGCCGCTGGCCGGCAAGCGCGTATTGCTGACGGTGGGGCCGACTTTCGAAGCCATCGATCCGGTGCGCGGCCTGACCAACCAGAGTTCCGGCAAGATGGGTTTTTCCCTGGCTCGTGCCTGTGTCGAAGCGGGTGCTGAGGTGACCGTGGTCGCCGGTCCGGTAGCACTGCAGACGCCGCGTGGCGTTACTCGGCTGGATGTGCAGAGCGCATTGCAGATGCGCGATGCCGTGCTCAAGGCTTTGCCTGGACAACACGTTTTCATTGGCGTTGCCGCAGTTGCCGATTTCCGGCCGAAACTTTCGGTCGAGCACAAGATCAAGAAGGGCACCGCTGCCTTAAGTATCGAACTGGAGGCCAACCCGGACATCCTCGCCGAAGTAGCTGCCCGTACCGATGCGCCGCTGTGCGTCGGCTTCGCCGCCGAGAGTCGCGACCTTGCCAAATATGCAGAAGGCAAGCGGGTGGACAAGAAGCTGGCATTGGTGGTCGGCAATCTGGTTCAGGACGGTTTCGGTGGCGACACCAATGCCGTTACCCTGTTCGACGCCGCTGGCGCGCATCCCGTGCCGCCCGCTGATAAATTCGTGGTGGCCCGTGCCATCGCTGTCCGTATTGCCGACCTGCTGGAGAAACCCCGTGCATAGAATCGACGTCAAGATTCTCGATCCCCGCCTCAAGGAAGACGGATTCGCCCCCCAATACGCCACGCCGGGTTCAGCGGGTCTCGACCTGCGGGCCTGCATCGAGATGGCCATGAAAATCCATCCGGGCGAGACCCTGCTGGTGCCGACGGGTATCTCCATCCATCTGGCCGACCCCGGGCTTGCTGCGATGATTCTGCCGCGTTCCGGCCTGGGCCATAAGCACGGCATCGTGCTGGGCAATCTGGTGGGCCTGATCGACTCGGATTACCAGGGCGAAATTTTTGTCTCCACCTGGAATCGTGGGCACGAGACCTTCACCCTCAATCCGCTGGATCGTCTTGCCCAATTGGTGGTGGTGCCGGTGGTACAGGTCGCCTTCAACATCGTCGACGAGTTTCCGGCGAGCGACCGTGGCGCTGGTGGCTTCGGCAGCACGGGTAAGCACTGAGCAAAAAAGAACCCCGCCGCAGCGGGGTTCTCGTTGGCTTGAAGCCAGGCTTCAGGTGGACATCTCGGTGAGGATGTTCTTCAGCCAGCTTTCGGCGTAGATCGCCTCCAGCTTCGCCGCAGAGAAATCCGCCGGCGACACGCCGCCCGAATTCGGCACGGCGACGATCTTACCTTCCTTGACCGCATACACCGCTGCAACGCTGACGGCTTCCTTGTCGGTGATGTAGCTGTAGCAGGTGTTGATGCCCGACAGTTCGGTCGTCTCGCGATCATTCATCAGCGCCACCACGTTCATGGCGCAGACTTTGGCCTCCGAGTTCGCCGAGTAGCCGGACTTCGGCATGGCGCCCGCCACGGAGGCGTCGCCAATGACGTGGATGTCCTTGTGCTTGGTGGACTCGAAGGTCGTCGCATTGACCGGACACCAGTTCTTGTCGTCGCCGACTAGACCGGCCGCCACGGCAATTTGACCGGCGCGCTGCGGCGGAATCACGTTGACCACGTCGCCTTTGACCTCTTCCAGGCCTTCAATCATGACGGCACGGTTCTTCGCATCCACTTCGGTGACTTTCTTGGCGCCACGGTATTCGAAGATGTCAGCGTAGTTGTCCTTCCAGCCCTTCTTGAACAAACCACCCTTGGAGGTGACGTCCGGGTTGGCGTCGAGCATGATCAGCTTCGACTTCGGCTTGTGCTGCTTGAGGTAGAACGCAATCATGCTGGCGCGCTCGTAGGGGCCGGGCGGGCAGCGATACGGAGCCAGCGGCACGGACATCACCACGGTTCCACCATCCTTCATTGCTTCCAGTTGCTTGCGCAGCAGAACTGTCTGCGGGCCTGCCTTCCAGGCGTGGGGCATGAGCTCCATGGCGGCGGCGTCGTAGCCCTTCATCTCTTCCAGACGGAAGTCGATGCCGGGAGACATCACCAGCCGGTCATAGCTCAACTCGCCTTTCGAGGTGACCACTTTCTTGGCGGCCGGATCGATGGCGGTGACCTCGGCCTGGAGTAGCTTGATGCCGTGGTTCTTGACCAGCTTGTCGTACTTGATGGTCAGCGGCTTGAGATCCTTGAGGATACCGCCGATGTACAGGTTGGAGAAGGGGCAGGACACGAAATGGTCATTGCGCTCGACCAGTACGACCTCGATGCTCTTGTCGAACATGCGGATGTACTTGGCAGCGATGGTGCCACCGTAGCCGCCACCGACCACGACGACGCGCTTGCCCTTCTTGGGCATGATCTCGGCGGCTGCCGCGATCATCGGTGCGCCGGCGATAGCAGCGGCGCCGGAGGCGCTGCCGATAAGTTTGATAAAGCTTCTGCGATCCAGGGTCATGTTCTTGTCTCCTTATTTCTGGCTGGCGTAGAAGTGGGCGGCCGCGTCCATGTCATCCTTGGCATTCGGCAGTTGCTTGACCTTCTCTTCCATCTTCTCGACCATCTTCCGTTTGCCGGAGAGATACTCGTCGTTTTGAATCTGCAAATACGGCAGCCACTGGCCGGCCACCACCGATGCGCCGTCCTTGCCTTCTTTGCCGTCCTCGATATGGCAGCGCGAGCAGAATTTCTCCGCCACTGCGGCGCCCTTCTTGATCTTGGCGGCATCGAGTTTGACGCCAGCGGCGGCACGCTTCTGCTTGGAGAAGAAGTCACCCATCGCCTCGAAATCGGCGTCGGTATAGCCCTTCGCCAGCCGGCCCATCACGGTCGAAGGACGCTCGCCGCTCTTGAAGTGCTTCATGGACTCGACGATGACCTTCTTGTCCTGTCCTGCCAGGCTGGGCATGCTCGGTCCGGCGCTCGATCCATGGGTGCCGTGGCAACCGGCACAGGCGTTCGCCAGCATTTCGGCCGTGGGCGGGGCGGCAAATGTCGCAGAGGACACTGCCATCACGCCCATGGCAAGTGCCAGGGTGCTGAACTTCATTTTCATTTTCATCTCCTTGTTTCCTCCTCTGGGAACTGCGACTGTCGATCTACTTCTTCACAACATTTATATAGTTCTTGACGTCGGCCATCGCTTTGTCAAGACCGAACTGGTAGCCCAATGACACGTAGTGATAACGGGCTTCGGTGAAATCTTCATGGATGGCAAAGCCGAAGTTGTAGACCTTGCCGGGAACGATGTTGTGGTCGCCCTTGCCCTTGCCGGCGAGTTCACGTTCGAAGGTGACGACCCACTTGTTGCCTTGCTTCTTGCCTTCAGCCTTCAACAGGCTCTTGCCGCCGTCCATATGGCGTGATTCCGCGATATAGCCGTCGACCAGCTTCTTGTCGCCGCTGCGGAATTGCATCAGGTCCATGAACTTGCCGCCGGTGAGGCTGCCGTCCTTCAGGTACTTGGTCTTCTTCTCGTCGGCGGCATCCTTCATGGTGCGCAGATCGTTGTGGCAGGTGCCCCAGCAGCCATTGATCTCGGCGCCGGGTACGGTGCCGCCACCGTCGAACATCATGGTCAGCTTGACCTCGTTCTTCTTGTCCATCTTGACGGGGCCATTCTTCGGCGGCACCCATTCGAAACGGAAGTAGATCTTGTTGCCGTCGTGCGCCGTCTTGAGAGTGACGGGGATGGAGCCAACCTTGCCTTCCGGCGGACTGGATTCCTGAACAGTCTTCGATACGCCCACGCCCTTGCCAGCTACGATGGCATCGCCAATGTCACCCGCATCGCCGTCGTGGCACTTGGCGCAGAAGCGCTTCTTCTCGATGATATCGACCGCCGAGGAGTGATGGTTCTTGTCCATGACCCACTCGATAGCGGCCTGCCCCGGATAGAACAGGGTGATTTTGCGGGACGTCGCCTTGCTCCAGTCGATGGTACTAGCTTCCGTTGCGGCGGGCGCGGCGGCAGCCTCCGTTGTGGCCTGTGCAGGTGCCGCAGGGGCAGCAGCGGGGGCGGTAGTGGCCTCGGCCTTCGGTGCTTCAGCGACCGGCGTTGCGGCTGCTGGCGTCGCCGGAGCGGATGCTGCCTGAGCTTGGCCCGCACCCTTTTCGAGCAGATGATGCACCGGCTTGTGAGCGATGCCCTTGTGGCAGTCGATACAAGTCTTGCCGTCCTCGCGAGCACCTTCGTGTTTGACCACGGAGCGGTCCTTCTGCTTCGTCGTGTCCATGCGATCAAACTTGTGGCAGTTGCGGCATTCCTTGGAGTCCGCCGCCTTCATTTGGGCCCAGACGCGCTGTGCCATTTCCAGACGATGGGCCTCGAACTTTTCCGGTGTATCGATGGTGCCCATGATCTGGCCGATGACGTCCTTGGCGGCAAAGACCTTCATGGTCAGCTTGCGCGCGTAGTCGAACGGGTCCTTGCTGCCGGCCACGTGGCAGTCGGAGCAACCGACGGTTGTTCCGGTGCGGTTACTGTAATGCACTGTTTTCTTGAGTTCTTCGTAGGGCTGTTGCATGGTGTGGCAGGACAGGCAGAACTCGGTGCGGTTGGTCCATTCCATGCCGGTGTTGAGGCCACCCCAAATGACAATGCCGCCTACCAAGCCGATCAGCACGACCTGCCACATGGCGATTTTGGGGGGGCGCTTAAGCCAGCCCAATAGCCCTGTTTTGGATTCTGTGTTGCCGCCCTTTGTGCTTTCCGCCATGGTCTTTTCCGATGTGATAGCTGCCGGCAACGCCAGAATACAGCGTTAGTCCCCACCGCGCAGCCTTGCCTCCTCGAATCCCCTACTTAGGAGATATGTATTTGTGAGCGATTATTCCAGTCACCATCGTGACGGTAAAACAGATTCTTGTAATTTGCGGATCAACTCCGCTTCTATCAGATATCGCTAATGGAGAATGGCCGTCGTTCTGTTGCTTAGTCGGGCGAGGCTACGACCCGTGACAGAATCGCCGTCCCGCCAGCACCGACTTTTTAGAGTTTGCCGGCGGCAACGAGGCGGTTGACGAGGGTGTTGGTGGACAACCAGATCACCAGATCATCAAACTCGCCGGGAGCCGCAGAGCCCTGCGGACTTGGCGTGCGGCTGACGAAAGAGGTACCCGCCGCATTGTTGCCATTGGTGTCTTCATCCGTGTTCAGATTGGCGGAGTCGGCGACCTGAATGCCACTATCCGAATAGCCCCAGGCCCCGAGGGCTCCATGCGAAACAATGGCGGCGGGAACGTTGGCTGCCAGAGTTTGCAGGGCACCCGCAGTGTCCCGGGTGCTGACGGTGATGTCGCCGGTGCTGGCCGTAGTGAACTTCGTCACGCTGTTGGAGAATGCAGGCGTTACGCTGTAGCGGAAAAGATGGTTCCAGCTGTCGATACGTCCAAGTCCCAGCGTTGCCCAAGGCAACACACCCACCCGGATTGGGCAGACGCCGCTTGCATCGCGACTGGATTCAAGGCCATTGGTGGAAAGATCAGCAGGTGCCGGACAAGGCAGATAGCCGTTGATAACCGTATAGCCAATCAGTGCATCACGAATTTCGCCGAGGGATTTTTCCGCTTCCTGGCGGGCGCGGATGTCCTGTTGTGCAGACAGCGGCAACAACATGCCTCCCAGCAGCAAGGCGACGATGAACATCACGATGGCGAGTTCCATCAGCGTGAAGCCGCGCTGGAGAAAAGTCGGCGCTGGTGGTACGGCGAGGGTCATGGTAGCCATGTGGTCGCTCGATCCTTGATTTCGATGAGTTGACCGCGTGCGGTACCACTGGAGCTCGCCCGTTCGGCCAAGGTATAGCCTAGCCGAATGTTGCGGAAGGAGGGGCGGTAGCACATGCCGTCGGAGCCGCAGGATTGGCCGTTGGGACACAACGGCGCACTGGCGGCACAGGCCGATTTTTGTTCGTCGTAGATTGTCGCGGTGTCTGCGATGTATGCCTTGGCCGTGGCATCAAGCTCGCTCATCGGACGCGTCGTATTGGCAAGCGCAGTGGCGCGTGGCGTTAGGGCCTTGGCGGCGGCAACCGAAGGAGCCATATCGCCGGGTTCGTAGTCCAATTCGAGGCCGAATTTGTAGGAATTGGTGGTAGCACTGTTGATCGTGTAAGTACCGTTGTATTCAGTCGGAATCGCGCCGGTGATGGTGATCGAATTTCCGTTGCTCAGACCGTGATTGGCCGAAGTGACCGTTGCTTGATCGGTACTGCCGTCGATGTTGGTCCAAGTAATGGCTGAAATATAGCGGCCTGGATCGGCTGTCCCACTCGGCAACGTGGCGGTGAAGTGAGTCGCGTCGATTTTTGTGATCGGGTATTCGCCGTTGTAGCCGATGGGCACTGCATCCTTGATCACGACAGTGTCGCCGGTGCTGAGATTGTGTGCGCTGCTGGTGGTGACCGAAAGGGTCGGCGGTGAGCCACTGTTGTAGCTCATGGCCGAGATGTTGGCTGCTGGGTGCGCTTCGATCCAGAATTTGACCTGTACGCTGGTGATGCCATCCTTGGGATCCAGTGGCGAGGTGAAGCTGCGGGTAAGTTCAAGGCGGGCATGGAATTCGCGGAAGGCGACCGTGGTGCCGCCCATGCGATCAAGCGGCGCGATGCCGGGAATTGTGGCCGGGTTCGTCACGTAGGGCAGTACCGGGGCCGGGTTGCGCGGGCCGGGATGTGACGATGGGTCGGTTGGCATGGGCAGGCCAAGTTGGTCATGCACATTGTCGTCCTGCAACGGGTAAGTCAGCGCACTGCCATAGCCCCAATAGACGACCGCCACGTGACTGCTGTTATCCAGCCCTTGGCCGCCGCAACTGCTGGTATAGCAAGGATCATTGCGGCCATTGCTCAGCGTGCTGCCGGATTCCGTGAAGGTGCACGCGGGACGGCCGCTGGAATCGAAGGTGCTGGAATTGCAATTGCGCGCCGTGTCGAATTCGATTGCGAGCTTCGGCGCCGCGATATAGGGAATCAGCACATTGCCGCTGTCGCCTGAGTATCCCAGGTGCTGGCGAGACGCACCGCAGGCATTGGCTGTATTGCGGTCGCCATCGATTACGGCAAAGGTGAAGCCCTCGCCGACGCGCCGGATGCGGAAGCGGAAATAACTCCGAAAGCCGGAGCCGCTGGCATGAACTTCCGGTGTCCAGGCGCAAGCAAAGAGTTGAGCTGATGGTGCGCCATAGTTCGAGTTGATGCTTGCGCTACCGAGAGTCAATGTTCCCGTTGCTGGTGCATATTGCGCAAGTTGGATGGCTCCGGCGCTTGCTGTGACGGTTGATGCGACCACGTTCAGGCTTGGGCCAGCGGGAATGCAGCGGACGATGTCCTGATATTCCTTTTGGCCGGATGCGAGGCTGGCGAATGTGCCGTCGCCAGCGAAGCGTTTTGCTGTCGCGCAACTTGCGTAGTCGGTATTGAGCAGCGTGGAGAATGCAGACAGGTTGCCATTTTCAACGATATCGTCCTCAAGGTAGTTCGATATCGTGTTGCGCTCTGCCGTGCTGGTGCGCGATTGCGTTTGTGGATTGCGTGGCCCGGAAAACGCGAGAGCACCAGCGCAACTGGTGGTGGCGCTATCTACGACAACACTGTGCTGCGTGCCTGGACAAGCTGCAACAAATATCTGGTCTTTGTAATGTTTGAAGTATCCCTTGGGGTTGACGGTATTGACGACGCTTGCCGTGTCATCAAAACATGGACTCGAATAAATGCGTCCGGCCGCCATGTTGGATGCGACCGACGGCTCAGCGAGCGTCATTGGAGTAAATCCTGTTCCAGCAACGATCTGGTCGCGCAGGCAATCCGACATCCGGTCGAGCATGGTGTTGATGTCGGTACGGAAATTTCCATTTTTGCGTATCGCGCCGAACAGATCGCTGCTGCGAATGGGGAGGCCCACGTCGTTGGCGAGCAGTGCGCAATCGCTACTCAAACAGTTGTTCGCAATGAAATTGCTGCCTTCTTTGAATATTTTTCCGCCGACGATCATTTTCTTCGGTGCGGCCAATCGCTCGTCATGGCCCAGGGTGTCGTTGGCGCTATTCGTTCCATCAAGGTAGTTGGTTGTCCCGCCCAATGCCAAGACGGTTGCTGGGTCGAGGTAGTTTTTCGCCTCGTAATTTCCGCCGCACTCATCAACGTAGTCGGTGACCGACGGGGACCGATCTTGGCCAGACATAGCGGGTCCAGGAGCATAAATGATGGCCACGGGCCGATCATGAGCATTCGCCAATGTAGAGATCAGCGAACTCCCACCATTGGCTTGGACAATATCCAGTTGTCCAAGCGTGTCCCAGTTCATGGCACGGCTATTCGAGTTGGATGCGTTTTCAGCAAGATGGTGTGAGGATACGATCAGCCATAGGCATTCGCCGTGGCCATCCCGTAGTGGTTCTATACCAAGGCTGCGCCAAGGTAGTCGCCCGATAATGGTCGGCTTGATTCCATCAACGACCAGATTGGCAATTCCAGATGCGTTGTAAGCCTCGCAACCTTCGAGGATTCTGCCGTTGGCATCTCTGCATTTTGGGTCAGTGGTCGTTGCGCGCGACTTGCCAAGGTCTGGCATCGGCAGATAGCCATAGACTCTATCCGGTTGCCCATCGTTGCTCTGGTCCTCGCGATATTTGAGTACATACCCCATCAGGGCGTCACGTGCTCGCGCCAACGAATCACTGGTTTTTTCCTGGCGACGGACTTCCATCGCTTCCGGTGTCAGATTACTGACCAGAAAATACAATCCACCCATCGTCAGTAGGACCAGCAGGGCGATAAGGACAAAACCTTTGCTGCGGGAACGGGGACGGAGGGGTATGGAACGTTGCCCCTTGTATTCAGCGCGCATGGTGTTGCCTATCGGCTTAACGCAGATGTTTGTCGCGCGGCGGGACAACTACACCGCCGCCAAGCCGGTCATTGCGTTCCCCTGTGGCCCGATTCATGGCCTCGCCAACCTTGAGTCGGGTGGGCTTGTCTTCACCTGAGGAGAGTAGGGCGCTGCCGGGATTCTTGGGGGCGAGAGCGGCGCCGACGCCAGTTTGTGCAGCATCCGCTTCGCCCTGGGCACGGCCGTTGATCCAGACAGTGGATTTTCCGTTGGAGCGCTGGACGACGCCGTCGAGGCTGACGGTGGCACCCTCGAGAGTGCGGGCTTCCTGGATGTTGTAGAGACGCTGGCGCTCCAGCGCTGCGCGCTTTTCGGGTGAGAAGAACAGGCGGCCAATGCCGGGAGCTGGGTCGCCAGTTGTCTGCGCCTGGCATGGCAGGGCGAGGGCGGATAGTTGAACCAGCACCATCCAGGCGACGGGTTTCATTTGCGTTCCTTCAGCGTGATCCATTCGAGTGTGCAGTCAGCAGCGAGTTGCCCCGTGCCACTGCGTTCGGAGGATGGCTTGGTGCGTTCGATGCCGCAAGAGCGGACGACGATCAGTGCTTGCACCTTGTTCTTCAGGTCGGCAATGAAATTGAGCAGGTCGCCTTCATGCAACAGGGGCATGCGCAGGCGCATGGCGCTGGCCATGACGTCGTGGGCGCCGGGATTGGCGCCTGCTGGCAGCAGTGTGGTGTCGGCGGGACGCTGCGGGGAAAATTCGTAATCGAGACTCTGAATGCGATGGGCCGTCTTGATGGCGGCGATGGCTTCCAGCCAGTCGAGCCGTTTTTCCGGGCCAACATAGCCACGGGCTTCGAGTTGCTGGTAGCGAGTGATTTTCTCGCGCAGCTCCTGCTCTTCGTCGCGCGCGCGGGAAAGTCGTGACTGGATATCGGCGCGCTTGGCGTTTGTCGCCTGCTGTTCTTTTTGGGCGCGGCCGAGCAGATAGGTGGTGCCCCAGACCGAGCCGGCGCCGATGGCGACGAGCAGTACCAGAAGAACGATGCTCCATTGAAGACGCTTGAGATCCTGTTTGTCGAATTTCACGATGTGCGCTCCGGGATCAGAATTTCCTGGCCAGCCGCAGGCTGAAGCGGGGGGCTTCTGCGGTACCGGTTGAGTCCGCACGGCTCTTCAGGGGTTTGCCGGATTCGACGTCGAAGGGCATGCTGAGGACGCGGACTTCATAGCCGGGCGCGCGTAGGCGAGTGGCCAGTTGTTCGACGGTATCGATCTGGGCCCGTAGATCGCTGGACAAGGCGAGTGGCAACTGGCCGCGAATGTCGATGATGGCCCAGGCGCCGCCGGCATTGGGTGCCGGGACCGGCGGTGTCGCCGTCGCGCCGGCGCCGACTTTTTCGCCGGTATCGAGGCGATCACTGAGTGTCCAGTCGAGACGTGTGAGTTCAATGCGGGGCAATTCAGTCAGGGCTGCTCCGAGGTGGGCAAGCATGGGATCGAGCAAGGTGGTGCGCTTGGCGACTTCGTCGTAGCGAGCCATCAACGCGCGCAGATTCTCCGGGGTGATGGCCACCTTGGGCAGTCCGTTGAGGATGGCTTCGTAGCGCTGGGTGTCGGTAGCGATCTGGGCATTGATGCTGTCAATGTGCTGACGGGTGTCCTGGAGTTGCAGGCCGGTCTTGGCGGCAAACAGCAGGCAGCCGGCAAGGGCAACCCAGGCGACGCTGGTGAGAGTGAAGCGGGCCAGCCACAGGTAATAGAAGCGGCGCGCCGCCGCAGGGGCGAACTGTTTTGCCGGTGGTCGGGCGGCCAGGCGGTGGATGAACAGCGCCTCGCTGCGCCTGTCTGCGAGCGGGGTTTTGAGTCCCTCGCGGCGGGCAGCTTCGTCGAGATCGATGAATTCGAAGGCCAGCTCAGCAGTGTCGCGACAATGTATGCGCAACGCCGGCATCTGGTCGGGGTGGGCAAGGACGATGGTTCGCAAGGTGGTGCCGCGTGGCACCAGTCGCTGTCCTACGAGGTATTGGTGAATTTTGCCGGCTTCATTGGCGCAGGCGATGGCTACTTCGTCGAGGCCGCGCGTGGCCAGCTGGGACAGGCGGGAAAAATGCAGTTTGCCGCCATCGAAGAAGCTTTGCCGGACACCGGCACGGGTCAGGCTGATGAACAGCACTCGGTCGCCGAGGTCGCCCGCCAGACGGGGGGCGAGATCGGAGAGAATCAGCGGGACCGAATAGACACCGGCCAGCGCCACTTCCGTGGTGCGCAAGGCTTCCAGCCATGGAGTGAAAGCTTCGTGCCGGGTCAGGGCGGCAAACAGTATCTTCTCGTCGCGCCGTCCTTCCGTTGCGCGGCCCAGCGATAGTGCCAATGACAGCGGCGTGCCGTAGAAATACTGGCCGAGGCGGCGCGACAGCATCGCTGTACGGTCGCCACCCTGTATGTACGGAATATCCTCAAGCTGGAAGCCTTCTTCGGCGACGTCCGCCAGCAGATAGAACAAACTGGATTTGTGCTGCCGCAGGTAGCCTTCAAGGGCTTCTATGCCCACTGGTTCCGGGAGGAACTCACCCTCATGGGTGACGCGCCCGCTGTGCCAAAGATAGGCGACGAGGTGTGTCCCATCGTAGAAAAGTATTCGTTTGGCCGCCATCAGGTCTTCATCTTCGTGATGATGTCGTAGATCGGTCCGAGCACGGCCATCATGATCCAGCCGAGTATGAGGCCGATGGTGACAGTCATGACCGGTTCGATCATGGCCTGTACCCGCTCGATGGATTCGCGCACATCGCGGTTGTAGAAATAGCTGACGTTGATCAGTGCGGTATCCAGAGCGCCGGTGTTCTCGCCGACGCGCAGCATGCGCAGCACCAGCGGTGGGAAGAGTCCGACGTTCTGGAAGGCAACGGTGACGTTCTGACCCTCACCGATCAATTCGCCAACACGCTCCAGGCCTTCCTTGATGACCAGGTTGCCGACCACATCTTCGGTGGCCTTGATGGAGTCTAAGATGGTGATGCCTGAGGCATACATCATGGCAAACACGGAAGCGAACCGGGAAAGAATGATCTTCTTCAGGATCGGTCCTAAATACGGGATACGCAGCTTGATGTCGTCGAAGCGGTGGCGGGCCTTGTGGTTGGTTCGCACCATGATCACGATGAAGATGGCGATCAGGATGGGGACACCGATGGCGACGTACCAGTAATTGACGAAAAATTCCGAGGTGGCGATCAGCGCCCGTGTGCTCGGGGGGAGTTGTTGCCCCATGTTCTTGATGAACCCCGCCATCTTGGGTACCAGGTAGATCATCATGAACAAGGTGATGGCAACGACGACCGTGCCGAGAAAGGCCGGGTACATGACGAGCTTTTTCGTATGCGCGGCCAGTTCGTCCTGCCACTTGAGCGACTGGAGCAGATTTTCCAATACCTCCGGGAGCGCACCAGTGTCTTCGCCTGCGCGGATCAGGCTGATCATGACTTCGTCGAAGACACGCGGATGTTCGGCCATGGCTTGCGAGAGCGTCTTGCCGCCTTCGATACTTTCGATCATGCCGGCGACGACTTCACGGAAACGAGGGTTTTCGAGTGTGTCGCGCAGATCGGTAAGACTTTCGATGAGCGGGACGCCGGCCCGTTCCAACTGCTCAAGGTGGAAGCAGAAGTTGATCAGTTCGCGGCGGGTGACCTTGCCACCGGCCAGCATCCCGCGTTCCTTGACAGGATCGCCATTGATGAAGTCCAGGTCCATGCGCTTGAGGCGCATTTCGAGGTCCACCAGATTGATGGCTTCGAGGCGGCCGAGCACCATGCGGCCAGCGGTGTTCATTGCCTTGTAGGCGTAGAGAGCCATGAGTCGACCGGGATGCTTACATCCGCTCCGTCAGGTCCACCACGCGGCCGACTTCCTCGATGGATGTCGATCCGTCGCGAACCCGGCGCAGGCCGTCGTCGGAGAGGGGGCGGAAGCCATTGGCTACGGCAGCCTTGCGAATATCGCGCTGGGTGGCCCGGCGACTGATGAGGTCGTCGATTTCGCTGTCGAGGCGCAGCAGTTCCATGATCGCGATGCGTCCGCGATAGCCCTGATAGTCGCAGTGCTCACAGCCGGCGGCACGGTACAGAATGGGCGCCGGCTGATCCGGGGCGACGCCGAGCAGCTTGCACTCGTGGGCCTCGGCAGGGTAGGGCTTGCGGCAATGGGTGCACAATCGACGGACCAGGCGCTGGGCGACGATGCCGATGATGTTGCCGGCCATGATGTCGGGCAGGACGCCGATGTCCAGCAGGCGCGGAATGGCGCCCATGGCCGAGTTGGTGTGCAGCGTCGAATACACCTGATGGCCCGTCATTGCCGCACGGAAGGCCATTTCGGCGGTATCGGCATCGCGGATTTCGCCAACCAGGATGACGTCCGGGTCCTGGCGCATCATCGAGCGGATGCCGTTGGCGAAGTCGAGCTTGGCCGATTCCGCCACCGAGGTCTGGCGGATCATGGTCATCGGGTACTCGACCGGGTCTTCGAGGGTCATGATGTTCACGCCCTCTTCGTTGATGTGATTGAGCACCGAGTACAGCGTGGTGGTCTTGCCGGAACCGGTAGGACCGGTCACCAGAATGATGCCCTCGGGACGGGCGACCATGATCTTCAGCAGGTCGAGCTGGTAGTCGTCGAGACCGAGACCGTCGAGAGGGACGATGCCCTTTTGCCGATCGAGAATACGCAGGACGATGTTCTCGCCATGGATGGTCGGCTGCGAGGCGACACGGAAATCCACTGCACGGCCGCTGACGTTGATCGAGATGCGGCCATCCTGCGGGGCGCGCGTTTCGGCGATGTTCATGCCACTCATGACCTTGATGCGCACGGCCATCGCAGCCCAGTAGCTTTTATGCAGAGCGCGAATCTGGCGCAGGATGCCGTCGATACGATAGCGGATGCGCAGGAAGCTGGCTTCCGGTTCGAAGTGCACGTCCGATGCATCCCGCTTCACGGCATCGGTAAGCAGGGCGTCGACCAGTCGCACCACCGGCTGGGAATACTCATCGAGGGAGGCGGAAAGACTGCGGTAGTCGATCTCGCCGGTTTCGATTTCATGGAGGATGCCGTCGATCGACAACTCGTGGCCGTAGTACTGGTCGATGGCGCGGGCAATTTCCGACTCGCCGGCGAGCAGGGTTTCGATCAGCAGGTCGGGGTGGATCAGCGTGCGCAGCTTGTCCAGCGCAACGATGTCATTGGGATCGGCGATGGCGATCTTGAGTCTTTGCTCGGCCTTCGAGTAGTTGAGGGCCAGCATCATGTGACGCTTGGCCAGCTCGCGCGGCACCATGCGCAGTGCTTCCGGGTCGATGATCGAGTTGGCGAGGTCGACGGCCTTTTGGCCGAGTGACTCCCCCAGCGCATCGCGCAAAGTGGCTTCGGAAACGAAACCCAGGGTCACCAGCAGCTTGCCCACCGGCTGATTCGATTTCATCTGCTCCAGCAATGCGATGCGGAGCTGATCCTCGCTGATCACGCCTTGCGTGATGAGAACCTGACCAATGGGACGGCGGGCGGCGGCTGAGGAGACGGGTGAATTCATACGGCCATCATTATGCTGCATCTGTCCGCATCGGCAAGCCCTGCCGTCAAGGCTGGATCAGGGTTGCAGGCTGCGCAGGTGCGTCGCGGCCTGCGCTCTGTCGAATCCGGCTGATTTGGTTTGCGCCGCGGCCAGCGCAAGCCCGTAATACTGAATCGCCAGCTTGGTCTGGCGCAAGTGTTCGAGACTGACGGCCAGATTGTAGAGAATGTCCGGATTGTCCGGTTCGGCAGAGTAGGCGCGGAAGTAAGCTTGTTGCGCCTCCTCCCAGCGGGATTGGCGGGCAAACAGATTGCCGAGTGCAAAATGTGGCGCAGAAAGCTCGGGTTGGGACGCCGCCAGCGTCTTCAGACGGCTTTCAGCAGCCATGGTATCCACGGGCCCCTTGGTATTGATAAGTGCCGAAAGTGCGATGTTGTCCTGCGGGTCGGCTTCAAGGATGCGCTGATAAAACCATTCGGCCTGGTCGTAGCGGCCTTGGCGAAGTGCGATTGCGGCCAGGCCGTGCATGGCGTCGGTGTTTCGAGGCTCCGATTTCAGCACTTTCTCGTAGTCGGCGCGGGAAGCGGCTAGATCGCCGCGACCGAAGGCGTCGTAGGCGCGCATCAGTTGAGGATTCACCCTCAGCGGCGTCCTGCTCACTCGAACCGGGCTGTCGGGGTCCAACGCGGCGACCGGCTGCGGCCGTGGTGGAGGGGTACGGTCTGACTTTGACGCGGTGGGCTTCTCGTTCTCGTCATCCTCTTCATCGGCAGCTACGGCGGTGCTTGGTGCCGGAACGGTGACTGCGGGAACCGGTGCCGTGGCAACTGCCGTCGGGACGGGAGGGCTGGGCGCTGATGGCGGGGCCTGTGGCGGGCGGAGCATGGCCAGACCGGATTTGGGTTGCAATTGCCACCAGAAATAGCCGCCGATACCCAGTACCGCCAGTACCGTCAGGACGCCAATGGCAATGGCAAAGGATTTACGCGGAGCGGCTTTTTCTGTCTGCTTGGCGGCAAACAGATTCTGTGCGGCAGCTTGCGCGGGGGCGGGTTCCTGTCGGGGCTCGGGCGGTGCAGTTGGTCTCGGTTCCGCCTGCATGGGACGAGGCGGCGGGGGCGCAGCGGGTTCGTGAAGAGAGGTGGTCTCTGGTACAGGAGCTGGCGTGGCTTTTTTGGGAGAGGCGGGAGTGTGACTAGCGAGAAACTGCGCGTCCAGTTCTTCAAGATGCGAAGGCAGGTTCGGCAACTGTGCGGGTGGCGCCGGTGCCGGTATTTCCGCAATGCTCTCTTCCAGTGGTTGCAGACGTGGCTCCAGCGTCAGGCCACCCAAGGATGGCTCGGACGACTGAGCGACATCAAGAATGCCGTCACTGCGTCCCTGGCGTTTTGCCAGCTCCGCCTTCTTGAGGGCGTCCATGAGTAGGCTCATGGAGCGCTTGCCCTTTGCCGTTCGATTTGCTTTGGCGACTGCCCGGAGCTGCTGGTGAAGAAATCCCTGCTTGGCAGCTGATCGCGGAAGCTACGGTAGTCACCGTTAATGCTTGGATCGCGGACGATGGTCGGTTTGAGGAAGATGACGAGTTCAGTTTTTGTACTGGTATCGCTGCGATTGCGGAAGAAGTTGCCGATCCCTGGAAGATCACCCAGGCCAGGCACCTGATTCGTGTTATTGCTGATCTTGTCTTCCATGAGGCCACCCATTACTGCGATTTCGCCGTCGGTGAGGCGCAGCATGGATTCCATTTCGCGGGTTTGGATCACGGGAACCTTATTGGTCGTTCCCAGATTTGGGGTCGGATCCTGCACTTCCCCCGTCTTGGCCGAAATGGTGGGGCGGACATTGAGCAGGATGCTGCCATTTTCACTGATCTGCGGGGTGACACTCATTACCAGACCCACTGACACCGACTTTGCGGTAGCGGTGAAATTATTGGTCGTTCCCGTAGTCGTCGTGGTCGAGTCGTTCTTGACCTCGAAATAGACCAGGTTATCAACCACCTTGAGCATCGCGGTCTGGTTGTTCAGCACGCTGATTTTCGGGCTGGAGAGAACCTTGACCTTGCCAAAGGTCTCCAGCAGGCTGAGTGTGGAGGCAAGGCCGAGTCCCGGTGCTACGTAGTTGAGAAGGAAGGCGAAGCTTCCCGCCGCAGCGCCAAAATCAGGAGCGGTTGTCGAGGTTGCAAACGAACCTGACGTCACTGCAACTGGGTTGGTCACGGTCGTGGGATTCTGTCCTAGCGAGAAGCCAGCTGCCGGTGCCCCCGGGCGCAATGAGCGGAGGCTTTGCCAATTGATGCCCTGCTGGTACGCATCTTTCAGGGTGACCTCGGCAATTGTCGCTTCAACGATGACCTGGCGACGGGCGCTGAGCAGCACCAAGTCGAGATATTCCTGAACTTTCTCCTGCTGCCTGCCTGTGGCTCGTACAACCACGACACCTGCTTCCGGATTCACGATGACTGAGGCCGCTTCACGGAAGGTCGTACGTTTGACGACGGTGGTGCCTTGCTGTTGCACGTTCGTAGGATTGGGACTTGTGGCGATCCCGGATGTCGAACTGCTCGAACGGCTTGCCGACGATGTCTGCCCGCTTTGAGCGCCTGTTCCGGTAGTGGTTTGCTGATCGGCGCGTTCAATGACTGTCTCGCTTGAACCTTCCGGCAGGATCTTGTCGCTTTCGCGGAGAATATCTTTTATGTTCTTTTCCAGCGACTGCCAAAAATTGTTTTGGGCCGAACTCTTTACCGATGTACTGGAGTTGTTGCCACTTCCACCTGATGAGGTGCTTCCGGTCGCGCTGGTACTGGTGGATGCGATTTGAGTATTGATTGACACTGTGCCGGTTACGTCGCGTGACATATTGACGTAGTCGACCTTGTATGTACGCAGAAACGGCGAGTCGGGCATTACGGCCAGATTGGGGCCGTCAAGTTCCCAGCGCATGTCGACCTGCTTCGCAATGCGACTCAGAATCTGTTGCAGCGTCTGGTCGATTGCGTTGATCGTCACACTGCCATTGATCCCCGGATGCACATCAACATTCAGCTTTGCATCTCTAGCCAATGCGAAGAGCAATTCCTGAACCGGAATGTTGCGTACGGAGACGGAATAGGCCTCGGCTCTGGCTGCGGCCTTGGGGCGGGGAAGGATAGCGGTTGCTGCAACAGGCGCGGGAATATTGCTGGTGCTCGCGGCTACGGGCGAATCTTCCGCACGTAAATGACCGGTGGACGGGACGTGAGGCTGAATGCTTCCGCAGGCTGCAAGAGCCAGGGCGAGGGCAGTGGGGAGTGGCGAAATCAGGTATGAGCGCAAACGAATCCCCGATCAGACGTCATTGGAACAATCTTAGGATAACACATTATATTTCCTTGGCAACCCAATGATTTGATTGGTGTAAAAGCTCCATATCGAACGAGTGATGTGTCATCGTAGGCGAATGACCTGCCGTGGGTAGGGGCGGGCGGATTGGAGTACGGGGGGGAGTTTGCGCGCGGCGGCAAGTGCGGCATCCTGACTGGGGTAGTCGCCATAGATCACGCCATAGCGGGGTTTGCCACTGAGATCGGAGTGGTAGACATGGAGTTTCCCCATATCCGCCCCTCCTGATGCGGCCTTGGTGAGAAAGGCTTCGATCTGGGCATGTTGCTCCACATCCTTTGCCAGAAGTTGGAGAAACCAGCGGTTATCCGGCATTTCCTTTAACCAGCTTTGACCGGCCTTGAGTCGCTCTTGGGTCAGGGGCCCGGTTCCTGATGGTTTTTCGGTGGGAGCCAGATCAGGCTGTGGGACGGCGGGAACGGATGCGGGGGCAGGGCTTGCGGGCACTGCGGTAGAGGGAGGCGAAGGTGCGGGTGACGGTACCGCCGGCCCTGTTGCTTGCACCGGCACGCTGGATTGCGTCATTTGCCAAACAACGACGACGACGCCCAAAATCAATGCGAGGACAACTCCGGCAACGATACCGGGTTTGTTCATTGGCTTCGGGCGTGGGTCAACGCCAGCATAGGTGGCGGCGCTGAATTCGCAGTCGCGGATGGCGGCCTGGACTTCACGGGGGCCAATCTGGTGGCTGCCGGAGGAAAACGCGGCCAGCAGGGCCTTGTCGGCAAGGATGTTGATGCGACGGGTCAGCCCCAGCGAAGTCTGGGCGATCATCTTGACCGCGACCGGGCTGAAGATGCTCGGGCCGCGATAGCCGGCGGCCCGCATCCTGAAATCCAGATAGCTGGAGATGTCGTCGCGGACCAAGGGTTCGAGGCCGAAGTTGTGGGTGATGCGTTCCTTGAGCTGCCGCATGTCGGGGCGGGCAAGGACATCGTTGAGTTCCGGCTGACCGAACAGCACCAGTTGCAGCAGTTTGTTGCGGTTGGCCTCAAGGTTCGACAACAGGCGGATTTCCTCGAGGGTTTCCACCGGCATGGCATGGGCTTCGTCAATCAGCACGACGACCTGGCGGCCTTCACTGAAGGATTTGATCAGGTGATCCTGCAAGGCACGCAGGACCACTGCTGCACGGGCATTCTCGGGAACGTTCAAACGCAGTTCATCGGCGATGGCGTAAAGAATGTCCTCCCGCGAAAGGGATGGGTTGGCCAGATAGATGATGATGACGTTGTCGGGCAGGCGCTCCATCAGCACACGACAGAGCATGGTTTTACCGCTGCCGACTTCGCCGCTGACCTTGACGATGCCTTCATCATGGGTGATGGCGTAAACGAGCGCATCCAGCGTGGCGCCGCGATTGGCGCCATCAAAAAAGAAATCGGTATGCGGCGTGATGCGGAAGGGCGGTTCGTCGAGGCCGAAGTGTTCCAGGTACATGCGTTCGTGTGATCCGGATGTTATTGCGGGGAAGTTCGCTTGTCGCGGGCCAGCGTGTCGATGCGGTTGTATAGCGTAGTGCGGTTGATGCCGAGCAGGCGAGCGGCCTGGCTCAGGTTGCCATGCGCAAGTTGCTGGGCGGCCTCGATATAGGCCTCTTCCCATCGACTCAGGGTGGCGTCCAGGTTGAAGTCCGGGCGTTGCTGGATTTCCTGCAACGCCCTGGCGACCATGAGTTCGCCGCTGAGAAAAGTCGGCTCTGGCGGGACGGCGGCGGGCTCGCAGCCGGAGATATCCAGTTCCGCTTCCAGATCGGCAAGATCGACGGACTTTCCCGCATGCTTGGTGGTCAGCCGAATGGCAATGTTGCGCAATTCGCGAACGTTGCCGGGAAAGCGATACGCCGAGAGTCTCTCAACGGCTTTTTCGGACAGGTTGAACGGGGGCAATCCGGCCTGGGTGGCGTAAATCGAGCGGAAATGCTCCAGCAGCTGTATCCGGTCCTGCCCCAAGTCCCTGAGGGCGGGTACGTTGACAGTAAAGACCGATAGTCGATGGTAGAGATCGGCACGGAAGCGCCCTTCACGAACCTCTTTTTTTAGGTCGCGATTGGTTGCGGCAACGATGCGGGCAGTGGATCGGCGTGCCTGGGTTTCGCCGATGCGCTGGTATTCACCGTTTTCCAGGACGCGCAGAAGCTTGGGTTGCAGATCGAGGGGAAGTTCGCCAATTTCATCAAGGAACAGCGTCCCATTCGAGGCGTCCTCGAAATAGCCGGCACGGGCTCCCGTGGCGCCGGTGAATGCGCCCTTGCCGTGGCCGAACAGTGTGGCCTCTACCAAGGAGGGTGAAATGGCTGCGCAATTGAGTGCGAGGAAGGGCTGTTCGGAGCGATTGGATAGGCGATGCAGCGCACTGGCCGCCAACTCCTTGCCACTGCCTGACTCGCCCTCAATGAGGACGGGGAAAGGGGATGCAGCATATTGCCGCAGTTGCGTGCGGAGCTTATGCAGCGAGACGTGGTCGCCGATGAAGCCGTCATCCTGGGGAATGCCTGTGTCGCGAAAAGCCAACACCCGGCGGATCAGGTCTCGCAGAACATCGGGATCGGCCGGTTTGGCAACGAACTCGGTGGCGCCCAGCGCTCTGGCGTGACGGGCGTTGGCTTCATCACTTTGACCGGAGAGGACGACGATACGGGTTTCCGGAGCGTGCGCCAGGATATCGGCAATCAACGCAAAGCCTTCATCGGGACGGTGAGGCGCGGGGGGGAGGCCGAGGTCAATCAATGCCAAGGCGGGCGGAATAGTGGCCTGGCGCAGGAAGGAAACCGCCTCGTTGCGGGTCGCAGCAGTCGTCACCGCATAGTCTCTGCCAAGAAAATATCCCAAGGAGTCGGCGATGAGCGGGTCATCATCGACTATCAGCAATGCAGTTTTGCCGTCGGGAGCGTTCAAGGGGTTGTGTGGAAAAATTGACATGCTCATCATAGCCCAAAGCATCTGCCTGCAAGGGCCGTTCTGCGGGGCATTTGCTCGATATTTCAACCGGTTTGACGGTGTGAATGACTGCGAGCTTCTGATAGAATTCTTAGCTGTGTTTGCAATTTGCCGGCCTTGCAAGGTTTCGGCGCGAATATGTCCCAGGAATCGCTCGTCGAAATCCGCAATCTGAATTTCACCTATGACAGTCGACCCGTCCTCACCGGAATCAACATGACGATTCCGCGCGGCAAGGTCGTTGCTGTCATGGGGAGTTCCGGCTGTGGGAAAACCACGACCATGCGTCTTATCGGTGGGCAGTTGAAGCCGACCTCGGGCGAGGTACGCGTCGCTGGCAAGGTTGTGCATGAGCTGGATGGCGACGGGCTATACGACTTGCGTCGCCGAATGGGCATGCTGTTTCAGTTCGGCGCCTTATTCACTGACATGTCGGTATATGACAACGTGGCCTTCCAGATGCGGGAGCACACCGATCTGAATGAGGCAATGATTCGCGATCTGGTCATGATGAAACTCCATGCAGTGGGTCTTCGGGGCGCCCACAAGCTGATGCCCGCCGAGTTGTCCGGTGGCATGGCCCGTCGCGTTGCCCTGGCCCGTGCTATCGCGCTGGACCCGATGCTCATGATGTACGACGAGCCGTTTGCCGGTCTCGATCCCATTTCCCTTTCCATCGTCGGGGAACTGATCCGCAAGCTGAACGATGCCCTGGGTGGCAGTTCCATTGTGGTCACCCATGACGTGCAGGAGTCCCTGAAAATCGTCGACTACGTTTATTTCGTTTCCGAAGGAAAAATCGTTGCCGAAGGCACGGCGGAGGAAATAAAGAGTTCCACCGTTCCCTATGTGCATCAGTTCGTCTGGGGCGAGGCCGACGGGCCGGTGCCCTTCCACTATCCGTCGCGCTCGTCCTATGGCGCGGAACTGACGGGAAGGGCCGCGCGCCATGGATAACTTTCTGACGCGTGCTCTCATCGGGCTTGGCCGCAAGGTCACCAGCCGCATCTGGCGGCTTGGATTCGCCGCCCGGTTCTTTCTCGCCATCCTGCTGGAATCGGGCACGGCCCTGCGCCGTTTGAACCTGACAATCCGCGAGATTTATTTCACCGGCGTCCTGTCCCTGATCATCATCCTGGTCTCCGGCTTGTTCGTTGGCATGGTGCTGGGGCTTCAGGGCTACGACACCTTGCAGCGCTATGGCTCTTCGGAGGCGCTGGGCGTCTTGGTTTCGCTCTCGCTGGTACGGGAACTGGGGCCCGTGGTGGCGGCCTTGCTGTTCGCCAGCCGCGCCGGCTCGGCGATTACTGCCGAGATCGGCCTGATGAAAGCCACCGAGCAGCTTTCGGCGATGGAGATGATGGCCGTCAACCCCATTGCCCGCGTCGTCGCCCCCCGTTTCTGGGGGGGCGTCTTGTCGATGCCGCTGCTGGCAGCCTTGTTTTCCGCCATGGGCATCTTCGGGGGCTATCTGGTCGGCGTCCAGTTGATTGGCGTCGATGAAGGATCTTTCTGGTCCCAGATGCAGGCCTCGGTGGATTTTCGTGAGGACATCATGAACGGCGTCATCAAGAGCTTCGTTTTTGGTGTCATCGTCAGTTGGGTTGCCGTCTTTGAAGGCTATGATGCCGACCCGACTGCGGAAGGCGTCTCCGGCGCCACCACCCGCACCGTTGTTACTTCGTCGCTGGCTATCCTGGCTGCCGACTTCGTTCTCACCGCCTTCATGTTTAGAGGGGTATGACATGAGCCGCACCGCACTCGACCTCTGGGTCGGATTTTTCGTCGCCATCGGCCTGGCCGCATTGTTGTTTTTGGCACTCAAGGTGGGCAACCTGACGTCCGCGAGCACCGGGGAAACATATGCTCTGCAAGCCAAGTTTGATAACATCGGGGGCCTGAAGGTGCGCGCGGCGGTAAAAAGCGCGGGCGTGGTAGTGGGGCGTGTTTCGGAAATCCGTTTTGATCCAGAGGCTTATCTTGCTGTGGTGACGATTCAAGTGGATGCCCGGTACAAGTTCCCCAAGGACACGTTTGCTACCATCAACACCTCAGGCTTGCTGGGCGAGCAGTACATCGGTTTCGAAGTGGGCGGTGATTCGGCCATGCTGGCGTCCGGCGACGCGATCAAGAAGACGCAGTCGGCGGTGGTGCTGGAAAAGCTGATCAGCCAGTTCATGTTTAACAAGGCTGCCGAAGACGGCGGCAAGAAGTAACCAACAACGGTATCCGACGGGAAAATGCAAATGACCAAGACATTGCCGACTCGCCTCAAGTCGCTCACGCTGGCGGCATTTGCCGCCTCCATGCTGGCGGGTTGCGCCACCTCCGGGAATCCGAAGGATCCGATCGAGGGTTTCAACCGTGCGATGTTTGCCTTCAATGAAGGCTTGGATTCCGCCATCGTCAAGCCGGTCGCAACCGGCTACGACGCAGCCTTGCCATCCCCTGTACGTACTGGTGTGACGAATTTCTTCGGCAACATCGCCGATGTGTTCATCGGTGTGAATAACCTGTTGCAAGGCAAGGTGCCGGAAGCATTCAGCGATTTCGGCCGTGTGGCCATCAACACCACGATTGGTCTGTTGGGCGTTCTTGACGTGGCATCGGATGCCGGCCTCGAAAAGCACGAGGAAGATTTCGGTCAGACCTTCGGTCGCTGGGGTGTCGGCAATGGCGCTTATGTGGTGCTGCCGGTGTTCGGCCCGCGTACCGCACGGGATACTGTCGGCTTGATTCTTGACCTTAAGGCTGATCCCGTTGCCAACATGGACCCGGTGCGCAATCGCAATGCACTGATCGTCCTGCGTGTGGTCAATGACCGCGCCAACCTGCTGCCGGCCGACAAGGTGATCGAGGAAGCCGCACTGGACAAGTATTCCTACCTGCGCGACGCCTATCTCCAGCGCCGCCGTAACCTGATTCACGACGGCAATCCGCCGCGGGAAGTCGAGGCCGACGCCGAGCAAGTCGAGCGCCCGGTGGTGGCAGAGGCTGAAGTTCCGGCCGATGCAGCGCCCGTGCTGGTTGCCCGCACGGAGTCCCCTTCAGTCAAGTAATGTCGTTCCCGGGGCGTTTGCTCCGGATAATTGAAATTCCAGGAAGATCATGAAATACCTTTTTGCATTTGTCAGCGGCTTGTTCCTATCCCTTGGTGCTTCGGCTCAGGAAGTGAGCCCGGATGTCCTGATCAAGAACGTGACCAGCGAAGTGCTGGAGATTGTTCGCAAGGACAAGGACATCCAGTCCGGCAACACGAAAAAGGCTATTGACCTTGTTGAGGCCAAAGTTCTGCCGAACTTCAACTTCACTCGCATGACGCAACTGGCCCTGGCCCGTGAATGGAAAAAGGCGTCGTCGGCCCAGCAAAAAGTTCTGACCGACGAATTCCGTACCTTGCTGGTGCGCACCTATTCCAAGGCCCTCACCGAGTACAAGAACCAGACCATCGACTTCAAACCGTTCTCCCTGAAGGCTGGTGAGACCGATGCCAAGGTGCGGACCGAGATCAAGCAGTCCGGTGGCGGCAAGCCGATTCCGCTCGATTACTACCTCGAGAAGGCCAATTCTTCCTGGAAGGTCTATGACATCGAGGTGGGGGGTATCAGCCTTGTCACCAATTACCGTGATTCCTTTGCCAGCGAAGTGCGCAACAACGGCATTGATGGACTGATCAAGTCCTTGCAGGCAAAGAACAAGGCCAGCGAAGCCATTGCGGCGAAAAAATGATTCGTGTCGTTGGTGATCGGATGGAAGTGTCGGGACCGATGTTGATGTCGGGAGCCTCTGCGCTGCTCGCCGAAGGCGAAACCGCCGTCGCCGCGACGGTAGTGGATGTTGATCTTGGCGGCGTGACTGAAATGGATTCCTCCAGCCTGGCTGTCCTGTTCGCCTGGATGCGCACGGCCAAGGCCGGCGGCAAGGCTCTACGTCTCCTCAATCCCCCGCAGAACCTGCTGAATCTTGCCGCCGTTTACGGCGTCGCCGAGCTTCTTCCTCAGCACTGAACGCGCGCTTTCGCCGCTTTCTTGCCGCACGCTGCCGGTTCCGCCATGTCCGTCGCGATCCGCATCCAGCAGGTCTCAAAACGCTTTGGCACTGTCCAGGCGCTGGATGGCGTTGACCTGGATATTCAGCAGGGCGAGTTCTTCGGTCTCCTTGGGCCGAATGGCGCCGGCAAGACAACCCTGATTTCAGCCCTGGCCGGCCTCACCCGGGCCGATGGCGGCAAGATTTCCGTTATGGGCCATGATGTCCAGACCGACTACCGGGCTGCTCGCCGCCAACTCGGAGTGGTGCCCCAGGAACTGGTTTTCGATCCCTTCTTCAGTGTGCGCGAGACGCTGAAAATCCAGTCCGGCTATTTCGGTATCGACGGCAATGACGACTGGATCGATGAAATTCTCGAAAACCTCGACCTGACGAGCAAAGCCAACGCCAACATGCGCACCCTGTCAGGTGGCATGAAGCGTCGCGTGCTGGTGGCCCAGGCCCTGGTCCATCGACCGCCGGTGATCGTGCTCGACGAGCCGACGGCGGGCGTCGATGTCGAGCTGCGCCAGACCCTGTGGCGCTTCATCCGCCGCCTCAACGAGGATGGCCACACCATCGTCCTGACCACGCATTATCTGGAAGAGGCCGAGAGTCTTTGTACCCGCATCGCCATGCTGAAGGCCGGGAGGATCGTTGCCCTGGATACCACGGCCAGCTTGCTGCGCAGCTTCTCCACGCACACCCTGCGCTTGCGCACCAACGGCAGCTTGCCTGCCGCTCTGGTCGCCGGCAGCGGCCAGAGCGGTGGCTGGTGGTCGCTGCCCTTCGACCGTTTTGACGAGGTGGAGCCGCTGCTGGCAAAAATCCGCGCCGTCGGTTGCGTCATTGACGACCTCGAAATCGGCAAGCCCGACCTTGAAGAGGTCTTCGTTCGTGTCATGCAGGGTCAGGGGCGGAACCCATGAAGCCCAGCGGTTTCTCCACGCTGCTGTACAAGGAAGTCCTGCGCTTCTGGAAGGTTGGCTTCCAGACCGTCGCTGCGCCGGTGCTCACCGCCTTGCTTTATCTGTTGATCTTCTCGCATGTGCTGGAAGCCCACGTGCAGGTGCATGGCGTGCCCTACACGGCCTTCCTCATCCCCGGCCTGGTGATGATGTCGGTGTTGCAGAACGCCTTCGCCAATACCTCGTCCTCGCTGATCCAGTCCAAGGTCACCGGCAACATCGTCTTCGTTCTGCTGCCGCCGATTTCCTATCACGAGTTCTACCTCGCCTATGTGCTGGCCGCCGTGGTGCGCGGTCTGGTGGTCGGCTCCGGCGTGCTGCTGGTCACCTGCTGGTTCGCGCCCCTACAATTTGCCGAGCCGCAATGGATCATCGTCTTTGCCGTGATGGGCGGCGCCATCCTCGGCAGCCTGGGCGTCATCGCCGGCATCTGGGCGGACAAGTTCGACCAGCTCGCCGCTTTCCAGAATTTCCTGATCATGCCGCTGACCTTTCTCTCCGGCGTCTTCTATTCCATCGCCTCGCTGCCGGTTTTCTGGCAACAGGTATCGCACTGGAACCCCGTTTTCTACATGATCGACGGCTTTCGTCACGGCTTTTTCGGCGTCTCCGACGCCTCGCCGTGGACCAGCCTTGCCGTCGTCTCCGTCTGCCTCGTCATCCTGGCGAGCTTTACCCTGAACCTGTTGAAGCGCGGCTACAAGCTGCGCGCCTGAGGAGATTCCCATGCTCGACCCCAAGCAGATCGAAACCTGGATTGCCGGCGGAATGCCCTGCGAGCACCTGGCCGTGGATGGCGATGGCCAGCACTTCTCCGCAGTGATCGTCAGCACCGAGTTCGCCAGCCTCAATCGCGTCAAACGCCAGCAGCGCGTGAATGCCATCCTCAAGCCGCATTTCGATTCCGGCGTGCTGCATGCGCTATCGATGCAGACCCTGACTCCCGAGGAATGGAAGGCGCAGACCAACAATGGATAAGCTGCTGATTACTGGCGGCACGCCGCTGGCTGGTGAAGTCGCCATCTCCGGCGCCAAGAACGCGGCCCTGCCGCTGCTCTGCGCTGCGCTGCTGACGAAGGAGCCGGTGACCTTCACCAACGTGCCGGACCTCAATGACATCGGCACCATGCTCAAGCTGCTGGCGCAGATGGGCGTCAAGGTGGATCGCCAGAAAGTCGGCGCTGGCGGTACGGCGGTCACGCTTGACGCCTCAGACCTGAACAACCCCGTCGCGCCCTACGAGATGGTCAAGACCATGCGCGCCTCGATTCTCGTCCTCGGGCCGCTGGTGGCTCGCTGCGGCGAGGCCAGGGTCTCGCTGCCCGGCGGCTGTGCCATCGGTGCGCGGCCGGTGGATCAGCACATCAAGGGTCTCACCGCCATGGGTGCCGATGTCGGCGTCGAGCACGGTTATGTCCATGCCCGCACCGCCCGCCTCAAGGGAGCCCGGCTGTTCACCGACATGGTCACTGTGACGGGCACCGAAAACCTGATGATGGCCGCCTGTCTCGCCGACGGCGAAACCGTGATCGAGAACGCTGCCCGCGAGCCCGAAGTGGTGGATCTCGCCAACTGCCTCGTCGCCATGGGTGCGCAAATCTCCGGCGCCGGCACCGACGTGATCCGCATCCGTGGTGTGGAAAAGCTCCACGGCGCCACCCATCGCATCATGCCCGACCGCATCGAGACCGGCACCTATCTGTGTGCCGCTGCCGCTACTGGAGGCGATGTGCGCCTCACCGGCACCTCCTCGGCCTACCTCGATGCCGTGATCGACAAACTGATGGATGCCGGCTGCGAGATCGACAGCCAGCGTGATTCCATTCGCATCAAGGCGCCGCACCGGCTCACCGCCGTCAGCATCCGCACCTCGCCGTATCCTGCATTTCCCACCGACATGCAGGCCCAGTTCATGGCCATCAACGCCGTGGCAAACGGTACGGCCGTGATCCGCGAAACGATTTTCGAGAACCGCTTCATGCATGCGGTCGAACTGGTCCGCCTTGGCGCCGACATCAAGATCGACGGCAACACCGCCTTCGTCACAGGACGCGAGCAACTCGACGGTGCCACCGTGATGGCCACCGATTTGCGCGCTTCCGCCAGCCTCGTCATCGCCGGCCTGGTGGCCAAGGGCGAAACCCTGATCGAGCGCATCTATCATCTGGATCGCGGCTATGAGCACCTTGAGCAGAAGCTCGCCGCCCTCGGCGCCAAGGTCCAACGAGTAAAATGACGCCATGACCGGAACCAACATGATCACCGTGGCCCTATCCAAGGGCCGCATCTTCGAGGAAACCCTGCCTCTGCTCGCGGCGGCGGGCATCGTGCCGGCCGAAGACCCGGAAAAATCGCGCAAGCTGATCATCGGCACCAACCGTCCCGATGTTCGTGTCGTCATCGTCCGCGCCTCCGACGTGCCGACCTATGTCCAGTACGGCGCCGCCGACCTCGGCATCGCCGGTAAGGACGTGCTGATCGAGCATGGCGGCGTCGGCCTCTACCAGCCCCTCGACCTCAATATCGCCAAGTGCCGCATGTGTGTCGCCGCGCCGGTCGGCTTCGACTACGAAGCCGCCGTGCGACGCGGCGCGCGCCTGCGCATCGCCACCAAGTACATTGCCATGGCCCGCGAGCATTTCGCCGCCAAGGGCGTGCATGTAGATCTAATCAAACTCTACGGCTCGATGGAACTGGCACCGCTGGCCGGGCTGGCCGACGCCATCGTGGACCTCGTCTCCAGCGGCGCGACGCTGAAGGCCAACAAGCTGGTTGAAGTCGAGGAGATCATGAACATCTCCTCGCGCCTCGTGGTCAATCAGGCCGCGCTGAAAATGAAGCGCGAACTGCTGCAACCCGTGATCGACGCCATCGCCGGAGCCATCAAGTGATTCGTCGACTGAGCACCCGCGAGCCCGAATTCCTGTCCACGCTGGATGCTCTGCTGCACTTCGACAACGGCACCGACGAGGCCATCGAAAAGACCGTCGCCGAAATTCTCGCCAACGTGCGCACCCTCGGCGATGCGGCGGTAATGGACTACACGCGCCGCTTCGACAAACTCGACGTTGCCTCGATGGTGCAGCTTGAACTGCCCAAGGCCGAATTGCAGGCCGCCCTCGACGGCCTGCCGACCGAGCAGCGCCAAGCCCTCGAAGCCGCCGCCGCCCGTGTGACGAACTATCACGAGCGACAGAAGGCCGAGTCCTGGAGCTTTACCGAAGCCGATGGCACCCGTCTCGGCCAGAAGGTCACGCCACTGGATCGCGTCGGTCTCTATGTGCCCGGCGGCAAGGCCGCCTATCCCAGCTCGGTGCTGATGAACGCCCTGCCGGCCAAGGTCGCCGGCGTCAAGGAACTCATCATGGTGGTGCCCACCCCGCGCGGCGAGAAAAATGCGCTGGTACTGGCCGCCGCCTGCCTCGCCGGCGTCGATCGCGTGTTCACCATCGGCGGTGCCCAGGCCGTCGCCGCGCTGGCCTACGGCACGCAGACCATCCCGCAGGTGGACAAGATCGTCGGCCCCGGCAATGCCTACGTCGCCAGCGCCAAGCGCCGCGTCTTCGGCACCGTCGGCATCGACATGGTGGCCGGACCCTCCGAAGTGCTGATCATCGCCGACGCCACCGCCAACCCGGACTGGGTCGCCATCGATCTCTTCGCCCAGGCCGAGCACGACGAACTGGCGCAATCCATCCTGCTCTGTCCGGATGCCGCATTCATTGAGCGTGTCGCCGCCAGCATCGAAAAGCTGCTGCCAACCCAGCCGCGTCGCGAAGTCATCGCTGCCTCGCTCAAGGGACGCGGCGCCCTGATTCACGTGAGCGACCTCGACGAAGCCTGCGTTATCGCCAATCGCATCGCCCCCGAACATCTGGAGCTATCGGTCGCCGAGCCGGCACCGCTGGTGGAAAAGGTCCGCCATGCTGGTGCCATCTTCATCGGCTACTACGCCTCCGAATCGCTGGGCGACTACTGCGCCGGTCCCAACCATGTGCTGCCCACTTCGCGCAGCGCGCGCTTCTCCTCGCCGCTCGGCGTCTATGACTTCCAGAAGCGCAGCAGCCTGATCGAAGTATCGGCGGCAGGCGCGAAAAAGCTCGGCCCCATCGCGGCGACGCTGGCCCACGGCGAAGGCCTCACGGCCCACGCCAATGCGGCTGAGTTCAGGCTGAAATAGAAAAGCGGCGCATCAAGCGCCGACAATTTCCCGCAGTGCGGCCACCAATGCCGCGCATTCATCATCGGTACCGACAGTGATGCGCAGATACTGAGCGATGCGCTGCGGCGCCTTGAAATGCCGCACGATGATGCTGCGTTGCCGTAGCGCCAGCGCCGACTTTTCGGCATCGTGTTGCGGATGCCGGGTGAAGATGAAATTGGCGGCAGAGGGGATGACCTCGAAACCCAGCGCCGTGAGATCGGCAACCAGTTTCTCGCGGGTGGTGATCACGGCCTTGCGGGTGGTGTCGAAGTGCTCGCGGTCTTCCATGGCGGCCACTGCGCCGGCAATGGCGAGGCGATCCAGCGGGTAGGAGTTGAAGCTGTTCTTGACCCGCTCCAGAGCCTCGATCAATGCAGCATCGCCCACCGCGAAGCCGACGCGCAAGCCAGCCAGGGAGCGCGATTTCGACAGGGTGTGCACCACCAGCAGGTTCGGATACCGCTTCACCAGCGGAATGGCCGTTTCGCCGCCGAAGTCGATGTAGGCCTCGTCGATGACCACCACCGAATCCGGATTGGCCTTGAGCAGGGTTTCGATCTTCGCCAGTTCCAGCGGCCGCCCTGTAGGTGCATTGGGATTGGGGAAGATTATGCCGCCATTGGGCTGGGTATAGTCCTCGACGCGGATCGAGAAGTCCTCGGCCAGCGGCACGGTCTTGAAGGCGACTTCGTAGAGCCCGCAATACACCGGATAGAAGCTGTAGGTGATGTCCGGGAACAGGATCGGCTGCTCGTGCTTGAGCAGGCCGAGGAAGATGTGGGCCAGCACTTCGTCGGAACCGTTGCCGACAAAAACTTGGGTCGGCGTTACGCCATGGAAGTCGGCCACCGCCTGCTTGAGGCGCTCGGCATTCGGGTCGGGATAGAGCTTGAGGGATTCCCCAACCTCGCCCCGGATCGCTTCCAGCGCGCGCGGGCTGGGGCCGTATGGGTTTTCGTTGGTGTTGAGCTTGATCAGCTTGGCGAGCTTGGGTTGCTCGCCGGGAACGTAGGGCGTGAGGCCCTTGACGACATCACTCCAGTAGCGGCTCATGATGAGACAACAAGGCAGGTAAAAAGTCGGACGATGGTATCATGCGCCCCTTGTCCCTACTGCGTTTGATGACCGCCATGCGGCAAGCCGACGTTACCCGCAACACCCTCGAAACCAAGATCCGCGTTGCCCTCGATCTCGACGGCACGGGCGTTTCCAAGCTCGCCACCGGCGTTGGTTTCTTCGATCACATGCTGGACCAGATCGCCCGCCATGGCCTGATCGACCTCACCGTCGAGGCCCAGGGCGACCTGCACATCGACGCCCATCACACGGTGGAGGATGTCGGCATCAGCATCGGCCAGGCGCTGGCCAAGGCGCTCGGCGACAAGAAGGGTCTGCGTCGTTACGGCCACGCCTACGTGCCGCTGGACGAGGCGCTCTCGCGCGTCGTCGTCGATCTCTCCGGTCGGCCGGGGCTGGTGTTCAATGTCCCTTTCACCCGTGCGACCATCGGCGAGTTCGATGTGGATCTGGTGCGCGAGTTCTTTCAGGGACTGGTGAATCACGCCAACATCACCGTGCATATCGACGCCTTGCGCGGCGACAACTCCCATCACCAGGCCGAGACGGTGTTCAAGGCCTTCGCCCGGGCGCTGCGCATGGCTTGCGAAGCCGATCCGCGCGCGGCGGGTGCCATTCCCTCCACCAAGGGTTCGCTCTGATTTCAGCATGAGCATCGTCGCTGTTGTCGATTACGGCATGGGCAATTTGCGCTCCGTGGCCAAGGCCCTGGAGCACGAGGCGCCCGCCGGCACTCAGGTATTGGTGACGGCCGATGCCGCCGCCATCGCTGCTGCCGACCGGGTCGTTGTGCCCGGCCAGGGTGCAATGCCCGATTGCATGCGTGAACTGTCCGCGCGCGGTCTGCGCGAGGCGGTGATCCGCGCTGCCGCCGAAAAACCCTTTCTTGGTATCTGTGTCGGTTTGCAGATGCTCTTCGGTCACGCCGAGGAAGGCGACGTTACCGGTCTCGACATCCTGCCCGGCCGTGTGCCGCGTTTCCCTGCGACCGCCATGGTGGCGCCCGATGGTGGTCGCCTCAAGGTGCCGCACATGGGCTGGAACCAGGTGCAGCAGGTCGAGGCCCACCCGCTGTGGAGCGGCATCGAGGATGGCGGCCGCTTCTATTTCGTGCATAGCTACTATGTCGAACCGCAGAGCCCCGACATCATCGCCGGCTCGACCATGTACGGCATCCCCTTTACCAGCGCCATAGCCCACGCTAACATCTTCGCTGTTCAATTCCATCCGGAAAAAAGCGCCCAAGCCGGTTTGCATTTGTTGTCGAACTTCCTGCGCTGGACGCCCTGACTCTTCCCATAAATTCTCGCCATGCTGCTCATACCTGCCATCGATCTCAAGGACGGCCACTGTGTCCGTCTGAAACAAGGCGCCATGGAAGACGCCACCGTCTTCTCCGAAGAGCCGGCAGCCATGGCCCGGCACTGGATCGAGCAGGGCGCGCGGCGCCTGCATCTGGTGGACCTCAACGGTGCCTTTGCCGGCAAGCCGAAAAACGAGGCGGCCATCAAGGCCATCCTCAAGGAAGTCGGCGATGAAATCCCCGTCCAACTTGGCGGCGGCATCCGCGACCTCGACACCATCGAACGCTGCCTCGACGATGGCATCAGCTATGTCATCATCGGCACGGCAGCGGTGAAGAACCCCGGCTTCCTCCACGATGCCTGCGGTGCCTTTCCCGGTCACATCATCGTCGGCCTCGACGCCAAGGACGGCAAGGTGGCTGTTGATGGCTGGTCCAAGTTGACCGGCCACGATGTCATCGATCTGGCCAAGAAGTTCGAGGACTACGGTGTCGAAGGCGTCATCTATACCGACATCGGCCGCGACGGCATGCTCTCCGGCGTGAATATCGAGGCCACAGTCAAACTCGCCCAGTCCCTGCGCATTCCCGTCATCGCCAGCGGCGGCATCGCCAGCCTGAAGGACGTCAAGGCCTTGTGTGCGGTGGCGGACGAAGGCATCACCGGCGCAATCACTGGCCGCGCCATTTACGAAGGCACGCTGGATTTCATGAAGGCTCAGGCGGAAGCGGACAAGCTTTCCCTCCGCTGAGGCGGTCGCCATGCTCGCCAAGCGCATCATTCCCTGTCTCGACGTCAACGCCGGCCGCGTGGTCAAGGGCGTCAATTTCGTCGAGCTGCGCGATGCCGGCGACCCGGTGGAAATCGCCCGTCGCTATGACGAACAGGGTGCCGATGAAATCACCTTTCTCGACATCACCGCCAGTTCCGATGATCGGGGCCTGATCCTCGACATCATCGAGGCCGTGGCCTCGCAGGTTTTCATCCCGCTCACCGTCGGTGGCGGCGTGCGCGAGGTGAACGACGTGCGTCGCCTGCTCAATGCCGGTGCCGACAAGGTCAGCATGAACACGGCGGCGGTGAATAACCCGCAACTGGTGGCCGATGCCTCCCGCAAGGTCGGCTCGCAATGCATCGTGGTCGCTATCGACGCCAAGCAGACCTCGCCCGGCAAGTGGGAAGTGTTCACCCACGGTGGCCGCAAGAACGTCGGCCTCGACGCCATCGAATGGGCGAAGCGGGTGGCCGCGCTTGGCGCCGGCGAGATCCTGCTGACCAGCATGGATCGCGACGGCACAAAGTCCGGTTTCGACCTGGCCCTGACCCGTGCCGTGGCCGATGCGGTGGATATTCCGGTGATCGCCAGTGGCGGCGTCGGCAATCTTGAGCACCTGGCTGATGGCGTTAGCCAGGGGCGCGCCGATGCGGTGCTGGCGGCGAGCATTTTCCACTACGGCGAATACACCGTGCGCCAGGCCAAGGAATACATGCGCTCGCGCGGTATCGAGGTGCGGCTGTGAGCTGGCTTGATGACGTGCTGTGGGACAAGGATGGTTTGGTTCCGGCCATCGCTCAGGATGCGAAGACCGGTGAAGTGCTGATGTTCGCCTGGATGAATCGCGAAGCCCTGGAGAAGACCGCTGCCGGCGGCGAGGCGGTGTACTTCTCCCGCTCGCGCAGCCGTTTGTGGCACAAGGGCGAGGAATCCGGGCACACGCAGAAGGTATTGGAACTGCGCGTCGATTGCGACAAGGACGTGGTGCTGCTCAAGATCGAGCAGACCGGCGGCATCGCTTGTCATACGGGGCGCCGCAGCTGTTTTTTCAACCGGCTCGAAACCTCGGGCTGGCAGGATGTGGAACCGGTCTTGAAAGACCCGAAGGAGATTTACAAATGATCGATCTCGAAGTCATCCACCGCGTGCAGGCCACCCTGGTCGAGCGCAAAGGTGCGGCGCCCGATTCCTCCTACGTCGCCAGCCTCTACGCCAAGGGCACCGACGCCATTTGCAAGAAGGTCGCCGAAGAGGCCGCCGAGACCATCATGGCGGCCAAGGACGGCGACCGCCTACATCTGGTGCGCGAAGTCACCGACCTGTGGTTTCACAGCATGATCCTGCTGGCTCAGTTCGGCATCGGTGTCGATGACGTGATGAGCGAATTCCGCCGCCGCGAGGGCATTTCCGGCATCGACGAGAAGAAGTCACGAGGCGCCTGAGCATGAGCGACTGCATCTTCTGCAAAATCGCCAAGGGCGAAATTCCGTCGAAGAAGGTTTACGAAGACGAGGAAATCTTCGCCTTCCACGACATCAACCCGATCACTCCGGTGCATTTCCTGATCATCCCGAAACTGCACATCGCCTCCCTGATGGAGGCGGACATGAGCCACCAGATGCTGCTCGGCAGCATGCTGGCCAAGGCCAACGAGCTGGCAAGGAGCCAGGGTCTTGAAGATGGTTTCCGCATCATCATCAACACCGGGCGGATAGGCCATCAGGAGGTGTATCATCTTCACGTCCATATCCTTGGCGGCCCCGAGCCCCTCGGGTCCATGATCAAGCGCAACGCGTCCTGAACGCAAGCAAGGAGACACAATAATGGGAAGCTTCAGTATTTGGCATTGGCTCATCGTTCTGGTCATCGTCATGCTGGTGTTCGGCACCAAGAAGCTGCGCAACGTCGGTTCCGACCTCGGCGGCGCCGTCAAGGGTTTCAAGGACGGCATGAAGGATGGCACGGCTGACAAGTCCGCCGATCCGACGCAGCCGCCGCAACAGGTTAGCGGCCACACTATCGATGTCGAAGTCCGCAAGGAACACAGTAAGTCCTGATTCCTTTTTGCGGCTGCTCAGTGGTCACTGCTAGGTCACCGCATTGATCATTTCTCCGGCCGCCACTCCTTTTTAATTCGCCCATATGTTTGACGTCGGACTTTCCGAGTTGATGGTCATCGCCGTGGTGGCGCTGGTCGTCATCGGGCCGGAGCGCCTGCCCAAGGTGGCCCGCACGGCGGGCTTGCTGCTCGGCCGTTTGCAGCGCTACGTCAATGACGTCAAGAGCGACATCAATCGCGAGATGCAACTGGACGAACTGAAAAAGATGCAGCAGGACATGACCGAGCAGGTGCAGGGCATCGAAGCATCGGTGACCCATGACATCAACGAGGTCGAATCCTCTCTGAATAATTCGATTGCGCCGCTGACGGAGCTGGCAGAGCCCGAAGCTAGTGTCCCCAGCCTGCCGGCCCCGGAAGAGGCCGCGTCGCTGGCCGCATCCGAACCCGTGGTTGCCCCCGCAGCAGCTGCCGAGCCGGTGAAATCCTGATGAGCGAAGGGCAGGAAGAAAGCTTTCTCTCCCATCTGGTCGAACTGCGTGACCGGCTGATCCGTATCCTGATTGCCGTTGGCATCGTCTTCGTGCCTTTGGCTTTCTTCGCCCGCGAACTGTATTCGCTGCTGGCCGCGCCGCTGCTGGCGACGCTGCCGGCCGGCGGCAAGATGATCGCCACCGATGTGGTCGGCGTCTTCCTGGTACCGATGAAGGTGGCCCTGATGACCTCCTTCCTTATCGTCCTGCCCTATGTGCTGTTTCAGGTCTGGGCCTTCGTCGCGCCCGGCCTCTATGCCCACGAGAAGAAGCTGGCTCTGCCGCTGGTGGCGGCTTCCGTCGTGTTGTTCTTCATCGGCATGGCCTTCGCCTACTTCGCCTTCTTCCCCATGGTCTTCGGTTTCATGGCGCAGTTCGCCCCCGAGGGCGTGGCATGGATGACGGATATCGAGAAGTATCTGTCTTTCATCATGACCATGTTCCTCGCCTTTGGCATCACCTTCGAGGTGCCGATCATCGTCATCGTGCTGGTCAAGGTTGGCATCGTCGATGTAGCCAAGCTGCGCGAGTGGCGCTCCTACGTGATCGTCGGTGCCTTCGTCGTCGGCGCCGTGTTCACGCCGCCGGATGTGATTTCCCAGTTCATGATGGCTGTGCCGCTCTGGTTGCTCTACGAGCTGGGCATCGTGCTGGCCAGCTTCATCGTTCGCCCCGCGCCTGTCGGCCAGTCCGACTACACACCGCCCTCCGAGGCAGAAATGAATCAGGAACTGGATCGCGCGGAGGAGCAGTCGCGCGGACCAGGGGCGTAAGCTCCCCAGCAGCCATGGCGCGCCTTTCCAGCGACGCCGAAGTCCGTCAACTGGCGGCGTCCTCGCTGCTCAAGCTGTTCGACAGTCTCTACGAAGGTGCCATCGTCATCGACCGCGATGGTCGCATCACCTGGATCAACGACAAATACAAGGCCCTGATCGGCTGGAATGGCACCGAGTCCATCGAGGGCCGTGCCATCGAGGAGGTGTTGCCCAACAGCCGCCTGCGTTCCGTGGTAGAGACCGGGCAGGCCGACCTGCTCGACGTGCTGGAGCTGGGCAAGCGGCAGATGGTGGTCTCTCGTATTCCGCTGCGCGGTGAATCGGGCAACATCGTCGGCGCCCTCGGTGTGATTCTCTACGACCGGCTTCAGGCCTTGAAGCCCATCGTCTCCAAGTTCCAGCAAATGCAGGACGACCTCGCCAGCGTGCGCAAGCAACTGGCTGAGCGGCGTCAGGCCAAATACCGCTTCAGCCAGTTCGTCGGTGCCAGTCGGCTGGCGGTGGAGACCAAGGAACACGCCCGCCGCGCCGCCGAGCGTGAAGGTGCCGTGCTGCTGCTGGGTGAGACCGGCACCGGCAAGGAACTGTTGGCCCACGCCATCCACGCCGCCAGCCGGCGCGCGAACGGCCCGCTGGTCAGCATCAATGCCGCCGCGATTCCCGAGGCTTTGCTCGAAGCCGAATTGTTCGGCGTCGAGCCCGGCGCTTATACCGGCGCCGGACAGAAGCCGAGGCCGGGCAAATTCCAGCTTGCTGACGGCGGCACCCTGTTCCTCGATGAAGTGGGCGACATGCCCCTACCGCTTCAGGCCAAGCTCTTGCGCGTGTTGCAGGAAGGCGAAGTCGAACCGCTCGGCGGCAATAATCTGCGCCCGGTGAATGTACGGGTGATCGCCGCCACCAGTCGCGATCTCAAGGGAATGGTGGACGATGGCAGCTTCCGCGCCGACCTCTACTACCGTCTGAACGTATTGCCGGTTCATCTGCCACCGCTGCGGGATCGGCGTGAGGATTTTCCGCTGCTGTGCGAAACCCTGCTCGAACAGATTGCCGAGCAGAGCGGGGAGCCGGTGTGCACCCTGGCAGCGGATGGGCTGGCCCGCCTTGCGGCGGCGGATTGGCCTGGCAACGTGCGTGAATTGCGCAATGTGCTGGAACAGGCCGTGGCGCGATCCGATAATCGCCGTCTCGCCAGCGCCGACTTTTCGATGTTGCCGGAAGTAAACGTCGTCGTTGGTGGCACGGCGACTGTGCTTAGTGTTTTGGGTGATGGCACTGTGCGCCCCTTGCGCGAAGCCGTCGCCATGGCCGAGCGAACCGAAATTCTGCGCGCGCTCGACGCCACCGGCGGAGTCAAACTGCACGCCGCCAAGCTGCTGGGCATCAGCCGTGCCCAGCTTTACGAGAAGCTGAGCAGCCTGGGGCTTGCGTCCGAAGAACCGGACACTTCGGGCTCTGTCTGATTTTCTGGACAGGGCGAGAAATCAATTTAATTCATTGGCTTGAAAGTTTTATTGCTTTATCTGTCTGGAATTCTGGACAGATTTTTCACTTCGTTTGGTCGCTGTAAATGGTCATGTAGATGACTTGCCCGGCGTTTCAAGGCGTGGCACGCCTTCTGCATAGTGGGGTGCAGGCCCGTTTCCACGGGTAAAAACTTCATAAACGGAGGAGAGAACATGAAGCTCAAGGCTATTGCTTTGGCGGCGTTTGCCGTCGGCGCTGCATCCCTGACCGCTCCGGTCAGCGCCCAGGAACTCAAGATTGCCCTGATCGCCGGCAAGACCGGCGCCCTTGAAGCCTATGCCAAGGAAACCGAAACCGGTTTCATGATGGGCCTCGAATACCTGACCGGCGGCAAGATGGAACTCAACGGCCGCAAGATCAAGGTGCTGGTCAAGGACGACCAGAGCAAGCCCGATCTGGGCAAGGCAGCCCTGGCGGAAGCCTATGGCGACGACAAGGTAGATATCGCCGTCGGCACCACTTCCTCGGGCTCCGCCCTGGCCATGCTGCCGGTGGCCGAGGAATACAAGAAGGTTCTGGTCGTCGAGCCGGCCGTGGCCGACGCCATCACCGGCGAAAAGTGGAATCGCTACATCTTCCGCACTGGCCGCAGCTCATCCCAGGACGGCCTGGCCGGCGCCGCTGCCTTCATGGGCGAAGCCAATATCGCCATCCTGGCCCAGGACTACGCCTTCGGCCGTGACGGCGCCAAGGCCTACAAGGATGCCCTGGCTGCGGTGAAGAGCAAGGCCAAGGTCGTGCATGAAGAGTACGCCCCGCAGAACACCACCGATTTCACCGCCTCCGCCCAGCGTGTCTTCGATGCGCTCAAGGATAAGCCGGGTCGCAAGATCCTGGTGATGATCTGGGCCGGTGCACACCCGATGACCAAGATCGCCGACTTGAAGCCCGAGCGCTATGGCATCGAACTGGCCCCGGGCGGCAACATCCTGCCGGTGATGAAGGGCTGGAAGAACTACGCCGGCACCGAAGGCAGCATCTACTACTACCACGCCTTCCCGAAAAACAAGATGAACGACTGGCTGGTGGCCGAGCACATCAAGCGCTTCAAGTCGCCGCCCGACTTCTTCACCGCCGGTGGTTTCGCCGCCGCCAGCGCAGTGGTGACCGCGATCACCAAGGCCAAGTCCACCGAGACCGAGAAGCTGATCGCTGCCATGGAAGGCATGGACTTCGATACGCCCAAGGGCAAGATGACGTTCCGCAAGGACGACCATCAGGCACTCCAGCCCATGTTCCACTTCAAGATCAAGAAGACCCAGGCCAACGAGTTCGACCTGCTCGATCTCGTGCGCGAAATTCCGGCCAGCGATCTGCCGCTGCCGATCAAGAACAAGCGCTGATCAACATACGGGCCGCGCCCCATCAGCGTGGCCCGTTTGCCAGGGGTATCCCATGACGACTGCTGTCGTGCCGGAGCATCCGGTACTGTCCACCCACGGCCTGACGATCCGCTTCGGCGGCCATGTCGCCGTCAATAACGTCTCGGCCGAATTCCGGCCCGGCACCCTGACCGCCATCGTCGGTCCCAACGGTGCCGGCAAGACGACCTATTTCAACCTGATGTCCGGCCAGTTGCCGGCGACGTCGGGCTCGGTGCGTCTGTTCGGTGAAGATGTCACCGATCTGGGGGCGCCGCAACGAACCAAGCGCGGCATTGGCCGCGCCTTCCAGCTCACCAATCTCTTCCCCAATCTCAGCGTCATCGAGAACGTGCGCCTCGCCGTGCAGAGCCAGGCCGGCATGGGGCTGAACATGGTGTCCCTTTGGTCGCGCCACGTCGAGCTGATGGAGCGGGCCGAACACTACCTGCACCGTGTCGCCATGGCCGACCAGCGCGACGAGATCGTCGGCACTCTGCCCCACGGCAACAAGCGCAAGCTCGAAGTCGCCATCCTGCTGGCGCTGGAACCGCAGATCCTGATGTTCGACGAGCCTACCGCCGGCATGAGCGTCGACGAAGTGCCGGTGATCCTCGAACTCATCCATCAGATCAAAGCCCAGGGCGACAAGACCATTTTGCTCGTCGAACACAAGATGGACGTGGTGCGCTCGCTCGCCGACCGCATCATCGTCCTGCACAACGGCTTCCTCGTTGCCGACGGCGACCCGACGGAGGTCATGTCCTCGCCCATCGTGCAGGAAGCCTATCTGGGCACGGGAGTCGCCGACCATGTCTGAACTGCTGCTCGAACTTTCCGGTGTGCATACGCACATCGGCCAGTACCACATCCTGCAAGGTGTCGACCTCGCCGTGCCCAAGGGCGGACTTACCGTCCTGCTCGGCCGCAACGGCGCCGGCAAGACCACCACGCTGCGCACCATCATGGGCCTGTGGCAGGCCAGCGCCGGCAGCGTGCGTTTCGAGGGCCGCGACATCGCCGCAGTGAAGACGCCCGACATCGCCCAGGCCGGCATCGCCTACGTGCCCGAGAGCATGGCCATCTTTTCCGATCTCACCGTGCGCGAGAACCTTTATCTTGCCGCTCGCCAGGGCGAGATGGACGAGAAGCGGCTGGACTGGATTTTCGGCTTCTTCCCGGCGCTGAAGAAGTTCTGGAATTACCCGGCGGGCAATCTCTCCGGCGGCCAGAAGCAGATGGTCGCCATCGCCCGCGCCATTGTCGAACCACGCAAGCTGATCCTGATCGACGAGCCGACCAAGGGTCTCGCCCCCGCCATCATCCAGGGCATGATCGCCGCCTTCAAGGAATTGAAAGCCACCGACACGACCATCCTGCTGGTCGAACAGAACTTCAATTTCGTCCGCAGCCTCGGCGACACCGTGGCCGTCATGGACGACGGCCGCGTCGTGCACGCCGGCACCATGGCCGAGTTGTCCGAAGACCGCGACCTCCAGCAGAAGCTGCTGGGCTTGTCGATGGACGCGCATCAATAAGGAGATCGCGATGAGCGAACCCAATGTTTCCGCCGCCGTGTCACCAGCGCCGACTTTTTCCGAAGCCCTGCCAAAAATTCCCATGGACTGGGCGCCCCTGTTGCTGGTGCCGGTGCTCGCGCTGCTGATGCTGCCGCTGGTCGGCAGCTTTCCCACCTGGGTCACGCTGACCATCGCCGGACTTGCCATGGGCATGATGATCTTCATCATGGCCAGCGGCCTGACCCTGGTCTTCGGCCTCATGGACGTGCTCAACTTCGGCCACGGCGCCTTCGTCTCCGTCGGCGCCTTTGCCGCCACGCTGGTGCTGCTGCCGCTGCGGGGCTGGGTGGAAGCCGATTCCGTGCTGCTCAATCTCGGCGTTGTCGGCCTCGCCATCGTCGTCGCCATGCTGGTCACCGGCGTCCTCGGCTGGGCCTTCGAGCGCCTGATCGTGATGCCGGTGTATGGCCAACATCTCAAACAGATCCTCATCACCATGGGCGGCATGATCGTCGCCGAGCAGATGATCACCGTGATCTGGGGGCCGGAGCAGATTCCCCTGCCGTTGCCGGAAACCTTTCGCGGCGCGCTGATCTTCGGCGATGCCGCCATCGAGAAATACCGCCTGATCGCTGTCGCCGTCGGGCTGGCCGTGTTTGTCACCATGTTCCTCGTCCTCAACCGCACCAAGATCGGCCTGCTGATCCGCGCCGGCGTCGAGAACGGTGAAATGGTCGAGGCGCTTGGCTATCGCATCCGCCGCCTCTTCGTCGGCGTTTTTGTCGCCGGCTCGGCGCTGGCCGGCCTCGGTGGCGTGATGTGGGGTCTGTACAAGGAAACGCTCACCGCCGCCATGGGCTCCGAGATCATGGTGATGGTCTTCATCGTCATCATCATCGGCGGCCTCGGTTCCGTCGGCGGCTGTTTTCTTGGCGCGGTGCTGGTCGCGCTGGTGGCCAACTACACCGGCTTCCTGATCCCCAAGCTGGCGCTGGCCTCGAACATCCTGCTGATGGTCGCCATCCTGCTGTGGCGGCCACAGGGTTTGTATGCCGTGGTCAAGCGCTGAGGAGATGGCCATGCTCAAGTCCATACTCTCCGGCGACTTTCCGCGCAGCCGCATCCTCTCCATCATGCTTGTGCTGACCTTCATCGGCCTTGCTGTGGCGCCCTTCATGCTGAGCGGCGCGCGACCGCTGAACACAGCTGCCACCATCTGCATTTTCATCGTGCTGGTGGCTTCCTACGATCTGCTGCTCGGCTACACCGGCATCGTCTCCTTCGCGCACACCATGTTCTACGGCATCGGCGCCTACGGCGTCGGCCTCGCGCTCGACGCCATGGGGCCGAGCTGGTGGGCGGTGTTCACCGGCCTCGCCTCGGCGCTGGCGCTGGCGCTGGTGCTGGCGCTGATGATCGGCCTGTTCAGCCTGCGTGTGCGGGCCATCTTCTACGCAATGATCACGCTGGCCGTGGCCTCGGCCTTCGCCATCCTCGCCTCGCAACTATCGGACTTCACCGGCGGCGAAGATGGCAAGACCTTCAAGGTGCCGGAGATCCTGTCGCCCGGTTTCAAGTTGATCGAGGCGGAGATTTTCGGTCGCAGCATCGACGGCAAACTGCTCACCTACTATCTCGTATTTACCGCCTGCTTGCTGCTCTTCCTGTTCATGCTGCGGGTGGTCAACTCGCCTTTCGGCCGCGTGCTCCAGGCCATCCGCGAGAACGATTTCCGCGCCGAGGCGCTGGGTTATCGCACCGTAGTCTATCGCACCCTGGCCAATTGTCTCGCCGCGCTGATCGCTGCGCTCGCCGGCGCATTGATGGCGCTGTGGTTGCGCTACGTCGGGCCGAAGACCTTCCTCAGTTTCGAGGTCATGACCGACATCCTGCTGATCGTCGTGATCGGCGGCATGGGTACGCTCTACGGCGCGGTGGTCGGCGCGGCCCTGTTCATCTTTGCCCAGAACTATCTCCAGTCGCTGATGGCAGAAGCATCAGAAGCCCTGGCCGGCGTGCCCATCCTGGCTCAGGCTGTGCATCCAGATCGCTGGATGCTCTGGCTGGGCATTTTGTTCGTGCTGTCTGTCTACTTCTTCCCGACCGGCATCGTCGGCAAATTGAGGAATCGAAAATGAGCATGCGATCCTGCTATCTGACCGTTCTGGACCGCGAGCTGCACTACACGGAATGGGGCGCCGCTGACCTTCACCCCAATTCACCGGCCATCGTCATGTGGCACGGTCTCGCCCGCACCGGCCGCGACTTCGACGACATCGCCGCACACTTTTCCGCGACGCATCGCATCGTCTGCCCCGACACAATCGGTCGCGGCCTGTCGCAATGGAGCCCGAAGCCCGACGAGGAATACTGTCTCGATTTCTATGCGAAGCTGGCGACGGCCTTCGTGGACGCGCTGGGCCTCAAGGAATTCGACTGGATCGGCACCTCCATGGGCGGCGCCATCGGCACCGTCGCTGCGGCGGGGTCGCTCAAGGGCCGCATCCGCCATCTGGTGCTCAACGACAACGGCCCCAGCCTCGCCAGTGCCGCCATCGAGCGCATCCGCAGCTATGCCGGTAGCCCGGCCGCCTTTGATCGCGTGTCCGAACTGGAAACCTATCTGCGCACCGTGTACAAGCCCTATGGCTGGCAGACGGACGCCCAGTGGCGGCGCATGACCGAGACCTCGGTGCGGCGCCTGCCGGACGGCCGTGTGACGCCGCACTACGATCCGAACATGGTGCGCCAGTTCATCAACCAGCCCGACGACTACGAACGCTGGAATGAGTACGACGCGGTGACGGCGAAGACCCTATGCCTGCGCGGCAAGAATTCCGATCTGCTGCTGCCCGAGACGGTGGTGGCGATGCAGCAGCGCGGGCCACGCTGCACGCTGCTCGAAGTGCCCGGTGTTGGCCACGCGCCCTGTCTCAACGTGCCCGAGCAGATCGAGCCTATCGCCCGTTTTCTGGCGAGCTGAGTTGCCGACTACCCCTGCGTCAATTGCTGTTCGATGTTGGCGAACAGGTTGTCGTAGATTTCAATCAGCGCGTCGCGGTCCTCGCTGCCCTTGACCCAATGGCCGGCGCTGGCGATGGACAGGGCCTTCTGTTCCAGGTCCGACAGGCTCTGGATCTCGACTTCCTCGCCATAGAGGATTGAGGTCACGTCGGTGCGGGCCTTCTGCGCGAAGGCCACCAGATGCATCGAGCTTTCCATGGCGCTGACGCCCTTGCCGATGGCTGAGGCCAACTGGCTGACCACGGCGGCCGATTCGCCGGAACCGGCGAGCTGATCGCTGAACTCCTCGGCCGTGGCGCGGGCGCCGGAAACAGCGCCGCCGAGTTCTTCCATTTGGGCCAGCACACCGGTCATGGCGGTGGTCATCGCGGTGATGGCGGCGGCGATTTCGACCGCCGATTGCTGGGCCTGGTCGGCCAGCTTGCGTACCTCGTCGGCCACCACGGAAAAGCCACGGCCGGCTTCACCCGCACGGGCTGCCTCGATGGCGGCATTGAGTGCGAGCAGGTTGGTCTGCTTGGCAATGGCATCAATGTGTACGGTCAGGGTATTGATCACCTTGGCCTTGGAACTAAGATCGCCCAGGGCCTGGCTGCTGCTCTCGGCGCAGCTCAGGGCCGTGCCTAGTGCACCGGACATGCGTTGGGCCGCATCGGCCATGGCCGTGGCCGATGTCGCGTAGCCCGTCGCCCGCTCTTCGGATTCGGCAGAGCGACCGGCCACGTCGCCCAGGGCAGTACCGACATGCTGGATAGCCATCGACAGGCCTTTTTCCGAACGCAGGAATATGCGTGACAGCAGGGCTTCGCGGGCGATTGACTCCTGGGCGCTGCTGAGCCTGTCGATCATGGCCTGCATCTGCTCCAGTACGTCCTTGAATGTGCCGTGCAGGCCAGAGGTTTGCAGTCGCCGCCAGAACTGATTTTCGGCCGTTGCTTTCATGCCGCCGAGAATTTCGCGGAAGGCCGTTTCTGTCTGGTCAAGCACCGAGTTGATGTTCTGGCGTATCGATTCGAGCTTGGGATCGTCCACCGCATTGGGCAGGCGTCCGACCAGCGCACCGTCCCGGCCCTGGCCCAGCAGGGCGTCGAGTTCGCCGAGGAAGCCACTGCCCTGAGCCGATGGCAAGACGAGCAGCAGCATCGCCAGCAGCAGTGCAGGCACTGCGGCCCAGGCTTCCCAGAAAGCCAGCGCCGCGCCGAGGGCGATCAGCCCCAGCGCCACATGGCGTCGCTCAAAGCGAGAAAATAAGTTCTTCATAGCTCTTCCCTGTCTTTTGCAGCAGGTCGACCAGCACTTGCGTACCGGCGGCAATGGCATCGCGGGCACCAGCAGCCGCTTCTGCTTCACACATTTGCCGGTAGACCGGCTCGATGGTGGCGATGGCGCTGCGTTTCGGACAGCGACGCACGGAGGTGTAGCCGACGATGCGGCCGCTCAGGTCGAAATCCGGCGTAACGTGGGCGAATACCCAATAGAAGCTGCCGTCCAGGGACATGTTCTTGACGTAGGCGAAGACTTCCTTGCCACCCTGGATGGTGTCCCATACCAGCTTGAACGCGGATCTCGGCATCTCCGGATGGCGGATGATGTTGTGCTGGGCGCCCAGCAGGTCTTCCTCCTGGTAGCCGGAGAACTCGATGAATATCGGGTTGCAGTAGGTGATGATGCCCTTGGGGTCCGTCTTCGAGACAATGAAGTCGTTTTCCCGCATCTCCCGCTCCACACGGGTCGGTACTATGTTCTTGTTCTTCATGACGTGGGGCCTCCCATCCCCGTACGTCTTCGTTATTCTTTCGGCGGTTTTGGTCGCTTGCCGATGGCGACGTCTACCGTCACGTCACTGCCATCACGCATCAATCCAAAGCTGGACATCTTCCCTGGTTCGAGTGCCGCAATCAGTTCCAGCATTACCTGGGCGTCCTTCACCGGCTTGCCGGCGACCTTCACCAGTACGTCGCCGGGCTTTATACCAGCTTTATCAGCAGGGCTACCCTTCATCACACCGGCGATCAGGGCCCCCTGAGTTCCCGGCAACTTGAACGATTCGGCGAGTTCGGCGGTGATTTCCTGCACCTCGACGCCGATCCAGCCCCGGGTCACGGTGCCAGAATTCACGATCTGCTCCAGCACGTTCTTCGCCAGCGACACCGGGATCGCGAAGCCAATGCCCATGGAGCCGCCGCTCTGCGAATAGATGGCCGTGTTGATGCCCACCAGATAACCATTGGCGTCCACCAGCGCGCCGCCCGAGTTGCCGGGATTGATCGCCGCGTCGGTCTGGATGAAATTCTCGAAGGTGTTGATGCCCAGATGCGAGCGGCCCAGCGCCGAGACGATGCCCGAAGTCACCGTCTGGCCGACGCCGAAGGGATTGCCGATGGCGAGCACGACATCGCCAACGCGCAGGGTATCGCTGCTGCCGAAACTGATCACCGGCAACTGATGGCCGGCGGGAATGCGCAGCACGGCGAGGTCGGACTCCGGATCGGCGCCGACCACGCGGGCCTTGTACTTGCGACCGTCGTTGCTGGCCACCTCGATCTCGTCGGCGCCCTCGACCACGTGGTTGTTGGTCAGGATGTAACCCTCCGCCGACACCACCACGCCGCTGCCCAGGCCCGAGCGGCGCTGGCTCTCCTCGCCGAAGCGGTCACCGAAGAAGTGGCGGAACAGCGGATCGTTGAGGAAGGGATGGCGCGGCGTCTTCACCTCCTGGCTGGTGAAGATATGCACCACCGCCGGCACGGCCTTTTTCGCCGCGTTGGCGAAGGAGCCCGGGCGCAGCGTCTCGCTGCCCACCGGTGCCTCGACGATGGTGGCAACGCCACCAATATCTTCGCTGGTGGGCAGGTGCGACAACCATTCCGGCTTCAGTGTTTTGACGACGAAGAGGAGGGCGACGCAGACCGTCACGGTCTGGGCAAAGGTCAGCCAAAGGCGGCGCATAATCTGTTTTTTGGAATTCAGGGCAATAAATATGCAAAAAGCGATACAGCGGGAGGAGTTGCGCGCCCATCTCGATAGGCTGCTGGATACCGCACAATTCCGCGATTATTGCCCAAACGGCCTGCAAGTGGAAGGAAAGGCCGAGGTCCGCCGCATCGTCTGCGGTGTCACCGCCAGTCAGGCGCTGATCGATGCCGCCATCGAGCGCCAAGCCGACGCCATCCTCGTTCATCACGGTTGGTTCTGGAAGTCCGAAGACGGCCGTGTCACCGGCTTCCGCAAGCAGCGCATGGCCAGCCTGCTGGCCCACGACATCAACCTGTTCGCCTACCACCTGCCCCTCGACGCCCATCCGGAGCTCGGCAACAACGCGCAACTGGCCACCCGTGCCGGCTGGCGCATCGACGGTCGCTTCGGCGAGCAGAACATCGGCTTCTTCGGCGTCCCGCCAGCGCCGACTTTTTGTGGCGAACTGGCGGCGCATCTCGAACGCGTGCTCGGTCGCACCCCGCTACTCGTCGGTGACGCGCAAAAGCCCGTGACGCGCATCGCCTGGTGCAGCGGTGGCGCCCAGGATTATTTCGAAGAGGCCCTGGCGACCGGCGCCGACGTGTTCGTTTCCGGCGAAATTTCCGAACAGACCGTGCATCTCGCCCGCGAAACCGGCATGGCCTTCATCGCCGCCGGGCACCATGCCACTGAGCGCTATGGCGTGCAGGCGCTGGGGGCGAATCTGGCCGGGGAGTTCGGCATCGAGGTCGAGTTCGTGGATATCGACAATCCGGTTTGACGGCGAGCCGGGAGAGACTATTCTTGTCTAGTGGGTATTTGTGTGATCGGCAGCCCGGCAGAAAAGGAGTATTCCGATGCTTGAAAACTATCAGCAACAACGAGTAGCAGCCCGCCAGCAATACATGCGTACCGTGCTCGACGAGAAGCGTGCCATCTTCAGCCTGAACGATGGCCATTTGCAGGTGGATATCCCGCCGAGGCTGGACTATCTGGTGACTGAGCTGGCCATCCGCGAAGCCAATGCGTTCAATGGCCGGGTAACGTCACTGGAGGTGCGAATGCACCAGACGGAGTATCTGGATAGCGCCGGGATGGGGTTTTTGCTTGTCCTGAGAGGCTTGCTGCCGCAGGGAAGCGCGGCGCCAGCACTCTCTGGCGTTAGCGCGGCGAGCGTCCTGAGGCCGCTACAGGTAGGGCAGTTCGACAAACTCTTCGTTATTACAACGAACGGTCTGGTTTAGGCGCCAGTTCACTGTAGCTGGAAGCTCACTGGCAGCAAGGTTTGACGCGGATTGCCGGGCAGGGCACCGAGGCGGCGGGCGGCGACTAGCGCCGCCTGATCGAGTAGCGGATGGCCCGAGCTGCGGGCAAGCTCGGCCTTGATCACGCGGCTTTGTTCGTCCAGGGTCAGCAGGACGAGCACTTCGCCTTCGAGTCCGCGCTCGACGGCTTCCGGTGGATAGGACAGATGTTGCGAGAGCACGCTCTGGGCACGGCGCAGGGCGTTGCCATCGAGTTTCTTTGGCGCCGGCGCGACTGCACTCGGCGGCGGAGGTGGTGGTACCGGCGCAGGTGACTGGGCACGTGGTGGAGGCGGTGGTGGAGCAGGCGCAGGTGGCAGGGCCGGTTCCGGGGCGATGGTGGTCTCGGACACGGGCTCCTCGACGGGTAGCTCCGGCGGTGTTTCCACTTGCATCAGGCGCACATCGATGCGTTCCATGGTCTCGGGTGCCCGTGCGCTTGGCCAGTGGACGGCGAACACCAGCAGGGCGTGCAGGGCGAGGCTGGTCAGCAGGGTTAAGTAGAGCCGCATTGCGAGGATTTTATGGCCTTGCGACAAGGTGTCATTGCCTATACTGCACATCATGCGCCTGCTTGTTCTCCTTCTTGTTTTGCTGGCGGCTCCGCTGCGTGCCGCCGGTCTACCCGATCCCGTCACCTTCTTCGTTGCCATCGAACGCGGCGATACCTCGCTGGCCAAGGAATGGCTCGATGTCGGCCTGCCGCCGGATTTCGAAGGGCACATGGTCGGCTCCGGGCTGATGATCGGGGCCTGGGAGGGCAATGTGCCGATGATGGCGCTGTTCCATTCGCGGGGCGCGAACGTCAACAAAACCAACCGGCTCGGCGAGCAGGCGCTGCTGCACGCAGCCTGGAAGGGGCATATCGATGCGGTGCGCTGGCTGGTGGAGCGGGGCGCGAGCGTGAATCGCCAGGGCAAGGAATGGTCGGCGCTGCATTACGCGGCCTTCGCTGGCCATGATGCGGTGGTGAACTACCTGCTGGAGCGCGGCGCTGACGTCAATGGCCTGTCCACCAACGGTTCGACGCCGCTGATGATGGCGGCGCGGGAGGGCAAGGAGTCGATTACAAAAGCGCTGGTGGCGGCAGGCGCCCGCCGCGAGGTGGTGAACGAACGTGGCGACACGGCGGTGCACTTCGCCATGCGCAACAACAATGTGGTCATCGCTCGGGAGCTTGCCGGCAGCGAGAACTTCGCCACGGTCGCTACGCGTCCGCAAGCTTCCTGGGGCGCGCCGACGCGCTCGCAGCGCTTGCCGGATCGCGTCGACCTGCTGCTGGCCCAGGCGCAAAAGCTGGAAGCCGCCGGCATGCGTGCGGCGGCGCTGAAAACCTATCGGGCGGCGATGGAAACCCTGCGCCGCAACGAGGCGACCAAGGCCAAATCCGCCACGGCGCCGGCCGTGAGTGGGCTGGTGATCACGGCGCGGCGGGGCGATGCCCGCCAGCAGACCACCGGCCTTCAGTACGCGACGCCGGCGGTGACCGCCGATAGCGAAAAAGTCGGCGCTGGTGACACGGCGGCGACCACGCCCGTCTCAGTGGCCGAGGACTGGCTGCGCCAGGCCCGTGAGCACGAGGCCGCCGGCCGCCGTGCCGAGGCCATGCAGGCCTATCGCCAGGCTTCCGCCGCTCTGCGCAGCGGCCGCTGAATCACTTCCCTGTTCCATCAAATCCCTGTCCTGGGGAGGGGATTTGTACGCTTGAACATTTGACAACTCAAGTTTTCATGATTACGATTCAGGAAATCGATTTACTTAATAGTAAATAACGTAGTGCCCAGCGAAGCACCCCACGGAGCAGCCCCGCAGTGACCCAAGTACCACCCGACGGACCCCAACAAGGAGCCACCATGAGCGAGAAAAAATTTGCCTCCCAGGCCGACCTCGAAGAGAAGAAGGTCAGCTTTGTCAAACTGTCCGAGAACGCCTATGCCTACACCGCCGAGGGCGATCCGAATACCGGCGTGATCATCGGCGACGACAGCGTGATGATCATCGACGCCACCGCCACGCCGGTGATGGCGCAGGACGTGGTCAAGTACGTGCGCGAGATCACCGACAAGCCGATCAAGTTCGTCACCCTGACTCACTACCACGCCGTGCGCGTGCTCGGCGCCACGGGCTACAAGCAGCACGGCCTCGAGCACATCATCGCCTCGAAGCAGACCCGCGAACTCATCGTCGAGCGCGGCGCGCAGGACATGGCCTCCGAGATCGGCCGCTTCCCGCGCCTGTTCAATGCCGTCGAGAGCGTGCCCGGCCTGACCTGGCCGACCATCGTCTTCGAGAACGCGATGACCCTCTACATGGGCTCGCTCGAAGTGCAGATCATGCATCTGGGCCGTGGCCACACCAAGGGCGACACGGTGGTCTGGATTCCCTCGCAGAAAATCCTGTTCTCCGGCGACCTCGTCGAGTACGACGCCGCCTGCTACACCGGCGACGCCTACCTGGCCGACTGGCCGGCGACACTGGATGCGCTGGTGGCCCTGGGCGCCGAGAAGCTGATCCCCGGTCGCGGCCCGGCGCTGACCAACGCGGCCGATGTGCAGAAGGGCCTGGCCTACACCAAGGACTTCGTCTCCACGCTGTATCGCAGCGCTCAGGAGGCCGTGGCCAAGGGCTACGACCTGGCAGCGACCATGCAGCACACGCGCCAGAACATGGACCCGAAGTTCGCCCAGGTCTTCATCTACGAACACTGCCTGCCCTTCGATGTGACCCGCGCCCATGACGAGGCATCGGGTATCCGCGACCCGCGCATCTGGACGGCGCAGCGCGACCAGGAGATGTGGCACGCCCTGCAAGCCGTCTGAGTTTCAAGCGAATTTTTCAAACGCAGCACACAACAAAAGACCGATAAAGGAGGAGAGCAATGCTGAAGACCTACACGTACCCGAAATTCGAGTACACGCCGCCGCCGGAGCTGGCGAGCGGCAAGACCCTGCGGGTGCCGGCCATCGTTGTCGGTGCCGGCCCCGTTGGCTTGGGTGCTGCGCTGGACCTGCAATTGCAGGAAATTCCGGTGCTGATCCTGGACGAAGACGATACCGTTTCCATCGGTTCGCGCGGCGTCTGTTATGCCAAGCGGGCGCTGGAAATCCTCGACCGTTATCGCGTCGGCGATCCAGTCTGCGACAAGGGGGTGAGCTGGAACGTCGGCCGCACCTTCTTCCGCGACCAGGAGGTGTACAACTTCAATCTGGTGCCCGAGGCCGACCATCATCGGCCGGGCATGGTCAACCTCCAGCAGTACTACCTGGAGGAGTACATGGTCGATAAAGCGGACAAGACGCCGCACATCGACATTCGCTGGAAGAACAAGGTCGTCTCCGTCACGCAGGGCGAGAAGACCGTGACCCTCAAGGTGGAAACGCCGGACGGCTTCTACACCGTTGAAACCGACTGGCTGGTGGTTGCCGACGGCGCCCGCAGCCCGATCCGCCACATGATGGGCCTGGAAATCGAAGGCAAGATATTCATGGACCGCTTCCTCATCGCCGACGTGGTGATGGCCGCCGACTTCCCGGCGGAGCGCTGGTTCTGGTTCGATCCGCCCTTCCATCCGGGGCAATCGGTGCTGCTGCACAAGCAGGCCGACAACGTCTTCCGCATCGACTTCCAGCTCGGCTGGGATGCCGATCCTGAAGAGGAACGCAAGCCCGAGAAGGTGATTCCGCGCATCAAGGCCATGCTCGGCGATGATCGCGAGTTCGAACTGGAATGGGTCAGCATCTACACCTTCCAGTGTCGCCGCATGGGCAGCTTCCGCCATGGCCGCGTCATGTTCGTCGGCGATGCCGCGCACCAGGTTTCGCCCTTTGGCGCCCGTGGCGCCAACTCCGGTTTGCAGGACACCGACAACCTCGGCTGGAAGCTCAAGCTGGTGATGGACGGCAAGGCGCCGGACGCCCTGCTCGATACCTATTCGGCAGAACGCACTTTCGCCGCCGACGAGAACATCATGAACTCGACGCGCTCGACGGATTTCATCACGCCCAAGAGCAAGGCCAGCAAGACCTTCCGCAATGCCGTGTTGGGTCTGGCCAAGGATCACGCCTTCGGCCGCGCCCTGGTGAACTCGGGGCGTCTGTCGGTGCCGGCCTTCCTCACCGAGTCCGCGCTCAACTCTGCGGACGCGGATGCCTTCGCTGGCCGCATGGTGCCCGGTGCGCCCATGGACGATGCGCCGGTGATCGAGAACGGCGACGATGGCTGGCTGCTCGACAAGGTCGGCAATCAGTTCTTCGCCCTCTACTTTGCGGACGATCCCAACACCCTCGACGGCAAGACCATCGACGCCCTGTCCAACCTGTCCTTCGGCAACATCCCGGTACAGCCGCTGGTGATCTCGAAGAATCCCGGCACGGTACCCGGTGGCATTCCCAACATCGAAGACCCGCGCGGTGTCGCCAGCCAGCGTTACGACGCCAAGCATGGCACGGTCTATCTGCTGCGCCCGGATCAGCACGTCGCCGCCCGCTGGCGCGCGCTTGATCCCGCCAAGGTGAAGGCGGCCGTCGCTCGCGCCACCTGTAACGCATAAGAAGGAGGAGACATCCATGACACCGCTGAATCTCGAACCGAACTTCCGCGAAGCCGGCAAGCGCTACTTCAATGCCTACACCCCCGGCGACGATTTCTACGAGTCGCTGATCAACACCCACCGCGATCTGTCGGATGAACAATCCGAGTTGCTCAATGCGCGCCTGATCCTGATTCTCGCCAATCACATCGGCGATATCGGCGTCCTGCGCGAAGCCCTCACCATCGCCCGCGAAGGAGTCTGACCATGTCCATGATCAAGAAGATTCACCACGTTGCCTACCGTTGCAAGGATGCCAAGGAAACCGTCGAGTGGTATGGCAAGTACCTGGGCATGGATTTCCTCGTCGCCATCGCCGAGGACGCCGTGCCCTCGACCAAGGAACCGGACCCCTACATGCACATCTTCCTCGACGCCGGCGGCGGCAACATCCTCGCCTTCTTCGAGCTGCCCACCAAGCCCGAGATGAGCCGCGATCCGAACACGCCCGCTTGGACCCAGCATCTGGCCATGGAAGTGGGCAGCATGGACGAGATGATGGCGACCAAGGCCAAGCTCGAGGCCGACGGTATCGAAGTGGTCGGCCCCACCGACCACACCATCTTCAAGTCGATATACTTCTATGACCCCAGCGGCCACCGTCTGGAGCTGGCCGTGAATACCAGCACGCCGAAGATGGCCAAGGACCTGGACGACGTAAAGTGGGCCATGCTCGAAGAGTGGGCCAAGACCAAAAAGGCGCCCAAGCATGCCCGCTGGATGCATGACGGCTCCTACCAGTAAGGAAATCGATCCGTGAAACTCGCCACCCTGAAACACGGCGGTCGTGACGGCAGGTTGGTCGTGGTCAGCCGCGACCTGACCCGCTGTCAGGTCGTCGGCGGCATCGCCCCGACCCTGCAAGCCGCGCTCGACGATTGGGACGTGGTCGCGCCCGAACTCGAACTGGTGTACGACATGCTCAATCATGGGCATGCGCGGCATGCCATTCCCTTCGAGCCGGCGCATTGCCACAGCCCCTTGCCCCGCGCCTACCAGTGGGCCGACGGTTCCGCCTACATCAACCACGTCGAACTGGTGAGGAAGGCGCGCGGCGCCGAACTGCCGGCGGAGTTCCACACCGACCCGCTGATGTATCAGGGGGGCTCCGACAGCTTCGTCGGCCCCCGCGATCCGGTGCTGGCCTGCGACGAAGCTTGGGGCATCGACTTCGAAGCCGAGGTGGCGGTGATCACGGGCGACCTGCCCATCGGTGCCACGCCGGCCCAGGCCGAAAAGGCGATCCGCCTGGTCATGCTGGTGAACGACGTTTCCCTGCGCAACCTGATTCCGGCGGAACTGGCCAAGGGCTTCGGTTTCTTCCAGTCCAAGCCGGCCAGCGCCTTCAGCCCGGTGGCGGTGACGCCGGACGAACTGGGGGTGGCCTGGAAGGATGCCAAGGTCCATCTGCCGCTCGACGTGCATCTGAACGGCCAGCTGTTCGGCAAGCCCAATGCGGGCGTGGATATGACCTTCAGCTTCGCCCAGCTCATTGCCCACGTGGCGAAGACGCGGGAACTGGAGGCCGGCTCGGTCATCGGTTCCGGCACGGTGTCGAACAAGCAGGGTGGCCTGCACGGCTCGTCCGTGGGCAATGGTGGCGTTGGTTATTGCTGCCTGGCCGAAGTGCGCATGTACGAGACCATCGAGGGCGGCAAGCCGGTCACGCCCTTCATGCGTTTCGGCGATACGGTGAAAATCGAAATGCTCGACACCCAGGGCGCCAGCATCTTCGGCGCCATCGAGCAGACGGTGACGCGTTACGCGCCTTTGTCCTGATTCGGTGCGGCGGCTGCGGCAGATGCGGCAGAGGTATTGCCGCGCCGCTGCCTGAGCAGGCCCATCAGCAGTACGCCGATGATCGCCACGGCGGCCACCATGCCCATGGCGAGCCGTACCGCAGGATCGATGTCCAGCCGTACCGGCAACCACGATGACTCCTGAGGTTCCGGCGTGGGTGTCGGCGCCGGGGCAGGCTTTGGCGCTGCCACTGGCGGTGGAACGACAGCCGGTGCGGCAGTGGGGGCAACGGGCTGCGCAGGCATAGCCGATGCAACAGGTGCCGCAGGTGGCGTAGGCGCTGGCATTGCCTGCAACAGCGCGACGATTTCCCTGATCGTGGCATCCATGCGACCCAGGCTCGCCAGCATGTCCGCCATCAGCTGCTTGTTTTCCTCTCGCGACTTGGCAACCTGACATTCCAGGCGCAGGACAGCATTGTCTGTCTCGTTGCCCAGGCCCTGACGATGCAGATCGCTTTTGGCATTCATGCAGGGATCGGCATCGGCCGGTTTCGCCAGTGCTACGCCTGGAACCAGCAGTGCAGCGAGCAGCGCCAGCCCCGCCAGCGGGCGGCGCAAAGGGCTCTGATGCTTGGCAAGGAAGAGGTGCGGCTTTGACATCGGAATCGACGACGTTATAGTTCCACCGATTCTGCCGGTGGTTGCCGCTGGCGCTTCCTTCGATCAGAACCCGGCAAGTCCGTCAAATCATTGTTCCAACAGGTCTATCACCATGAAGCTCTATAACTATTTCCGCAGCTCCGCCAGTTTCCGCGTCCGCATCGCCCTTAATCTCAAGGGCCTTTCCTACGATTACATACCGGTCCATCTGGTGAAGGGCGGCGGCCAGCAATTCGCTGCCGAGTTCACCGCCATGAACCCGGCGGCTCTGGTGCCGGTACTCGACGACGAGGGCACACTGCTGACCCAGTCGCTGGCCATCATTGAATATCTGGATGAAACGCATCCCGCGCCGGCCCTGCTGCCCGCCGATGCCGTTGGCCGCGCCCGCGCCCGCGCCATCGCCCTGGCCATCGCCTGCGAAATCCATCCGATCAACAACCTGCGCGTGCTCGGTTACCTGACCAAGACCCTGGGCGTGTCCGATGAGCAGAAGAACGCCTGGTACCGCCATTGGGTGGAAACCGGACTCGCCGCCGTCGAGTCCATGCTGGTGGGCAACCCCGCGACGGGCAAGTGCTGCCATGGCGACACGCCGACCATTGCCGATATTTGCCTGGTGCCGCAAATCTTCAACGCCCAGCGCTTCAACTGCAATCTGGATCATGTGCCGACAGTGATGCGCATCCACGAACACTGCCTGACGCTGCCGGCTTTTGCCGATGCAACGCCGATGAAGCAGCCGGATGCAGAGTAACTAGGGTTTCAGCCGGCCGGCGAAGACCTTGCGCAGCTTCGCCATCTTCGGACTGGCCACGGCCACGCAGTAGGGCTGGCCGGGATTGTTTGCGAAGTAGTTCTGGTGGTAGTCCTCCGCCGGCCAGAAAGTCGGCGCTGGCGAGACGGTGGTGACGATGGGGTCGGGCCAGATTTTCTCCGCTGTCAGCTCGGCGATCAGCGCCTTGGCGGTGGCCTCCTGCTCTGCGCTATGAGTAAAGATTACCGAGCGGTATTGGGTGCCCGTATCGTGGCCCTGGCGGTTCAGCGTGGTCGGATCGTGGATGGCGAAAAAGGCTCGAAGCAGGGTGCGGTAGTCGATCACCGACGGGTCGAAGCGTACCTGGATCACTTCGGCATGGCCGGTCTGCCCGGTGCAGATGTCGCGGTAGCTGGGGTTTTCTGTGCGGCCGCCGGCGTAGCCTGACACGATGGATTCGACGCCAGCGAGTTGCAGTAGCGCGGCTTCGGTGCACCAGAAGCAGCCGCCGCCGAGTGTGGCAGCTTCGGTGGCAACTTCGGTGGCAACTTCGGTAGTCATGACAGTCTCCCGCAACGCAATGCAATGGGCCAGGCGATGGGCTTGCGTGCCGTGTCGTCCGGCCAGAGATGGGCGATCCGTTCACCAAAGGCTACGGTCGGGTCGGCCCCGGATTCCTTGATGCAACGCTGGGTGGCCGACCAGGTGCGCAGATAGGCCAGCAAGTCGCCACGCGTCCATTCAAGACGGATCTCGAAACCAGGCGTTTCGATGTCGGTGAAGGGGAAGGGTATTTCACGATAACCCAGATCCACCCAGCGCCGTTCCGGCGGCCACCAGGGGCCGACGATATTTGTGTGGAAATCTTCTACGGCGGCATTGAGTTCCGGCTCGCCGCGCAGCAGGGTATAGGTCCAGGCGGCGAAGAGGCCGCTGGGTTTCAGCACCCGTTTCACTTCCCCGTAGAAGGCATCGCTGCAGAACCAGTGCAGGGCCTGGGCGACGGTAATCAGGTCGCAAGCGTGGTCCGGCAGCCCGCTGGCTTCCGCCGGCGCAGCGAGGTAATCGACGCGGGGATGCGGTGCGGCCTGTGCGACTTGTTCGGCGGAAAGATCGGTGGCATGCACATGGCGGAAATGTTCCGCCAAGGCCCGCGCTGCCTGTCCGTTGCCTGTGCCGCAATCCCAGGCGAAGTCGTGCGCGGCGCATTGCGTCGCCAGCCAGGCGAAGAGTTCCGGCGGATAGGTTGGCCGTGCTCTGGCGTAGTCGGCCGCATGGCCGGAGAAGTGGTCGGTACTCATGGCTCTTCCCGTTCCGCCAGCCGGCGCAACACCAGCGGAAACGCAGCGGAGAGCAGCAGGGCGATGGCCGAAACGATCAATGCCAAACCGGCGCCCAAGCCGTCGATGAATAGCGGATGCAGGCCGGCAAGCAGGCCTGCGAAGGCGGCGATGCCCGCCAGCAGACAGGCGATGCCGAGGGTGCAGAGAATCAGAAAGGAAAGCGGCCAGTGACGCATGGCCGCATTTTAGGCGCTTGACCGGGCTTAGGGCTTGGGGCGCTTATCCACCACGCGTTTGGCCTTGCCCAGCGAGCGTTCGACGCCGCCGACATCCAGCACATTCACCTTGGTGGATACGCCGATGAAGGACTTGATGTGGTGCTGGAGCTCCTTCGCTGCCTGGTCCATCGCGTTCTTCGCGCCGGAATGTTCGGGCTTGATCTCGACGTTGACCACCATGCCGTCCATGTGACCGTCGCGGAATACCTCGAGCTGGTAGTGGGCGGAGAGCTGTGGCGTCTTCAGGATCAGTTCTTCGATCTGGGTCGGGAAGACGTTGACACCGCGAATGATCAGCATGTCGTCGGAGCGGCCGGTGATCTTGCCCATGCGGCGGAAGCTGCGCGCCGTCGGCGGCAGCAGGCGGGTTAGGTCGCGGGTGCGGTAGCGAATGACCGGCAGGGCTTCCTTGGAGAGCGAGGTGAAGACCAGTTCGCCTTCCTCGCCGTCGGGCACCAGTTCGCCGGTCTCGGGGTTGATTATTTCGGGGTAGAAGTGGTCTTCCCAGATCACCGGGCCGTCCTTGGTTTCGATGCACTCGTTGGCGACGCCGGGGCCCATGACTTCGGAAAGGCCGTAGATATCGATGGCATCGATACCCATGCGATGCTCGATGGCCGTGCGCATCTGGTCGGTCCAGGGTTCGGCGCCGAAGATGCCGATGCGCAGCGTGCAGTTCACCGGATTGATGCCCTGACGCTCAAACTCGTCGGCGATGTTGAGCATGTAGGAGGGCGTGACCATGATGATGTCCGGCTGGAAATCCTGGATCAGTTGCACCTGACGCTCGGTCTGGCCGCCGCCGAAGGGGATCACGGTGCAGCCCAGGCGCTCGGCGCCGTAGTGGGCGCCGAGACCGCCGGTGAACAGGCCGTAGCCGTAGGCGATATGCACTTTGTCACCAGCACGGCCGCCGGCAGCGCGGATCGAGCGGGCGACGAGGTCGGCCCAGTTGTCGATGTCGTTGCGGGTGTAGCCCACCACCGTTGGCTTGCCCGTGGTGCCCGAGGAGGCGTGGATGCGCACCACGCGCTCGCGGGGCACGGCGAAGAGGCCATAGGGATAGTTGTCGCGAAAATCCTTCTTGGTCATGAAGGGGAACTTCGCGAGATCCTTCAGCTCATTGAAGTCGTTCGGGTGCACCCCCGCCGCGTCGAACTTGTTCTTGTAGTGCGGCACGTTGTTGTAGGCGTGCATCAGCGACCAGCGCAGACGCGTGGTTTGCAGCGCCGTAATCTCGTCACGGCTGGCGATCTCGATGGGATCGAGTTCGTTGTTAAGGGGGCGGTCCGATTGCATGTTGTCTCCTCCGGCGTCCTTGTGTTGCAGACTTATAGTTTCAGACTTTTTCGATGATGATGGCGATACCCTGGCCGACGCCGATGCACATGGTGCAAAGAGCGTAGCGGCCACCGGTGCGATGCAGCTGGTACATGGCTGTGGTGACCAGACGGGCACCGCTCATGCCCAGCGGGTGGCCGATGGCGATGGCACCACCGTTAGGGTTCACGCGGGCATCGTCGTCGGCGAGGCCGAGATCGCGGGTCACTGCCAGGCCCTGGGCGGCGAAGGCTTCGTTGAGTTCGATGACGTCCATTTGAGCAAGCGTGAGACCCGCTTTGGCCAACACTTTCCTGACGGCGGGCGCCGGGCCGAAACCCATGATGCGCGGGGCGACGCCGGCCGTGGCCATGGCAACGACGCGGGCCTTGGGCGTCAGGCCGTGAGTCCTGGCGGCGGCTTCCGAGGCGAGGATCAGGGCACAGGCACCGTCATTGACGCCGGAGGCGTTGCCGGCGGTGACCGTCAGGTCGGCGCCGTTGACGCCTTTCAGCTTGGCCAGTTGCTCAATGGTGGTGTCGACGCGCGGATGTTCGTCGGTGTCGAAAATCTTCGGGTCGCCCTTCTTCTGGGCGATTTCCACGGGCACGATTTCGGTCTTGAAGAAGCCGGCGGCGTTGGCGGCGCCCCACTTCTGTTGCGAACGAATGGCGAAGGCATCCTGGTCGGCGCGGCCGATCTTGAAGTCGGCGGCGACGTTGTCGGCGGTCTCGGGCATGGAGTCCACGCCGTACTGTGCCTTCATCAGCTTGTTCACGAAGCGCCAGCCGATGGTGGTGTCGTACACCGCATTGCTGCGCGAGAAGGCCGACTCGGCCTTGGGCATGACGAAGGGGGCGCGGCTCATGCTCTCGACGCCGCCGGCGATCATCAGCGCGGTTTCGCCGGACTTGATGGCGCGGGCGGCGGTGCCGACGGCATCCATGCCGGAACCGCAGAGGCGGTTGATGGTGGCGCCGGGCACATCCACCGGCAGGCCGGCGAGCAGGGCGGACATACGGGCGACGTTGCGGTTGTCTTCACCGGCCTGGTTGGCACAGCCGTAGATGACGTCCTCGACGGCAGTCCAGTCCAGATTCGGGTGACGGGCCAGCAGGGCCTTGATCGGCAGGGCGCCGAGGTCGTCGGTGCGGATACCGGACAGGGTGCCGCCGTAACGGCCGATGGGGGTGCGAACAGCGTCGCAAATAAAAGCTTCGTTCATTCTTGTTGGCTTTCTTCGAAGAAGTGTCCCTTGATGCGGGACGAACGGCCACGGAAGAGGGCGACGGTTTTGCCTTCCTGGTTGGTGACCTCTATGTCGTAGACGCCGCTCCGACCTCCCTGCTGGCGTACGCGACCGATGGCGGTCAGCGTGTCGCCGAGATGGCCGGCGGCGAGGAAGTTGATATCCACGCCGGCAGCTACAGCCCGGTGATTGTAACTGTTGCAGGAGTAGGCGAAGGCCGTGTCGGCCAGGGCGAAGATGAAGCCGCCGTGGGCGATGCCGTGGCCATTGACCATGTCCTTGCGGACTGTCATGGTCAGCGTCGCTTCGCCGGGTGCGATGGCGTTAATGGTGATGCCGAGCCCCTGCGCAGCGTGGTCATCCACCCACATGATGTCGGCGCAGCGTTGCGCCGTCTGTTGCGGTGTCAGCGGCATCATTCGCCCTTGAAGCTGGGGGCGCGCTTTTCCATGAAGGCGGAGACGCCTTCTCGGTAATCCTTGCTGGCTCCTAGCTGGCGCTGGCTGTCACGCTCTACGGCAAGTTGCTGTTCCAGCGTATTGCCGCCGCTTGCGTAGATGGCCTGCTTGGTCAAAGCCAGACCTTTGGTCGGCGCGGTGCTGAAATGCTTGGCCAGCTTGTCGGCCTCCTCGGCCAGCTTGTCGTCGTCCACGCACTTCCAGATCAGGCCCCAGTTTTCGGCCTGCTCGGCAGAGAGCTTGTCGCCGAGCAGGGCCAGGCCCAGGGCGCGGGCATTGCCGACTAGACGGGGCAGGGCCCAGGTTCCGCCGGCGTCGGGAACCAGTCCGAGCTTGCAGAAAGCCTGGATGAAGGAGGCGGAGCGGCCGGCGATGACGATGTCGCAGGCCAGGGCGATGTTGGCACCGGCACCTGCGGCGACACCGTTCACGGCACAGATCACCGGCATCTCCAGCGCGCGCAGGCTCAGTATCAGTGGTGTGTAGAAGGTCTCGATGGTGTGACCTAGGTCTACGGGTGAGGCACCGGCGGACACATTGCGGTCGGAGAGGTCCTGACCAGCACAGAAGCCACGGCCGGCGCCGGTGAGGACGAGGACGCGGGCCTTGCCTGCACGGGTTTTGGCCAGCGCGTCGCGCAGTTCCAGGTGCATGGCCTCGTTGAAGCTGTTCAGCTTGTCGGGCCGATTCAGGGTGACGCGGGCGATACCGTTCTCCAGCGAGAACAGGATGTGCTCGTAGCTCATGGCGATCCTTTGATTTGGGTCAGGCGGACCGCAGTCCGAGGCGCTTGATGGCGGCGGTGGTCTGGGCCTTCCAGTCGGCAAGCATGTCGGCGCTGGTGCGCTGGCGCAGGCCATACTGAACATAGATGGATGCGTGTTCGGAATCGACGCGACCGAAGGTGGCGGCGACGCGTGGCAGCCAGTAGTCGACGGCGGCCTGGGCCGAGGCCTTGCTGCTGCTGCGCTCGATGGCCTGGCGTACGCCGGTTTCGCCGAGTGCCCCATGCTCGCGTTCGCGGGGCAGTATCTGGGCGATCACGTCGGCCAGCGGCTGGTAGGAAGCATTTTCCATTTCGCCAAGCTGGATGGCGGTGGCCATGCCCATCAGCATGTTGAAGGCGACCGCATCTTCCCATCCCTCCAGAGGGTAATGGAAGACATTCAGGCGCTTGTCGCCGCCGATGCGGCGGGTGCCGAGGTCCACATTGCGGTCGAGGCGCGAATCCCACGGATGGGAGCGGACATAGAGCGTTGGGTTGACGCCGAAAGGCTCCAGCAGCTTGAGCGCCATTTCCGCGTGCACATATTTTTCGGTGACGATTTTGGCGGCGACGATGCGCTCGCGCAGACCGGGACCCCGGTTGATGAAGGGGCAAAAGCCGGCGGCACCGGCCAGCTCGGAATCGGCAAACACCACCATGAGGCGCATCAACTCGCTGCGATAGCTGGTGGGCAGCGTGTCGCCAGCGCCGACTTTATGGCCTGCGGCGATCCGGTTGAGGAAATCCTTGTCCTGTTTCTGCATGTCTCGCTCCGTTGCGTTCTTGTTTTGCGGCAAGGAAGACTATAGAAGCATTCCTGCGCGCCCTGCAAAGGGATACAATATCTTTAGATTGAATTGTTTAAATCGTATCAAATTAATTATGACACAAAATCGCCGTGGCAGGTACAATAAAAATGTATCACGTTAGAAGCTCCCGCGACGGGGGACGAGGCTGCACTGGAGGAGAATAGGGCGTCATGGCCAACATACTGATCATCGTCGGCACCGAATCGGGCAACGCCCAAATGTGTGCCGACCATCTGAGCGACAACCTGCCCCGACTCGGCCACGAGATCGAGGTGGCGTCCGATGCCGATGCGGGCAGCGTCGACCTTTCCGGTCGCGACGTGGCCCTTGTCATCACCTCGACCCACGGCGATGGCGAACTGCCCGATAACATCATTCCACTGGCGGATCGCCTGCGCGGTGATGCACCGGACCTGTCGCACTTGCGCTATGGCGTCATCGCGCTGGGGGACCAGACCTACCAGGCCACCTTTTGCAAGGCAGGCAAAGACATGGACTCGTTGCTCGGCGCTTGCGGTGCGAGCAAGGTGGGCGAGCGGCTCGAAATCGATGCCTGTACCCAGCCGCTACCGGACGAGGAAGCACTGAACTGGGCCCAGGAATGGGTCACCATGCTTTAAAGGTTTCAAGAAAAATTAACCAGGAGAACACGATGTCCCACCCCATGTTTGATAGACACCAGAGCCTGCTCACCCAGGCGGTCGAGGCCATTGCCTCCCGTGGCTACTGGAGCCCCTATGCGGAAAGTCCCCGCGCCTATGGTGAAACCGCGATTGAAGACGGTCGTCAGGCTTTCGAGGCCTATCGCAATGCTCAGTTCTATCTGGATCAGCCCGGCGTGCAAGGCAAGGCCGGCAGTGAGGTCTCGCCCTATGGTCTGCCGCTCAACGTCTCCTATCCGCAATGTGCCCCCGATGCGCTGATCGATGCGGCCAAGACCGCGATGCCGGCCTGGATCAAGGCTGGGCCGGACACCCGTGCGGGCGTCTGCATCGAAATCCTGGCGCGTCTCAACGCCCGCAGTTTTGAAATGGCCCACGCGGTGATGCACACCACGGGCCAGCCCTTGATGATGGCCTTCCAGGCCGCCGGTCCCCATGCCCAGGATCGGGGTCTCGAAGCCCTGGCCTATGCCTACAGGGAAATGAAACATGTGCCGGAAACGGCCATCTGGGAAAAGCCGCAGGGCAAGAATCCGCCGCTCAAGATGGAGAAGAAATTCACTATCATGCCGCGCGGCGTGGCGCTCAACATCGCCTGCTCGACCTTCCCGACCTGGAACGGTTACCCCGGCATGTTTGCCAGCCTCGTTACCGGCAATCCGGTGATCTTCAAGGCGCACCCGACCGTGATTCTGCCGCTGGCCATCACCGTGGCCGTGGCGCGTCAGGTGATCAAGGAGGCCGGCTTCGATCACAATCTGGTCAGCCTGCTGATCGACGATCCGAAAGTACCGGTGGCCAAGGATGTGGCGATGAAGGCCGATATCCGCCTGATCGACTACACCGGCGGCCCGGACTTTGGTAACTGGCTGGAAGAGAACTGCCGCCATGCGGTGGTTTATACGGAGAAGGCTGGCGTGAATTGCATCGTCGTCGACTCGACCGACGACTACAAGGCGATGCTGCGCAATCTGGCATTTACCTTCTCGCTTTATTCCGGGCAGATGTGCACCACGCCGCAGACTGTTTTTGTTTCCCGGGAGGGCGTGAAAACTCCCGATGGCGTAGTGACGTCGGAACAGTTTGGCCACGACCTGGCGAATTCCATTTCCAAATTCCTTGAAGATCCGGCCCGTGCCGTGGAAGTGCTCGGTGCCATCCAATCGGCCGCCACTGCCGCCCGCATCGAAGCCGCGCAGGATCTGGGCGAAGTGCTGCGTCCGTCGTCGGCGATTCAGCACCCACAGTGGCCAGATGCGCGCGTCCGTTCGCCCTTGCTGCTCAAGGTGCCTGTGAGCAACGAGCGGGCCTTCATGGAAGAGCGCTTCGGCCCCATCAGTCTGGTGGTCGAAACTGCGACCACCTCGGAGAGTCTCGCCACTGCCGAGCGCGTGATCCGCGAGCAGGGGGCCATCACCTTCTCGCTCTATTCGACCAATCCGGTGGTCGTGCAATTGGGCGAAGAGGCGGCGTTGCGTGCCGGTGTCGCCCTGTCGATCAATTTGACTGGCGGCGTCTTCGTGAACCAGTCGGCGGGCTTCTCCGACTTCCACGCCACCGGCGCCAACCCGGCGGCCAATGCCTGCCTGACGGACAGCGCCTTTGTCGCCAATCGTTTCTTCGTTGTCCAGTCCCGGCGTCACGTCTGATGGCTGAGTGCAATGGTTAAGGTCTATGAGATCGATGGGGTCCGCCCGGTGGTAGACCCTACGGCATATGTCCATCCTTCCGCCGTCCTGATCGGCGACGTGATCGTCGGACCAGGCTCCTACATCGGGCCCTGCGCCAGCCTGCGCGGCGATTTCGGCCGGCTGGTGGTGGGGGCCGGAGCCAACATCCAGGACTGCTGCGTGATGCATGGCTTTCCCGGTTCCGACACCATCGTCGAGGACGACGGGCATATCGGTCACGGGGCGATCCTGCATGGCTGCATCATCCGTCGCAACGTACTGGTCGGCATGAATGCGGTGGTGATGGACAACGCGGTGGTCGGCGAATCGGCCATCGTCGCCGCGCAATCCTTCATCAAGGCCGGTATGGAGATTCCGCCGCGCATGCTGGCGGCCGGGGTGCCGGCCAAAGTGATGCGCGAACTCACCGAGCAGGAAATGGCCTGGAAAGTCGATGGCACCGATGTCTACAAGGAGCTGGCCCGGCGCTCCCGCGCGTCGATGCGGGAAGTTGAGGCACTGACCGAAGTGGAGCCGGACCGCAAGCGTCTGAGCCTGCCCGATCTCAAGCCCTTGATGGACACCAAGCGCAAGGGCTGAGTCCTGCGGCAGGGCAGGCCCGCTGTGCTATCATGCCGCGCTGCAACAGACGCCCCGGGCTGGTTTCGCAGACCCGGCAGCGCAGCAAAACTCCCGCTCTGACGACCATGCCGTTGCCCGCTTCCGCCGTTTCCCGAACACGGATCCATACCCGCCGCCTCGTGCTGGAGGGATGGCGACGGGATGACGGTTTGTGGGATATCGAAGGCCAGCTTACCGACGTCAAGGACCATGACTATCATCTGGCCTCCGGCATTCGTCCGGAAGGCGAGCCGGTTCATGACATGCGGGTTCGCGTCACCATCGACCGGGACATGAATATCCTTGAGGCAGCGGCCTGCTCCGATGCGGTGCCTTATCCCGGCGGCTGCGACACCATTGGCCCTGCCTACGATCAGCTGGTCGGCCTCAATCTTTTTCGCGGCTTCCGTCGCGCCGTCGGCGAATTGTTCGACACGGTGCAGGGCTGCTCGCACATTACCGAATTGCTGTACTCGTTGCCGACGGCGGCCATCCAGACCTTTGCCAGCGAGATGAAAGACAACGAAGGGGCGACTCCTGACGCCATGCCCTGGCAGCTTGATCAGTGTCACGCCCTCGAAACGACTTCGGAGACAGTTCGGCGCTATTACCCGCGCTGGTTTCGTAGCAAAAAGACCGGTACCTAAAGAAATGCCGGCACCCAATCATCGGAGCATCTACAACAAGGAAGACGTATGAAAATCCACGAATATCAGGGCAAGGAACTCCTGAAAAAGTTCGGCGTCACGGTTCCCAAGGGCATCCCCTGTTTTTCCGTCGACGAGGCGGTCAAGGCGGCGGAAACCCTAGGTGGCAAGGTTTGGGTGGTCAAGGCTCAGATTCATGCCGGCGGTCGCGGCAAGGGTGGCGGCGTGAAGGTCGCCAAGTCCCTGGATGAAGTTCGCACCTACGCGGGCCAGATCCTCGGCATGCAACTCATTACTCACCAGACCGGCCCGGAAGGCCAGAAGGTGAATCGTCTTCTGATCGAAGAAGGCGCGGACATCAAGAAGGAATATTACCTGGCGGCCCTCACCGACCGCGCCACCCAGAAGGTCGCGCTGATGGCGTCGTCCGAAGGTGGCATGGACATCGAGGAAGTGGCCCACGCCACCCCCGAGAAGATCCTCAAGGAATTCGCCGATCCGCTGATCGGTCTGACTGACCAGCAGGCCCTGAACCTGGCCAAGGGCATCGGTGTACCCGAGGCATCCCAGGCCGATGCGGTCGAGCAGATCAAGAAGCTCTACACCTGCTACATGGAAACCGACGCCTCGCTGGCCGAGATCAATCCGCTGATCCTCCAGGGCGACGGCAAGATCAAGGCCCTCGACGCCAAGTTCAACTTCGATTCCAACGCCCTGTTCCGTCATCCCGAGATCGTCGCCTACCGCGACCTCGATGAAGAGAACGCCGACGAAATCGAAGCCTCCAAGTTCGATCTGGCCTACATCAGCCTCGACGGCAACATCGGCTGTCTGGTGAACGGCGCTGGCTTGGCCATGGCGACCATGGACACCATCAAGCTGTTCGGCGCCGAGCCGGCCAACTTCCTCGACGTGGGCGGCGGTGCCACCACCGAGAAGGTGACCGAAGCCTTCAAGATCATGCTCAAGAACCCCAAGGTCAAGGGCATCCTGGTGAACATTTTCGGCGGCATTATGAAGTGCGACACCATCGCCAACGGCGTGGTTACCGCTGCCAAGGAGACCCATCTGTCCGTGCCGTTGGTGGTGCGCATGAAGGGTACCAACGAAGATCTGGGCAAGAAGATCCTGGCCGAATCCGGTCTGCCGATCATTACCGCCGACTCCATGGCCGAGGCCGCGACAAAAATCGTCGCCGCCGTCAAGTAAGGAACCGCTATGTCCATCTACATCAACAAAGACACCAAGGTCATCACCCAGGGCATCACCGGCAAGACCGGTCAGTTCCATACCGAGAAGTGCCAGGAATACGCCAACGGCAAGAACTGCTTCGTTGCCGGCGTGAACCCCAAGAAGGCCGGCGAGACGATTTTCAACATCCCGATCTTCGGTTCAGTCAAGGAAGCCGCCAAGGAAACCGGTGCTACCGTCTCCGTCATCTACGTGCCGCCCGCTGGCGCCGCCGATGCGATCTGGGAAGCTGTCGAAGCCGACCTCGATCTGGCGATCTGCATCACTGAAGGCATCCCCGTCCGCGACATGCTGAACGTGCGCAACAAGATGAAGGCCAAGGAAGCCAAGGGCGGCAAGAAAACCCTGCTGCTCGGCCCGAACTGCCCTGGCCTGATCACGCCCGATGAAATCAAGATCGGCATCATGCCCGGCCACATCCATCGCAAGGGCCGCATCGGCGTCGTGTCGCGTTCCGGCACGCTGACCTATGAAGCCGTGGCGCAGCTGACCGAAATCGGTCTCGGCCAGTCCTCCGCGGTCGGCATCGGTGGCGATCCGATCAATGGTCTCAAGCACATTGACGTGATGAAGGCCTTCAATGACGATCCCGATACCGACGCCGTGATCATGATTGGCGAAATCGGCGGTCCCGACGAAGCCGAAGCGGCTGTGTGGTGCAAGGCCAACATGAAGAAGCCCATCGTTGGCTTCATCGCTGGCGTCACGGCGCCCCCCGGAAAGCGCATGGGCCACGCCGGCGCACTGATCTCCGGTGGTGCCGATACGGCCGATGCCAAGCTCGCCATCATGGAAGAGTGCGGTTTCAAGGTGACGCGCAACCCGTCTGAAATGGCCAAGCTGCTCAAGGCCATGCTGTAAAAAGTTGGCGCTGGCGCCACGGCGCAGACGATGCCAAAGCGGCCCGAAAGCCGCTCCGGTACAAGCCGGAGCGGCTTTTTTCCGCATAGAATCCACGAACGCAAGCAGCGCTTACCTCCGAATGTCATTAAATTGATTGACGGAGTTGATGCCGGACTGTAAGAATTGCGCTTATTGCCCTGTTTTATCGGGGCTATCAACAGGGTGTCGGTGAATGAAGAAGTCCGATTTCTGGAAAAGCGACTGGTTCTTCGGCGTGGTGGTCAGCATCGTCGTGCTGATTCTCGGCAACGGCCAGCTATTGCAGGGACTGGAGCGCAAGGCTTACGACCTCGGTGTTGTCGCCACGTCGCGAACGCCTTCCGACAAGGTGGCCGTGATTGCCATCGACAAGCAGAGTATTGACAACATCGGCCGCTGGCCCTGGTCCCGCGAGATCATGGCCGACATGGTGGAGAAGCTGGCGGCGGCCAAGGCCAAGGTCATTGCTTCCACCGTCATCGTTTCCGAGCCTCAGCGCGATGCGGGTCTGGTCTACATCAACAAGCTGATTGAAACCTGCGGCGTGAGCCTGCCATCGGCTGCTCCGGCAGCCCCTGTCGTCGCGGTGGTGGCTCCACCAGCGGATGTTGCGGCCCCCGCTACTACTCCGCCTTCCGTGAGCGAGGCACCGACGCCGCTAGTTTCTACCTGCCCGCAACTCGATGCCCTGCTGATCGAGGCTGAACAAAAGCTGAATACCGACCGTCGTCTGGCCGAGGCGTTTGGCAAGGCCGGGAATGTCGTGCTGCCCATGCAGTTCGCGCTGGGGGAACCGCGTGGTCGGCCAGATAAGGAATTGCCTGACTTCATCAAGAAGAACGCGGTAAAAGTAGGCGCTGGCGATACGCCGCCGATTCCCACGACAGGTATCGATGCCGGGGTGATCGAGCCCTTCGGCAAAGTGGCCGCCGCCATCGGCCACGTCAATCCGGTATTTGACGTCGATGGCGGGGTACGCACGGAAACGCTGGTGCTGGCGCATTTCGACCTGACTTTCCCGTCCCTGTCCTTGCTGGCCGCCGCCAAGAGCCTGAATCTCGCGCCTGCCGACATCAAGGTGGCGGCGGGCAGTTCCGTCACGCTGGGGCGTCTGAACATCGGCACCGATCTCGATACGCGCATGCTGACCTTCTTCTACAAGGACGCCGAAGGCGGCAAGCAGGCCTTTCCGGTGGATTCCTTCTTCGACGTGAAGAGCGGCAAGATTCCCTACGACAAGTATCGCGACAAGGTGGTGCTGATCGGGCCGACAGCCGCCGGTCTGGGCAGCTTTTTTGTAACGCCGGTGAATCCGGGAATGCCGTCCGTCCTGCTGGAGGCTCATGCCATTTCCAGTCTGTTGTCGGAGCATTTCTTTGTCGCGCCGACCTGGGGATTCTGGGTCGAGAAACTGGTTTTCCTGCTGATCGCTGCCTATCTGATTGCGCTGCTGCCGCGCATCAAGGCCGGGCTGGCGGCTGGTATCACGGCGGGCCTGTTGCTGCTGTTGATCGGCACACACTTCGCGTTGATGACGACGCAACTGATGTGGCTGCAATTGATGGTGCCGGCGACTTTGCTGCTGGTCGGCCATCTGCTGTTGACCACCAAGCGCTTCCTCGTCGCCGAGCGCGGCAAGGAAAAATCGGATGCCGATTCGGCCGAGTCCAATCGCATGCTGGGCTTGGCCTTCCAGGGGCAGGGCCAGCTTGACATGGCCTTCGACAAGTTCCGCAAGTGTCCGATGGACCAGCAGTTGATGGAGAACATGTACAACCTGGCGCTGGACTTCGAGCGCAAGCGCCAGTTCAACAAGGCGGAAATGGTGTTCCGCTACATGTTCGACTTCGATCCCAAGTTCCGCGATCTGGAAACCCGCTTGAACCGCGCCAAGCAGCTGTCGGAAACGGTGATTCTCGGCGGTGGTGGCGGTGGTCGCAGTAACGCCTCTCTGCTCGACGCCTCCGGCAATGTCGAAAAACCAATGCTGGGTCGCTACCAGATCGAAAAGGAACTTGGCAAAGGCGCCATGGGCGTGGTCTATATGGGGCGCGATCCCAAGATCAACCGTATCGTCGCCATCAAGACCATGGCGCTGTCCCAGGAGTTCGACGAGGACGAGATCGCCGACGTCAAGGAACGCTTCTTCCGTGAAGCCGAGACGGCCGGGCGTCTGAATCATCCCAACATCGTCACCATGTTCGACGCCGGCGAGGAACACGATCTGGCCTATATCGCCATGGAGTTCCTCAAGGGCAAGGATCTGGTGCCCTTCGCCAAGGCGGGCAACCTGTTGCCCTTGCCCAAGGTCATGAGCATTGTCGCCCGCGTTGCCGATGCACTGTCCTATGCCCACGAGAACCATGTGGTGCACCGTGACATCAAGCCGGCCAACATCATGTACGAACCCGAGTCCGATCAGGTCAAGGTCACGGACTTTGGCATCGCCCGCATCACGGATTCGTCGAAGACCAAGACCGGCATGGTACTGGGCACGCCGTCCTACATGTCGCCGGAACAGCTCGCGGGCAAGAAGATTGACGGCCGTTCCGACCTCTTCTCGCTCGGAGTCATGCTTTACCAGATGTCCTGCGGCCAGTTGCCGTTTTCCGGGGACTCGATGGCACAGCTAATGTTTCGCATTGCCAATGAGCCGCACCCCAATATCCGCAGCATCAATCCCGACTTGCCCGATTGCCTGGTCGCCATTGTCGACAAGGCGATGGTCAAAGACCCGGAAAGTCGTTATCAGACCGGCGCCGAGATGGCCGCCGATCTCCGTGCCTGTCTTGGATCGACGGGTGGCAACGCGGCGGCAGGTGCCGTCGATATCAGTATTTGAGGACCGGACACAATGGATCTTTCCGCCGCACTGGAAATCGTCGCCAAAACCGATCCGGGGATGGTGCGCACGAATAATGAAGATTCGGTCATGGCCAATGCCATCGGCGGCATTGTCGTCCTGGCCGATGGAATGGGTGGCTACAACGCCGGTGAGGTAGCCAGCGGCATGGCCACCGTCCTGTTGGGCACGGAGCTTGAAAAAGCTTTCGTCGCCAAGGCTCCAGGTAGCAAGGATGCTGCCGGCGTTTCCTGGGTGCACTCTGTGCTTGAAGTGGAAGTGGCCCGTGCCAATGGCGCCATTTACCAGGCGGCGCAAAGCCAGCCGCAATATGCGGGCATGGGCACCACGCTGGTGGTCGGCGTGTTCCATGACGACTCAGTGACTGTGGCCCACATTGGTGACTCCCGTCTCTATCGCTTGCGCGGCGAGGATTTCCGGCAGATCACCCGTGATCATTCACTACTCCAGGAGCAGATCGATAGCGGCATGATCACCGCCGAGCAGGCCAGGCATTCGCAGAACAAGAATCTGGTCACGCGGGCAGTCGGTGTCGATCCTGCGGTGGAGCCGGAAATCCATGATTACGACGTGCAGCCGGGCGACGTCTGGCTGTTCTGTTCGGATGGTCTCAACGACATGGTCGAGGACGACGAGATTTCGATGACACTCGGTGCACTGTCGGCCAATCTCGAACTCTGTGCGACCCAACTCATACAGATGGCGAACGACAATGGCGGTCGCGACAATGTTTCTGTGATACTGGTCAAGGTCAAAGGCGAATACCCTGCCGCACGCGGCTGGTGGTCCCGTTTCCTGACCTGGTTCAAGTGACGACGTGTTTCAGCTTGAAGGATTGAAGAATGGCTAAGCTAATACTCAGCATGGACAGCACGGTGCTCAAGGATATCCCCCTTACCAAAGAGCGCACGACGATCGGCCGCAAGCCGCACAACGATATCCAGATAGACAATCTGGCGATCTCCGGCGAGCATGCGGTGGTGATCACCATCCTCAACGATTCATTTCTCGAGGACATGGGCAGCACCAATGGCACTTTCGTCAACGGCCAATCGGTAAAGAAGCACTTCCTGCAGAATGGCGACACGATCGAACTCGGCAAGTACCGCCTGAAGTATGTCAGCGAGGTACCGCAGCAAACCTCCAACGCTGATTTCGAAAAGACCATGATCCTGCGCCCCGGTGCCGCGCAGAAGCCGGCCGAGCCCGCAGTGGCTCCCGCACCTCAGCCCAGTACGCCCAGCCCTGCCGCAGCACCGGCAACTCCGGCCGCTTCCGCTGCTCCGGCTGCTGCATTGCCGCTTGGCGCAATCCAGATTCTGTCAGGAGGCAATGCAGGCAAGGAACTTGAATTGACCAAGACCCTGACGACGCTGGGCAAGCCCGGCGTACAGGTGGCGGTGATTGCTCGGCGTCCGCATGGTTATTTCATCACGCATGTCGAGGGCGCGAATTTCCCTGTAATCAACGGCAAGATGATCGATGCCCAGGCGCATGAATTGCAGGATCACGATGTGATCGAGCTTGCGGGGGTAAAGATGGAATTCTTCCTCAAGACCTGACGACATATCGTTGATCACCACCTGAACCCCGCTGGAGCGATCTTGAAACAGTACCTGCCCCGCTATCTCCTTGGACTCGTTATCTTGCTGGTGCTGCTTGGCCATTCGGCCCGCATCTACCAGATTCCGTTCGTGAATCACATGGACGCGATCATTTACGATGCCAAGGTGAAGTTGACCATGCCGCAGAGCGTGGATCAGCGGGTTGTCATCATCGATATCGATGAAAAATCCCTCGGTGAGCAGGGCCGCTGGCCTTGGGGGCGGGACAAGATGGCCACGATGATGAACAAGCTGTTCGATCATTATGGTGTCAAGCAGGTTGGATTCGACGTGGTTTTTGCCGAGCCGGATGATAGTTCAGGCCTCAAGTCCCTGGAGACGCTGGCAAAGCGTGAGTTGCGCGATACGGCTGGCTTTCAGGCAACCCTCAAGGAGCTTCGTCCTCAACTTGATTACGATGCCCGCTTTGCCGCCGCGCTGAAGAACCGGCCGGTGATCCTGGGCTACTACTTCTCGAACAAGGAGGGCGGTGCCAGCGCCGGTGTGATTCCCGATCCCGTATTCCCTGCGGGCACATTCAATGGCCGTCGCATTGCCTTCACTCAGTGGTTTAGTTTTGGCGCCAATCTTCCCGAGTTCCAGAAAGCTGCTGGCGGCGCCGGTCACTTCAATCCGTTGGTGGATTTCGATGGCACTTCCCGTCGGGTTCCCCTGCTGGTTGAATACAAGGGGCAGTACTACGAATCTCTTTCATTGGCGATGGTGCGGCGACTGCTGGGAAATCCTGCCATCACGCCTGGTTACCCCGACGATTCTCCTGGCGTGTATGCGGGTATGGAGTGGCTGGATCTGAAAACTGCCACTGGCGGAGTTCTGCGCATTCCCGTGGACGAGAACGCGGCCACGCTGATCCCCTACCGCGGCTACCAGGGCAGCTTTCCATACATTTCCGCCACCGATGTCATCAATGGTCGCGTGCCACAGGAGAAGCTGGCGGGGCGGCTGGTGATTGTTGGTACGACGGCCCCCGGCCTCATGGATCTGCGGGCAACGCCAGTTGGTGCGGCTTATCCCGGGGTGGAAGTACATGCCAACCTGATCGCCGGCATGCTCGACGGCACGATCAAGCACAAGCCGCCGTACATTCTTGGCGCGGACGTCCTGCTGGTTCTGATTTCCGGTGCGGTCATGGTGTTCCTGCTGCCCATGCTGTCACCCTTCCGGGCGACCATCGTTGGCGTGATCGTGCTGCTGTTCATGCTCAGTGTGAACTTTTCCTTCTGGCACGTGGGGCATGTCGTCCTTCCGCTTGCCTCGGGCATGATGGCCATTGCCTTGCTCTACGCCATGAACATGTCGTGGGGCTATTTCGTCGAGTCGCGGACCAAGCGGCAATTGACCGGTTTGTTCGGTCAGTACGTGCCTCCCGAGCTGGTCGAGGAAATGAGCCGGGACCCGGAAAACTACAGCATGGCGGGGCGCAAGGCCGAGCTTACCGTGCTGTTCTCCGACGTGCGTGGCTTCACCACTATTTCCGAAGGCCTGGAACCGGACGAGCTTGCCACGCTGATGAACGAGTACCTCGGCGCCATGACACTGGTTGTCCGCAAGCACCGCGGTACGCTGGACAAGTACATCGGCGATGCCATCATGGCCTTTTGGGGGGCGCCGGTTGACGATCCCGAACACGCGAAGAATGCCGTTCTCACCGCATTGGAAATGCATGTCGCCCTGATCGAGTTGAACAAGGACTTGGTTGCGCGCGGCTGGCCGGAATTGAAGATCGGCGTCGGCGTGAATACCGGACCGATGACAGTGGGCGACATGGGCTCGCCAGTGCGTCAATCCTATACGGTGATGGGGGACGCGGTTAACCTTGGCTCCCGCCTGGAGGGGATCACCAAACAGTATGGCGTGGGCATAATCGTTGGCGAATCGTCGCGCGAGCTTTTGAAGACGGCTTTTGTGTTCAGGGAACTGGATAAAGTCCGCGTAAAAGGCAAGGACGAGCCGGTCGGGATTTATGAACCGGTAGGCGAGGAAGGCAAGGTTGGGAGCGAAGCTCTCGATGAGCTCAAGCTCTGGAATCAGACCTTGCGCGTATATCGAGCACAGGACTGGGATCAGGCGGAGGTATTGCTAATGAACCTTACGCGCATCCACCCGCGCTATGTCTACAATCTCTACAATCAGCGCATCGCCCACTACCGCAAAGAGTCACCCGGTCAGGACTGGGACGGTACGTGGACGTTCGACACCAAGTGATCCGATCATGAAGGTACGCATACTCGGTTGTAGCGGGGGCATAGGTGGTCGCCATTTGCGGACCACTTCGCTGCTGGTGGATCACGACATATTGATCGACGCCGGAACCGGAGTCGGCGATCTGGCGATAGCGGAGCTTGCCCAGATCGATCATGTCTTCATTACCCATTCCCATCTCGACCATGTTGCCTGCTTGCCCTTCATTGTCGATACGGTGGGTGACATGCGAAACCGGCCGCTGATAGTGCACGCGACAGAGGCGACGCTGGAAATCCTGCGGGCACATGTATTCAATTGGGCGATCTGGCCAGACTTCAGCGAGATCCCCACGGCGGAAAAGCCATTTCTTCAGTTTTCTGTCATCAAGCTTGGCGAGACGATTGATATCGATGGCCGAAAAATTACGCCCTTGCCCGCCAACCATACTGTACCGGCCGTGGGCTACCATCTCGATTCCGGGCAAAACAGTCTTGTATTTACCGGCGATACCGGTCCGTGTCCGGACCTCTGGACTTGCGTCAATCGGATACGCAATCTTCGCTACCTGATCATCGAATGTGCTTTCTCCGATAGGGAGAAGAAGCTGGCGACGGCCTCACTGCACTTGTGCCCGAGCATGCTGCTGGAGGAACTGGAGCAACTGCAACGGGATGCTGAAGTATTCATCACTCACCTCAAACCCGGGCAGATCGAGTTGACCATGCAGGAAATCGAGGACTGTATTGGCGAGTTCCGTCCCGGCATGCTGCAGAACAATCAGCTGTTCGAGATATGACCATGAGCGCGCAGGTAAGTCTCGAGCTGCTGACCCGACTTCAACCCATGGTATCGCTGGGCAGCGAACGCCTGCGCGAACTGCTGCCCGTATGCCGTACCCAATCATTTTCACGAGGGACGGACCCGCTACGCGCGATAAATTGGACGGATCAGGTGGTCTACCTGATACAGGGACAGCTCAAGGTCGTGGGGGGGGATGGCAGTGTGCGGGTCATCGTCGGCGGGCATGATCGGGCAAACGCGCCACTGGTGCATGGTGACATGCTGCCATCGGCCACTCATGCGATTACCGATGTCGAGTTGCTTAGCCTTGGTGAAGATACCTTGGACATCATGGTTACCTGGAGTCAGTTGGCTGTTCCCGGGGCCTCCCCCGACACGGCTACGGATACCACCGACTGGCGGATGATGTCCGGCATGTTTGCCGTCAGCAACCTGACCGAGGGGGCTTTCGCCTCTCTACCGCCGGCGAATATCCAGGCGTTGCTTGGCCGTTTTCAGCGTGTCTTGGTCAAGCGGGGCGATACCATCATTCGCCAAGGTGATCCGGGCGACTATTACTATTTGATCGAGAGTGGTCGCTGCAAGGTGTCGCGTCTGGTTGCCGGGTCCACCGTTCAATTGGCCGAGCTAAAAGAAGGCGATGCCTTTGGCGAAGAAGCCTTGGTGGCCGATACTTCACGGAACGCGACAGTATCGATGAAAACCGACGGCACCTTGTTGCGTTTGTCAAAGCAGGACTTTGATGCGCTGTTACGGGCTCCCCTGTTGCAACGCCTATCGCCTGAGGATGCGGAAAAGCGAGTGGCTGCCGGAGCCGTCTGGATTGATGTGCGCTATCCTGCCGAATATCAAGCGGATGGCTATCCTGGGGCGATCAATATTCCGTTGAATGACGTTCGCCAAGCCTCTGGGTCACTCGACCCCGGAAAAGAATACATTGTCTATTGCCAGACGGGACGTCGCAGTTCCGCCGCGGCGTTTCTGCTTTCCCAGCGCGGACTCCACGCCGCCCTTCTTGACGGTGGGATGAGGGCTCGCGCTGGCACTATGGAGTCCATCGAATGAGTGCTGTTCCGAGCGCCACAGCCGAAGCCGGTGCGTCAGATGTTAATAGCCGTCTTGAGTTCTTCAAGAGTCTTCAGACGGTTACCAACAAGATCCATGCAACGTCGAACATCGACGAAATCATGCTTGAGCTGTCGGGAGAGATTTGCGATCTGTTCAATGCGGATCGCCTGACCATCTATTCCGTTGGCGAAGACAAGGCATCCATTGTTTCCAAGGTCAAGACCGGGCTGAATTCCTTCAAAGACCTGCGTCTGCCGATTGCTGATCAGAGTATCGCCGGCCACGTCGCCTTGGCCAAGAAAACGGTCAATATCCGAGACGTTTACGACGAAACCGAGCTGAAGGCCATCAACCCCTCTTTGCGCTTTTTGCAGGAAGTGGACAAGCGGACCGGATATCGGACCAAGCAAATGCTGGTGGCGTCGGTTATGGATGCCCAGAACGGAGAGTTGCTTGGTGTCGTTCAGATCATCAACAACAAAGCGGGCGTGCCATTCACCGAAGTGGCGGAAGAGGGCGTCAAGGGCTTGTGCGAAACGCTTGCCATCGCGTTTTCCCAGCGCAACAAGCCGGCTCATGTCGTCAAGACCAAGTATGACTTCCTGGTTTCCGATGCAGTGATTTCCGCGCAGGAACTGGAACTTGCACAGCGTACAGCCCGACGCAAAAACCTGGACCTTGAAGATGTGCTGATGAACGAGTTCCAGGTCAAACAGCCGGCATTGGGCGGTGCCTTGTCAAAATTCTTTGGGGTTCCGTACGAATCCTTCAAGAGTGACCGTATCAAACCCATCGATCTGTTGAAAAACCTGAAACGCGAATATCTCGAGCAGAACCAGTGGGCTCCCGTGGAAGAAGGTCCTGATGGTGTTCTGGTTGTGTGTATGGACCCGGAGCAGGTCAAGGGTTCACGAGTGGTCAATAACGTATTTCCGCGAGCGAAGATTGCCTATCGGATTACGACCAACCACGAGTTCCGTCTGACCCTGGATCAGCTGTTTGGCGCCAGTGGCGTGCCCGGCTTTACCGATGACTCTTCCGTTGGCGACTTGTTGTCCACGCTCGATCAGGACGAGATGGAGGGCGAGGGGAGCGGTGGTGACGATGTCTCCGCAGCGGCCGACAACGAACTGGTCAAACTGGTCAACAAGATCATCATCGATGCCTACCAGCAGGGTGCCTCGGACATCCACATCGAGCCGGGTCTGGGCAAGGACAAGGTGCTGATCCGTTTCCGCAAGGATGGCTCGCTGGCCAAATACATCGAAGTCCCGGCCAGTTATCGCAATGCCATGGTGGCGCGCTTGAAGATCATGTGCGACCTGGACATTGCCGAACGCCGCAAGCCCCAGGATGGCAAGATCAAGTTCAAGAAGTATGGTCCGCTGGATATCGAATTGCGGGTGGCGACCATTCCATCGACCGGCGGCGTCGAAGATGTCGTGATGCGTATTCTTGCCGGCGGTGAACCGATTCCGCTCGACAAACTGGGCGTTTTACCGACCAACCTGACCAAGCTCAAGGCAACCATCTCCAAACCCTACGGCCTGTTCTTCGTCTGCGGCCCAACGGGCTCCGGCAAGACCACGACACTGCACTCGGTCCTGGGATATCTGAACACGGTGGATACCAAGATATGGACTGCGGAAGACCCTGTGGAAATCACCCAGAAAGGTCTGCGGCAGGTTCAGGTCAACAAGAAGGTGATGGACTTCGCCACGGTCATGAAGGCCTTCCTCCGCGCTGACCCGGACATCATCATGGTCGGCGAAATGCGCGATGCCGAGACCACCGGCATCGGCATCGAAGCCTCGCTGACCGGCCACCTTGTGTTCGCCACGCTGCATACCAACAGCGCGCCGGAATCGATCATTCGCCTGCTCGATATGGGCATGGACCCCTTCAACTTCTCCGATGCCCTGCTGGGGATTCTTGCCCAGCGACTGGCAAAACGCCTGTGCAAGTGCAAGGAGAGTTACACGCCGGATGCCGAAGAAGTCCGGCTGTTCATGATGGAATATTGCAGCGAACTGGATAACACTGCGCCCTTCTTGAAGGACAAGGCCGCCGCCTATGCCGCCACCGAGGCACGGCTGATTCAGGACTATGGCAAGGACGGTCATCTGGTGTTTACCCGTGCCAAGGGATGCGATACCTGTGGTGGCAGCGGCTACAAGGGACGGGTCGGTTTGCATGAGTTGATGATCGGTACCGAGCCACTGAAAAAGCTGATTCAGGAGCACGCCCGCGTCGCACAACTGTTCGCCCAGGCACTGGAGGACGGCATGTTGACGCTGAAAATGGATGGCCTGGAGAAAGCCTTGCAGGGCGTCACCGATCTCAAACAAGTGCGCGCCGTCTGCATCAAGTAAGGGAGGCATCAATGGAGGGGACTGCCGACGATCTGCTGCTTCGCCTGGAGCAACTCAACGATATCGGTGTTGCGCTATCCAAGGAGCGCGACATCAATCGGCTGCTGGAGACCATTCTTGTCGCGGCAAAAACCATTACCCATGCCGATGGTGGGACGCTCTATCGCGTGACCGAAGATGGCAAGGCATTACGTTTCGAGATCCTGCGGACCGACTCTCTCCATATTGCGATGGGCGGGACGACGGGGAATGAAATAAATTTCCCCAATCTGCCGTTTGCCGATGAAAAGGGCGAGCACAACGACTCGATGGTGGCGGTGTATGCCGCGATCCACGACAAGACGGTCAACATTGCCGACGCCTATACAGAGGCAGGCTTCGATTTCTCCGGGACGCGCCGCTTCGATGAGCGCACCGGCTATCGCTCCCAATCCTTTCTCACGGTTCCGATGAAGAACCATGAAGGTGAAATCATTGGTGTGCTGCAACTGATCAATGCGCATGACCCGGCCACTGGTGCCGTAGTGCCATTCGCGTCGGCGGACCAAAGTCTTGCCGAATCGCTGGCGTCCCAGGCTGCCATCGCGCTGACCAATCGCTTGTTGATCACTCAGCTCGAAGAACTGTTCGAATCTTTCATCAATCTCATCAACCTTGCCATTGACGAGAAATCGCCCTACACGGGGGGGCATTGTCAACGTGTGCCGGCATTGACCATGATGCTGGCCGAAGCGGTCAATAATTCAAGCATCGGCCCCCTGGCATCTTTCGACATGGATGACCGGGGGCGTTATGAACTGAAGATTGCCGGTTTGCTGCACGACTGCGGCAAGGTAACCACGCCGGTCCATGTGGTCGACAAGGCCACCAAGCTGCAAACCATCTTTGATCGCATCCAGTTGGTCGACACCCGTTTCGAGGTGCTCAAACGAGATGCAGAGATTTACGCCTTGCGTCAGCAGCTCGCTCTTCGTGATGTACGCGATGCCATGGCTGAAGACCGGATTCAGGCTGAATGCGAAGCAGAATTGCGGATATTGGATGCCGACCGTGAATTCCTGCGCAAGACCAATGTCGGTGGCGAAATGATGAAGGATGAGGCACTCCAGCGGGTGCGCGATATCGGTAGCCAGCGCAAGTGGCGCAATCTGGATGGTGTCGAAACCGAGTTTCTCACCGCAGACGAAGTAGAGAACCTGACCATCCGGGCGGGGACGTTGACCCAAAAAGAACGCGACATCATCAACTACCACATCGTCGCCACCATCAAGATGCTGGAGCAGTTGCCCTGGCCCAAGCATTTGCAGAACGTGCCCGAATACGCCGGCGGTCATCACGAGCGTATGGACGGTAAAGGCTATCCCAAGGGCCTGACCCGTGAGCAGATGTCACCTCAGGCGCGCATGATGGGAATTGCCGATATTTTTGAGGCATTGACCGCCAAGGATCGCCCCTACAAGCCGGGTATGAAACTTTCGCAGGCGATGGGGATCATGGCGAACTTCAAGAAGGGCGGACACATTGACCCAGACCTGTTCGATATCTTCGTCAAGCAGAAGGTCTATCGTCGTTACGCCGAACAGTTTCTCGACCCGAGCCAGATTGACGAGGTGGACGAGCTTGCCTTGGCGAACTAGCCAGATAATCACCGAGAAAAGTCGGCTCTGGCGATACGGCGATTACTGTATGAGTGACGGGTTTGGGGTTTGATGTGACAATTTTTGTCGATTCTGATTCTGGTATTGGGTATTTCCTCATAGTAGTGGGGTAGGCGAGTTGGCCCGACTTATGCTTTAGAAGATTCAGCGACAGATGTCGCACTTTTCCTACAGGAGAATTCGCATGAAAAAGACGTTGCAAAAGGGTTTCACCCTGATTGAGCTGATGATCGTGGTTGCGATTATCGGTATTCTGGCCGCCATCGCTATTCCGCAGTTCAGCGAGTACACCAAAAAGGCTGAAAACAAGTCTGCTCAGTCGGATGCCAAGAACATCCTGACGCAAGCCGTGGCCGGTACAACCTGATCGATCGCAAGATCGAGTCTCGTTCAATTTTCAGGAGTTATCTAAATGAAGAAAATTATTGTCGCTCTGTCCCTGTGTGTCGCTTCGGCTGCTTCGATGGCTGCCACGGTTTGCGCCGGTGGAACTGCCACCGCTGTTGCAAGTGATTCCTCGCCTCGCACCAAGTTCGTCGCGACGGGGTTCACCCCGCGTTGCTCGGCCAACACGCAAGTTGATTTCCAGGAAGATGCGAGCGCTGCTGCCGTGGGTGCCACGTCGACCAAGGGCAATCAGTCCTTTGGCGGGCATTCTAATGGTGGCGCTGTCGAGAAGGTCGCTGATTCCGCTAGCGGTTACGCTAATGCTGCTGCTGCACTGACCGCTGCTGCTGCTGCTGCCACCACTAAGCTTGCCGCCGCCGGATCGTCCTGATTAGTTGCTTGGCTAGTCTAAGAAAGAGCGCGCTTTTAGCGCGCTTTTTTTGGTCTAGCGTCTATTGATATCCATTGGAGTAAGTGCTATGAGTGCGAAATCGCAAGGCTTCACGTTGATAGAGTTGATGATTGTGGTGGCGATCATTGGCATTCTTGCCGCGATTGCGATTCCGCAATTCAGCGCGTACACCAAGAAAGCCGAGAACAAGGCAGCCCAGGCCGATGCCAAAAATGTTTTGACCAATGCCGTGGCGAGCGCAAACTAATTGATCGCTTTCCTCACCTCTGCTTGGCGGGCTGGACTTCGCAGTCGTAGTATTCAGGGTATTCTGATTCTCGGTACCCTGCTCGTCGGGGTTGCTTACCTTTCCGCTGCGTTTTCCCCGCGCCAGCCGCGGACGGTGGCGCTTGATGTTGGTCTTTCCGGAATCCGTTTTTCCCTGATCCTGTTTGCCTTATTCTGGGTCCAGGAATTGGTTGGTCGCGAGATCGAGCGGCGGACCGTGCTGTTCGCTCTGACCTACCCCGTCCCGCGCGGGCATTACATGGTCGGTCGCTATCTTGGGGTGCTCGGCTTGCTGGCGCTGGCCGCCGCGATGCTGGGCGTGTTCTTGTGGCTGGTGGTGCTGAATTCCGGTGGTAGCTATGTCCAGGGTTTCAAAATCGCCTCGGGCGGGCCGTATTGGCTGACCATTGTCGGCCTGTGGTTCGACGCCGCCGTGGTAGCAGCATTTGCCTTGTGGATCGCCAGCCTATCTACTGTGCCGATGCTGCCGTTGGCCTTAGGGCTGGCGTTTGCGGCGGGCGGCAAGAGCCTGGGCGCGGTGGCCGAGTATCTCGCCGCCGGTGCCGAAGGCGATGCGGCCATCATGAAGCTTGCGCCGATCATTGATGCCATCCAGTGGTTCCTGCCCGACCTGTCGCGACTCGACTGGCGCGCCTGGCCTATGTACGGCGTGGTGCCGGACACGCTGGCGCTGCTGGGGGGCGTGGTAATGGCGACCAGTTATGCGGCGCTGCTGGTCAGCCTGGCGGTGATCACCTTCCGCCGTCGCGATTTCCAGTAATAGTCGGCTCTGGCGGGACGGCGATGATGAGGGTTCGACACTGGCAAACGGGTTTGGTGGCGCTGTTGGCGGCAATGCTGTTTCTGGCCACGGCCGAGCGCCTGAAAACTGCGCCGCGACAGAGCGTGAATGTCGAAATGCAGGTGGCGCTGCCGCTGTTCGTGCAGGTGTTCATGGCGGCGGGGGACCGCAATCTTGCTGCCAATATCGCCGCAATCCGCTCCTTGGTAGTGGATAACTTCAAGATGAAGCCGGAGGAATTCGTAATTCTGGCCAAGGTGCAGGAGGACGTTTCCTGGCTGAATCCTGGCCACGAGGACAACTACTACATTGCGGCGGCGATCCTACCCTGGCAGGGGGAGCTCGACGCGGCGCAGCGGATTCTGGCGCGCGCTACCCTGGCCCGTCGCTTCGACTACCAGCCGGCGTTCTACTACGCTTTCAATCTGCTGCATTTCAAGGGCGATGCCGTCGGCGCCTCGGACTGGATGCGGGAGGCGGCCGAGCATCTGCCCGAGGGCGACGAGCGTTTGCAGATGCAGAACCTGGCGGCGATCTGGCTGGACAAGGCACAGGACGTTGGACTGGCGATCCGGGTCGTCGAGGCGATGGCCCAGCAGTCCAAGCGCAAGGATTTCCGCAACTATCTCGAGCAGCGTGTGACCCGCTTGCGTACCCTGCAAGGTTTGCGCGCCGCTGCGGCGCGCTATCAGCAACGCTTCGACAAGCCCCCCGTCAGCCTGCAGCAACTCGTTGATGCCGGCATCATCAAATCCCTGCCCAAGGATCCTTTTGGATTCGGGTTTTGGATCGATGGCAAAGGCCGGCTCATGCTGCGAAATTCACCTCCACCTCCGCCCGCAAAAAAATGACTGCCGCGATATCGATCACCGACCTGCGCAAGACCTACCCACGAAGCTGGGCGTCGCCGCCCTTCGATGCATTGAAAGGCATTTCCCTCGCCGTCGAGCAGGGTGAAGTGTTTGGCTTCATAGGTCCCAATGGCGCCGGCAAGAGCACGGCGATCAAGATACTTACCGGGGTGATGCTGCCCAGCTCCGGTACGGCAACCCTCTTTGGCATGGATGTGACCGAGCCGCAGGCGCGCCGAGGACTGGGCTATGTGCCGGAGAACCCGAGCCTGCCGGATTACCTGACGCCGCTGGAAATCCTGTCCATGGGGCTGCAATTGCATCGCCGTACGCCGACCAATCCCCGGCAGCATTGCTTGACCTGGCTGGAGCGCTTCGGGTTGGCCGAGGTGGCGAACAAGGTAGTGCGCGGCTTCTCCAAGGGCATGGCGCAACGCACCGCCTTGGCCCACGCCATGGCGGTCGAGCCGCGTCTGCTGATTCTCGACGAACCCCTGTCCGGGCTCGATCCCATCGGCCGCCGGGATGTCGTGGATATCCTTTCGGAATACCGGCAGCAGGGGGGGACGATTTTCCTCACCTCCCACGTCCTGCACGACGTCGAGCGGCTGGCGGATCGCTTCGGCCTGATCCACAAGGGAGTGCTGCGCGCGGTCAAGGCGCCGGGCGAACTGGTAGGCGAAGGCGACAAGGTACTTGTCCGCAGCCAGGGCGAGGTAGCTGTGCTGCCCGGGATGATGCCGGAGCCAGCCGGGCGCTGGGTCGCGGAAGTGACGCGGACGGACTTGTGGGCAACTCTACGCGTTCTGGAGGAGCGTGGTCACGCACTGATCGAAATCAAGCCCACGCTGTCGCTGGAAACGGCCTTTCTACACGTGGTGAAAGGCGACTGAGACCGTCCTATTTCTGTTGCCGGTGGGTCGGTATCAGGCTCGGCGTGCGCAGCAGAAACAGCAGAACCGGTTTGTCCAGCCTGCCCACATAGTGGGGTGGCTCGCCCTTGCCATGGTATTCCACCATGCTGAGCCCGTAGTTGGGTGGAATGCGGTGAAAGGTGGCCGCACGCCACATTTCGTTGCATGGCGTGTTGGCGCCAATCAGCAGGACCAGCCCGATGGCCCAGGCACGGGCAGGAAGCCGATGCCGGTCTGGCTTGCTTGCCCAGGCATTGACCCGATCTAGCGTCAGGATCAACAGGATCACCAGGCAGGGGGTAGAGAGCCGCAGCATCGTGTCGTTTGAGGGCCCGTATTGGTAGAAGGGCAGTAGCGTCAGGCCTGCGACGGCCAGCCAGAACAGCCCGTAGGAGTGCCGCAACTCCCGTGCGAGCAGCACGGCCAGGATGGCGAACTCCATTAGGATGAAGACTAGGTAGTTCAGCCAGAAGCCATCCTTGTTGGGGGCGGCTTCGATGCTGGGGGCGCTCGGAATTGCGGCGATGTCCAGCGTCAGAACCCGAACGCTCAGATAGGTGAGCATCGCTGCGGCCAGGCACTGCACAGCTGTCAGGTTCCAGTCACGGATAGATCGCCCCTGACTGAACCAGCGAGCGATGGCGATGCCGACGAAAGGCAGGATGCCGGCGACGGCAAAGGGTGTCCAGATCACCAGCATTGGCAGGATGACGACCACTAGCGCAGGAAAGCTGCGATGGCCCCAGTGGCGGTAGAAAAGGGCGGTGACCAGCCATAGGGCGATGGCATGATTGGGCCCCCAATACAACTGGCCGGTCAGCGATGGGTAGCTGAAGGGCAACCACCATTCCAGGCGCAGTGGAAAAACCGGCGTGTCCCCGGTAATCAGGACGATGCCCAGGAAATCCATGCCGCTGAAGCCGACGACGATCGTCAGCATCAACAGCAACAGCCCGCCGGCATGGCGCGGCAAGGGCAGCAGGAGCAGGAACAGCGTGGCACCAAGCGCAGTCCAGAGATAGAGCGCGAGGTCCATGTGGCCCAGGCCGAACAGCTTTCCCACGACAGCTGCCGGGAAAAAGTAGCCGAAGGCCGAGCGCAGAATATGGTGGTATCCGTCGCTGAAACTGTAGGCGGCCGGCCAGGGCGTTAGGGTGAGGTCGCCAAATACCTTGTCGCGGATAATCCAGTCCGGGTTGGCATAGAAGAAATGTCCCGCGCCGCCCAGCACACACCAGGCAACACCGGCGGCGACGATCAGCAGCAGCGCCGGGAGTGCATAGGGCTGTCGCCATTGCACATCGGCACGGCGCATGAATTGCCCCATGCTTCCCGCAAGCAGGGCCACGGTAACGACGGCGAAGGGGAGGCGCAACCAGCCGCCGAGGAAGATCAGGCTGGGCAGGGCCAGGTAAACCAGGGCTGCGACCGTCAGCAGGTCCGGCGTCTGGAGGGAGTTTTCCGGATCGATGGACAGCAGCCGCTCACGGAGGCGCTGCCAGGCCGAGGAAGGTCCCGCCATGGCTCAGTCGCCTTCTGGCGGGGGGGCCGGGGTTTTGAAGTTGATGCGTTCCCGTTCCACCACCAGGGGCCGGCGCAGAATCTGGGTATGAATGGCGGCGATGTATTCACCGAGAATGCCAATGAAAAACAGCTGCACGGAGGCGAAGAAAAAGAAACCGATCAATATCGGCGCCATGCCAATCGACAGGGAGTTCCAGTAGAGCAGCTTAAAGATGAAATAGCCGATGGCGACCGTCAGGCTCATGGCCGAAAGGACGAAACCGCTCATCGTCGCCAGCCGAATGGGCACCTTCGAATGGCCGGTGATGCCGAGCATCGCCAGGTCGTACAGGGTGTAGAAATTGTTCTTAGTGATGCCGCGCCGCCGCCGTGGCTGCTCGAAGGGCACTTCAGCGTGGTCGAAGCCGAGCTCGGCGATCATGCCGCGAAAGTAGGGATAGGGATCGTCGATGCGACGCACGAGTTCGATGACTTCCTGATCATAAAGACCGAATCCGGTGAAGTTCGGGATCAGTTCGACATCGGCGATGCGTCCGATGGTGGCGTAGTAGAGCCGGCGCAGGGCGAACAGGAGCGGCGTTTCCTTGCTGCGGGGCTTGACGCCGACGACCACCTTGAAGCCCGCTTCCCACTGGCGAATGAAGGCGGGAATCAGTTCCGGGGGGTCCTGCAGGTCGGAGGCCATGGCGATGACCACATCGCCGCCAGCCTGCAGGATGGCGTGTATGGGCGAGCGGATGTGCCCGAAATTGCGCGTGTTGAAAATCGCCTTGACCCGGGGGTCCGTGTCGGCAAGACGGCGGATCGCCTGCGCCGTGCCGTCGGTCGAGGCGTTGTCGATATAGATGTGCTCCAGATCATAGTCCGGCAGCAGTTCGAACTGCGCTGCAATGCGCTGGTGGAGCTCGTCGACGTTGCCTTCCTCGTTGAAGCAGGGGGTTACGACGGAGATCAGCTTGCGCGAGGACACGGCCTCAGATTCCTCGCTTGTAGATGATCGCCTTGAGATTGCTATCGACGGCATAGGGGCTGTCGATGTCGTCGATCTGGATCGGCTTGTCGGCCGCTATGTCCTTGAGCAGGACTTCGCCGTGCATCAGTTCGCGGCAGGATATCTGCCCCTTCTGCAGGGGGATGGCGAGATAGATGTCTGTTTCCGACAGCACGTGGCCGGCGGGCAAGTCGCAACGGGCATAGACGCCGCGCACCAGCCCGTCGAGATAGCTGATCTCGCGCGGTTGCGGCACCCGTTTGCGGGTGCCGGGCGCGCCGCACATCTCGACGGCCTTCTTCCACGCCTTGAACCATTCATCCACCTGCGCCGGCAGGCTGCAGTAGGGGGAAACGGGGATGCCGTCGGCCTCGATGTCCACATGCCGCTCGAAGGTTCGCGCGCCCTTGGCGTAGGCCAGCATCACCGAGCTGGTCCAGTCGTGGTATTCGTGCGTCGAGTAGCCGATGACGTTGTCCGGATAACGTTCGCGCAGGAAATCGATCTGGTTCAGTTCCAGCTCGTTGTCCTCGGAGGGATAGAGCGAGACGCAGTGATTGATGGCCAGGGGAATGTTACGGTTGGCAAAAAAACGCACCAGGTCGTCGACGTCCTTGAGGGATGAACCGCCCGTGGAGACGATGACCGGCTTCTTGGTGGTGGCGATCTTCTCGATCAGGATCCAGTCGTTGAGGTCGGAACTCGCCAGCTTGAGTATGTCGATGCCCAGTTCGACGCACAGATCGACCGAGGCTTCGTCGAAGGGCGTGGCCATGGGGATGCAGCCGGATTTCCGGATTGCGTTGACCAGAGTGGCGTAGTCCTGCTTGGTCAGCCGGGTATCGATCGTCTTCTTGATGTAGCGGATGTCGTCCCGGCTTCTGAAATCCTGATGGATGAAGGCGTCGACGTCGCGCAATTGCAGCTTGATCGCGGCCCGCACGTTGTTGAAGCGCACGATGCGGGCGAAGTCGGTGACGATGCGCAGGCCGCGCTCGACGCTTCCCCAGTGGTTGTTGGCGAGTTCGAGGACGAATAGATCTTCAAAGATGCGGTTCGAGTTCATGGGGCGGAATTTATCATGTTGGATGCGAGTTCCTCGCGGTCGAGGAAGGGAAACATGTCCTCCAGCGGGGGCGAGATGATGCTTCCGTCGTCGAGCTTGCGTGAGCTCATGCGCGGCTCGAACCCCTGAGTTTCGTCAAGTATGACGTCGCACAGGCAGGGACCGGGCTCGTTCAGGATGCCGTCCAGCTGCGCCGAAAAGTCGATGCTGGCGAGACGGCGGGCGGGTATGCCGAAGGCGGTGGCGACGGCCACAAAGTCGGGGAAACTAATGCCGTTGCCCGGACCTGCACCTGAGAGGCGGCCAAAAAAGTTGGTCTGCGATGTCTTGATCGACAGGTAGCCACTGTTGTTCAGAACGAATATCTTGATCGGCAATCCGTGATGGGCGATGGTCTGCAATTCCTGCAGATTCATCATGATGCTGCCATCGCCGGCCAGGCAGATGACACGGTTCGACGGACCGCGCGTCGCCGTAGCGGCAAAGCTGGCTCCTATTGCCGCAGGCAGGTCGTATCCCATTGATGCGCTGCCTGAATTGGAAAACATGCGCATACCCGGTTTGATGGTCCCGACCTGGAATGGAACGATGGTGGCGGTTGCATTGCCGCAAGCGACAATATCCGTGCCTTCCAGTCGAGAAAACAGCTGCTCGATGAAGTGGTAGGGGTTGATCTTGCCGTTGAACTCGCGTTGCCGTGCCTGGACCGTGGGATAGCGCGCCAGCCGCTCCTTGCACCAGGCAAGCCACTCGCCGTGGACCGCCGGGCGGGTCCAGTTTTCCAAGCGTCGCTCGAGGGCGACGATGAAGCGGCGCAGATCGGCGGTGACGGCCATGTCCGGCTTCACCGTCGGCTTGTTCAGTTCGGCGGGGTCGATATCGACCTGGATCTTGAATGCCCGCGAGGCGAAGGCCTGCCAGTTGTAGCTGACCTGGCGAATGTTGAGGCGGCTGCCGAGGATCAGCACCAGATCGGCATTCTGGACGGTGAAGTTGCCGGCACGGGTGCCGATGGTGCCGGGGCGGCCACAGAACAGCGGGTCGTCCGAGGCGATCAGGTCGTGCGTCCAGGCTGTCGTGACGGGGATGCCAAGGCGACGGATCAGGGCGTCGAATTCCGCGAGCGCATTGGCGGCGCGCACGCCGGTCCCGGCGAGAATCACGGGGCGTTTGGCGGTGCGCAGACGCTCGACGATGGCATCGATGTCCGCGTCGGCCGGGGCGTCGGACTGTTCCACCGGAGGCAGGAAACGCCGCAGCGTCGCCGGGTCGATTTTCGCGCTCTGGACATCGATGGGTACGTCCAGCCATACCGGCCCCGGTCGTCCAGATGTCGCCAGATGCAAGGCCTGGTCCAGATGCCAGGCGATGTCCTCGGGGCGCTCGACGACAGCTGCATACTTAGTGACGCCGCGCGCCATCGGGATGATCTCGCCTTCCTGGTCGCCCAGCTGGCGTAGCCCCGGGACCGGCGTGGTGGCTAGGCAGGTTGCGCGCTTGACTTGGCCGGAGACGACCAGCATCGGGACCGAGTCGGTCCAGGCACCGAAGACACCGTTCAGTGCATTGATGCCCCCAGGGCCCGTGGTTACGTTGATCACGCCTAAGGCGCCGGTAATTCGCGCATAGCTTTCGGCGGCCATCGCGCAAGCCTGCTCGTGGTGGCAGAACACAGGAGTCAGGCGATCCTGAAAGGCAAAGGCGTCGTTGAGAAACATGGCGCCTCCACCGGTGACCATGAACAGGTGACTTACGCCTGTGTCCGCAATGCGTTGGGCTAGATAGTGGGCGACGGTGAGTGAGTTCATATCGAAAGCAGGCGGACTGTGAGATGCCAGTGGCCAAGATGAGTGCCGGGATAAACCGTAACCACGGATATTACCCAAGACCATAGAAACGCTGATCTTCGGCTAGGTGGATTACGGTAACGCATACAACACCAGATCAAATGAACTATGACCATGCATGCGCAAGTGGAAATGATATCCAAGGCGCCACCGGTCGATCAGGAAGGCCAACTCCCAGAGATGGGCGGGATGGTGATAGGCGCTTATCGCCAGCGCTGGGCGGCTTGCGGCGATAGTCCTGGTGGCGCCGTGCAAGGCCTCGGCTTCGGCGCCTTCGATATCCATCTTGATGAGCGTCGGCCGAAAGCCGGGCAGTGCCTCGTCCAGCGCCACGCACTGGATGAGGTGCTCGCCGTGATCGTCGATCCGGCTGGCGCCGGACCCCTCGGCAGTGAAACGCAGCTGCCGGGTCGTTCGCGCCAGACCGCAGGGCATGCAGACCCCGCTGCCGAGGTCTTCGACGCAGCGGGAGAGCCGGGAAAAATTCTCCGGGTCGGGTTCAAACGCGGCGATCTGTTCGAATGTATAGCCGTGTCGACCGAGTTGCCGCAGCGTGTCGCCGTTGAAGGCGCCGGCATCAACGAAGCGCAGCGCTTGCGACCATCGGGGCAGGTCGGACGGGCAATACTGATCGTCCGGCGTGGGCCTGGGCAGAGTGGCATAGTTTCCACTCGAGCGGAAGTCGACGATCCGCCGCAGCAATTCACGGCTGGCATCGTCCGCGAGCAGGGTCGCCAGGCTCGCCAGATTGTCGTCCTGCCCTGCGTAGGCTTGCGGTCCCGTCAGCCAGTAGGCGTCGGGGAAGCGTTCATCGAAGAGCGCCTGAAACTCGACGGGGTTGATGATGCGGCCGGTCGCTTCCTGCGCCAGCCCATCCAGCAAGGGTGCCATGTCGGTGTGGCAATTGTGGATGGCCACCACGATGGTGACGTGACGGGGAGTCCCCTTGCGCCACCAGTCCTCCAGCCGGTGGATCGGCAGGTCGCGCCAGGTTTCCTCTCCGGTTGCCGCCGCGTCGGCGAAGCCGATTACCCCGCATCCCGCGTCCAGAAGAAAGCTCGCCACCTGCCGGCCCCGTTTGCCGGCACCGTAGATCAGAACAGGATCGCCGCAAAGGGTTTGCCGCACCTGATTTGCGTGTGTCATAGCAGGTGCCTTTTCCAGTTACGGATTATGCGTTGATGTCCGACGGCGGCCTTGGCAGCTACACGCAGAATCACGGGCCGCAAGATTCGCCGAGGAACGACCAGCGAAGCCGCTACCCTTGGCCAGGTGGCAAGGTGCCGGTGGTAATGCCGAAATGCCTTTAGCAGTGCCAGTGCGAGGCCTGGCTTCGGTGCGCCCCGGATCGACGTCCATACGAACTGGTCTGCCACCGAAAAAGCGATGAAGCGAGGGATGCCGCGGATCAGGCGACGGCGAAGCTCGTCGTCCGGCCCCTTTGCCAGAAACAGTTCGAGCGATTCGTCGGCCAGGCGCTGCACCTCGTTGGCCCATCGCATGACCCCTATGCTGCTCGTCATGTTATCGGCAGTCATGAATGTGTAATGCGATACCGGCTTCTGAACGCAGCCTACCGGTCCTTGAAATGCGATCTTGCACCAGTAGTACATGTCGCCAATAAATCGGTCTCCGGGAATGGGGCCTATAGCCCGCAGGTCGGCGAGTCGCGTGATGCACGCGCACCAACAGACGTTGCGCATGTTTCCGAAGAACGCTGCCATGAATTCGAGGCTGTCTTCGACTTTTGGGCCGTGCAGGGCGGGAAGTTCAATGTCTCCGATATGCAATATGGTAGCGGTATAGACGAACGACAGTTCGGGAACTTGGTCGTAGAGAGCGATTGCCCGTTCGGCAAAGTCCGGGTCGATGTAATCATCGTCAGACAATCCGAGGAAAAACTCTCCACGCGCCACATCGATCAGAAAATTCCCATGGGCCTGGGGGGGCATGGTTTTTTCATGCCGAAATGTTCGTAGCCGGGGGTCGCTGTAGCATCCGATGATCTCCGCCGTGCCATCGTCGGAACCATTGTCCGAGACGATGATTTCGATGTCGGCATTGACCTGTGCCAGTGCGCTGTCGATGGCCCTGGCCAGGCAGTGGGCCCGGTTCAGCGTCGGGATGGCGATGGTCAGTCTGGGCGAGGCGGGTGCTTGCGTCATCGGGATATCTGCTCGTTCGTTGGCTTGGGTGCATCCATGTCTCCTGATGCCAGCATTTCCGCCGGAGAACCACGGCTTGCGATGCGTCCGTTCTCCAGCCGGACGATCAGGTCGCAGTTGCGTAGCGTCGAATGCCGATGCGCCACGATCAGGATGGTCTTGGTTCCGTGCAGATGCGTCACGGCTTCCATCACCTCCGCTTCGGTATCACCATCGAGGGCCGCAGTCGCTTCGTCGAGGATCAGCACCGGCGGGTCGCGGAAAAGCGCGCGGGCAATCCCTATCCGCTGGCGCTGCCCGCCAGACAGGCGCATGCCATTCTCGCCGATGGGGGTGTCCAGCCCTTCGGGCAGCGTATGGACGAAGTCGTCGATACGGGCAACGGCAAGAGCCCGCCAAACCGCGCCGTCGTCGATGTCGTCCGCCTCGTGGCCGAACGCCACATTGTTGCGGATGGTCGTGTCGGCTAGGTAAATGGCTTGCGGTATGTAGCCGATCTGCGACTGCCAGCCCGCCGGGTTGTCCTGGATGTCCTTGCCATCCACGAGTATCCGTCCCGTTTGCGGCGGCAGCAAGCCCAGCACGAGGTCGACGAGCGTGGTCTTGCCGGAGCCAGATGCTCCGATGAAACCCACCATGGCGCCGAAGGGAATGTCCAGGGTGATGTCGCCAAGAACATCGCGGGTAGTTCCGGGGTAGCGGTAGCTCGCATGATCGATGCGAAGCGAATGCCGCATCGGCAGCGGAACCGGCACCGGGGTGTGCACTTCGGATTCCGACCATGGGCCGAGCTCCTGGAAGAGGATATCTATGGTTGGTCCGCTGAAGCGGACTTCCTGATACGTGATGATGATGCGGTTCGCGGCGGGGATCAGGCGGAAGGATGCGCCGACAAACAGCCCCAGCATCGGCAATACGAAGTCGAGGGGCTTGTCCTGTAGCAGCGTGGATGCGGCGATCGCCAGAAGGCCGCCCATTGCCAGGACCTCTAGAAACAGCAGTGGCAGGCCTTGTGCGAGTATGTGGCGGCTGGAGTACAAGGCACGTCCGCGGCTATGCAGCAGGAAGGACTGCAGGAAGTGTTCGGCTGTACCGAGCACCCGGATTTCCTTCAGTCCGCCCAGACCCTCCTGAATACGCCGGATCCGTTGTCCTTCGTGATGCTGGCGTTGGTTTCCCCAGTGAGCGATGCGGTCGCGCAGCACGCGATAAAAGGCGACGCCCAGTAGTAGGAACAGCCCGGAGACGATGCTGGCGGCAATGATATCGACGTAGAACAGCAGGAGCACCAGCATCACGGCGATCAGGGCTTCCGCAATCAGGATCAGGCTGGGCAGTAGCACCGACCAGATCAGCCGGTCGGCCTCATGGGTCAGGTTGCGAATCATGTCGCCGGTGTTGCGCTGCACGTGCAGCGCATAGGGCTGGTTGAGATAGTGGTGGAACAACCGCAGCGAGAGCAGTTGCTGTCTGGCGAAGGCGAAGCGGCTCTGCAACAGCGAGAGCAATGCCGCATAGCTGTTCTTCACCAGGTAGAGCAGCAGCATTCCGGCCAGTATGGCGATGACGAAGGCGGTTGGTTCAGGCTGGCCCAGTGCGCGATGCAGCCACGCCACCGGCGGAGCGGACAGGGCCAGCTGGGGATTGGCCAGGACCGTGACGACCGGGAAGATCAGGGCCACGCAGAAGGCTTCGAGCACCGCGCCGGCCAGGATGAGCAACAGAAGTCCCGCGGCCTTGCGGCGGTCGCCGAGTGGGAATAGGGAAATCAGCTTTTCAAGCGTTTTTAGCAAGCCGGCTTCCTCATTGTTCCTGGCTGGCCGGGGCCAGCAGTAATGTCTTCGCCCGTGGCCAGTTGCGGGCGATTTCCGTGGCTATCGCCGGGCCGTGAATGGCGGCGGCTACCACAACCGTGGCATCCGGCTGCTCTGCCATGACGGCTTCGGGGGACTGCACGATGAAGCCGGCAAAGTTCAGACCTTGCTTGTTGATGTCGCGGTCCACCACGGCGACGAGCTTGCATTCCCGTATCCGGGATGTGCCGAACAGGCGCTGGGCAAAGGATCCCGCCCCCCAAAGGACGACCGGGAACCCCGCTGCGGCAAGTTGTTCCAGCTGCGGGAACGATGTCGCCCGGCGACAATCCTTGATGTAGTGCGCGACCGCTGCGGCGAGTTCCCGGTTTGCCGGCGTGGCCGGAGAGCCGGCTTCGGCTCTCCGCCGCATCCAGACCCAGCAGGCCGGGTAGGAAACCCCCGGGCCGACGGCGAGGTCGACCGTGCCCGCGGCCTGCATGCCGAATCCGAAAGCGTTGCCCAATGCGCCCAGGCGAGTCGTATCGAAGTGGTTGATGTGTTCGCTGTCGAAGAAATAGAAGGGGACGAAAGGGAAGTCGCCGTAGCGTGCGGCATCGGGCGTCTCGGCATAGATCACGCCGTCGGCAGCAAGCAAGTGCGCGACCGAGGCCATTAGGCCTGACAGGTCGACGACGTGTTCCAGCACGTGCGAGAGGACGATGACATCGAACGGTCCCTTGATGCCGGAAACGGACAGTTGCGACAACATGGCCCGGGTGGCCGGGATGTTCAGCTGCCGCACCCGCTCGACGCAGGCGGCAGCGGCATCCACGCCGTGCAGCGATTGATACCCCCGGCGGCGCAGGGCATCGAGCAGTCCTCCGCCGGCGCAGCCGATGTCGAGTATGCGGGCGGCCGGCGCGGCGTGTGCCGCAATCCGGTCGGCCAGCAGTTCGAGCCGGGCGCGATCCAGGTCGTTGGCACCGCCGCCGGTGGCGACGGCGAGATCCTCGTATTTCGAATGTTCCGTGTAGTAGCGGTCATAGGCGCTCTGCGGAACCGGGGTGTCCGCATAGACCAGGCCGCACGCCGGACACGCCACGATGTCGTATTCGCCGGGCAGGGGCGAAGCCTCGGGCTGTTGCAGATGCTGGCGATGCAGCACGGTCACTTCCGCGCAACGGCAAAGCGGGCAGGGACGCTGGGCCAGCTTGTTCATGGGCATCAAAGACGACATCCGTCCAGCCACCCGAGCGTGCGCCGGATGCCTTGCTCGAGGGAAATGCGTGGTTCGAGCCCCAGCTCCGATCTGGCCCGTCCAATGTCGGGGACGTAGCGTTCCGGCGGGCCGCCATCATTCTTCCCGAGCACCCGAACGGTCGGCCGGTGCGGCGATTGCGCCGCGATCAGGCGGGCGAGATCGCCGATGCTGATCGCCTGATCGCTGCCGACGTTGTAGGCCCGTCCGGGTTTGCCTCGCAGCAGGACGGTCCACAACCAGACCGCCAGGTCGGCGGCGTGGAGGTAGGAGCGCAGCGGCGTTCCGTCGCCCTGCACCACGATCTCGCGACCCATATGGGCGTCCCGCAGGAAATTGCCGGCGGCGAAGTGGCCGTCCGTCGGCAGGCCCGGGCCCATGAAGGCGAAGCAGCGCGCGATGCTGACCGGCAGGCCGTTGCCGGCAGCCAGGCCGCACAGGAACTCGCCGACGCGTTTGCCTTCGGCGTAGGCCGAGGCGGGCGCGAGCGGGTCGGGACCGCCGGGACAGGACTCCGCGAGGTAGTCAAGGCTCTTCGGTTGCGGGCCATATACGGCGCCGGAACTGACAAAAAGCATGCGTTGCAGCGGTTGCATCGCCGCGAACTCGAGGACCCTGCGGGTACCTGCCGTGAGCGTGTCGAACGCCGCCAGGGGGTCGGCGATGGCGCGGCCGGAATCGAACGCGGCGTGTATGACGTGTGTGAAGCGGGTGGAGGGAAAGTCGAAATCGCGGACATCGCCGGCATGGATGGTCATCGCCCCGCAGCCGGCCAGATGGGGTGCCCGGCGGGAAAATGCCGCCGGGTCGCGGGACAACACCGTGGCGCGAACGTCGACTTTCAGCCGTTCATTGGCCCAGGCCAGCGATTCCAGCAGCCAGAGGCCGAAGAAGCCGGTGCCGCCGGTGATGAACAGCGAGGCGCCGGCCATCTCGCGCCAGAGCGATTCGGTATGCGCCAGAACGTGATCGAGATCGGGTCGCGGCACCGGGGCGAGCGCACGTGCTGGCATGGGAAACGCTCAGAAGCCCGAGCCGAAGAACTGCCCCAGTTGGTCGGCAAGATAGTCCAGCTTGTCCGCGTCGAGTCCCGGAAAGATTCCCACCCAGAAGCAGCGCGACATGATGTCGTCGGCGCCGTCCAGGGTGCCGGAGATGCGATATTGGCGACCCGCAAAATACGGCTGCCGCACCAGGTTTCCCGCCATCAGCAGGCGGGTTCCGATCTTCTGCTGGTCCAGGTAGCGCAGCAGGTCGACCCGCTCGACACCGGCGGCGGCGGTCAGCGTGATGGGAAAGCCGAACCAGGAGGGGTCGCTGCCGGGCGTCGCTTCCGGCAGGATGAGGAATTCCTGCAAATGCGACAGGCGCTGCCAGAGGTGCGCGAAGTTGCTCTTTCTCGCGGCGATCAATTCGTCCACGCGGCGCAGCTGGGAAAGTCCGACGGCGGCCTGCATGTCGGTGATCTTGAGGTTGTAGCCGGCGTGTGAATAGATGTACTTGTGGTCGTAGCCGCGCGGCAGTTCGCCGAGTTGCCATTCGTAGCGTTTGCAGCAGGTGTTTTCGCGTCCGGGCGGGCACCAGCAGTCGCGACCCCAGTCGCGGAAGGACTCCACCAGCTTCGCCAGCTGCTGATCATCGGTGAATACTGCGCCGCCCTCGCCCATGGTGATGTGATGCGCGGGGTAGAAACTCAGTGTGCCGATATGGCCGAAGGTGCCGACCTTGCGGCCATGATAGGTGCTGCCCAGGGCATCGCAGCAGTCTTCGACCAGCCAGAGGCCGTGGCGGTCGGCGAGCGCCCGCACTTCCTCGACTTCGAAGGGAATCCCCAAGGTGTGGGCGAGCATGATGGCGCGCGTCTTCGGCCCGATGGCGGCTTCGATGGCGGCCAGCGTCGGGTTGTAGCAGGGCGCCGCGGAGTCCACGAATACCGGGATCAGTCCGTTCTGCAGGATCGGATTGACCGTGGTGGGGAAACCCGCTGCGGCGGTGATGACTTCATCGCCCGGCTTGAGTGCGCGCTCGCCCAGTTGCGGCGAGGTGAGTGCCGACAGGGCCAGCAGATTGGCCGAGGAGCCGGAGTTCGTGGTGCGGCAGAAGCGGACGCCGACCTTGGCGGCCAGCTCGCTCTCGAAGCTGTCGTTGAAACGGCCGGTGGTTAGCCAGCCGTCGAGCGCCGCATCGACCAATGCGGCGAAGTCGTCGGCATTCAGCGTCTTGCCCGACGGGGGCAGGGATGTTTTGCCGGGAACGAAGGGCTGCGGCGCGAGGACGGCATCGGCGTATTCGCGCACCTGCCTCAGGATGGCGATGCGCAGGTCATCAGGGTTCATGGTTTATCCGTGGCGATGGTGGGTGCGGATGAGGTGGGTCTTACCGCTTGCCGGTCCAGCGCAGATCGTTCGTGAGGCGCTGGGACTGCACATGGCGTTCGAGCACCTTGAGGCGCATGTAGTCCGAACTGCGGAATTCGCTGTCGGCAAACTTCATTCGCTCCATGCCGCTCTTGAGTGCCTCAATGCTGTCGCGTAGCGACATTTGCGGCTGATGATCGGGGGCGATGGTTTGAAACAGCGAGAAGTCCACCTGGTAGGAACGCTTGTCCGGCGCCGCATCGGGATTGACGCTGATTCGGGTTCCCGGGATGGCCTCGGCGACGGCCCTGGCGAGGTCGATCACCTGATAGTTCGTCTTGCCGATGTTGGCCGCGACGAAGACGGGGCCGGATGCGCCGGGCTTGCGCCGGATTCCCCATTCGATCGCCCGCGACATGTCGGCGACATCGATCAGCGGACGCCAGGGGGTGCCGTCGCTGAGTATCGTGATTTCCCCCGTGGCCATCGCGCAGGCCACGAAATCGTTCAACACCAGGTCGAGTCGCAGCCGGTCCGACATGCCGCAGGCCGTGGCGAAGCGCAGCGCGGTGACGACGAAACGGTCGTCGGCCAGGCCTTTGAGCGCCTGTTCCATGCTGACCTTGGAGCGGGCATAGGCCGTCAGTGGGTTGAGGGTGCTCGACTCGTCGCGGGGGGCGCCCTCGGCGTAGCCGTACATGCTGCAACTGGAGGCGAGGATGAACGAGCCCACACCGCGGCGCTTGGCTTCGGCGGCCAGTTTGCGTCCCGCTTTGTCGTTGATGGCTTCGGTGACCGATTCGAAATGCTTGCCCATCGGATCGTTGGAGATCGCGGCGAGATGGACGATGACATCGACGCTGTCGAGCAGGGCGTAGGGAAATTCGCGCAGATCGCCCCAGTACTGGGCGTCGAATCGCGTTTCCGGGAGTTGCTCGGCCCCCGTCAGGACATGCGCGAAGTATCCGCTGTCGAAGCCGGCATAGCGATGATGCGGCAGGGTCTGGCGCAAATGCCGGATCAGTACCGGGCCGATGTAGCCGGTGTTGCCGGTAATCAGAATATTCATGTGTTCCATACTTTCCATGGGGCGTTGCCGGAGTCCCAGAGCTCCTCCAGATGGTTCTTGTCGCGAAGCGTATCCATGGGCTGCCAGAATCCGGTGTGTCGAAAGACAAACAGCTCGCCGGCGCGGGAGAGGCTTTCCAGCGGCTCGCGCTCCCACATGATCTGGTCGCCGGAGACGGCGTCCAGCACGCGCCGGGACAGCACGAAGAAGCCACCATTGATCCAGGCGCCATCGCCCAGGGGTTTTTCCCTGAAGCCGGTCACTTTGTCGCCATCCAGATCCAGTGCGCCGAAGCGGCCTGGCGGCTGTACAGCACAGATGGTAGCCAGGCCGCCATGCTTCCGGTGGAAGGCGATTTCGGCGCCAATATCGACGCTGCTCAGTCCGTCACCGTAGGTCATGCAGAAAACGTCATCTTCGAGATATCGCGCGACGCGTTTTAGTCGACCGCCGGTCTGCGTGGTGTCGCCGGTATCGACCAGCGTCACTTTCCAGGGATCGGCGTAGTTCTGGTGGATGTCGAGGCGATTGCCGGCGATGTCGATAGTTACGTCCGACATGTGCAAGAGATAGTTAGCGAAATACTCTTTCACCATGTAACCCTTGTAGCCTAGGCAAATGATGAAATCGGTGATGCCGAAGTGCGCATAGCCCTTCATGATGTGCCAGAGAATCGGTTTGCCGCCGATTTCCACCATCGGCTTTGGGCGAATCACGGTTTCTTCAGCCAGACGCGTACCCAGGCCACCGGCGAGGATCACGGCTTTCATTGGGGATATATCAGCGGCACGACGCAATGGAGCATTTTGTGGCCGGGTGGTAAGGACGAACGGGTGGTGAATTCTAGCAGTTGCCTGCAGACAGTGCTGGCCGGGGAATGGCGGCGACAGGTCGGTCGCAGCAAAAAGTTGACGCTGGCGGATCGGCAATTCCGTGCCCTTTCCCCTCCCACAAACAATCCCCTTATCCACAAATAAAAAGAAACGCTTTGGCGCATGGGCGCTGGCTTGCCACAATGGCGCACATTCCAACGGCCCGCCACAAGGCATCCCGATGACAAGCACTGCAACTGCGCCCGCGCAGGAAATCAAGAAAACCACCTGCTACATGTGTGCCTGCCGTTGCGGCATCCGCGTCCATCTCAAGGACGGCCAGGTCCGTTACATCGACGGCAACCCCGACCATCCGCTGAACCAGGGCGTGATCTGCGCCAAGGGTAGTTCCGGGATCATGAAGCAGTATTCGCCGGCGCGGCTGACCAAGCCGCTGCGGCGCAAGGCGGGCGCGGATCGCGGTGCCGGCGAGTTTGAGGAGATCAGCTGGGAGGAGGCGTTCTCCACCCTGGCCGAGCGTCTGGGCAACCTGCGCGCCACCGATCCGAAGAAGTTCGCGCTATTTACTGGTCGTGACCAGATGCAGGCGCTGACCGGCCTGTTTGCGCGCCAGTTCGGTACCCCCAACTACGCGGCCCATGGCGGTTTCTGCTCGGTGAACATGGCTGCCGGCATGATCTACACCATCGGTGGCTCCTTCTGGGAGTTCGGCGGGCCGGATCTTGACCGGTCGAAGCTGTTCGTCATGATCGGTACCGCCGAGGACCATCATTCCAATCCGCTCAAGATTGCCCTCTCCAAGTTCAAGCGCAGCGGTGGCCGTTTCGTTTCGATCAACCCGGTGCGTACCGGTTATTCGGCGATTGCCGACGAATGGGTGCCGATTCGTCCTGGCACCGACGGCGCCTTCCTGATGGCGGTGATCCACGAGTTGATCAATACGGGTCTCTATGACCGCGATTTTCTGGTTCAATATTCCAATGCGGGCCAGTTGGTGAATGTGGCCGAGGGTGCCGACGAATTCGGCTTCTTTGCCAAGACCGAGGTTGCCGGCCAGGATGCCTGCTACGACCCGCAGAACAAGCTCTGGTGGGATCGCAAGTCGAATGCGCCGGTGGTCACGCATACCGAGGGCGCCGATCCTTACCTGTTGGGCGAGTTCAAACTGGATGACGGTACGACGGTAAAGCCGTCCTTCCAGTTGCTGGCGGATCGGGTCAAGGACTGTACGCCGGAGTGGGCGGCCGAAATCACAGGCATCCCCGCCGACACCATCCGTCGTCTGGCGCACGAGATGGGCGTCACCGCCCGCGACCAGAAGATCGAGTTGCCCATCGCCTGGACTGATTCCTGGGGCAAGGAGCACGCCACGATCACCGGCAATCCGGTGTCTTTCCACGCCATGCGCGGTCTGGCGGCGCATTCCAATGGCTTCCAGACCATTCGCGCGCTGGGCATCCTGATGTCCATCCTCGGTACCATCGACCGACCCGGCGGTTTCCGCCACAAGGCGCCTTTCCCACGGCCGATCCCGCCTTGCCAGCGTACGCCGAACCATCCCAAGGCGGTGCAGCCGAACCGGCCGCTGGACGGCCTGGCTCTGGGTTGGCCCTCCGATCCGGACGACCTCTTCGTGGACGACGAGGGCGGCCCGGTGCGTCTCGACAAGGCCTTCTCCTGGGAGTATCCGTTGTCGGTGCACGGCATGATGCATAACGCCATCACCAATGCCTGGCGCGGCGACCCGTATCCCATTGATACGCTGCTGATCTTCATGGCCAACATGTCGTGGAACTCCACGATGAACGCCGCCGAAGTGCGCAACATGCTCAACGACAAGAACGCGGACGGTGGCTACAAGATTCCCTTCCTCGTCGTCGCCGACGCTTTCCATTCGGAAATGACGGCCTTCGCCGATCTGTTGTTGCCGGACACCACCTATCTGGAGCGTCACGATGTGATGTCCATGTTGGACCGGCCGATTTCCGAGTTCGATGGCCCTGTGGATTCGGTGCGTGTGCCCATCCTGCCGCCGACGGGCGAGTGCAAGCCTTTCCAGGAAGTCATCATCGAACTGGGCTCGCGCCTGAAGCTGCCGGCTTTCACTACCCCGGAAGGCGAGCGCAAGTTCAAGGACTACCCGGATTTCGTTACTTGCTGGGAGACCGAGCCGGGTTCCGGTATTGGCTTCCTCGCCGGCTGGCGTGGCAAGGACGGCGATAAGTTCATGAAGGGCGAGCCGAACCCGAAGCAGTGGGAAATGTACGAGAAGAACAACTGCGTCTTCCAGTACCACTTGCCCAAGAGCTACCAGTACATGCGCAACTGGAACAAGGGCTATCTGGAGTGGTCGAAAGACAATCGCATCACGCGCTATGCAGAACCAATCCTGATCCACATCTATTCCGAAGTGCTGCAACGCTTCCGCGCCGCTGCCGAGGGCCGTGGTGATTCACGCAAGCCGCCGGAGCACCTGCGCGAGCGGGTGGCGAAATACTTCGATCCGCTGCCCTTCTGGTATGAGCCGATGGAAGTTTCGTCTTCCGACAAGGCTCGCTACCCGCTGGCGGCAGTCACCCAGCGGCCGATGGCCATGTATCACTCCTGGGATTCGCAGAACGCCTGGTTGCGGCAGATTCACACCCACAACTATCTCTACGTCAATGCCAGCACCGCCAGGGCCGCCGGCATTGCCGACGGCGACTGGATCTGGGTCGAATCGCAATGGGGCAAGGTGCGCTGCATGGCGCGCCATTCCGAGGCCGTGGAGCCGGGAACCGTGTGGACCTGGAACGCCATTGGCAAGGCCGCCGGCGCTTGGGCCTTGTCGCCCGATGCCAACGAATCGCAGAAGGGCTTTCTCTTGAACCACCTGATTTCCGAAGAGTTGTCGGACGGTCGCGGCGGCCGGATGTCCAACTCCGATCCCATCACCGGCCAGGCCGCTTGGTACGACGTGCGCGTCAGCATCCGTAAGGCCGATGCAGGCGAGCCCGAGCAGACCTCACCGCAGTTCGCGACCATGAAAGCCTATCCGGGGATGGACGCTTCTCCCAGTGAGATTGCCTACAACGGAGGGGCGCGCAAATGACCCAACTCGCATTGGTCATCGACCTCAATGTCTGCGTCGGCTGCCACGCCTGCGTCACCTCCTGCAAGGAGTGGAACACCTCGGGGGAAGCCGGTCCCATGTCGGACCAGAATCCCTACGGCGCCGACCCCAGCGGCACCTTCTTCAACCGGGTGCAGACCTACGAGGTCGGCGAGTTTCCCAACACAGAGACGGTGCATTTCCCGAAGTCCTGCCTGCATTGCGAAGATCCGCCCTGCGTGCCGGTGTGCCCGACGGGCGCTTCCTACAAACGCAAGGAAGACGGCATCGTCCTCGTCGACTACGACAAGTGCATCGCTTGCAAGTACTGCTCCTGGGCTTGCCCATACGGCGCCCGCGAACTGGACGAAAAGCAGCAGGTGATGAAGAAATGCACCCTCTGCGTGGACCGCATCTACGACATGTCCATGCCTGAGGCGGATCGCAAGCCTGCCTGCGTAAAGGCCTGCCCGACGTCGGCTCGCCTGTTCGGTGACGTGCATGATCCCGAGTCGGTGGTGTCTGTCGCCATTCGCGAGCAGGGCGGCTATCCGCTGATGCCTGAGTGGGGTACCCAGCCATCCAACCACTATCTGCCACGCAAGAAGACCCGCATCACGCTGCATCCCGACGAACTGGTGCGCAGCGACAATCCCCTCAAGGCCGATGGCCGCGAGCCGTCGACCAATGGTAACGGCAACGGTCCCACGCTCGAAGACGCTTCCAACTGGTAATCGCCATGCATCCAGCCTTTTCAGTCATATTCCTCACCACCCTGATCGGCGCCGCCCAGGGCCTCTTCCTCGCCATGGTTGCCGTGCAGTTCCATGTCGGGGTGAACGGCTTCGCCGCCCCGGAGGCCGTCGGTTTCTATGCGGTCGGTAGCGTGATTTCCCTCGCCTTGCTCGGTGCTGGCCTGCTGGCTTCGTTCTTCCACCTGGGCCATCCCGAGCGGGCCTGGCGCGCCGCCGCCCAATGGCGAACCTCCTGGTTGTCGCGGGAAGTCATCGTGCTGCCGGCCTTCATGGGCATGGTCTTTCTTTATGGCGTCGCCCACTGGCAAGGCATGCCGACTTTGTTGCCGGCTTTGGCGGGCGTCGTGCTGGCCTTCGCACTGTTCGTCTGCACCGGCATGATCTACGCCTGTCTGCGCTTCCTGCGTGAATGGCACAGTCCGCTGACGGTGTTGAACTACACCCTGCTGGGTTCAGCCTCGGGCTTCACCCTCGCCACGGCCTTCGCTACCTTCAGCGCACCCCATGCCGTACGTTTCCTCGGCGGCTGGGCCGTGGCGCTGACGGCGGCGGCCTTCATCGGCCGCCTGGCGTCGCTGATTCGCAACGCTCGCCTGAAGCCCAAGTCGACCCTGCAAACCGCCATCGGCATCAAGCATCCGAAGATCGTGCAGAAAACCCAGGGCTTCATGGGCGGCGCCTTCAACACCCGCGAGTTTTTCCACGGCAAGCCGGTGGCGACCCTGCGGGCGATCAAGTGGTTCTTCCTGGTGGCGTCGTTTTTCGTTCCGCTGCTGCTGCTTGGTTTTGGCGGCGATGGTGCGGCGATATTCCTGATCCTGGCATTCGTCATTCAATATGCCGGCTTGCTCGCCGAGCGCTGGTTCTTTTTTGCCCAGGCCAATCATCCACAGAACCTTTACTACCAGTCCATTGCCTGAGTGGTATCTCGGGTATATTACCGAACGCTAAAATACCGTCCGTCAGCAGTCATAATCAAATCACAAGAGAGGAAAGCACATGAACTTCGACAAGGAACTCGACGCCAAGGGCCTCAACTGCCCGCTCCCCATCCTGCGTGCCAAGAAGGCGTTGGCCGAATTGCAGCCCGGCCAAGTGTTGCGCATCATCGCCACTGATCCGGGCTCGGTCAAGGACTTCGCTGCCTTCGCCAAGCAGACCGGCAACGAGTTGATGGGCAGCAGTGAAAACAACAAGGTTTTCGAGTTTTACATGAAGCGGAAGTAATCCCCGCCGCATACAGAAAACGGCCTGCCGAGCGCAGGCCGTTTTCATTTCAGCGCCGTCCCATCATCCGCTACGACGAGGAAAGCGTTTTTTGCTCGACCGCCTTGTAGTGCAGTAGCTTCATCAGCGCCGACTTCTTTGAATCACACACTGCTATAGCGGTATAAACAGAATCATCTCGCTGCTGCACTGCGATATGTCCGATCATGCACTATCGGTCAACTAGGCTAAGAGAAAACACATGGGCACCAACCCCGAAATCACCAACATCGAAGACATCGTCAACCGCCGCCTCGCCGAACTGCTGCCGCAAAAAATCGAAGAGGCTTTGCGCGAACGGGAAGAGGCAAAGACGCCTTCGCTCGCCATTATTGCCACCAAGGGTACGCTGGACTGGGCCTACCCGCCCTTTATCCTCGGCTCCACCGCCGCCGCGCTGGGTTGGGATGTGACGATCTTCTTTACCTTCTACGGACTCAACCTGCTCAAGAAGGATATTTCCGACCTCAAGGTCAGCCCGCTGGGCAACCCCGGCATGCCAATGAAAATGCCCTTTGGGCCGGACTGGTTCAAGGGTATCAACTGGAATATTCCGAACCTGATCCAGGCCGGTGTGCCGGGTTTCGAGACCGTCGCCACCATGCTGATGCAGCAGACCATCAAGAACAACGGCGTTGCCAGCATTCAGGAACTCCGCGAGCTGTCCCAGGAAGCCGACGTCAAGTTCATTGCCTGCCAGATGACGGTGGACCTGTTTGGCTTCCACCACGACGACTTCATTTCCGGCCTCGACTACGCCGGTGCTGCCACCTTCCTGCCTGTCGCGCAGCAGGCAGACGTTACCTTGTTCATGTAATTCGATTTCAGCAACCCAACAATCCCTACAGGGAGGAGACAACATGAAATTCAAAAAAATTGCAGCAATGCTGTGCGTGATCGGAGCATCCGCTCCGGCGTTGGCGACCAATGGCTACTTTTCCCATGGCTATGGCATCAAAGCCAAGAGCATGGGCGGTGTCGGCATCGCCCTGCCGCAGGATTCGCTGGCCGCCGCCACTAACCCTGCGGGTATGGCGATGGTCGGGGACCGCATGGATTTCGGTCTGGACTTGTTTTCGCCAAATCGTACGGCCACGTGGACCGGGGCTGGCAATCCGATCAACGGTGCCTATGCAACCGTGACTCCTGGTGATTACAAGAGTGGAAAGAACCTGTTTGCGGTGCCGGAGTTTGGCTATACCAAGATGCTGGGTTGGGACATGGCGGTCGGTGTTGCTGTGTATGGCAATGGCGGCATGAACACTGATTACGGCAAGATTGCGATCGCCGGGGCTACCTCCAATACCTATAGCAATCTCGAACAATTGTTCATTGCACCGACATTTTCTTGGCGTGTGTCGAAAGATCATTCGATCGGTGTGAGTCTGAACATGGTTTTCCAGAACTTCGAGGCGCGCGGCCTTGAGTCGTTCGATAACGTGAATCACTCGCAGTATGTCGGCAGCGTAACCAATCGCGGCAAGGACACCTCCAGAGGCCTGGGTTTGAAGTTCGGCTGGACCGGCCAGGTGTCTCCCGGCGTGACCTTGGGGGCGACCTATCAACCTAAAACCAAGATGTCCAAGTTCGATAAGTACAAGGGCCTCTTCGCGCAGGCTGGCAGTTTTGACATTCCCGAAACCTATGGTCTGGGTATTGCGGTCAAGAGTGGCGACAAGCTCACCGTTGCCGCCGATATCGTCCAGATCAACTATGGCGGCATCAAATCCCTTGCGGATAACGGCGATAAGTTCCCGGCCATTGCAGGCACCAAGCTGGGCGCCGAGAACGGCTCCGGTTTTGGCTGGGGAAACCAGACTGTATTCAAGATCGGCATGACCTATCAATACTCGGCGGACTTGCTGCTGCGTGCCGGCCTCAATCATGCGAAGACCCCGCTGAGTTCGACTCAAACTTTCTTTAATATTCTGGCGCCAGCGACGGTCGAGAACCACCTTACCCTAGGTGCGACTTGGAGTCTGGCTGATAAGTCGGAACTTTCTCTGTCCTACATGCATGCCTTCGAGAAGAAGGTTACCGGCGTTTCCAACGGTACCGGCGGCTGCGTAGGCGCAGGCATGGGCTGTCCGGGGGCTGCGGTTGCCGTAAACGGTCACCCGGTCGATCTGAAGATGAATCAGAACGCCCTGGGTATCGCCTACGGCGTGAAGTTCTGATCGACCAGCTTTCGTCGGATGAACTAGCTTCATGAAAAGGCTGAAAGCGGCGACGCTTTCAGCCTTTTTATTTTCTGCCGCTAGCGGCAGTTCCACTGAATTTCATGATTGGAATTTCGATTTGCGAAATTTCAAGGAGAGACGTATGTCCAAATTTATGAAAAAACTAGTCGCACTGTTGTTTGCTTTGCTTGCGACCACGGTCTTTGCGCAGGAGTCGATGCTGAAACCGTTCGTGCTGGCATCGAAGGGAGGCGGCGACTTGGCGCAGAAACTCGATGCGACCAAGGCAGCCTTGACCAAGGCTGGATTCACCATTTCCGGCAGTTATTCACCCTATGCAAACACGACCGTCATCGGCGTGACCAATGACGAACTGCGGGGAACTGCAGCCAAGTCGGAGCATGGCGGTTACGGTGCGGCGATGCGCGTGGCGGTAACCAAAGCCAAGGATCAGGTCCAAATTTCCTACACCAACCCGCCTTACTGGGCGAGTGTGTATCGCATGAATGGCGAGCTCAAGGAGACGGCGGCCAAGCTACAGGCGGCGCTGGGGAAGCTGGAGGAGTTTGGCGCCAATGGCATGACGGCGGCGCAGGCGCGTAAGTATCACTACGCTTTCGGCATGGAGTATTTCAACGAGGACAATACCTTTGTCAGCTATCCGAGTCATGAGGAGGCCGTGAAAGCGGTGGAAGCAGGACTGGCTGCCGGCAAGTTCGGTGTGACCAAGGTCTATCGTGTCGATGTCGCCGGCAAGAAAGAGGTGCTGTTCGGGGTGGCCTTGAAAGGGACGGGTGACAGCAAGATGATGGATGACACCTTCATCATGAACGAAATCGACTTCAGGGATATCAAGTCGGCGGCACACCTGCCCTACGACATCCTCGTGTCGGACAACAAGGTATTCGCCCAGTACGCCCGTTTTCGCATCGCCGTGAGTTTCCCCGATCTATCGATGATGGGCGCCAACAGTTTCATGAACATCATGAAATCACCGGAAGCCATTCGCGAGGCCTTGGCATTGACGGTCGGCGGCAAGAAGGACGCTCGCTGAGCAAGCACCGGCGAGGTCTGAAAAAAAGAAGCCCGGCATGCGACCGGGCTTCTTTTTTTGGTCAATGCAGGCGCGCGAGTTGTGCCTTCAATTTATCGCGCAGGGCGATGAAGCCTTCCAGCCGCTCTCGCTCCTGCGCCACTACGGCAGCAGGGGCACGGGCGACGAAGCTCTCGGTGGAGAGTTTCTTTTCCGCCTTGACGATCTCGCCTTCGATGCGGGCGATTTCCTTGGCAATCCGCTCCTTCTCGGCGGCGACGTCGATCTCGATTTTCAGCATCAGACGGAAGTCACCGACGATCTGCACCGGTGCATCGGTCTCCGGCAAGGCCTCGGCAACGGTGACCTCGGAGAGCTTGGCCAAGGCGGCGAGGTAGGGCGCATAGGCAGTAAGGACTTCGCCGCCGGTTCCGATCAGTGGCACCTTCTGCGCGGGTGAAATGTTCATCTCGCCACGCAGGCTGCGGCAGGCATTGATCATGTCCTTGAGTTGCGCCACCCAGGCCTCGGCAGCCGGATCGATGGCGTCCTCGTTGGCCTTTGGGTAGGACTGGGTCATCAGCGACGCCGTGTCACCAGCGCCGACTTTCCCCGCAATGAGGCCGACCTTCTGCCACAGCTCCTCGGTGATGAAGGGAATCAGCGGATGGGCGACACGCAGTATCGTCTCCAGCACGCGGATCAGCGTGCGGCGGGTGCCGCGCTGCTGGGCTTCCGTCCCCTGTTGGACCTGCACCTTGGCCAGTTCCAGATACCAGTCGCAGTACTCGTCCCAGACGAGTTCGTAAATGGCCTTGGCCAACAGGTCGAAGCGGTAGTCGGCGAAGTGCTTGGCCACTTCGGCTTCTAGTTTCTGCAGGCGGCTGATGATCCAGCGGTCGGCCTGCGATAGCTGGATATCGCCAACGCCGCCACAGGCGCCGGGCGTGGGGATGCCGCAGTCCTTGCCTTCGCAGTTCATCAGCACGAAGCGAGTTGCATTCCAGAGTTTGTTGCAGAAGTTGCGATAGCCTTCGCAACGCTGCATGTCGAACTTGATATCGCGGCCGGGGCTGGCGAGGCTCAGGAAGGTGAAGCGCAGCGCGTCGGTGCCGAAGGCCGGGATGCCCTCCGGATATTCCTTGCGCGTGCGCTTCTCGATCTTGGCGGCGTCGCGGGGATTCATCAGTCCCGTGGTGCGCTTCTTGACCAGATCATCGAGGCCGATGCCGTCGATCAGGTCGATGGGGTCGAGCACGTTACCCTTGGACTTGCTCATCTTCTGGCCTTCCGCGTCGCGGATCAGGCCGTGCACATAGACGTGCTTGAAGGGAATCTTGCCGGTGATGTGCTTGGTCATCATGACCATGCGCGCGACCCAGAAGAAGATGATGTCGAAGCCGGTGACCAGCACCGTCGAGGGCAGGTAGAGGTCGAGGGCCGGGTTGGACTTTGCCGGCCACTCGGGCGTCCAGTCCATGGTCGAGAAGGGCCACAGAGCGGAGGAGTACCAGGTGTCGAGCACATCGTCGTCGCGCTTGAGGCCGCCGGTGTAGCCGTCGGCGCGCGCTTGGGTGAGGGCTTCGGCTTCGTCGTGGGCGACGTAATAGCGGCCATCGTCGCTGTACCAGGCGGGAATCTGGTGGCCCCACCAGAGCTGGCGCGAGATGCACCAGTCCTGGATGTTGTTGAGCCATTGGTTGTAGGTGTTCACCCAGTTCTCGGGGACGAACTTGATCTCGCCGGAGGCCACGCATTCCAGCGCCTTGCCGGCGATGCTGCTGCCGTCGGCACCGGGTTTAGTCATGGCGACGAACCACTGGTCGGTGAGCATGGGTTCGATGACCACACCGGTGCGATCACCGCGCGGTACTTGCAGCTTGTGCGGCTTTATCGAGTCGAGGAAACCTTCGGCTTCAAGATCAGCGACGATGGCTTTGCGCGCGTCGAAGCGGTCCATGCCGCGATACTTCTCCGGACCATGCTCATTGATGCGGGCATCCAGCGTCAGGATGCTGATCGGCGCGAAGCCGTGGCGATGGCCCACCTGCCAGTCGTTGAAGTCATGGGCAGGTGTGACTTTGACGCAGCCGGTGCCAAATTCCTTGTCCACATAGGCGTCGGCGATGATTGGAATCTCGCGGTCGCAGAGCGGCAGCTTGACCATCTTGCCGACCAGATGCGCATAGCGCTCGTCCTCGGGATGCACCATCACGGCAACGTCGCCGAGCATGGTTTCCGGGCGCGTCGTGGCGACGGTGAGACTTCCACTACCGTCGGCCAGCGGGTAACGGATGTGCCACAGGGAGCCGTCTTCTTCCTCGCTGACGACTTCCAGGTCGGAAACGGCGGTGAGCAGTTTCGGGTCCCAGTTCACCAGACGTTTGCCGCGATAGATCAGGCCTTCCTTGTAGAGGCGGACGAAGGTTTCGGTGACGATCTTCGACAGGCCCGCATCCATGGTGAAACGCTCACGGCTCCAGTCCGGGCTGGTGCCCAGACGGCGCATCTGTTTCGTGATGGCACCGCCGGAGTATTCCTTCCACTCCCAGACTTTTTCGAGGAACTTCTCGCGACCGAGATCGTGGCGGCTGATGCCCTGGCCGTCGAGCTGGCGTTCGACAACGATCTGCGTGGCGATGCCGGCGTGGTCGGTGCCCGGCTGCCAGAGCGTGTTGTCGCCGCGCATGCGGTGGTAGCGGGTCAGCGCATCCATGATCGACTGGTTGAAGCCATGACCCATGTGCAGGGTGCCGGTGACATTGGGCGGCGGCAGCAGGATGCAGAAATTATCCTGTTTGGCGGTGTCCAGTCCGGCGGCGAAATAGTTGCCGGATTCCCAGACGGGGTACCAGCGTTTCTCGATTTCGGCGGGTTCGAAGCTCTTGGCGAGTTCCATGATGCGTGCGGGGGAGGGAAAGCCCGCAATTTTAGCGCGCGTTTTCCACGTTTCCGCTATCATTGCCGCCTTGTTTTTCCGCATTCAACCCAGCATTTCTCTTTATACGGCTTAATGATCCGCAAGTTGATCCGCCGCGTGTTCCGTCGTGGCGATGCCCCTGCCGCCCAAGCCACTACGGCCGCCTCCATTCCCGTTGCCCGTCACGGCATTCGCCGCGAGCGTGTGTCTACCGGCGCCCGTCGTACCTGTGAAACCCTCCAGCAGGCGGGCCACAAGGCCTACGTGGTCGGTGGCGCCGTGCGCGACCTGATCGCCGGCATCGATCCCAAGGACTACGACATCGCCACCGATGCGACGCCCGAGCAGGTGCGCGCGCTGTTCCGCCGCTCGCGCATCATCGGCCGCCGTTTCCAGATCGTGCATGTAATGCAGGGCGGCGAGACCCTTGAGGTCTCCACCTTCCGTGCCGCGCACAACGAGGACACGGTCAAGGACGAACATGGTCGCGTGCTGCGCGACAACGTTTTCGGCACCATCGCCGAGGATGCCGCGCGGCGCGATTTCACCGTCAATGCGCTGTATTACGACCCGAGTACGGAAACTGTGCTCGACTACCATCGGGGCGTCGCTGACCTGCAACAGAAAACCCTGCGCATGATCGGCGAGCCGCGTGCGCGCTATCGCGAAGATCCGGTGCGCATGCTGCGTGCCGTGCGTCTGTCCGCTAAGCTCGGGCTGACGCTGGACCCGGCCGTGCGGGCGCCGATCCGTGAAATGGCGGAGCTGATGGAAAACGTGCCGCCAGCGCGGCTCTTCGACGAAATGCTCAAGCTGCTGTTCTCGGGCCACGCCGTCGAGTGCGTCAAGCGTCTGCGCGACGATGGCTTGCATCACGGCCTGCTGCCGCTGCTCGATGTGATCCTCGAACAGCCTCTCGGCGAGAAGTTCGTCATGCTGTCGCTGAACAGCACGGATGCGAGGGTGCGCGCTGGCAAGTCCGTGTCCCCCAGCTATCTTTTCGCCACCCTGCTGTGGCATGAAGTGCTGGCCAACTGGGAAATCCGCAAGGCCCGCGGTGAGTTGCTCATCCCCGCGCTCTACGAGGCCATGGATGAAATCCTCGACGTGCAGGGCGAAAAGCTCGCCATCACGCGCCGCATCGCCGGCGACATCAAGGAAATCTGGGCCCTGCAACCGCGCTTCGACAAGCGCACCGGCAAGACGCCTTATCGTCTGCTCGAGTTGCCACGCTTCCGCGCTGGTTATGACTTCCTCGCCCTGCGCGCCGAGAGCGGCGAGATCGACGGCGAAATTGCCGAGTGGTGGCACGAATTCCAGAATGCCGACGCGGATCAGCGCGAAGCCATGCTGCTACCCGACAACGGGCCGAAGAAACGGCGTCGCCGCAGTCGCGCCAAAAAGCCGTCCGCCGATCAGGCCAGCGCAGGCAGCGAAGGCTGAGCATGGAATCCCGCTGTTTTGTTGCCCTGGGTGCCAATCTCGGCGACCCGGCGGCGACCGTGAAGGCGGCCATTGCCGCGCTCGGGGCATTGCCCGAGGCTCGCGTGCTGGCCATCTCATCTCTCTATCGCACGGCGCCGGTCGGGCTCAAGCATCAACCGGACTTCATCAACGCGGTGGTGGAAATGATCGCCGTACCACCAGCGCCGACTTTTCTCGATCAACTCTTCGCCATCGAGGCCCGCTTCGGTCGCGAGCGTTCCATCCCGAATGCGCCGCGCACGCTGGACCTCGATCTCCTGCTCCATGGCGAGACGATCAGCGCTGATCCCCGCTGCACCTTGCCCCATCCGCGCCTGCATGAGCGCGCCTTCGTGCTGGCGCCGCTGGCGGAGATCGCGCCGTCCCTGCTGATCCCCGGCCATGGTCCGGTGAGCGAGTTGCTGGCCCGCTGTGTTGGCCAGCGTATCGACAAGGTCGTCGCCGAGACGGTCTGAGTTGTGCCGCAGATTCCGATCATCTGGCAGACCGCGCTGCTGCTCACGGCCTCGAACGTCTTCATGACTTTTGCCTGGTATGCCCATCTCAAGAATCTCAATGATCGTCCCTGGTGGATCGCCGCGCTGGCCTCCTGGGGCATCGCGCTGTTCGAGTACCTGTTGCAGGTGCCGGCCAATCGCATAGGCCACCACGAGATGTCGCTGGCCCAGCTCAAGATCCTTCAGGAAGCCATCACTCTGACGGTGTTCGTGCCCTTCGTCGTCTTCTACATGCGCCAGCCGCTGAAGCTTGATTACCTGTGGGCCGGTTTGTGTATCCTTGGCGCCGTTTATTTCATCTTTCGATCGCCATGACCTATCTAGCCAGCAACAAGCCCATCACGCTGCCGGAGTTGGGCCGCATGAAGAAGGACGGCGAGAAGATCGCCATGCTTACCGGCTATGACGCCAGCTTCGCCGCATTGGAGGATCGCTGTGGCGTGGATGTGATCCTCGTTGGCGATTCCCTGGGCAACGTGCTGCAGGGCAAGACCTCGACGCTGCCGGTGACTATGGAACAGATGGTCTATCACACCGAGTGCGTCGGCCACATGGCCCAGCGCGCCATGTGCGTGGCCGACATGCCCTTCGGCAGCTATCACGAGTCCAAGGAGCAGGCCATGCGCAATGCCCACCGCCTGCTGGCGGCCGGCGCTGAAATGGTCAAGCTCGAAGGCGGCGAGGTGATGGCCGAGACCGTGCATTTCCTCGTCGAGCGCGGTGTGCCGGTCTGCGCCCACATCGGCCTGACGCCACAATCGGTGCACGCCCTCGGCGGCTACCGCGTGCAGGGTCGGGGCGAAGAGGGCGCGGCGCGCATGAAGCGCGAGGCATTGGCGCTGGAGCAGGCCGGTGCTGCCCTAATGGTGCTGGAAATGGTGCCGGCCCAGCTTGCCGGCGAGATCACCCAACTACTCAAGGTCTGCGCCACCATCGGCATCGGCGCCGGGCTGGACTGTGACGGCCAGGTGCTGGTGCTACATGACATGCTGGGTGTCTACCCCGGCAAGAAGGGCCGCTTCGTCAAGGATTTCATGGCCGAGGCGCAGAGCATCGATGGCGCCGTCATCGCCTACGTCAAGGCCGTCAAGGATGGCACCTTCCCCGGTCCGGAGCACTGTTACTGATGCAGGTCCATGACACGATCGCCGGGCTGCGCGCAGCCCGGAAGGGGACTGCCCGCGTTGCGCTGGTGCCGACCATGGGCAATCTTCACGACGGCCACATCGCGCTGATGAAACAGGCGCGCAGTCAGGGCGATCTGGTGATTGCATCGATTTTTGTCAATCGCCTGCAATTTCGCCCTGGCGAGGATTTCGAGGCCTACCCGCGCACCTTCGAAGCCGATTGCGAGCGTCTGGAGGCGGCCGGCGTCGATCATCTGTTTGCGCCGACGGAAGCCGAGATGTACCCGCAGCCCCAGACCTATCACATCGAGCCATCGCCGGAACAGGCCGGCATCCTCGATGGCGAGTTTCGTCCCGGTCATTTCCGTGGCGTCGCCACGGTGGTGATGAAGCTGTTCCAGATCGTTCAGCCCACGGTGGCGCTGTTTGGCAAGAAGGATTTCCAGCAACTGATGGTTATTCGCAACATGGTTCGCGACTTCGCCCTGCCCATCGAAATCATCGGTGGCGAGACCATTCGGGCTGCCGATGGCCTGGCTCTGTCGTCCCGCAATGGCTACCTCTCCGAGGCGGAAAGGGCTGAAGCGCCAAGGCTTTTTGCCGTGCTAACGAAAGTGATAGAGGCCGTGCATGCCGGTTCTCGAGATTTCACCCTTCTAGAGCAAGGGGCAATTGCGGAATTGCAGGCCCATGGCTGGTCGCCGGATTATGTTGCATTGCGTAAAAAACTTGATCTACAATTGCCGTCCGCTCACGATTCCGGGTTGGTGGTGTTGGCTGCGGCGCGCTTAGGAAGCACGCGCCTCATCGACAATCTGGAAGTTTAGGTCGCCACGATGCGCTCATGCCGGTGGTGTGCCAGCAGCGAAACCAGTATCAAACCAGAGGGAGCCGACAGCCGTCGGTTTTCGATTATTGATGATTGCCGCCTTTGCATGAGAAAGGATCGACAACAATGCAACGCATGATGCTCAAGTCCAAACTTCACCGCGTAACGGTGACCCACGCCGAACTGCATTACGAGGGATCCTGTGCCATCGACGAAACACTGCTCGAAGCGGCCGACATCAAGGAATACCAGCAGATCGACATTTACAACGTCAACAACGGCGAGCGTTTCACCACCTACGCCATCCGCGCAGAGCGCGGCACGGGCACCATCTCCGTGAATGGCGCAGCCGCCCGCAAGGCCGCCCCGGGCGATTTGCTGATCATCGCCAGCTTCGCGGTGATGAACGAGATCGAGTTGCAGAAGTTCGAACCCGATCTGGTGTACGTGGACGCCAAGAACCGCATTACGCATCACAGCCGTCAGATTCCGTCCCAGGCGGCCGCCTGAGCGGACTGGGCGTTAGCAAAGCGCAAACAAAAAGCCCGCTTCGGCGGGCTTTTTGTTTGGGTGACGCCGTAACCTCTTTGGGTCACCTCCGGCCTGATGGCCTCCCCGTAGCGCCAGCGCCGACTTTTTTAGCGCGTGGCGACCACTTTCTGTCGTTGCTCTCCGAGCCCTTCGACGCCAAGACGGACTTCGTCGCCAACCTTGAGAAAGCGGCCTCGGCCCATGCCGACGCCGGGGGGGGTGCCGGTGACGATCAGGTCGCCGGGCAGCAGGGTCATGAAGCGCGACACATAGCTGACGATCTCGGTGCAGGGGAAGATCATCTGGTCGGTGTTCGAGTCCTGCATGCGCTCGCCATTCACATCGAGCCATAGCGCCAGCTTCTGCGGATCGGGGACTTCGTCCTTGCTGACCAGCCAAGGGCCGATGGGGCCGAAGCTGTCGCAGCCCTTGCCCTTGTCCCACTGGCCGCCGTGTTCGAGCTGGAAGGCGCGCTCGGAGACATCGTTGAAGGCGACGTAGCCGGCGATGTAGTCCAGGGCTTTGTTCTGCGGCACCCGGCGCGCTTCGCGGCCGATGACGATGCCCAGTTCGACTTCCCAATCCAGCTTGGTCCCGCCAGCGGGCATGATGATCGGATCGCGCGGGCCGTTGATGCAGGTGGTGGCCTTCATGAACATCACCGGCTCGGTGGGAATCGGCATGCCGGCTTCGCGGGCGTGGTCGCGGTAATTGAGGCCGATGGCGACGATCTTGGAGATGCCGGTGTAGGGCACACCCAGGCGCGGGCTGCCATGGACCAGCGGCAGGCTGCCCGGATCGATGCGCAAAAGTCGGCGCTGACCGGACGGCGAGAGTTCGTCCCAGCCGATGCCGTCGATTTCGCCGGACAGGTCGCGCAAGTGACCGTCGGCGGCGATCAGGCCGGGCTTCTCCTTGCCCTTGCTACCGAAGCGGACGAGTTTCATGACTTCTTGCCGAGGCCGCCGAGGAGCGCGGCGACGGGGCGTTGCGGCCGGGTGGGCGAGGACTTTTCGGCCTGCGGTAGTGGCGCGGCGGATTTGTTCTCGTAGGGCTTGTTGGGATCGAAATCCAGCCGGGGCAGGTGGGCCGATGCGGCCGGCATGTGCGGCGGCGGCCGGCGGTCGTGCTTGTGCTCGTCACGTTGGCGACGGTGTTCCTCGTGTTCGCGACGATGGCCGCCGCTGCTGCGCTCGCGGCCACCATGTTCAGCGCGGTCACCACGGCCACCGCGCTCGCCACCACGATCATTGCGGCCACCTTTTTCGGCGCGCTCCGATTCAGCGGTGCCCATATCGAAGCCGGTGATGCCGACGCGCTCGATGGGGCGCTTGATCAGCTTTTCGATTTCGGCCAGACGCGGCGATTCCTCCGGCGCCACCAGCGAGGTGGCATCGCCCTGCTTGCCGGCACGGCCGGTGCGGCCGATGCGATGCACGTAGTCTTCGGCGACGCTGGGCAATTCGTAGTTGATGACGTGGGGCAGATCGTCGATGTCGAGGCCGCGGGCGGCGACGTCAGTGGCTACCAGCACGCGGACCTTGCCCGACTTGAATGCCTCCAGGGCTTCGGTGCGCTGGGCCTGGCTCTTGTCGCCATGGATGGCGTCGGCGGCGATGCCCTGGCGGACGAGATACACGGCCAGGCGGCTGGCGCCGAATTTGGTGCCGACGAAGACCAGCGCCTGTTGTGGCGCATTGCCGCCTTCCTGGTGGTTCAGCAGATGCACCAGCAGGCTGCGCTTGAGGTCCGAGGCGACGGGATAGACGCGGTGGGTGATGGTTTCATTGACCGCGTTGCGGCGTGCCACTTCGATCAGCTGCGGCTCTTTCAGCATCGAGTCGGCGAGCTTCTTGATCTCGTTGGAGAAGGTGGCCGAGAACAGCAGGCTCTGGCGTTCCTTCGGCAGCATGGCGAGGATGCGCTTGATGTCGGGGATGAAGCCCATGTCCAGCATGCGGTCCGCTTCATCCAGCACCAGCACCTCGACGGCGCCGAAATTCACGGTCTTCTGCTCGACGTGATCGAGCAGGCGGCCGGGCGTGGCGACGACGATTTCACAGCCGGCGCGCAACTCGGCGATCTGTGGCCGAATGTCCACGCCGCCGTAGATGCAGGTGGAACGCAACGGTACATGCTTGCTGTAGGTGACGACGCTCTCATGCACCTGCATGGCCAGCTCGCGGGTCGGCGCCAGGATCAGGGCGCGCACCGGATGGCGGGCCGGCGACGGGCTGCTGCTGGCATGGCGGGCCAGGCGCTGCAATAGCGGCAGGGTGAAGCCGGCGGTCTTGCCGGTGCCGGTCTGGGCGCCGCCCATGACGTCCTTGCCGGACATGATGATCGGAATTGCCTGGGCCTGGATCGGGGTGGGCTTGGTGTAGCCGGCATCCTTGACGGCGCGCAGCAATTCGGGGAGCAGGCCGAGGTCGTCAAAAGTCGGCGCTGGCGGCACGGCGGCCGCGTCGGTAACGGCGGGGGCCGCCGGTGTTTCGGTGCTTGCGTTCAATGGAACTCCTGAATCGGCCTGCCCTTTGTCAGGGGAACCGGTTCAGGCGGCGAGACGCTTGAAGAATAGATGCGGCGGAATGCCGGACCGCGGGCCAACCGGCAGGGCGCGCGAGCCGGCATTGTATTACAGGCGCCAACTACGCGCCTACACACGCGCCCGCGCACGCATCTATACGCGGAATCGGCCTACAGCGGTGCGCAGATCCTGCGCCAGGCGGGCCAGTTCCTCGGCGCGGCCATCGGCCTGACGCGAGATGCTGGTGTTCTGCTCCGCCATGCGGGCGATGGCTTCGACCCCCTGGGCGACCGACTGGCTGGCGGTGCTCTGCTCCTGCGTGGCGGCAGCAATGTCCGATACGGCGCCGCTGGCCTTTTCGCTTTGGCCGGCAAGGTGTTGCAGGGTTTGCTCGGCGGCATTGGCGAGATTGACGCTCTCGCTGACTTCGGCGCTCATGTGGTCGATCTGCTCGACGGCGGCCTTGGCCTCCTCCTGAACCAGAGCGATGGTGGTGGAGATCTCCTGAGTGGAGTCGGCGGTGCGTTCGGCCAGCTTGCGGACCTCGTCGGCAACAACGGCAAAACCCCTGCCCGATTCACCGGCCCGGGCCGCTTCGATGGCGGCGTTGAGGGCCAGCATATTGGTTTGGTCGGCGACGCCCTTGATGACCTCGACCACACCGGAAATTTCCGCCGTGCGTTGGCCGAGTCGGCCGACCGTCTCGGCCGCTTCGGCGATACGGCTGGCGATGCGCTGCATTTCGGCGACGATGGTACTCATGTTGGCACGGCCTTCCAGCGCGTTGCCACGGGCTTCCTCGCTTTGTGCATTGGCTTCGCGGGCATGCTCGGCCACCTGCGAAATACTGACCGAGAGCTGTTCCACTGCCGCCGCGAGATTGGACGCCGAATCGCTCTGCTGGGCCGAGCCGCTGACCACTTCCGCCGAGCCCTGCCGCAGTTCTCCCGCCGCACGCTCGACCTGGGTGACTGAATTGGATATCTGGCCGACCAGCACGCTGATGGCATCCTGGGTACGGTTGACGTCCTGCGCGATGAGGTCGATTTCGTTCGCGGTCTGGCCGCTGGAGCACGCCACCCGCTGCGAAATGTCGCCCTGGCCAAGGCGCTCGATGGCGCGCTGGACTTCCCGAATCGGTCGTATCTGTCGGGTAATGACGATGTTCATGCCGACCACCGCGACGGCACCCATGCCGATGGCGAGCAGGATCAGCCAATTGCGCAGGCGATGGGATTCCACGGTGAATTCTTCGACAAAGCTGCCGGCACTGACAATCCAGCCCCAACCCGGAGCCACATCGAATACCAGCACCTTCTGCTTGAGCCGGTCACCATCGGCCTTGTCGGGCCAGTCGTAAAAGTGTGAACCGGTCTTCTTCTCGATCTGGACTTTCAGGATATCCATGACCTTGGCGTTGTTCAACTCGCTGGCCTTTTTGCCGGCGAAAGCGGGGTGATAGATGAACTCGGCCTTGCCGACTTCAACGCCGCTGGGTGCCAATAGAATTGGATAGCCCGTGGTACCGACCTTGGTGGCGGCCATGGCCTGTTTGATCCGCTCCATGGCGGCGGCAATGCTGACCCGCGCCGACAGGGCGCCGACGACCTGGCCGCTGTCGTCCTTGATCGGCTCGATGGCGCTGATGAAGAAGGCGCCGTTGCGGTTGACCACGCCCAGATAGGTCTGACCGGCCAGGACTGTCTCGGTATCCTTGCCCGGATTGACGGCCACGCCCGCCATTGACTTGCCATCCTTGTCCTTGAGCAGCGTCGCTGCGCGGACCAGTTCATTGCCCTGACGCACGAGAATCGCCGGGTCAGTGCCACCGACCTGACCACGAATGCGATCCATCAGCGCGTTGTTGCCATTGAGCGTGAGGTCGCCGGACTTCAGGACCATGAGGTTTTCATACTTGCCCTGGGCCACGGTTTCCTTGGTGGCGACGATCTTGCCGGGCAACAGGGCTTTGATCGACGACAGGCTGGAATTCGCCATGGCCTTGTTGTTATCCAGATTCTCGGCCAACAGGCCGATGATGCCTTTGACCTGAGTCTTCAGCAACTCCTCCGACTGATGCAGGGCCAGTCGATCCGTCATCACGGAAACGAAGACGATCAGGACGCCAAAACAGAGCGCGGCAAGTATGGATGTAGCGGCGGCGATCTGGTTGGCAAGGGAGAATGTGCGCAGGCGGGCGAGCATGGAAACCTCGACGTATGTCTTATTTGATATTTTCATTGTCGCACTATCGATTCATCGTGGGGGCGACGATCGATGCTGCACCGCCGTAAGCGGATAGAATGCGTGCATATTCGATTCTCTTTCCCCGTGTGCGATGAACGACAACGATAGTCTGATGGCTGCGGCTTTCGAGGTTGCCGGTATCGGTGTCTGCTTCATTGGTGAAGACAGTACTTTCCTTCGCGTCAATCCGGCCTTCTGCCGCATGCTGGGCTATGAACAGGACGAACTGATCGGCAGGCCCTGGCACATGGCTGCGCCGCCCGATGTGGCGGCCGAACATGGACGCTTCCTTGGTGCCGTACTGAAAAATTCGCCCAAGATTCCCCGCGAATGGCGTATTCGCCGGAGCGATGGGAGCTTTCTCACCGCCTTGGTTAGCGCGCGTGCGATGGATGTGGGCGGTGGCCGACGCTGTGCTGTTGTCACTTTTTCCAATATCGATGATCGCTTGCGGGCCGAGGAGGAGGTGCGTCGCCTCAATCACGATCTTGAGCAGCGCATCGAAGAGCGCACTCGCGAACTGACCGAGCGTCTGGCTCAGCTCGAATCCGCCGACAATGCCTTGCGTCGCTCCGAGGAACGCTACCGGCTGGTGGTGGACAACGTGTCCATTGGCATTTTCGTTGTTCGCGATGCCCACTTCGTATTCATGAATCCGCGTGCACTGGACATCATCGGCTATACCGCCGAGGAGATGGATGGCGCCGAGTTTCTTCATATCGTCCATCCCGACGAGCGGGCCGTGGTGATGGATCGTCACATCCGTCGTCAGCGAGGGGAATACGTTGATCCCCACTATGAGCTGCAAGTGATGCGCAAAAACGGCGAGGTCGTCTGGGTCGCTCTCGATGCCGTGTTGATCCAGTGGGACGGCAGGCCGGCCACGCTCTCCTTTGCCGCAGACATCACCAGCCGCAAGGCGGCAGAGGCGGCCTTGCGCAGTTCCGAGGAGCAGCATCGGCGAGTCGTGGAGAACGTCAGCGAAGGCATCATCATTGTTCAGGATGGCGTGCTTTGTTACGCCAATCCCAGCACCTGTCGCATCAGTGGCTACGAGGCGGCCGAACTGTGTGCTTCGCCATTTCTCACGTTCGTCGTCGAGGAAGACCGGGCCAAGGTCATGGATCGCTACCAGCGTCGCCTGGACGGCGACACCACGGCCGGCGATCACTACGAATTCCGTATCCGGCGCAAGGACGGCGAGATCATCTGGCTGGTGATTTCCGGCGTGGTCATCGAATGGGGCGGTCGGCCGGCCACACTGTCTTTCATCACTGACATTACCGAGCGCAAGGCCCAGGACGAGGCGCTGGCGAAGTCCGAGGAGCGCTATCGCCACGTGGTGGATAACGTCAGCGTCGGCATCATCGTCGTGCGCGACGGCCGCTTTGCCTTCATCAACCCCCAGGCACTTGCCATCACCGGATACACGATGGAGACCATGATCGGCAGCGAGTTTCTGCCACTGGTACATCCCGAGGACCGTGCCCAGGTGATTGATCGCCACCTGCGACGGCAGCGCGGCGAGCAGGTCGAGTCCCGCTACGAGTTTCGCGTGCTGCACAAGGATGGATCGGTGGTCTGGGTGGACCTGGCTGCCGTGGCGATCAGTTGGGACGGCCAGCCGGCGACACTGTCCTTCATTTCCGACATCACCCGGCGCAAGGCAGTGGAGGACGTGGTGCGGCGCTCCGAGGCCCATTACCGCAGCGTTATCGACGGCGCACCGGTGGGCATCGTCATCGTTCGCGGCAACCGCATCTGTCTGGCCAATCCGGCGATGCTGGACATGGCTGGTTTCACCGAGCAGGAGATGCTTGCCCTGCCGAGCTTCCTGACCTGTGTCGATGAATCGGACCGCGCTTTCATGGCGGAGACGGCGCGTGGATATGTGGATCAGCGATCCGGTGACCACATGGTGCTGACCTTCCGGGTTCGTCGCAAGACCGGAGAACTGCTTTGGGTCGAGGGCAGCACGGTACAGGTGGAATGGGAAGGCAAGCAGGCCACCCTGTCCTTCATTCACGACATTACCCAGCAGCGCCGATTGGAAGAGAGCCTGCAACAGTCGCTGGGCGAACGCGAAACGATACTCGAAACATCGGTGGTCGGCATTGCCTTTCTGAATGCTGATGGGCGCGTACACTGGGCCAACAAGGCCATGCGTGAGCTCTTCGGTGTCATGGACGTCGAGATCACCGGCCGTTCTTTGGAGGCCTACTATCCCTCCCGCGAGGAATATCTCCGTGTCGGGGCCGCCGTGTCGGTTGCAGTACGTGCCGGCCGTGCCTTCGAGTCCGAGTTGCGCATGCGGCGCGGTGACGGTAGCCTGTTCTGGGCCAACCTCTCGGGCAAGGCGGTGAATTCCAGCGATCTGTCGCGCGGCACCATCTGGACCGTGCTCGATGTGACCCAGCGACGCCAGGCCGAAGAGGACACGCGCCGGGCGCTGGCCCAGCAGCGTGAACTCAACGAGTTGAAGAGTCGCTTTGTTTCCATGACATCCCACGAATTCCGCACACCTCTGGCGACCATCCTGTCTTCCGCTGAATTGCTGCGCTACTACGGTGATCGATTGCCGGTGGATGAGAAGACCGAAGTCATCGGCAGCATTGAAAGTGCCGTCAAGCGCATGACACTGATGCTCGATGGCGTGCTGATGATCGGACGTGCTGACGCAGGCAAGCTGGAGTTTCAGCCCGGCTCCGTGGAGCCCGTCGCGCTTGTTCGCGCCGTGGTTGAAGAGGCCGCTCGCGCCGCAGCCAGCGACGGTTCGGGCTTGAAGCGGCTGGATTTTTCCAGCGCATCCACCGAAGATTCCGGGATGCTGGACGAAAAGTTGCTGCGTCATATCGTCGGCAATCTTGTCGGCAATGCCTTCAAGTATTCCGCCGAAGGGACGCCCGTGGTGGTGTCCCTTCAGTGCGAAGCTGGTGAAATGCGCCTGTCGGTGGCCGACGCCGGCATCGGTATTCCCTACGAAGATCAGGCGCGCTTGTTCGAAACCTTCCATCGCGCCTCGAATGTCGGCAACATTCAGGGTACGGGCCTTGGTCTGGCCATTGTTAAACGTGCTGTCGACCTCCATGGCGGACGGATTTCCGTCGAAAGCGCGGCCGGTATCGGCACCCGCTTCGACGTGACGCTGCCGCTGGTGGTACCTAAGGAGACAAAAGAATCATGATGTCAGCCAAACAAGCCAGAATCCTCGTCATTGATGATGAGGCCGCCGTGCGCGAAAACGTCTCGCGCTTCCTTCGTCTCGAGGGCTACCTGCCGATGGAGGCTGCTCACGGTACGCAGGGCATCGAAATGGCCCTACGTACGCCGCCCGATCTGATTCTCTGCGATCTGATGATGCCCGGTATCGACGGCTTCGGTGTGCTGGCCCGCTTGCGGGCTGAGCCTGCCACGGCGGGGGTCCCCTTCGTGTTCCTGACCGCCAGCGCCGATGTCGAGGATGCCCGTGTCGGCTTCCTGCTGGGGGCCAACGAATACGTCACCAAGCCCTTCAATCTTGCGGTGTTGGCCGGCATCATCGAGCAGCGGCTCAAGGCGGCACGGGGGCAGGTGTGAGCCACAGTGTGAGCCAAAACGATCAGCGCCCGCGTGTCGTCGTCGCCGAAGACGAGGAGGCAATCCGCGACAATCTGACGCGCATGTTGCGCATCGAAGGCTTCGATGTGGCTGCGGCCGCCAATGGCAAGGAAGCCCTGGCCTTGATCCGCGAGCATCTGCCGGCGCTGATCCTTTCCGATGTGATGATGCCCGAGATGGATGGGCATGGCCTGCTCGATGCCGTTCGCGACGATCCGCTGACGGCGGCGATCCCCTTCGTTTTCCTCACTGCCAAGGCGGATCACGGCGACATGCGTTCCGGCATGAACCGGGGCGCCGACGACTATCTGGTCAAGCCCTTCCAGCGTGACGAATTGCTGGCCGCCGTGCGCGCCCGCCTGGCCCGCCGGGAGACGCAGAGCCAGGCATCGCAACGCCTCCAGAGCGAAGCCCAGCGCCTGATTCATTTCGACAGCCTGACCGATCTGCCCAATCGCACGCTGCTGCTGGAGCGGGTGCGGGCCGCCAGTCACCAGGCCATGCGCAGCCAGTCTCGGCTGGCTTTGATCGCCTTGGGCCTGGATGGCCTGTCCCGCGTAAATGATTCCCTCGGCCACGAAAGCGGTGATCGCGTACTGCGCGAAGTCGCGGATCGCCTCTTCCGCCGCGTCAATCAGGCCATGTTCGTCAGCGAATACGATGGTGTGGCGCGCCTGGCCGGCGACCAGTTCGCGGTCCTGCTCGAAGGTTTCGGCGACGATGCTTACCTCGAATCCTTCTGTGCCGACTTGCTGGCAGGCATTGCCGCGCCCTATCACGAGAACGGGCAGGAGCTGTTTCTGACTGCCTGTGCCGGCGCCGCCCTGCTCGGCGAGGGCGCCGATCTGCCGGAAGATCTGATGCGCAATGCGGATGCGGCTCTGAGCCACGCCAAGCAGGCCGGTCCGGGAACCTTGCGTTTCTTTGCCGCCGAAATGAACGAGCGGGCGGTACGTCGTCTGCGTTTGCACAACGATTTGCACAAGGCCCTGGAGCGGGGCGAGCTGGCCTTGCACTACCAGCCGCAAGTGGATATCGCCACACGCCGTATCGTCGGTTTCGAGGCCTTGATGCGCTGGCAGCACGCCGAGCTGGGCTTCGTTTCGCCGGCCGAGTTCATTCCCGTGGCCGAAGAAAGCGACATCATCGTGCCCATCGGCGCCTGGGCGCTGGGCGAGGCCTGTCGCCAGGCCAAGGCCTGGCTCGATGCAGGGCTTGGTCCCCTGCGCATGGCGGTGAACCTCTCCGCCCGCCAGTTTTCCACCAACGGCCTGGTGGCGACCGTGGCCGGCGCGCTGGAACAGAGTGGCTTGCCGCCGGCCGCCCTCGAACTCGAGATCACCGAGAGCATTGCCATGCAGGGCGTGGAACGCACTCTGGCCATCCTCACCGAACTCAAGGCGCTGGGTCTGGCCCTCGCCATGGACGATTTCGGCACCGGCTATTCCTCCCTGTCCTATCTCAAGCGCTTCCCGCTGGATGCGCTGAAGGTGGACCAGAGTTTCGTTCGTAATATCACCACGGATGCCGGTGATGCCGCCATCACCCGGGCCGTCGTGGCGATGGCGCACAGCTTCGGCATGATCGTCATCGCCGAAGGCGTTGAGACCAAGGATCATTTCGAATTTCTTGCCGGCCTCGGTTGCGAGGACGCGCAGGGTTACTACTTCAGCAAACCAGTGCCCGCTGCCGCCGCTGGTGAACTCCTGGCCAAAGGAAGCTTCTGATTCATGACGAACCCTGCCCGCATCCAAATAGTCGACGACGATCCGACGCTGCTCAAGCTGCTGGGTATTTTGCTGCGCGAGGAAGGTTTCGCGGTCAGTGCCGCCGACAGCGGCGAAACCGCGCTGGCGATGGTCGAGGAGCAGCGGCCGGACCTGCTGATCACCGACCTGCGCATGGGCGGCATGGATGGCCTGGCCCTGTTCGAGGCGGTGAGGCAGCGCTATCCCCTGCTACCGGTGATCATCCTTACGGCCCACGGCACGATTCCGGATGCCGTCCAGGCCACCCGGCGCGGCGTTTTCGGCTACCTGACCAAACCCTATGAGCAAAAGGCCCTGCTGATCGAGATCAGTCGCGCCCTGGCCCTGCGTGCACCGGCCCTGCCGGCCGGCAGCGAACCCTGGGAGGCCAATATCATCACCCGCAGCCCGCGCATGCGGGCCGTGATCGAGGAGGCCCAGGCCGTCGCCGCTACCGATGCCAGCGTCCTGATCGGCGGCGATACCGGGACCGGCAAGGAACTCCTGGCGCAGACCCTGCACGACATGAGCAATCGCCGCGATGCGCCCTTCGTCGCCATCAACTGCGGTGCGATTCCGGAGAACCTGCTCGAATCCGAACTCTTTGGCCACGTCAAGGGCGCCTTCACCGGCGCGATGCGGGACCATCCCGGTCTGTTCCGCGAGGCCGAGGGCGGTACCGTGTTCCTCGACGAGATCGGCGACATGCCGGTCTTCCTCCAGGTCAAGCTGCTGCGCGTGCTACAGGAGCGGCAGTTGCGGCCCGTCGGTGGCGCGCGTGCGTTGCCGGTCGATGTGCGGGTCGTCTCGGCGACTCATCGGGACTTGCAGGAGTCGATCCGCAACGGCAGTTTCCGCGAGGACCTCTACTACCGGCTGAACGTGGTCAACCTGGTGCTGCCGCCGATGTCCGAGCGCCCGGAAGACATTCCCCTGCTGGCGCAGCATTTCCTTTCCGCACTGGCGGACAAGTACCGCAAGAAGGTCACCGGCTTCGCTCCCGAGGCCATGGACGCGATGCTGGCGGCGCCCTGGCCCGGCAATGTGCGGCAGATTTTCAATGCCGTCGAGAAGTGCGTCGCCCTCAGCACCACGCCGTTGATTCCGCTGAGTCTGGTGGAGCGGGCGGTGACGCGGGGCGGCGAGGAGCTGGCGTCCTTCGACGATGCCCGCCGCGATTTCGAGCGGGACTACCTGACCCGCCTGCTCAAGATCACCCAGGGCAATGTCAGCCAGGCAGCGCGTCTGGCCAAGCGCAATCGCAGCGACTTCTATACCCTGCTGGCCCGGCACAGTTTGGAGCCCGCGCGTTTCAAACAGACGGCCTGAGGGCGTCCTTTCGCCGTCGTTGGTAATTCCCAACACCATTTATTTATTTTGAATCAATGAGTTGGTTGGTGGAGGATGAGCATGTGTTGGCTCCAGCCAACACATGCTCATCTCTTTTGGGCGGGGCTTGATTCCTAACCCCATGAATTTATTGTGTAAATATTCATGGCATGGCTGTTGCGATAGGTGGTGCTTCATACCTGCGCAGCCAAGGAGAGCCCCATGTCCATCCAGCATCGTCGTCACGGAACGCGGAGACGCTGATGCCGTGCACCGCCGACATCCGCCTGGTCGATCAGGACATGCCGTCGCCATCGGGCAGCGAATTGCATTTGCGCATGATCGCCGAGCACGGTGGGGATTTGATCTCCCTGGTGGATCGGGACGGCTGCCGGCTCTACGCCAATCCGGCCTTCGTTGCGATCCTCGGTGAAGCCGGCGCGGCTCGGGGTAGCGATACCTTCGCCGGCATTCACGTCGATGACCGGGCGCGGATACGCGAGGTTTTCGAACGGGTCGTCACCAGTGGCATCGGCGAGCGGGCCGAATACCGCTTCATTGGCGTCGATGGACTGACCCGGCATTTCGAATCCCGTTCGGATGTGGTGATCGGTCTGGGTGGCCAGGTCGACTACGTGGTGGTGGTCTCGCGTGACATGACGGCACGGTGTGGCGCCGAGGAATCCTTGCGCAACCTCAACCAGGAGCTGGAAGCTCGGGTCGATGCGCGCGGTGCGCAACTCAATGCCTCCCGCAGCGAACTCCAGAACGCCCTGGCCGAGCTTCAGGCGGCCCACGCCGAACTGCGCGAACGGGAAGAGTCGGCCACGCGATCACTGGTGAGCGAGCGCGAACTGTCCGAACTCAAGATGCGTTTCATCTCCGTGACCTCTCACGAATTCCGCACGCCGCTGGCGACGATACTCTCCGCCGCCGACCTGCTCACTGGCTACTGGGATCGTCTCGGCCTGGAAGAGCGTCGGCAGATCATTGGCGACATCCAGGTCGCCGTCGGGCGCATGACCGTGCTGCTCGATCAGGTGCTGACCATCGGGCGCATGGATTCTGGTCGCCACGGTTATTCGCCGATGCCGCTGGACGTGGAGAAGTTCTGCCGCGATGTGGTGGCGGAAATGGAAATGTCCTCACGAGGCAGTCACGTCATCCTGCTTTCGGTGACGGGGCGGCATCCGGTGCGGGCCTTCGATGCCAATCTGCTGCGGCAGATACTCACCAATCTGCTGGCCAACGCGATCAAGTATTCCGCGCCGGGAAGTGAAGTTCGTCTCGATCTCGCGCTGAACGACGGAGAAACCGTGTTCGAGGTGCTCGACCAGGGCATTGGCGTAACCGAGGGCGAGAAGGTGCACCTGTTTGACACCTTTTTCCGTGGCAGCAATGTCGGTCAGATACCGGGCACCGGGCTTGGTTTGTCGATTGTCCGTCGCGCGGCGGAGCGCCATGGTGGTCGTGTCGCGTGCAGCAGCGCTCCCGGCGTCGGGACCGGCTTCACCGTGCAGATTCCCTACCGACCCGATTGACCCGATTTTTGATAGCGATGATGACGATGTATTTATCTGGTTTTCCCCTTGCCAAGACTTTGCGCCTGGGCATCGCCCTGGGAACCGTATCCACATTGGCTACGGCCTTAGCCCAAGGCGCGGACGGCGGCAATGCCCAGGCTGTCGATGCCTGGCAGGCCAAGGCCGGCGGCGGCCCGGTGCCTACTTTGGTGCCGACTGAAAGTGGTACTTCCCGGTTGGAGTGGACCGCCGGTGTCACCGCAGACAGCTACGAGGTCAAAGTCGAGACGGTGAATCCAGCCCTGACGGCGATGCAAGCCGGCGACTACTATCGGCTCCAGACGCAGGGGGATTTCCGCATGAAAACCACGGCGGATGCGCAGGCCCATTTCCAGTTCGCCACTACCCACGCCAACGATGTGGCGGTGATGAACCGGCCGCGACAGATCAATAATCTTCAGGCCGGCGTTACTGCCAGCCAGTACCAGTTTGCCTTTGGCGACGTGGCGCCGAATTTTTCCAGTCTCGGTTCGGCGCTGGCCGCGCGAGGCGGTCTTGGCAGCTATCGCTTCGGCGATCTCAGCCTCCAGGCCTACCTTGGTACCGTTGCTGAAAGTTGGGAAGCGCTGGAGGGCGGCGTACTGCGTAACCAATTTCTGCGCGATACCAAGGGCATCAAAGCCGAATATGCCTGGAGCCAGGCCCTGAAGTTGTACGCCACCCGCCAGACCGGTGCCGACCGCGAGGGCAGCGTCACCAATCCCGACCTGATTGCCGTGCTCAACCCGGCGCGGATCAGTTCCCGCAGCGCTGGTTTCCAGTTCCAGGAGGGCAATCTGTCGTTGAGCGGAGAGGCTGCTCGCGGCTGGCAGCAGGTGCGCGGCCAGGAAGGCATGGCCGGTGGCGCCGAACTGCTCGACGGTGCCTGGCGCAATGACAGCCTGTCCCTGCGCGGCGGCTGGCATCGTATCGATCCGCGCTATGCCAGCCTGTCGGCCATGGTCCAGTCAGGCATCACCGAAGCCTATGGCGCCGGCGACTGGACCGCCGCTTCCTGGCTGACCCTTGGCATCGAAACCCGTGACAGCCGGAGCGTCCCGCTGCTGGCAACCAACACGCTCGGCACCGCTACCCGCACCCTGTCCGACGGTTTGCGACTTAACTTCAGCTTCGGCGAAAACTTGCCGGGCCTGGGTCTCGCCCTGTCCCGCAACGACGCGCGGACGCGCGATCCGCTGGGCTTCCTGACCCGCAATCTCCAGACCGCCGGTAGCTTCAACTACAACCGCCCCGGCCTGTCCACCTCACTCGGTTACGGCATCACCAATACGCGCAGCGCCGCTGCACCGACCAGCGATTCGGATGCGGAAACCTGGCAGGTCGGTATCACGCGCAATTTCGACGACGCCAACGATGCGACGCCAGCCACCTGGGGCATTGATGTCGGCTTCAACGGTGCGCATCGCACGCAGCACATGGCCGGCAACGTGGATGTCCGCGACGTCAGCTATGCCCTCAGTCTGAATGCCCGGCGCAATGGTTGGGGCACGCTGTCCCTGAACCTGACGCAGGGCCTGCTGACTCAGGCCTTTGGTCAGCCCGATCTGCATCAGCGCGGTGTGCAACTGGAAGCCTCGCGGCCGCTGGCGGAAAAGAGCAGCCTCAAGCTCTACTATCGCGATCTGCGGCGCAACATCGGCGTACTCGCCCTGGCAGTGCGCGAACATGTGGCCGGCCTGCAACTCACCTATCAATTCTGAGGTAGCGATGAAGGCATTTCGTTTGATTCTTGTCGTGATGGCCCTTAGCAGTGGCCTGCTGCTCAGCGCGTGTCGTACTTCAGCGGCGCCGGTGATTGGTGCCGGAGAGCTTTCCCTCGTTGATGTCCATGTGATGGTGCAGCGGCTGCTCGACAGTTACAGCACGGGTGACGAGCATACCGTGCAGGACATGCTCAGTCCGAGGCTGGTGGGATTTGGCAAGCTGATGACTGCTGTGCGTGCCCAGCCTGGCCGCCGTCTCCAGCTACGTTTCCATCTGCGTTCGGCGGAACTGACCAGAGATGCCTTTAGCATCAATCTTCACGTCGAATGGGAGGCGCGCTGGATACAAGTCGGCACGGGACTGGCCCAGTTGCGCGAAGGGCGCAGCAATTTTGTTTTCGGCCGACAGCACGATTCTTGGCGTCTTGAGGGTTTGTCCGGCGACAATCCCTTTGATTTTCCCCTGCCGTGATGCAGCGATCTTCCAAACGAATGAGTGATGCGATGAGCGTAAATAGATTTGCAGCGTGGATATCGGTAGTGCTCGCGGCCGCCGTCGGTGGTGTCGTTCATGCCCGTGGCACGGTGGACTTCGTCGAAGGGACGGCCAGCCTGACCACGGCCGGCGGCGAAACCCGCTTGCTCAAGGCGGGGGAGCGCGTCGAAGTAGGCGATACCGTGGTGACGGGCAGTGATGGCGAAGTGCATGTGCGCACCGACGACAGCGGCCTGCTGGCCCTGCGCCGCAACACCCGGCTGAAGATCGACGCCTATCAGGCCGATGGCGGTGACGCGGATCATGCGGTACTGCGCCTGCTCAAGGGCAGCTTCCGTTCCGTCACCGGCTGGATCGGCAAGACCAATGCCCGCAGCTATGCCGTGAAGACGGCGACGGCGACCATCGGCATTCGCGGCACCGACCACGAGCCGCTGGTCATCGACGAAGGCCCGGAGGCCGGCACCTACGACAAGGTCAACGAAGGCGGCACTCTGCTGGATACGCCCTTCGGCAAGATCGACATCGCACCGGGACAAGCCGGCTTCGCACCGCGCGGGACGATTCCGCCGACGGTCCTGCCCAAGGTGCCGGCCTTCTTCGTGCCGACGCGCAACGAGGCCGCCATCGAGAAGAAAAAGGCCGATGCCGAAACGGCAGCACCGCAACGTCTGGAAGATCGCCGCAAGGAAAGCGGCGCGCGCCCAAAAAAGGAAGACAAGGGACGTGGTGGTGATACCGATGGCGGCCGCGATGCCCGGCTCGCCCTCGACGAACACCTGCGGGCCTATGAACGCGGCGATCTCGACCATTTCCGGCGCAAGCTGTCGCCGTCGATGATCGGCTACCAGAAGATGCTCGACGACATTCTCGCCGACAGCACCCGCTGCAAGCATATGCGCTTCAACCTGAGCAACGTGCAGGCCCAGGGCGGCAAGGATCTCGCCGTCGTCCAGGCCACCTGGGAAAAGCGCTGCCTGCTGCTGCCCAATTACACGCCTCAGCTTGAAACCGGGCAGGGCACTTTCCTGATGCACAAGAGCGCCGGCGGCTGGGGTTTGGCGGGCATTACTGGTGGCAATCCCTTCAAGCCTGTGGCGGCAGTGACATCCGCCACAAGCCCCACGCTGGCGACCGTCAGCGCATCCCTGCCTTATACCTGCTTCAACATAGCGAATGGCATTGCGCCCCTGGCAAGCTTGCAGATGCCGGTGACGGTGACCGATCCCGACAAGGCCGGCGCCACCAGCGTCAGCGTGAAAATCACCAATGCTGCCGGCGACGTGGAAACCTTCAGCATCCCGGCTGTTTCCTCGGGCGTCTTCAAGCGCGTGTTCAAAAATACGCCGACATCGGAATTCCATCTTACCGGCACCCCGGCCGCCGGCAACGGCAGGATCGACATCAACATCGGAGTAGGCCCGACCTGCTCGCCGATCACCGTGACCTATACCGACACCACGGTCCCCGGCGGCGGCAGCCAGAACGCCACCGCGACCATCAACATTCCTTGAGTGCCGAGAAAAGTCGGCGCTGGTGGTACGGCGATGCGGCGACTTTCTACTTGAACAGGCCCTTGATCGCACTGCCGGCCTTGTCCAGGGTTTCGCCGGTGGATTTCATCAATCGGTCGAAACTGACTGCGCTGGTGAGTTTCGCCTTCAGCGCGGCGGCGACTTCCTGACCCAGTTCGCCGGGCGTGAGGCCGCCCTTGGCGCGGCCGACGTTCTTCAGCGTGATGTCGGGCAGGGGCACGGTCACCGTCTTGCCGCCCATGAAGGCGGCACTGGCCTGGGCCTTGGCATTGCGGATGATGAGTTCCTCGACGATCAGTTTCTTGCCCTGCTTGCTGGTATCCGAGGGGCCGAGGTAGGCGGCGATGTTCTTCTGGATGGCGTCGATGTTGGTCATGGTGTCGCCCTTTTCGTAGATCACATCCGGGGCGACCACGGCGATGCGGCGGACGAGCACCACGTCCTTCGTCACAGTCGCGATGTCGATCTCCACTTCGATGCGTTCCGCCTTCAGCAAATGGGGCGTCTTGAAGCCCGGCGGATTGCCGATGACCAGCCCGCCGATGGCGCCCTTGCCGTCCACCGGAGCGATCTTCACCTCGCCCACGCCCACCCGCGCCTTGGTCATTTCGCTGGCCGGCACCTCGATGGCCTTTTTCACCACTGCATCGAGATTTCCGGACAGCCACCAGAGCGCTCCTCCGACCACGGCGAAGATGACAAGAGCAAGCGAAAGAATGATTTTTTTCATGACAGGACGGGATGGCAGTAAATTTCGAGTGCCATAGAATAACGCCTCCAACGAAAAGAACAGGAACAGCGCCCCCATGAAATACACCACCCTCGGCAGCAGCGATCTTTCCGTGTCCACCGTCTGCCTCGGCACCATGACCTTCGGCACGCAGAACACCGAGGCCGATGCACATGCCCAGCTCGATCACGCCCTCGCCAGCGGCATCAACTTCATCGACACGGCGGAAATGTATTCCGTGCCGCCCAATGCGGAGAGCTATGGCAAAACCGAGACCTACATCGGCAGTTGGCTGAAGAAGCAGGCCCGCGACAAGATTGTCCTCGCCACCAAGATCGCCGGCCCGGGACGGACCATGAAGTGGATACGCGGCGGCGAACTGGCTTTCGACCGCAAGAACATCCGCGCCGCCATCGAGGCTTCGCTGTCGCGCCTGCAAACGGATTACGTGGACCTCTACCAGCTGCACTGGCCCGACCGCAACACGCCGATCTTTGGCGCCTACCAGTACGACGCCGCCAAGGAGCGGGACTTCGTGCCGCTGCGGGAAACGCTGGAGGCTTTGGCGGAACTGGTCAAGGAAGGCAAGGTGCGCCACGTCGGCCTGTCCAACGAGACGCCCTGGGGCGTGATGGAGTTTTCGCGCTTGGCCAAGGAGCACGGCTTACCCAATGTGATCTCGGTGCAGAACGCCTACAACCTGCTCAATCGCACCTGGGAAATGGGCCTGGCCGAGATCGGTCATCGCGAGAACATCGGCCTGCTGGCTTATTCGCCGCTGGCCTTCGGCCTGCTGTCCGGCAAGTATCTGGCCGACCCGAAAGCCCAGGGGCGCATCAGCATGTTCGAGGGCTTCGGTCAGCGCTATTCCAAGCTCAATGTGCAGCCGGCGGTCGCCGCCTATGTCGAACTGGCGAAGCGCCACGGTCTGACGCCGACGCAACTGGCGCTGGCCTTCGTTGCCTCGCGCTGGTTCGTCTCCAGCACCATCATCGGTGCGACCAGCATGGCCCAGTTGCAGGAGAACATCGACGCCTGTGCTCTGACGTTGCCGGAGCCAGTGCTGAAGGAAATCGAGGCGCTGCACCTGCGCTACTTCAATCCGGCGCCCTGAGGTGGTGGCCCATCCCGCCAATGACGCGGAGCTGCCGCTGTATCCAGGCATCCAGCTCGACGACGTGGTGCTGGTGCGCACAAAGGAGCAGGCGGCCGCCGCGCTGACGGCCTTGCTGGCTACCGATGCGGTTGGCTTCGATACCGAGTCGAAGCCGACCTTTGCCAAGGGCGAGGTGTCCACCGGGCCGCATCTGATCCAGTTGTCGACGGCCGACAAGGCCTATCTCTTCCCGGTGGACGAGCGGCTGGACCGGGAGGTCGTGCGTCAGGTGCTGGAATCGCCGAAGGTATTGAAGGTGGGCTTCGGTCTGCGCGACGACCTGCTGCGGCTACAGGTCAAGTTGGGCATCGAGTCGGCGCATGTGCTTGATCTGGCCAGTGCCCTGCGCCAGGACAAGCGGGGCGATGTCGGAGCGAAGTCGGCGGTGGCGATGTTCTTCGGCCAGCGCCTGCAAAAGTCCAAGCGCACCTCGACCACCAATTGGGCCAACCCGCGCTTGAGCGAGCAGCAGATTCTCTACGCAGCGAACGACGCGCAGGTAGCTTTGCGGGTGTATCGAGCCTGGAAGGAGCGAACGCTCAGGCCAGTCGCCGTGTCGCCAGCGCCGACTTTTTCAGCGGGGCAGCAGGAGCCGCAGGTTTCACCTCAGCCGGTTTTTCCTCGGCCTTGGGATGCTCTTCGGACGGTTTTTCGGCGGCTTTTTCGTCGGCCTTGACCGGGGCCGCCGGTGCTTCCTCGACTACCGGCTCGAAGGGTTTGCGCTTGGCTTGCGGCGGCTGCATCGGGAAAGCGGGCTTCACTTCCTCGATCTTGTTTTCCCGCATATAGGCATCCATCTCTCGCCAGCCGGTGAAAATCGCCGCCTTGGGCGCCTTGGGATTGATCTGGTAGCAGTCTTCCAGGGCCCGGCCCGACTGCCGGCAGGAGCTGCCGATGGCCTTGCCCTCGGCTTCGAGACGCTGCATTTCCTGGACGGGAGTTTCGATGCCAAGCTGGTCGCAGCCTGCGAGCGCGAGCAGCATGGCAAAAGTGAGGCCGGGGCGGAGAGTCATATCGGGCGCGGGTGGGGAAATCCGTGGAATGCGAAACCGATTTTACGGCAGAACCGGGCCCGAGCTTGAATCCGGCATCGAGCCGCTACTTGGCGGTGAAGCCGGAAACCCGGGCTTTCAGCGTCGCCAGCAGCTGGTGAAGCTGGTTGCGATCCTTCTCGCTGATGCCTTCGAACAGCTCGACCACCCAGTTTTCATGGGCCTCGGCCATCTTGCGGAAGGCGCGGCGGCCGTCCGGCGTCAGCTTGACGATGTAGGCGCGACGGTCCTTCGGATTGTCCTCGCGGATCACCAGGCCCTCGGCGACAAGCTGGTCGGTGATGCCGGTGACGTTGCCGCCGGTGACCATCATGCGCTTGGACAGTTCGCCCATTTTCAGGCCTTGCGGCACGCGCTCCAGCTGGGCCATGAGGTCAAAGCGGGGCAGGGTGATATCGAATTCCGTGCGCAGGCGCGAGCGGATGTGGCTTTCGATCATGTTGGTGCAGGCCAGCATGCGCAGCCAGAGCCGCAGATCGGGGGCGTGGTCGGCGCTGGCGCGGGTTTCGGTATCGGAAGCGGAGTCTTTGGACATGAAGGCTGATGAATAGCTGTATATATTCAGGCCTAAAATATCAAAAGTCTCCTTATCTTGCAAGCGTCATGCGTGGCAAGGCGATGAAATTTCAGGTGAAATCGGGGTTCAACACAGCCCGCAGGACGGTCTGGGTCTCGTCGTTGCGCACCCGGTTGGAGAACCACCAGACGCCGCCCTTCTTGATCGACCAGTCGGCTTCCTCGCCGCCCAGCAGCAGGGCGGCGATGCGGCCCAGGCTCGGCTGGTGGCCGATCACCAGCACTGCGCCGCTCTCGTCCGGCCAACCGGTAACGCCGAGGATGTCGGCCGCCGTGGCGCCAATGCCGACTTTTGGCTCGACTTCATAGGGCAGTTGCAGGGCATGGGCCGTTTGCTGCGTACGCTCGGCGGGGCTGACGAGGATGCGGCGCTTTCTTGGCAAGTGCTGGTGCAGCCAGCGGGATACCTGCTTGGCGTGCTTTTCGCCACGGGCCGTGAGCCGCCGCTTGTGATCGGGAATCGCGTTCCCGCCTTCCTCCGCCTCGGCATGACGCCACAGGATCAGATCCATTGAATGCTCTCCTCGTCTTGGTCTTGTAAGGCGCGGCATTCTAGTGGCCGCATGTGACAGGGACGTTAATTCAGTGTTGGTAGCCGCAAGCGGGCCAGACGCGCCAGCTCGGGCGGAATGCGGGTCAGTAGGGATGCATGGCGCGGGCCGTGCCAGCCGGCGATCAGCGTCACCGCCTCGCGCAGGCGCGGATCGTCGGCGGCGCAGTCCATCAGCAGGGTGCCGGCGTTGGCCAGGTCGTTGAGCTGCCCCAGCGTCTCCTGCAAGGCTGCGAGGCGCTTGAGTACCGCACGTGGCGAGCGCTTCGCCAGCGGTGAAAAGAACTCCAGACCGTAGCGCAGGCGCTTGATGCCAATGCGCAGCGCATGCAGTGAAACCGGATCGTCAATGCGGGCAGCGGCGGCCAATTGCAGCACCTTGCGCCGTAAGCGGCGCAAGCGACGGGTGGCGAAGGTGGCCAACGGATCGCCTTCTAGCGTGGTGCCTGGTTCGCTGTGCAGGGCTTGCAGCGCCACCAGCAGCGCCTGTCCATAGGCTGGGGCCGCCAGGGCTGCCAGCGCTTCGTCACGGGCGCCGTAGCGGCGGTTGGTGATGTCGCTGGCCAGGGCGGTGAGGCGTGGCTCGTCGGGCAGGGCGTTCAACACCGGATCGGTGATCTCGGTTTGCAACACGTCGAGATCGCGGGCGCGGCCCAGGCGTGTCATCAGCTCGGCCAGCGGCGCACGCAGGGTTTCGTCCGCACCGGAGGCCAGCACCGGCGCGAACAGGCGCAGGGCGGCACGCAGGCGGCGCGTGGCGACACGCATCTGATGGATGTATTCTGGGTCGCTATGGGTCAGCGCGCCGATGTGGTTGCGTTGCAGGTGTTCCAGGCAGTCCAGTGCGATGCGCCGAAAGGCCGCTTCCGGCGCCATGTCGCCGGTCAGTGGAATGGTGGCGGCCTTGACCGGCGCCAGCGCAGTGCCGGCATGCAGGCGGTAGCCACGCTCGGCCTTGGAGAGCACGGCGGGCGGCAGGGCGATGCGCTCGCCCAGGGCCAGGGCGATATCGAAGATCGCCTGCACCGGCGCGCCGGAGAGTTCCAGTTCGAGTTCGGAAATCGCCTCGCGGCGGCCGTTGGCGACGATCCAGCCGCGATCCAGGGTCAGCAGCAAATCGCCGCCGCCGACGGCGAAGTGCCAGGTATTGCGGCGGAAGCGCGTCTCGAAAATCGGCACGATGCGCGCCAGTAGCTTGGGCCGTTGCAGCCATTCGCGCACGGACTCGACTTCGATTACCGAGAAATCGAAATGGCCGCCGTAGGGCGTCTCCCATTCCGGACGGCTGGACAGGCCGACGCTGGCAGAGCCCGCCAGCTTGACGGTTTGCAGCCAGCGACGGCCCTGGCGACGCAGGCGCAAGGCGATGCCGCGTCGGCGCAGGGCGAGGTCGGGCGTGTCGTAGTAGATGTTGTCGAGGGTGTCGACATGGCGCGCTGCTGCGTGCCGCAGGCGCGGGTGGCGCAGGAAGCGCGGCTGGTCAGCTTCCGCCAGTGCCAGCTTGAGTTCGATTTCATCCGCCATATCCGAGCTATTATGGCGGATAGCTGGCGACCTTGTGTTACAGCCGGATTGTCATGCGCTATTCGTAGCGCAGCGCTTCGATGGGTGAAAGGCGCGAAGCCTTCTTCGCCGGGTAGTAGCCGAAGAACACGCCGATGCCACCGGCGAAACCGGCCGCGAGGACAATGGAGGCAACCGATAGCTCGGTGCGCCAGCCGGCCAGGTTGGCCACCAGTATCGCGCCGCCGGAACCGAGCAGGATGCCGATGGCACCGCCGATCAGCGAGAGCGTCACCGCCTCGACCAGGAACTGCGTGAGGATGTCGCGCCCGCGCGCGCCGACGGCCATGCGCAGGCCGATCTCGCGGGTGCGCTCGGTGACCGAGACCAGCATGATGTTCATGATGCCGATGCCGCCCACCAGCAGCGAGACCGAGGCCACGGCGGCGAGCAGCAGCGACATCACCTTCGACGAGGCTTCCTGGGCGGCGAGAATTTCCTGGAGATTGCGGACGAAGAAGTCATCGTCCTGGCCGTTCTGCAAGCGGTGGCGCTGGCGCAGCAGTTCGCGCATGCGGGCCTCTGCTTCCGGCATGTTGGCGCCATCCTTGACCTTGACCATGATCGAGCCGACGCTGCGGCCGCTGGCAAAACGGCTGGAGCCGAGCACGCGCTTGCGAGCCGTGCTGATCGGCATAAGCAGGATGTCGTCCTGATCCTGGCCCATCATGTTCTGACCCTTGCGGTCGAGCAGGCCGATCACGGTCAGCGGCACCTTGTTCACGCGCACCACCTGGTCGATGGGGCTGGCGTCGCCGAACAGGTTCTTCGCCACGGTTTGTCCGACCAGTACCACCTTGCCGGCACCGTTCAATTCCGCCTGCTCGAAGCCACGGCCCTCGATCACCGGCCACTCGCGGACTTCCAGGTATTCAGGCGTGGTGCCATAGAAGCTGGTGGACCAGTTGGTATTGCCCATCACCACCTGGCCATTGCCGCGCAGGGCCGGGGCGGCGGCCTGGATTTCCTCCACCTCGCGGTTCAGCGCGTAGGCGTCGTCCTCGGTGATGGTCGGCTGCGAGCCGGAACCGCCACGGGCGCCGCCGGACATGGCCGAACCGGAGAGCACCATGATGATGTTCGAGCCGAGGCTCTTGATCTGGTCCTCGACGCGCGCCTGGGCACCGTTGCCGACGGCGATCATGACGATCACGGCGGCAACGCCGATGATGATGCCGAGCATGGTCAGCGCCGAGCGCAGCTTGTTGATGCGCAGGGCGAGCAGGGCGATGCGCAGGGTCGCGGCGAAATTCATGGCAGTGCCGCCACGGCCGCTGCCGCGTCCTTGGCTGCGTTGGTCCGGTCCTCGACCACCTGGCCATCGCGAAAGGAAATCACGCGGCCGGCGAAATCGGCGATGTCGTGCTCGTGGGTCACCAGCACGATGGTGATGCCCTCGCGGTTGAGCTGTTGCAGCAGGGCCATGATCTCGACGCTGGTGCGCGAATCCAGCGCGCCCGTGGGCTCGTCGGCGAGCACCAGTTGCGGGTCGTTCACCAGCGCACGGGCAATCGCCACGCGCTGTTGCTGGCCGCCGGAAAGCTGGGCCGGGTGATGGTCCATGCGCTCGGCCAAGCCGACTTGCGTGAGCCGTTTTGCCGCGAGCGGATGGCGGTCAGCGGCGGCCACGTTGCCGTAGAGCAGGGGCAGCGCCACGTTGTCCAGGGCCGAAGTGCGCGCCAGCAGATTGAAGTGCTGGAAGACGAAGCCGAGCTTGCGATTGCGCACCACCGCCAGCTCGTCGCCGGACAGGCGCGAGACTTCCTGCCCGCCGAGCCAGTAGCTGCCGGCGCTGGGATGGTCGAGACAGCCGAGCAGGTTCATGAAGGTCGATTTGCCCGAGCCCGACGGCCCCATCACGGCGACGAATTCGCCGGGTGCGATGTCGAGGCTGACGCCGCGCAGGGCCGCCACCACGTTGCTGCCCATGACGTAATCCTTGGCCAGGCCCTCGACCCGGATCAGGGCTTCGCTCATCAGAACAGGCGCGGGCCGGGGGCGGCGGAAGACTTGGCTCCCGCAGCGGTCTGCACGCCGACGATGACCTCCTGGCCTTCCTTGATCTCGCCGGAAACGATCTCCGTCGCGCTGCCGTCGGTGAGGCCGAGGCGCACGTCGATGCCCTTGGGCTTGCCATCGCCATCAACGATCCAGATGCGGCCCGAGCCACCACCGCCGCCGGCGCGTACGGAAGCCGCCTGGGCGGCCATCTCGTCGTAGCGTTTCTTCTGCTCCGGGCTCAGGATGGCCGAGACCTTGTCGCGAATCTCGGCGCGGTTGCGTTCTTCGGCGCGAGCCTTCTCGGCATCGGCGAGTTCGCGCACTGCCATGAACTTCTCGCGCATGCCGGCGAAGATGCCATCGAGCTTGGTCTGCTGATCGGCATCGAGCTTGAGTTCGGCGATCAGGCGTTCCTTGAGCTGACTGCTGCGACTGGCGCCAGAAGTCGGCGCTGGTGATACGGCGGTCGGCGTCGCTGTTGCCGCTTTCTTCTCGTCACCGGCGCCTGCCGGGCGATAGCGCAGCGCCGCGTTGGGCACTTTCAGCGCCTTGTCCTTCTGCGCCGTGACGATGCGCACATTGGCCGTCATGCCCGGCAGCAGGGTGAGATCGGGATTCGCCGCCGAGATGACGACGGTGTAGGTGACGACGTTGGAGACCACGGTGGCCGCCTTGCGTACCTGCTTTACCTCGCCCTCGAAGTTGCGACCGGCGAAGGCATCGACCGTGAAGCCGGCCTTCTGGCCGAGCTGGACGCGGCCCACATCGGCCTCGTCGATGGAGGTTTCAACCTGCATGTCGGTCAGGCTCTTGGCGATCACAAATAGCTCGGGCGCCTGCAATGATGCCGCCACCGTCTGTCCCGGCTCAATGCTGCGCTTGACCACGATGCCATCCACCGGCGCACGGATCACCGTGCGTTCCAGATCGACACGGGCCGATGACAGTTGCAATTGGCGCTGGCGCACGATGGCTTCGCCATTGCGCGCCTGGGCCTCGGCGGCGGCCAGCGAGGCGCGGGCAGCATCCAGCGTGTTCTGCGCCGTGTCGCGTTCCGCTGGCGAGATGAAGTTCTTCTCCACCAGGGTCTTCTTGCGCTCGTAGTCGCGCTGGGCATTCGACAGGTTGGCGCGGGCGCGGGCCACCTCGGCCTGCTGCACGCCCTGGTTGGCGCGGGTCGCGTCGAGGTCGGCCTCGGCCTGGCGCACGCGCAACTGATAGGTTTCCGGGTCGAGGCGGGCGATCACCAGGCCTTCCTTCACCGACGAGTTGAAATCCACCAGGATTTCCTTGATCTGCCCCGACACCTGCGAGCCGACCTGTACCGATACCACCGGATTCAGCGTGCCGGTCGCCGAGACGATGGCAACCAGTGGCCCGCTCTCTGCCTTCGCTAGCTTGAATTTCGGTGCGGCCGAACCGTTGCCGTAGAACTTCCAGGCGCCAAAGCCGGCACCGGCAAGAACGAGAAGGGCGAGGGCCGTCAGCCCGAGGGTACGTTTTTTCATGGAAGCCGATTCTAGAGGAAGCCTGGCGAGCAAGCTGTTAACGAATGTAAGCGTTGCCGATGCCGGTGGGCTGGCGTAGTGTTACGTTTGTAATTACGCCATGAAAAGGACGCCATCATGCATTTCACCCTCAAACTCACCCAGATCGGCAACTCGGTTGGCGTCGTTCTGCCCAAGGAAGCGCTGGCGGCTTTGAAGCTGGAAAAGGGCGACACGATGTACCTCACTGAGTCACCGGACGGCTTTCGTGTCACCGCTTTCGATCCCGAGTTCGATCAGCAAATGAAGGCCGCCGAAGACATCATGAAGCGCCGTCGCAACGTGCTGCGCGAACTGGCCAAGTGAGCTTCGTCTGGATCGATGAGTCCGTCGTCTGGGCCGTGCATGAAGCCCAATTGGCGGAACACGGTGGCTCGGCCGGCGTGCGCGATGCCGGCTTGCTGGCCTCCGCGCTGGCCCGTCCGAAAAACCTGCTGGCCTACGGCTCGCTGGATGTCGCTGACTGCGCCGCTGCCTATGGTTTCGGCATTGCGCGCAACCATCCTTTCAGCGACGGCAACATGCGTACCGCTTTCGTCTTTGCGGAATTGTTTTTGGCGCTGAACGGCAATGAGCTGGTGGCTGACGACTTGGATTGTGTCGCAACCATGCTCGCTGTCGCCGCTGGCGAGCTGGATGAGGCGACGTTTGCCGCCTGGCTACGCCAGCACAGCGTCAAGCGCTGATTTTCGACACGGTTTGCCGTCCCGTCAGCGCCGACTTTTTGGAGAAACTGGTTGCGCCAGCGGCTTCATCAATTGCTGGATGCGTGGCTCTGCCTTTGCCAGCAGGGCCGGGTTCTGGCGATAGACCGATAGCAGGAAATCCCGATTGGCTTCGATCTCGCGGATCAGGCGCAGGTTCTGCTCGCCGGTCATGTGTGCCCATTCTTCTGGAGTTTGCGTAGCTCCTCGATGTCGAGTACATCCTTGCTACGGCCAGTACCGGATTTCAAGGTGATCAGATGCTCGATGGAGGCGATGGGAATCCTGTTGGGGCCGAAGTCCGCCATTAGCGCATCCCGGCGTAGATCGGCGTAGGACACGACGGGGCGCACCAATACGTCCAGCACCGTGGCTTGTGCCTCGGGGCTGCGCAAACTGAAGGCGAGCATGCCTTTTTCACGGTGCCATTGGTCGATCAGCTCGGGGCGGGCCAGATCGTCAAGGGTGACAGGGATCGTCGGTTGCAGCCCGGCCTTCCTGACGCTGTCGATGAAGCGTTGCAGGTTACCTGGTTCCATCGCCAGAACGATGTCGACATCCATCGTGAGGCGAGGGTAGCCATGCAGGGCGACGGCGAGACCGCCTACCAGAACGTAGTCGATCTGCTGCTCTGCCAATAGCTTGATAAGGTCGGCGATGCCCATGGCGGGGAATCTTACCCCAGCCATGAGTGCGACCGCCGTCCCGCCAGCGCCGACTTTTCTCAGGCGATGCCCGGATTCCCCTTCATGCCCACCAGTGCCGGCATGTTCACCTGGCGCGGGGTGACGACCTTCTTGTCGCGCAGCCACTGGCCGACCACGTCCCAGATTGCGGGGCCTTGCGCGCCTTGGCCGACGGGGGCCCAGCCGGCGACTTTGTACACCTTGTCGGCGGCCAGCGGTTTGTCCTTGAGGCGCAGGTTCTGGATGCGATTGCCCATCTTGGCGTTGGGATCGCAGGTGTAGCTGAGCCCGCCGACGCGGACCATGTCGCCGCCCTGCTGGTAGTAGGGGTCGGCGTTGAAGAGGTTGTCGCCGACGTCTTCGAGGATGGTCTTGATCTGCTCGCCAGTCATGTCGCTGAGCGTGCATTGCGGGTAGGTGATGGCGGTCTGGTCCATCAGGTGCTCGAAGGTGATGGCCTGGCCGGGGAGGATGGTGGTGCCCCAGCGGAAGCCGGGGGAGAAGCCGATTTCGGCACCGCGCACGTCCATCATGGCGTCGAGGATGAGCTGGTCCCAACTGCCGTTGAAGTTGCCACGACGATAGAGCAGGCCTTCGCTGACGGCGAGTTTTTCGTCGAGCTTGGCCTTGTAGGGAGCGCGCACTTTTTCGATCAGTGCGGCCATTTCGACATCAGCGGGCAGCAGGTTGGAGAAGACGGGCAGCAGCTTGTAGCGGAAGTCGCTGATCTTGCCGGCCTTGACGTCGAAGTCGAGGACGCCGAGGAACTTGCCGTTGGAGCCGGCATTGGTGACCAGGGTCTGGCCCTTGGCATTCTTGATGACGACGGGCGCGGGGACGCCGTCGTGGGTGTGGCCGCCGAGGATGGCGTCGATGCCGGTGACACGGCTGGCCATCTTGAGGTCCACGTCCATGCCGTTATGGGACAGCACGACGACGACTTGCGCGCCCTTGCCGCGCGCTTCGTCGACGACCTTCTGCATGTTGTCGTCCTGGATGCCGAAGGTCCAGTCGGGGACCATCCAGCGCGGGTTGGCAATCGGCGTGTAGGGGAAGGCCTGGCCGATGACGGCGACTTTCACGCCATTCATTTCACGCATCGAGTAGGGCGCGAAAACCGGGTCGCCGAAGTCGGTGGTCTTGATGTTCTGGGCGACGAAATCGATTTTGCCTTTGAAGTCTTTTTCGACGATTTCCATGACGCGCTTGTCGCCGAGGGTGAATTCCCAGTGGCCAGCCATGATGTCCACGCCGAGCAGTTTGCAGGCGTCGACCATGTCCTGGCCCTTGGTTTCCAGAGCGGTATAGGAGCCTTGCCAGGTGTCACCACCGTCGAGCAGCAGGGCGTTGGGGCGGTTGCCACGCACGCGCTTGACGAGGGTGGCGAGGTGGGCGAAGCCGCCGACCTTGCCATAGGTCTTGGCGGCGGCGCTGAAATCGAGGTAGCTGAAGGCATGGGCTTCACGGCTGCCGGGCTTGATCTTGAATGCCTTGAGCAGATGTTCGCCGACCAGGTGCGGGGCCTTGCCGAGGGCGCCGCCGATGCCGAGGTTGACGCTGGGCTCGCGGAAATGGATGGGCATCAACTGCGCATGGACGTCGGTCATGTGCAGGAAATGCACGTTGCCGAATTTCGGCAGATCGTAGAGCGCGTCGGTCTTTTCGGCGGCGAGCAGGGAGCGGGAATCGAGGGCGATACCGGCGGCCGAGGCGGCAGCCAGCAGTTGCAGGAATTCGCGGCGGTTCATCGAGGACATGGGGACTCCAAATGCGGGGAGGGTGCCAAATGAAAACGGGTCTGGTCCGGGCTATGCTCGGCCAGACCCGCAAATGGCGTACTAGGGTTTGCTATGGATTACTTGTTGACCGGTGACTCGGGATCGAGCAACAGGGCCACAAGATCCTTGATCTGCTTCTCGGTGAAGACGCCGGCATGGCCGAAGCGCGGCATCGCCGAGCAGGCACTGAAGGCCTTGGAGTTGTAGATCTGCGAGTAGGTGGCTTTCTGCGCCGCCATCCCGTTGCCATGCAACTTGCCGTAGCCCAGCAGGCTGGGGCCGATGGTGCCGTAGGACAGCTCCTTGGGCGAGAGACGGTGGCAGTTGTAGCAGTTGCCACCTGCGGGCTTGTCACCCTTGTCGCTCCAGGTCATGCCGCTACCGCTCTGGGCATGTTTTTCACCGGCCTTCCAGTCGCCCATGAATTTGCCATCGGCCGGGTACTTGATGGCGGCCAACTGCTCGGCTTCAAGTTTCTCGGCGAGGTCGGGGTTCGGGCGGTTCTTGGTCTGGTTGCAGACTTCCTGCAATTTGTCGGTGTTCAGCCGATCCATACCGGCGATGCCTTTGGCCTGGAAGTCGCGTTTCATGGCTTCAAGTGCCATCGTGACCTTGTCGGCGGGCCCCTGAGGCTGGCTGGCGCAACCGGCAACGAAAACGGCGGCAACGGCGGCAAAGGGGAGGGCGAGTTTGATGGTGTTTTTCATGTGCATTCTCCCTTTCAGCGCTTGAGGGCCGGGCCCTTGTATTCGGCCCCGGTGGCCATGACCGCCATATAGGTGATCAGGGAATTGACGGATTCGGACATGTACTTGGGCTCCGGTACGCGCTGCTGGCGGAAGCAGTCGTTGATCCGCCACTGCATGCTATGTACGCGGCTGGTGGAGACGCGGTAAGCCGGCCAGCCGATGTAGGAGCGCTGGTTGTCCGCTGCCTTGGTCAGGTTGGGCAGTTCCTGAAGGCGGATGCGCTTGCCATCCTGGCCATGACAGGTGGCGCAGGAAAAGTCGTAGGGGCCGGCGCGCACATGGAAGATCGCCTGACCGAGTTCAAAGGCGGCCTTTTCCTTGGGATGGCTGTTCGGCGGGGCGATCTTGTAGCCCTTCGACGCAGTGACTACATAGGTGACCAGATCCTCCATTTCCGAGGGCTTGTCGGCGCTGCCGAAAGGACGCTTGCGGACGTCGGCTTCGCTGTAGCCTTGAATGGTGGTCATGCACCAGGCGATGCGCGATTCGATATCCATCACGCGGTCGGCATCGGCAAAGTAGCGCGGAGTCTGGGCATAGGCGCCTTTGACAACGCCAGCGCCAAGGCCGAGGTCGCACTTTTCGAGCGAGACCTTGTTGGGGCCGGCGGCCTTTTTCCACAGGGCTTCGCCGCGCATTTCATACAGATCGGCAGGATTGTCGTCGCCCAGCATCTCGCGGTACTTCTCGATGCCGGCGATGGTGGGGTCTTTCGACTGGGCCAGGGCGGCGCCTGTCCAGGTAACGGCCAGGACGGCCGCAATGGCAATGCGATGGTTCATGAGTCTCTCCTCCAGGGTTGTCCCACCGGTCTTGGCGCCGGCTCTGGGCTATTTTTTACAGTCTGGTATCAGGCAACGGCCACTTCGTCGGTGCGCTTGTCACCCTTGTTGTCGACCCAGTTCACGACGACCTTGTCGCCGGCCTTGACGCCTTTGACCTTGAAGCCGAACACGGGATTGCGCGAGACCGAGGTGCCGATCTGACCGTCGATGACGCGCTTGCCGGCGACGTCGATGGTCACGCTTTGAATGAAGTGGGCGGGAATGACGGCACCGGCGGCGTCCTTGCGCTGGCCGGTTTCCATCGCGTGGCCCATCAGGACGCGAATTTCAGCAACATCACCCTTCAACTGGGCGCGAATCTTCATTGGATCTGCCATGGTGTTTTCCTTTTCTGTTCTCGTTGGATCAGCCGCCGCAACCGCCGACGGTGACCTTGACTTCCTTCTGCACGGTGTAGAACTTGCCGCCGGCCTTGGCGACGGCCTTGACCATGGAGGTCTGGCCGAGCTTGAGACGCACGGCGACTTCCGGCAGGGCGCCGTTGGCGAAGTCGAAATGGGCAGAGAGGGGCGAGGGATTCTTGTCCACGAAGATGGACAGGGCAGTGGTGCCGGGAATGTTGCTGATGACCTCGACCGGGACGACGGCGCCGTTTTCGGCGATGTCCGGGGCCTTGAGGACGATGTCCTTGCTGTCGGCGGCGCTGGCGGCACCGACGCCCTTCATGGCGCCGGCCATGTCCTTGGCCTCGAAGGCGGCCTTGTTCCAGTCGGCGGCCAGCACCTGGGTCGGGTGCAGCAGGCCGGCGCTGATCAGGCCGGCGAGCACGCCGCTGCCGGCGGTGCTCTTGAGTACGGTTCTGCGAGTGGTGTTCATGAGGTACATCTCCTCCTCGTGTTGGGAATATCTATTTTGGAATGAATACAAAAGCGTGCCACCGGATTGTTCACCGGCTAGGGCCGCAATGCAAATCACCGAGGATGATGCATTTATTAGCCGGCCTGATGGCAAGGCTATCAGAGTTCGACTCAGAGCTCTATCTGGGTGCCGAGCTCCACCACCCGGTTGGTGGGGATCTTGAAATAGGCGGTGGCGGTGTCCGCGTTGCGGAACATCCACATGAACAACACTTGCCGCCACAGCGTCATGGCCGGGACGCGGTTGGGCACGATGGTTTCGCGGCCGAGGAAGAAGGAGGTTTCCATCATGTCGATGGGTGCCATGCCGAGCTGGCCGCAGCGCTCCAGTTCCAGCGGGACGTTGGGATCGTCCTTGAAGCCGTAGTTGAGGATGACGCGATAGAAGCCCTGGCTCAGGGGTTCGACCTGGATGCGTTCGGCATCATCGATGTGCGGTATGTCCCGCATGTTGACGTTGAGCAGAATTACCCGTTCGTGCAGCACCTTGTTGTGCAGCAGGTTGTGCAACATGGCACGTGGCACGCCGTCGGGCTTGGTGGTCATGAAGATGCCGGTGCCGTCTACCCGGTGGGGGCCGCCGTAGCTCAGGCTGGAAAGGAATGCATCGAGCGGCATCGAGTCCTGCTGAAGTCTTTCGTAGAGCAGGGCACGGCCATGCTTCCAGGTGGCGAGCAGGGTGAATACACCCAGGCCCAGAACCAGCGGGAACCAGCCGCCGTCGAGCACCTTGACCAGATTGGCGGAGAAGAAGGCGAAGTCCACCACGATGAAGACGATCAGGAACAGCGCGGCCTGGAGCCAGTTCCAGTTCCACAGCGCGCGGACGACGACGAAGGCGAGAATGGTGTCGATCATCATTGTCAGCGTCACGGCGATGCCGTAGGCCGACGCCAGGTTCGACGAGGAGCGGAAGCCGAGTACCAGCACGATCACGGCGATGAGCAGCAGCCAGTTGATGTTGGGGATGTAGATCTGGCCCTTTTCGCGCTCCGAGGTGAAGCGGATCTGGATGCGCGGGCAGTAGCCGAGCTGCATGGCCTGGCTGGTCAGCGAGAAGGCGCCGGAGATCACGGCCTGCGAGGCGATGACGGTGGCGGCGGTGGCGAGCGCCACCATGGGGTAGAGCAGCTCGTCCGGCGCCATGTGGAAGAACGGGTTGGTGACGGTGCTCGGGTCGACGAGGATCAGCGCGCCCTGGCCCAGGTAGTTCAGGTAGAGACAGGGGAAGACGTAATACAACCAGGCTTGCTTGATCGGCTTGCGGCCGAAGTGGCCCATGTCGGCGTAGAGTGCTTCGCCGCCGGTGATGGCGAGCACTACGGCGCCGAGGGCGAGGAAGGCGGTGCCCCGGTTTTCCTGGAAGAAGTGCAGGGCGTACCAGGGGTTGATGGCGACCAGCACGTCCGGATGCTTGAGAATGTTCCAGACGCCAAGGACGCCCAGGGTGCCGAACCAGAACAGCATCACCGGGCCGAACAAGGCGGCGACGCTGGCCGTGCCGCGCGGCTGGAAAAGGAAGATACCGACCAGGATGCCGATGGTGATGGGCACCACGTAAGGCTTGAACATGGGCGTGGCGACTTCCAGGCCCTCGACGGCGGAGAGCACGGACATGGCCGGGGTGATCACGGCATCGCCGTAGAACAGTGCGGCGCCGAAAATGCCCAGCACAGAGAGCAGCCACAGCATGCGCGGGCTGGCGCGTTCGGTGCGCATGGCCAGCGCGGTCAGCGCCATGATGCCGCCTTCACCCCGGTTGTCGGCACGGGTGATGAACATCACGTACTTCAGCGAGACGGTGATGGTCATGGCCCAGAAGACCAAGGAGAGGATGCCCAGCAGGTTGTCCGGCGTCACCGGCACCGGGTGATGGCCGTTGAAGACTTCCTTCATGGTGTACAGCGGGCTGGTGCCGATGTCGCCATAGACCACGCCCATGGCCGCCACGGCAATGGCGGTGGTGCGGGGATGGGGCTGGTCGGCGGTATTGTTGCTATGCAGCATCGGCGAATTATAGGCCGAATGGGATAGTGTCGCCGTGCCGCCAGCGCCGACTTTTTTAATGGCGACATGATTTTCATTGTGGGGCGACGTGGTTTGTCGGATAATGCGCGCCGTCCCCGGCCGGGGTGACGGAATCGGTAGACGTAGCGGTCTCAAACACCGCCGCCGCAAGGCGTGGGGATTCGACTTCCCCCCCCGGCACCAAGCAAACCTCCCTCTTCGCGCATAATGCATCCTCACCATTCGGGGGTTCCATGCGCATCGAAGAAGACATCAAGCTCGATTTCAAGGATGTCCTGATCCGCCCCAAGCGGTCGACGCTGACATCCCGTTCCGAAGTCGATATCTCCCGCGAGTTCGTCTTCCGCCATTCCAGGCGGAAATACCACGGCATTCCCATCATCGGTGCCAACATGGACACCGTGGGCACCTTCGAGATGGCCGGTGCGCTGGTGCCGCAGGGATTGGCGGTGGCCCTGCACAAGCACTACAAGGAATCCGATCTAGAAGCCTTCTTCGGCCAGCGGTCGGCCGATGCGACGATCTTCTATTCGATGGGGATCACCGCAGCCGACTATGACAAGTTCCGCCGCGTTGCCGATGCGGTGGGCGATGCCATCGAATATGTTTGCGTCGATGTGGCCAATGGCTACACCAAATCCTTTGTCGATTTCCTCGGCAAGCTGCGCGCGGCCTATCCGCGCATCACGCTGATGGCCGGCAACGTGGTGACCGGCGAGATGACCGAGGAACTGATTCTCGACGGCGTGGACATCGTCAAGGTCGGCATCGGTCCCGGTTCGGTGTGCACCACGCGCAAGATGACTGGCGTCGGCTACCCGCAGCTTTCGGCCATCATCGAATGCGCCGACGCGGCCCACGGTTTGGGTGGCTTGATCTGCGCCGATGGCGGCTGCACTTCACCGGGCGACCTGGCCAAGGCCTTTGGTGGCGGCGCAGATTTCATCATGCTCGGCGGCATGCTGGCCGGTCACGACGAGAGCGCAGGTGAAGTCGTTGAGCATGAGGGCGGGCGCAAGGTTCGCTTCTACGGCATGAGTTCGCGTACCGCCATGGATCGCTACGCCGGCGGAGTCGCCAACTATCGGGCTTCTGAGGGCAAGGAAGTGCTGGTGGACTATCGCGGCCCGGTGGAAGGCACCTTGCAGGACATCCTTGGCGGCGTGCGTTCCGCCTGTACTTACGTCGGCGCGCGACGGCTCAAGGAGTTGTCCAAGCGCACTACTTTCATCCGGGTGACACAGCAGCTCAACGAGGTTTTCGGTCGCTCCTAGCCGAAACGCTGTTCAAAGTCTGCAAAGCTGATCGGCGGACTGAACAGATAGCCCTGATAGACATCGCAGTCATTCTTGAGCAGGAACTCGCGCTGTACCTCGTTCTCGACGCCCTCGGCGACCACGGTCAGGCCGAAGTTGCGGGCCATGGCGATGATGGTGCGGACGATCACTTCGTCGCCCGGATCGGTGGCGATGTCGCGGACGAAGGACTGGTCGATCTTCAGTTCGTCGAGCGGCAGGCGCTTGATGTAGGAGAGCGAGGAATAGCCGGTGCCGAAATCGTCCATCGAGAAGCCGATGCCGAGCGCTTTCAGCGCGTGCATTTTTTCGATGGAATCGGCGACATTGTCGAGCACCAGGCTTTCCGTCAATTCCAGTGTCAGGTGGCGCGGATCGATGCCGGTGCTGGCTACGGCATCGCGCACGGTGGCGACGAAGTTGGTCTGGCGAAACTGGCGGGCGCTGACGTTGACCGCGACACGGAAGTTCTCGCGGCCAGGCATCGAGTTCCAGGCGCACAGCTGGAGACAGGCGGTTTCCAGCACCCATTGGCCGATGGGTACGATGAGGCCGGTTTCCTCGGCGAGGGGGATGAATTGGGCGGGCGAGACCAGCCCGCGTTCAGGATGGTGCCAGCGCAGCAGTGCCTCGGCGCCGACGACGCGTCGCTGGCTATCGAGTTGCGGCTGGAACAGCAGTTGAAACTGTTGCTGGGGCAGGGCGCGGCGTAACTCGGCTTCCATGACGGCCCGCGTTTCCAGGCTGGCCTGCATGGCCGGGTCGAAAAAGCACAGTGTGTTGCGGCCGGCGGTCTTGGCGCGGTACATCGCGGCGTCGGCGCGCTTGAGGATTTCCTCCACGGTTTCCTCGTGGGTGCCGGAGAACAGGCACAGGCCGATGCTGGTGGTGGTGTGGTGCTCAAAATCATGGAGCAGGAAGGGCTGATTGATCGCGTCGAGTAGCTTCTGGGCTACCGATTCTGCCTGGGCGGCGGCCTCGCGCGGACTGCCGTGGAGGTCTTCGAGGAGAACGACGAACTCATCGCCGCCGATGCGGGCGATGAAGTCCTCACCACGGATGCCGCCGTGCAGCCGCTGGCTGACTTCCTTGAGCAGGCTGTCGCCCATGTCGTGGCCACGGGTGTCATTGAGTGTCTTGAAGTTGTCGAGGTCGATGAACAGCACGGCGCCGAAGCCATGTCGTCGACTACAGGCGGACAGCGCCTGGCGCAGCCGGTCGTGCAGCAGGCGGCGGTTGGGCAGTTGCGTCAGGGGATCGAAGTAGGCCAGGCGCTGGATTTCGGCCTGTGCCTGTTTGCGTTCGGTGATGTCGCGAACGATGGCCTGAAGCCTGGATTCGCCACCGAGGTCGATGCGATTGAGGCTGACTTCGACATCCAGCGGTGTGTTGTCGGCACGCTGATTACGCCATTCGAAGACCACCGGATGGTCGGCTTCGGCACGGGTGACCATGGCCTGCAATACCTCTGCGGAGGCCTTGCCGTCGGGCTGAGTCTCCGGCGAGGCGACCAGAGGAGTGGTGTTGATGATTTGTGTGCGGGAAAGCTTGTACAGCGTCTCGGCGCGCTGGTTGCAGTCGAGCACGGTCGGACCGCGCATGATGAAGATGGCGTCATTGGCCTGTTCGAAAAGGGTGCGGAAGCGCGCCTCGGTTTCCTGTAGCGAGCCCAGCGTTCTCGACAGTTCGCGAGTGCGGACGGCGACGCGACGGCGCAGGGACCAGGTCCAGATGATCAGGACGGCGATTATCACCGTGATGCCGAGCAACGCCTGGATACCGTAGCGGGCAATGCCAGGCCAGACACCGGTGGCGAGTTTTGCCCCTAGCCAGCGGGTTTCGATGGCTTCGCGTTCTTCCGGGGTAATGCGGGCAAAGCCTGCCGCGATCAATTGTTTCAGGTCGGCTTTGCCCTTGGCCACCGCCCAGTGGAATTCGCCGACGTAGAGCGGCGGCGAGTGGCGGAACTCTTCGGCGACGCGCTCGCGATTGAAGAAGTAGGTGGCCGGGGGCTGGTCGATGCACAGCACACGGACTTCCTGACGAGCGGCGGCCTTGACCTGGGCTTCATAGCTGGCATAGCGGCGGAAGTCGGTGATGCCGCGAGCTTGCAGAAAATCGATGCAGGCATCGCCTTCCTTGACGCCGACCGTGAAGCCCCTGATCGAGGACGCGTCGGTGATGCCACCGATGCTCCGGTGGAAATAGATCGGTACTTCGATGGTCGCGTAGGGGAGCGAGAAGTCGTAGATTTTCCTTCTTTCCTCGGTCTCGAAGATCGTATCGATGACCTCGGCCTGGCCACTTTCCATCGTGACGCGAGCCTTGCCCCAGTCCATGGCCTGGAAATCGACGGCGATGCCGGATTTTTTTTGCCAGAGATCCCACGTGTCCTTGAGGATGCCCTGGACTCGGCCCTCCGCGTCGCGGAAGACATAGGGCGGATAGTTGTCGTCAAGCACCACGCGGATCGACGTCGGCAAGGGCTCGGCCCGGACAGCGGCGCAGGTCGCCATCAGCAGCAGGAACAAGCATCGGCGTAGCGTTGCAGGACAATGCATGGGGTGGGCAAAAGGCGTGGCGCAGTGGTGTTACGGCGACTCTAGCATGGGGCGGTAGGGCGGACCGCTCTGCTATCATCCGGCCCGCCCAAACCGCCTGTCTCCAATGCCTCTCACGCCCCCTCCGTCCCTCACTCTGGATGACTTCGATTACACGCTACCACCGGAGCTGATCGCCCAGATGCCCCTCGCGGAGCGATCCTCCAGTCGCTTGCTGGTGGTCGACGGCGGGCCGCTGACGGACGCGCAATTCACTGATCTGCCGCAATGGCTGCGCCCCGGTGACCTGCTGGTGATGAACGACACCCGTGTGCTGCATGCGCGTCTGTACGGCCAGAAGGAGAGCGGCGGTCAGGTGGAAGTGCTGGTGGAACGACCCGCCGGCGAGCGGGAAGTGATCGCCCAAGTACGTGCCAGCAAATCGCCCAAGCCCGGCAGCCGCTTGCGGCTGGAAGATGCGCTGGATGTCACCGTACTGGGTCGCGAAGGCGAGTTCTATCGACTAGGTTTTGATGGCGATGCGGTGGAATTGATCGAGCGCCACGGCCGCCTGCCCTTGCCGCCCTACATCGAGCGCGCGGCTGATGGCCCGGACGAGGCGCGCTACCAGACGGTGTATGCCCGCGAGAAAGGCTCGGTGGCGGCGCCCACCGCCGGTCTACATTTCGATGCGGCGATGCTGGATCGCCTGCACGCGATGGGTGTCGATGTCGCCTATGTGACCCTGCACGTTGGCGCCGGTACGTTTCAGCCCGTACGGGTGCATGATCTGGCCGACCATCGGATGCACATGGAGCGTTACTTCCTGCCCGCAGCCACTGCCGAGGCGATTGCCGCGACCCGGGCACGGGGCGGTCGTGTCATTGGCGTCGGGACGACCAGCCTGCGGGCATTGGAGTCCTCGGCCCGGGAAGGCGAGCTAAAAGTCGGCGCTGGCGAGACGGCGTTATTCATCACGCCGGGCTACGAATTCCGCGTTGTCGATCTGTTGGTGACCAATTTCCATCTACCGAAATCCACACTGCTGATGCTGGTCTCGGCCTTTGCCGGCCTGGAGGAAATGCGCGCCGCCTATCGGCACGCCATTGCCCATCAATACCGCTTCTTCAGCTATGGCGACGCCATGCTGCTGCACAGGAAAATGCCATGAAGTTCGATCTGCTCGCCACCGATGGCGCCGCCCGCCGAGGCACCCTGAGTCTGGCCCACGGCACGGTGGAAACCCCCGTGTTCATGCCTGTTGGCACCTACGGCACGGTCAAGGCCATGGCGCCGGATGAGTTGAAGGGCATGGGCGCCCGCATCGTCCTCGGCAACACCTTCCACCTCTGGCTGCGGCCGGGGCTGGAGGTGGTCGCCGCCCACGGCGGCCTGCATCGCTTCATGGGCTGGGACGGACCGATCCTGACCGATTCAGGTGGTTTTCAGGTGTTCTCGCTGGGCGAGTTGCGCAAGATCAGCGAGGAGGGCGTCAAGTTCGCCTCGCCGATCAATGGCGACCGCCTGTTCCTCACGCCGGAGGAATCCATGCGCATCCAGCATGTGCTGAATTCCGACGTGGTGATGATCTTCGACGAATGCACGCCCTACCCGGCGGACCTGCGCCAGGCGGCCGAATCGATGCGCCTGTCGCTACGCTGGGCGCGGCGCTCACGGGACGAGCACGACAAACTGGAGAACACGAATGCCCTCTTTGGCATCGTCCAGGGGGGCATGCACGAGAGCCTGCGCGACGAATCCCTGGCCGGCCTCGATGAGATCGGCTTCGACGGCATGGCCATTGGCGGCCTGTCGGTGGGCGAGCCGAAGGAGGATTTCGCCCGCATCCTGGCCCATACCGCGCCGAAACTGCCGACCAGCAAGCCGCGTTACCTGATGGGCGTCGGCACGCCGGAAGACCTGGTGTATGCCGTGGGACAGGGCATCGACATGTTCGACTGCGTGATGCCGACGCGCAATGCCCGCAATGGCTGGCTGTTCACCCGTCATGGCGACGTCAAGATCAAGAACGCGGCGCACAAGACCGACACCCGGCCGCTGGACGAGAGTTGCGGCTGCTACACCTGCCGGAATTTCACCCGTGCCTACCTGCATCACCTGCACCGTACCGGCGAGATTCTTGGCGCCCGGCTGAACACCATCCACAACCTGTTCTACTACCAGGTTCTGATGGCGGAAATGCGTGCAGCCATCGAGACCGGGCAGTTTGCTGCCTTCCGCGCTGAGTTCCATCGGGCGCGTGCGGCCGGCGTGGGGAAGTAGGGGGCGAGCAGGTATAATTCGGCGGTTATTTTCCGACCATCCAGGAGTTATCCCGTGTTCATTTCCAATGCTTATGCTCAGGCCGCCGGCGCTGCCGATCCCTCTGGTGGCTTGATGGGCATGCTGCCCATCGTCCTGATGTTCATCGTGCTCTGGTTCATCATGATCCGGCCGCAGATGAAGAAGGCGAAAGAGCAACAGAAGATGGTCTCCGAACTGGCCAAAGGCGACGAGGTCGTCACCCAGGGCGGCATCGCCGGCCGCATCACCAAGGTGGGCGAGAACTACCTGACGCTGGAAGTGGCCGAGCTGAAGGACAGCCCGGTCGAGATCACCGTGCAGAAGAATTCCGTGGGCGCTCTGCTGCCCAAGGGCACGCTGAAAAACCTGTAACCACCACCTCCGCGCCGGCCGCGTTTGCGGTCCGGCCGCCAAGCCATGAATCGCTATCCCCTCTGGAAAAACGTGATCGTTGTGATCGCGTTGGTGCTGGGCCTGATCTATACGCTGCCCAACTTCTTCGGCGAAGCACCGGCCGTGCAGGTGTCGAGCATCAAGTCCACCCTCAAGGTGGATACGAAGCTGATGGCCAGGGTCGAGGAAGTTCTCAAGACCGCAGGCATCTCGGCGCAGAGCATTACGCTCGACCCGAACAGTGTGCGGGCGCGGCTGGCCGATACCGACACGCAGTTGAAGGCCAAGGACCTCATCGAAAAGGCGTTGAACCCGGATGCCTCCGATGCCGGTTACAGCGTGGCACTGAACCTGGTATCGAATTCGCCGAACTGGCTGACCGGCATGCATGCTCTGCCCATGTACCTGGGCCTCGACCTGCGCGGTGGTGTGCATTTCCTGCTTCAGGTGGACATGAAGGGCGCGTTGACCAAACGCCTGGATGCGGTGGCTGCCGATCTGCGTACCCTGATGCGAGACAAGAACGTGCGCCATGGCGGCATCGCCCGCGATGGACAGTCTGTATCGATCCGTTTCCGTGATGCCGAAACCCGTGACAAGGCGCGCGGCGTACTCGCCGACAATCAGCCAGACCTGCAACTGGCCGATGCCCAGGATGGGGCCGATTTCAAGCTGGTGGCGACGCTCAAGCTCGAAGCCCAGCGCAGCTTCCAGGAGCAGGCGATCAAGCAGAACATCGGCACCCTGCACAAGCGCATCAACGAGCTCGGCGTCGCCGAGCCGGTGATTCAGCAGCAGGGCGCCGACCGCATTGTGGTGCAACTGCCGGGTGTGCAGGACGTTGCCCAGGCCAAGGATCTGATCGGGCGCACGGCGACCCTGGAAGTGCGCATGCTGGACGAGACCGCAGCGGTGTCCGGTACGCCTGGCCCCGGTGTCGATCTGGTGCCCGAGCGCAAGCGCGACGGCACGACGACCATGGTGGCGGTGAAGAAACTGGTGACCCTGACCGGCGAGCGTTTCGTCGGTGCTCAATCCACCTTCGACGAGAACCATCGCCCGGCGGTGGCCGTGCAGCTCGATGCCGCCGGTGGTCGCATCATGCGCGACGTAACGCGGGACAACGTCGGCAAGATGATGGCCATCCTGCTGATCGAGAAGAACAAGCCCGAGGCAATTTCCGTGGCCCGCATCCAGGGCGAGTTCGGCAACCGCTTCCAGATCACCGGCAGCTTCTCGCCAGAGGAAACCAACACCTTGTCCATCCTGATTCGCGCCGGTGCCATCGCCGCGCCCATGGACATCGTCGAGGAGCGTGTGATCGGCCCCAGTCTGGGTGCCGACAATATCTCCAAGGGCTTCCGCTCGACCATGTGGGGCTTCATCGCCATCTCCTGCTTCATGATGCTGTACTACCTGTTGTTCGGCATGGTCTCGGTGCTGGCGTTGTCTGCCAACCTGCTGTTCCTGGTTGCGCTGCTGTCGCTGCTCCAGGCGACGCTGACCCTGCCGGGCATCGCCGCCATTGCGCTGACCCTGGGCATGGCCATCGATGCCAACGTGCTGATCAACGAACGTGTACGCGAGGAACTTCGCAATGGCAGCACGCCGCAGGCGGCCATTACAGCCGGTTACGAGCGGGCCTGGGCGACGATTCTCGACTCCAACGTCACCACCCTGATCGCCGGCGTCGCGCTGCTGATTTTCGGCTCCGGCCCGGTGCGTGGCTTTGCCGTGGTGCATTGCCTGGGCATCCTGACCTCGATCTTCAGTTCGGTGGTGGTGTCGCGGGCGCTGGTTAATCTGATCTACGGACGTCGCCGCAAGTTGGAGAAACTCTCCATCGGCCAAGTCTGGAAACCGGGAGTCTGATCATGGAATTTTTCCGCATCAAGAAAGACATCCCCTTCATGCGCCATGCGCTGGTGTTCAACGTCATTTCATTGATCACCTTCTTGCTGGCCGTGTTCTTCCTCGCCACCAAGGGCTTGCATTTCTCCATTGAGTTCACCGGCGGTACGGTGCTCGAAGTGGCCTATGCCGAGGCGCCGGACCTCGACAAGCTGCGCAAGCAGATGGAGGCCGATGGCTTCACCGACACTCAGGTGCAGAACTTCGGCACTTCCCGCGATGTGCTGATCCGTGTTCCTCCGAGCAAGGACCCAGCAGAAGCCGGCAAGGTCGGCGAGCGGGTCATGGCCTCGCTGCAAAAAGTCGGCACTGGCGGTATGGAACGGCCCGGAGCGGCTGCGGCGAAACCGGAACTGAAGCGTGTCGAATTCGTCGGCCCGCAGGTGGGCAAAGAATTGGCATCGGATGGCGCGCTGGCCCTGCTGCTGGTGGTGATCGGCATCATGGCCTACTTGGCCATGCGCTTCGAGTGGCGCTTCGCTATCTCCGCCATCATCGCCAACCTGCACGACGTGGTGATCATCCTCGGCTTCTTCGCCCTGTTCCAGTGGGAATTCTCCCTGCCAGTGCTGGCGGCGGTGCTGGCCGTGCTCGGCTACTCGGTGAATGAATCTGTGGTGGTCTTCGACCGGGTGCGCGAAACCTTCAAGAAGAAACGCGGCATGACCACGCCCGAAGTGCTGGACCACGCGATCACCAGCACCATTTCACGCACCATCATCACCCACGGCTCGACGCAACTGATGGTCACCTCGATGCTGATCTTCGGTGGTGCGGCGCTGCACTACTTCGCGCTGGCACTGACGATCGGCATTCTCTTCGGCATCTATTCCTCGGTGCTGGTGGCGAGCCCGCTGGTGATGTGGCTGGGCGTTTCCCGGGAACAATTCATCAAGGTCAAGGTCGAGAAGCAGGAAGCCGTCGTCTAACACAGCGACGTCGCCATCAATCGATCTGGAGAACCCCTGCATGAAACGTATCAAACTCTGGGACCTGCCAACGCGGGTCTTCCACTGGCTGCTGGCTGCCTGTGTCATCGGCGCCTTTGTGACACAGAAAGTCGGCGGCAACGCCATGACCTGGCACGGTCGCATCGGTCTGGCTGTCCTCGGCCTGCTGGTGTTCCGCATCGTCTGGGGCTTCGCCGGCTCGACCTACGCCCGCTTCTTCCACTTCGTGCGTGGCCCGGCGGCCATCATGGCCTATGTAAAGGGGCAGTGGCGGGGTGTCGGTCACAATCCCTTGGGCGCGCTGTCCGTGCTGGCCCTGCTGACGGTGTTGAGTGTGCTTGCCGCCACCGGCCTGTTCGCCAATGACGATATTGCCTTCGAGGGGCCGCTATACGCCCTGGTCGGTGCCGACCTGAGCAGCCGTCTGACTGGCATCCACAAGTTCATGGAGCCCTTCCTGATTTTCCTCGTGCTGGCCCATATTGGCGCCATCGTGTATTACGTGCGGGTCAAGAAAGACAATCTGGTTCAGCCGATGGTTACTGGCTGGAAAGATACCGATGCCGGCGAATCCGCCAAAGGCGGTGGTCCGATTGCCTTTATCGTCGCCCTTGTCATTGCCGTCGTGACCGTCTGGGCTGCATCGGGTGCCTTGTTGCCGCCTCCACCGCTGCCGTCGGCAACGCCGGCACAAGCGACGCCTTCCTGGTAAGACCGTTCAGTCCATGAAAAAGGCCGCTCCGATTTCTCGGGGCGGCCTTTTGTCTTTCTGAAGAGGGAGCTTAGTCCTTCTTGCGGAAGTCGTCGTGGCAGGCCTTGCAGGTGCCGCCGACCTTGCCGAACTGAGCCTTGACGGCATCCTTGTCGCCACCGCCAGCAACCTTGGCCAGCTCGTTGGCTTCCTTGTTGAAGGCGCGGGCGTGTTCGCCGACCTTGGGCATATTCTGGAAGAACTCGGGCTTGACAGCGGTTTCATGGAAGCCGACACCCTTGTCGCTGCCGGCGGGGTACAGCGCACCCATGCCGGAGTTGGCGATGGCGGCGATAACGTTGGCGGCGGCCTTGACCTCGTCGGCCTTGAATTCGCCCTTCAGGTTGGCGTCGATCTTGCCCATGTTCCAGCCCATGTAGCGATAGCCGGCCTGACGAACCTTGATGGCGTCTTCGACTTTCATTTGGGCAAGGGCGCCGAGGGAAACCGACAGGGCTGCGGTGGCGATGACGAGATGCTTGAGTTTCATTGCGACTCCTTTTGCTTGTTGGGGTGCGCCAATATGGCACGGTGGACGATTATTCCATGAGCACGTAATGTCATACGTGCCTTGCAGCGCAACAGTCTATTCCAATCCGGTAGCGAATATGTGCTTCACTCGCAGGGTGCCAGTGCCCTCTGTGACAAAGCTCACCAAGCGATCGATGTTGGGGTGCTTGCCTGGATGCAGGCGGGCGTCCTCGGTGTGTTCGGCGAAAATTTCCAGACCTTTCTTCGCCGCCTCGACGGTGATGGCACCGTAGATCTGGCCTAGGTGGTTGTAAACAGAGCAGGAGCCCGCCTGTCCCGGTTTGTTCTCGATGGTGGCAGCCACATTGCCTTCGCCATCGATGAGCTGGATCGCGCTCAGATGGGAGATCTTCGGCAACTGTTTGAGGTTGTCGGCGAAAGCCATGTCAGATACTCCGTGCCAGTTCGGCGGCTTTGCCGATGTAGGAAGCCGGGGTCATGTCGAGCAGGCGCTGGCGGTCGGCTTCGGGCAGCGGCAGTTTGGCGATGAACTCGCGCAGCGCATTCTTCTCGATGCCCTTGCCGCGCGTCAGTTCCTTCAGCTGCTCATAGGGATTGGGCACACCGAAGCGGCGCATCACGGTCTGTACCGGCTCGGCCAGCACTTCCCAGGCATTGTCGAGGTCTTCGGCCAGGCGCTGCGGATTGGCTTCCAGCTTGTTCAGGCCGCGCAGTGTGGAATCGAAGGCCAGCAATGTGTAGCCGAAGGCGACGCCCATATTGCGCAGGACGGTGGAGTCGGTGAGGTCGCGCTGGAGCCGCGAGATCGGCAGTTTTTCCGCCAGGTGACGCAGCACGGCATTGGCCAGGCCCAGGTTGCCTTCCGAATTCTCGAAATCGATGGGATTAACCTTGTGCGGCATGGTCGAGGAGCCAATCTCGCCGGCTTTCAGTTTCTGCTTGAAGTAGCCGAGGGAAATGTATTGCCAGATGTCGCGGTCGGCATCGATCAGGATGGTGTTCACACGGGCCATGGCGTCGAAGAGTTCGGCCATGGCGTCATGTGGTTCGATCTGGATGGTGTAGGGATTGAACTCTAGGCCGAGGGACTCGATGAAGCGGCGGTTGAAGCCTTCCCAGTCAAGCTCGGGATAGGCGGACAGATGGGCGTTGTAGTTGCCCACCGCGCCGTTGAACTTGGCGGTCAGCGACACCGCTGCAATGTGGGTGCGGGCGCGCAACAGGCGGGCGGCGATGTTAGCCATTTCCTTGCCCAGCGTGGTCGGCGATGCGGGCTGACCGTGGGTATGGGCCAGCATGGCGAGGTCGGCGAGTTGATGGGCGAGTTCGCGCAGCCGGTTGGTCACTGTATCAAGCGTCGGCAGCAGGTTGCCGGTGACTGCATCCTTAAGCATCAGGGCGTGGGAGACGTTGTTGATGTCTTCGGAGGTGCAGCCGAAGTGGATGAACTCGCTGACACGCATGACCTCGGCGTTGCTGGCAAGCTTGTCCTTGAGCCAGTATTCCATGGCCTTGACGTCGTGATTGGTGCGCGACTCGATGGTCTTGATGGCATCGGCGTCGGCCACGGAGAATTCCTTGACCAGTTTGTCCAGTTCGGCGATGGTGCTCGCCGAGAATGCCGGGCATTCCGCGATTTCCGGTGCTGCCGCCAGCAGCTTGAGCCACTCGACCTCGACCTTGACGCGGTTCCTGATCAGACCGTATTCGGAAAAATGGTCGCGCAGGGGCTCGACCTTTGCAGCATAGCGGCCGTCAAGGGGCGACAGCGCGGTGAGGGCGTTGAGTGTCATGGTATGAGGGCATTGGAGACGTCGAAATCGACCTCAATTTTAACATGCGGCCCATGACCGACCTTGACGTCGCCCGCGAGAGGGGAGAGGCCGCGTGCTATAGTGCGAACGCTTGAAAACACTGCGTGACGCGCCAAAATGAAACTGATCGGTTCCCTTACCAGCCCCTATGTTCGCAAGGTACGCATCGTGCTGGCGGAAAAGAAGATCGATTACGATTTCGTGCTCGATTCACCGTGGGTCGAGGGCAATCAAATCTCGGTTCACAACCCGCTCGGCAAGGTACCGGTCTTGGTTCTCGACGACGATAGCGCGGTCTACGATTCCCGCGTGATTGCCGAATACCTCGACACGATGGCGCCGAATAATCGCCTGATTCCGGCTTCCGGTCGGGAGCGGATAGGAGTGAAGCGCTGGGAGGCCTTGGCGGATGGCTTGCTCGATGCCGCCGTTACCGTACTGCTCGAATCGCGGCGCCCCGATGGCGAGAAAAGTCCTTCCTGGATCGTCCGCCAGCGGACGAAGATTGCCCAGGCACTGAAGGTCATGTCTGATGATCTGGGCGAGCAGGCTTGGTGCCATGGCAACAGCTACTCCCTGGCGGATATCGCCGTGGGTTGCGCTCTGGGTTATCTCTCGTTCCGCCATGGCGACATTCGCTGGAACGACGAGTACGCGAACCTCGGTCGTCTCTACGAGAAGCTCATGCAGCGGCAAGCCTTTGCCGACACGGTGCCGCGCGACTAGTCCTCGGTCGGCGCCGACCCGTCCAGGCGGGCGATGAGGCGGGGCAACAGATGCTTCTCCGCCTGATGGGTCAGTTCTCCCATCAATTGATCCGCCAGTCCATCGGTCACCTTGAGCACCGCGTGGGGGAGTTCCTCGCTGAGCCAGAGTGACAACTCTTCGCGCAGGGCATCGAGATGCTGCTGCATGTGGGCCGGTGCGGTTGCCAGAGTGGCTTCATTCACGACCTCGGTCAATACGGGAAGATCATCGTCGGATACGACATTTTCTTCGAGTACTGGTGATGGCGATCCGGCAACGAATACTCGGTGACGCCGGATCAAAGCGTCGGCCTTGTCCAGCAAGCCTTCGGTATCTGCGTCGCTCATGGCTTATAGGCCTCCGGAAATGTCGCGGTTTTCCAAGGGATAGCCACGCTCGCGATAGAAGCGGAAGCGTTCGCGCCCTGGCAGCTTGTCTTCGTCTTCGGTACTGATGATTTCCACCAGTTCCTCGAAGCGGCTGAAGCCCGGCGGAACTTCGTTCGATAGGTTGAGCAGGCAAGCATCATGGGGCGGCTGGTCGAGATTGTCCGCAATGACGATGGGTGTTTCTCCCGCCAGATCATTCGTTGCGTGGCAGTGAGGGAGGAAGCCGGTGGCATGCTGAGTCCATAGCAGGCGGTCCAAGTGCTTACCCTGTTCGCTATCCGGAATGTAGACCAGGATCGGTCCGGGGCTGTCTGTATAGCGACGGGCAATCCATCCAGCCACGGCTTGCAGGCGATGACCAGCCCCATGCAGAAACGTAATCCGCGTCATCCGCGCTTCTTGCGCTTCGGTACCCGGCTCGCGCGTTGCATGAGGAAATGGGCGAGAAGCGGGACCGGACGGCCAGTGGAGCCCTTGTCCTTACCGGAGCGCCAGGCGGTACCGGCAATGTCAAGATGTGCCCAGGAATACTTGTGGGTGAAACGGGACAGGAAGCAGGCGGCGGTAATCGATCCGCCGGCCCGACCACCGATGTTTGCCATGTCGGCGAAATTGCTTTTCAACTGTTCCTGGTAGTCGTCCCACAAGGGCATGTGCCAGGCTCGGTCATGGGCACCCTGGCCCGCCTCTATCAATTCCTTCGCCAAGCCGTCGTCGTTGGCGAAGACCCCTGTCGCCACATGCCCCAGGGCGATGACGCAGGCCCCGGTGAGGGTGGCGACATCGACGACGCATTCTGGATCGAAGCGCTCGGCGTAGGTGAGCGCATCGCAAAGAATCAGGCGACCTTCGGCGTCGGTGTTGAGAATCTCGATGGTCTGGCCTGACATGGAAGTAACAATGTCTCCGGGTTTGGTGGCGGCGCCTCCCGGCATGTTCTCTGCGGCCGGGACGATGCCCACGACATTGAGCGGCAGTTCCATCATGGCAGCGAATTTCATCGCGCCCAAGATGCTGGCGGCACCACACATGTCGTACTTCATCTCGTCCATTTCGGCGCCGGGTTTCAGCGAAATTCCACCGGTGTCGAAGGTGATTCCCTTGCCGACCAATACAACCGGCTTCCCGTTTCCTCCGCCCTTGTGGCGAAGGACGATGAACTGGGGTACTTCGTCAGAGCCGCGAGCGACCGACAGTAGGGAGTTCATGCCCAGTTTGGCCATCTTCTCACGGTCCAGTACTTCGGCCTGAAGCCCGTGCTCCTTGGCCAGCTTTCTGGCTTCATCGGCGAGATAGGTGGGCGTGCAGATGTTGCCGGGAAGATTGCCCAGGTCCTTGGCCAGCGACGTTCCTGCCGCCATGGCGATACCTTCGGCCAGCGCCTTCTCGGCCTTGGCGAGTTCGTTCCTTCGGGTGACGCAGAAGGTCAGTTTGCGCAAAGGGCGCCGTACGTCGTCCTTTTTCGATTTCAGGCGATCAAAGCGATAGAGGGTTTCCAATGCCACCAGCGTGGCTTGGCGGATATTCCAGGCAACGTCGCGCTTTCGGACGCCAAGTTCGGTGAGGTAGAGGGTGCCATCGAATCCTCCGGTTTCGTTGAGTTGCCGGATTGCGGTGGCGATGGCGGCGCGATATTCCTTTTCGTGAAACTCGCGCTCCTTGCCAAGCCCGACCAGCAGTACCCGATCAGCCTCGACGCCAGGGACGTTGTGCAGCAGCAGGGTTGATCCCGCTTTGCCTTCCATATCTCCCCGGCGCAGGATGTCCCCGAGGAACTGACCGGCGGCATCGTCGATGATTTCCGCAGGCCCCGAGAGTTTTCTCGATTCGAAGACGCCCACGACGACGCAGGCGCTCCGCTGCTTTTCCGGGCTTCCGCTTTTTATGCTAAATTCCAAGACATGCTCCTCTGCTGGGACTGCGGGGAATGCGGGAGGATTTCCGATGTCGGCGTTCCTCTGAACCGCACTGATTATTCCTCATATTTTTGCCAGAAGTCAAAGCAGGTTCTCCTAATCGATGATTTTCCAGCGCGCTGCTCTCCGGGAGTTCACCAATACCGCGGCAGCAGTCTTCGTTGCGCTGTTCGCCATCTTGATGACGACCCAGCTAATCCGGTTGCTGAGTCAGGCCGCGGGTGGAAAAATCTCTTCGGAAGCAGTGATCGCGCTGCTCGGCTTCGGTGCCGTCAGCTATCTGCCAGTGCTGCTTTCATTGACGCTATTCATCGCCATTCTGATGACTCTGTCGCGCTGGTACCGCGATTCGGAGATGGTCATCTGGCTGTCCTCGGGCCTGCCATTGACGGCATGGATCAAGCCGGTCTTGAAGTTTTCCCTGCCGTTGATCATTGCGATTGCGGTGTTGTCGCTGTTGCTGGCTCCCTGGGCGACTCGTCAGAGCGACACATATCGCCAACGTATGGATCAGCGTGACGATGTGGCAAGGGTCTCGCCGGGTGCTTTCAATGAATCGGGAGCCGCAGATCGGGTGTTTTTCGTCGAAAGTGTCGTGGGCCAAGTGGGCTCGGTAAAGAACGTCTTCATCAGCTCGGTGCAGCATGGACGCCTTGGGGTGACAGCGACGGCCCAAGGACATACCGAAGCGATGCCCAATGGCGACCGTTTCCTGGTTCTCGACAAAGGCCGGCGATATGAGGGAACGGCAGGAACGTCCGAGTACCGGGTGATGGAGTTTGATCGCTACGCCTTGCGTATTGAAACTAAGGAAGCGCGAGGTCTCGAGGAGTCGCCCCGCATCCGCCCAGTTTGGGAACTTGTCCGGGACCCCCAGCCCGCCCATCTCGCCGAACTGTTATGGCGGATTGGCCTGCCTCTTGCAGCGCTGAACTTGGCGGTGTTGGCGATTCCGCTTGCGTTCGTCAATCCACGGGCTGGCCGGACGAACAATCTGGTTTTTGCGCTGCTGACCTACATGATCTACAGCAATCTGCTGAGCGTGAGCCAGGCATGGGTGGCTCAGGGCAAGCTCAGTTTCAGTATTGGTGTGTGGGCTGTGCATGTGGCCATGTTTTCGCTGTTGGTCGTGCTTTTCTACCGCCGCCAGAATCCGCTGGCTTGGGGGCGTGCGGCATGGCGTTGAAACTGTATGAGCGCCATTTGGCGCGGGAGATTTACAGCACGACGGCGCTGGTCATGCTGGCTTTTCTCATGCTTTTTGCATTCTTTGACCTGATTCATGAACTGGAGAGTCTGGGTAAGGGCGGCTATCAATTGCAGCACGCTCTTGTCTATGTGATCCTGACCTTGCCGGGACGACTCTACGAGCTATTTCCCATCGGTGTGCTGATCGGCACTCTGTATGCTCTTACGGTCCTTGCTCGTCATTCGGAAATCACTGTACTTCGGGCGTCCGGGCTCTCGACCCGAAATTTGCTCGTTTCGTTGGGAAAAATTGGGCTGCTATTTGTTGTGGTGACGCTGTTGGTGGGAGAGTTTCTGGCCCCTCCTGCGGAGAAGGCGGCCCAGCAACTGCGATTGAAAGCCATGGGCTCCCTGGTTGCCCAGGAGTTTCGTTCCGGCCTATGGGTCAAGGATGATCGATCCTTTGTGAATGTGCGGGAAGTCATGCCGGATGCTTCGCTCAAGGATGTCCGGGTATTCGAATTCGATCAGAGCTTTCAACTGCTGTCGATCAGCCAGGCTGAGCGAGGCAGATATTTGACTACCGGTGACTGGGTGTTGGAAGGGGTCGTGAGGACGATGTTTGCCGACGGATCGGCACGTGTCGAGCGTCACGGCGAGATGCAGTGGAAGTCGGCGCTGAATCCGGATCTGCTTTCGGTGCTTATGGTGGTGCCGGAGCGCATGTCACTGGTGAATCTTTATCTCTATATCCAGCATCTGAGCGGCAACCAGCAGCGAACCGATAGATACGACATTGCCCTATGGAAGAAGCTTACCTATCCTCTGGCCGCGTTGGTGATGATGGCGCTTGCCCTGCCATTCGCCTATATGCAGGACCGAATGGGGGCTGTCAGCATTCGGGTCTTTGCCGGAATCATGCTGGGCATCGGCTTCCATCTGCTGAATGGCTTGTTTTCCAGCCTAGGGGTCATCAACAGCTGGACACCGTTCTTTTCGGCGATCACTCCTAGCCTGGTGTTTCTGGTCGCGGCAGGTGGAATGCTGTGGTGGGTGGAACGGCGCTGACCCGGGTCAGTCGCGCTTGAATACGATGCGTGTTCCGGCCAGCCGGTCATGCAAAAACTGCCGGTCACGATCAAACAACGCCCAGAGCAGGCCGGCTCCGAGATACACGATGCAGGGCCAAGCCAGCACGTAGCGGATGATCAGTTGGGGGATTGATGGCGGCTCCCCTGATACCGTGGTGAGTTGCAGTTTCCATGTCTGCATGGCCAAGGTTTGGCCTCCATGGTGCCAGTACCATACGAAATAGGCACCCAGCACCAAGCTGACATGAAGAATGAGCAGCCAGCCAGGTGCTACGAAGCCCAAGCCCATGCCCAATGCAAGATGAGGGATCATAAAGGTAACCGACAGGACTCCGAGCAGCAACAGACCTTCGTAGCTCATGCTGGCAATGCGGCGGCGAAGACCCGGCAAACCGGTTGGTGATTTCGGCATGGGAATTCGATTACCTACCGGGCAGCAGGGGCAGGGCTTGTTGTGGGCGTAGTCGTGGATGGCTTTCCTGCGGGATGCGATGTAGTTTTTCCTCGCGCTTGTGCTTGCTTGCTGGCGGCTTCAGCCTTCAGGCGAGCTTTCTCGCTTTCAGGCAGTTGCTTGTATTCCTGCCATTTTTGCTTGACCACAGCCTTTTTCTCTGGCGGCGATTTTTGCAGGGTTTTGTATTTGTCCCGAGCCTGTTTACGCTCTTCCGGGGTAAGTTTCGCCCATTCGGTCATGCGTCGTTGCATGCGAGCTTGCTCCTCGGCGCCGAGACTGGGATATCGTTGTGCGATTCCGACCCACTTCTTGCGCCGGAAGCTTTCCATTTGATCCCACTCGCTGGCGAGCGGAGCGAGGATACGCTTCTGCTCAGGCGATAATTCAGCCCAGTTGGGTTGAGTCAGCGGCGAGACAACCGCATGCCCCGGTGTGGCGATCAGCCAGCAGGCTACTGCGAGGGCGAATGCGAGCCGCGTTCTAGCCATGCGTGGAAGCCTCGGTCAAGGTAAGCGGAAGGAGGCAGTTCATCGGCGAGGAGAGCGCTGTCGATTTCCTCATACTCGCTGGCTTGTTGAAATGCGTTCCAGTAATAGGTGCCGGTAGCACCAATGATCAATGCAACAGCGGCAGCCAGGCTACGGGCGCGAGTGGAAAAAGAAGCCTCCATCAGATGCGGAATGCCCGCGAGACTTAATCTGGTCGCTGTCGCACGCTGCTGATCCAGCGATTCATTTCGAACCGCATTAAGGCGGGAAACCACTTTTTCATCAAGGGAATCCACCCCTTCATTCAGGATGTGGCGCGCCTTGTAGCCGAACTCATCCTCATTTTTCATAATTCAATGCCTTTAGCCTTCAGTGCCGCAGCCAATGTATGAGTAGCCCGTGAGCAGTGCGTTTTCACGCTGCCTTCAGAGCACCCCATTGCCATCGCTGTCTCGGCAATATCCATTTCCTCCCAGTAACGCATGAGGAAGGCTTCGCGTTGACGCGGTGGCAATTTCTCGATTTCTTTTTCAATGGCAGCAATGAGTTGAACGCGCTCAAGCTGACGATGTGGCGATACTAGGCCTTCTGACTCATGTTCCGCCGAAATAGTTTCCAGTGGGTCCGAATCATCGTCATTGCCCGGGATCAGGGAAGATAGCAGGGTTGTCCATATCGACCGCACCTTGGAGCGGCGATAACTGTCTCGAATGGCATTCTGGAGAATGCGCTGGAACAGCATTGGCCATTCGGTGGAGGGGCGGTCACCGTATTTCTCGGCAAGACGCATCATCGCGTCCTGGACGATATCCAGTGCGGTTTCCTCATTGCGAACGGCATACATCGCCTGCTTGAAGGCCCGGCGCTCAACGCTGGCGAGAAATTCAGATAGTTCGGCTCGTGAACTCAGGGGGGTCTCCTGCCCGCCATTTTTTGTCAAGGGAAATTGGCAGAAAATGCCTGTAAATCTTGACCATTCGAGGGCAAGTCAGTAAGGTTATACGTTTCACTCGAAAAGTGTAACAGGTGTGCGATGCAGCTTACTGGCGCGGAAATTCTAATCAGGTGCTTGCAGGAGGAAAAGGTCGAGTACGTATTCGGCTATCCCGGCGGGTCAGTCCTCTATATTTACGACGAGTTGTTCAAGCAGGATAAGTTCAAGCACATCCTGGTGCGTCATGAGCAAGCTGCGGTGCATGCAGCCGATGCTTATTCCCGTTCCTCGAACAAGATTGGCGTCTGTATCGTCACGTCTGGTCCCGGTGTCACGAATGCCGTGACGGGCATTGCCACGGCGCACATGGATTCGAGCCCGATGGTGATTATCAGTGGCCAGGTGCCGACCCACTATATCGGGCAGGATGCCTTCCAGGAGTGCGACACGGTGGGCATCACCCGCCCCTGTGTGAAGCACAACTTCCTCGTCAAGGACGTGCGTGATCTGGCGGTGACCTTGAAAAAGGCTTTTTATATCGCCAAGACAGGTCGCCCTGGTCCGGTCCTGGTGGATATCCCGAAGGACATCACCAACCAGAAATGCGAATTCGAGTATCCGAAGACGATCTCGATGCGTTCCTATAATCCTGTGGTCAAGGGGCATAGCGGCCAGATCAAGAAGGCGGTGCAATTGCTGCTGGAGGCCAAGCGGCCGGTGATCTATACCGGTGGTGGCGTGATTCTGTCCGATGCCGCCGAGCGGCTGATCCAGCTGGCGCAAGGCCTTGGCTTCCCGGTCACCAACACGCTGATGGGCCTGGGCGGTTATCCGGCCACCGACAAGCAGTTCGTCGGCATGCTTGGCATGCATGGCACCTACGAAGCCAACATGGCGATGCAGCATTGCGATGTGCTGCTGGCGATCGGCGCGCGTTTTGATGATCGTGTGATTGGCAATCCGGTTCACTTTGGCGAAGTTGCCCGCAAGATCATTCACATCGATATCGATCCCTCGTCGATTTCCAAGCGCGTTAAGGTGGACGTGCCCATCGTCGGCAATCTGCCGGATGTCCTCGATGAATTGCAGAAGCTGCTCGATGCTTCGACCGGTAACCCGGACGCCAAGGCACTTGCGCAGTGGTGGAAGCAGATCGACGAATGGCGCGGCAAGAAGTCGCTCAAGTACAAGCAGGGCAAGGAACTGATCATGCCCCAGTACGTGGTTGAAAAGCTCTACGAAGTGACGGGTGGCGATGCCTTCGTCACCTCCGACGTCGGCCAGCATCAGATGTGGGCCGCCCAGTATTACAAGTTCGACAAGCCGCGCCGCTGGATCAACTCCGGCGGCCTGGGCACCATGGGTGTCGGCCTGCCTTATGCGATGGGCGTGCGCTTTGCCAATCCGAAGGCGACCGTTGCCTGTATCACTGGCGAAGCGTCAATCCAGATGAACATCCAGGAACTGTCGACGGCCAAGCAGTTCCGTCTGCCGATCAAGATCATCAACCTCAACAATCGCTATCTCGGCATGGTTCGCCAGTGGCAGCAGATGTTCCACGGCAACCGCTATTCCGAGTCCTACGTCGATGCGCTGCCCGACTTCGTCAAGTTGGCGGAGTCCTATGGTCATGTCGGCATGCGCATTGAGCGCCCGGCGGATGTGGAGCCGGCGCTGCGCGAAGCCTTCACCAAGCACAAGAACGATCTCGTGTTCATGGACTTCCTGACCGATCAGACGGCCAACGTGTATCCGATGGTGGCGGCCGGCAAGGGCCTGTCGGAAATGATCCTGGCCGAGGAACTGTAATCATGCGACACATTATTTCCATCCTGATCGAAAACGAGGCGGGTGCCCTGTCCCGCGTCTCCGGCCTGTTCTCGGCCCGCGCCTTCAACATCGAGTCCCTGACCGTGGCGCCCACCGAGGATGCTTCCCTTTCCCGCATGACCATCGTCAGCACCGGTTCCGACGATGTCATCGAGCAGATCACCAAGCAGCTCAACAAGCTGATTGACGTCGTCAAGGTGGTTGATCTGTCCGAAGCCGCGCATATCGAGCGCGAGCTGATGCTGGTCAAGGTGCGTGCCACTGGCAAGGACCGTGAAGAGATGAAGCGCATTGCCGACATCTTCCGCGGCCGCATCATCGACGTTACGGATTCGTCCTACGTCATCGAACTCACCGGCAATGGGGCCAAGCTGGATGCTTTCCTCGATGCCATTGACCGTACCCTGATCCTCGAGACCGTTCGCACCGGTGTGTCCGGCATTGGTCGCGGTGATCGCATTCTCAAAGTTTGATAAAAGGAAAACACATGAAAGTCTATTACGACAAGGACGCCGACCTCTCCCTCATCAAGGGCAAGAAGGTCACCATCGTCGGTTATGGCTCGCAGGGCCACGCTCACGCCCAGAACCTCAAGGATTCAGGCGTCAAGGTCACCGTTGGCCTGCGCAAGGGCGGCGCCTCGTGGGACAAGGCCAAGAAGGCCGGTCTGAAGGTCGAGGAAATCGCCAAGGCCGTCAAGGACGCTGATGTCGTCATGATGCTGCTGCCGGATGAGAACATTCCCGCCGTGTACTACGCGGATGTCGAGCCGAACATCAAGAAGGGTGCTGCACTGGCCTTCGCCCATGGCTTTAACGTGCATTACAACCAGGTCGTGCCCCGTACCGACGTGGACGTGATCATGATCGCCCCCAAGGGCCCCGGCCACACGGTGCGTTCCGAATACCTGCGTGGCGGCGGCGTGCCCTCGCTGATCGCGATCTATCAGGACAAGTCGGGCAAGGCCAAGGACATCGCCCTGTCCTACGCGGCTGCCAACGGCGGCACCAAGGGTGGTGTGATCGAGACCAACTTCCGCGAAGAGACCGAAACCGACCTCTTCGGTGAGCAGGCCGTGCTGTGTGGTGGCCTGGTCGAACTGATTAAGGCTGGCTACGAAACCCTGACCGACGCCGGCTATGCCCCGGAAATGGCCTATTTCGAGTGCCTGCACGAAGTCAAGTTGATCGTCGACCTGATCTTCGAAGGCGGCATCGCCAACATGAACTACTCCATCTCCAACAATGCCGAGTTTGGCGAGTACGTCACCGGCCCGAAGGTGATTGGTGACGAAGCCCGTGCTGCCATGAAGCAGGCGCTGAAGGACATTCAGGAAGGCGAGTACGCCAAGAAGTTCATCCTCGAAGGCCGCACCAACTACCCATCGATGACGGCTCGCCGTCGTCTGACTGCCGCCCACCCGATCGAGCAGGTTGGCGAGCAGTTGCGCGCGATGATGCCCTGGATCAAGAAGAACAAGCTGGTCGACCAGACCAAGAACTGATTCGGTTCCATCTGAAAGGGGCACAGCATCGCTGTGCCCCTTTTTCATTGCAGTTATAAAAGTCGGCGCTGGCGGTACAGCGATCCAGGAAGCATCGACCGCCTTGATGGCTCCAACCAGCTAGAATAGACATCATTCGTCGTCCCCAATAACACCATGCCAGCAATTCCACCCCGCAAGGTGCTGATGAATCCGGAGTTGCGCCGTCGCGGGATCTACATCCTGCCCAACCTGTTTACGACGGCAGCGCTATTCGCCGGCTTCTATGCCATCGTCCAGGCCATGAATGGTCGCTTCGAGCATTCGGCCGTGGCCATTTTCATCGCCATGGTGCTAGATGGTCTCGATGGTCGTGTTGCGCGTATGACGCACACACAAAGCGCCTTTGGCGCTGAGTACGACTCGCTCTCAGACATGGTTTCCTTCGGTGTGGCGCCGGCGCTGGTGATTTACGAGTGGGCTCTCAAGGGCATGGGCAAGCTGGGTTGGGTTGCCGCTTTCATTTATTGCGTCGGTGCCGCGCTGCGCTTGGCGCGCTTCAATACGAATATCGGCGTGGTGGACAAGCGCTATTTCCAGGGCATGCCAAGTCCTGCGGCTGCGGCCTTGATCGCCGGCCTGGTCTGGGTGTTGCTGGATCTCGGCTACAAAGGCGAGGAGGTGCGCTGGTTCGCCTGTACCCTGGCGATCTTTGCCGGTGTCACCATGGTCAGCAATATTCCCTACTGGTCTGGCAAAGATATCAACCTGAGGAAGAGCGTGCCCTTCATGATGGTTGCCGCCATCGCGCTTGGCTTCGCCTTGGTCTTCCTGTATCCCCCCGGCGTGCTTTTCGCCTTGTTCCTCGGCTATGCGCTGTCCGGTTACATCGTCGCAGCATGGAATCGGTGGGGGCGAAAAAAAGCGGTTGCACGGCCGGAATAAAGCATTTATAGTCGTTCGCATGTCCGCGACACTCATCTTCTCCGCGTTCTTCCTTGCCTTCTCCGGCGCACTGCTTGTGCGCCAGCCGCTGCGCGCCAAGCTGCTGCCGCTGCTGCGCCGCGCGCGCTAAATACACCCACCCTACAATCCGGTTTCATCCAGTGCCCGCCCCGCGAGGGGAAGGCGTCGCCCCATTTTGGTTTTCCCCAGGAGAGCATCATGTCCAAAGATCATTTGAAGATTTTTGATACCACCTTGCGCGATGGTGAGCAGAGTCCCGGCGCATCCATGACCAAGGAAGAAAAACTGCGCATCGCCCGTCAGCTCGAGCGCATGCGCGTTGATGTCATCGAGGCCGGCTTTCCGGCGGCATCCAACGGCGACTTCGAAGCCGTCAAGGCTGTGGCCGAGGCCATCAAGGATTCCACCGTGGCCGGCCTGTGCCGCGCCTTCGACAAGGACATTGCGCGGGCGCTGGAAGCCGTGAAGCCGGCCAAGTCGGGCCGCATTCATACCTTCATCGCTACCAGCCCGATCCACATGGAGAAGAAGCTGCGCATGTCGCCAGAGGACGTCATCGTTGCCGCGCAGAACGCGGTCCGCTTCGCCCGCAACGGGATCGACGATGTCGAGTTTTCCTGCGAGGATGCCGGCCGTTCGGAAATCGACTTCCTCTGCCGCATCATCGAGGCGGTCATCAAGGAAGGTGCGTCGACGATCAACATCCCGGACACCGTCGGCTACAACGTCCCGGAACAGTTCGCCGAGCGGATTCTGCAATTGCGCACGCGCATTCCGAATTCGGACAAGGTGGTCTGGTCGGTGCATTGCCACAACGACCTGGGCCTTGCCGTGGCCAATAGTCTTGCCGCAGTAATGGCCGGTGCGCGCCAGGTTGAATGCACCATCAATGGCCTCGGCGAGCGTGCAGGCAATGCCTCGCTGGAGGAGGTGGTCATGGCGGTACGCACCCGCCAGGACGTGTTCCCCTGTGAGACCCGGATCGATGCCACACAGATCGTTTCCTTGTCAAAGATGGTTTCCGGCATCACCGGTTTCCCGGTGCAGCCCAACAAGGCCATCGTTGGTGCCAATGCCTTTGCGCACGAGTCCGGCATTCACCAGGATGGCGTGCTCAAGCATCGCGAAACCTACGAGATCATGCGTGCCGAGGACGTGGGCTGGAATGCCAACAAGCTGGTGCTCGGCAAACACTCCGGCCGCACCGCTTTCAAGGCCCGTCTGAAGGAACTCGGCATCGAGGTGGATAGCGAGCAGGTGCTCAATTCGGCCTTTGCGAGCTTCAAGGAACTCGCCGACAAGAAGCACGAAATCTTCGACGAGGATCTTCATGCGCTGATGAGCGACGAAGTCGTCACGCCCGAGGACGAGCACTACAAGCTGGTGTCGTCCATGTTCCACTCGGAAACCGGCGAAGCGCCGCAGGCGCGTTTGACGCTGAATGCCGGCGGGGTCGAGAAGCACGCCGAATCGTCGGGCAGCGGCCCGGTGGATGCGACCTTCAAGGCCATCGAAAGCGTGGCCGCCAGTGGCTCGGAGCTATTGCTGTACTCCGTGAACGCAATCACGACAGGAACGGACGCTCAGGGTGAAGTGACGGTACGCCTGTCGAAGGATGGCCGCATCGTCAATGGTCAGGGTGCCGACACCGACATCGTCGTCGCCTCGGCCAAGGCTTACATCAATGCCCTGAACAAGCTCCAATCCGGGCAGGAGAAACTCAATCCCCAAGTGTGACCTGCCGTGAAGGCGCACTGACACGGGCGTGGCCGAGGCAGCCGGCGAAGAGCAGGGTCGCCAGCAGGGTTTCGGCCACCGCCAGCCATTGGCTGGGCCCCTGATCGGATGTCGCCCGCACCAGCCCCTCAGTGAGGTAGGCCATCGCCAGCATCGAGACCCATTGATGCGTATAGCGCTTGCCCCGCAGGATGCCGAACAGTGGTAGAAGTAGGGGCAGGGCTTTCAAGGCCAGCATCGAGCCGCCGGGACGCAACGGCGCCAGCCAAAGCTCCCAGGCGATACACAGAAAGATCAAGCCGATCAGGCTGAACGAGGCCAGTCGGTTGTACCACGGCGTCACGAGGCCAGCCTCACTGCGGTTTCCGCCAGGCGACGGCCCAGCGCCACGGCCAATTGGCGTTCATGCTCGCTGGAGGCGATAGTGCCATCCGGTCCGGCCACATGGCTTGCTCCGTAGGGCGTTCCGCCTTCGCGGGTAACCGACAGTGCGGCTTCCGTATAGGGAATTCCCAGGATCAGCATGCCGTGATGGAGCAGCGGCAGCATCATCGACAGGAGGGTGGATTCCTGACCGCCGTGCATGGTGGTGGTGGAAGTGAACACGGCGGCCGGCTTGCCGGCCAGTATCCCCTTCAGCCATTGCGCACTGGTGGAATCGAGAAAGTATTTCATCGGTGCTGCCATATTGCCGAAGCGAGTCGGGCTGCCGAGCGCAAGCCCTATGCATTCCTCAAGGTCGCAGGCTTCGACGTAGGGGGCGCCGGAATCGGGCACAGTCGGTTCGCTGGCCTCGCAGACGGTGGATACGCGCGGAACGGTGCGAAGCCGCGCGGAGACTCCGGGAACCTGCTCGATACCGAGGGCGATATGTCTCGCCAGTTCGCGCACCGAGCCGTGATGGCTGTAATAAAGCACAAGGATTTCGCGGTGTCCGCTTGCCATCTGCATTCTGTCGGTCTCCAGTAAAATTGGATTATATGTGGCTCCTTGCTCCCTTCCGGCTGGTGGCGCGAACCGTTCGCCGATTTCATGCCGAGCGCTGTGTCCAGACTGCCGCCGCACTTTCCTTTGCCACGCTGCTGGGTCTGGTGCCGATGATTGCCGTGGCGGTGGCGCTGATTTCCTTGCTGCCGGCTGGTGTGGGCCTGGGGGCCGCGCTGGAAAAATTCCTGCTTGCCAACCTCTTGCCCGACAAGGCGGGGGCCATCATTGCCAAGTACGTCGGACAATTTGCCTCACGGGCGGGGCGGGTCACCTTCGCCGGCGTCGCAATACTCGGCGCCACGGCGGTGATGCAGATGCTGACCATCGAGCGAGCCTTCAACCAGATCTGGCGGGTCAAGGCCACGCGACCATTGGTGCGGCGCATCGCCATGCATGTGATCGCATTGCTGCTGGGACCGCTGGCCTTCGGCGCAAGCCTGGCGGGCATCTCCTTCGTGACCAGCGTATCCCTCGGGCTGGTAGACGAGCCGCGATGGGTGGGTGCCTTCGTTATCCGTAGCCTCCTGCCATTCATCTTCATGAGCACTCTGTTCGGTCTGCTCTACTGGGGAGTACCCAATCGACCGGTGAAGCCATGGCACGCGGTGTTCGGTGGTGTGATGGCGGCCCTGGGGTTTGCCGCCATGCAGAAGTTGTTTACGTTATATATCGCCAGTTTCACCACGAACGCGGTGATCTATGGCGCGTTTTCCGCCATTCCGGTGTTTCTGGTTTGGCTCTATGTGTCCTGGAGCGTGGTGCTGATCGGCGCCTTGCTCGTCGCCGAACTGCCGGCTGCCAGCCGACCCTAGACGACGCGTGCTTCGCGCGCGAACTCGAACACTTCGATGCTGGAGGTTTCCACCAGGCTGCGGCGCGGCATGCATTCGATGACTTGCAGGCGGCCTTCCGTTTCCAACAGCAGGGTGAAGGGGCGGGCGTTGTAGTCGCCGCGCGAGGCAAGAATCGCTTCGCCACGATTGAGTCCCGGCAAGGCCGGTAGCAAAAGGGCAGGGATGGGGGCAGCTGCCTCCCTCTGGTTCAAGGACTGCAATCGGACCGATTGGGCGGAGGGTGCCAGTATTTCGAGTCCAAGCTCGACATGCTGGCTGCCTTCACTGCGAGCCCAGCGCACCAGACAAATCTGCCACGTGGTGTCGTCATGGGCGCGAAGGCCGACGGCGCAGCCAGAGACCAGTCCTGCGACCTGTCCGGCAACGTGAACCATGGCGTAACCGGCGGGACCTTCGTTCAGCAAGGTCCAGTCGCTGGTCGTCAGTTCGGCGTCGGTGGCGTGTGGCGTTTCGTCACCGCTGCCGCCGAGCGCTGTCCAGAGCGTGCTCAGATGGGTACAGACTTCGACGCGGAGATTTTTCTCGCGGCGGTTGAAACTGCGGCGGCGAGGGGCGGACCAGCATTGCCGGGCGCGCTCCAGGGCATTTCGGTAGTCCGCACCGGCGGCCTGGATCGGTAGGCCAAGGTTTGCCGGTGGCACGCCCTCTCCCAGTTGCTTCAAGTGTTCGGCCGCCATGTCGGCGAGTTCCCCGCAACGGAAGTACAGGCATTGCCCATTTTCCGGTTCGCGGCGGGCCAGGGCGATCGGGGGCTGGTCCAGTCCGGCCTCGATCCAGAACCAGTCGTCGTCTGCATCAGGACGTGCGGTATCGAGCTGAATGGCCGCCGCATGCGTGGCCACGTATTCGGCAAGGAAGGCAATTTCCCGGGGAGCCAGCCCTTCCGGTTGCGATGCCGCGAGGGCCAGCATGGACTTGAAGCGTGTTTCGGCGACGCTCATTTCCACGGGAAGGGTTTCGGTCGGGTCCACGGACTCGCGGGCGACATGGAATAGTGTCTGGATATTGCGCCAGAGTCTCAGCGGAACGGGTATCGCAATGAGCAGGGTCGTCAGGAGCTGCTTTTGCAGGTTGCCCAGGCCTTGGAGGCAGACATGGGCAAGGCTGCGGCGGACGCGGCCCAACTCGTCGGCGGATGCTTCATTGGCTATCCTTAACCATGTTTCCCCAAGTTCTGCCCGCAATTCGATCAATCCCTGGGCGACGGAGGCCAACTGAACCGGCAAGGGCAGTTTGATGTCCAGTAGCAGAGGCATCAGGGTGTTTTCCACCCGTTCCGTACGCTGTTGCAGTAGTTCGACGATCTTGAGTCTGTGCAAGGCTGGCAGGGTCTGACCGTTCAGCGCCTTCACATGTTGGCCCAGCGGGAGCAGATCAGCGAGCGGATCCTCTCCCCTGGGCTGGGCCAGCCAGTCGAGAATATGTTGCAGGTCGTCGGACGGTATGGACTGCGAGGGCTTGCTGCTCATGACGGATGGGTCTGGCAGGAGAATTTTCAATTCTAGTTGAATCCCGAGGGTTCTGCCTTCGCCAGTATATTGGGCGGCATGGCGTGCCATCGGCCGGAATGTTGTCGAAGCTATTGTTTTACTCGGGGTTTTCCATTAAAATTCCGCCCTTTTCCGCATTCCGAGAGAGCAAGAGAACGCCATGGTTGTTATCCGTCTCGCCCGTAGCGGCGCCAAGAAGCGCCCTTTCTTCAACATGGTGGTTGCTGATTCCCGCAACCGTCGCGATGGTCGCTTCATTGAGCGCATCGGCTTCTACAACCCGGTGGCTTCCGAAAAGGAACCCGGCATCGTCATCAACGCCGAGCGTCTGGCCTACTGGCAGAGCAATGGCGCCCAGCTGTCGCCGACCGCTGCCCGTCTGGTCAAGCAGGCTGCCGCGAAAAAGGCAGCCTAAGTCAGCATGATTGTTCTGGGGCGCATCGTCGCCCCGTTCGGGGTGCGTGGCTGGTTGCGGGTTCATCCCTTTGGCGATGATCCTCTGGCTTGGCAGAAGATGCCGCAGTGGTGGTTATCCACCGATGACGGCGCTGCACCCGAGGCGTGGAAGGTCTACGAGCTCGAAGAAGTCAAGCTGCATGGCGACGGTGTCGTTGCCAAGCTGGCCGGGGTCGATGACCGCAATGGTTCCGAGGCGATAGAAGGCTGTTTCATCGCCGCGCCCCGCGAGGCCTTGCCCAAGCCCGGCAGTGAAGAGTATTACTGGGCCGACCTGATCGGCCTGAATGTGGTGAATTTGCAGGAACAGCCCCTTGGGCGAGTGGTGAAACTGCTCGAAACGGGGGCTAACGATGTGCTGGTGCTGCACGACGGCGAACGCGAACGGCTGGTGCCTTTCGTCGATGGCGTGGTGAAAGCGGTGGATACGGCGGCGGGAACGATACGCGCCGACTGGGGTGTGGACTGGTGACGCTGCGTTTCGACGTCATCACGCTGTTCCCCGAGATGTTCGCCGCGATCACCGCCTCGGGCATCACCCGGAGGGCACTGGAACGGGAACTGTGGCAGCTGGAATGCTGGAACCCGCGAGAGTGGACGACGGATGTGCATCGAACGGTGGACGACCGGCCCTACGGCGGCGGCCCCGGCATGGTGATGCTGGCATCGCCGCTGGAGCAGGCAATCAATGCTGCAAAAGTCGGTGCTGGTGGCACGGCAAAAGTGATTTACCTCTCGCCGCAGGGAGCAAGACTGGACCAGCGGCGGGTGATGGAACTGGCGACAGGCGAAGGAGCGATTCTCCTTTGCGGCCGCTACGAAGGCATCGACGAGCGCGTGATCGAGCGCTATGTGGATGAGGAAGTGTCGCTGGGTGATTTCGTTCTCTCCGGGGGCGAGCTGGCCGCGATGGCGTTGATGGATGCCTGCATCCGCCAGTTGCCGGGCGCCCTGGGTGACGAGGCTTCGGCGGTGGAGGATTCCTTCGCCGCAGGCTTGCTGGACTGTCCGCACTACACGCGGCCGGAGATGTATGAAGGAATGGCGGTGCCGGAGGTTTTGATGTCCGGCAACCACGAGAAGATTCGGCGCTGGCGCTTGAAACAGGCGCTGGGGCGAACTTCGGAGCGGCGGCCCGATTTGCTGGACGGGCGGACGCTGACGAAGGAAGAAGCCGTGCTGCTGGCGGAATGGCAGAGCGGAAAGTAAGGGTTTGTAGGTTGTAGCAAAGCAGTAGAAAGTAAAAATGGCGCCCATCAGGAATTTCCTGCTCTAGGCGAACAAGGCGGGCAGCAGCATGCCGCCGCAACATGAAGGAGTTATTGAAATGAACCTGATCGAGCAACTGGAAAAAGAAGAAATCGAGCGTCTGGGCAAGAACATCCCCGACTTCGCTCCCGGCGACACCGTGGTCGTCAACGTGAATGTGGTCGAAGGCGAGCGCAAGCGCGTCCAGGCCTTCGAAGGTGTGGTGATCAGCAAGCGCAATCGCGGCCTGAACTCCAACTTCATCGTCCGCAAGATTTCCTCCGGCGAGGGCGTCGAGCGTACCTTCCAGACCTACTCCCCGCTGATCGCGTCCGTCGAGGTCAAGCGTCGCGGCGACGTGCGTCGTGCCAAGCTCTACTACCTGCGTCAGCGTTCCGGCAAGTCCGCACGCATCAAGGAAAAGCTGAGCGCCCGTACGGCTGGCTGATTTCCGCCGGTTTGGGCAACAAAAAGGCCACCCGAGAGTGGCCTTTTTGTTTGGCTGAAAAAGTCGGCGCTGGCGGGACGGGTACCCCGAATGGGGTGCGGCGCCGTCAATGCTTCAGTAGGTCTTCTTGTCGAACTCGATCAGCGCGTAGGCCGAGTGGTTGTGTATGGATTCGAAGTTCTCTGATTCCACCACGTAGGCATCGATGCGCGGGTCGGCATTTAGGGCACCGGCCACATCGCGCACCAGATCCTCGACGAACTTCGGATTGTCGTAGGCGCGTTCGGTGACGTACTTCTCGTCCGGCCGCTTGAGCAGGCCGTAGAGCTCGCAGGATGCCTGTGCTTCAGCCAGCTGCACGATATCCTCGATCCACACCAGTTCGTTGGTGGTGGCGGTGATGGTGACGTGGGAGCGCTGGTTGTGGGCACCGCGCTCGGAAATTTTCTTCGAGCAGGGGCACAGGCTGGTCACCGGCACGACGACCTTGATGGTCTGGCGATAGTGGTTGCCGGCCAGGATTTCGCCGATGAAGCTGACCTCGTAGTCCATCAGACTCTTGACGCCGGACACCGGGGCCGTTTTGTTGATGAAGTAGGGGAAGCTCATCTCGAGATGGCCGGTCTCCGCCTCAAGGCGAACCACCATCTCGCGCAACATGGTCTCGAAGCTCTCGACGGAAATCTCTTCCTCATGGGAGTTGAGAATCTCGACAAAGCGCGACATGTGGGTGCCCTTGAAGTTGTGGGGCAGCCCGACATACATATTGAAGTTGGCGATGGTGTGGCGCACGCCGCCGGTCTTGTCCTTCACCTTGATGGGATGACGGATGTCCTTGATACCGACTTTGTTGATCGGTATCTGGCGGGAGTCGGCGCTGCTCTGTACGTCTGGAATAATCATGGGATCCCTGCAATTCATGTCTCGCCTCTGTTCTGTACTGACTTTGGGCAGACTATATCATTTTCCGACTAAAATACTCAACTATTGTTTTGGGCAATTCAGTTTTGCCAAAATGCTCTTTTCTATGCCTGCGCTGTCGAGGCCGGCTTCCGCCAGCAGCAGGGCGGTGTCGCCATGGTCGATGAAGTGATCCGGCAGACCCAGACGCAGCAATGGGGTCGATAGTCCGGCCATTTCGAGAGCACGGGCGACTTCGGCACCGGCACCGCCGATCAGTGCGTTTTCCTCGATACTGACCAGCAGCTCATGGCTAGCCGCCAGCTCGGCGACCAGGGCTGCGTCCAGCGGCTTGACGAAGCGCATGTTGGCCACTGTGGCATCCAGCGTCTCGGCTGCCTTCAGGGCCGGCGTCAGCATCGAGCCGAAGGCGAGCAGGGCCACCTTCTTGCCTTTACGGCGAATCTCGCCCTTGCCCACGGGCAGAGTGTCGAGTTCCGGCGTGATCGCCGCACCGGGACCGCTACCGCGCGGATAGCGCACGGCGGTGGGGCCATCGATGCGATAGGCGGTGGTCAGCATGCGGCGGCATTCATTCTCGTCGCTCGGCGTCATCACCACCATGTTGGGGATGCAGGTGAGGTAGGACAGATCGAAGGCGCCGTTGTGGGTTGCGCCGTCGGCGCCGACCAGGCCGCCCCGGTCAATGGCGAAGACCACGGGAAGGTTTTGTAGCGCGATGTCGTGGATCAGTTGGTCGTAGGCGCGCTGGAGGAAGGTCGAATAGATCGCCACCACCGGCTTCATCTGCTCACAGGCGAGGCCGCCAGCGAAGGTCACCGCATGTTGCTCGGCGATGCCGGCGTCGAAGTAGCGCTCCGGGAATTCCTGGGCGAAACGCACCATGCCCGATCCTTCGCGCATGGCGGGCGTGATGGCAACGAGGCGCTCATCGGCCTTGGCCATATCGCACAGCCAGTCACCGAAGACCTGCGTGTAGGTGAGCTTGCCGCCGCCCTTGCCTTGTTCGATACCGTTGGCGGCATCGAACTTGGTGACGCCGTGATAGAGGATAGGATCGGCCTCGGCCAGCTTGTAGCCTTGGCCCTTCTTGGTGATGACGTGAAGGAACTGCGGCCCTTCGAGCTTGCGCAGATTTTGCAGCGTCGGCACCAGCGCATCGAGGTCGTGGCCGTCGATGGGGCCGATGTAGTTGAAGCCCAGCTCCTCGAACAGCGTGCCCGGCGAGATCATGCCCTTGACGTGCTCCTCCACGCGGTTGGCGAAGTCCAGCACGCTCGGCATCGAGGCCAGCACCTTTTCGCCGGCGCGACGGGCGGCGTTGAAGGTGCGCCCGGAGAGCAGGCGGGCAAGATACTTGTTGAGCGCGCCGACGGGGGGCGAGATCGACATGTCGTTGTCGTTGAGGATCACCAGCAGGTTGGCATCCATCACGCCGGCGTTGTTCAGCGCCTCGAAGGCCTGGCCGGCGGACATGGCGCCGTCGCCGATGACGGCGACCACGCGGCGTTCCTCACCCTTGCGGCGGGCAGCCACGGCCATGCCCAGGGCGGCGGAAATCGAGGTGGAGGAATGGCCGACGCCGAAGGTGTCGTATTCGCTTTCGCAGCGGCGCGGGAAACCGGAGACGCCGTCCTTCATGCGCAGACGGGCCATGCCGGGGCGACGGCCGGTCAGCGCCTTGTGCGGGTAGGTCTGGTGGCCCACGTCCCACACCAGCCGGTCGGCGGGCGTGTCATAGACGTAGTGCAGGGCGACGGTGAGTTCCACCGTGCCGAGATTGGACGACAGGTGGCCACCTGTCTTCGATACGGATTCGACGAGGAATTCGCGCAGTTCGTCGGCGACCTGAGGCAACTGGTCGCGGGACATGGCGCGCAGGTCGGCCGGTGCGAGGATGGAATCGAGCAAGGGGGATGTCATCAGAAGCTACGCTCGACGATGAAGTCGGTCAGTTGGTGCAGGCGTTCCGCCGCGTCGCCGAAGCCGGCAAGCGCATCGTGGGCTTCCTGGCGCAACTCGGCCGCCATTCGCTTGGCCTCTGCGGCGCCGAGAATATTCACGTAAGTCGGCTTGTTCTGTGCCGCGTCCTTGCCAGCGGTCTTGCCCAGGGTTGCGGTGCTGGCTTCGGCGTCGAGAATGTCGTCCACCACCTGAAACAACAGGCCGGCACGGTTGGCGTAATGGCCCAGACGCTCCAGTTGTTCGGGGGTGGCCTCGCCGCAATGGGCGCCAAGCAGCACGGCGGCGCGAATCAGAGCGCCGGTCTTGTGGATGTGCATGAACTCGAGCTCGCCGACCGTCAACGTCTGGCCCACGGCGGCGAGGTCGATGGCCTGGCCGCCGGCCATGCCGCGCGAACCGGAGGCGGTCGCCAGCAGGTGAAGCATGTCCAGTTGCCGCGCCGGACTGATGCCCGGCAGGTGGTTCGAAAGGGTCTGGAAGGCCAGCGTTTGCAGCGCATCGCCGACCAGCAGGGCCGTGGCTTCGTCGAACTCGACGTGGCAGGTGGGCTTGCCCCGGCGCAGGACATCGTCGTCCATGCAGGGCAGATCGTCATGCACCAGTGAATAGGCGTGGATCAGTTCGACGGCGATGCCAGCCGTGTCGAGCACCTTCTCATCGGCCTTGAAGACGGCGCCAGCGGCATGGCACAGCAGCGGACGTACGCGCTTGCCGCCGCCCAGGGTGGCGTAGCGCATGGCATCGTGCAGGCGGGCCGGGGCAAAAGTCGGCGCTGGCAGCACGGCGTCGAGAGCGGATTCGGCGCGCTGCTGAATGGCCGACATCCAGGTGGGGAAATCCATGGGTGGTTCAGCTTTCCGGAGAGTCGCTGTTGTCCCCGTCGAGGGGCCGCAGGCTGTCGCCATCGAGAACACGGATCTGCTCCTCGGCGGCGGTCAGCGTGTCCTGGCACTGGCGCAACAGGACGGTGCCGCGCTTGTAGGCGTCGAGGGCGTCCTGCAGCGGCATTTGCCCGGCTTCCATGGCGGCAACGATGCCCTCAAGCTCGCCGAGGGCGGCTTCGAAAGTCGGGGGGGAAGATGGTTTGGCCATGAGGTGCAACGGTGGCCGGAACGATGACCAGCGACAGGGTAAAAGCGTAAAAATATCCTAAGGCAGGCAGGTAGGTCAAATCGGGACAAATTGGCTAGAATGCGCGGGCCGGCGTTTCGCCGGCTTTTCCTTTGTGTTTCCTTTGAGTGGCCTTGTTTTGGCCCTTTCGTTTCCGGTTTCCGGGTAATTCCTTCTTGGGGGTTGGGAATCATGTCCGATGTTGGCAGCCGCGCACTTCTCTCTCCGGGCGCATCGCAGTTCCCGGTGGAGTGGTACTCCGATGAAAAGCTCTTCGAATTGGAGAAGAAGCTGATCTTCGATGCCGGCCCCGGCTATGTCGGTCACGAACTGATGGTGCCCGGGCTGCACGATTACCGCTCCCAGGAGTGGAATGACCATGCCCGCATGGTCGTGAGCCAGCCGGATGGCATCTACGAGATGTCCAATGTCTGCCGCCACCGCCAGGCGATCATGCTGCAAGGGGCCGGCAATGCGAAGAATGTCGTCTGCCCGATCCACCGCTGGACCTACGACACCGGCGGCGAGCTGATCGGCGCGCCGCACTTTCCCGCCAACCCCTGCCTAAATCTCGCCAAGCAGAAGCTGGAGAACTGGCAGGGCCTGCTGTTCAAGGGCCCGCGCTCGGCCAATGCTGACCTGGGCGCCATGAAGGTGGCCTCGGAACTCGACTTCACCGGCTACAAGCTCGACCACGTCGAACTGCACGAGTGCAACTACAACTGGAAGACCTTCATCGAGGTCTACCTCGAGGACTACCACGTTGTGCCCTACCATCCGGGCCTGGGCCAGTTCGTCACCTGCGACGACCTGACCTGGCAGTTCGGCGAGTGGTACTCGGTGCAGCGCGTCGGCGTCACCTCCCTGGCCAAGCCGGGCTCGTCCACCTACCAGCGTTGGCACAAGGCCGTGCTCGACTATTACAACGGCGAGCTACCCAAGCATGGCGCGATCTGGCTGACCTACTACCCGAACATCATGGTCGAGTGGTATCCGCACGTGCTGGTGGTGTCCACGCTGATCCCGCAAGACGTGGACAAGACCCTGAATGTGGTCGAGTTCTACTACCCCGAAGACATCGCCCTCTTCGAGCCGGAATTCATCAAGGCCGAGCAGGCCGCCTACATGGAAACGGCCATCGAGGACGACGACATCGGCGAGCGCATGGATCGTGGTCGTCGCGCCCTGATGAAGCAAGGGCGCAGCGAAGTCGGCCCCTATCAGTCGCCTATGGAAGATGGCATGCAGCACTTCCATGAGTTCTACCGGCGCGTGATGGCCGAGCACATTTGACACAGGAGGCCTGAAACGGGCGCCGACCGGGTGGATCGGTCGGCGCCCGTTTTGTTTTCATGCAGTCACTCTGGATGGTTGCGGCGAGCCTGCTTTTCGCCAGTATGGGCGTCTGCGTCAAGCTGGCCAGCGTGCAGTTCTCCGCTGCCGAACTGGTCTTTTGGCGCGGCTTCATCGCCATGTTGCTGATCGGCGGCTATGTCCTGGCGCGGCGCCTGCCCCTGGCCACGCCCCATGCACGGACCCATCTGGTGCGCGGCGCTTCCGGCTTCGTCTCGCTGGTGATGTATTTCTACGCCATCAGCCTGGTGCCGCTGGCAACGGCGGTGACTCTCAACTACACCTCTCCCTTGTTTCTCGCCTTGCTGTTGGCGGTGTTGCTCAAAGAGCCGGTGCGGCGGGGATTCCACGTTGCCCTCGTTGCAGGCTTCGTCGGCGTGGTGGTATTGCTGCAACCCACGCTGGCCCGCGATCAATGGCTAGGCGCATTGCTTGGCTTGGGCTCGGGTGTGGTTTCCAGCGTCGCCTATCTAAATGTACGGCGCCTAGGCGAACTCGGCGAACCGGAATGGCGCACCGTTTTCTATTTCTCGGCCCTGTCGGCGGCAGGTGGTCTGCCCTGGCTGTTACTTTCCAAACCCTTCCACACCATCGACGGGCAGGGCTGGTTGCTCCTGCTCGGTGTCGGCGGCTTCGGTGTGCTGGCGCAACTCTGTATGACCGCCGCTTACAAGCGGGGCAAGACCTTGGCGTCCGCCAGTCTCGCCTATACCACCGTGTTGTTCTCCAGCGCCCTCGGCATCCTCCTCTGGGATGAAATCCTGCCGTGGCAGGCCTGGACCGGCATGGCACTGATCGTTGCCAGCGGCGTCGCGGCAACCATGCTGTCGCGACGCACGGATACGGAAGCGGTCACCGACTAAGGCGCTCGCTCCCGCCCGCGATCAGTTGATCGACAGGGACGTGCTCGGTTTCTTCGGGGTGGATTGCTGCTGCTTGCCGTCATCCTTCGCCTTGTCGCCGGGGCAGGCGAAAGCCGAAACGGAGGCGAGGGAAAACACCAGGATCAGTAGGGATGCAATGCGCTTCATAGGGGGCTCCTTGGGGTGGGGAGTTTTTAATCTAGCGCGCCAAACACCCAGTTGCAAGGAGCGTCGCTGGCCGACTTTTAACAGAAGGCCAGCGCCAACATGGCCGGATCGTCCAGCAATGTCTGCGAGAAGTAAGTTGCCGACCGGTAGAGCAGAGGCAGCAAGCGTTCAGTGAGAATCGACAAGATGGGCGCGTAATGTGAGGCGATGCGGATTGATGATCAGCAGCCAACCGGCAGGCATTGCATGAGTTGATGGCTGGATGATGGGTGAAACAAAAAAGCGCCCCGAAAGGCGCTTGAATGCTAGTAACTTGGCGGAGACGCAGGGATTCGAACCCTGGATCCAGGTTTTGCCCAGATGCACCCTTAGCAGGGGTGTGCCTTCGACCACTCGGCCACGTCTCCATGGCGGCGAAACATCCGCCGCCAATTGCAGGGGGCGGAGTATACCCGAATCATCCCGCCAATGAGCAGCGCCGCGTAAAAGTCGGCGCTGGTGATACGGCGATGGCGAGGACGGGTTCAGCCGCGCAGGCTGAGCTGCGGCCAGCCTCGGGCGGCGGCGGTTTTCGCCAGCGTCGGGTCGGCATCGACGGCGACCGGGTGGGTGACTTTCTCCAGCAGCGGCAGGTCGTTCAGCGAATCGCTGTAGAACCAGCTTTGCTCGAAGCTGCCCCACCACAGGCCGAGGGATTCCAGCCAGGCTTCGACGCGGACGATCTTGCCTTCGCGGAAGGAGGGCGTACCGCGCGGTTGGCCGGTGAAGCGGCCGCCTTCCTGGGCGGGGATGGTGCCGATCAGGTGGGGGATGCCGAATTCGCGGGCGATGGGGCCGGTGACGAAGCTGTTGGTGGCGGTGACGATGGCGGTGAGATCGCCGGCATCGATGTGTTTGGCAACCAGTTGGCGCGAGGCCTGGCCGATGGCCGGCAGGATGCGCGCGGTCATGAACTCCTTGTGCCAGGCGTCGAGTTCCTCACGGGGGTGGCGCGACAGTGGTGCCAGTTGGAAATCGAGGAAGGCATGGATGTCCAGGGTGCCGGCCTTGTAGTGCTCATAGAATTCGAGGTTCTTCGCTTCATGGACCTCGCGGTCGAGGACGCCTTTGGATATGAGGAATTGCGCCCATTCGAAGTCGGAATCGCCGGCAAGCAGGGTGTTGTCGAGGTCGAAGAGTGCGAGATTCATAAAGGGTCCAGGTCGAGGTTGGTTTGCATCAGTTCCTTGAGCAGCGGCAGGGTGGGCGAACGTTTCTGCTCCAGTGAAACGCGGTCGAGGCCGTCGAGCATGGCCATCAGCGAGGGCAGGTCGCGGCGGCCGTGGCGCAGCAGGTATTGGACGACGCCGGCATCCATCAGCATGCCGCGCGCAATCGCGTGGCGCTGAAGGGCGGCGCCCTTTTCCTCGTCGGTCAGGGCCTGCACTTCATAGATCAGCGTCTGGCCGATACGGGTGCGCAGGTCCTCGCGCAGGTCGAGGCGCAGGGGCGGTGCGCTGCTGGCGATCAGCATGGCGAGGCCGAGGAAGCGGGCAGCGTTGAAGCAGCGGAAGAGGGCGATCTGCGCTTCCGGCGCCAGTCCTTCGACATCGTCAATGATCAGCAGGCAACTGGTCGGCGGCGTCAGGTCGACGACCTCCTCGCCGCGCAGAAACAGCACTGGTCGCCGGCTGTCAGCGGCGGCAGCCACCGCCGCCAGTAGATGACTCTTGCCGCAGCCTTGCGCACCCCACAGGGTGATGGCTTCGAAGCTGGCGGGGCCGGTGAGGTTGCGCAGGCGCGCCACCAGTTCGGCGTTGCTGCCGGCGACGAAATTATCCAGAGTGGGCGGCTGCTCGGGCTTGAGATCGAGCAGCAGTTGTTGCCGAGGGATCATCAGTTGCCCTGGTAGAAACGGCTGTCGAGATACAGGCGTCGTACTTCGCGCAGGCCCACCAGCAGGGCGGCGGACGCCGGCAGCGCCGCCAGCACGCCGAAGAAACCGAAGAGCTGGCCGAAGGCCATGAGAGCGAAGATCACGGCCAGCGGATGCAGGCCGATGCGTTCGCCGACGAGATAAGGCGTGAGGATGAAGCTCTCCACTACCTGGCCGATGCCATACACCACCAGCACGGCGATGATCGGCCCCCAGCCGGAAAACTGGAGCGTGGCCACCAGCAGGGCGAGGATCAGGCCGGTGGAGAAACCGAGATAGGGAATGAAGATCAGCAAGCCCGTGATCAGGCCCACCGGCAGGGCCGAGGGGATGTCGGCGAGCCACAGGGCTACCGAGTAGTAGGCGGCGAGGATGGCCATGACGAGGATCTGGCCGCGCAGATATTGCGACAGCGTGGCATCGATGTCGCCGGCGATTTGAATGACTTTGTCCTGCCACTGGCGCGGCGCGATGCGGCCGATGCGGGGCAGCAGGTTGTTCCAATCCATCAGCAGGTAGAACATCACCACCGGCGCCAGCATCAGGTTTACGACCAGGCCCAAAACAGCGACGCCGCCGATCTTGAGCGAGTTGTAGATGTGTTCGAGTACCGTCTGTACCGTATCCCAGTTGGCGGCGGCGAGCTTTTGCAGCGAGGCCGGATCGAAACGCAGGCGCAGGCCGAAGTTCTGTCGCAGCCAGGGCGCCAGTTTTTCGTTGGCGAGGGCCAGCGCTTCCGGCGCGCGGGCGGTGAGGATGGTGGCTTCTTCGTAAAGCAGGGGCAGGACGATCAGCACCAGACCGGCCAGCATTGCGGCCAGGGCCACCAGCACCAGCAGCACGGCGAGCAGGCGCGGCACGCGCAAGGCAGCGAGACGATCCACTACCGGGTTGCTGATGTAAGCCAGGATTGCGGCCAGCAGGAAGGGCGTCAGGATGGGTGAAAGGGCAAAGAACAAGCCCAGGATGGCGAGCCCGGCGCCGATCCAGAGGGCGGTCTGAAGTCGGTCGGCATGATTTGCGGCGGGCGGAGGGAGAGCGGTCATTTCCGGTAAAATTTACGGCCTTGCGGCTCGGTAACGCCGATTATCGCATCCGACTGCTGCCTCATCAGGTTTCTTCCAAGGACTTCATCTTGACCGCACCCACTTCGCTTACTTACCGTGATGCCGGCGTCGATATCGATGCCGGTGATGCCCTCGTCGAACGCATCAAGCCGGCGGCCAAGCGCACCATGCGGCCCGAAGTGCTCGCCGGTATCGGCGGCTTCGGCGCCCTGTTCGAAATCTCGAAGAAGTTCAAGGAGCCGGTGCTGGTCTCGGGCACCGATGGCGTCGGCACCAAGCTGAAGCTGGCCTTTCACTGGAACCGCCACGACACCGTGGGCCAGGACCTGGTGGCCATGAGCGTCAATGACATCCTGGTGCAGGGTGCCGAGCCCCTGTTCTTCCTCGACTACTTCGCCTGCGGCCGGCTCGACGTAAATACCGCTGCCACCGTTGTCGAAGGCATCGCCAAAGGCTGCGAACTCTCCGGCTGCGCGCTGATCGGCGGCGAGACGGCCGAGATGCCCAGCATGTATCCGGACGGCGAGTACGACCTGGCTGGCTTCGCCGTTGGCGCCGTCGAAAAATCCAGGATCATCGATGGCAAATCGATCAAGCCCGGCGACGTGGTGCTCGGCCTCGCCTCCTCCGGCGCCCATTCCAATGGCTACTCATTGATCCGCAAGATCATCGAGCGCGCCGAACCGGCTGCCGACGCCAGGATCGGCGGCCTGCCGCTGCGCGACGTGGTGATGGCGCCGACGCGCATCTACGTCAAATCGCTGCTGGCGCTGATGGAAAAGGTGGCGGTCAAGGGCATGGCCCACATCACCGGCGGTGGCCTCACCGAGAACATTCCCCGCGTCCTCGCCGACAATCTCACGGCGCTGGTCGACAAGAACGCCTGGCCGCTGCCGCCGCTGTTCCAGTGGTTGCAGAAAGAAGGCAACGTCGCCGACGCCGAGATGCATCGCGTCTTCAACTGCGGCATCGGCATGGTGGTAATTCTCGCCGAGGCCGACGTAGCCCAGGCCACCGAGCTGCTGACCCAGTCCGGCGAAACCGTGTTCCGCATCGGCCGCATCGCTGCGCGCGGCGAAGGCCAGGCGCAGACCATCGTCGCCTGATTTGCCGTCCCGCCAGAGCCGACTTTTACCCGCCGAGATGCTGCGCGACGGCCTCCAGTACAACGGGTAAAGGATCGGCGACGAGCGGATCGACGATCCGCAAATCCTTCATGCCTTTCAGCCAAGTGAATTGCCGCTTGGCGAACTGGCGCGTGGCGAAGACGCCGCGATCCCGCAGTTCGCTGCGCGGTATCTCGTCTTCCAGCATCTCCCAGACCTGGCGATAGCCGACGCAGCGCATCGAAGGCAGGCCAGCCTCCAGCCGGTACTTTTCGCGCAGGGCAACCACTTCGTCCACCAGTCCTTCAGCCAGCATCTGATCAAAACGCTGTTCGATGCGATGATGTAGCTGTGCCCGATCCTCCGGGTAGAGCGCGAGGCTCAGATAACGATAGGGCGACGCCTTTGCGGCCTGTTCGGCGAAGAAGCTGCCCAGGGTGCGCCCGGTTAGGCGTACGACTTCCACCGCGCGCTGGATGCGTTGGGCATCGGTGGGTTTCAGGCGCGCCGCCGTTTCCGGGTCGTGCTGCGCCAGTTCCGCGTGCAGCGCCGGCCAGCCTTTCTCTGCTGCTTCGATGTCGATCTGTGCGCGCAATGCCGCGTCTGCTTCCGGCAGGTCGGCCAAGCCCTCGCGCAGCGCCTTCACGTAGAGCATTGTGCCGCCGACCAGCAGGGGGATGCGCCCGGCAGCGGTGATGGCCGCCATCTCGCGCAGCGCATCGTCGCAAAAGCGCGCCGCCGAGTAGCGTTCCTCTGGCGTGATGAGGTCGATCAAGCGATGCGGAAAGCGCGCCAGCGTCGCCGCGTCCGGCTTGGCCGTGCCGATGTTCATGTCGCGAAAAACCTGGGCCGAATCGACGCTGACGATGTCGCAGGGGAAGCGTGTCGCCAGCTCGAAGGCCAGCGCGGTCTTGCCGCTGGCGGTGGGGCCGATCAGCAGGATGGCGGGAGGTAGTTGCATGAGACTGGAATAGAGCGGCGGGACACGGTAGGCTAGGCGATGCGAATGATACGTTGCCGGCTGGAGATGCGTCGAATGAAGCTGCTGCGAGTGTTGCGAATGCTGTTGATCGGGTTGCTGGGTCTGTGCCTGGTGCCGTCCGTCGTCGCTGCCGACGCGGCGCCGACGGCGGCCACCGCTGCCAGCCCCGTCGCCGTTCCGCCACCGCCGACTATTGGCGATCTGGTTCTCCTGCTCAAGAGCTACACCCCCGATCTGGAGCGTACCCGCAAGCTGCGTGCCGCGATGGATTTGCCGCTGCCCGACACCACCGATGCGGCGGCGCTGGCGTTTGCCTGGCACCAGCGGGCCATGGCCGCCGAGGAACTGGGGGAAACCGAACGCTGGATGGCCGCGCTGGGAAAAGGCCTGGAATACGCCAGAACCTTGCCGCCCAGCACCGCCAGCGATGTCGGCACGCTGCTGCGCCTGCGTCTCGATCATGCCCTAGCCTTGCGCAGCGCGCGTGGCCTCGTCGCCTCGCTCGAAGCCTATGAAGCGCTGCTCGCCGAATACAAGGAGCAGCCGGCACCCTGGATGATTCCCTCCAGTTTTCAGGTCGCCACCGGCCATATTGCCCTCGGCGACCTGGAGCGGGCCAAGGTCGTGATTGACCGCACCGAAGTCCTTGCCCGCATGCTCGGACGGCGCCCCCGTTTATCCATGCTCACGGCCAGCTGGGCCCAGTTCATCGAACGGGCACGGGGAATGTGGCTGCGCCGACAGGGCAAGCTGGCCGATGAGGAACGCTCCTTTCTCGCCGCCGTGCGCCAGGGCGAAACCGAAGTACGCAACAGCGAAACTCGGCGCGCCGATGGCGGCGGCAAGCAACTGGTGGATCGCAGCAAAAACCAGTTGGTCATCTCCCGCATGCTGCTGGCCGGCACCTACATATTCCAGCAGCGTCTGGATGAAGCCGAACTCCTGCTGCGGGAAGTGCTGAAGGACTCGCTCCAACGTAATGGCCGCAATTCGCGCGTTACCGGCAACGTGCTCAAGACGCTGAGTTTGGTCTATACGAATCGTGGTCGCTATCAAGAGGCGGCGGTGATCGCCGAGTGGGCGGAAACAGCACTGGCCGAAGCCGGGCTTGCGCCGGTCAGCCCCGAGCGCCTGCACGCCCGCATCGTGCTGGCCAACTCACTCGTCGTACTTGGGCGCAATGCGGAGGCCGTGACCCTGTTCGACGCCGTGCGCGCCAATGTGGCCGACGACAGCCGGCTCGAAGAGGGTTATACCGTCGCCACACTGAATTCCGTTCGCGCCTACATCGCCGTCGGCCGCTTCAAGGATGCCGAACGCGATGCCGATACCCGCCTTACCGAGCACAGTCGGAACTATGGTGCCGACCATTACTACACCGCCGAAGTACGGGCTTACCGTGCCATGGTCCTGCACCGCACTGAGCGCGTGGATGAGGCGCGCAGGGAATTCGAGCGCGCCGTTGCCGTGCTCATCGACCCGGCCAAGGCGGTGGGTACGCAGCAGACCAGCGCCGCGCGGGTAAACCGGCTGCGACTTGTCCTCAACGAGTACCTCGGTGTGCTGGTCGGCGCCAAGGGCGCGCGCAGCGAGGCCGACATGGCCGAAGCCTTTCGCATCGCCGACGTCGCCCGCTGGCAGAGCGTGCAGAAGGCGGTCACGGGCTCGGCCGTGCGAGCGGCGGCCGGCTCGCCGCAACTGGGCGCGCTGATCAAGAAAGTGCAGGACGCCGACGACGAATTGCAGGCCGTGTACACCAACCTCATCGCCCTGCGCTCGGCCCCGCCGGATCGCCAACTGCCCGTCGTGATTGCCGCCATGGAAGCGCGCATCACTGCCTTGCGCAGCGCGCAGCAGACCGATCTGACCGAGATTCGCCGCCAATTTCCCCAGTACGACGATCTGGTGAATCCGCGTCCCGCCGATCAGGCGCGGGTGCGCAAGGCCCTGCGCGCCAACGAAGCCCTGCTGTCGATCTACGTCACCGCCGGCGGTAGCTACGTCTGGGCCATGAACGCCGAGGGTGCGCTGCATTTTCATTTCAGCCCCCAGCCGTCGTCCTGGGTACAGCAACTGGTCAAGCGGCTGCGCGATTCGGTGGACCTCACAGTGATCGATGCGCCGGAAAAAATGCGCTTCGACATGGCGGCGGGCGAGGCGCTGTACCAGGAGTTTCTCGCCCCGGTGGCGGCGGCTTGGCAAGGCAGTGCCGACAAACCCATCGACACCCTGCTCGTGGTCGCCAACGAAGCCCTGGGGCAGATTCCTTTCTCGCTGTTGCCGACGGCGGTGGCGCCCGCCGGCAGCGACGGCAAGCTGCCCTTGTCGCGCTTCCGTCAGACGCCCTGGCTGGCGCGGCAACTGGCGGTGGCCTACCTGCCTTCCGTCAGCACCCTGGTGACTCTGCGCGCGCTGCCGGCGGCCAGTGCCGGGCGCGAGGCCTTCATCGGTTTCGGCGACCCGGATTTCGGCGCCTCGGCCGCGCCGGCCAGCGGCACGTCGCGCAGCGTAAGTCGGGGCATCGGCAAGAGCGTGCGCAAGCTGCGCTCCGGCGAGCGGCCGGCCTGGGACGAAAAGAATCCCAATGCGGCGATCCCTGCGACCACCCTGTCCCCGTTGCCGGACACGCGGGACGAGATCACCGCCATCGCCCGCGCCCTTCACGCCGACCCGCTGCGCGATGCCTTCTTCGGTGCCCAGGCCAACGTCAGGAACGTCATGGGCGCCGATCTCAAGCATCGCCGCATCGTTGCCTTCGCCACCCATGGCCTCGTCGCCGGCGACCTGCCGGGGCTGGACCAGCCCGCGCTGGCCCTGGCACCGCCCAGCGGCGGTGGCGTCAGCGAAGGCCTGCTGCGCCTCGACCACATCCTCAAGCTCTCGCTGGATGCTGACCTGGTGGTGCTCTCCGCCTGCAATACTGCCGCCGCCGACGGCAGCGGCGCCGAAGCTGTCTCCGGCCTCGGTCGCGGCTTCTTCTACGCCGGCTCGCGGGCCGTGCTCGCCACCCACTGGCCGGTGGAAACCGTCTCCGCCCGACATCTGATGGTGCGCCTGTTTGAGGGCTATGCCGGGGAAGGCGTCGGTGGCAAACCCCTCACCCGCGCCCAGGCCCTGCGCCACGCCATGCTCGACCTGATCGACAAGGAAGTCGCGAGCGACGTCCGCGGCAAACCGGTGCTCGCCTACGCCCATCCGGCTTTCTGGGCGCCCTATGCGCTGTACGGCGATCCAGGGCGCTGATCTATTTCATTTTCGACGGCAGCCGTATCGTCTCGCCCGCCACCATGAAGGCACCCCGGCCGCGATGGTGCAGCGTGCGCGGCGCCTTGCAGGCCGGATCGATCCATGCCTTCAGCACTTCCAGCACGAAGAAGTTGTAGCGATTCACCAGCCGCGTATCCGCCACCCGGCATTCCAGGTTGGCATAGCACTCCGCGATCAGCGGTGCAGTAACGCAGGACGCCGGTGCCGCCGTCAGGCCGAAGCGCGCGAACTTGTCCACCCGTCGTCCCGAGGTGTTGCCGCAGCCCACCACCTGCGCCGCCAGTTCCAATGTCGGGATGTTGATCACGCATTCCTTCGTCGCCCGTAGTGCCTCGAAACTGTGGTCGCGGCCGCTCACCACGCAACCCACCAGCGGCGGCTCGAATTCCATCATGGTGTGCCAGGACATGGTCATGATGTTGGCCTTGCCCTTGTGGGATGTGGTTAGCAGCAGCACCGGCCCCGGTTCGAGCAGGCCATAGACCTTGGCGAGAGGGAGGGAGCGCTTGGGCATCAACGAGACATCAATAACGCTCAACCGAAACTCGCGCTAAGTATTCGAGCGTTGGACGCCTGCTGGTCCAGGAGCGACAAAAGAAACTGGTTACCCGTCGAACTGTTCGATGTACCGAAAGGGTTCGATGAGTTTGTGCTGCTGGTATTGAGCAGCTGGTTGAGCAGCAAGGAGGAATAATTCGACGACGTATTGGTGCTGTCGAAGACGCCGAGCTGGCTGAGGTAGGTGTGCTGCCAGCTTTGCTCACTCGCGCCCGGCAGGCTGGAGTAGGCCATGCTCGGCAAGGCGTACTGCAACAGGTTTGTCGGCGACAGGGTGCCTTCGGTGAGGGACTTCACTCGCGCAGCCACGCCCGTGCCCTCGCTGTTGAGTATGTTCGCCACCGTTGTCGGGGATTCCCCCAGGGCGGCAGTGAAGCTCTGTGTGTTGAGCGCCAGCGTGCCGTTTGGGTTGGTCGTGATGCCGATCCGGGCGAGGCTCTCATCGGATCCCAATGCGCTGGACAACTGGGATCGGAGATAGGAAACGCTCCAGCCCAACGTGGTGTTTTCGGTGCCTAGCGTGCTCAAGGTGTTCTGGACGGCGCTGTATGCATCCAGGAAGGACGTCAGGGTCTTCGTGATGGCGGCATCAGGCGCCACGCTCAGCGAGGCCTTGCCCGTCGCCACCAGGTTCAGCGCAAGGCCCGGCGTCGCGGTACTCACCGCATTGGTGCTCGCCACAAACGCCGTGCCGTCGATAAGCCCTTCGGCATTCTGGGCCTGAGTCGTCAGCGCCGGCCCGCTGCCACCTCCCGGCGGATAGGCCAACAACTCGGCCATCGCAGAGTTGCCGCTGACGCCGATAGTGAAGGCGTTGGCGGCGCCGGATTGCCCGCTCAAGCCAAGCTGATAGCCGGATGACGAGTTGATCACCTGCGCCTTCACGCCGATCCCGGCGGCATTGATCGTGGCCGCGATGCCCGCCAGCGTGTTGTTGGTGCCGCCTAGAGCAAGCTCCCGAGTCTCTCCGCTCGCGAATTGGAACGTCAGTGTCGACGCGCTATTTCCAATCCGGCTCAAGGAGCTCGCCTGCGCCGCCGTCGTCAAGGTCTGCGCCTGTGCGAGCTGCGTCACCTCGACGGCGTAAGTGCCGACCGCCGTCCCCGCGCCGGCCGATGCCGTAGCCACCTTGGCATTGGACGACGCCACCGCCCTGGCGTCGAATCCCTTCAGGGCCGCCAGGGATGCCGACGACGACTTCAAGGTATCAACGCCGCTCAACAGACTACCCAGGCTGGAAATGCTGGTTTCCACGCCCGCCGGGTGCAACACGCTACTGAGCCCGGACAGGCCGGAAATCCCGGATACCGAACTCACCGACGAGGTCGGGTAGAGCGCATTGATCAGGCTGAACGCGGTGTTGTACGAATACAGCGAGGAGATATTCATCTGTACCTGTCGATCAAGGGATTCAACGACTGGTTTGACTACATTGCGGATCTCCGGCATCACCCGGAATCAGCGACCACTGTTATGTGTATAGCACGGGGCAGGGTTTGGCTTTACGACCGAGCCTGTTTTGCACAAAGCGGAGGGCGTTCTGGCGAGGTGGATATAAATTTCCTGATTGAAATGGTAATGCAAGTGCATTACCATTGGGATATCTACACCTGCGAGCAATGGAGTGCACCATGCCAGCTACCCTCGAAGTTGAATCAACACTGACTGACCGCTACCAAACCACGGTGCCGGAAACCGTTCGCCGCGCGCTCCGCCTTGGTAAGCGCGACAAGCTCCACTACGCCATTCGTGCCAATGGAGAAGTCGTGCTAACCCGTGCCGATGCCGCAGAGGGTAATGATCCGGTACTCGATCAGTTCTTGACCTTCCTGAGCAATGACCTTGCCGCTCATCCAGAGCGTGTGCAGGCCGTTGATGCGGAATTTCTACAGCGCATTCAGTCCCTAGTCGGCCATATCGAGGTCGATTTTGATGCCACGCTGTCGGCCGACGATGAATGAGCGCCAGCCGGTCATTTCCTGTGGTCATCCACGGCTGGACGGTTTTCGCTCATCCACTTTTTCTTGCGCAGCTTGAAGCCTTGACCTTGCAGGTCGAGAGCAACAAGAAAAAAGACCCCGTGGCTTATGTGACGAAAAACGCCAGCAAGCGACTGGCGGCGATTGCAAAGCTGGCGTTCGATGTCGTCCCGCAAGACCCGATGCGACCGGAATACCGGCAAGGCAACACCCTGGGTGATGAGCATAAACATTGGCTCAGAGCGAAGTTCTATCAACAGTATCGGCTGTTCTTCCGTTACCACGCGCAGGCAAAGATTATTGTATTTGCCTGGGTGAATGACGAAGACACCAAGCGAGCCTACGAGAGTGGTGATGACGCCTATCGAGTGTTTCGCAAGATGCTGGAAAGTGGTCATCCTCCAGACGATTGGACGCAGTTGCTGGCCGAATGCAAATAGCGCGAGCGATGCACGCGGCAAGTCGTGTTCGCCAACGCCTCCCGGCCTTCCGGGCGCCCTGGTGATTCGGGGCACTGTCAGATGACTAGCGGTGCAGGTTCAAAAGAGTTTTGAAAATACCTAATACGGTATACTTGATCCATGAATTCCTCATCCCGCCAAGAGCGTCCGCTGCACTGGATTGGTTCCGCCAAGCGTGATCTGCTGGATTTTCCCGGTGACGTGGTTGGCGACTTCGGCTACGGCTTGGGTGTTGTGCAACTGGGTGGGCAGCCGCCGGCGGCAAAGCCCTGGAAGGGCGAGGGACCAGGAGTATTCGAGTTGGTCGAGGATCATCGCGGCGACACCTACCGGGTGGCCTACACGGTGCGCTTCGCGAAGGCTGTTTATGTGCTGCATTGCTTTCAGAAGAAATCGCCTTCGGGTATCCGTACCGCCAAGACCGACATCGACCTGATTCGCGAACGATTGAAGTTGGCTCGCAATGACTACGAGGTGAGATATGGCAAAGTCAGTGGCAAAGAAGACTGAACAGGTGGACGTGGGTACCGGCGACGTGTTCAAGGATCTCGGCTTTGCCGACGCCGATGAACGCAAGTTGCGCACGCAACTGGCGATGCGCATCAACGATATCGTCAAGGAACGCAAGCTCACCCAGACGGAGGTTGCCGAAATTTTCGGCATCCCCCAGCCGCACATTTCCGAACTGCGGAATTACAAGCTCAGCCGTTTCTCATCCGAGCGCCTGCTGCACTTCATCACCTTGCTCGACCGTGACGTGGAGATCGTGATTCGCCCCAAGGCGGCGAATCACGCGGCGGGCTTGGTGTCGGTGCTGGTGGCGGCCTGAGTTCTGGCGGGACACGCGATCGGCACCAGCACGCAGCCTAACTGCGGTGGCTCGAACTCAATTATGGTGCGCTCGGACATGTTTGTGATGTCCGCACGGGTATGCTGTCGGGGTTTCTTGGCTCAGTCGCTAGTGGTGCACGAGCCTGGCCCCTTTGATTGTCAATTTCATATTAGGCAGCAAACACCGCTATGAACACGCCAGACGAAGATGCTCGCGATAACTGGTATTCCGAGATTTATGACGAAATCTCCAGTGAAGCAATTACCGAGTTTACCTTTGAACGCCTTCGTTCCTATTACTTGAAGCATCCTTTGCTCGCCAAAGATGTTATTGCTATCTACTTCGAAGCTAGAGCTCTCAGCGAGTCATCACCAACGGCGGCGCTGCTGCTATACACAACCGTCATTGAAGTCGGGCTTAAAACCACTTTGCTTAAGCCGGTAATCTACGGTCTTGTTCATAATGAGTTTGTCGCTGAACTGGTATCGGAACTGGTTGTAAAGAACAACGGCCTTGACCGATTCCAGAAGATCCTTGCGCTAATAATGCAGGAGTACAGCGATATCGATATTGAGAAGTTTAAAGTGCAAGGCCACTCCAAAACCATCTGGGAGGAAATCAACCTAATTCAACGGGCGCGGAACGCGGTCGCACATCGCGCTGAACTAGCTACACTTGAAATTGCAGTTCTCGCAAAAGAAGTTGCCGGCTCCATCATCACTGATTTTCTTCAAGGCGTTCTTACTGATTTCGGGCTTCAACTACAAAAGGGTGGCGAAATAGCTGCCTAACCAAATAGTTGCTCCCGTTTGCTTTACTCATTTGTAGGCAAGAGCACCGCAACGCCTACCGCGACACCTCGAACTTTTCCTTCAGTCGCTTAATAGCTTCACTCTCGCCCCGCACCCGGAAAAACGCCCCTTCCTCGTCCGCCCGCTCTTCCATAACCTCAGCATTGGCGAAGATTTGCGCGCGCATCTGTTGCTCGGTCCAGGGCAGGAAGAGTTCGGCTTCGACGAGGTCTTTCTGGAAGAAGGCGACGATGGCCTGGTGCAGCTTGGCGACGTCGTCGGGACGGCGTGCGCTCATGACGATGCAGTCGGGGTATTCGGCGCGCAGCAGGGCTTCGCGCTCGGCTTGCGCGGCGGCGTCGCCGCTATTGCCTACATGGTCGATCTTGTTGAAGACGCGGATGCGCGGCACTTCGTCGGCGCTGATTTCGGCGAGGACGGTGTCGGTGACTTCGCGCTGGCGTTCGAAGCCGGGGTCGCTGGCGTCGATGACGTGGAGCAGCAGGGAGGCGTCGAGGGCTTCGTCGAGGGTGGACTTGAAGGAGGCGACGAGGCCGTGGGGCAGGTTCTTGATGAAGCCGACGGTGTCGCTGACCAGCACGCGGGGCATGCTCTCGGGGTGGAGGGCGCGGACGGTGGTGTCGAGGGTGGCGAAGAGCTTGTTCTCGACCAGCACGTCGCTACCGGTGAGGGCGCGCATCAGGGTGGATTTGCCGGCGTTGGTGTAGCCCACCAGGGCGACGGCAGCGAGGCCCTGGCGTTCCTGGCGTCGCGCGCGCTGGGTCTTGCGATCCGCTTCCATGGCGGTGATTTCGAGTTGCAGGTCGGCGATGCGGTCGCGGATCTTGCGCTTGTCGAGTTCGGTGTGGGATTCGCCGGCGCCACGGCCGCCGGTGCCACTGCGCTGGCGTCCCTGCGGACCGGCGAGCTTGGCGGCTTCGCGCAGGCGCGGCGCCATGTAGCCGAGGCGGGCGATTTCCACCTGGGCGCGGGCGGCCTTGGAGCGGGCATTGCGGTGGAAGATTTCGAGGATGACCATGGTCCGGTCCATCACTTCGCAGCCGACTTCGAGTTCGAGGTTGCGCGCCTGGGTGGGCGAGATTTCGTGATCCACGAACAGGGCTTCGATGGGTTCGCCCGGGGCGCCTGCCGGCGAGCCTTCGGCCACATCGGCGACGAACTGGCGCAGCTCTTCCCGCTTGCCGACGCCGAGATAGCCGGCGGTGTCGAAGGAGCCGCGTTTCTGCACGAAGGTCTGCACGACCTTGAAGCCGAGGGTCTTGGCGAGGTCGCGCAGTTCGGCCAGGGAGGACTCGAATTCGACGTCGCTCACATTGGGTAGTTGCACGGCCGCCATGATGGCGGGCAGGGGCTTCTCATTGACGTCTGTATGCATTCGGGATTGTCGGTAGGGTGAGGCGGGAAAGAGATCAGCGGCCGCGCATGAACAGGCGGTCGAGGTCCGTCATCGAGAGCTGCACCCAGGTGGGGCGGCCGTGGTTGCACTGATCGGCGCGCTCGGTTTCCTCCATCTGGCGCAGCAGGGCGTTCATTTCCGGCAGTGAGAGCAGCCGATGGGCGCGCACGGCGCCGTGGCAGGCCATGGTGGCGAGCAGTTGGTTGCGCTGGGTTTCGATGACGCGGCTGGCAGGATGCTCGGCCAGTTCGCGCAACAGGGAGCGCACCAGCTCGACCACGTTGCCGCCGGCGAGCAGGGCGGGCACGGTACGCACGGCCAGTTCCCTCGGGCCGGCGGGGGCGATCTCGATGCCGAGCAGGGCCAGGGCGTCCTGTTGCTCGGCGACGGTGGCGAGTTCCTTCTCGCTGGCGGCGAGCAGCAGCGGCACCAGCAGGGTCTGCGTTGCCGGCGGGCCGGCATCGAGGGCGTTCTTCAGCTTCTCGTAGAGGATGCGCTCGTGGGCGGCGTGCATGTCCACCAGCACCAGGCCGTGCTCGTTCTGCGCCAGGACGTAGATGCCGTGGAGCTGGGCGATGGCGTAGCCGAGCTGGGGAGCGCTACCTTGGTCGGGCCTTGAAAAAGTCGGCGTTGGTGGGATGAAATCCCCCGCATGGGGGACGGCGATTTGCGCATCGCTGAAGGCTGCGCGGGCGAATTCGAGATAGGGGCGCACTGCCGGTTCGTTCACCGGCAGCGAGGACTGTCGCGGGTAGTTGAAGCTGGTCGCAGCGGCTTCCGGCGTTGGCATTGATGCCGGCTGTGGTGTGCTGAGCGGCGTCGCCAGCGTCCGTTGCAGCGCATGGAACACGAACTGGTGGATACCCCGCGCATCGCGGAAGCGCACTTCCGTCTTGGCCGGATGCACATTCACATCGACGCCGGCCGGGTCCAGGGTCAGGAACAGGATGTAGGCCGGGTGCCGGGCGCCGTGCAGGATGTCTTCGTAGGCCTGGCGGGCAGCGTGGCTCAGCAGCTTGTCGCGGACGAAGCGGCCATTGACGAAGAAATACTGCTCGTCGCGGCCGGAGCGGGAATAGGCGGGCAGGGCGGCCATGCCCGACAGGCGCAGCGGACCGGCGTTGACGTCGATCTCGCGGGCATGAGGGAAGAACTCGGCGCCGATGATGTCCTTCGCCCGGCGCGAAAAGTCGGCGTTGGCGAGACGGCGTTTGGCGCTGCCGTTGTGGGTGATGGTGAAGGCCACGTCGGGGCGGGCCAGGGCCATGCGGCGCAGGACTTCGTCGCAGTGGGCGTATTCGGTGGCCTCGGTCTTGAGGAACTTGCGTCGCGCCGGGGTGGCGTAATAGAGGTCGGCGACTTCGATCATCGTGCCGGCGCCGAGGGCCGCCGGTTCGGCGCTGCCGCCCTCGCCACGCAGGCGGAAGGCATGGCTTTGCGAGGGGTGGCGACTCGTTACCGTGACGCGGGCCACGGAAGCAATCGACGCCAGCGCCTCGCCGCGAAAGCCGTAGCTGCCGACCCGTTCCAGGTCGTCGAGGCTGGCGATCTTGCTGGTGGCGTGGCGGGCCAGGGCCAGGGGCAGGTCTTCCGGGGCGATGCCGCCGCCGTCGTCGGCCACGCGCATCAGGCGCACGCCGCCTTCCTCCAGTTGCACGTCGATCCTGGTGGCGCCGGCATCGAGGCTGTTCTCGACCAGCTCCTTGAGCACGGACGCCGGACGTTCGACGACCTCGCCGGCGGCTATCTGGCTGATCAGGAGGTCGGGGAGGGCGTGGATGATTCCCATGGGGGGCGGATTATAGCTTCCGGTAAAATCACGCCCTTTCCTCTTTGGTCTGTATCCGTGGAACTTCTCGCCCAGTTCATCGACATCATCCTGCACCTCGACAAGCACCTCGCCATCCTGCTCGAACAGTACGGCACCTGGATCTACGTGATCCTCTTCGCCATCGTCTTCTGCGAGACGGGGCTGGTGGTGACGCCCTTCCTGCCCGGCGATTCCATGCTCTTCGTCGCTGGTGCGCTGGCCGCCAGTTCCGCTGCCAGCGGTGGCAGCTTCGATATCGTGATCCTGATGGTGACGCTGTTCGCTGCCGCTGTGCTGGGCGACAACACCAATTACTGGATCGGCCGCTGGGCCGGCAAGAAGATCCTGCGCTGGGGCGAGGGTTCGCGCTTCTTCAACCGCAAGGCCTTCGACGCCACCCATGCCTTCTACGACAAGTACGGCGGCGTGACCATGCTGGTGGCCCGCTTCATGCCCTTCGTGCGCACCTTCGCACCCTTCGTCGCCGGTGTCGGCACCATGCATTACCCGCGCTACTTCGCCTTCGATTTCGTCGGTGCGGTGCTCTGGGTCGGTTCCCTGTGCATGGCCGGTTATCTCTTCGGCAACATGCCCTGGGTCAAGGGCAATCTCTCGCTGATCATTCTCGGCACCATTGCCCTGTCGCTGGCACCGCTGGCCTTCGCCTGGCTGCGCCAGCGCCTAGCAGCCAAGGCGGCCTGACATGCGCCTGGCCGCCGGGTTCGCCGGGGCGATCACGCTCCTCTGCCTGGGCGGTTGCGCGCAGACCAACGGGGCCGGCAAGGCGATTTCCGGATTCGATCCGAAACAGATCGCCAAAGGCGACGTGGATCGCCTGGCCGACGCCCATCGCAAGGAAGTCTTCGCCAGCATCCGCGTGCTGGCCGACAAGCTCTACAAACGCAATCCGCGCGAATGGCGGAAGGGCGGCCACGCCAGCCATGAGGCGGCGCTGGAGGCCCTGCTCGATCCGCGCACCGGTTGGCGGCTGGCCGACCTGCCGGGCAAGGCCGGCTCCGCGATCATCCTCGCCGGCCTGATGCCGGACTACGCGGGTGACCGGGTCGCCGCCTTCATCGCCGGCCTCGGCGGCATGCTCAACGCCGCCTTCGACAACAAGACCGAATTCTTCATGTTCGACGACCTCGATCCGCAGAAGCTCTACAACGCGGCGCGCAATCTGGAAGTGGCGGCCTGGAAGCTGGCTTCGTCGAGGGATGCGGCCAACGCGCTGCTGCTGCTCTCCAACGAAATCGGCACGCAGCCGAATGCGGCGTCCAACCTCAGCTTCGAGCGCGAGTTCGGCAAGATGATCGGCAACCTTGACCTGTTGGCGCGCATCATCGCCGACAAGGAGAACCGTACCATTGCGCGGGTGGCCCAGAGCCTGGGCACCAGCCTCTTCCTGCCCATCCCCGGCCTCTAATGAACTACGTCATCCTCATCTCCGGCCGTGGCAGCAACATGGAGTCGCTGCTCGATGCCCAATTGCCCGGCCGCTGTGCCGCCGTCATCAGCAACCGGCCCGAGGCCGGCGGTCTGGCGACGGCACAGCAGCGCGGCGTGCCGACGGCAGTGATCGATCACCGCAACTTCGCCAGCCGCGAGGAATTCGACGCGGCGCTGGCCGCCGAAATCGACCGTCACGGCGCCGACCTCGTGCTGCTGGCCGGCTTCATGCGCATCCTCACCGACGGTTTCGTGCGTCGCTACGAGGGCCGCATGCTCAACATCCATCCGTCCCTGCTGCCGCTGTTTCCCGGCATCAAGACCCACGCCCAGGCGCTGGCTGCCGGCGTACGCCTGCATGGTTGCACGGTGCATTTCGTCACCCCGGCCCTCGATGGCGGCCCCATCGTCGCCCAGGCCGCCGTGCCGGTCATGGCTGGCGACGACGAGGCCAGCCTCGCTGCCCGCGTGCTGGTCGAGGAACACCCCTTGTATGCCCGCGTCGCCCGCTGGTTTCTCGACGGCCGTCTGCGCCTCGTGGAGGGCCGCGTGCAACTGGACGGCGAAACGCCGATAACGGGTGCACTGCATGCGCCCGATGTTCGTTGAAGCCGGCTGAGATGCCCTTCGTTCTGGCCCTCGTCGCTTCGGCGCTGCTGCATGCCGGTGCGCTGGTCGGCCCCAACTGGGCGCTGCCGGGGCTGGACGAACCGGAGCCCGAGGTCGCGCCGACCATCGATGCGGTGCTGAGCAAGCCGGCGCCGCGCCTGGCAGCGGTGGCGCCTGCACCTGCGCCGAAGCCGCCGCGTCCGCAGCCCGCAGTGCAACCTGCATTGCAGCCCGTGGCTTCCGCGCCGTCAACCGCGCCGGCCGTGGCACCTGCCAGTGCAACGCCAGCCCCCGTCGCCGTGTCGCCAGAGCCGACTTTTGTACCGCCGGCCGCTCCCGTGCCGGTGGCGATTTCCCTGCCCGGCAAGGGCCGCGTCCGTTACGTCATCACCAAGGGCGAGGGTGGCTTCGTCGTCGGCCAGACCACGCACACCTGGGAACACGACGGCTTCAGCTATACGCTGCGCAGCATCACCGAGACCACCGGCCTCGCCGCCCTTTTCAAGCCGGCCAAGGTCTTGCAGGAGAGCAAGGGCGAGGTCACCGTGGACGGCCTGCGGCCCCGCGAGTTTCGTCACGAGCGCGTGAATGGCCTCGACACCGCCAGCCTCGACTGGGCGACGCAGAGCCTTGCCTACGCCGGTCAGAAAGAAGCCCTGCCCATGGGCACCCAGGACATGCTGTCGATGTATTACCAACTGGTGCTGAAGAAGCCGCGCGTCAGCGCCGAGATTCCCATCGCCACCGGCCGCAAGCTGGAGCGCTATCGCTTCGAGGTGCTCGGCGAAGAGGGCTTTGCCACGCCGAAGGGCGAGCGCCGTGCCTTGCATTACCGCACCAAGAGTGGCAACGACAGCATCGAACTCTGGATCGCCACAGAGGGTGATGGCCTGCCGCTCAAAATCCGTTTCATCGACCGCAAGGGTGAAATCTTCGACCAGGTGGCCGAAGACATTGCACCCAGGGATACCCAATGACCACCACACCAAGCAATGCACTGACCGCCGCACTCTTCAACGCCACCGTCGAGGCCACGGCCCGCCTGTTGTTGTTCGTGCAGCCCGCCGACGCCGCCCTGTCGGCCTTTTTCCGCATGAAGAAAAGCGGCGCCCGCGACCGCGCCTTCATCGCCGAGACGGCCTATGCCGTGCTGCGCCGCAAGCGTTCGCTGGAACGCATCGCCGGCAAGGACGCGACGCCGCGCCAACTCGTGCTGCTGTCCCTGTTCCGCGTTCGCGGCATGTCGCAGCGCCAGCTCGAACCGGCCTTGCTGCCCAGCGACCTGGAATGGATGGCGGCGATTCGCCAGCAGCCTGAGCCGGAACTGAGCCTGGCGGAAAAGCTGGACTTCCCCGACTGGCTGGCCGAACGGCTGGCCGCGCGCATGAGCGATGAGGAACTGCTGGCCCTGTCGCGCGCCCTCAACACCACGGCGCCGCTGGACCTGCGAGTGAACACTTTCAAGACCAACCGCAACACCGTGGCGCGCAAGCTGACCGCCGACGGCATCGAGTCGACGCCTTGCCCTTACGCCCCTGAAGGCCTGCGCCTGAAGGGCAAGCCGGCGCTGCAAAAGCATCCCTACTACCTCGACGGCAGCATCGAAGTGCAGGACGAAGGCTCGCAGCTACTGGGTCATCTGCTGGCGCCGAAGCGCAGTGAAATGGTGGTGGATTTCTGCGCTGGCGCCGGCGGCAAGACGCTGCTGCTGGGCGCGATGATGCGCTCCACCGGCCGGCTCTACGCCTTCGACGTCTCCGACAAGCGCCTGGCCAAGATGAAGCCCCGTGTCGCCCGCTCGGGTTTGTCCAACGTGCATCCGGCCTGCCTCTCCGGCGAGAACGACCAGCGCGTGCGCCGCCTGGCCGGCAAGATCGACCGCGTGCTGGTGGACGCGCCCTGCTCGGGCCTCGGCACCCTGCGCCGCAATCCTGATCTGAAATGGCGGCAGACGCCGCAGAGCATCGATGAGCTGACCGTCAAGCAGGCCTCGATCCTTGCCGCCGCCTCGCGCATGCTCAAGCCCGGCGGTCGCCTGGTGTATGCGACGTGCAGCATCCTCAGTGAGGAAAACGAGGCCATCGTCGATGCCTTCCTCGCCGGCCATCCCGAGTTCCGCCGCCTGTCGGCCCGCGAAGTGCTGGCCGAGCAGGGCATCAATCTGGAGTGCGGTGAGGACATGAAGCTGCTGCCGCAGACCCATGCCACCGATGGCTTCTATGCTGCCGTGATGGAACGGGTGGCGTGAGGCGTTTCCTTCTCGCGCTGCTGATTGTTGCCACGCCGGTTCTGGCAACCGGTCCAGGTACTGCGTTGCCCGCCACGGGCACGGTGGAAGTGCTGTTCACGCCCTGGGACGATGCCGAGGGCGCGCTGCTGCGGGTGATCGAAAAGGCCCGCTCCAGCATCCACGTCCAGGCCTATGCCTTCACCAGCCGCAACATAGGCTGGGCGCTGGGCGAGGCGAAGAAGCGCGGTGTCGCCGTCGAGGTGCTGGCCGACCGCGAACAGACCAAGCCCAGGAGTCCGCTGTTCATGCTGCGCGATGGCGGCGTGCCGGTATGGATCGAAACGCGCTACGCGGCAGCCCACAACAAGGTGATGCTGATCGATGCCGAGAGCGCCGACCCCATCGTCATCACCGGCAGCTACAATTTCACCTGGTCGGCGCAGGCGCGCAACGCCGAGAACCTGCTGATCCTGCGCGGCAATCCGGCGCTGGCGGCGCGCTACCTCGCCAACTGGCGGCGGCATCGCGCTGAAGCCGAAGTGCTTACAACGTCGCTGCCACGCCAGGCAACGAAATGATGAAAGACAGACATGGCTCTTGAACTCGCCGGCATGTGGGATGAAATGCTCGTCGATCTGCGTCACCCGGACATGGTCTGGCAGGTGCTGGCGCTGGTCGTCTGCCTCGTCCTCGCCAAGCTGGCCGAGCGCATCGTGCGCGGCCACGCGGTAGCGGCACAGGGCGAGGAGCATGGCCGAGCCTGGATGCTTGGTCAGGGCGGCCTGAAGCGCGTCGTTTTTCCGCTGGTGGCCCTAGTGCTGCTGTTCGCCGCGCGGGCGCTGTTTCCCAAGGGCATGCACGTCAATCTGCTCAATGTCGCGTTGCCTTTGCTCGGCTCGCTGGCGGTGATCCGCAGCGTCTTCTACGCGCTGCGTCACAGCTTCAGCACGGCCACCTGGCTGGCCAGCTTCGAGAGGATTTTCGCCCTGCTGGTGTGGTGTGTGGTCGCGCTGCACATTTCCGGCCTGTTGCCCGGCCTCATCGATGCGTTAGAGAGTGTCGCCTTCTCCGTCGGCAAGTCGAAGCTGAACCTGTGGCAACTCCTGCAAGGCGTGGTCACCGTGTTGCTGACCATGCTGCTCGCCCTGTGGGTTGGCAGCCTCGTCGAGGCCAAGCTCAATCGGGCCGCTGGCATCGACGACAACCTGAAGGTGGTGCTGGCGCGGGTTACCAAGGCGTTGCTGGTCGTCGTTGCGGTACTGATCGGCCTGCCGCTGGTGGGTCTCGATCTCACCACCCTGTCGGTCTTCGGCGGCGCGCTGGGCGTCGGTCTGGGTTTCGGCCTGCAAAAAATCGCCAGCAACTACGTCTCCGGTTTCATCATCCTGCTCGACCGTTCGATAAGCATCGGCAACATCATCAGCGTCGGTGCCGACCGGGGCGTGGTGACGCGCATCACCACCCGCTATACCGTGCTCAAGAATCTGGCCGGCATCGAGGCGCTGGTGCCGAATGAACTGCTGGTCGGTACCGTGGTGCAGAACGAGTCCTACAGTGACCCCAAGGTGCGCATTCCGATCACCGTGCAGGTGGCTTACGACAGCGATCTGGAAAAAGCCATGGCGATCTTGGTTGATGTTGCCAGGGCTCAGCCCCGCGTGCTGGCCGATCCGGCGCCGGTGGTGCTGCTGACGGCCTTCGCCGATTCCGGCATCAATCTCGAACTCGGCTTCTGGATCGACGATCCGGAAGAAGGCACGGGTGGCGTCAAGTCCACCATCAATCTCGCCATCTGGCGAGAATTCAAGGCGGCGGGCATTTCGATTCCCTTCCCCCAGCGCGAAGTGCGCATCCTTAACGGAAACAATCATGTCTGATACCCGCCTGATCCACGGCTTCCACGCCGTTACCGCCAAGCTGCGCCACGCCGCCGACGACGTGAAGGAAATCTACATCGCCGAAGGTCGCCAGGACGGCCGCATGCGCGACCTGGTCAAGCTCGCCGAAGCCGCCGGCGTGCGTCTGCTGCCCACCGATGCCAAGCGACTCGACGGCATGGCCCAGCGCCACCAAGGTGTCGTCGCCAAGGTCGCCGCACAGGCCCGCCACGTCTCGCTCGACGACGTGCTCGACACGCTGACTGAGCCGGCCCTGCTGCTGGTGCTCGACAGCATCACCGATCCCCACAACCTCGGCGCCTGCCTGCGCGTCGCCGACGCTGCCGGGGCCCATGCCGTGATCGCGCCCAAGGACAAGGCCTGCGGCCTCAATGCCACGGCCATCAAGGTGGCCAGCGGTGCGGCAGATACCGTGCCCTATATCGTCGTCACCAACCTGGCCCGCACCCTGCGCGAATTGCAGGAACGCGGCATCTGGGTCATCGGTGCCGCCGGCGAGGCCGAGCGCGAGCTCTACGCCATCGACCAGAAAGGCCCGGTGGCCTGGGTGCTCGGCGCCGAAGGCGACGGTATGCGCCGCCTGACCCGCGAGACCTGCGACGAGCTGGCGAAGATTCCCATGCTCGGCAGCGTCGAAAGTCTCAACGTGTCGGTCTCGGCCGGCATCTGCCTGTTCGAGACGCGGCGGCAGCGCCGCTGAGGCTCGTATTCATGCGACAAAGGAGGAAGGTGCTTTGAATCACAAACAGGAAGGTTTTGCCAGCGCAGGTGTCATGACGCTCCTGGTTGGCGGTGCTGCTCTTGGCGGGCTGCTCTTGTACGGAGCGAAGTCCGGTCAGGAGCTGCCGCTCTGGCCGGCGCTTGCCGTGGCGGCGGTTAATGTGGTGGCTGCCGTAAAGATCGTGTTTGATACCCGGCAGGCCAGGCAGCAGCGTCAGCCGCCGGCTTCGTAGCCCTCGATGGCGCTGCGCAACTTCTGCGGGATCGGCGCCGACTGCCGCGTATGCGGATCGGCATTGACGTAGACCACTTCGCCGCTGATCAGGCGCTCGCCGTCGCGGAAGATGCCCATCTCGAATGTCATGCTCGACTTGCCCAGCTTGCCGGCGCGTACGGCGATGTCCAGCATGTCGTCGAAGCGGGCGGAGCCGCGGTAGTTGATCAGTGACTTGACGACGAAGAGTTCGGTGGGCTCGCCGACCATGGTATCGGGCCAGGGCAGACCGATGGCGCGCCAGTATTCGGTAATGCCGACGTCGAAGTAGGTCAGGTAGTGGCCGTTGAAGACGATGCTCTGCGCATCCACCTCGGCCCAGCGCACGCGCAGCGGCGTGCGGAAGCGGAAGGCAGAGAATTCACTCGGGTGTGTGGAAGTGTTCATGGCTTGACGATGATCTTTCCGGTGGCTTTGCGATGGGCGATCAGGCGCAGGGCCTCGACGGCGGTGTCTAGGGTGAAATGGCCGCTGACCTGCGGCTTGACGCGGCCGGCGGCGATGTGGGCGAAGAGTTCCTGCATGTTAGCTTCGCTCTTCTCTGGCTCGCGACGGACGAAGTCGCCCCAGAACACGCCCATGGCCGCGCAGCCCTTGAGCAGCAGCAGGTTGGCCGGCAGCTTGGGAATCTCGCCGTGGGCGAAGCCGATCACGAGGTAGCGACCGTTCCAGGCCGTGGAGCGCAGCGCGGCTTCCGCATACGGCCCGCCCACCGGGTCGTAGACCACGTCGGCGCCGGCATCGTCGGTGATCTGGCGGACTCGGGTTCTGAGGTCTTCGCGGGAATAGTCGATAAACCAGTCGGCGCCCATCTGGCGGCAGACCTCGAGCTTCTCGGGACTCGATGCGGCGGCGATGACGCGGGCACCCATCAGCTTGCCCAGTTCGATGGCCGAGAGTCCAGTACCGCCGGCGGCACCGAGCACCAGCAGGATTTCGCCGGGCTTGAGCTGGGCGCGGTCCTTGAGGGCGTGGATGGTGGTGCCGTGGGAGACGGTGATGGCGGCGGCGATGTCCCAGTCCATGCCGGCGGGCTTTTTCATCACGCGCTCTTCGGGCGCGACGACTTCCTCGGCCAGCGCACCGAACAGCGGTGCGGCGATGACCTCGTCACCGATGACGAAGCGCGTCACGTCCTTGCCGACGGCCTTGACCACGCCGGACAGCTCGCTACCCGGTGCGAAGGGGAAGGGCGGTTTGAACTGGTACTTGCCCTCGACGATCAGCGTGTCGGGGAAGTTCAGCGCCACGGCTTTCATGCCGATCAGCACGTCCTTGGGGCCTAAAGTCGGCGTTGGCAGCACGCCGACTTCCAGGCTTTCCAACGGCCCCCAGACCTTGCAGAGGAGGGCGCGGCCGGCCATCAGTTTTCCTCGGTAAGCAGTGAGACGCCGAGCAGGGCGCGACGCTTGAGCCAGGGGCTGGGGCGGTAGCGCGGATCGCCGTAGAAGCCCTGCATGGATTCGAGAATGGCGAGGATATTTTTTGCGCCGAGGGCGTCGCCAAAACCCAGTGGGCCTTTCGGGTAGCCGAGGCCGAGGGTGACGGCGCGGTCGATGTCGCCAGGCGTGGCGACGCGCTGCTGGGCGATGTCACAGCCGATGTTGACGATGCAGGCGAGGATGCGCTGAGCGATCAGGCCGGCGCTGTCGCGGATCACGCTGACGGGTGTGCCGTCGATGGCGAACAGGGCGTGGGCGGCGTCGCGCAGGCCCGGTGCGGTGAGCGGCGTGGTCATCAGCGTCCTACGCTTGTCGAGGCCGAGGAGGCAATCGACGGCCACGGTGCGGGCGGCGTCCAGGCCCTGGGTCGTGGCCAGGGTGGTGGCGTCGGTGCCCAGCGGCGTGACGATGCACAGGGCGTCGCGGGAGGGCGCGGGACCGGTTTCCAGTGTGACACCGGCCTTGGTAACGATGGCGCGAACGGCATCACCCCAGGCGGGAATCGCCTGGCTGACCCAGACGCTGGCGGGCAGCGCCGTCGGCACGGCCGCCACGGGCATGGGCTCGGCGGCGCCGTTGGTGTAGGTGTAGAAACCGCGGCCAGTCTTGCGGCCGAGCACGCCGCCGGCGAGACGCTGGGCGGCCAGGGCCGAGGGACGGTAGCGGGGTTCCTGATAGTACTGGTTGTAGACCGACTCCATGACCGGATGGGAGACATCCATGCCGGTAAGGTCGAGCAGCTCGAAGGGGCCCATGCGGAAACCGGCGGCTTCGCGCATGACGCGGTCCACTTCCCAGAAGTCGGCGACGCCTTCGCCGAGGATGCGCAGGGCTTCGGTGACGAAGCCGCGACCGGCGTGATTGACGATGAATCCCGGTGTGTCCTTGGCGCGCACCGCCGTGTGGCCCATGCGCTGGCCGAGGGCCAGCATGGCTTCGGCGTTGGCCGGTGCGGTGAGCAGGCCGTCGATGACTTCGACGATTTTCATCAGCGGCACGGGGTTGAAGAAGTGGAAGCCGACCACGCGCTCGGGGCGCTTGCAGGCGGCAGCAATCGAGGTGACGGACAGCGAGGAGGTGTTGGTGGCGAGGATGCAGTCGGCCGCAATGATGTCTTCGAGCTGCTGGAAAAGCTGCTTCTTGACGTCGAGGTTCTCGACGATGGCTTCGACGATGACCTGGGCCGAGGCCAGCTCGGTGAGGGCGGCGACGACTTCGAGCTTGGCCGAGGTGGCGGCCAGTTGTTCGGCGGTGATTTTGCCCTTCTCGGCCAGCTTGGCGAGGGTCGCGATCACGGCTTCGCGGGCATTGCCGGCGGCGCCGGGCAATGCGTCGAAAAGCATCACGCGGATGCCATTCTGGGCGGCGATCTGGGCGATGCCACGGCCCATGGCACCCGTGCCGACGATGCCGATGGAAAGGGAAGACGACGTGATGTCGACGGTCATGGGGGAGTTCTCCAGGGTTTGTTTTGTTTTGATGTGAAACGCCCGGCGCGGAGCCGGGCGGAGGTGCTGCTAGCTTGCCGCGCGGATCACCAGAGCTTCCACCACGGTTCGGGCCGGTTGAGGCCGCGCACGTAGTATTCGCTCTTGGGGAAGTTCTTGCGCATGACGCGCTCGGCATCGTCGCGCAGGTCGTTCATGCCCATCAGGTCGTAGGCCTTGACCATGACGAACAGGGCCTCCTCATTGGCCGGCGCGTCCGGGTAGGTCTTGATCGCGGTCTGGGCGCGGTTGATGGCGGCCAGATAGGCCTCGCGCTTCATGTAGTAGCGGGCCACATGCACTTCGTGGGAGGCGAGGGCATTCACCAGATATTTCATGCGCGCCGTGGCGTCCGGTGTGTAGCGGCTCTCCGGATACTTGGCGACCATTACCTTGAAGGCATCGAAGGATTCCTTGGCGGCCTTGGGGTCACGCTCGGTCAGATCCTGCATGCTGACGTAGCCGAGCATGCCGATATCCTCGTTGAAGTTGGCCAGGCCTTTCAGGTAATAGGCGTAGTCCACGTTGGGATGGTTCGGGTGCAGGCGGATGAAGCGGTCGCAGGCGGAGATGGTGGAAGCCGGTTCGCCTTGACGGAAATAGGCATAGGCCACTTCGAGCTGGGCCTGCTGGGCATAGCGGCCATAGGGGAAGCGTGCTTCGAGCTTCTCGAAATACTTGATGGCCTTGTCGTAGGCGCCATCCGACATCGCCTGCTTGGCTTCGCTGTAGAGCTTGTTGGCCGACCAACTGCCGGTTTCGTCGATCTGCTCGGGCAGCAGACTGCATGCGCCCAGGAACACGGAGACAAGCAGAAGCAGCGGGAAGAATGAACGGCGGGCTAAACTGCGCATGATGAATGCTCTGCAAACGGGAGGCGCAAATTATAGCTCTGCGCCGTCCCAAACTCGCTCAATTCCCAATGATTGCGCCGGCCTGCGTCTCGACGCTGCGCTGGCGAAGCTTTTCCCCGAGCATTCGCGCTCGCGCCTGCAAGCCTGGCTGAAGGAGGGCGTCATCCAGATCGATGGCGGCGCAGGAGATGCCAAGCGCAAGGTCATGGGCGGCGAAGTCATTGAATTCGCCGTGCCGCCAGCGCCGACTTTTTCGCATGAAGCAGAAGACATTCCGCTGCCTATCGTCTTCGAGGACGATCACCTGATGGTCATCGATAAGCCGGCCGGCCTCGTCGTTCATCCTGGCAACGGCAATGCCACGGGTACGCTGATGAACGCGTTGCTGCACCATGCGCCGAAACTGGCCGAGGTGCCGCGCGCCGGCATCGTGCATCGCCTGGACAAGGACACCAGCGGCCTGATGGTGGTGGCGAAGACGCTGCCGGCGCAGACCGATCTGGTGCGCCAGTTGCAGGCACGCACGGTCAAGCGCAACTATCTCGCTCTCGCTCTCGGCCATGTCTCTGGCGACGGCACCGTCGATGCGCCCATGGGCCGCCACCCGGTACAGCGCACGAAGATGGCGGTGGTCAAACACGGTGGCAAGGAGGCGCGCACCCACTATGCCGTGCGCGAACGTTTCGCCAAGGCGACGCTGCTCGAGTGCCGGCTGGAAACCGGGCGCACCCACCAGATTCGCGTGCACCTCGCCTCGCTCGGCCATCCCTGCGCCGGCGATCCGGTCTATGGCAAAGCGAAAAGCGGCGATGTGCGGCTCGATGCCTTTCCACGCCAGGCCCTGCATGCATGGCGGCTGGCCCTCGTGCATCCGGCTTCCGGTGTCGAGATGACCTGGGAGTCGCCCTTACCCGACGATTTCGCCACGTTGCTGGCGACGCTGCGCGATGACTGATTCCATCGTTCCCGACTGGCTGCTTCCACATGGTGTGCGCGCTCTGGTGACAACGCGCAGCGGCGGCGTCAGTCGGCCGCCCTGGGACAGTTTGAATCTGGGCGATCACGTCGGCGACGACCCGGTGGCGGTGGAAGAGAACCGTCATCGTCTGCGTCGTGAACTGCCCGCCGAACCGGTCTGGCTGCATCAGGTCCATGGCACCCGCTGCATCGATGCCGCCCATGCCCTGCCCAAGGTCGAGGCCGATGCCAGTTTCACGCGCCGATGCGGCGTGGTCTGTGCCATTCTCACTGCCGACTGCCTGCCGGTGCTGTTGTGCGACGAAACCGGCAGCGTCGTCGGCGCAGCCCATGCCGGCTGGCGTGGGCTGCTCGGCGGCGTCATCGAGTCCACCGTAACCGCCATGGCCGTACCCGGCGAACGGCTCATGGCCTGGCTGGGGCCAGCCATCGGCCCGCAAGCCTTCGAGGTCGGCGACGAAGTACGGGCCGCCTTCATGGCCCGCGATGCGTTGGCCGGTAGGGCCTTCCTGCCCCATGGCGAGGGCAAATGGCTGTGCGACATCTACCTGCTGGCCCGCCAGCGGCTGGAGTCCCTCGGCCTTCGCCGTATCGCCAGCGCCGACTTTTGTACCGTGCGCGACTATCAGCGCTTTTATTCCTACCGTCGCGACGGCGTCACCGGTCGCATGGCCAGCCTGATCTGGATGGAGTGAGCGATGAGGGATGGTTCGGTATTTTCTTTCTTGAATGCCTGTTAATCATGGATTACACTTTGCGGCATGGTTGAAGTCCGCAAAAGCGATACCTATGAGCACTGGTTCCGCAAGCTGAAGGACAGGCAAGCGCAAGCTCGCATCAATGCCCGGATTCGTCGTATTGCGGAGTCAGGGTATTTCGGTGATGTGAAATCGGTGCGTGACGGCATCAGCGAGATGCGGATTGATCATGGCCCCGGCTACCGCATTTACTTCATGCAGCGTGGTTCGATGCTGGTGGTGTTGCTGGCTGGCGGAGACAAGAGCACTCAGGACGCCGATATTCATAAGGCAATCAAGATGGTACGGGAATGGAGGGATTGAGCATGGCCGAGAAATTCACCCCTTGGGATGCGGCGGACTATCTGGAAACCGAAGAAGATATGGCGCTTTATCTGGATGCCTGCCTGGAAGAGGATACGGGCGACGGCAGCCTGGTTCGCGCCGCATTGAACGATATTGCACGAGCTCGCGGCATGTCCCAGCTTGCCCGCGATACTGGCCTGACGCGCGAAGGGCTCTACAAGGCGCTATCCGCGTCCGGGAATCCTGAGTTCTCAACCATGCTCAAACTTATAAAGGCGCTGAAGATACGACTTCATGCGGTGCCAGCGACACCCGCCAAACCGCGTCGGGCATCACGCAAGAAGCAGGACGGAGAACTGTCGCCGGTCTGAACGGTCTGGCCGTCCTGCCCCATGGCGAGGGCAAATGGCTATGTGCATCTACCTGCTAGCTCGCCAGCGGCTCGAATCCCTCGGCCTTCGCCGTATTGCCAGCGCCGACTTTTGTCCCGAAGTCAGGTCGGGCGCCTATAATCCGCCGCCCATGTCCGTACTTTCCTGGATCATCACCATGTCGCTGGCCGGTGGCGCGCTCAGCGTGGCCGCCGCGGCAGCCTTCGCCTATACGGCGAAGGCCAACTGGGTGCCGATGCTGATCTCCTACGCCATCGGTGCGCTGCTCGGCGCCTCCTTCCTCGAAGTCCTGCCCCATGCCATCACGGCCAGCGGTGACGCCTCGACCAGCGCGGCGACCATCCTCGGCGGCATCATGATTTTCTTCGTGCTCGAAAAGCTGGTGCTCTGGCGCCACTGCCATTTCGAGTCCTGCGAGGGGCATGAACACGTGCATGCGCATGGTCACAGCCACGGCGGTGACCATGGCCGCAGCGGCTTGCTGATCCTCGTCGGTGACACATTCCACAACTTCGTCGATGGCGTGCTGATCGCGGCGGCCTTCATGGAGGACGTGCGTCTGGGCATCGTCACCGCCCTGGCCATGATTGCCCACGAGATTCCGCAGGAAGTCGGCGACTTCCTGATCCTGCTGCATTCGGGCTATTCGAAGTCCAGGGCGCTGGCCTTCAATCTGCTGTCCAGTCTCGCCACCCTGGTTGGCGGCCTGCTGGCCTATGCAGCCCTAGGCTACGCGCAGGGCGCTGTGCCGGTGCTTCTGGCGCTGGCGGCGGCGAGCATGATCTACGTCGCGGTGGCCGACCTGATTCCCGGCCTGCACAAGCGCCCGGAGATCGGCGCCACGGTGCAGCAAGTGCTATTGATCGCGGCGGGTATCGGCACCATCGTCCTGACCCACCACATCGTCGACAGCCTCGCGGGCTGATTGCCGCCGCCGCTGCGGCGTGCCGAACAGCCACAGGAACAAGGCCAGCGGCGCCAGACCGTATAAGGCAAACGTAAGGATGCCGGCGGTAATATTCGGCTCCGTCGCCGCCATCAACACGGTGATGTAGAGCCAGGCAATCGCGATTACATACATGCCCCGATTCTACGGGCAATGCTCCTGTTGTCGTGCTTGACACCTATTATTGTGCAGTGCAAAATCGCCCCGTTCCAAGGAGCCCCGGATGCCGTCCCCCACTGATCCGAATGCCGCGCTGCAAGCCCTGTTGCAGGGCTTTTCGCAGTTTCTCGCCGCGCCCCCGGCCGGTGTCGATCCGGCAACATGGCAGGGCGGAGCAAACACATTGCAGGCCCTGCAACAAGAGTGGATGGCGCGCCATGCGCAGCTCTGGCAGGGCATGCTGACCAAGGCGCCCGATCAGCCCGCTCCTCTGGTGGCAGCGCCGGATGCCGGCGACAAGCGTTTTGCGCATCCCGCCTGGGCCGAGAGCCCCATCTACGACTACGTGCGCCAGGCTTACCTGATCAACGCCGAGACACTGAAGCGCATGGCCGATGCCGCCCCTGTGGCCGATGAGCGCAAGAAGAACCAGATGCAGTTCCTGACGCGGCAGATGGTCGATGCCCTGTCGCCGTCGAACTTCATCGCCACCAATCCCGAGTTCGTCCAGACCGCGCTGGCTACCAATGGCGAGAGCATTCGTCGCGGCATCAACAACCTGATCGACGATCTCGACAAGGGTCGGATTTCGATGACCGACGACAGCGCCTTCGAGGTCGGCCGCAATCTGGCGACGACGCCGGGCGCGGTGGTCTATGAAAACGAGCTGATGCAGCTGATCCAGTACTCGCCCTTGACCGATAGCGTGGCGAAGCGGCCCTTCCTGATGGTGCCGCCCTGCATCAACAAGTACTACATCCTCGATCTGCAAGCGGAAAATTCCCTGGTTCGCTATGCGGTGGAGCAGGGCAATACGGTCTTCCTCGTCTCCTGGCGCAATCCGCAGGCTGATTTGGGTCACGTCACTTGGGACGACTATCTGGAGCAGGGGCCGCTGGCGGCCATTCGCGTGGTGCAGGAAATTTGCGACGTGGAGCAGATCAATGCTCTGGGCTTTTGTGTCGGCGGCACGATACTCGCGGCGGCGCTGTCCGTCGCCAAGGCGCGCGGCGAAGACCCGGTGGCTTCGCTGACCCTGCTCACCACTTTGCTGGACTTTTCCGAAACCGGTGAGATCGGCTATTTCGTCGACGAAGCCTCCGTGGCTTCGCGCGAGGCCAGTCTCGGCAAGGGCGGGTTGCTGCCGGGGCGCGAACTGGCGACGGTGTTTTCCGCCTTGCGGGCCAATGACCTGATCTGGCAATACGTGGTCGGCAACTACATGAAGGGCAACACGCCGCCGGCCTTCGATCTGCTCTACTGGAATTCCGACGCGACCAATCTGCCCGGCCCTTTCCTCGCCTGGTACCTGCGCAACCTGTACCTGGAAAACAGTCTGCGCGTGCCGGGCAAGCTGGCCATGTGCGGCGTCAATGCCGATCTCACCCGCCTCGACATGCCGGCCTTCTTCTATGCCAGTCGCGAGGACCATATCGTGCCGTGGCGGACCGCCTATCGTGGTCGCGAGCTGCTTGGTGGCGAAACTCGTTTTGTCCTCGGCGCGTCCGGCCATATCGCCGGCGTGATCAATCCGGCGGCGAAGAACAAACGTAACTACTGGACCAATGACAAGCCGGAGGCCGATCCCGATGCCTGGTTCGACGGTGCCGACGAAGTCAAGGGCAGCTGGTGGCCGCTGTGGGCAGAATGGCTGAAGCGCCACGATGGCGGCGAGCTTCCCGCTCGTGGCCGGCTTGGTAGCAAATTGCATCCGCCGGGCGAGCCGGCACCCGGCCGCTACGTCAAGGAAAAGGCATAATGGAAACACCGGGGATAAGCGAGGGGTCTTCCCCGGTGACGCAGCAGCAACCCCGCACCAAAAAATAACACGAGGAGATTCACATGCAACGAGTGGCATTGGTAACCGGCGGGATGGGCGGTCTTGGCGAAGCGATCTGCATCAAGCTGGCCGCGCTCGGCTACAAGGTGGTGACCACCTACAGCCCCAGCAACACCAAGGCGCAGGATTGGCTGCGCGGCATGAACGACATGGGCTACGGCTTCAAGGCCTATCCCTGCGACGTCGGCGATTTCGATTCGGCCAAGGCCTGCGTGGACCAGATCACCAAGGACCTCGGTCCGGTGGATGTGCTGGTGAATAATGCTGGTATCACCCGCGACATGACCTTCAAGAAAATGACCAAGTCCGATTGGGACGTGGTCATGAAAACCAACCTGGATTCCGTCTTCAACATGACCAAGCAGGTCATGGACGGCATGATGGAGCGCGGCTGGGGCCGTGTCATCAATATCTCTTCCGTCAATGGCCAGAAGGGTGCTTTCGGTCAGACCAACTATGCCGCCGCCAAGGCCGGCATGCACGGCTTCACCAAGGCGCTGGCGCTGGAAGTGGCCAAGAAGGGCGTGACGGTCAACACGATTTCCCCGGGCTACATCGGCACCAAGATGGTCATGGCGATTCCGCAGGAAGTGCTGGACAGCAAGATCCTGCCGCAGATTCCCATGTCGCGTCTGGGCAAGCCGGAAGAGGTCGCGGGCCTGGTGGCCTACTTGTCCTCGGAAGAGGCGGCCTTTGTCACCGGCGCCAACATATCGATCAACGGCGGTCAGCACATGTTCTGATGCCGGAAGGGCGGACGCGCCTTGCAGTGCGTCCGCCCTTCGCACAAGTTTTATCGTCGTTAAGGAAGTAGCAAAATGGCAAAACGAGTTGCATTGGTAACGGGCGCGATGGGTGGTCTGGGCACGGCGATCTGCAAGGCGCTGGCTCAGGGTGGTTTCACCGTTGCCGCGAACTGTCTGCCGGGTTTCCCGCCCAAGGACGAATGGCTGGCCAAGATGAAGGCCGAGGGCTTCGATTTTGTCGTCGCCGAAGCGGACGTCACCGATTACGAGGCGGTTGCCGCCATGGTGAAGAAGCTGGAGGCCGAAGTCGGTCCCGTGGACGTGCTGGTGAATAATGCCGGCATCACCCGCGACGCCATGTTCAAGAAAATGGACAAGGGCCAGTGGGACGCGGTGCTGTCCACCAATCTGGATTCCGTCTTCAACGTGACTCACCATGTGCTGACCGGCATGGCGGATCGCGGCTGGGGCCGGGTGATCAACATTTCGTCGGTGAATGGCGTCAAGGGCCAGTTTGGCCAGGCCAACTATTCAGCCGCCAAGGCCGGCATCCTCGGCTTCACCAAGGCCATCGCCGCCGAAGTGGCAAAGAAGGGCGTGACGGTGAATGCCATCGCTCCCGGCTACATCGGCACCGACATGGTCATGGCGATCAAGCAGGAAGTGCGTGATGCCATCATTTCGACGATTCCCATGGGCCGCCTCGGCAAGCCCGAGGAAATCGGCGCGCTCTGTGCCTACCTGGCTTCCGACCTGGCGGGTTATATGACCGGCGCCACATTGAACATCAACGGCGGCCTGCATTTTTGCTGATGCCGTATTGTTGAGGCAAGACACCAACCCCCGCGTCAGCGGGGGTTGGCTTTTGTTACCCTAGATTCATCGAGGTTTTTTGGAGGAGAACGCAATGGCCGAGCAGAGCCGACTGATAAAGAAATACCCGAACCGCCGCTTGTACGACACCCGTACCAGCACCTACATCACGCTGGCCGACGTCAAGGAACTGGTTCTGGGGCTCGAGATTTTCCAGGTCATCGACGCCAAGACTGGCGACGATCTCACCCGTGCCATCCTGCTCCAGATCATTCTCGAAGAGGAAGCCGGCGGCGCGCCGATGTTCTCTTCCGAACTGCTGGCGCAGATGATCCGCTTCTATGGCAATGCCATGCAGGGCATGATGGGCCGCTATCTCGAAAACAACATCAAGGCCTTCACTGATATGCAGACCAAGCTGAAGGACCAGGCCAAGACGATTTACGGCGACAACGCCGGCAACAGTCAGGATCTCTGGGCCCAGTTTCTCAACTTCCAGGGGCCGGCCATGCAGCACATGATGGGCGCCTACGTGGACCAGAGCCAGAAGATGTTCCAGCAGATGCAGGAAAGCATGCAGGAGCAGACCCGCAAAATGTTCCCCGGCATTTACGTGGAGCCGGGCGAGACCACTACGGACAAGAAGTAGTCAAGTGACCAGCAGTACCAAAAGTAAGCGCAAGACCCGCACGCCAACCGTCGGTTTCGTTTCCCTCGGTTGCCCCAAGGCCGCCTCCGATGCCGAACTGATCCTGACCCGCTTGCGGACCGAGGGATATGACATCGCCGGCAGCCATGAGGGTGCCGACCTCGTCGTGGTGAACACCTGCGGCTTCATCGATGCGGCGGTCGAGGAATCTCTCGACGCCATCGGTGAGGCTCTGGCCGAGAACGGCAAGGTCATCGTCACCGGCTGTCTCGGTGCCAAAGGTGACATCGTGCGGCAGACGCATCCGAAAGTGCTTGCCGTCACCGGCCCGCATGCGACGCAGGAAGTCATGGAGGCGGTGCATGCCCACCTTCCCCCGGTTCATGATCCCTTTGTCGATCTGGTGCCCGAGCAGGGCATTCGCCTGACGCCGGACCACTACGCCTATCTGAAAATTTCCGAAGGCTGCAATCACCGTTGCAGCTTCTGCATCATTCCCTCGCTGCGCGGCGATCTCGTCTCGCGGCCCATCGGCGAAGTGCTGCACGAAGCCGAGGTACTGCGCGATGCCGGCGTCAAGGAACTGTTGGTGATCTCCCAGGACACCAGCGCCTACGGTGTCGACGTCAAGTACCGTACCGGCTTTCATGGTGGCAAGCCGGTGAAGACACGCCTGCTGGAGCTGGCTCGCGCCCTCGGCGACATGGACATGTGGGTGCGCCTGCACTACGTCTATCCCTATCCCAGCGTGGACGACCTGATTCCGCTGATGGCGGAAGGGAAAATCCTGCCCTATCTCGATGTGCCCTTCCAGCATGCCAGTCCGCGCATCCTTAAGCTGATGAAGCGCCCGGCTTCGGCGGAGAAGGTGCTTGACCGCATCGCCGCCTGGCGTCGCGAAGTGCCTGACCTCACCATCCGCAGCACCTTCATCACCGGCTTCCCCGGCGAGACCGAGGCCGAGTTCAACGAACTGCTCGACTTCCTCGACGAGGCCCAGATCGACCGCGTTGGCGCCTTTTCCTATTCGCCGGTCGAGGGTGCGACGGCCAACGAGTTGCCGGGCGCCATGTCCGAGGAATTGCGCGAAGAGCGCAAGGCCCGCCTGCTGCGCCATCAGGAAGACATCTCGACGCAGCGCCTGGAGCGCAAGATCGGTCGCCGCATCACCGTGCTGGTGGACGACATCGACGAGGAGGGCGCCATTGCCCGCTCCGAGGGCGATGCGCCGGACGTGGATGGGCTGGTCTATATCAGCGACGGCCATGACCTGGAAATCGGCGAGTTTGCCGAGGTCACCGTCACCGATTGCGACGTCCATGATCTCTATGCCGAGTTGAGCGCCGCGCCGGAATGACGCGCAAGCTGGGCCTCGTCCTCGGTAGCGGCTCCGCCCGTGGCTGGGCCCACATCGGCGTCATTCGCGCCCTGGCCGAGGCCGGTCATGTCCCCGACCTCGTGGTCGGTTGCTCCATTGGCGCTTTTGTTGCCGCAGCCCACGCCAATGGCGACCTCGACAAGCTTGAACAGTGGGTGACCAGGCTGGCCTGGAAGGATGTGCTGAGCCTGCTCGACGTGAGTTTTTCCGGCGGCCTGATCAAGGGCGACAAGCTGGTCGACTTCTTTTCGCGCAATTTTGTTGATCACGAAATTGCCAGACTCGACCTGCCCTTCGCCTGCGTCGCCACCGATCTGGCCAGTGGCCGCGAAATCTGGCTGCGCGAGGGCTCGGTGGTCGAAGCCGTGCGCGCATCCATTGCCTTGCCGGGCTTATTTACGCCCGTCGAACGGAACGGCAAGCTGCTGGTCGATGGTGGCTTGGTGAACCCAGTCCCTGTATCGCTGGCCCGGGCCATGGATGCCGAGGTGGTGATCGCCGTCGACCTCGGTTCCGACATCGTCGGCAGCGCCCTGCGTCGCAGCGACGTGGATGCCGAGGACAACGGCGACGCGGCCTCCTGGTCAAAGCGCCTGCTGCACAGCGTTGGCCTGCGCCGCAATGGTAATGGTAGTGGCGATGCCTCGCCGTCCATGGTCAGTGTGTTGACCACCAGCATCCACATCATGCAGTCGCGCATCGCCCGCAGTCGATTGGCCGGCGAGCCGGCGGACGTGCTGCTGGCGCCGCGTCTCGGGCATCTGGCCCTGATGGATTACCATCGCGGCGCCGAAGCCATCGAGGAAGGCCGCGCCGCCGTCCAGCGCATGCTGCCGGCCATTGAACACGCCCTGTCATCATGAATAATCTGATTGTTGTATTGCGCCGCCTGCTGGGCGAGCAGCGAGTCCTCGACGATGCGACGGACACCGAACCCTATCGCACCGACTGGCGCGGCCGCTATCGAGGTGACGCAGTCTGCGTTGCCTTGCCCGGCAGCACGGAGGAGGTTGCAGCGGTCGTGCGTTCCTGCGCCGATGCCGGTGTCGCCATCGTGCCGCAGGGCGGCAACACGGGCCTGTGCGGCGGTGCCACGCCCACCGGCGGCGAAGTCATCGTCAGCCTGCGGCGGCTGAATCGCATTCGCGCCGTAGACCAGGACAACAATTCCATCACCGTCGAATCCGGTTGCACCCTGGTCGCGGTCCAGGAGGCGGCGGCGGCAGTCGATCGCCTGTTTCCGCTCTCACTGGCCGCCGAAGGCAGCGCCACCATCGGCGGCAATCTCTCCACCAACGCCGGCGGCGTACAGGTGCTGCGCTATGGCAACACGCGGGAACTGACTCTGGGTCTGGAAGTCGTGCTGCCCGACGGACGCATCTGGAACGGCCTGCGCGGTCTGCGCAAGGACAATACCGGCTACGACCTCAAACACCTGTTCATCGGTGCCGAAGGCACCCTGGGCTTGATCACGGCGGCGACGCTGAAGCTCTTCCCCCGCCCGCGCACGCGTGCTACCGCCTGGGCCGCCGTACCCGATCCGGCGGCGGCCGTGCGTCTGCTCGGCCGCCTGCGCGACGCGGCCGGCGATAACGTTACCGCTTTCGAGATCGTCGGTCGTCCGGCGCTGGAGCTGGTGCTGAAACACATCCCCGACACTCGCGATCCACTTTCCGGCCAACCGGAATGGCAGGTACTGATCGAACTCTCCGGCGCTCGTGATGACCTCGCTGATTCGCTGCAAACGGCCTTGCAGGAGGCGCTGGAGACTGGCCTGGTCACCGATGCCGCCTTCGCCACCAGCGAAGCCCAGGCAGCGGCTCTGTGGGCCCTGCGCGAGAACGTTTCCGAGGCGCAGAAGATCGAGGGCGTGTCGATCAAGCACGATGTCGCCGTGCCGGTGTCGCGCATCCCCGAATTCATCGCCCGTGCCGACGCCGCCCTGCGCGCAAGCTTTCCCGAGGTGCGCATCGTCTGCTTCGGCCACATCGGCGACGGCAATCTGCACTACAACCAGTCCAAGCCCAATGCCCAGGCCAACGGTGATTTCATCGCCCAGACTGCCGCCGTGAATCGCATCGTGCACGATCTGGTGCATGAGCTGAACGGCTCCATTTCCGCCGAGCACGGCCTCGGCCAGCTCAAGCGCGAGGAAGTGTTGCGCTACAAGAGCGAAGTCGAAATGGACCTGATGCGGGCCGTCAAAAATGCCCTCGATCCCTCAGGGCGGATGAATCCCGGCAAGCTGCTGTAAAAAAGTTTCCCGAAAGGGTTTACAGGCCGGAAACGGCTCCCTATAATGCGGCCTCTCTTGTGGGGGTATAGCTCAGCTGGGAGAGCGCTTGCATGGCATGCAAGAGGTCCGCGGTTCGATCCCGCGTACCTCCACCAACGATAAGTCCCTATCGTCTAGAGGCCTAGGACAATACCCTTTCACGGTATGAACCGGGGTTCGAATCCCCGTGGGGACGCCAGCATCAAGAAAAACGCCAGCCTGAACGGGCTGGCGTTTTTCGTTAACGCATGCTGATCATCCCTGCGCCCAGAGGGCGATGCCCTGGGCGTTGAGTTCCAGATCCAGCGCCCAGATGTCGAGGATTTCCGTATCGGATAGCTTGCAGCCGTGTGCGTGTGCTTCGGTCAGCAGGTAGGCGGCCATGTCCTTTTCGATCTTCGCCGTATCACCGGAGCCGACTTTTGCGATGCGCACGCATTCGTCCATGCGCCGCAACACCTCCTGCGCCAGTCGGCGTGGCGGGGCGATGCGGCTGTAGTGGGTCAGGTACATGGCTTCCGGTTCGAAGCTGATCATGCGTTCGATGGAGTCACGCATTTCCACGGGATCGAACTGCGAGGGCGTCGTGGACGGGAAGAGGAAGGGCCGGCCGTCCACGTCGCATTCCCGGTAGCTGATACCGAAAGTGTCGCCGCTGAAAATGCCCGAGGTCTGTTTGTCGACGATGGCGATGTGATGGCGGGCGTGGCCGGGCGCGTCGATGCAGAGCAGCTCGCGGCTGCCGAGTTTCAACGTCGTGTTGTCATGGGCCTCGATGATGCGTTCGACAGGTATTGGTTGCAGTACGCCGTACATCTCCCGCGCCCGTTCCTTGCCATAAACCGCTTCGACGCCGGCCATCAGCTTCGAGGGCTCGGCCATGTGGCGGGCGCCGCGCGGATGCACGACCAGCTTTGCGTTGGGGAATGCATCCATCATCGCGCCGGCGCCGCCGGCATGGTCGAGGTGGATGTGGGTAAGGATCACGTAGTCCACGGACTCCGGCGTCAGGCCGGTGGCCTTCAGCGCCGCCAACGCCTGCGGCATGACCTGGTAGTTGGCGGTATCGACGAAGGCCGCGCGGCCCTCGCTTTCGATCAGGTGGATGGCGGCGAGCTGGGGGCGCACGTAGAGCGCGTCAATGGCGTAGATGCCGTTTTTGTAGTCGATGAGTGTGTTCATTCCGCGATGTTAACCGAGTGCTCCGCTTCGGCGGGCAGCGCGGACCAGTTCGGCGCCGCGCTCGGCGATCATGATGGTCGGTGCATTGGTGTTGCCCGAGGTGATGGTGGGCATGACCGAGGCGTCGATCACGCGCAGGCGGCCGATGCCGCGCACCCGCAGTTCGCTGTCGACGACGGCAGCGGGATCGTCGGCCCGGCCCATGGCGCAGGTGCAGGTTGGGTGGAAGATGGTGGTGCCGATGTCGCCAGCGGCCTTGGCCAGTTCCGCATCGCTTTTGACTTGCGCGCCGGGCAGGTGTTCGGTCGGCTGGTAAGGTGCCATGGCCGGCTGTTCGACGACGTGGCGGGTCAGGCGCAGGGCACGGGCGGCAACGGCGCGGTCGTTGTCGGTGGAAAGGTAGTTGGGGGCGATGCGCGGCGCCGTGGCCGGGTTGCGGTCGCGAATGTGCACGCTGCCCCGCGAGGTGGGCCTCAGATTGCAGACGCTGGCGGTGAAGGCGGCGAAGGGGTGCAGCGGATCGCCGAATTTGTCCAGCGAGAGCGGCTGAACGTGAAACTCCAGATCCGGCGTCGCCACCTCGGGCGAGGAATGGAAGAAGCCACCGAGCTGGCTTGGTGCCATGGACAGGGGGCCGGAGCGGAAGAGGGCGTATTCGAGACCCATCATGGCCTTGCCCCAGAGGCTGTTGGCGCGCTGGTTAAGCGTGGTGATGCCCTGCACCTTGAAGATCATGCGCAGTTGCAGGTGGTCTTGCAGATTGCCGCCGACGCCCGCCAGCTCATGCACCAGCGGCACGCCGCGATCTTGCAGCAGCGCGCCGGGGCCGATGCCCGAGCGTTGCAGGATGATGGGCGAACCGATGGCGCCGGCAGTGAGCAGGGTCTCGATGCGCGCCGTGACCTGATAGGGAACGCCATCGAGCTTGAACTCGACGCCGCGTGCCTCCTTGCCTTCCAGTACCAGCTTGTCGATCAGGGCGCCGGTGACGATTTTGAGATTGGGCCGGTTTTGCACCGGGCGCAGAAAAGCTTTCGCGGCGTTCCAGCGCACACCCTTCTTCTGGTTGACCTCGAAGTGACCGATGCCGAAATTGTCGCCCCGGTTGTAGTCGCCGCTGAAGGGAATGCCGGCCTGTTTGGCCGCCTCGGTGTAACGATCGAGAATGTCCCAGTGCAGGCGCTGTTTTTCCACGCGCCATTCGCCCTTGTCGCCGTGCATCGCATCGGCGCCGCCCCAGTAGTCTTCGCTGCGTTTGAACACCGGCAGCACGCTGTCCCAGTTCCAGCGCGAGTCGCCGGTGATCTGTGCCCATTCGTCATAGTCTCGGGCCTGACCGCGCAGATAGAGCATGCCATTGATTGACGAGCAGCCGCCGAGGACTTTGCCTCTCGCGTAGATGATCGAGCGGCCATTGAGGCCCGGTTCCGCCTCGGTCTTGTAGCACCAGTCGGTGCGCGGATTGTTGATGCACTTGAGGTAGCCGATGGGAATGTGTATCCAGATCCAGTCGTCCTTGCCGCCAGCCTCCAGCAGAAGCACCGAGACATCGGGATCGGCCGAAAGCCGATTGGCGAGCACGCAACCCGCCGTGCCGCCGCCGACGATGACGTAGTCGAACTCGCCGAAAGTTTTCACTTGTTCACCGGCATGACGAACTCCGGCCCCTTGGATTCGGATCCCGGCCAGCGCTGCATGATGCTCTTGTAGCGGGTGTAGAAGCGCACGCCTTCCTCGCCGTAGATGTGGTGGTCGCCGAACAGGCTGGACTTCCAGCCGCCGAAGGAATGCCAGGCCATGGGCACGGGAATCGGCACGTTGATGCCGACCATGCCGACCTGGATTTTCTGCACGAAGGCCTGGGCCGTAGCGCCGTCGCGGGTGAAGCAGGCAACGCCATTGCCGAAGTGGTGTTCGTTGATGAGATCCACTGCCGCCGCGAAGGTGGGCACGCGCACCACGCAGAGCACGGGGCCGAAGATCTCTTCCTGATAGATGGTCATTTCCGGCGTGACCTGATCGAACAGCGTCGGGTTGATGAAGAAGCCCTGGGCCAGTTCGCCGGTCAGGCCCTGGCGGCCATCCATGATCAGCTTGGCGCCTTCCATGAAGCCGGTGTCGATGTAGCCGGCCACTTTGTCGCGATGGGCGGCGGTGACCAGTGGTCCCATGTCCATGTTCGCCGTATCGCCAGCGCCGACTTTTAGCGTGTGGGCTCGCGCCACGATTTTTTCGATCAAGGCATCGGCGCAACTGCCGACCGCAACCGCTACCGAGATCGCCATGCAGCGCTCGCCAGCCGAGCCGTAGGCGGCGCCGATCAACGCGTCCGCCGCGCCGTCGAGGTCTGCATCGGGCATCACCACCATGTGGTTCTTCGCGCCGCCCAGGGCTTGCACACGCTTGCCGTGGGCGATGCCGGTCTGCTGGATGTACTTGGCGATGGGCGTCGAGCCGACGAAGGAAACGGCCTGCACCTGCGGATGTTCGAGCAGGGCATCCACAGCTTCTTTGTCGCCCTGGATGACGTTGAAGGCACCGGCGGGCAGGCCGGCCTCCTTCAGCAGTTCGGCGATCAGCAGCGAGGGCGAGGGGTCGCGTTCCGAGGGCTTGAGGATGAAGGTATTCCCCGTGGCCAGGGCCATCGGCGCCATCCACATCGGCACCATGAAGGGGAAGTTGAAGGGCGTGATGCCGGCCACCACGCCCAGTGGATGGCGCTGGCTCCAGTGGTCGATGCCGCCGCCAATGCCGTGGTTGTGCTGGCCCTTGAGCAACTGCGGAATGCCGCAGGCGAATTCGATGACTTCCAGGCCGCGCTGTACTTCGCCGGCGGCGTCGGGCAGGGTCTTGCCATGTTCCAGTGTGATCAGCCTGGCGATGTCCTGCGTGTGGGCCTCGACCAGATCGCGAAACTTGAACATGACGCGGGCGCGGCGCTGCGGCGCGGCCTCGCTCCATTCGCCAAAAGCGGCGCTGGCGGCAGCGACGGCGCGATGCACGTCGGCGCGCGATGCAAGGGCCACCTGGCGGGCGACCTTGCCCTTGGCAGGATTGAAGACATCAGCACGGCGTTCGCTGTGGCCGGCATCGGCAGTACCGGCGATCCAGTGGGTGATAAGGTCAGGGGCTTGGGTGAAGTGCAGCGTCATGGAAGTCTCCTCGTTCGATCTGCCATTACAGCGCGCATTGGCGACGAAATCCAATGAGAAATACGCCTCGGCGATATTTGTGGCGCTAATATCTAGCCATGGACTACAACCTGATCCGCAGCTTCGTCACCCTGGCCCGGGAAGGCAATCTGACCCGCAGCGCCGAGCGCCTGCATCTGAGCCAGCCGGCGCTTTCCCTGCAACTCAAGAAGCTGCACGAACAACTCGGCGTGGTGCTGTTCGAGCGCACCCCGCGCGGCATGCGCCTGACCTCCGCCGGCGAGCAACTGCTGCCGATCGCCCAGCGTGCGCTGGAGGCCGCCGGCGAGCTGGAAAGTCTGGCCGCCGGCATCACCGGGCAGATCGGCGGCCGCTTGTCCATCGGCACCATCGTCGATCCAGAATTTATTCGTCTCGGGCCTTTCCTGAAACGGCTGGTGGAACGTCATCCCGGCGTCACCACCGATCTCGCCCACGGCATGTCCGGCGCTTTGCGTCGCGAGATCGCGGCCGGACGGATCGATGTCACCTGGACTCTCGGCATGCCGGGCATGGCCGACGTGGAAGCCGGCTTCGAAGTGCTCACGCTGAGCGGCTTCCACTATTTCGTCATTGCCCCGCCCGGTTGGGGCGAGCGCGTGCGCGGCAAGGACTGGAAGGAGCTGGCCCGCCTGCCATGGATCGGCACACCGCCGGACTCGGTGCATCACCGCTTGCTGGCGCAAATTTTCCGCGAGGCCGGCGTCAGCCAGCGCATCGTTGCGCAGGTGGACCTGGAGCCATCGATGCTCGACCTTGTCAAGTCCGGCGTCGGTCTCTCGCTGGCCCGCGACAGCATCGCCCTGCGCGCCGCCCACGCGGATGGTGTGGTGGTCGCAGATGCCGTCGCCGTGCCCGCCGAACTCGGCTTTCTCTGCCTGCGCGAGCGTCGTCAGGAGCCGGCCATCGCTGCCGCTTTCGGAGTCATCGAGTCCTTGTGGAGCGGTACTTGAAAAAATACTCCGCAAGTCCTTGCGCAGTCCTCGATGCTGTGGAATAATGCGCCCCTCTTCGACGCGGAGTGGTAGTTCAGTTGGTTAGAATACCGGCCTGTCACGCCGGGGGTCGCGAGTTCGAGTCTCGTCCACTCCGCCAACGTATCAAGCAAAAACGCCCCTTTCGGGGCGTTTTTGTTTTCTACCCATCGCCTCACCCATCGTCCGGCCTGATACGTTGTGAGACAGGGTGCTCAGCTCCTGACTCTGCCATCGCCTCTTTCAGCATTTGGTCTGCTACCAATGTGTTTCCTACCTAAAAATATCGCAGAAAGCCTTGTCACTACTGGGTGACTCCCCGCAAACCTAGTAAAGAGGAGGCCGGCGAAGATCGCTAGCGTTCCAAGGGATAGAATCTTATTTGCGTGGCGGGACGATCCCGTCGAAAACCTGAACACGTGCATCACGAAGCCACTATGTCTTTTCTTTCAGAGCTCGCAGGTATCGCCCAGCTGGAGTCAAACAGCGATTACAAGGTCAGGAACCCTCATCAGGGCTGGGCGGTGCTAAGCGTGTTCGGGCCCACCTCCGAGACCAATGTCGCCGAATTCTGGAAGTATCAGAGGGGGTGTGAAGAAGGCGAAACTATTGAGCGGTTCTTGAACCAGTATCGGGGACGCGTGGAACTTGCGCTCGTTTCCTCTGAAGAACTTGGTCTGGAATACATGGGAAACCCCAAGCTGGGAATGAATGTTTTGGTGGTGCGCCCCGTTTCTCGCGTTTGATGCTGTAGTCACACCCTCAGGGTCGGCTTTGGCCGAACCTCAGTTGCTCGGCCAAAGCAGCCGTCTAGCTAAGACCAATCAAGCGGCTGCTACCGACCCGCTAGAGACACTCACAGTATCGGCTGATCAGCGGTAGGTGTCTGCCAAAATTACCAAACAGTGACATCGAAGGTTAAGCGACGATGGAACATTTAATCGAGGTTAAAGGAAATGTCCTCAGAAATGACAGATGCAGAATATTATTGGCGGGGACAGATCAGCCGAATAAGGGTAGTCACCGAAAAACTCCAGGCGGCTGTTGATGAGAAGAAGAAGGCAGAATGTTTTGAGCTTATACAGGTAATCGACAGCAGTCTTGCGGCCCTCAGATCTTCTCTCAGAGAAAATATGGATGGGCCTGCAGACCAGCGAATTCTGAAGCGAAGAAGCGACGACAGATAAATTACCTGCCGCCAGTCAGGATTCTGCACAGAGCAGTCAATCAAATGACTGGTTCAGAGAAGCGGCGACAGCCACTTCTGGCCGAAGGCGGATGTCATCAGTAGTAACACTTAGCGGCAGCCTCGGCCGATGAGCAGCCGGTTTCTCCGTCCTGCTATAGATTGCTTCGGATTGATCTGACGCTAGAAAAAAATAGCAACAACGCGCTTGGCGCCGTCCCGCCCATCACCTCCCCATTGTCCGACCTGATACGTTCTGAGACTGTCTGAGGGGATTCCAACCACCCCCCACAGGAGACTTGCAAGATCGGCCGCCAGGGATTAGACTTGTACCATAGTCAGCACAGGTACAGAGTCATGCGCATTGTGAATTTCTCTGAAGCACGGGGCAGTCTCAAGGCAGTAATCGATCAGGTCATTGAGGACGCCGATTACACAGTGATTGCCCGGCGCGATGCTCCTGATGCGGTCGTTATGTCTCTCGATACATTCAACAGCCTGATGGAGACCGTCCACCTGTTGAAATCGCCCGCGAATGCCGCTCATCTGGCACGGTCCATCAAGCAGTATCAACAAGGCAAGTTACGGCTCAGGAACCTGGTGGATGCCCAGTCGTAATACTTGGACGCAATCAGCCTGGGAAGATTATCTGTATTGGCAAAGCCAGGATCGTAAGACCCTGAAGCGAATCAATGGTCTGATTCAGGATTGTCAGCGAGAGCCCTTCGATGGCATTGGAAAACCCGAACCATTGAAAGAAAATCTCTCTGGCTTTTGGTCTCGCCGAATAGACGAAACCAACCGTCTTGTCTATTGCGTTGATCACGACGATCTAGTAATCATCGCTTGCCGCTATCACTACTGAGTCAAACGTCAGTCGTGCCTGCCGATTTTTGCGATGACCCAATGGTAAATACCGATGCGCTTCATCAAAAAAATCCTGTGGGGAATGGCGTTTCTTGCCCCTGGCTTCCTGTGTTCTTCTGTCTGGGCGGACCTGTCGCAAAAGGCCGAGCCAGCCACCAGTTCCGTGATGGTGTTGCTCAGGACGACGACGCTGAACGCCATTGCACGGGCGCTGTATCCGGGCAGTGCCACTGACAGGGAAGCCTATCGCGCTGCCATTGCACAAGCGAATCCGGAAACCTTTTCGGGTGCGAAGAGCCTCGGTTCGGTGCCCCTCGCAGCCGGCCAGCAGTTGCTGCTGCCAGCGGGACTGTCGGTGCCATCGAAGATCGCTACTACTGTCGTTGTCCATGCTCGTGGGGGCAGCAAGGTGCCGTTCGACAGCACCCAGCTTGGCGCCCTGGCCAAGGAAGCGGCCCGGCGTGGCATCAAGACCTGCTTGCAGAAAGTCGACCAGGTATCAGCTTTGTCTGGCAATGGCGGCGTAGTCGGTGTGATGTTCTTCAATGCCTCGCAGGATCAGGACAGGAAGCTGTTTTCCACTTCGGTGGAGCTGGCCGATGGCGAGCAGAGCAGCTACGCCAGTACCACCTATGCGCCGACGGTCGATGAGGGCTGCGGGGCCTTGCATGAGGCCGTGACGTGGCATCCGGAGATCTGTGCCAATCTGGTGGTCAGATCGTTCAGTCAGGCAAAGGTGATCGGAATGCTGATGAAGAATATCCAGGTGCTCGATGCTGGTTCCGGCACAACGGTATTTCTGATGTCGGCGGGCAAGGGCTGCGTGTCGATCAGGAAAGCGGTTTACTAGGTTTCAGGCACCGAACTGTAGGCAGCGCATGCTCAGCGTGCCTGCCTGAAATCCCTCGAAGGTGCTGACGGCTCTTTCGTCTCGTGTTGCAGCACCAAGGGCGTACAGCAGCGGGAAATAGTGGTCCGGCGTGGGGACCGCCATCCGTGCCGACTCCCCGAATCCCTCGTAAGCGATCAAGGCGGGATCATCGCGCGTTGCCAGCGCCTTTTTGACGGCATCGTCGAACGCCTGTGCCCAAGGCCGGGATGCTCTGGGTGCGTCCGATGCTCCCCGATCCGTGGCCCGCAGGTTGTGCACCACGTTGCCACTGCCCATGATCAGCACGCCCCGCGAACGCAGGGCACTTATTTCCCTGCCAAGGCGGTAGTGAAAGTCCGCCGGCTTTGCATAGTCGATGGACAGCTGGAACACGGGGATGTCCGCCTTCGGGTAGAGGTGGTGCAGCACGGTCCAGGTGCCGTGATCCAGACCCCATTCTTCGGTGGTTCCGGCAGGGTTGGCATGGAGCAATGCAGCCGCTTCCCGGGCGAGGGCCGGCGATCCAGGGGCCGGATAGATCATTTCATGCAGGGCTTGCGGAAAGCCGCCGAAATCATGGATGGTTTCCGGCGAGGCCTGCACACCGAGCTGGGTGCTTTCCGGTGTCAGCCAATGCGCCGATATGGACAGGATTGCAGCCGGACGCGGCAAGGCCTTGCCCCACGCGCGCAATTGGCGGGTAAATGCGTTGTCGCGCAGCACATTCATCGGGCTGCCGTGGCCGATGAAGATGACGGGCATTCGGGAGGTTTTCCCCCGTGCCGGTGCGGCGATGGAGGGGAGAGCAGCCAGGGCGGCGGAAGCGGAAGCCGCGAGAAGGAATTGACGACGTGAGTGCATGGGGTACCGGCAGTGGGCTTGGCAAGCAGAGAAGACCACCCCGGTGGCGATTTAGTTTCCTGAGCAGAACGCCCATGATCATGGGCGTTCTGCTTTTCGGCAACGTGCTTACACTGCGGCCAGCGCCTGCTCCAGATCGGCCTTGATGTCGTCGATGTGCTCGATGCCGATAGACAGGCGCACCATGTCTTCCGATACGCCGGCCTTCTTCATTTCCTCCGCCGACAACTGGCGGTGCGTGGTCGAGGCCGGATGGCAGGCCAGGCTCTTGGCGTCGCCGATATTCACCAGGCGCGTCACCAGCTTCAGTGCGTCCTGGAAACGGCCACCGGCGGCCATGCCGCCGCCCTCACCCTTGACGCCGAAGGACAGGATGCCCGAGGCGCGGCCGCCCATGTATTTCTGCACCAGGGCGTGGTCGGGGTGATCGGGCAGGCCGGCGTACTTGACCCAGCCCACCTTGGGGTGCGACTTCAGGTAGTTGGCCACGGCCAGCGTGTTCTCGCAGATGCGGTCCATGCGCAGGGCCAGGGTCTCGATGCCTTGTAGGATGAGGAAGGTGTTGAAGGGCGAGATCGCCGCGCCGGTATTGCGCAGGGGCACGACGCGGGCGCGGCCGATGAAGGCCGCCGGGCCGAGGGCTTCGGTGTAGACCACGCCGTGGTAGGAGACGTCCGGTTCGTTGAGGCGCTTGAAGCGGGCCTTGTGTTCGGCCCAGGGGAACTTGCCCGAATCGACGATGACGCCGCCGATGCTGTTGCCATGACCGCCGAGATATTTGGTCAGCGCGTGCACCACGATGTCGGCGCCGTGCTCGATGGGGCGGCACAGGTAGGGCGAGGGCACGGTGTTGTCCACGATCAGCGGCACACCGGCCTCGTGGGCGATCTTGGCCAGGGCGGCGATGTCCACCACGTTGCCCAGCGGGTTGCCGATGGATTCGCAATACACGGCCTTGGTGCGGCCGTCGATCAGCGGCTTGAAGCTGGCCGGATCGCGGTAGTCGGCGAAGCGCACCTCGATGCCGTACTGGGGCAGGGTGTGGGCGAACAGGTTGTAGGTGCCGCCGTAGAGCGTACCTGCCGAGACGATGTTGTCGCCGGCTTCGGCGATGGTCTGGATGGCGTAGGTGATCGCCGCCATGCCCGAGGCGACGCCAAGGCCGGCGATGCCGCCTTCGAGCAGCGCCATGCGCTTTTCGAGCACGTCGGTGGTCGGGTTCATGATGCGGGTGTAGATGTTGCCGGCGACCTTGAGGTCGAAGAGGTCGGCACCGTGCTGGGTGTCGTCGAAGGCGTAGGAGGTGGTCTGGTAGATCGGTACCGCGACGGCCTTGGTGGTCGGGTCGGGGCTGTAGCCGCCGTGCACGGCGAGGGTTTCTATCTTCATGGAACGATGTCTCCGGTTTGGATGGATGCAGGTAAGCGGTATTGCGGTATTGCCGCATCGCCTTTTCAGCGGTGTCGGCGTACCGGTGTCAGTGTTGCGGTGTGAGGTACGTCGGCGCCGGTCTGGGCCTGGAGGACGACGATATCCGTGGCCAGCTTGAGGCGCGATGCCAGGATGCGTGCGATGTTGGCATAGACCTTGGCGGCGACATCCGGGATGCCCGCCAGTCGTTCGCGGTCGATGGCCAGGGTCCGCGTGTATTCGGCGGCCTGGACGCTGGCCGTGCGGCCCACGCCGCTGGGCAGCACCAGCGCCATTTCGCCGAAGGTTTCGCCGGGGCCGAGTCGCACCAGTTGCTGATTCTTGTTGCCGGCGCGGCGGAAGATTTCCACCTTGCCGGTGAGGATCACGTAGAGATGCATGCCGGCCTCGCCCTCGGCGAATATCTTTTCGCCGGTGGAGAAGGCGGCATTCGAGGAGCGGGCGACAAAATCCTGCAAGTCCTGCGGGCCGAAGCCCTCGAACAGGCGCACGGTCTCCAGCAGTTTGAGGATGGTCGAGCTATCGGGCGATTCCATGGCCGGAAGTCTAGCAGGGTGTCCAACACTGCCGCCATGGTCTTTGCCGACTTTGAAAAGTCGGCGCTGGTGATACGGCGATGGTGCCTGGAATCTACTTGCCGGCTTCCTCGTGCCAGCGCAATTGCTCGCGCAGGGTGACGACACTTCCGACAATGATCAGGGTCGGGGCCTTGAGGTTCGCTGCATCGGCAATGCCGGGCAGTGTGGTGAGGGTGCCGGTGACGGTGCGCTGGGTGGGGCGAGTGCCGTGCTGGACAATGGCGGCCGGCCAATCGGGCGGCAGGCCGTGTTCCATGAGTTTTTCGCACAGGTGCGGCAGGCCGTGCAGGCCCATGTAGATGACCACGGTCTGGCGCTTGCGGGCTAGGCCCGGCCAGTCCAGGTTCATGCTGCCGTCCTTGAGATGGCCGGTGACGAAAACGCAGGCCTGGGCGTGGTTGCGATGGGTCAGCGGGATGCCGGCGTAGGCGGCGACGCCGGCGGCGGCCGTGATGCCGGGGACGACTTCGAAGGGCACGCCGTCACTGTGGAGGGTTTCGACTTCCTCGCCGCCACGGCCGAAGGTGTAGGGGTCGCCGCCCTTGAGGCGGACCACGGCCTTGCCTTCGCGGGCCAGGCGCACCAGCAACTGGTTGATCTGTTCCTGCGGCAGGCTGTGGTTGCCGCGTTCCTTGCCGGCGTAGAGGCGCTCGGCCTTGGGCGCGGCCATGTCGAGGATGTCATCGGAAACCAGATTGTCATAGACGATGACATCGGCTTCGGCGATCAGGCGCGCGGCCTTGATGGTCAGCAGTTCGGGGTCGCCGGGACCGGCACCGACGAGATAGACCCAGCCGGGACGGGCGGAAGTGGCGGTAGCGGAAGTGTGTGCCATGAAGAGATGCTACCTCAGTCGGGCTGGCCGGGTTGGCGATTGCTGGAGCAGGAACCGCAGCCGCCGGAGCCGCAGCCCTTGGTGGCGGGCGCATCGCAGTCGCGGCTGAACAGGAACTGGAATTCTCCCGGATGCACTTCGACGAAATCCAGGCGGGTACTTTCCAGCAGGGACTGGCTGCGCGGCGAGATCAACACGGCGATGCCCTGGCCGTCGAGGACGAGGTCGTCCTCGCGTTCTTCGTCGAAGCCCATGCCGTAGACCAGTTCGCCATCGTCGTCGATCTTGGCGGCGATGCGGATGCCGTGAGGGGCCGGGCCTTCGGGCAGCTCTTCGGCGGCGCGGAGGATCTGCTCGGCAGCGATGGGTGTCAGCGTGAACATGGCTGGGATTCCTTGGCGGAGTGTTGAGTGGCGGCACGGCAGGCGTGAACATGGGCGACGAACTTGGCCGGCCAGTCGCAGCCGGCGGTGGCGCGCAGATGGGTGTAGGAGGCGAGCAGATTGTGCAGGACGATGCCGTCGTGCTTGCCGTCGATGCCGTGGCCACGCTTCATGGTGTAGGCGTAGCGCGTGTCCGCCGGCAGGCCGTAGAGGCCGGAGTAGTGGAATTCGTGGGCGTGCAGGGGCGGCAGTGTTTCGCAGTCGATGGCCTGGCGCCAGGGATGGTGCTCGTTGGCATCGAGGATGACATAGCCGCGCCCGACGGGCTTCTCGTGCATGCGGATTTCGCCGGGAATGACGCCGACCATCTCGGCGCTGCGCCCTTTCCAGTGGATGTGGCCGGACAGGTACATCAGGCCGCCGCATTCGGCATAGGTAGGCAGGCCGGCCTCGATGGCACGGCGGATGTCGGCGCGCAGGGCGGTGTTGGCTTCGAGGCCGTCGAGGAAGCATTCGGGAAAGCCGCCGCCGATCAGCAGGCCGTCACAGGCGGGCAGGCGGCTGTCCTTCAGCGTATCGAAAAATTCGACGCGGGCGCCGGCGGCGGTGAGGGCATCGAGATCGTCGGCGTAGTAGAAGCCGAAGGCGGCGTCGCGGGCGACGGCGATGGTGACCGGATGGTGTGTCGCGACGTGGGCCACCGGCGGTGTCGGCAGCGCGACATCGGTGCGGCTGATGTCGAGCAGGCGGCCGAGGTCCACCTGGTCGGCAATGCGTCGGGCGATGCCGGTGATGAGGCCCTCGGCTTCCGCCGCTTCGTTGACCGGCATGAGGCCGAGGTGGCGTTCGACCAGCGCCAGCTCCGGGTCTTCCTGCACGGCGCCGATGACGGGGACGTCGGTGTAATGCTCGATGACGGCGCGCAGCTTGGATTCGTGGCGGCGACCGCCGAGGCGATTGAGGATCACGCCGGCGATCTTGAGTTCCCGGTCGAAGGCCTGGTAGCCAAGGATCAGCGGGGCGATGCCACGGGTCATGCCGCGCGCATCGAGCACCAGTACTACGGGAAGATCGAGCAGGCGGGCCAGCGCCGCGTTGCTGTTCGAGCCTTCGAGGTCGAGGCCATCGTAAAGGCCCTTGTTGCCCTCGACCAGGCAGACGTCTGCGTCATGGCCACGGCGGGCGAACTGGGCCAGCAATTCTTCGTGGGGCGAGAGGAAGAAGTCGAGGTTGTAGCAGGGGCGTCCGGCGGCGGCGCCGAGCCAGAGCGGATCGATGTAGTCCGGGCCCTTCTTGTAGGGCTGTACGGAAAGTCGGCCCTGGCGGGACGGCAAATTACCCAAGCCATCACGCAGGGCCGCCGCCAGCCCGATGCTGATGGTCGTCTTGCCGGACGACTTGTGTGCGGCGGAGATCAGGAAGCGGTGCATGGTCGCCCGCTGGCGCATCAATCCGTGATTGCGCCGGCGGTTTCGAGATGCTGAACGTCGTCCTGCGGCATGAAGCGCAGGACGCGCACGCCGATGGTGATGGCGGTGAAGGCGATGCCGATGCCGCCGAGGCCAAGCAGGATTTCCGGCAGGCTGGCCGTGTAGTGATCCACCTGGCCGTCGAAGAAACTCGACTTCACGTCGTAGCCGGGGAAGATGTCGAGCGGGAAGGCCTGGCCGCCGATGATGAAGACGTAGAGCTGGACGAAGGCGCCGAAGATCACCAGCAGGGCGGCGACGGTGACCCAGGTCATGCGCTGGCCGGTGGTGGACCAGATCAGGATCATCGGCACGATGCTGCCGATCAGTACCTGGCCGACCCAGAACAGGGCGGAGAACTCGCTGTCGAAGAGCAGGAAGTATTCGAAGGCGGTCTGCTTGGCGAAGTAGGCGTTGGTCAGGTGCAGCACGGCGGTGAAGTAGAGCGTGGCGGCGACGAAGAGGCCGAGCAGGTTCTTCATGCGCTGGAGCACCAGCGGCGGCAGGCGCATGCCGTTCCAGAAGTACATCGCGGCCTGGACGACGACGAACACGGCCAGACCCCAGGCGAAGGACATGATGATGAACATCGGTGCCAGCAGGGCCGAGCCGTAGGCCTGGCGGGCGACGAGGAAGGCGAAGATGGAGCCGGTGCCGGTGGTGAGCAGGATGCGCCAGATGAAGGCGGCGAAACCGGCCGGCTTGGAGTAGGCGTTCATGCGCCGTTCCATCATGGTCCAGATATAGACGGCAACGATGGCGAACATGCCCGGATAGAGGATGACGTTCCAGCCGAAGACCGAGGTCGGGTTGAAGTGGGTGGCGGCGACGATGATGCGGTCGGCGCGGCCCAGGTCGAGCATGATCACGGCGAGGCCGCCGGCCAGCATGGCGATGGAGAGCAGGCCGGACAGCGGGGCACGCGACTTGTAGATGACGCGACCGAAGACCGAGCCGATGGAGGCGACGTTGAGCACGCCGGACGCGGCGACGATGAGGAAGATCGCGAAGACGTGCGGTATGCCCCAGACGATCTGGTTGTTCATGCCGGTGACGACGTGGCCGGCGTGCTCCATGTAGAGCGCAGAGCCGAGGCCGACGGCGGTGACGAGACCGCCGATGGCGGCGAGCACGTAGAAGATGCCGGCTTCGTTGCGGGAGGTGAGCGAGGAGGACATGTCAGATTCCCTGGTAGCGGACGCCGACATCGAGGCGCAGGTCGGAACGTACCTGGGTGGTCGGTACGCTGGCGATGCGCTTCGAGATCGCGCTGTTCGGGTCCATGAGGTCGCCGAAAATCATGGCGCCCTCCGGGCATTTTTCGACGCAGGCCGGGTTCTGGCCTTTGTCTACGCGATGGGCGCAGAGGGTGCAGGACTCGACGCAGCCCTTGCCGCGCGGCACTTCCGGATTCTGCTCGGTGAGCGGCGCATGGACGAAGGAGCGGGCCTTGTAGGGGCAGGCCATCATGCAGTAGCGGCAGCCGATGCAGCTGTGGCGGTCGACGAGCACGATACCGTCGGCGCGCTTCATCGAGGCGCCGGTGGGGCAGACATCCACGCAGGGCGGGTTGGCGCAGTGCTGGCACATCATCGGCAACTCGGTCTTGCGACCATTGCGGCGATCCACCAGTTCGATCTTGCGTATCCACTGGGAATTCTGGCGCGCGTCGGGCATCTTTTCCGTGATGCCGTTCTCGGTGTGGCAAGCCTCAACGCACTTGGTGCAGCCGGGGGCGCACTTGGTGGCATCCACCAGCAGGCCCCAGCGCACGGCGGAGGATGCAGCCTCGCCAGCCTTGCGGGCGGCGGGACTATTGGTGGTGGCATCGGCGGCCTGGGCCACGGCCATCAGGTGCAGGCCGGGGGCGATGGCGGTGAAGCCGAGGCCGGCAACACCAGCACCGGCAGCGGCGATGAAGGCACGGCGGGGATTGTTTTGTTCGCTCATGGCTTGACTCCGGGCATCACACCGGCAGCCTTGAACTTGGCCTTGGGCTGATGGCATTCGAAGCAGTCGAGTTTGACGGCGGCGTAGGCATGGCAACTTTCGCAGAAATTGCCGCCCTTGCCGCTCTCATGAGCACCGAGGACGGAGCCCGTCTTTTTGCTGGCGTGGCAATCGATGCAGCCGTTCAGCGTTACCGGCTCGCCACGGATGCCCTGGCGCAGCGTGCGGTCACGCTGGTGCTTGAGCATCTCCATGTGGTTGCGGCGCATTTCCTCGGGCGGCGCGACGCACTTGCCGGGATTCGCGATCTCGATCACGGGCTTGGGCGTGCGCGAGTTTGCCTGATCCCCCGCCCAGGCGAACTGGGCGAGGAAGGCCATCACGACGGCGAGGAACAGCCAATTGCGCATGGATCGTCCGCCCTTATTCGCCAAGGCCCATCTGGATGTAGCCGGTCGGGCAGACATCGGCACAGATGTGGCAGCCGATGCACTTGTCGTAGTCGGTGGCGACGTAGCGACCGGTCATCGATTCGTTCTTCTTGACCTTGTAGACAGCGGTCTGCGGGCAATAGACGACGCAGTTGTCGCACTCGAAGCACTGGCCGCAGCTCATGCAGCGCTTGGCTTCGGCAACCACGGCTTCTTCGCTGAGGGCGTCGAGACGCTCCTCGAAGTTACCCAGGGCCGAGTCTTTGTTCAGGTGCGTGATGTGGCGCTTGTTGCGGTCGGTGTAGCTGAAATGGCCGAGGAAGAGTTCGTCGTGCGGAATGACGTAGCGGTCGGAACGGTTGTCGTAGTTGTGGATCGCGTTCTTTTCCTTGTCCGTGCCGCGCGTGGCCTCCTTGATCTCGCCAATCTGGATGCCCTTCTCGACATACTTGCGCATCAGGTCGAAGGAATGCACATCGATCTTCGGGCGACGTTCCTGCTCCTCACCAGCGAGGAAGCGGTCGATGCCGTCGGCGGCGATGTTGCCATGGCCGACAGCGGTGGTCAGCAGGTGCGGGCGGATCACGTCGCCGCCGGCGAAGACGCCGGGCTTGCCAGCGACCTGGTAGTTCTTGTCGGCAGCGACGGTGCCCTTGTCGGAGCGGAACTCTTCGATGCCGGTGAAATCGACGGCCTGACCGATGGCGGAAACGATCAGGTCGGCGGGCAGATCCTTTTCGGTGCCTTCGATCTGCTTGATCTCCAGCTTGCCGCCGACCATCTTGGCTTCGCACTGCTTGACGCGCAGGGCGGTGGCGCGGCCGTCGGCACCCTTGACGACGCCAATGGGCATCCAGCCGCCCATGATCTCGATGCCTTCGGCCTGGGCGTGCTCGATTTCCGGCTTGCTGGCCATCATCTTGTCGATGGGGAAGACGGAAGTCAGGGTCACTTCGGCCCCCTGACGCATGGAGACGTCAGCCACGTCCTGGGCCATGTGGCCGGCGATGGCGGCTTCGAAATCGCCGGGGTTGGTGTGCGTGATGTGGCCGAGACGGCGGGCCACGGTAGCGACGTCCATGGAGGTGTCGCCACCGCCGACGACGACCACGCGTTTGCCGATGTGCTTCAGGCGTCCTTCGTTGAAGGCACGCAGGAAGGAGGTGGCGGTAACCACGTTCGGGGCGTCGTTGTCGCCTTCGATGGGCAGGGCACGACCGGCTTGGGCACCGAGGCCGAGGAAGATCGCGTCGAAATCCTTGCGCAACTGTTCGAGACTGATGTCGGTGCCGATGCGGGTCTTCAGCTTGGCGGTGACACCGAGGTCGAGAATGCGCTGGATTTCCGCGTCGAGGGTGTCACGCGGCGTGCGGTAGCCGGGAATGCCATAGCGCATCATGCCGCCGAGGAATTCGTGCTCGTCGAAAATGGTGACGCTGTGGCCCTTGAGCGCCAACTGGTAGGCGGCGGAGAGGCCGGCCGGGCCGGCGCCGATGACGGCGACCTTCTTGCCGGTCTTGTGCTCGGGGGCCTTGAACTTCAGGTTGTTCTGGATCGCCCAGTCGCCGAGGTAATGCTCGACCGAGTTGATGCCGACGTGATCCTCGACCTCGTTGCGGTTACAGCCGGTTTCGCAGGGAGCGGGGCAGACGCGGCCCATCACGGCGGGCAGCGGGTTGGCTTCCGTCAGACGGCGCCAGGCGTATTCCTGCCAGCTCATGAGCGGCTTGCCGTCGGCACCGACAGGCGGCTTCTCGATGCCGCGCACGATGTTCAGATAGCCGCGGATGTCCTCGCCGGACGGGCAGGAGCCCTGGCACGGCGGGGTGGATTGTTGATAGGTCGGGCACTTGTGGGACCAGCTTGCCTGGAAGATCTGGTCCTGCCAGCGCTTTACCTGGGTGTCGCCATCCTTGTAGCGGCGGAAGGTAAGTTTCTCTGCCTGGATTTCTGTCGCGGACATGGTTTGTCTCCGTGGGTCGGTTTGTCTAATGTTCTTTGTTGAGCACGATGGCGGTGCTGACGAGCTGATGCACGCCGCCGACCATGCTCATCTTGAAGCCGTAGTAGGGCAGTACCTTGGTGAACTGGGCCTTGCAGATGGCGCAGATGGTGGCCATGAAGTTCACGCCCTGGCCGTCCACCACGTTCTTCAGCGCTTCCATGCGGGGCAGGGCGCCCTTGACCCGCAGGTCGAGCAGTTCGTCGGTCAGCAGGCCGCCGCCACCGCCGCAGCAGAAGGTCTTTTCGCGGGTGGTGTCGAGGGACATGTCCACATACTTGTTGGCCACGGCCTTGATGATGTTGCGCGGGATGTCGAACTGGCCGCCGCCGTAGTCGCCCATGCGCGAGCCGCGCGCGACGTTGCAGGAGTCGTGGAAGGTGACGATGCGATGATCGTTGGCTTCCTTGTCGAATGTCAGGCGACCGGCCTGGATCAGATCCCAGGTGACTTCGCAGATGTGCGAGGGCTGCTTGTAGTTCGGGTCGAGCTGCTTCTGCAACTGGATCGCGAACGGATCGTTGGCACCAGCGCCGATACCGGTCAGGGTGTTCCAGAAGGCGTAGGCAACGCGCCAGGCGTGGCCGCATTCGCCGACGACGATGCGCTTGACGCCGAGTTCCAGCGCGGCCTCGCGGATGCGCATGGCGATCTTGCGCATCTGTTCGTAGTTGCCGATGAACATGCCGAAGTTGCCGGCCTCGGAGGCCTTGGACGACAGGGTCCAGGAGATGCCGGCGGCGTGGAAGACTTTGCCGTAGCCGATCAGGCTATCCACATGCGGTTCGGCGAAGAAGTCGGCGGAGGGCGTGACCAGCAGCACTTCGGCACCGTGCACGTCGAGGGGATACTTGACGGCGGCACCGGTGTCTTCGAGCACGTCTTCTTCAAGGCCGAGCAGGGTGTCTTCCAGCGCCGGGCCGGGCAGGCCGAGGTTGTTGCCGATCTTGTGCACCTTGCCCATGATCTCGTTCACATACTTGTGACCGTGACCGACGCTGTCCATGATTTCCTTGGCCGCCATGGTGACTTCGGCGGTGTCGATGCCGTAGGGGCAGAACACCGAGCAGCGACGACACTCGGAACACTGGTTGTAGTAGCGGAACCAGTCGTCGAGCACTTCCTTGTTCATGTCGCGGGCGCCGACCAGTTTGGGGAAGAGCTTGCCCGGCAGCGTGAAGTAGCGGCGATACACTGAGCGCATCAGGTCCTGGCGCGCGACGGGCATGTTCTTCGGGTCGGCGGTGCCGATGAAGTAGTGGCACTTGTCCGTACAGGCGCCGCAATGCACGCAGGCGTCCATGTACACCTTGAGCGAGCGGTACTTGCCCAGCAGTTCGCCCATCTTGGCGACGGCCTTCTGTTCCCATCCATCGACCAGAGTGCCGGGGAAGCCGAGGGCTTCGTTGTGCACGGCGGCGGAGACGTAGGGATTGGACTCGATCATCGAATCCGGCTTGAGGGCCGGGATGGTCGGGTACTCGCGGAAGGCCGGGGCCTCGATCTTCGGCTTGGCCTTGGGCGCAGCGGCCGGCGCAGCAGGTGCCGTGGGTGCAACTGCAGCGGCAGAAGTCGGCGCTGGCGGTACGGCGGCGGCCGGTGTGGCGGGAGCGATGTTGTCGTCGGCCATCTTTAGTTCTTCGTCTCGAATTTGGCTGCCCAGGGCGCCAGGTGCCGCGTTTCACGCGGGTTATCCACCTGATTGCGGGTCGGCGAGAAGAACACGCCGGGGGCGTGCAGCAGTTTGCTGACGGGGAAGATGATCATCAGCAGGGCCACCATCAGCAGGTGCAGATAGAGGCCGGGATGGGCCGGCAGCGGATTGATCTCGAACACCATGAGGCCGAGGAAGAAAGTCTTCACGGCGACGATGTCGGTGTGCATGACGAACTTCATCATCAGGCCGGTGCCGGCGATGCCGAGCAGCAGGGCCAGCATCAGGTGGTCGGAGGGTGTCGAGATGTAGCGGATGCGTTCCACCAGAATGCGTCGTGCCCACAGCCCGGCCAGGCCAGCGGCCATGGCGAAGCCGGCATAGATGCCGAAGGGCTGGATGAAGGCGATGATCGCATTCACCGGCTCGGTGAAGTAGCGCACATGGCGGAGCAGGACGAGGGCAAGGCCGGCGTGGAAAATCCAGCCGAAGGCCCAGATCCAGAGATTCGATTTGAACAGGCTTTCAAAGAAAACCACTTCGCGGGCCATGCGGAAGGCCACACCGCCGGCCGTGGTCGGGGCCGGCGTGGTGGGAATCTTCAGCGGCGCAGGGGTGCGCGAGTAGTCATAAATCTTGTACGCGACGCCGCCGATGAGGATCAGCGTGGCGGCGTAGAACAGCAGCGCGAACAGAATATTCATGAGTTGGATGGATTTAGCTTGGAAAAAAGAGGCGCCGGACAGGAAAGGAAGACTGAACCGCCGGCGCCAACCCCAATCAACTGATTAGACGCAACCCGTCGCTTAGACGCAGCCTGTCGGCTTCGGCAGGCCGGCGATCTTGCATGCCTGCTTGGCGGGGCCGTAGGGGAACAGGTCGTAGAGGTACTGGCTGGTACCCTTCTCCGGGCCGAGCTTCTTGCCGATGGCCTTGGTCAGGACGCGGACAGCCGGGGCGATCTGGAATTCGTTGTAGTAGTCGCGCAGGAAGGTGATGACTTCCCAGTGCTGGTCGGTCATTTCAACCGATTCGGTGGTGGCGAGGTAGGCGCCGACTTCCTCGTTCCATTGGGCGAGGTCGATCAGGTAGCCTTCTTCGTCGGTTTCGTAGGACTTGCCGTTCACTTCGATGGTGGCCATGCGTGTCTCCTTAATTGATAGCTATGACAGGGGGAAATTAAAGCCAGGACTGGCAGTTTTTGTGTTCCGCGACGAGATCGACGAAGCCACCGTAATCCACGGTGGTGACGCCTTCCAGAACGCGGTCTTGCATGCCACGGGCTTCCAGGTCGGGAGCGAGGGCATAAATCTTGAGGCGGGAGGCTGCCTCAGTGAGCGTGGCGGCGGCGGCATTGCCGCGCGTGGCGGCGAGAACGCCGTCCTCGATCAGCAGGATGGCACCGCTCTGGGCGACACGCAGGCAGGACTCCAGGGAGTTCCGTTCCAGCGGCGATTTATTGACGATATGCAGCATTATCTGTATCTCCCGGTCAGAAGCTGAGGACGACGTCCATGTCGTCCATGAGCTTGCCCATGTCGGCCTTGGACAGCACCGTGACGTCCACCAGCAGGTCGTCTTCGGTCAGGCCGCGAGCGTCCAGCGACTCCTGCTCGACGTAGAGCTTCTCGATGTCGTAACCGTCCAGCGCACGGTAGGTGGGCGAGAAGTTCTTGTTCTCGATACCCTTGGTCTGCTGGCCCTTCTTGAGCTGATACACGCCGTCATCCATGAAGACGAGGCTGACGTCCTGATCGAAGGCCGCCGAGATCAGCACCACTTCCAGCGATTCGAGCGCATAGACGGTGCCGTAGGGCGACTTGCGATTGACGAACATGAATTTTTTGACTACGCCTTCGCTCATGTCAGTCTCCAAACGTTACAAGACGGTCGGCTTCGATACCGGCCTCGACCAGCTGGCCAAGACCGGAGATGCGAAAGCCGGGGGCCAGGTTCTCTTCCTGGATGCCGCGCCGCAGGGCGGCGGCAACGCAGACCACGAGATCCAGCTTGTGCTCTTCGGCAAGCTTGGACCAGCGGGCGACGATGTTGCGGTCGTCCTGCGGCGGCTCGGTCAGCGACGAGGCGTTGTTCACCCCGTCGTGATAGAAGAAGACGCGGCGGATTTCATGGCCCTTGTCGAGCGCGGCCTTGCAGAACAGGTAGGCCGAATCGGTCGCCTGGTGCTGGTAAGGCCCTTCGTTGATCATGATCGCAAACTTCATTGCGGTTATTTCCTCAGAAGCGAATGTGGGTCGAGGCGTTGAGGTTGGCACGGGAACCACGCCAATCGTCGATCAGGTACTTGGTGAAGGGCAGGCCGGTCTTCTCGAAGAAACGGGGCCAGCCGATACGGTCGATCCAGTCGGCGAGACGCTCCCAGGGACGGGCATCGGCCTTGTAGGTCTTCAGGATGTTGCCGACCATCTCGTTGACCTCGGGCCAGCGCGGGGCGTTGTTGGGCAGGCCGGAGGCAACCATCTTCATGAAGGTGGGCTTGCCACGGGCGTTGGAGTTCTTGCCGCCAACCCAGATGGCGAGCTTGGAATGCTCCGGGTCGTTGATCTGCATTGGGGGGCACGGGGGGTAGCAGGCGCCGCAGCAGATACATTTCTTTTCATCGACTTCCAGCGAGGGCTTGCCGTTGACCATGGCTGGACGGATCGCGGCCACCGGGCAGCGGGCGACCACGGAGGGGCGCTCGCAGACGTTGGCGACGAGGTCGTGATTGATCTTCGGCGGCTTGGTGTGCTGGATGATGATGGCGATGTCGGCCTGGCCGCCGCAGTTGATCTCGCAGCAGGAGGTGGAGAGGTGCACACGGTTCGGCATCTCTTCGTTCTTGAACTCGTTGTAGAGCTGGTCCATCATCGACTTGACCACGCCGGAAGCGTCGGTGCCGGGGATGTCGCAGTGCAGCCAGCCCTGGGTGTGAGCCACCATCGAGACCGAGTTGCCGGTACCGCCGACGGGGAAGCCCTTGGACTCCAGTTCGGTGATCAGCGGGGCGACCTTCTTCTCGTCCGCCACCATGAACTCGATGTTGGAGCGGATGGTGAAGCGGACATGGCCTTCGGCGTACTTGTCGGCGATGTCGCAGAGGGTGCGGATGGTCCACACATCCATCTGGCGCTGGGTGCCGGCGCGCACGGACCACACCTGGTCGCCCGTGTGGGAGACGTGGTGCAGGACGCCGGGACGGGGCCGGTCATGGTACTTCCAGTTGCCGTAGTTCTTGGCCAGCGTCGGGTGCAGATAGGGCTTGTTGTCCGGCACGCCGGACTCGATGGCCTTGCGCAGCGGTGCGGCGGGGGTAGGTGCGTTCATCTGATGACTCCTCAGGCAGCGGCTTTTTTGGCGTTGATCTTGGCAACTTCTTCGTCCCAGCCGCCGGTATTGACGTAGGGATTCATGCGCGGCGTCGAGACCATGTTGGCGTCGATGTCCAGCTCGATGCCTTCGAGGAAGTTCACCAGGCCGATGCGCTCGATCATTTCACCGGTGCGCTCGTGCTCCAGCGCGTTCTCGGCGAAGAAGTCGATGATCTTCTGGGCCAGTTCCACGATCTGGTCGTAGTCCTCGTCCGTCTTCAGGGACATGAAGGGAACCACCACGGTGCCCATCAGGTCGCCAATCTTCAACGTGCGCTTGCCGCCGACGAGGATGGTGGCGCCCTTGTCGGTGCCGGTTGCCAGGGCGCCGGTCATGACGTTGATGCAGTGCATGCAGCGGACGCAGTCCTTGTTGTCGATTTCCAGGCACTGGCTATCGTTCAGGGCGACGGCAGAGATATGGCCATCCTTGCGGACGTCCTTGATTTCCTTGATCTGGATGGCCTTGGTCGGGCAGCGGGCGACGACGTCGTTCACCAGTTCGTTCATGCCGTGCTTGGCGAACCACTTCTTGCCCAGGGCATCGTCGGTGCGGATGTTGTCGCGCCAGGTGCCGATCACGGCCATGTCGGCACGCTGGATCGAGTTCATGCAGTCGTTCGGGCAGCCCGAGAACTTGAACTTGAACTTATAAGGCAGGGCGGGACGGTGGATGTCGTCGAGGAAGGTGTTCAGCACCGAGCGGTGAGCCTTGGCTTCGTCGTAGCAGGACTGCTCGCAGCGGGCCGCGCCGACGCAGGACATGGAAGTGCGCACGGCCGGGCCGGCGCCGCCGAGGTCGAAGCCGAGTTCATTGATCTCGTCAAAGGCCTTCTGCACGTTCTCGGTGGTGGCGCCTTGCAGCATGATGTCGCCGGACTGGCCATGCAGGGCGATGAGGCCGGAGCCGTGCTTTTCCCAGATGTCGCAGAATTTGCGCAGGATATCCGTGTCGTAGTGCATGCCCGGGGGGGGCATGATGCGCAGGGTGTGGAACTCGGCAGCATCCTTGAACAGGGGCTGGCCGTTCTCGTCCTTGATTTCGGTAAAGCGGGGGATGACGCCGCCGCCGTAGCCGCGAACGCCGACGGTGCCGCCCTTCCAGTAACCCTTGCGGGTCTTGTAAGAGTGCTCCAGGTGGCCGAGCAGGTCGACCACGTAGTCCTTGTCCTTGGCCAGACGCTTAAGGCCGGTGACGAAACTGGGCCAGGGGCCGGATTCGAGCTGGTCCAGATTGGGTGTTGGGTGCATGGGCTTGGCCATGGTCTCTCTCCTCGTTTGTCGGGGGGTGTAACTTTGGTGGAGCGATACTAGGGAAGGTTGCGGCGCACAAACCATACTCCCCACAGGTAAATGAACCTACCCGAAAGGGTTATATGCTTGCACTCCCACGCGGTGATGGCTCTTTGCCCGCCGCCGGTGCCATAGTCCGCCCCCACATAGAGGAAAAACCCCGTGGATACCATCACTTCCCTCGCCAAATTCAGCGTGCCCGTCGGCAATCAGGAGATCGAGTTGCAGCAGATCGTCTATGAAGCCGGCGGCATGCCCCAGATGCGCCTGCGTATCCGTGAGAAAAGCCGCTTCACCGTCTTCGACATCGATCCGGTGACGGCCACCCATTGGGCCGAAACCATGCTGAGCTGGGCGCGCGCCCAGGAGGCCGCCGCGTGATGAGTATGGATAGCGACGACGCCTCGACGGACGTGGTCGACCTGAGCTTCCCGCTCAGCGGCGGGACGCTGGCCGAGGACCACGCCTGGGCTTTGGCGACCGCCGTGCGCGCGCTGCTGCCCTGGTTCGACGAGGAGCCGGAAGCCGGCATCCTGCCCCTGGCCGGCCTCGCCAAGGGCGACGGCGTGCGCTACATCGGCGGCCGTGCGCGGCTGGTGCTGCGGCTGCCGGTTCGCCGTGTCGCCGACGCCGACTTTCTGGCGGGTGCCAAGCTCGACATCGATGGCGTAATTCTTGAACTTGGCGCTCCGACGACACGGCCCTTGCAGGCCGCGCGGGGCGTGGTGTACTCCCATTTCATTGCCGTCGATACCGCCGACGAAATCGAATTCCTCGACCGTTGCCGGGCTGCGCTCCTGATGCGTGGACTGCAAGCAAAACTCATCACCGGCAAGGCTCGCTCGCTGCAAATGCCTGACGGCCCGGTGCATGGCTTCAGCCTGATGCTGCATGGCCTCGGTCCCGCGCAGTCGATCAACATGCAGGAAACCGGGCTGGGCCGGCATCGAGCCCTCGGCTGCGGCATTTTCGTACCTCATAAATCCGTCGCCGCAGTGGGCGAATGAATAACCAAGGAGACCTTCAATGTCCGATCCCGCCACCGTAACCCTCGACATGAGCGGCATGTCCTGCCCGGCCCCGCTGCTGGGCGCCAAAAAGCTCATCGACGACCTGCAACCGGGCCAGACCCTGCGCCTGATTTCCGACTGCCCCGGCACTGCCGACGACCTCTTCGCCTGGGCCAAAGTCACCGGCAACCTGGTGCTCGGCAGCGAGAAACAGGGCGACGGCAAGACCGCCTTCACCCTCCAGCGCGCCGGTGGTGCCACGTCCACACCAGTGGCCCACGTCACCCTCGACATGCGCGGCGTGTCCTGCCCCGGCCCCATCGTCCAGGCCAAGAAGCTGCTCGAAGGCATGAAGCCCGCCGAAGTGCTGCAACTGGTCAGCGACTGCCCCGGTTCCGCCGACGACATCACGTCCTGGGCCAAGGCCGGCGCCGCCGAATTGCTGTTCGCCCATGAAACCGGGCGCGGCATCCACGAGTTTTATCTGAAGAAAAAATAAGGAGACCCACCATGAGTTATGTCATCAACGGCGTTGAAAAAGAAGTCGACGATTACGGCTACCTGCTGGAAGCGGATCTGAGCGAAGAGGCGATGACCGTCATCGCCGAGGCCTGCGGTCTGGCGCTGACCGAGCAGCACAAGAAGGTCGTTGCCTACCTGCGCAAGCAATACCAGGAAGAGGGCGCCACGCCCAATCTGCGCAACCTGATCAAGGGCTTGCAGGACGAGGGCGACATGCCCGAAGCCGACAGCGCCCTGCTGTTCGAACTCTTCCCCGATGGTGGCGCCGCCAAGCAGGGCTGCAAGGTCGCAGGCTTGCCGCAACCCAAAGGAAAAGGCGGGTACTGAACCCGTGGCCATCCGCATCCGCTCCAGCTTCCATGCCGCCGGCAAGCCGCGCGGCATGGTCGAGCTGGCGGGCGTCATCGCCATGCTGGCGTGGAAGCTGGCGATCGATTCGATCAAGCGCATGCGCGAGGCCGAGTACGACATCGACATCGGCCGCGCCTACTTCGATTTCGTCTGCGAGTACATGGCCTTTCTCGCCCATGCCGCTGACCGCATTGCCTTCCGCGATCTGCCGGCCGAGCAACGCATCGAATTCACCACGGCCCTCGCCCAGCGCATGGCCGAGGCCATCGAGGACAACCGTGACATGCTGTTGGCTGAAGTGACAGCCGGCGAGTGTCGCAAGCATTTTCTCGATCTATTCAACCGTCGCGGCGAGGACTACGCCGACCATGGCTACGCCAGCGACGGCCCCGACTTCGGCTTCCGTCGCTGCTTCGCCGCAGCGATGCAGGAAGTGCTGCCGGAGAAGGACAAACTCTGGGCCATTGACCAGGTGATGGAAATCGAATCGCCGGAAGGTATCAAGGCGCTGGAGAAAACTTTGGCCGGGCTGTTTCATCCGGGCGAAGCAAAAAGTCGGCGCTCACGTAACGGCGGGCACGGCGAAACAGGCGACTGATGGGCAATCCTTTCGACCTCAACGACGCGGCAGCTTACGCCGCCTGGCGCGAACGCAAGCTCGATACTGCGCCGCGCCGCATCGAGGACATTCTCGTTGCCATCGATGATCCCCGAGCCATGACGGTCGCGGAGCGCAATGCCCTGCTGGAGCGCTGCGCTACCACCAACATGGCGCTCTACACCAGCAAAACGGTAGGTCAGGCGGACAAGGAAATCCCCCGTCAGCTTGGCCGCCAGATCGGCCTCTTCTCGCTGGACAGCAACTACCTTTCCGACGAGGACGGCATCTCGCCGCTGGCCGTGGCGGATGAAAACGACCCGACGAAAAGACGCGGCGAGTTCATCCCCTACACCGACAAGCCCATCCGCTGGCATACCGACGGCTATTACAACCCGCCCGAGCGTACCGTGCGTGCCGTGCTGCTGCATTGCGTGCAGAGCGCTGTCGAGGGCGGTGATAACCGTTTGCTCGATCACGAGCTGGCCTACATCCTGTTGCGAGACGAAAACCCCGATTTCATCCGTGCCCTGATGGCGTCGGACGTGATGATCATCCCCGCTCGCGACGAGAACCGTCCCGAGCAACCGGGCACGGTGTTTTCGGTGGATGCGAGCGGCCACTTGCACATGCGCTACACGGCCCGCACCAAGAGTATCGTCTGGCGCCAGGACGCCGCGACGCAAGCCGCGCTGGGCGCCCTGGAACGCCTGCTGGCCAGCGATACCCCCTGGAACCTGCACGGCCGCCTGGAACCGGGCATGGGCCTGATCTGCAACAATCTGCTGCATGACCGCAGCGGCTTCCGGGATGCCCCGGAAAAGCGCCGCCTGCTCTACCGGGCGCGCTACTACGAGCGGATCAGCGGAGCCGACGGACGCTGAGTCGCGGCGGCTGATTCCCCCGGTATAATCCGGCCTTCTTAACGAGGCCGCGAAAACGTGAGCGCACTGACCCCCGAACTGGAACGCAAGCTGGGCATGGCCGTCGAGCGCATGCCTGCGTTTCCGCGCAGCGTGCAGAAGATCCTCGAACTGACCCGCAACATCAATTGCCTGCCCAAGGAGCTGGTGGCCGTCATCGAGAAGGACCCGGTGATGACCGTGAAGATTCTCAAGGTCATCAATTCGGCCTACTACAGCCTGCCGTCGAAGATCACTTCGGTCAGCCAGTCGGTGGTCTATCTGGGTATCAACACCATCAAGAACCTCGCCCTAGGCTTTGCCGCCGTCGGCATCCTGCCGCGCATGAACGCGGCCGGTTTCGACATCCAGCGCTACCTGCTGCATTCCCTGGTGGTGGCCGGTGTCGCCCGCCAACTGGCGACCCAGTTCGCCAAGTCCGAGGCCGACCCCGGCGACTGCTACATCGCCGGTCTGTTGCATGATTTCGGCAAGGTGGTATTTGCCCAGTTCCTCGCCGAGGAATTCCGCAACGTGCTGGAAGTCTCTGCCGTCGAAGGCTTGCCCCTGAATGCCGCCGAGGAGCGGGTGATCGGCGTCGATCACGGCGTCGTCGGCGCTCTGCTGGCCAAGCGCTGGGCCTTTCCCGAACATCTGGTCAATTGCATTCGCGATCACCACCACGCCGATGCCGCGCCTTCGGCGATGATGGACTGCCTGCGCATGGCCGACCAGATCGTTCGCCTGCGTGAGATCGGTGACTCCGGTAACCCGTGGCGCGAGACCGAAGCAGTCGCTGCGCCGGGCCGTTTTGGCGACGACATCATGGCGACGGTGAATGCTATTTCCGGCTCGCTGGACAAGATCGTCGAGGACGCCCAAATGTTTGCCCAGGTCGGTAGCGAAAAATGAAAGTACGTTTCTGGGGTGTGCGTGGTTCCATTCCCTCGCCGGGCCAGCATACCCAGCGCTATGGTGGCAACACCACCTGCATCGAAGTGCGCAGCGACGACAATTCCCTCATCGTCCTCGATGCCGGCACGGGGGTGTTTCCCCTGGCTCAGGAGCTGCTCAGGCAGATGCCGGTCAAGGCCAATATCTTCATCACCCACAGCCATTGGGATCACATCCACGGCTTGCCCTTTTTCACGCCGCTTTACATCCCCGGCAATTCGGTTCGCATCCATGGCGCCTACGACGTCGTCTCCGGTCGCGGCCCCGATCAGGTGATGGAAGTCCAGCTCCAGTACAGCTACTTCCCTGTGCGCGAGGCAGAAATGAAGGCAGGCATCGAGTACGAAACCCTCAGCATCAATGAGCCGGTGCCCGTCGGCGACGCCACGGTGACGCCGCTGTTGCTGAATCATCCGGTGGTCAATCTCGGCTATCGAATCGAGTGCAATGGCAAGTCGGTGTTCTTCACCGGCGACCACGAGCCCTGGCTGAACATCTATGCGCCCGAGGACGAGGGCTACGCCGAGTTCCAGCAGATGGTGGACATGCAGCAGGGGCAACTCGATGCTGCGCTGAAAGGGCTGGACGTGCTGATCGCCGACAGCTCCTACACGGCGGCCGAATACCCGACCAAGATCGGTTGGGGCCACGGCACACTGGAGGGCAACATCGCCTGGGCGCGCCGGCTTGGCGTCAAAAAACTGGTGTGTACCCACCATGAGCCGACCCGTTCCGACGATCAGCTGGAGCAGGCTTTTGCTGCCGCGCTGGCCTCGTCTGACTACGAGCCCGGCAAGCCCGGCGAGCCGGAAATCATGCTCTCCCGCGAAGGGCTGGAAATCGTGCTGTAAAAGTCGGCGCTGGCGGTACGGCGCCGGGCTTGCGTCGAGCTTATTCGCAGCCGACGATGCGATCCCGGCCGCCTTGTTTGGCGGCATACATGCGTTCATCCGCCACTTCCACCAGCCGGCGCCAGGAATCAGCGCTGTCACGCATGCGCTCGGCGACGCCCATGCTGGCGGTAACCGGCGTGCCGTCCGGGCGCTGCCCCAAGCCGCGTTGGCGGACGCGTTTCAAGGCCACGCAAGCCTGTTCGGGGCTGGTGTTGGGCATGATCAGGACAAATTCCTCGCCACCCCAGCGGGTCAGCATGTCGCCGGTGCGCAGGCCTTCGCGGATTGACTGGGCCGCGTCGATCAGCACCTGATCGCCGGCATCGTGGCCGAATTGGTCATTGACGCTCTTGAAGTGGTCGAGGTCAATGAAGGCCAGCGCCAGCGGGGCTTCGCTGCGGACGGCAAGGATGAACTGGAGTTCCAGCAGTTCCTCGCCGCTGTGGCGGGAGAAGCAGCCGGTCATGGCATCGCGGATCGATTCGCGTACCAGTACGATCATGAAGGCCAGTTGAGATAGCCCCGCCAGCAAAGAAACAGCGGTGATCAGCAGCAGCAGCCAGAAGGATGCAGCCAGATTCGGCCAGTCGAGGATGGGCAGCTTCAGCGTCGCCGCGATGACTTGCGCCGCCAGCATCGGCGCAGCGAAGAGGATGCCCTCGAGTAGCGTAAGGGGGAAGATCGACAGGCCGGCCAGCATGACAAAGGGCAGGTAGGCGTAGCCGGTGGCAAAGGCTGCCTGAAGCCCATCGAGTTGGAAAGCCCCCATGTGTTCGTGGGTGTAAATAAAGAACACTGTCGGCGTCGCCAGCAGCAGGCCCAGCGCGCGGTAGGCGTCATTCAGGGTTTCCATCCGGTTGACCGCGATCAGGATGCCGGCAAAGGCTACGGTGACGGCGACGCGCCCGGCAGCCAGTCCGTGCCAGATTTCCGGCGGGAAGGTCAGGATGTCGATGATGATCCACAGCGGCGTCAGCAGTGCGAAAAGGCCGGCGATCAGCCGCACGCGGGAGACGATCATCGTCACCCGCCGCGTGGCGAGCAGGGAAATGTGTTCGCGGGGACGCAGCAGCCAGCCGATTTCCTGGCCGTTCATCTCGACCAGGATCAGCGACCATGCTTGCAGCCAGATACGTTGCAGGAAATTGCCGAGCATTCGAGATGAATGTAATGGTCAGGCCTGAATCATATCCCGTATTACTTAAGTATGGGCGGCAGCCAGCAGTTCCGGCAGGCGGGTAAGTTTCTCGCGGGGACGGCCATCTCCGGCAGTTTGGGCAGCGGCGGTTTCGGCCGCATTGATCTTTTGCCAGCCGGCGAAATCCACGGGCTGAACGCCTCGCAGCTGCAACAATGCATCGACGGCTACTGCCCCTTGTTTGGCGCCAGATGTGACATTCGCCAGGTCGGACAGAATCAGTTCCGCCACGGCCAGCGAATCGGCCCGGTTGGCCGGCACCACCCCCTGGGGACCACGCTTGCACCAGCCGGCGGTATAGACGCCGGGCTCGACGCGCCCCTGGTCGTTGGCGACGATGCCCCTGGCCTCGTCGAAAGGCAGGCCAGGGAAGGGCGTGCTGCGGTAGCCGATGGCACCGATGACGGTGTCGGCGGGAATCGTGAAGGTTTCGCCGCTCATCACGGCGCGGCCGTTGTCCACGCGGGTTTTTTCCAGTACCAGTTCGCGTGCCCGGCCCTCGCCGAGGATTTTCAAGGGCGCGGCATTGAAGACGAAATGCAGGCGTAGCGGGCGGTCGGCTTGCTCACCTTGTTCACCCTTGGCAGCGTAGGCGTGGAGGACGTCGAGGTTCTTGCCGGCGAGTTTTTTCTGTTCATCAGGCAGTGTTTCCGGAACCGCAGCCGGCAATTGGGCGGGATCGACGAGGGTGGCGACGCGGGCCAGTTCGCCGAATTCAGACAGCTCGGCGGTGGTGAAACTGGCCTCTACCGGGCCGCGGCGGCCGATCAGCCAGATGTCGCGGACGGGTGCGGCGGCGAAGGCTACACGGGCGTGGGTGCAGAGGTCGGAAGCCGCCAGTTCCTCTGGGGTCTTGCCAAGCAGGCGGGCGATATCGAGGGCAACGTTGCCGTTGCCGATGATGGCCACCGAGGCGCCGATTTTCGGGTCGAGCTCGCGGCCGTCGGGGATGCCGTTGTACCAAGAGACGAAGGCGCCGGAGCCATAGACGCCGTCGAGGTCTTCGCCGGGAATGCCAAGGCGCCGGTCGGCCAGGGCGCCGGTGGTGATCACCACCACGTCGTAGGCGGCCTTGAGTTCCTCGTAGCTAATGTCGCGGCCGACGGCGACGTTGCCAAGGAAGCGCACGCCGTCCTTGCCCAGGGTGCGTTCGAACTGGCGGGCGATGTTCTTGGTGCCCTGATGGTCCGGCGCCACGCCGCCACGGACGAGGCCGAATGGCGTCGGCAGGCGGTCGAAGATGTCGATGCGGACAGCGGGCAGCTTGCGGCCCAGGGCGTCGGCGACATAGCAGCCGGAGGGACCGGCGCCGACGATGGCGATATGGGGGTGGCTCATTCCTGTTCCTTGGACTTGGCGTTGGTGAGATGGCCGAAACGCTGATCGAAATAGGGCGCGACGTCCGGCAGGGCGCCATCGGCGGTTTCCAGTACGTCCTGCAAATAGGCCTCGGCAGAATCGCGGGTCAACGCATACAGTTCGCCGCATAGCTGGCGGGCGACGTCGCCCGGCCACTCATTGGGCAGCAGTTGCTTGGGCAGCTGCGGGTCGCGCAACTGGACGCGGCGGAATTCGTGGATCAACAGCGTGCGGACGCAAAAGGCCTGCTCCGGATCGAGTCCCCGCGAGGCCTTCATGGCCCGTGCCACGGGGCGGAAGCAGTCGATGAAGCGCTTGTAGTCCTGGGCGATGGCATCCAGGTTCCAGCAGTCGCGTACCAGTTCCTGCAAGGGCCGGCTGGAGAGCGCGCCGAGAGTGCGGCCCTGCATCACCACTACCTTGTCGTGGGCGCCAGTGCCCTGAAGGATGTCGAGCAGGGAATCGGCGTCGGCGTAAGGATGAGCCAGCACGCCAGGTGCGAGGATGCCGAAGCCTTCCCACAGCAATTCGCGGCGCAGGGCGTCGCGCTGGGCGGCGGGCAGGTTACCGCTGGTGGTGAAGACGATTTGCCAGTCGCCGTCCCAGACTGTGCGCGGATCGTCGTAGATACGGCGGTAGGCGTGCTCGAAGCGGCGGCGGCCGGTAGCGGTGAGGCTGTAGTAGCTCTTGCGCCCGATCTGTTCCGAGACTAGCCACTTTTCCTTCGACAGGCGGAATACGCTGGTACGCACCATGCGCGGATTCAAACCCAGGGGCTCGACCAGATTGATGAAGCTACCCAGCCAGACGGTGCCGCCGTGAGGCGCGATAGCGTCGCCGTAAATGGTGATGATCAGGGAGTTCGCGCGCACCGTGTGCTCGCGCAGGAAGTCATCCATCCACTGGCTGATGAAGCGGCTTTTCATGACGGGGAAATCGGCTCGGTTGATGATGGATTAAATGATACCACTAGAGGTGTTTGTGTGTAACGCATTGTGTGACGTAGTGGTTAATGTGGTGCGCTTGGTAAGTTGGATCAATCTGGTGGTTAATATAAAACTCAATAAAAACAATATTAAATAAAGGATTTGTTTAGGTTTTAAAAAAATCATTGACAGTGATTAAGTGATACATTATCGTTCGTTTCACGTGATAAAACTGTATCGCGAAAGAAGCCAAGAGCACCATCACCATCTGGAGGATAGACATGCGGACCTACAAGACTTACGACAAGGGCGACGTACTGCCCGACGATTACAAGAAGGCACTCATCAACCTGATGACCTTCCAGGCCGATTCGGAATACGCCGGCGCCCAGCGCGTGGCTGAGAATCACCGTTTCGCTACCCGTCCCGAAGAGGCCTATCGCCTTTCGAAAAAGGTGTTCGAGGAAATGGGCCACGGCTTCTATGTCTGGAACCTGCTCCAGGATCTCGGCGTGGACGTCAATGCCCGCCTCTATGAGCTGTCCCACAATCCGGACAATCCTGATCGCACCAAGGTCAATGTGATCAACGGCTTTCGCAAGGAGAACTGGTCCAAGTTCTTCGATTGCTGGGAAGACGTGGCGCTGTTCTCCACCGTCGTCACCCCGGCAGCCGTGGCTTTCCTCGGCCAGTACCAGAACTGCTCCTACCTGCCCTGGGCGCGCGTCAACGTGCGCATCCACAAGGAAGAGTACGGTCACCTCGCCTTCGGCGTATGGGCATCCAAGCGCTGCATCGAGTTCGGTGGCGAAAAGACCCGCGAGGACATGCAGAAGCGCGTCGAAAAGTTCATGAAGATCGGCCTCGGTTTCTACGGCCGTCCTTCGTCCGGCGACAAGAAGTCGGCCATGTTCGACATCTACTACGAGTACGGCATCAAGGTGAAGAAGCCCGAGGAGCTCCAGGCCGAATACCTCGAACTGCTGGAGTCGCGCCTGAAGGAAGTCGGTCTCGTGCTGCCCCAGGGCGTCGAAGCCGACTACGACATGCGTGTCGGATACGAAGCCGACGAACCGGCGACCGCCTGATGTTCGCCTCTCCCCAACGGTTGATCGACGGCGAGATCGCCGAGCTCAAGCGCTTCGGCTACACCCCCGCATTGGGTCCAAACGGGGACGCCGATCCGGATTGGGCCGGCATGTGGGAACTGCTCAAGGGCGACTTCGCCACCGTCGCCCGCGCCCACGTGCCGACCTATGGGGAGATGACGGTCTGGCCGCAGGAAGGTGCACGTATCTACATGCGTCGCCGCCTGCTGGCGGACCGCCTGTTTGAGGAGGTGCAGTCGCTGTATCAGCGCCTGCATTCCGATGGCATCAACGGTGAACTGGTGGAAGCCTATACGCTGGCCCGTGATGCCTACGAAGAGGCAGTGATGGATTTTGGTAAGGCGCGCGAGACGCTGGAAGACATATTCACGCGGACCATCGATACCCAATACGCCTGAGAGCGGCAGGATTCCGGAGGAGGAGACAGGGCCGGTGCGATGCAAATCGCGCCGGCTATTTTTTTGCCGGATTCTTCCCCTGCCGCCAGCCGAGTTGGCGTGATGCGGCCTGCGCCGCCTTGAGTACCGCCTTGGCCGTGGGGCCGTTCCAGGCTGATTGAAACAGCCCGGCCGGGCCGAGGGTGGTGATGGCCAGCACCATCTTGCCGTCGTGGTTGAAGATCGGCGCGGCGAAGGCATTCACGTTGGGGATGACGAGGCCGATGGCGCGTACCAAGCCATGCTCTCGGGTTTCCTCGGCGATGGCGGCGAGTTCCTCTCGGCTGCGCGGCGCGCGGGGATGGTCGCCACGAGCGGCGATGGTCAACTCCTCCTCGACGCGCTTCTTCATGGTCGGGTTGTCGAGATAGATGGCGAAGCACAGGCCGGTGGCAGAGTGGAGCAGGGGCATGACGTCGCCAGTACGCAGGTTCACCGATACCGGCCGGCGGGATTCGATCCAGCGCACGAAGGTCGGGCCCATATTGCCCCAGACCGCCAGCGCCACGGTTTCGCCGATTTCCTCGTTGAGGGCATCGAGCACCGGCGTCGCGATACGCACGGCATCCAGGCGGGCGAGACTGGCCAGACCCAGCTCGAGGGCGAAGGTGCCAAGGTCGTAGCGACCGGACTGGGTGTCCTGGGTCACCAGGCCTGTGCGCATGAAGCTGACCAGATAGCGGTGGGCCTTGGCGGCCGGCATGCCGGATTCGATGGCCAGATCGCGCAGCATCATCGGTGCGCCGTGGTCGGCCAGCACCCGTAGCAGGGGCACGCCCACTTCGATGGACTGGATACCCTGGCGTGAATTTTCGTCTTTGTCGTCGGTACTCATGGCGGGGGATTATAGAATCGCGGCATTGAAATCATTGCGCGCTTGTTGCAGCACCACCTGCCGTCCCGCCAGCGCCGACTTTTCGCCCATGACTCCCGTACTCGTTTTCGATATTGAAACTATCCCCGACGTTGCCGGTTTGCGCGTGCTTCACGAACTGCCGGCCGAGCTGTCAGACGTAGAGGTGGCCGAGTTCGCCTTCCAGCGCCAGCGGGCGAAGAACGGCAGCGATTTTCTGCCCCATCACCTGCAACGGGTCGTCGTGATTTCCTGTGCCCTGCTCTCCGACGAGGGTTTCCGCGTCTGGTCCCTGGCCGAACCGAAGTCGACGGAAGGCGAGATCATCCAGCGCTTTTTCGACGGCATCGAAAAATTCACGCCGCAGATCGTGTCGTGGAACGGTGGTGGCTTCGATCTGCCGGTGCTGCACTATCGCGGCATGATTCATCACGTTGCCGCGCCGCGCTACTGGGACATGGGCGAGGGCGACTACCGGGATTCCCGCGATTTCAAGTGGAACAACTACATCAGCCGCTACCACATGCGGCACACCGACCTGATGGATCTGCTGGCCATGTACCAGCCGCGCGGCAGCGCGCCGCTGGACCAACTGGCCCGACTGATGGGTCTGCCCGGCAAGCTCGGCATGGATGGCTCCGCCGTCTGGGGCGCCTGGCTGGAAGGCCGCATTGACGAAATCCGCGACTACTGCGAGACCGATGTGGTGAACACCTTTCTCGTTTTCCTGCGCTTCCAGTTGATGCGCGGCCTGCTCACGGCTGACGAGCATGCGCGTGAACTGGAACTGGTGAAATCGTCCCTGGCCGCCACAGGCGCGGCCCATTGGACGGAATTCCTCGCTGCCTGGGACGCCAGCGCGTGCTGATCGATGCCGACAACTCGGCGCTGCTGGTCATCGACGTGCAGGAGCGCCTGCTGCCCGCCATCGATGGTGGGCAGGCCTGTGTCGACAACGTGCTCTGGCTGTTGCGTGTGGCCCGGCGCATCGGTGTGCCGGTGCTCGCCTGCGAGCAGTATCCGCAGGGACTCGGTCCCACCCATCCGGCCGTCGCCGCCGAACTGCCGGCGGACTGCATGGCCGAAAAAATCCATTTCTCTGCCGTTGCCGCTGGCTGTCACGGTCTCGGCCATGACGGCCCCGATCAATACGTGGTCTGCGGCACAGAGGCCCATGTCTGCGTAATGCAGACGGTGCTCGACCTCGTTGCCGCCGGCAAGCGGGTGTTTGTCGTCGAAGAGGCGGTCGGCTCCCGTCGTGCCAGCGACAAGGCGCTGGCCCTGACGCGCATGCGTGACGCCGGAGCGACGGTGGTGAGCCGCGAAATGGTGGCTTTCGAGTGGCTGCGGCAGGCGGCAACGCCTCTGTTCCGCGAGATCAGCCGGGAGTTTCTGCGGTGATCAGCCCAGAGCCAGGGATTCGGCCCAGGCCATGGACTCGAACTGGAAGTTATTGACCTGCCATGCCGACAGGCCCAGCGTCCCGGCGAGGCTGGCGACCACCGCGGCCTGTCCCTGTTCCACCGCTTCGGCCAGTAGCAGCAATTGGCCAAGCGTGTCTTCGTGTTCCAGCACCGCGCGCATGATGCGCGTTGGAATGGGCAGGCGCGACAGGGCCTTGGGCAGCGGAATACCGAAGGCCACATCGAGCATGGAGAGCATGCCGACCATGAACAGGTTTTCCTGTTCGTGGCGTGGCAGGCAGCTTTGTCCCGCCAGTTCGATGAAACGGCTGCGGGCCAGCACGGTCTTCATCAGCGCCGGCGGGGCTGCGTCGCCGCTGGCCGTATAGAGAAGCAGGGCCACCCAGCGATACAGCTGGCGATAGCCGAGCAGGGCGATGGCTTGAGTGATTGAGGTGACCTTGCGGCCGACGCCCATGCCAGCGGAATTGATGTAGCCGAGCAGCTTGAGCACCAAACCCGGATCGCGCTTGAGCACCGCTTCCAATTCACGCGGCTCCGCATTGGCACCGACCAGATCGAAGAGTTGCACCAGCAGCGCCAGGCTGGGCGAATTTTCCTTCTCGGGAACGATTTCCGGGCGGGTGAAGAAATAGCCCTGGAAGTAGTCGAAGCCCATGTCGTGGCAGAAGGTGTAGCGCTTGCCATCCGTCACGCCCCGGGCGATCTTACGTGCGGGGAAACGGGCCAGATGGGTCAGGTGTTCGTAGAGTTCGTAGCTGTCCTCGCCCTGGATGTCGAACTTGACGAAGCCGGCGCGGATCAGCAGTTCCGGGCTGTGGGCGGCGAGCCGCCAGTCGGCGATGCCGAGACCGATGTTGCGTGCACGCAGGCGGTCGCAAGTCTGCAAACGGGCTTCGGTGACACCGCCATCCTCGACGCCGGGTTCGGTTATCAAGTCGAGTACCACGCGGCCGTCTGGCAACAGGGAGAGGAAGTCCTCGTCGTCGAGCAGGCTCAGGTCGGCCTGCATGAAGACCCGGCGCCCCTCGGGCAGCCAGCCGCTGTCGAGATTGCCGAGCAGATGGGCGAGCACGGCCGCGCTGCCGGCCAGAGAGGCTTCCTGGCCTTCGGGGACGTGATGCACCAGTTCGTAGCCGAAAATCTCGCCCTTGCGGTCCACTACCGGCTGGCGCTCGATATAAGCCTGGCTGAGCCGGAAATCGGTGGCGGCGAGATCGTTCATGAAATTCTGTCGATGACGGTGATCCGGATCTTAACGGCCCCGGAACGGGCTGGCTTGAGCCCGTCGGGTTGAATCAGCCGGCCAGCATGGCCCTCGTACTGCGCCGTACCGGCTTTTGCAGTGCTTCTTCCGGCGTCGCGCAGATGATGTCGACGGTGGCTCGAATGTGCTTTTCCAAGGCCACGGTGGCGCGCTTGGTGTCGCGTTGCATGGCGGCCTCGAACAGTTCTGTGTGTTCGGCATGGATGTCGCGGCGGACATTGCTGGACAGGGCGAAACGGCGGTAGCGTTCGGACTGGCGATAGAGAATGCCGATCAGGTAGCGCAGCCAGCGCGAATCGCAGGCTGCGATCAGCGCTTCGTGGAAGCCCCGGTTACGGTCTTCCCATTCGCGCATGCGCTGGGCCGTGCTGTTGAGTTTCTCCTCCACCTTGGTCAGGCGATGGAAGGCGGCCACCAGACCGGCTTCCCAGTCATCGTTGCCATTCCGGATCGAGGCGCAGAGGGCCTCGGTTTCCAGCAGCAGGCGGGTGCGGGTGATGTCCTCGATGTCGGCATGAGAAATCGGCGACACCCAGAAGCCGCGCTGGCCTTCGCTGACCACCAGTGCATCGGAGACCAGCAGCGACAGGGCTTCACGCAGGGTGCCGGCGCCGACGCCGTAGTCGTCCTTCAGGTGTTCGACGCGCAGGCGGGTGCCCGGTGCGTGCTTGCCTTCAATGATGTCCTGGCGCAGGGCGAGATAGGCGTTTTCGACCAGAGTGCGAGGCGTTTCGCTCTCGGCAGAAAAGGCGGCAGTGAATTTCTGGGATGGCAGCATGGACGAATTATGCCGTTTCCGTGCCGCATTTCTTCATTCGGTAGGCCAATTGGGGCCGTGTCAGCCCCAACATACGCGCCGCGCCGGCCATGTTGCCCTCGGCACGGGTCACCGCTTCCCGCAGCAGCAGGGTCTCGATGTCGTCGAGGGAAAGGCCGCTGGCGAGGATTGCATCGCAGAGATTGTCCGTCGCCATGGTCTGGCCGTCCTCCAGCTTGCCGCTGTCGCTGATACCGGTTTCGCCGCCGGAAAGGCCTTCGAAGCTGGGGAACAGGTCTTCCAGTTCGATCAGCCCTTCCTGCGGCGCCAGGATCACGCCGCGCTCGATCATGTTCTCCAGCTCGCGCACGTTGCCCGGCCAGTGGTATTGCTTGAGCGCCTTTAGCGCCTTGTCGGTGATGCCGCCGATGCGTTTGCCGTGCAGGGCGCAGAAGCGCTCCAGCATGGCCGTGACCAGCGGCGGGATGTCCAGCGGCCGTTCGCGCAGCGGTGGAATGTGGATGGGATAGACGTTGAGGCGATAGAAGAGGTCGGAGCGGAAGCGGCCGGCTTTCACCGCCGCCTGCAAATCCACGTTGGTGGCAGCGACGATGCGCACATTCACCTTGCGTGTCTTCTCGTCGCCAAGGCGCTCGAATTCGCCTTCCTGCAAGACCCGCAGCAGTTTTGCCTGGGCCGCCAGTGGCAGTTCGCCGATCTCGTCGAGAAACAGCGTGCCGCCCTCGGCCCGCTCGAAGCGGCCGCAACGGGTGGCTTGCGCGCCGGTATAAGCACCTTTCTCGACGCCGAAAAGTTCCGATTCGATCAAGTCGCCGGGCAGGGCGGCGCAGTTCACTGCGACGAAGGCGTTCTCGGCGCGGGGGCTCATCTGGTGCAGGGCGCGGGCGAAACGTTCCTTGCCGACACCGGTCTCGCCGGTGAGCAGAACGGTGACATTGGTACGCGCGGCCTTGGCGACGAGTTCGTAGGCGCGCTGGAAGCCGGGCGAAACGCCGATCAGGTTCTCCACCTGGCGACGTTCCTCCAGGGTCGAGCGCAGGGCGTCCACCTGGGTGCGCAGTTCCAGCAGGCGCGAGAAGATCGAGTCCTCTTCGTAGAAAATCGTGTGCTCGGCGGCGTCCTCCCATTCCTCCACCGGACGGCCGACGATGCGGCAGTGAGCGGGTCCGCAGGCGGCGCATTCGACTTCCTTGAACAGTACGAAGCGGCCCATGAAGGCCGTGGTGTAGCCCGAGGCGTAACCGATCAGCATCCAGCACACCGGATCGGTCTGTGGGCCATATTCCTTGACGTGGGCCTCTGCTTCCCAGGAATTCTCCCAGCGGAACTCGCCATAAAACTGGCCGGCGGCCACGTCCATCTCTATCTTCAACGGTGTCACGCGCACGCTGCCTTCCAGCATGTGCAACTGGGGGCCGACGACGAAGGCGTCGATGGGGTTCTGGTGGCCGCGAATCTTCTTCGCCAGCTCGGCATCACGAATGCCTGATGCATAGCCCATGCGGGTCAGGATGCGTCGCGCGTGTTCCTGCCCCACCGAACTGATGAGTTCCTTGCGCAGTCCCGCCAGCGCCGCTGCGTGCATGAGCAGCATGCGGTTTTCCGCCAGCCAGATGGTGCCGTCCTCGGAAGAGAAGCGCACCAAGCGTCGCAAGTCCGTGTTTTGCGGATATTTAATGGTCATTTTTGACCTGTTTTCATGTCTCCACCAATCTCGAGATTCTAGCGGACGCTGCAATGATTCGGGGAATTTCCCGTTATCCTCAATATGTTGCGGGGCCTCCCGAAGCGACGGATGCCTTACCATGCATGCCCTCGTTTGCCACTCGTATCGATTGCCGCCGATGTCCGATTCCGTCCTTGCCACCCTCGAACCCCGCATCGTCTGGGCTCATTTCGCCACGCTCTGCCGCTTTCCTCGTCCTTCGAAACAGGAAGGCCCACTGCGCGAGCATCTGCGGCAATGGGCCGGCGACCGGGGTCTAGCGACATTCGTCGATGCCGCCGGCAATCTCGTCATCCGCAAGCCCGCCAGCCCGGGTCGCGAAGCATCGCCCGGCGTGATCCTGCAAGCCCATCTGGACATGGTCTGCCAGAAGAACGCCGATGTCGCCCACGACTTCGGCCACGACCCGATCCGGCCCGTGCTGCGCGATGGCTGGGTGGCAGCGGAAGGTACCACGCTGGGTGCCGACAACGGCATGGGCGTCGCCCTCATCCTCGCTGTGCTGGAAAGCACGGACCTCGCCCACGGCCCCATCGAAGCGCTGCTCACGGTGGATGAGGAAGCCGGCATGGGCGGTGCTCGCGGCCTCGCGGGCGGCCTCCTGCAAGGCCGCCTGATGCTCAACCTCGACACCGAGGCATGGGGTGAGTTCTATCTCGGCTGTGCTGGCGGGCTGGACGTCAATGTCTCGCGAGCGGGTGCGGCGGAAGCGATGCCGAACGGATACGCAGCCTGCCGCATCGATCTGCGCGGTCTGCGCGGCGGCCATTCTGGCGTCGATATCCACGAGGAGCGGGGCAACGCCATCAAGCTGCTGGTGCGCGTCCTGCGCGATCTGGAATCCAAAACTCTCCTGCGCCTTGTTGCGCTGAACGGCGGTAGCGCCCGCAATGCCTTGCCGCGCGAGGCCCATGCCATTGTTGCCGTGCCGTCGGATGAGGTCGATGCACTGACTGCCGGCCTCGCAGACTGGCAAACCCTGCTGCGCGAGGAACTGTTCGGTATCGATGGCGACATTGCCGTCATCTGTACTCCTGTCGTAGCGCCCCGCGTGATGGCCGCTGCCGAGCAAGGCATCTGGCTCGCCTCGCTGCACGCCGCGCCTCACGGCGTGCGCCGCATGAGCCGCAGCGTGCCTGGCGTGGTGGAAACCTCCAACAACCTGGGCGTGGTCGAAATGGGCCCGGAAGGTGGTCACTGCAACTTTATGGTCCGTTCGCTGCGCGACAGCGGTAGCCAGTCCCTCGCCGCCGAAATTCTCAGCCTGTTCTCGCTCTCCGGCACCAAGGTCGAGGCTGCGGGCCACTACTCGGGTTGGACGCCGAATCCGGCCTCGCCGCTGCTGGCGAAGTGCCAGGCCGTCTACCGCAGTGAATTCGGCGAGGACTCGGCGGTGCAGGTGATCCACGCCGGTCTCGAATGCGGCATCATCGCCGCCAAGTATCCGGGTCTCGACATCGTCTCCTTCGGTCCGACCATACGCGGAGCCCATGCACCGGGTGAGGCGGTGGAGGTTGACTCGGTGGGCCGCACCTGGCATCTGCTGACGGCGATATTGGCCGCGCTGGACTAGGACTTCGCCGTGTCGCTAGCGCCGACTTTTTGCGGCGTGTAGGCACTAGGGCAAAAGTGCTAGCATCTTCGACTGCATCTGCCATTTAATCCTTATTTCAATCGTTGCGACGCAATGCCCGGCATTCAGAAACTCGGAAAGTACGAAATCGTGCGCGAGCTTGGCAAGGGCGCCATGGGTGTCGTCTATGAAGGTTTTGATCCCTTCATCGAGCGCAAGGTGGCGGTCAAGACGATCCAGAAATCGGCGGTCGATCCGTCAGAGGCGGCTGAATCTTTTCAGCGCTTTCGTCGCGAGGCGCAGGCAGCGGGACGTCTAACTCATTCCCGGATTGTCTCGATCTACGAGTATGGCGAAGACGAGGATGTTGCCTTCATCGCCATGGAATTCGTGCGTGGCCGCGAGCTGAAGGACTACTTCGATAAGGATGAGCGGTTTCCGATTGAGGATGCCGCGCTCATCATGTTGCAGATTCTAGATGCCCTCGACTATTCCCATGGCCGTGGTGTAGTGCATCGGGACATCAAGCCGGCGAACATCCTCATTACCGAGGATGGTCAAGTCAAGGTGGCTGATTTCGGCATTGCCAAGATTGACTCATCCCATTTCACGCATGCTGGAACGGTCCTCGGTACGCCCGCCTATATGTCGCCGGAGCAGTTTTCCGGCGAGCTTGTCGATCACCGTACCGATCTCTATTCGGCGGGTGTCATCCTGTACCAGTTTCTGACCGGAGAGAAGCCCTTCACCGGCAGTGTGTTCTCCATCATGCACAAGGTGCAGAACATGGAGCCGCAGGCGCCGTCGGTTCTGAATCCAGCCATACCGGACGTGTTCGACAAACTCATGTCGAAGGCGTTGGCCAAGCGAGCTGGTGACCGCTTTCAGAGCGCGGCGGAATTCATCGCCGCGCTCAAAGTAGCAATGGGTGCTTTCCGAACCACTGCAACTGGTCCCGTCGATCCAGAAGCGACCTTGATGGCCTTGAACGAGGTAAAGGACGAGGCTAAAGCCGATGAGGATCCAATTGCATCGGATATAGCGCACTGGAAACTCATTTCGACCAGTCTCGATGGCGGTGACTTTGCGCGCTATCTCGAAAAATATCCCGATGGTGAGTTTGCCGAACTTGCCCGGCGGCGAATCATTGCGCTGGACCCGGCGCCTAAGACAGGGGATGCCCTACAGCGAAAGGCGGAGTCCAGCGGTCGTCATCGCATCAAAGCACCAGAAAAGCCGCAAAGCGACGCTACCGGGCGACGCCGGATACTGGAAAACGGACTTCGCAAGAAGGCTGCCCAGGTTGCCAAAGCAACCATCGATGCCGAGGCATTGAGGAAGGCATGGCAGCTGAAGGTTGCGGAAGTTCGCAGCGAAGGCGCTCGGGCCAAGGCGGAAGAGGAGGCCAAGCGGAAGGTGGCCGCTGCTGAGCGAGTCCGTCGGGCGCAGGATATGGCCGGAGTCATGGCGGAGCGCGGGCAGAAGCTTGCCGCTATTCTGACGGAACGGCAGGCCGAGATTTCGGCCGAGAAGGAATTTCAGGCGGAGAAAAAACGTCGTCTCCAGGCCGAGGCTCAACGGAAACTGCAAGCGGAAGAGAGCGCCCGGCGCGAAATCGAGTTCGCCAAAGCGCGGGAGCTGGCGAATCTCCCTAGTGCAGTCCGTCCGAAACCCTCAACGGATACAACGTAGCCGTTTTCAGTCCTCGCAAAAGAACTCGACCACGCTGTCCGGATCCCTCTTGTGGGGTTGCCCAAAGCTGACGCTGCCACTGCCGTGCAGCAGCAATTCCTCGCGCAGGACGCGTATTTCCGCTTCACCGCGAATGGTGACGTAGCTGCCATTGGTGCTCTGATCGATAAAGACAAAGCGGTCCCTTCGCCGTTCGATCCGAGCGTGCAGGCGCGATGCGGTCTTGGTTTCCACGACGAGGTCGGCGTGCGCGTCGCGGCCAAGGGTTGCAGCGCTGCGAGAACCGTCGAGCACCAGTTCACGGCCCTTGTAGCGTAGCCGCAGCGTGGCCTTGGCTACGGCCGATGAAATCGTTCGGCTAGCCACCATAGTGGCATCGTCACTATCGAGCCAAACGACTTCGACAATCGGAATTTCCTCGGCTTTACCCTTTACCGGCACGGCTTCCAGAGGGCGCGTGCTGCTGCGCAGGATCGCCGGGAAGCGCTCCATTGTCGCTTCGGTGGTAATGATCTGACCGCTTCGGGCGACCGAGGCCATGCGCGAGGCGACATTCACAGTGTCGCCAAAAACATCGCCATCCCCTTTGTTTTCCAGCACCGGACCAAAGTTGAATCCGACCCGTATGGCAATCCGGGTGCCTCCTCCGGCGGACAATCCTGCCACCAATGCTTGCATCTCGCAGGCAGCCAGCGCGGCTGCCGCCGGGTCTGGAAATACCGCCATGATCTCGTCGCCGATGGTCTTTACGACCCGTCCGGCGTAAGCCTGTGTCACACGGCGAACAACGGCGAGACAGCCATTGATCGCCGCCAGGGCTGGGGCATCGCCAAGAACTTCATAGAGGCGCGTGCTGCCGCAGACATCTGCAAACAGTACGGCAAGTTCCTGCTCGACAATGGAGGATGGCGTTCCAGTCATGTTCCCAAAAGCCTATTACTATTTGCAAATGTATGGATAATTATAGGTCTTCCCTGCCGCTGCCGGACTTTTCGGCCGTCAACAACCCTACTGTGTAAGCCCCATGCTGGCCATCTCCGATCTGCCGCAACACATTTACTACTTTGCCGCAGTGCTGGGGGCACTCCTGCTCTCATTTCTGCTGTTTTACTTTGCTCCGGCGTTGCTCGTTTCCCGCCATCTGTCCAAAGTCATCGCCCGGCTCTCGGCCGTGCAAGGCAATGTCGGCGCCGACCTCGATCATGTCTTCGAGAAAACCGGGGTTCTACAACCCTTGTGGCGTGAGTACGCGGCCAGCCTTCACAAACAGTCGGATGTCGCAGCGGGTGGTTCCGTCTCGACGGTGCGACTGCGGTCCACCCTGCCTGCCGCCGTCGTGTTTCGGTCCGAAATCATCGTCGACACAACACTCCACGCGGATTTCTTCAAACACCTGCCGGGTCTATTTACCGGCATCGGCATCATCGGCACCTTCTACGGCTTGCTGCTTGGCCTCAAGTCCTTTCAGGTGTCGGAAAACCCGCTCATTGTCCGCAACAGCCTGACCACGCTACTGCATGGGGTCTCCGAGGCCTTTCTGGTTTCAGCGGCGGCGATCACCCTGGCAATGGCCATCACCTTCGTTGAAAAACTGACCTTTGCCCGATTGAATGCGAAAGTCGAGAAACTCACCCAGTTGCTCGACAGTCTCTTTGAGGGAGGCACCAGCGAGGAATATCTGGCCCGCCTCGTAACTGCTTCGGAAGCGGCTGCGGGTCGGACAGCGCACCTGATCGAGGGCGAGCTGAGAAAGCTATTCGCCGAACTTTCGGCAAAGCAGATCGCCGCAAGCAACGCCAGCACAGCCGCGCTCGGCGACCGCATTGTCGCCAGTCTGGAGAAATCCGTTGCAGCCCCCCTGAGCGACATCGCTGCGTCACTGGCCGGTGAGCGCAACGATCAGGATGTCGCCCTGCAATCAATGCTGAGCAATGCGCTGACCCTGTTTGGTCAGCAGATGAAGGACCTCTTCGGCAACCAGGTGGTGGGGATCAATACGCTGCAACAGCAGACCGTCGATGCCTTGCAGGCCGCGGTGGCGACACTCCAGACGATGGCAGCGAATATCGAGGCCGCTGGCAAGAGCACGACCACGAGCATGGCCGACCAGTTGGCGGAATCCATTGCTGGTGCCGAGGCGCGGCAGCGGGTGATGAATGAAAAGATGAGCGAGTTCGTCGATCAGATGCGGCTGACCATGAGCAATTCGCAAAGCGAGACGCAGCTTCACTTGCGCACTGCGATGGAGCAATTGACTGCCGGCATGGGCGACGCGGTCAGTCGTTTGAGCGTCCAGGCACAGGAATCCTCTGAGGCGAGCAGCCGGCGCCAGGAGGATCTGGCGACCAGCAGCCGCGAAGTCATCGGGCAATTCGGTTCCCAGGTAGAGGCCTTGCTGGAAGGCGTCAATCGTGCCGCCAAGGAAATGAGCGGGGCAGCTGCTGCGATGCGCAGCACGGCCGGCGAAGCGATGGTCCGACTCAACAGCGGCGCAGACACCCTGTACCTGGCGGCCAAGGATTTCGCCAAGGCCGGGCAGGGTGTGGCATCGACATTGGATAAGTCAACCGCCGTGGCAGCCCAGCTAACCCAGGCGGCGGGATCCGTCGCTTCTGCATCGCTCGGCTTGTCGGGCGTCCTGGCCGACTACAAGGCGGCACGTGATGCCTTGGTTAACCTGGTGGGATCCCTGCATGGCATCCTCGAACAGGCTCGGCGCGAAGCGTCGATGAGCAGCGACGTGATCGCACGTATCGAGGGCGCCACTGCCCGACTGGTGGAAGCCCAGCGCGAGGCGGACGGCTACCTGTCGCGCGTCTCGGCGGTGATTGGCGAGGCCCATGACTCCTTTACCGATGGCATGACCAAGGCCGTCGGTGAAGCCAATCGCGATTTCCACCAGGCCTTGTCGGACTCGGTGAAACTCCTGCGCGAGGGCATTCAGGAGTTGGAAGACACCCTCGGCGGCGGCAACGGCGCGAGCTGAGCGGGAGCCAACAAGCATGCGCAAGCTGTTCGTTCTCGGCAAAGGGCAGAAAGATGAAGGCGAAAAGCCCTTCTGGATATCCTATGCCGATCTGATGTCGGCGCTGATGGTCACCTTCCTGCTGGTGATGAGCGTGGCGCTGCTGGCAATCACCAATAATGTTTCGGAAGCCGAACGCAGCGAGGCGCGTCGCAAGAGCGAAATCGACACGCTGATGGACCGCATCGAACAGATAACCAAGGCATTTCCCGGAACCTCCATCGACCGGGCGCGCAATGTCATCGACTTCGGCGACCGGGCGCGTTTTGAGACCGCCAGTTCGAAGCTAACCCGCGAGCAGGCGCAGTATCTCGTCCTGTTTGTCGCCGACCTGCTTTCCGTGGCGCGTGACGAGGTTGGCCAGAAATGGCTTAAGCGAGTGGTGGCGGAGGGCTTCTCCGATCAGCGAGGCGACTACCTGCTGAACCTCAACCTTAGTCTCCAGCGTAGCCAGCGCGTGTTGTGCGTGCTGCTCGACCCCAGTTATGCGCCGGATCGCGCGCTGAATGTCGGTGAGATGGAGCAGGCGCATGACCTTTTTTTCGTCGGCGGCTATTCATTCAACTCGATAAAGAAAACCCTGGAAGAAAGTCGTCGCATTGAACTGCGGCTGGAGTTCTTCGAGCTCAACGAGCTGCATCCCGAGCACGAGGAATTGCCTCACGGCAACAACTTCGGCAAATGCAGGATCTGATGTATCCAATTGATCGCCTGCGCGACACCCTGCTTGGGGTCGGTCGGGCTGCGCTGGGTTTGATGCGGCTGGGCGATTCATTGCAGATCCGCCACGAGCGGGACCTGTTGGTGCAGTGGGTGGGCGGCGAAGTGTCGCCGGAAGACGGCGACAAGGATCGCATCATCTCCGCGATTGAAGCCTACCGGACCAATCGCTATCTCAGCGGAATCCGCCAGGCGCGCTTTGCCTGCTATGGCTGTGTGCAAGCCATTGGCGGTGCCCACTATCGCCTGATCGAGGACCGCCCGCTGTTTGGCGAATTGCTCGCCTATCTGGCGCGCCACCGTCACCGCACGCGCCTGTTCCGCAAGTGTTATCGAGGCCTGCTCGGCGCCTATTTCGCCTATGACCTCGACAGCAAGGGCGTCACCTCGGATGGGCGCAGCAACCAGGAGGAATTACGGCAGTTCCTTGATCGCTACCGGGAGCTTCTGGTCTCGACCGAGTTCACGCCTGCCTGGGTGTCCGCGTTGACCATGCATCCTCAGCTACTGGCCGCCGATCCTTGTGCGGCCTATGGTTTTGACGCCTTGCGTGGGAACTGGTCTGCCCTCGATGACATCAGCGAACGTCTATCCATCGGTAGCGACTCCTGGCTGATGCGCAAGCTGGTATTTGCCCAGGTCGATGCGGTCGTCGCACTCGACGATGACGTTTTCGAGCGATATATCGAAAGCATCCTGTTGCTGCTCGACAGCCATCCCCTGCATGCGGCTTCAGCCCTGGCGATGCTGCTGGATCGCCTGTCCCGCTGTGCCCGTGCGGAGGTTGGTGCCACACTTGGCGAACACGCCGTAACCCTATGGGGCAATCCCTGGCTGGCCAACAATGTTCAGCAATGGCTATGTACCCTCGCAGCACGGGACATGGTCGCTCGCTGGCTCAAGCGCCATCTGTTACAGGGCTTTTTTTCCATCTTTGCCGACGACACCGCAGCCAACCGGCGTCGTGCCGAATTCTGGGACATCTACTGTGATGATCTCGTCGGCATGTATTTCGCCATGGGCAAGGCTGCCTTTGCACATCGAAACAGTAGCTACTTCAAGTTCAGGCGCGATGCCAAGGGACTGGTTGTCCGTATCGCCGAGGCGACACCGGATCTTCACGTTCTCATCCTGCAATTCGAACAGCATCATGTCGTCGAGTTGAACAAGAACAATAGCGTGGCCTACTTTTATGAGACCCGACACGGAACGCCACCGTTCTACCTGAGCAAGGGCTGGATCGATATCGGTGCCCTGAGTGTCAGCAAGGTGGTCGAGGGCACGAGTCTCACGTCGAAAGCAAAATCCTTGCGTCACTTGGACGAGGGATCGCTTGCCTGGGAAGGCGTTTTTGCACGCGAGCTTGGTGTCACGGTGAATGCGCTGCGCAACTTCTGTCGCAAATATCGCTGCTGGGACGATGGCGCACCATTCGGTAGCGGCACGGCGCGGATTTTTACCGAGCAGCAACGCCCGCTTGACGATGCAGCCGGGGCGATTCTCGCGGGTTGGGGATATGTCTGGCAGACCGAAGGAAAGGTCTATGTCCGTCAGTAGTCCTCAGCCCAGGCTCATGCGTCCATGGGTACTACGGGTGAGTGACTATCGTGCTCGGCGAATTGAAGGGTGCGCTGGCGCACAGAGTGCGGTATTGCTTTTCGATTGAATCGGCTTTCTCGTCATGCAATTGCGTCGAGAACATCGTTAAGCGTGGGTTAAGTTGTTAGCCTGATAGTGGTTGTCATACCCACTACATGAAGGAATTCCGATGCGCCCCCTTTCCCACTTTTCGAAGTCAATGCTTGCTGTTGTCCTTTCTTCACTCTTCCTGGTAATGAGTACCGCCTTCATCGTAATTCCGCAGGCGACCAGCGGGCATCCTGGCGATATCCGTGGCGACGGTGTGCAGCAGCAGGCGTACCACCCCACATGATCGTTGCCTCAGCTTCCGAATAGATTCATGACGTCGTTCCTGCTTCTACTGTGGATCGTATCGGCCGTTGCGTTGCAAGTGACGATCTATTTCGGTATCAGCTTCTGGCAGCATTGGCGCGAGTATCAAGGCTTGCAGCGGAAGGTTGCGGGTGAAAGCGGCGCGGCGGACATGGCGACAGACGCCGGGGCCCTAACCCCTGCCTGGTCCGGGTTTCGAAACTTCCGGGTCGGGCGCAAGGTGTTCGAGGACTCCCTTGAGTCGATTTGTTCGTTCTACCTTATTCCGGAAGATGGACAGGCTCTGCCGCCATTTCTGCCTGGGCAATTCCTGACCTTTCGGCTTGACATCCCGACGGCGGATGGTCGATCCGAGCAACTCGTCCGCTGTTATTCCCTCTCCGATGCTCCGCGCTCGGATGGCTATCGCGTATCGATCAAACGGGCTCCTGCACCCGCCAGCAGCAGTCTGCCACCGGGAAAATCATCCAGCTATTTTCACGACCACGTTCAGGTCGGAAGCGTTTTGCAAGTCCGGGCACCTTCAGGACATTTCTATCTCTCGCGCAGTGATGCGCCCGTGGTGCTCATTGGCGGTGGCATCGGTATCACCCCCATGCTGAGCATGTTGAACTGGTGCTTGCTCGAACAGCCAGGGCGAGAGGTTTGGCTGTTCTATGGCGTCCGCGACAGTCGGGAATTGGTGATGACATCGCATCTGATGGCTCTGGCTGCCGCGCATCCCAATTTTCATTTTGTCCAATGTCTGAGCCAGCCACTGCCGACAGACCTGAGCGAAGGGGGTTATTTCCATCAAGGGCGCATCGATGTCGAATTGCTGCGCCTGAAGTTGCCCCTCAAGCCCTTTCATTTCTACATCTGTGGCCCCACTGCCCTTCTGGAGAGCCTCGTTCCCGCCCTGGAAGATTGGGGTATTCCGGATGGACGCATCCATTTTGAAGCCTTCGGGCCGTCTTCCATCGTTCGCAAACATGCGCATTTCGCGTCGGCTGCCGTTGCATCCGCCGACGCGGATACCGACATCGTTGTGAGCTTCGCCCGCAGCGGCAAGCAACTGGCCTGGCAACCGGGGGCTCAAAGCCTGCTGGATTTTGCGGAAGCAAATGGCATCTCCGTCAATTCAGGTTGCCGTGCTGGCGGCTGTGGTAGCTGCCAGGTGCGCATCGATGCTGGCGAAGTCGCTTATCGTCAGGCGCCCGATTTCGATCCAGAGCCCGGCACCTGTTTGCTGTGCGTTTGCCTGCCCAAAACCAGCGTGACCCTGGAGGCGTGATGCCCATCTTGAGGCCAAATTCCACGACTATTTCGCTCTGGCGTGAGCATATTCTTCCATTCACCTTTCTGGCGGGGCTTCTGGCGGTGGCGACGCTGGCTGGCGACTATCTGCTGCACCGGCTGAATCTGGTCTGGATTGGGCGCTATCTAGGTATTCCTGGAACGCTGCTGATCATCGGCTCCCTGATTTATTCGCTGCGCAAGCGCAAATACATCACATCGGGAACACCAAAATCGCTGCTGACTTTCCATGAATTTACCGCCTGGCTCGGATCGCTGATGGTGCTGGTTCACGCCGGCATACACTTCAATGCCATCCTGCCCTGGCTGGCCACTTTCGCCATGGGCGTTAACGTGATCAGCGGACTCGTCGGCAAGCTGCTTCTGAATCGTGCGCGCCTTCATGTGCAAGGGCAGAGGGATCACTACCAGTTACGCGGCCTGTCGAAACCAGAGGTGGAACAGGCCGTATTCTGGGATGCGGTGACTCTCGATGCCATGGCCAAGTGGCGCAAAGTGCACATCCCGATTTTCATCGTATTCGCCATATTGTCGCTGGGGCACATCATCAGCATCTTCCTGTTCTGGGGCTGGGCATGAGCCGCCTCATCAAGATCATCCTGGCGATCAATCTGATCGTCCTTACGGCGTTGGTATTCATCTACCCCCATCTCATGGTCGGCCCCGGAAAATTGATACCGGGCCACAAGCATCTGGAGACCGATTGCTTTGCCTGCCACACCGCGCTGCTCGGCGCCGATTCCGCCCGCTGCGTCACTTGCCACAAGCCTGCCGACATAGGTCGCCTCACGACGACCGGCAAGGTCGTCATCAAGCCGCTAACGGCCACCCCATTCCATCAGAAGCTCACCAGCCAGGACTGTATGGCCTGTCATAGCGATCATGCCGGTGTGAAACGCTATCAACTGAAAGGCCACTTCAGCCATGATCTGTTGCAAAAGCCAATGCGTGAGCAGTGCCAGGATTGTCACAAGGCGCCTGGCGACTCCTTGCATCGACAGGTCACCGGCAATTGCATCCAGTGTCATAGCCAGGACAAGTGGACGCCGGCAACTTTCGACCATAACAAGCACTTTGAGCTTGATCGAGACCACAACGCCCGCTGCATCACCTGCCACCTAGCCAACGACTACAGCCGCTACACTTGCTATGGTTGTCACGAGCACACCGCCGACAACATCCGCCGCAAACACATCAAGGAAGGGATTCGTGATTACGCTGATTGTGTCGAGTGCCACAGGAATGCCGACGAACATGACATTCGTGGCGGTACCGGAAGGCGCGAAGGCAAGGGTGGCGAGAACGATTGATTTGATGCTGCAAGGAATCGCGATACGGACGAAAGGGGACTGACCATGGGGACTCCGTCCATTTCGCCTCCATCCCTGATCCGTTACGCCTGGCTATCCATCGCCGCAGCCGTCGCCACGATCCTGCTCAAGGGCACGGCCTGGTGGCTGACCGGCTCGGTCGGTCTGCTGTCCGACGCCATCGAATCCTTCGTGAATCTGGCCGGGGCGCTGATGGCCCTGTGGATGCTGACCGTGGCGGCGCAGCCGGCCGACGGCGATCACGCCTACGGCCACGGCAAGGCGGAATACTTTTCCAGCGCCTTCGAGGGCTTCCTGATTCTGCTCGCCGCCCTGAGCATCGGCTACACCGCCATCGAGCGCCTGATCCATCCGCAGGCTATCGAGGCAGTGGGCATTGGTCTGCTGGTGTCCGTTGCTGCTTCCCTGATCAACTTCTTTACAGCTCGTGTCCTCATGGCCGTGGGCCGTGAGCGCAACTCGATCACCCTGGAGGCCGACGCGCATCATTTGATGACCGACGTGTGGACCTCGGTCGGCGTCATCATCGGTGTTGGCCTGGTCTGGTTCAGTGGCTGGAACTGGCTCGATCCGGCCATCGCCCTGCTGGTCGCGGCGAACATCGTCTGGACCGGCTGGCAGCTCATGCAGCGCTCGGCGGCTGGCCTCATGGACGTTTCACTGCCGCCGGAAAAGCTCGAGAAAATCGACACCCTGCTGGCCGGATATCGCCAACAGGGTCTGGACTTCCACGCCCTGCGCACCCGCCAGGCCGGCGCCCGCGACTTCATCAGCCTCCATGTTCTGGTGCCGGGAGGCTGGACCATCCAGCGTGGCCATGATTTGGCCGAGCGCATTGAGACGGATATCCTGCATGTCCTGCCCCATGCCCACGTCACCACCCATCTGGAGCCGATGGAAGATCCGATATCGCTGGTGGACCAGGGCCTCGACCGACCCGATCAATGAGTAGCGACATGTTCTACGGCATCACCGACCTGAGCACCTTCATTCTCGGCACGATCGTCATCGTGCTGCTGCCCGGCCCGAATTCACTCTACGTCATGAGCGTGGCCTCGCGCTGGGGCATCGCCGCCGGCTATCGCGGCGCTTGTGGCATCTTCCTCGGCGACTTCATCCTCATGGTGCTCTCCGTCACCGGCGCCGCTTCCCTGCTGCGCACCACGCCGGCCCTGTTCATGGTTGTCAAGTACGCCGGCGCGGGCTACCTGGCCTGGATGGGTATCGGCCTGCTGCGCGCCGCAGTGAGCATGTGGCGAGGCCGGATGGATGCCAGCGCCGCAACAACGCCCGTCGACGAATCCCGGCCCTTCCGCACGGCGTTGCTGATCAGCCTGATGAACCCCAAGGCCATCCTCTTCTTCGTCTCCTTCTTCATCCAGTTCGTCGCCACAGACTACTCGCACCCGGAGCTGTCCTTCCTCATCCTCGGCGTGATCGTCCAGCTCAGCAGCGCCTGCTACCTGTCCCTGCTGATCTTCAGCGGCGCCCATCTGGCCGCCCATTTCCGTCGCCGGCAACGGCTCTCGGCGGCCGCCACCGGCGGTGTTGGCGGGCTGTTCATCGGCTTCGGCGCGAAGCTGGCGGGAGCGACGCTGAACTAGGCAAATCGCCGTCTCGCCAGCGCCGACTTTTCGCGCTCTTCCGTTTTCGTTGGCTGTCGATATTGTTCTTGCTATCACTTTGTGATAGCGTTTCGCCGTGAACGCCAAACACCGCAAAACGCTCATTGCCATTTTTTCACGACCCACGTCGGCGTCCATTCCGTTCGTTGATATCGAAGCCCTCATCAAAACCCTCGGCGGGGAAATTTCCGAGCGTGAAGGCTCACGCATCAAGATCGAACTCAAGGGCGAGCAGTGGCGCTGCCACCGGCCACATCCAGGGAAGGAGGCCAAGCGTTATCAGGTTGAAGAGGCGCGGGAACTGTTGGAACGTGTAGGAGTCATGCCATGAACACCATGTCACACAAGGGCTATACCGCTCGTGTCGAATACGACGAGCGAGACAACATCTTTGTCGGTCGCATTCTCGGTATCCGCAGCATCATCAGTTTTCACGGTGTAACGGTTGAAGAGTTGCGCGCCGAGTTCGAGCATGCCATCAAGGACTATCTCGCCGACTGCAAGAAGCAGGGCGTGCCGCCCGAGAAGCCCGCTTCCGGCAAGCTGTTGCTGCGGGTAACGCCCGAGATTCACGGTCGTGCGCTGGTTGCTGCGCAGGCGGCCGGCAAGAGCCTCAATCAATGGGCCACGGAGGTTTTGCAGCACGCGGTTCAGTGACGCAAAGGGCATAGAGATGGTACGGATTGTTCCGCGAGATATGTTCTTTGCCGTGCCAAGAGGGCCGACTTTCGCGCGGCATGCATCAATGGATTGTCTTGAATTGTCTTTCAGGTTAAGCAGCAAGTCTGTTGTGTAACCCTGACAATTAACTACCCGATACAGGTTTGGGGCATATCAGTGAACGTTGTTTGCGGCATCTACGGGTATCAGATTACCCGTCCGATTACCCTGCCCGGTATAAGGATCGAGCCGCGCACTACCGATTACCAGCAGGCTACGCGATGGGCACGGGATCTCGATGCATACCAACTTACGGCTGTATTGAAGGGAACATCGGTATCTGAGGACCTCATCTTCAACCTAGAAGCGGTCTTATCCTTTGTCGAGCATCTCGATGTGCTGATATCTTCACCAATTGAAGATATTAATGACGACCCCTTCAGCTTATTTTCCCCGAGCATCACGACGCATCGCAGAAATAATGGCGGCGGGGCCATCATTGGTGAAGATTTTTTCTTCCACTCATCCCGAAGCTTGTTTATATCGAAGGCCCTTGATCGGCTCCTAGATCGGAAGTTTTGCGAACAGACACAGTTCAACATTTTGTTCTTCAAATGCGTTGAGGCGTTGCGTCAACGAAAGCCATTTGTCGAAGTCTCGTACTTTCTTCTCTATTCTGGCTTGGAGTCCTTTGCCCGTGCCGTGGTTAATGACCGTTTCAATCGGAACTCATCCGAGCCGATATGCAAGCTCCTCACCAGCTATGGGTTTGACGTTCAGATTGAAAGGCCCGCCGATCTCAAGAGAGCAGTGTCTACGTACACGCATCTTCGGAATGCACTTTTTCATAATAGTGAGTTCAATGCGATCATCAACGTCAATGGGACTGAAGTTGAGATCAAGGTTTTCGACTATCTATTCAACATTTCTCAACTTGTTGCATTGGTAGTGCTGAAGTCGGTAGGATTTGATGATGAACACATAAACTGGAACAGTTGGATCGACGGGATGCCATTCAAATGATGCCGTAACCTCACATTTCGGCGCGCCTGCGCAAAATTTTGCGTGAGTCCGGTGGTCGTGCAGTCGGGGTTCATCATGAGTGCGAAGTTGATTCCGTACCAAGCATCAATGGATGTATATGTGGTTGCTTGTAAATAGTGTTTCGCAGCAGCTGCTGCTGTGCGAAAAAATGGCGCGAATAAATCGCGCCATTTTTTGCTCCAGACCGTCGTCCTTCGCCGTCTCGCCAGCGCCGACTTTTTAGATCGGCGCTGCCTGCTCAGAACGTGTACTTCAGCCCCAGGCCCAGATTCTTGCCGCGTGAATTGACGCCGACGTTGTCGTTCGAGAGTTTGCCGAAATCCTCGTACTCAAGGCGCAGGCCGACGTTCTTGTTGAAGTTGAAGCCGACGCCCAGGCCGAGGAGTACGTCGGTGTGGCGATTGGAGCCGCCGAGGTGGGAACGGTTGGAGGTGGCGCCCAGCTTGCCGAGCAGCGACCAGCTGTCGTTGATGGCAACAGTGCCGGTGCCGGCGAGGGAGGCCGCTTCGAAGTTGGCTCCGCGATATTTGCCGAGATCGGTGTAGCCGACTTCCAGGCCCCAGGTCGGATTGAACTGGAATCCGCCGAACAGCTTGTAGGAGGTTTCGTTGGTGTCGGTCTTGGCGGACCCGACGCCGGCGCCCATGTACATCTGGGCGAAAGCGGGTGTCGCCATGAGGCCGGTGCACAGGGCGGTCGCGACGATCAGCTTCTTCATCATAGTGTTCTCCAAGTGTGGTTGAGAGCCTGGAGTATGAGAAGCACCGGGTGGGCCGTATGTACGTTGCCGTACATAGCCCGTGGCGAGGTTGGACGTAGCCGGCGGGCTAGACGCAGCCGGTGGGCTTGGGCATGCCGGCGTAGCGGGCGGCCTGCTTGGCGGGGCCGTAGGGGAAGAGGTCGAAGAGGTATTTCTTGTCGCTGTAGGTTTCGCCCAGGTCGGCGCCGATCTTCTTGGTCATGGCGCGCAGATTGGGGGCGGTGCCGAATTCCTCGTAGTAGTCGCGTATCCATTTAATGACCTGCCAGTGCTCGTCGCCGAGTTCGAGCTGGTCCTGCTGCGAGAGGGTGACGGCGACGTCTTCGTTCCAGTCGCCAAGGTTGGCGAGGAAGCCTTCGGCATCGGTTTCGATTTGTTGTCCATTCACTTCGATCATGGTGTTCTCCGGAGAAACATTGCTGGGGATGGGGTGGAATAATGTTGAGTGTTTTACTTGGGTATTGCGCGATGGCAAATCCCCCATGCGGGTAGCTACTGGCGTCATGGGTATTCGCCTGGTGTTCTCCTTGGGTGGGCTATGTCACACTGCCGGCCCGTCCAATCCCCCTTCCGAGTTCTCATGCTTGAGCTGAAAAATATCGATCTCGCCAGCGATCCGCTGGCCCGGCAATTCGTCAAGACCGAGGAGGTCGGGGTGGTTTTCGCGCAGGAGGAGGGCAGCCTGATCAGCCTGGAAGGGCCGAACCGCTATCGCGTTGGTGATGCGGTGATCACGGGTTCGACGGGGGATCGCTGGAGTGTGTCGCGGGATCGTTTCGAGGCCAAGTACGAGCCGGTGTCGCCGACGATGGCCGGGCAGGACGGCCGTTATCGGGGACGGCCGGTGCCGGTGCTGGCGAAACAGATCGCGGAGCCCTTTACGGCGGCGCGCTCGGCCGGCGGCGACATGCTGCGCGGCGAGGCCGGCGACTGGCTGCTTCAATACGCGCCGGGAGATTTCGGCGTCGCTGGCAACGGGCGCTTCATGCAGGTCTATCGGCGTATCGGGGACGCGTAGGCTAGGCACGCTGGTAGCCCGATCACCACTGCTTTAGCGGCAGGGTGAGGTAGATGCCAAAGACGGCGAAGTGGTTGTAAGGCGCCAGGCGCGGCACGTAGATGGCGTTCAGTTTGACGGGGCCGAAGTCATAGGTCAGATGCGGGACTGGGGCCACGAAGCTGCGCCCGTGGTTGTACGTCTCGCTCTGGATAGCGAGCAGATCGGCGCCCAGACGCCAGCGCTCGCCGAACTTGAACTGGTAGCCGACGCCGGCGAACTTGGCCCAGTTGCGCCCCGAGTCCTTGAAGACGCCGGCTTCCACGCTGGTCGCGCCACGCGCGTCACTACCCAGCTCGTAGTTGAGTCCGAGCCCGGCGTTGAATTCGTTGTCCAGATGACTTGCGCGAATACCGGCACGATCCGGGTGGTAGGAGAGGCCGAAGACATGCAGATTGAACTGAACTCGGGGGGCTCCTGATCCAGCTTCCGGCAGCACTTTTGCGCCGGTGCTTTCGAGGCCAGGCTGGCTTGCGCTGCTCGCGGCGACGCCTGAGTCGGTCTCTGGCAGCGGACTTGGCGGTGGCGTCAGTTGTTGCGTCGGTAGTTGCGTCAGTCGGGCCAGCGTCGGCCCCGGCTTGGGTTCGATGGTGCTACAGCCGATCAGTGTGGTCGCCAGCATCAGCGCCGACAGGAGGCCGGATTGTGGAGATCTCATGATCTGGCGTACAGGGCCAGGCCGTTGTCGACTGCGACGATCAGCGCACCGACGGCGATCACTGCGCCCATGGCGCGCGGATGGAGTTCGGTCCAGCGGTTGAATCCGGTGTGCATGGTGTCGCCACTGCGATTGATGCCCCGGAACGAGTACCAGCGGTCACTGCTGGCTTCGATACGGCGCAGGGCCTGCGGAAAATACAGCAGCATGATGCCGACGGCGATGGCCAGGATTCCGCCGGAAATCAGCAATCCGCGCGTGCTGTTGGCTATCAGGCTGCCGATCTGATTCGACGCGGGAACGGAGAGCATGGCGGCGAGTTCGCTGCCATCGGTGCGCCATGCCAGGGTCACGGTCGAGAACGTCGCGGCGACGATGAATATAGAGCCGACCAGGCGGCGATGACGTTCCACGCCTGCGCCAATGTCGCGGGGCACCGCTAGCCATTTGGTGCCGTGGCGCAGGGATACCCAGCGGTCGGTGATGGCGAAGAGCTGGTGCATGCGCTCGCGCTGGAGGACGAGCCCGATGCCGACGACGACGCCGACGAGGCCGAAGAAAAGGAAGAAGCGCTGGATGAGCGGGATCAACAGCTGGTCGATGACGGCTTGGTTCATGGTCGGCGGATGCCCGGATCAAAGGTGCGAACCACCGTAGCGGGACGCGCTCCTGCCCTCCGTTCGCTGGCGCACGGATAGCCAGGTTCACCGTGCATTCCATGCTGCACTGCATCGTGATTTTTTCATCACTTGTGGCGTGATCGCTTGATGAATTGATCAAGTGGTGATGGGCTGAAAATTCATGTTGCATTGCAGCGGAATATTAAATATCAAGTAAAAACATCGGCTTCATCCGCTGGCACGTTTCCTGTTAAGGCTCTCTGCCGTCAGAGCGAAGGAGGAGACCGTGGCCGAGAAGATTTTCGATACGAAGCGCAAGTTTGTTCGCGTCACCGAGTTGCGCGCGAACGGGCTGGTGGAGTTCGATTTCGCCATCGGTGAGCCGGAACTTTTCGTCGAACTGATTCTGCCGGCCGCCGCCTTTGACGAGTTCTGTGCGTCGAACAAGGTGACTTTCGTGGATGAGAGCGGCCGTCTCAAGATGGATGGCAACGACGACGGCCAGGAATGGAACTGGAGTCTGCGCGACGCCACCCATCAGCGCTTCAAGCAAAACACCTGATTTGAAAAAGCCGGCAACCCGCCGGATTACATAAGGAGGAGACTCGATGCAAATTGATCTGCGTACCGTCAGCATTACCCCGCTGCGGCAGACCTTCAACCACATCGCCGACCGTCTTGGCGGTGACAAGGCGGCTTCGCGTTACATCGAAGCCACCATGGATGTGCAGGCCAACGCCAACTTCCATTACCGCCCGACCTGGGACCCGGACCACATGATCTTCGATCCGGCCCGCACCGCGATCAAGATGAAGGACTGGTACGCCTTCAAGGACCCGCGCCAGTTTTACTACGGGGCCTACACCATCGCTCGCGCCAAGATGCAGGAAACCGCCGAGGCCGACTTCGAGTTCGTCGAGAGCCGTGGCCTCGCCGCCAACTTCAACGCTGCGGCGAAGAAGACTGCGCTGGAGTTCTACCTGCCGCTGCGTCACGTCGCCTGGGGTGCCAACATGAATGGCGCTTCGATGTGCGCCTACGGTTACGGCACCGCCATCACCCAGCCCTGTCTCTACAACGGCATGGACCAGTTGGGCATCGCGCAATACATCACGCGCCTTGGCTTCACCCTCGGCGAGCCGTCCGATCTGGATGCCGCCAAGAAGGCCTGGATGACTGCGCCGCAATGGCAGGAACTGCGTCGTCTGGTCGAGGACATGCTGGTGGTCAAGGACTGGTTCGAACTGTTTGTCGCCCAGAACGTGGTGCTCGACGGCCTGCTCTTCCCGCTGGCCTATCAGCACGTCGATAACGCGCTGCAAACCCAGGGTGGCCCGGTGGTGTCGATGCTGACGCGCTTCCAGTCCGAATGGTTTGCCGAGTCCTCGAAGTGGGTCGATGCCTGCCTGAAAGTCGGCGCTGGCGAGACGGCGGAGAACAAGGCGCTGATGTCCGAGTGGACCAAGAAGTGGCGCGACCGTGCCGTCAAGGCGCTGGCGCCGCTGGCCACGCAGGCGCTGGGCGCGCAGGGCGACTCGGTGATGGCGGAGCTGACCGATCAGTTCAATGCCCGCTGCAACAAGGCCGGTCTGGCTGTCTAAGGAGATCACGATGTCGAACGTATTTATCGCTTTCCAGAAGAACGAGGAGACCCGCAGCATCATTGAGGCGATCCTCGCCGACAACCCGAACGCAACTGTGGATGATCAGCCGGGCATGGTCCGCATCGATGCGCCGAACACCATGACCATCAAGCGCGAGACCGTCGAGGAAGTCATGGGCCGTCGTTTCAACCTTCAGGAACTGCACATCAACCTGATCACCCTGACCGGCCACATCGACGAGACCGACGACGAATTCACCCTGAGCTGGAAGCACTGAGGAGACACATAACATGGACATGAAAGTCGCCAAGAAACTGGGCCTGAAGGAACGCTACAACCTGATGACCCGCGACCTCGACTGGGAGCCCAGCTACCAGGCCAAGGAAGCCATTTACCCCTTCCTCGAATACGAGGGCATCAAGATCCACGACTGGAGCAAGTTCGAGGACCCCTTCCGTCTGACGATGGATGCCTACTGGAAGTATCAGGCCGAGAAGGAGCGCAAGCTGTACGCGATCCTTGACGCCTTCAACCAGAGCAACGGCCATCTAGGCGTCACCGATGCGCGCTACATCAACAACCTGAAGCTGTTCCTCACCGGCGTCACGCCGCTGGAATACATGGCTCACCGTGGCTTTGCCCACGTCGGCCGTCAGCTCGCCGGCGCCGGCCCGCGCGTGGCCTGCCTGATGCAGTCCCTCGATGAGATCCGTCACGCCCAGACGCAGATCCACTCGATGTCGAACTACAACAAGTACTACAACGGCTTCCAGAACTGGCGTCACCAGCATGACCGCGTCTGGTATCTGTCGGTGCCGAAGTCCTTCTTCGACGACGCCGTCACCTCAGGCCCGTTCGAGTTCATGGTCGCCATCGGCTTCGCGTTCGAATACGTGCTGACCAACCTGCTCTTCGTGCCCTTCATCTCGGGCGCTGCCTACAACGGCGACATGGGCGCCATGGCCTTCGGCTTCTCGGCCCAGTCCGACGAGTCGCGGCACATGACTCTGGGCCTGGAGATGATCAAGTTCCTGCTGGAACAGGATCCGGCCAACGTGCCCATCGTCCAGCGCTGGCTCGACAAGTGGTTCTGGCGCGGCTATCGCGTGCTGACCCTGGTGGCCATGATGCAGGACTACATGCTGCCCAAGCGCGTGATGAGCTGGAAGGAAGCCTGGGAGATCTACGCCGAGCAGAACGGTGGCGCGCTCTTCGCCGACCTCGCCCGCTATGGCATCAAGCCGCCGGCCGGCTGGGTACAGGCCTGCAAGGACAAGGACCACCTGTCGCACCAGGCCTGGGCCGTGTTCTACAACTACGGCGCTGCTGCGCCCTTCCACACCTGGACGCCGAGCGCCGAGGAAATGGACTGGCTGTCGTCCAAGTACCCGGACACCTTCGACAAGTACTACCGTCCGCGTTATGAGCACTGGGCCGAGCAGGCGAAGGAGGGCAACCGTTTCTACAACGGCACGCTGCCGATGCTGTGCACCACTTGCCAGATCCCGATGTTCTTCACCGAGCCTGACGATCCGACCAAGATCTGCTATCGCGAATCGGACTACAAGGGCGACAAGTACCACTTCTGTTCCGATGGCTGCAAGGACATCTTCGACCACGAGCCGGAGAAGTACATCCAGTCCTGGCTGCCGGTGCACCAGATCTATCAGGGCAACTGCTTCGGCCCCGACGCCGATCCGACCTCGCCGGATTTCAATCCGCTGATGGAAGTGCTCAAGTGGTACAAGCTCGAATTCGGCCAGGACAACCTCGATTACGAGGGCTCGCCGGACAAGAAGAACTTCGAAGCCTGGCGCGCCCAGGCGACCAAGAACTAAGGAGACAGACATGGCTGTTGCTGCCGTCAAGACATACGAGTTTTCACCCAAGGACTCGCAGGACAAATTCCCCGCGCCGCTGCTCTACATCGGCTGGGAAGATCACCTGCTGTTCTGCGCGCCCTTCTGCGTGCCCCTGCCGCCGCCGATGATTTTCGGCGACATGCTGAAAGGCCCGCTGGCTGGCATGTTCGGCTATCACCCGGAGTTCGCCAAGGTCGATTGGGACAAGGCGGAGTGGTTCAAGTCGGGCAAGCCCTGGAAGCCGGATTACACCAAGAGCCTGGCCGACAACGGCCTCAAGCACAAGGACGTGATCCGTTTCCGCACCCCCGGCCTGACGGGGATCAAGGGAAGCTGTAGCTAGTTCCTCCTCGGCGCTGGTGGTCGGCAAAATCGCCGTCCCGCCAGCGCCGACTTTTCAAAACAAAAGATTCGACGCCATACCCCATGAGTTATCAACTGACCATCGAACCGCTGGGCCAGGTCATCGAGGTGGAAGATGGCCAGACCATCCTCGACGCCTCCCTGCGCCACGGCATCTACCTGCCGCACGCCTGCTGCCATGGCCTGTGTGCCACCTGCAAGGTCGACGTGACCGACGGCGAAGTCGAGCACGGCGAGGCCTCCAACTTCGCCCTCATGGATTACGAGCGGGAGGAGGGCAAATGCCTCGCCTGCTGCGCCACCCTGATGTCCGACATCGTCATCGAAGCCGACATCGACCTCGAACCGGATGCCCGCAACCTGCCGGTGAA